>NZ_FUWH01000010.1 GCF_900167075.1 Sediminibacterium ginsengisoli | reverse complement strand
TCAAGTGCGGCGGTGATCCCGAAAAAATGAACGCTATTTTATTGTGTAACTCCTCATAAATATCTTTCGAACACCTGTGGTCGCCTGACCAGCAATTATCTTACGTTGTTAGTAAACTTGATATCTCCTGCAGGGGATTCAGCGCAACAGGTTGCATTCGATTATTCTCCACTGACGTCTCCCGAAGGGGACTCAGCGCAGCACACTGCCACCATTTCTAAAGTTGCTTATAGATTCCAATCTTCACGCGGGTGAGGTTAGCTTTTGGAAAGTTTAAAACTTTCCAAAAGCTTTTCGCGACGATTTTACGCTGCTTCTGCTGACGTCTCCCGGAGGGGGCTCAGCGCAGCACGCTGCCGCCATTTCTAAAGTTGCTTACAGATTCCAACCTTCATGCGGGTGTCTGCATTTGTGTCGCTCGGGCCGCTGGGCCTCGTCTTTGCGCCAGCGCTGCTTTGGCCTCTATCAAAATGATGCGCAGCACATTTTGATAGCCTTCGCTTCGCTGGGCACCGAAGCCAAAGAGGCGCCTCTGCAAAGACTGGTTTGGATCTTTTGGTGAATGGTTAATCATGCCGGTCTTACGCTGCCTTCGCTGAGGTCTCTCGAAGAGCGCTTTATCCTCCGCTGACGTCTCCCGAAGGGGACTCAGCGCAGCACGCAGCCACCATTTCTAAAGTTGCTTACAGATTCCAACCTTCACGCGGGTGAGGTTAGCTTTTGGAAAGTTTTAAACTTTCCAAAAGCTTTTCGCGACGATTTTACGCTGCTTCTGCTGACGTCTCCCGGAGGGGACTCAGCGCAGCACGCAGCCACCATTTCTAAAGTTGTTTATAGATTCGAACCTTCACGCGGGTGCTGTCATCTGTGTCGCTCAGGCCGCTGGGCCTCGTCTTTGCGCCAGCGCTGCTTTGGCCTCTATCAAAATGTGCTGCGCATCATTTTGATTGCCTTCGCTTCGCTGGGCACCGAAGCCAAAGAGGCGCCTCTGCAAAGACTGGTTTGGATCTTTTGTTGAATGGTTAATCATGCCGGTCTTACGCTGCCTTCGCTGGAGTCTCTCGAAGAGCGCTTTATCCTCCGCTGACGTCTCCCGAAGGGGACTCAGCGCATCACGCAGCCACCATTTCTAAAGTTGCTTACAGATTCCAACCTCCACGCGGGTGTCTGCATTTGTGTCGCTCGGGCCGCTGGGCCTCGTCTTTGCGCCAGCGCTGCTTTGGCCTCTATCAAACTGTGCTGCGCATCATTTTGATTGCCTTCGCTTCGCTGGGCACCGAAGCCAAAGAGGCGCCTCTGCAAAGACTGGTTTGGATCTTTTGGTAAATGGTTAATCATGCCAATCTTACGCTGCCTTCGCTGAAGTCTCTCGAAGAGCGCTTAGTGTAGTGAGGTTAACTTTTGGAAAGTTTTAAACTTTCCAAAAGCTTTTCGCGACGATTTTATACTGCCTTCGCTGACGTCTCCCGAAGGGGACTCAGCGCCACACTTGCTATTTTTTAAAGATGCCTATCATTGAAAGTATCACTCAACTGCAAAAGAAAAGGAGGCTATTTGAAGGCCTCCTTTTCTTTTCAGACTTATTTTTTATTTCTTCGTCCACACATTATTCGCCGGATTAAAATCAGGCAATACTTTGTCAGGATCGTAAGTAACAGATTCTATTTCTTCGGTGGATGGATATTTGAATGTCCAGCTTACATTCCGCATCCAGATCTCTACCGGCAGTTTTACACGGTCAGTTTTGCCGCTTTTGGTTTTGATCTCCAGGATCACAGGCATTGCCATTTTTTCGAGGTTGTCGATCGTGATCAGGGAACCTTTGGAGAAGTCGGTGCTATCGGTATATTTTACACCACGCACACCAACATCCAGGCGCCAGTTGTTTACGAACCAGCCGCGCCAGAACCATTGTAAACTTTCTCCGGCAGCATTTTCCATGGTACGGAAGAAATCATCCGGTGTAGGATGTTTGAATGCCCAGCGGTTGATATAGGTTTTGAAGGCAAAGTCGAAACGTTCTGGCCCAAGGATGGTTTCGCGAAGCATTGTAAGACCCAGGCCCGGTTTGCTATACAAAAGAGTGCCGTTGTTGATTTCTTTCAGGTTATCCGGACCGTTGCTCAGTACGGGTTCCAGGGTAGGGCGGGTATAGTTGCCTCCCGTCATCTGTACATTGGTAGGTCTGCCTTTGAATTCACCGTTGTTGAAATTATCGGTAGAAAGGGTATTGATGAAAGTGTTGAAGCCTTCATCCATCCAGCCATACAGTCTTTCGTTGGAGCCCACGATCATCGGGAACCAGGTATGGCCGAATTCGTGATCATGTACGCCCCATAAGCCACGTCCGCTGCTCCTCGCACCGCAGAATACGATACCCGGATATTCCATACCACCCGGCGCACCTGCAACAGCTGTAGCTGCAGGGTAAGGGTATTCAAACCATTTTGCAGAATTGTATTCGATGGATTTTTTTACAAATTCAGTAGAGCGTCTCCAGCCCTGGCCATTTTTGGCAGTATCACTTTCAACAGGGTAAGCGGAGATTGCAATAGATTTTTTACCACTTGGCAGGATCATTTTTGCCGCGTCGATCACAAAAGCGGCGGAAGCGCCCCAGGATGCATCGCGTGCATTCCTGATCCTGAATTTCCAGGTCAGTTCCTGTTTGCCCTGCGGACGGGAGCCTGCATCGGTTACTTCTTCTGCAGAACGGATCATTACCGTTTTCTCGCTTTTTTCAGCCGCAGCCCAGCGTTTGAGCTGTTCGGCAGTGTACACATCCTGCGGATTCAGCAGTTCGCCCGAACAAACCACGATGTGTTTGGCGGGTGCGGTGATGTTGATGTCAAAATCGCCGTATTCCAGGTAAAATTCACCAGGACCGGTATAAGGCAGGGTATTCCAGCCAGACACATCATCGAACACACACATGCGCGGGTACCACTGGGCAACGGTAAAAATCTTACCATTTTTTGTTTTCAGCACACCCATGCGGTCGGAACCCTGATCGGGTGAGATAAAGGAGTATTCGATTTTCAGCTTCAGTTGTGCACCGTTGGCGCCGAGTTCCTTCGGAAGGTAGATCTGCATACGCGTATCTTCTACCAGGTATTTTACATCGGTAGCAGCGCCTTTGGCGTCGAGTACTTTAACCGATTTGATCTTGTACCCGGCATCGAAGACCTGGCCACGGCCACCGTTACGGCTGCCACCGACAGGTACGATCAGGCTTCCGCGGGAATCGGGCTTGAACAGGTTCTGGTCAAGCTGCATCCACACAAAACCCATTTTCAGCGGGCTGTTATTGGTATAAGTAACGATTTCCGTTCCGGTGATCTCATTTGTTTCGTCGTTCAGTTTGGCGCTGAGCTGGTAATCCGCACGGTTCTGCCAGTATTTTGGTCCCGGCTCACCCGTGGCTGCACGCTGATCGTTCCCGTTTTTGGTGTAAAAAAATGGTGCGAATGCATCATAATAACTGTACTTGGTTGTAGGGGCATTCGGATCAGGCTGCTCGCCGCCTCTCGGGCGCTGTGCCTTAACAGCCGAAACACCCGCAAGCACCGCCAGAGAAAGCGATGCCATGAATCGTAGTTTCATTTACCTGGATTTTTAATGGAGAAAGACACAATGTAAAGAATAATGGTATGATAATACCGGGAATTAAGGGTAGATTCGGTGGAAAAGGGATGGATTCGGTAGATGGGGATGATGAAAGTCTCAGTCCGGAAATCCGGAAAACTGCCTCCCGTTTTCAATCCGCAAACAACTTTACACAGATTCGATCTGCAGCTTGTATCCTTTGCCGTGAATATTTACCAATTGTACCGATGGATCGTTTTCCAGTTTTCTTCTCAGTTTTGAGATAAACATGTCAAGGCTCCGTCCTACGATCACACCCTCGTCTTCCCAGATTTCTTTCTGGATCCTGCTCCGTTCGATAACCTCGTTGGGGGAGTTCGCAAGGATGTGGAGCAATTTGTTTTCTTTGGGTGTTAATTCGGTGATCATGCCCGAAACGGTAAGTGTGCGTTTTTCAGCGTCGAATAGAGTGTTTCCGATGCGAAAGCCCTGTTCCGGCTCAGGGATGACAGACCGCCTTCTTCTCTTCCTGAACGGACGAACCGCAAGAATCCCCATGAACGCGAAAAGGGATGCCCCGGCTATCACATAGCTTTTCGACAGCATAGGGTCTGATTCCTGAAACTCGATATTTACCACGTAACATCCTTTTGCCTGGATCCTTCCCTTGCAAGGGATGATATCATTTTGCCCCTTTTGCGAAATCGCATATCCGAACAGGATATCTTCATTGGAGCAGTCCAGAACATTTACGATATAATCGGCGGGATGATCTTCTTTCTCCAGTGTTTCCCTGATGATCTTCACCAATGTATCGGGTTCAAAAGTAAATTCCTTCTCGAACCGGATCTGGTATTTGCCAATGCCTTTTTCCTGAACCGGTAATACCCTGGAAGTGCTGTCGCCCGATGCTAAAAGTATTTCATGCCCGATTTTCCGGAGCAGGATCTGTTGTCTGGCCATGCTGAAATTATCCTTCCCCGAAAACCTGAATGCGGCCAGACCGGTAAATGCCACCAGCAAAAGCAGAAGTCCCCAAAAGTAACGGTTCCCGGAAACAGGGTTGTTTTTAGCGGTATCCATAGGTAAACGATGATAATTTACAATGTTTACAGTTTAATTTACTATACCAATGCAGAGCAATACTGGATGTGGCGCTAGGTTGCAGTTTCAAAAAAATATACATTATGAAACTGAAATCTTCAATCGTTGTACTGTTTTTTATGGCCATTCAATCCTTTGCTTATGCCCAGAAAATACAGGGCGCTTATCAACTCGATACCAAAAAAAGCAAAATTTTGTGGAATACCGGCAAAATGATGGGCGGCCATTCCGGTTATATTTTGTTTGCGTGGGGTAATTTACAATATTCAAATACAGGAGAGCCGGTAAAAGGGGTATTTATTATCGATATGAATTCGATCCGCAGCACCGAAGCCAAAGAGGAGACCAGCAGGCGGAAAACTGATGCCAATCTGCGGCAGCCGAAGTTTTTTTCATCAGATCAGTATCCTTCCGCTACAGTGGATATAAAGAAAATAAAACGCATTGGTAATACATCAACCTTTAACGTAACCGCCGATCTCACCATAAAAGGAATTTCCAACCCTGTCGATTTTATCGCCACGATACAACCCAGATCCGGTTCCGTATTTATTACTGCCAATATCGGTATCAGCCGCTCTCTGTGGGATATTGATGATGAGCCGAAACCCCGTACGCTGGAATTAATTCCGAAGCCCAAACAACCGGCTGCAGCGGATATTTTTGTAGCGCTGGATCTGGTGCTTGTAAAGTAGTTTTTCAGCCGGAAGACTTTAAAGATGTATGCAAAGCTATTTTGGGTGCTGATATGTTGGTAAATAAAGAAGAATGATTGTGAAACTGCTCAGTGATGAAGTATTGCAGGTATTGTTCTGTTAATTACACCCACTTATTTTTAATCGCCAGTTTTACGGCTTGCGTTTTTGAAGTGATATGCAGTTTGTCGTAGATCCTGGTAATATGGTTCCTCACGGTATGCGGACTGATAAACAGCTTCGCTGCGATCTGCCTGTAATCCATTCCGGCCACCATATTCCTCAGGATTTCTTCCTCCCGTTCAGACAGCCCTGTTTTAACTGTGTCTGTTTTGTGAACAGGGGATTGGTTCAATAAAAGCTTTAAAGTTTTCCGGGCGATGCGGGGAGACATGGGGGCCCCTTTTTTCTCGATGATCTCTTCAATCGCTTCCAGGATCTCCTCGTGCCGGTTATCTTTTAACAGGTAGCCGCCGGCACCTGCCTGAAGCGCTTCGAATAGTTTGTCATCATCGTCAAAAACGGTCAGCATTACATATTGTATGGCAGGATATAAACTGCTGCCCTGCCTTACCGCTTCAATACCATTCATTACCGGCATATCGATATCCATCAACACAACCTGCGGATGTTGGTCTGCCGGCAATTTGTTTAGCTTTTCCAGGAAATCGGCTCCGTTCCGGGCAGTGAACACAATATCGATCTTTCCCGAATGAACTAATTCCTGTGAGACGGACGCAATGATATTGGGCTTGTCATCTGTAATAGCCACTTTGTATCTCATAGGGTAAAACTATTTAGATTTTCAATAGCGGTGATGGTGCATTTGCTTCATTTTTTCCGGATGGTGATCACGGTGCCTTTTCCAGGCCGGGTATCGATCGTTAGTGTACATCCGATTTCATCGCAGCGGTGCTGCATATTATCGAGCCCGTAATGTCCATCGGCTCTCCGGGCAGCGTGGATAAAACCGATGCCGTTATCGGCAACAATAAGCCGGTAGTGGCCTTTATCGTTGTAGCATTCCAGATCAAGTTTCGTAGCATTTGCATACTTAAGCGAGTTAGCGATCGCTTCCTGGGATATCCTGAAAAGATGGATTGCCTCGGAAGGGCCCAGAATCAGCGAATCAGTGTTTTCGCCTTCATGGAATGTCAGTTGGCAACCTGCGGCAGCATTGTTGAGTTTTTGTGCGAATACTTTCAGTTTGTCGAACATTTCTTCAAGAGAGATCTTATCCCTGTTCAATGCCCATATTGTTTCGCGCAGTGTAAAAATAACCTCTTTTGAGGTCTGGCTTATATTCCGGAGGTTATACATGCGGTCCGATTCGGATACTGCTTCACGCGGATCAACTGCTTCTTCCAGGTGTTTGCTGATCAGGCTCAGTTGTGTGCCCACATTATCGTGCAGGTCGCGCGAAATGCGTTCGCGCTCCAGCTGGATCTTATGCTGTAATTCAAGTTTTCTGAATGTTTTTCGTTGCCTCCATTTCTGCACTGCAATGCCGGTACCGATAGCCGTGAGTAAAACAGATGCTATGATCAGTAAACGGAACCATGTTCTTTGCCAGAAAGGCGGAATAATAGTAATGCTGATATTTCTCTCGCTGCCCCAGATGCCATCACTGTTAGCGCCTTTTACGCGGAATATATACCGGCCGGGTTGCAGACCTGCGTACCGTGCAAAGCGCCGGTCTGCTGCATTGATCCAGTGATCATCAACCCCCGATAACATGAACTGGTAACGGTTGCCCGTTTCTCGTGTAAACTCGGGCAGGGCAAATTCAAAACTTATGGTATTCCTGTTAAAGGGCAACCGTATTTCTGGTACAAGCCAGTATGCCGTATCGGTTTGCAAAGGCTCATCGAAAACTTTAATACTGGTAATATTTACTGTTGGGGTATTCCTGTTCTGCGCAACCTGTTCCGGTCTGAAGCCGGTAACGCCATTGGTGCCGCCAAAGAATAAAGTGCCGTCTTCTGCCGCAAATGATGCGCTTACATTGAATTCGTTCGATTGCAGTCCGTCCTGTTCATTGTAATGTTCAAATGTTTTTTCTTTCGGGCGGTATACGCTCAGACCTTTATTATGACTGAACCATATATTGTTGAACCTGTCCCGTATGATCGCATATATATGACCGTTCACCAGTTCTTTTCCCTCGGTATAATGTGCAATTGTTTTCAGTTCCCTGCTTACAACGTAAATGTCGTGGTTGGTACCCAGCCACATATTACCATCTCCGTCTTCGCACATGGATTTGATCTCCTTGTCCTCAGGAAGGGCAACACGTTTCCATTTCCCGCCATCGTACTCCTTGAATACACCGGTAAAAGTACCCACCCATCGTTCCCCGTTGCTGTGTGTGAAGCCGCTGGCAATCGTTTCGCCGGGAAAATGACGGATCACAGCCGGCGTAAAATGAGTTTCACCAGATGGCGTAAGCCTTACCAGGTATTCGCCTGCATTGAGAACAAGATTGCCCTTTGCTTCTTTGTACAGGAAGTTGCGGAGGTTTCCGCTGCCCCAGTGGGCCTGTAGAAAGTCAGTCACTTCTTTATTTACAGGCCTGATAGTACCATTTGTCTTCTGATAAATCAGCGGCACATGTGCATCATTTTTCCTGGCGGCCGGAGCCAGCAGCATCAACCTGTTTTCCGCAACCGGCGTGATGGTGATCACACTGTTTGATGCCTGTGGTGCGGCCTTGTTCACCGTAATATTCTGATCCGGCTTCCCGTTTCGCGAAAAAATGTTCAGACCCTCTGCCCACCACATACCGGTATAAACAGATGCAGCATCTGCGGCAATGCCGAATACGTTGTTACGGGTGGTAGCAGAACGGAAGTTGCGGAATGTTTTGTAAGGGTAGGGGATCTTTTCCAATCCTTCACCGGTCATGCCTATCCAGGTATTACCCGATCTGTCTTCAAAAAAGCTACGGGCCGACAACACTTTCTTTCCTTCCCTGTCTGTATGCGTTATGCGCCTGGCCACGGAAAAAGGTTGCGTATTGATATAAAAAACGCCATTCTTCTGCGAACACAACACCGCCGAATTTGCCGTTCTGCGAAAGAGGCTGATGGAATTGTGGTGTGCACCATCGGCCATGACTGGCATCTTACTGTAAAGAAGCGTTTTCTTGTTGATCAGGAAAACGTTTTTCGAATCCATGCCGAGCGCCATGGAATCATTCATGTTTACAATATTGGTGACCGGCAACGGGATCGTGTCTGCCTGCTGCCGTGCGATATCATATATATAAAATACCGGCCTGGCCGATTCATTGTTGTCAATGACCCATAGCCGGTTATTATCGAGAAATCCATGATAGCTCACGTCATTACTTGATCTGTGTGTGGAACGTGTCAGTGATGTGTGATGAACCCTGAGCGTTTGTTTATCCACCTTAACGATGCCGTAACTGCATAACCCGATCCAGATAAATTGCTGGTCTTCCCCGAAGAAATGATTTTCCGCCATTACCACGCCCTGTGGTTTATAAGTAAGGAGGTTGTTGAAGTCATCGGTCAGTTCATTGTATAAACTGATCCCGTTAAAAGAAACGATCCATAAACGATCTTCCTTATCAATATGGAACCGGAATTCCTTGTAGGAGGAAATGGCCTTAGGATTTTTTTCCGACATCGCATAAGTATGGAACTGGTAGCCATCAAAGCGGCAGAGACCGCCGGCAGTGCCTATCCAGAGAAAGTTCCGTTTATCCTGTATTATGTCATAAATACTGTTTTGCGGTAATCCCTGCGTAACCGTATAATTCACGGAATGTCCGGGCACCTGTGCATTTGCACGGATGCATAAGGTAATACATATAAACCAAACATAATATCTGCTGATGAAGTTTTGCACGGAGGTTTGCAACAATACATTTTTTTTGAATCACATCTTCGGCTGCAGCGAATTTCGGGAACGCATTTGAAAAAAGAATAAACCGCAGTCTTTTAATGCCTCAATCCTGAGAATATGAAGCATATGCACTATTGCCCGTGTTTTATTCTGCTGATAGATTTGTGTCCGTCTTAGCAGACAACGAAATCCCTCAGAAAACATCTTAAAACAGGTTTATGCGTTACCAAACGGCATACAGGTATGTATTGTCTATAATTACCCTTTGTTTTTTCTCTTCAACAACATCATGGTCGCAATGGTCAACTTTTGCCAGTATAAACACCCCCGATGCAATTGCAACCGGTCATCAGGGTAACTCCCCGGTTGCCGGATACGGATCTGGCGGAATTCAGCAATGGTTATCTGATGGTATTACCGTATCCGAAGCCACAGATAACAAATCGGGTCAGCCTTTGTACTCGCCAGGCTTGCTTTCTGCCGTTCCGGTGATCAGTTCATTTACACCCGTTTCCGGAGCTGTAGGTTCAGTTGTAACCATTTCAGGAACTGGCTTCGATGCGGTTACCGCCAATAATATTGTGTATTTCGGAACGGTAAAGGCAACTGTCACAAGCGCTACCACAACCAGTCTCACAGTAACAGTACCGACAGGTGCTATGCTTGCGCCTTTAAGTGTATTGAATACAACGAATAACCTGCAGGGCCAATCGATGCTTAGTTTCATAGTGACCAATCCGATCGGTAAAGATCTCGGTAATAAAGACCTGCCCATGCCGGAAAAGTTCGTTATGTCAGGTCAGGTATCGCGAATGCTGTCGGTTGACATAGACGGCGACGGCAGGAACGATATTCTGACGACTGGCTTTGGTTCTGAATTCTCTGTATTCCGCAACACAGCTACTGCGGGATCCGTCAGCAGCAGCAGTTTCGGGGTTCGTCAGGATATTACAGTTTCAGGTGCAATACTCCACAAAATTACGGCCGGTGATATCGATGGCGACGGGAAGCCGGATATTGTTATCTCGGACATGATCAACCAAAAAGTACATATATTCAGGAATACGAGCAGCAGCGGATCAATCAGTTTCAGCACTTCGGTGGAACTGCCCATGGACTATCCATCACCGGTTGTGCTTGCGGATATAGATGGCGACGGGAAACTGGATATCGTAGTGAGCGATGGTATTATGTCTGCCAAGATCACTGTGTTCAGGAATCTCGCAACCCCGGGTTCAATTACAGTTTCATCTTTCGATGCAGGCGTTACATTTTTCCCGCCGGATGTTGTGAACGATATGGTGGCGGGAGATATAGACGGCGATGGGAAACAGGACCTGCTGATGTGTGCTTATTCGGGCAGGTTGCATATTTTCCGCAATACGGCTACATCCGGTGTTATCAACAACGGAACATTTGCCCCGGTTGTTTCCCTTCCCATTACAACCGGAACGGGTGCGGATTGTGCAAAACTTGCAGATATCGACGGCGACGGAAAACTGGATCTGTTAGCGGTCACCTACGACGGACCCGGTACAATGAATATATACCGGAATAACAGCACGCCCGGGTCTATCACCACTTCATCGTTCGATGCATTGGCAGCTTTCCCGGTAGCCGATTATGTAGTTGATGTGCAGATAGGTGATATCACCGGAGACGGGAAGCCGGAGATTGCGGTTGCATCGCCATCCAATGCGGTCATACAGATACTTCAGAATACGTCTGTGACCGGTACAATTGACGCAGGCAGTTTCAGCAAGTCCACAATATTCAATAGTTCTAACGGTATATCAAATCCATACTGCCTAGCATTGACAGATATAGACGGTGATGGGCTCATGGATGTTACCGCGGGTCTGCATTTCGGCACCTGGTACATGGGTGTATTTCGTTACAACCCGTTGCTTGCACCTTCAACCAGCGCTACTGCTATTAATTTTACAGGAAATACAGGCACCCAGGTAACGGTAAACTGGACAAAAGGTAATGGTCAGCAGCGCATGGTGCTGGTCAATAAGAATGCATCTGCAAGTGCGCCGCTTCCTGTGGACGGCACACTTTACAGCGCAGGCGCTGTGCTGGGACAGGGATCTGTTATCGGAACTGATAACTGGTCCGTAGTATATATCGGTGCAGGTAATTCGGTAACGGTCAGCAATCTCGAGGTCGGGAAGTCGTATAAGGTTGCGGTGCTGGAATTTAATGACAATGGCTACAATGGGGCCAGTGTATTCAACAGCAATGCGGCTACGGGTAATCCTGTAACGCTGATAATGCCGGCCACATTAAATACGATCAGCCGTGTTAGTGATGAAAATACCAATGCCGCAGTGGTTGATTTTGACCTGGTGTTTAATAAGCAGATAACCGGCCTTACTGCCGCCAACCTGGGTGTGATCACCACAGGCACTGTCAGCGGTGCATCTGTTGGAACGATAAGCCCTACCGGCGCTTCTGATGTTTACCGCGTATCGGTGAATACCGGCACCGGCAACGGAACGATCGCATTGCAGCTTGCAGATACGACGGGAATAAACTTACCGTTAACGAATGCGTTGCCTTTTACGGGAGAATATTATACTATTGACAAGGACGCACCGGTTCTTACTAATACGTCCATCAGCAGTAATAATGCAGTCAACAGCGCTTATGCAACACTGGGAAATGTTATTACGCTCCAGGTAGCTAAGCCAGCCGATGCTGTATCTGCAACGGCACTGATCAATGGTATTGCGGTTACACCAACTTTATCGGGCGGAATGTATCTTGCTGCATTAACCGTATCAAGTGCTATGCCTGATGGTATAGTGAATTTCAGCATGACGGTGCGTGATGCAGCGGGTAATACTGCTACTACCAATGCTGTTACCACAGGCACACCGGTAACGATCGATCAGACAGATCCCGGGCTGACAGGCATCGTCATCTCTTCTAATAACAGCAATACGGCAGCGGCAAAACCGGGTGACAGGATCACGGTTCAGTTTACCGCGAATGAGCCCCTTAGCTCAGCAACTGCCATTATCATGGGTACGGCAGCCACGGTTACACAGGTGAGTCCTACGGTCTGGACAGCCTCATATATACCAACCACCGCAGCCGCAGAAGGAGTGGTCAGTTTCTCCGTAGCATACAGGGATCTTGCGGGAAATAACGGAACAGCCGCAACTGCTACTTCAGACGGAAGTACCGTTACATTCCGGAAAACCACGCCGGTAGCAACCGCTGTTACAATCGCTTCGAACTATACGGATGCAACCCTGGCTGCAGCAGGTGATGTAGTAAAAATCACATTTACCATGAATGCACCGATCGTTACACCTGTAGCAACGATCGCAGGACATACGGTTACGCCGGTGAAGATCTCATCGCTGGTATGGGAGGCGAGTGTTACAATGACGGGATCAGAACCGTCAGGCCCGGTTGCATTCAATATCTCCAACATTATTGATCCGGCTGGTAACACGGGGGCCAATATCAATACCACCACCAACTTCACAAGTGTACGGTTCGATAACACTGCTCCGGCTTTAGTATTCATCGGGATCAGCTCTGACAATACTATCGGCACCTTGTCAAAGCCCGGCGATGTAGTAACGATCAGTTTCAGCGCGAACCAGACATTACGGGCCCCGGTGGCAACGATTGCAACGCATGCAGTAACGCTTGTCAATACCACTCCAACGAGCTGGACCGCTGCCTATACGATGACCGCAGCAGACACAGAAGGCAATATTCCATTCACGATCAGCTATACCGATTTTGCCGGTAATACTGTAAATACGGTAACTGCAACCAGCAACAATACCAGTGTGTTGTTCGATAAAACACCACCGGTGCTGGATCCACTCACCATCACATCCAATCATACCAACCCGGGCCACCTGAAACCAGGAAATCTGGCTGTTGTAAGGTTTACGGCAGATGAACCGATAAGGACGCCTGCGGTTGTTATTGCGGGTAATACTGCATCACCGACGGTTACCGGAACCAACAGGTGGCAGGCTGTCTATACAGCCAGGAACACTGACCAGGAAGGTATAGTTCCTTTCTCGGTGGTGGTTAGCGATATGGCAGGAAATACCGCATCTTTTACAGCTGCTACAGATCAGCAGGATCTGGTTCTTGATAAAACAGTGCCGGTAATAAACAATGCTTCCATCAGTTCAGGTAATACAGTCAGCAACAGGGCAAAATCCGGTGATATCATAACCCTGACATTTACTTCCAGCGAAGCGGTTGAAATTCCTGTTGTAACATTCGGCGGCCGTGCAGCAACAGTAGTGAGCACAGGCGTAAATAACTGGAAAGCAACCTATACCATGTCGGGAGTAGATCTGAATGGTACAATTTCATTTGCTATCAATGCTGTTGATCTTGCCGGTAATGCAGCAGCGGCAGTAACCACCACCAGTGATAACAGCATGGTAGTGTATGACAGATCGCCGCTGGTGATCAGCAATTCAAATATCAGATCGAATAACAGCATCCGGACAGACCGTGCAAAGCCTGGTGATCTGATCACGCTCAGGTTCGCCACCAATAAAACAGGTCCGGCACCGGCAGTGACCATCGCTACGCACATCGCAGCCGTTGTTAATACAGGCGGAAATAACTGGGAAGCGACCTATACAGTAACAACTTCAGACCAGGAAGGCGTCATTCCTTTTTCCATCAGTGCATCCGATCTTTCCGGCAATACAGCCGCACAGACTTCCGCAAGCGATAACAGTATCGTGCTCATGGATAAAACAATACCTGTTGTCACAAACATATCGCTGACCTCAGACCATTCTTTAGCAGACAAGGCGAAAGCCGGGAATATGGTTACACTTGCATTCACCACAAGTGAGCCGGTTACCACATCGGCAATATCCATCGCCACGCATAGTGTCACTGCAACCAGCGTTGGTGGCAGCAGCTATAGCTGGCAGGCTACCTATGTAATGACTTCAGCGGATGCAGAAGGAAATATTCCATTCAGCCTGCGCGTAACGGATTTCTCGGGCAATGAAAGTGTGATCGCAACCGCAACCACGAATACAAGTAAAGTTATATTCGACAAAACAGCGCCGGTATTGAACAGCATCAAACGGCAGGTACCATTGGCGGCAAATGTATCATCAGGGCCCGTAACTTTCAGGGCGTCGTTCAATGAACCCGTTACAGGTGTATTGAGAACCGCATTCACTGTTACCAGTACAGGAACCGCCAATGCAGCAATAGATGCGGTACTGATGATTAACGACAGTACTTATGACATCAGGTTGATCAACCTTACCGGTAACGGATCTATCCGGATCGACCTGTTAACGTTTGCAAATGTTACTGACAGTTCCGGAAACAGATTGACTGCAGCTTTTACCAATGGCGACAGTTATACCGTTACCACCAATTCCGCGCCGGTATTTGATGCAGGAACCACAACTGGTTTTGCCCTTTGCCAGAATGCCGGTGCATTCAATCTCTCGTCCCTGTTAAAAGCAACCGATGCAGATAACGGCCAACTGTTGACATGGACGGTCACCGGCAGTCCCGCACACGGAACAACAGGCGGTTTCCCGGCAACGGCTAACAGCAACGGCGGCTCTGTTCTGCCACAAAATGTTACCTATTCACCGGCTGCAGGATACAAGGGAACGGATCAGTTTACGATATCGGTTTCAGATGGTACAGCAACGGCTTCTATTGTTGTAAATGTAATAGTTAACCAGCTTCCCGCAGTTGCCATCTCCGCAGCACAGGGCACGGCGCTCTGCGGATCCAATGCTGCTTTGCCGCTTACTATTACTTCCGGAACTGGTTTTGCCTGGATGAGGAACGGCACATCAGTTGGTGGTAATACCAGTTCCCTGGTTGTAAATACAGCAGGTAGTTATACAGCTTTGGTTACTGATGCAAACGGTTGTACCGCACCTGCGTCCAACAGCATTGTTGTTACCATGGTTCAGCCACCGAAGGCAGCGTTTGGCTTCACCGGTTATTGTGTGAACATGCCTGTGGTTATCACCAATCAGTCCACGGCGCCGGGAACGATCGCTTATCAATGGAGTGACGGTAATGGTGGTAGTTCTGCATCGGCTTTGCCATCATTTACCTATCCGCAGGCCGGCAGTTACCAGCTGAAGCTGAAGATCACATCATCTGATTGCCCTGCACAACCGGATAGTCTTACACAGGTGATCCGTATAGAAAGCCCGGCAGCAGCTATCCGCATGAACACGATCAATACCCAGGTATCGCAACCGGTGAACCTGCAGGCGCGCAGTTTCGGCCTTGCTTACCAGTGGTCGCCGGCTACAGATCTTTCAAGCGCTGTGATCGCAAACCCGGTATTAACACCTAAAACGGAAAGACAGTATACGGTGAAGATCACTTCGGCTGCGGGATGCGTTACGGTGGATACCTTGCTCGTTAAAGTCTTCGAGAACAATGTGTACGTGCCCAGGGTGTTTACGCCGAACGGCGATGGCCAGAACGATGTGCTGTATTTCAATTTTGTCAACATAGCCCGCCTTGAATATGTACGTGTCTTCAATCGCTATGGAAAACAGGTATTTGAAACCCGGAATATGAATGAAGGCTGGGACGGCAGGTTGAACGGAACGCTTCAGCCGCTTGAATCCTACGTATGGGTGATCAAAGCCACCGACACCAATGGCAAGCCTGTGGTCAGGCAGGGAACTGTAACACTGTTACGATAAAAACAATACCAAACAGTTATGAAACGATTTACAATATATATGAGCTTGTGCCTGGTTTTAACAGCAAAGACCTATGCACAGGATCCTCATTTCTCGCATTACTTTAATTCGGCCTTTTCCATCAATCCCGCATCAACGGGTAAGAATGTCGACGACTGGCGTGCAACCGCCGTATTCAGATCGCAGTGGTGGGGCGCGTATTCAGAGCCGTACAATACTACAAGCATAGCAGTGGAGAAAGGATTTACTGCCGGACTTGCGCAGAAAAGCACATTTGGGCTGGGCATCTCATTGCTGAACGATGCTTCTAACGGCGGGCTGCTGAAAAACAATTATGCCGGCCTTCATGCGGCCTACCATCTCGCGCTGGATAAAAACGGGGACCAGCAGTTGGGTATGGGTATATCCGGGATCTATGCCAACCGCCTGCTGAACCTCAATATGTTCGAATATCAATCGCAGTTCGGCAGTATGGGATTTCAGCGAACCGCACCTTCCTATGATGTGCCGGTGATCGATAACAGGAAATATGTTGATTTTAATGTTGGTATGATCTACAGTAACAGGAAAGCAAATTCCGGCTATTACCTTGGCGCGGCTTTATTCCATGCCGCCAAACCCGTGCAGGGGGCTTTCAAGAACAGCAATTACAGCCTCGATCAGCGGTACAGTTTCCAGGGTGGTATACAGTGGTATGCAAAGAATGGAAACGAATTCGCTATCAGCGGTCTGCTCGATGTTCAGGGCGGGAATAAAGTATTCACAGCCGGCGCCGTATACAGGATGAAAATGCATACAACAGCCGTGGAAACTTTCAACCTGGGACTCTGGAACCGCTTCGGCGATGCGTGCTATCCTTATGTGGGTGTGCAGGGGAAAAAATGGCTGATAGGAATCAGTTATGATATCGTCACTTCAAAGATCAATGATTACAACTCGGTGCAGAGCCTTGAACTATCCTGTGCATGGTCATTCGGAAAACAGAAAAGTGAAGCCGGGATGATAATGCGGTATTAGAAGCCTGATATGTAAGGAGCGGTGCAACGGCTGTTTATATAAAGTATATTATTGATGATGTTGCAGCACTGGCAGAATTAGTAAACATGAAGACCGGAGATCTGCTCCGGTCTTCATGTTTAAAATAATCTATAGTTGGTAAGATCAATAATGGCAGGCATTATTCCCTGGTCTTTAATATTGCCGCGTAATACAGGTAGAGCGCATCTGCGCGAACTCATATTTCTTCAGATCCTCTTTTTTACTTTCCACCATTTTAGCAACGTAGGCCGCCGAGGCTTCGGACAAACGCTGTTCACCACTGCGATGCCGCCTGTCGATCAGCAGCGCAATATCCAGGATCTTTTTCGATGCATTCACCATCATTGCGATCGCATTGCACCTGGCCGCAGGAGACTGGGCGTGATTGGTGTAGATCTCCGTAAAACGCATTACGTCCAGCTTCCATTCCCGCATTTCCCGGGCTTCCTCTCTGTAGTACAATTGTAAATCGGCATAGGGATCGGTAGGGGGGATTTCGTAGAAGATCTTCCTGGGACTGATTTGCTGTCCCGGACCGTTTAACCCGTTCGGGAGGGAAAAGTTGAGCGGACCGGTGCTTACTTTGATCAGCTCGTCATAAAAAGAACGGCCTTCGCTGAAATTAATGGCGGCAACTGACATATAGTTGATCACTTCGGGGTCTTTAACCGTAGGCAGGGCTTTCTTAAATGCGGCCAGGTCGTTATCGATCATCGCATCCATCAATACTGCGCCGGGTTTGCCGATGATAGAGCCGCGTATGAAACTGGTTTCAGTGCAAGACGGCATAAGGCCAGGTTTACTTTTTTCCAGCAGGTACAGGACAGCCAGGCTGCCCGGACGGTAATACAGCGCAGAGCTGAAAATGTCGCGCCCGGTTTTGGAAGACAGGGTAGGATCTGCTCCAGCATTCAGCAACATTTTTACCAGCGAAGCCGAATTGTCGGTGCCGGAGTAACGCGATAACGGCGTGATGCCATCCTGATCAGCCAGGTTTACATCAGCGCCGGCTGATATCAGCAAACGGATATAATCCTCGTTCATGTAAGTGAACGAATACAGTAAGGGCGATTCGCCCCGCCAGTTGCGGATGTTCAGGTTGGGCTTTTGTTTCTGCAGGAGATCAGCCATCACCAGAACATTCTGTGCGCCGGTATCGGCAGGGCCGCCCAGGTAATGCAATGCGCTGAAGCCAAGATCATCCTGTGCATTCACATCCACACCTTTCTTCAATAATGTTTCAAACAACGGAAGATTTCTTGTTTTGGCAGCATATAAAATCGGGTAATTGATGGCGCGGAAACCAGCGCTGAAAGGAACATTCACATCAGCGCCAGCCTCAACTGCCTGCAGGGCTTTATCGGGCTGGTCTGACATGCAGGCTTGCAACAGCTGCAACGTTGCGGGCGAATAGTAACTAAAAAGGGTTTGTACCACCATTTTGTTATCTTCAAAATACGCCCGTTTGTCGGACGATACTGCAGCGCGTTTGCGCACATGATCTAATGCTTCGGTAACATATTTGCTTTTCGGACCATTCACTTGCAGCAGCGACGCATACAACAATGACAGAAACCGAGGCCCGGCTGAGGATTGATCGATGGCAGCGTATTTGCGGGTCATTGCCAGCGCTTCATCGTATCGTTTGAGCTGGAAAAGGATAAGAGCAATATTGTGGTAGGTCCAGGGGTACGAAGGAGCGCAGGCTATTGTTTTCTGATATTGTGCTATAGCCGCTTCCATATTGCCGTTGCCATACAGGTTGCCGCGGCAGAAACCGACATAGCAGTTTGCGGGATCCAGTTTTTCGGCCATGTCAAAATCCGCGAGGGCTTTGATGCTGTCGTTGGTCAGACTGTAATACACGCCGCGCATCAGGTAACCCATTGCGTTCTGTTCGTCGTATTTAAGAGCGAGGGAAGCGTTCTCCAGTAATTCGGCCTGCCAGGTTTTTTTACCGGCCTCGATCCTCGGGTCGTTCGGCTTGATCTCAGGCTCATTGTGCGGCGGGTAGGAGGCTGCGAAATTGTCGGCCATATTCCTGTACCAGTTATACCTGCGCCCTTCATTGATCAGCCATGCTTTAGCTGCATACGAAGCGGCATTTTCTTTTTCCTTCTTGCCTTTCGAACGCTGTATGATGCGATCGGCCGCTGAGAATTTTTGCGCCGCAACCAGGCGGTAAGCAGAGTCGATCAGGCTTTTATCCGATTGAGCGGTCGCAAACCGGGAACAAAAAAAGAAAAGCAGTACAAACGAAGACAGTGATTTCATGATGCAAACTTAAGGAGCGGGGTGTTGGTTAGTTGGTTGGGTTAAAATTAGGCTTTTTAAAATCTGAACAAAGCGAACACATAGGAGTTTTTCAATAGTAATGCTAAATAATTTAGTATAATAAAAAAACTTCGTATTTTTATCGTATGAACCTCTTCGATGGCATAGCCCTGTTTGACGAAGGAAAGAAGTGCTTTACTGATTTCCAGCTGCCCGATGCAGACCTGCGCCTGTGGGAACAGTTCTTTGCGCCCGGTGAGTCGGATCATTATTTCAGGCTGTTGCAGGAGACAACGCCCTGGGCACAGCACCGGCGCCGGATATATGAAAAATGGATGCCCGACCCAAGGCTCACAGCCTGGTATGGGATCGGCAGCACCAATGAGTGGACGCCGGAACTGCTGGATATTAAGGCAAGGGTAGAGCAGGAGAGCGGCATCCGGTTCAACAGTGTGCTGCTCAATTATTACCGCGATGGTCAGGATTCCGTGTCCTGGCATAGTGATACATTGCCTTCATCAGGAAAACATCACGCCATCGCTTCGGTCACTTTTGGTGAGAGGCGTGTGTTCAAAGTACGCCATAAAAGGGATAAGGATTTTAAGGTGCTCGATATACCGCTTACGCATGGCAGTTTTCTATTAATGGGCGAAACGATGCAGGATCATTACGAGCATCATGTGCCGAAGTCTTCGCGTAAGATCGGGCCGCGGATTAATTTGACGTTTAGGGTGGAGAAATGATAAAGGTTTAGATTAATATATCTGAAGTTTCTGCTACTCTTTACTCAAACTTGAATCAACTATATATATACGGTAACTCAGATGTTTGCGCTGAAGGGCATCCTGATTTATCTTTCGTTAAGTAATCAAAAAAATGAAATGCACGAAAAATTTACATTTAAAGCCAAATGGTGGCTGCCTGAGAATGATGGCAAGCAGGAGATTCTTGGCGAATTACAATATGAGCCTAATGGGAATTTGATCGCTATACTGGAAGGGAGCCTGTTCGGTACCACAGATATCCATAAATCGGACCACAATATCTCATTACCTGTGGTTCATGGAATAAGTAAGGAGGGACATTGCATAAGCCTGTTTGATGTGAAAGCATGGGAAGTAGGCCGTACCGGTTGGGTAACAATGGAACTTTATCCCGAGTTTGTGCTGATGTCAGAACACAATTATCTCGCCGTTCCGAATATGGAAATTATGAACTTCAATTTCTGCTTAAATGGTTTTGGAGCCTTTTTTCGTGGCCATGAAAATCGCTTGGTTCCGAATCATAGTGAAGGTGGGGTGATAAGTTTCGATTACAAGCAGCCATCGGCGATAGAAATTATCGATGATGAAGAATGCAACATCTATTTCTATTTTCAATATCAATACAATGGATTAAGTGAGGTTGCTACTGACACTTTTAACTTTAAAGAACGCATTTATTTTAATGTACATTGGAACAAACAAGGTCGATTGGATGAGTTTGTGCAGCAATTAAAATTTTACGGAGATTTTTTCAGGTTTTTTTCTCAAGAGATTCTTTCGTTTGATCATGTAAATGTTTTTGCAAAGGCTATTGGTGATAAAAAAGCTGGATTTCGTTTTATTTATAAGCAACCCTCTCAGTATGTTGGAGTCAGGCCGAGTACTTTTCATTCATTATTGACGTATAACGAGGTAAAGTTGGAATTAAGTACAATCATGCGAAACTGGATCAAGCATAAAAACTACATTGCAGGGGGGCTTTCTTTATATATACAAACAAAATATGTTCGTTTTCCGACTCCTGCACAATTGTTCCTGAATCTTGCCTTTGCAATTGAAACTTTTCACAAGACATTCTTTGGTAACAACCGAAAATTATATTTATCAGACCGGATTGATGAATTGATCGTGGAAAATGAAACTATACTCGCGAGTTATTCATTGAACAAAATCGAGTTTGCAGAGAAGGTAAATAAACAGAGAAATTATTTGGCACACGATCATTCCGCAGAAGATCGCTCTCATATTACGCACGAGGAGTATGAAGCCATAAACACTTTCCTGGAAATAATTTTTGAGCTATCGTTTCTTCGATTACTTGGTGTCAGTGAATCATTACTACAGAAGATGGTAAAAAGAAATGACAATTATCAAAAGATAGTTGCTAACGGAATTTAAATTAAAATTTTATCAATTTCATTTTTCCATTTTTTAAACCCATTCAATTCTTCTTTGTATTGGTGTTCGACGAAATGAAAGCCGGGTTCTTTTTCTCTGCGGTAAGCCATGCGAGTGTTTTTGCGCAGTTTTTGAATCAGTGAGTATTTTGATTTGATCTCCGACACATCATTCAATTCCCAGATATAGGTGGCTTCCTGGGATAGATAGGTTTCCCAAACCAGGAAGATCTTATGATTCACAGCCACAACAAAGACAAAGGAAATGGGTTTGCCAGTGATGGCGAGCTTCTGCATGTCAATAGCCTGTCTTTTTGAGAGATAACTTAAGTGATGATAGTGTTTTGTCTTTTCCTCTTTGACCAGTTGATTCCAAACCCAATGTTCATTGAGTGTATCATCTTCAAGTGGGGCGGTCAGGTCACCGATAATATTAATGTCATCCGATGCAATGTCCAGGATGTGTTTTTCGAGCCAGCCATCGTTAATTTGCTCCAGTATATCTGTACTGAGGCTTTGCAGTGAACATTCGTCGACTGAGGTTACCACAATTTTTTCATTTACTCTATCAAATGTCGCCGTGCATGGTGTTTTTCTTTTGCCATATAGTGTCCAGATATAGTTCTTTATCGAGTCGAAGTGTTTTTTAATAGACGGGTTTTCAATAACTATGTTAACCCTGGCCGAGGTGGATTTCAATTTGGCTTCGAAGCTGACTTTGCCATCTTCAAATACTGCATCACGGAGATCAAAGCTGACTGTTTCCTGGAAAACCCAGTTGCTGGGAGGCACTGGCTCATGCTCACGCACTGATTGAGTAACTGGCTGTGGATATACCTGTGGTATCGATGGTTCTTGCAAATCGGACCAGTCAATTAATGCCTCAAAGCGGTTTTGCCTGACCGAGATTTTTCGAATATCCATCCCTTTAAGAATTTTCGTGTTATCATTAAAGCTGATCTCATAGTCAGATTCCGGATAATTGCCATCTGTTTTTAAATGCAAGGTTCCTGTATGTGCATCGTAGTGTTTAACCCGGTACAATTTGTTCGGCTGATAACCAGTAACTGCACTTGGTGGCAGGGATAATTCCCAGCCAAAATAAATAGCATCTTCCGTCCTGTAAAGGATAACAGCGAGATCAGTTAGTTTTAAATCATTCATAGCAATACAAGCCAATAGGGTAAGAAAGTTACGCAAACTCGTAAATGATACTCAAACAAAGTAACCAGTACTTTTGTTGCGCCGTGGTTTTTTGGAAAAATGGGTGTTTAAACGGTATTTTAATCCATGCCCGATCTATACCTTCATCTGACCAAAACTACACTGTTGTGAAATGGACAAAACTCTTATTCAGGCCAGCCATATTATGGCTGATGGTAATGACATTGCATGTGTCCTGCCGCAAACTGGAGATCAACCGAACCGCGGATCAGATTAGCCAGGAAAAATTCTTTAACAGCCATCGCAGTGGCGATGCAGCTGAAACTGCGATTGTCGCGTATATTCAGCGACAAAACGAAAGCCAGCCGTTTATCGGCCAGGCGATTGAACGAATCGGTTATCCCCGGTGGAATAAAATGGTGAAGAAGGGAGGGAAGACGATCAGGGTTGGAATGAACGGAGGAGGTGTGACTGTTAATGCAACGCAAAACGCCAATACCAGTGATGTCTATTATATTCCCTTCGCACGCGATTCTCAAAACCATATAAATGCACTGATGATGGTTACTGCCTCTGCCACAGATACCTCCATCAGTTATGCTAATGACTGGCAATACAGGAAGTTGTTATATACAGACGCTTCAAAACAGAAAGCACAGCAATTCGCCTTGTCGTTTATGATGTTCGATAAAATCGTATTTGGATATACGAATTTCAGGGTGAAGGATCAAGCGCTTTTTGCTAACAATCAATATCCCGACAGGTACGATATATCCATAAAAATTGGTAAGAAGGAAGGCCAGCAAAAAATTAAAAATGATATGCTGTATTACTTAGAGGAATGCGAGGATGTAAGTGTTTTTTATGCTGATTGTCCCTTTATTAAAGATGTAGAGAGAGGGTATTGTCATATCCCAAATGTAATGATATGCGATCTTTGTTGGAAATGTCCCTATATCCAATTGGACTTAACTTTTTGCTATGGTCAATGGTTGGAGGACGGACTTGGTGGGGGATCTGGAGACGGCGGTGGAAATAACGGTGGTGGCACGGGAGGCGGCGGTGGATCTGGCCCTCCTCCAAACCCATGTGACGGAGGTGATACCAACCCTGATTCAAAAACCAACATGCTGCAGGGTAAGGTTAAAATCAATGGCGTTGATCCAAACGATCCCTGTGCACCAGGCTGGGAGCCAGACCCGGAACCTGAACCTGATCCGGAACCGCAGATGACGATAGCAGAGAAGGCTGTTTTCGACGATATAGATGCGGAAGACCTGGCAGATGCCAATACTATTGCCGGGGGATGCCATGGAACGAACAGAACCGGTAATATTCAATGGCCGGGCACTTTGGAGCATTGGATCATCATGTATAATTATGTGCTGGAGCACCCAATAGCAGGAGAAGTGGAATTTAAAATTCCTGGAGCGAGCAGTACCGGAAGCGGCTATCCGGGTTATGCGGATTTGGCTAACACACTTACCGGCGAGATGTTTGAGATTAAACCCGCAGGAGGAACAGGTCTATCAAGAGGACGTTCAGAAGTTGAGACATATATTAACCTGGCAAACCTGAACTGTTCGATGTCTCCCAATGCGATTGCGCCTGCATGGCAAAAGGGCTTTAATTTCCCGACCAAGTACTACCAGGCGAAAGATCCCAATAGCTGGCTTGAAGCAAAACTGACTGAAAATGGGGTGGTACAGTATAGTTATGTACCTAAAAACATCAGCCCATCACCAGTTCCTTCAGCTATACCTCAATCCAATCTGAGCAAAATCGCCAGGCTGGCTCAGAAACTGACACAAAACCTATCCAATGGAGATGCAGTCATTGCTGAGTTTTTCCGCGATCCGGCAAATGCACCGCTTTTAAATTCTATCAAAGCTGCCGGTTATGGTGTTGCTGCCGGAATAATAATAGGAACACTTGTGCAGGATATTGCTACATTCGGAGCAGGCATTGTCGATGACTGGGCGAGTTTTACCTTAGCGCTGAGGATCATTCGTTATGCCCGTGCCATATAACAGTATTCTAAAACAAATTTGATGGATAGACAGGTTCCCAATACGCTTTTCCCGTTCCCTGATATTTATATTGCGCAAAACAAAAAGAATTTCGGGTTGATCATGAGTAAGGAGTTTGTGGATTGTGCTAATGCGCAATTGACTCCCTTGTTTGAAAAGGAAGTTGGGTTTAAGGTGAATAAGCGTGTAGAACTTTGCTGGGTCAGCCCGCCCTACCAGGAATTTTTTCTGCGCACCAATGGGTTGATAACTGAACTTTCGTCTCAGATCATGGTTAATACCCGCAACCTTCCCATGATTATGGCCTGGAAATCAAAGTCAGGCAGGATGTACCTGGTAAGTGATACGGATATAGACTGTTCTGATATTGAGTTTTGGTTAGAAGGGATAGATCCACTGGAGTTCAATAAACTGATGTTTCCCATGACCAGCCAGCCCTTTAAATTGAAAGACCTGACTTATGAACTCATAGTTGAACGAATTAACCTGGATTGTACGATTCGTTTACGGGTAAAAGAGGGTGTTGACATGGCCAAACTCTTTAAAGAGATTGATGGCTTTATCGGTGGCTACAATGAAAGGTCAGAGAAAAATAACAGAATTGATGGCGTGGTCCATAATTGGAAATATTCACAAGCTGAAGATGAGATCACTTATGTGATAGATCTTGGCTCTGCGCGAGCAGCTTTCCTGAAAAAACTGCTTACTTATTTCTCCAAACTTGGACAGTTCCTGAAAATTACTGTGGAATAGACGCTGATCTTCATCAGCGAAAAAATTAAATTCAAATCATGGAAAGATATATGCCCAATACACTTTTTCCTTATCCTGACCGGTTCATTGAATTGTGTGAGCAGAAACATGGACTAGGCTTTTCCAGGGAATTTCTTGATTGCGCTAATCGCAAACTCACCGCTTTATATGAAAAGGAGGCCGGTTGTCAGGTGGATGGTGCGGTGTTCATCGGGATCGTTACACCGCCGGAAGACAATTTTTTTCTTCAAACAAAATGGATCGTTACCCAATTCTCCTCAGTTATTCATGTAGGTCCGGACAAATTCCCGGCCACTATTTCATGGCAGTCCAAGTCGAACAGGATGTACACGATCGGGGATACGAATATTAATGAAACGGATATAGAATTTTTATTGGTTGTGGATGGGATGTAGGATGAGAAATGAAGTTATTAAGTCTAATGCAAAAGATAGTATTTACTTAATGGGTTCTGCAAAAATAAAAATGGACAAATCGAAAAAAAACGACTTGCCCATTTCAGTGAACCGGATTGGATTCGAACCAATGACCTGCTGCTTAGAAGGCAGCTGCTCTATCCAGCTGAGCTACCGGTCCGGTTTTATGGAGCGCAAAATAAGGGAAAAATCCGCAGCTGAACAAAACGGAACCCATGTTTTCATAAATCCGGCACCCGCTTCCTCCAAATATCCTTACTTTGCCGGAAACGATGTTTGCATGAGTTATAATTATCTTCCGCTGGACAGGAAATGGCTCCATTTTGAACAAGTAAAGCACCTGCTCGACTTCGATCAACTGGTTTCTATCACATTCGACGCCCACGAACGCATCCTGGCCTGCAGGGCTTATCTCGACCGGAAAATGGAAGATAAAGAAGGACTTTTCTACGGTATCAACACCGGCTTTGGCTTTTTACAGAATGTGAAGATCGATGCCAGCCAGATCGAGCAGCTGCAATATAATCTGCTGGTTTCCCATGCCTGCGGTATGGGCGAGGAAGTGCCTGCCGATATCGTGAAGCTGATGCTCATGCTGAAGATCAAGTCGTTAAGCTATGGCCACAGCGGCGTACAGATCGAAACGGTGAAACGCCTGATGGAAATGTACAACCACAATGTTCTACCCGTTATCTATACCCAGGGTTCACTGGGCGCTTCCGGCGACCTGGCGCCTTTAAGTCACCTGAGCCTGCCCCTGATCGGGTTGGGCGAAGTGTATCACAACGGTAAAAAAGTACCAGCCGCTGTAGTAATGGAGCAGCTGAACTGGAAGCCGATTCAACTACAGAGTAAAGAAGGGCTGGCGCTGATCAATGGTACACAGTTCATGAGTGCTTATGGACTTTATTGCCTGAAAAAGGCAGAGCATTTGCTGCAGATGGCAGACCTGATCAGTGCGTTGTCGTTTGATGCGTTCGATTGCGTTACCCAGCCGCTGGATCCGCATATTCATGCTGTAAGGGCGCATAATGGACAGGTAACTACGGCAGCGGCTTTAAGAAATTACCTGCAAGGCAGTGAGATCGCCGCCGGCCGCAAAAGCCAGGTGCAGGATCCTTATTCGTTCAGGTGTATTCCACAGGTGCATGGCGCCAGCAAAGATGCATTTGAACATGTGCTGGGCGTATTTATAAGAGAGATCAACTCTGTGACCGATAACCCGAATATTTTCCCGGAAGAAGACCTGATCGTGAGCGGGGGGAATTTCCATGGCCAGCCACTGGCGATAGCACTGGACTATTTGTCCATCGCGATGAGCGAGATCGCGAATATATCGGAAAGGAGAACTTACCAGCTTATCAGCGGACAGCGTGGTCTGCCGCCGTTCCTGGTGAAAGATCCTGGCTTGCATTCCGGATTTATGATACCACAATATACGGCAGCCGGCATCGTGAGCGAGAATAAACAACTCTGTACACCGGCTTCGGTAGATAGTATTTCTTCATCCAATAACCAGGAAGACCATGTGAGCATGGGGGCCAATGCCGCCACAAAATGCCTACGGGTGATCAATAATGTGGAGAAAGTACTGGCGATCGAGCTGCTCACAGCTGCGCAGGCGCTTGAATTCAGGCGTCCGGCCACCAGTTCGGAGCAGATCGAGCAGCTGGTCAGCGCCTTCCGCGAAGCGGTGAGCTTCAATACGGAAGACCGGGTACTGCATCATGATATGATGACCGCCATTTCATTCCTGAATAAGTACTTTCCGAACTCCAAGGTTTGAGGCGCATAGCTTAACTTTGCTGCCCTAACTTAAATGGTATGTCTGAAGAAAAAAGCCTGAATTTTATTGAAGAGATCATAGATGCGGATCTGAAAAGCGGGAAATATGAATCGATCGTTACACGTTTTCCGCCTGAACCGAACGGTTACCTGCATATCGGTCATGCCAAAAGTATCTGTCTCAATTTCGGGCTGGCCCTGAAATTCGGCGGAAAGACCAATCTCCGTTTTGATGATACCAACCCCGTTACCGAAGAGACCGAATACGTGGAAAGTATCAAGGATGATGTACGCTGGCTGGGATTCCAGTGGGCGGAGGAATTATATGCTTCCAATTATTTCGAACAATTATATGGATTTGCGGTAAAGCTGATTGAAAAGGGGCTGGCTTATGTGGACGACAGCAGCAGCGAAGAGATCGCAGCGCAGAAAGGTACACCCACACAGCCCGGTATAGAAAACCAGTACCGCAGCCGCAGTATTGAAGAGAACCTGCAATTATTTGCCGACATGCGTGCCGGCAAGTACAAAGACGGCGAAAAAGTATTACGTGCCAAAATAGACATGTCCAGCCCGAATATGCACATGCGCGACCCGCTGTTGTACCGGATCAAACATGCCACACACCACCGTACCGGCGATGCCTGGTGCATTTACCCGATGTACGATTTTGCACATGGACAGAGTGATTCCATCGAAAATATAACGCATTCCATCTGTACGCTGGAATTCATCCCGCACAGGCCATTGTACGACTGGTGTATTGAAAAACTCGAGATTTTCCCGTCGCACCAGTACGAATTCGCGCGCCTGAACATGACCTATACCGTGATGAGCAAACGCAAACTGCTGCAGCTCGTTAATGAAAAGCATGTGACCGGCTGGGATGATCCGCGTATGTCGACCATCAGTGGTATGCGCCGCCGTGGCTATACAGCTGAGGCCATCCGGGAATTCTGCGAAAGGATAGGGGTAGCCAAAAGAGAGAACCTGATCGATGTAGGTTTGCTCGAATTCTGTGTAAGGGAACACCTCAATAAGATCGCTTTACGCCGTATGGTGGTATTCGACCCGCTGAAAGTGGTGATCACCAACTATACCGCCGATGAAGAATGGCTGCAGAGTGAGAACAACCCTGAAGATCCGGCATCCGGCAACCGTAAAGTGCCGTTCAGCAGGGAACTGTATATTGAAAGGGAAGACTTCATGGAAGTAGCGCCGAAGAAATACTTCAGGCTGGCACCCGGTCAGATGGTAAGGCTGAAAAGTGCTTATATTATCCGTTGTGAAGAAGTGATCAAAGACGCGGAAGGCAATATCACCGAAGTGCATTGTACTTATATCCCGGAGAGTAAAAGCGGGGAAGATACATCCGGTATCAACGTGAAAGGCACGCTCCACTGGGTAAGTGTGAAACATGCGATCAACGCCGAAGTGCGCCTGTACGACCGGCTCTTCAAGGTAGAAGATGTCGGTAATGCCGAAGGTGATTTCAAGGATCATATCAATGCGGATTCTCTGACTGTGATCAGTAATGCATACGCAGAACCTGCTCTGAAGGAAGATGGTGCGGAAGAACGCTACCAGTTCATCCGTAAAGGATATTATATCATTGATAAGGACAGCACGGCAGACAAACTGGTATTCAACCGAACCGTAACACTGAAAGATACCTGGGCCAAGGAAGCAAAGAAAGCCTGACCCGATTAGGATCGTTTAAGAAACCGATGGATCTCCTGCAATCTTTTTTACAGCACTGGCAACAGCAATACCCTGCATTGCAACCGGGCAGCTGCCGGCTCTTACTGGCCGTAAGCGGCGGCCCGGACAGTATGGTTATGACAGACCTGCTCGTCCGCGGTGGTTTTGATTGTACGGTACTGCATTGCAATTTCGGCCTGCGCGGTGATGAAAGCGATCGCGATGAACAGGTTGTTAAAAGCCTGGCAGCAGCGTACAATGTAGAAGTGAAAGTGCGTGCATTCGACACGAAAGCGGAAGCGGACAGCCGGCAGTTATCTATCCAGGAAACAGCGCGTGAACTGCGTTATGAATGGTTCGGTGCTGAATTGAATAAAATACAGGCGCCGGCTTATATTGTAACAGCGCATCACGCAGATGACAATATAGAAACAATGCTGATGCGCCTTTTCAGGGGCACAGGTATCCGCGGCCTGACCGGTATCCCTGCCTTTCGTAAAGATGCCCGCTTATTACGTCCGCTGCTTGTTTTCAGGAAGCAGCAGTTGCTGGATCACGCGGCAGCACATGCAATTCCTTTTGCAGAAGACTCTTCTAACAGCACAGATAAATACACCCGTAATTTTTTCCGGAACCGGCTGATACCTGCAGTAAAAGAAGTGTACCCGAATGCAGAGGAGAACCTGGTACATACGATCGCGATGCTGAACGAGGCAACGATGCTGTATGAGCAGTCCGTGAATCTCCAGTTGAATAAATTACTGGAGCAGAAAGGTAATGAATGGCATATTCCCGTGCTCAAATGGCAACAGGCTAAACCGTTGCAAACGATTACCTGGGAGATCATCCGGCAATTTGGTTTCTCCGCAGGCCAGACCGCGGAAGCCATCAAATTGCTAGGCGCAGTCAATGGCAGTACGCTTACATCACCTACCCACCGGCTGATCCGCAACCGTAACTGGATCATCATTACAACAACCGATACTGATCAGGCGGCCCACCTGCTGGTAGAAGAGCCCGTAAGAGAATTGCGTTTTCCTGGTGGTACACTTCGCTTCCACACAGAAGAACTTCCATTGGATGAAACTGCAAAAGCTGCAGCTATTTCAAAACTTCAGGAGAACCGCGATGCAGGAACTGTTGTTTTTGACGCGGATAAAGTTGATTTTCCCCTGTTGGTACGTAAATGGAAAACAGGCGACTATTTCTACCCGCTGGGTATGCAGAAAAAGAAAAAACTGAACCGCTTCTTTATCGATCAGAAACTCTCGCCAACTGCAAAGGAACAGGTATGGGTACTTGAATCCAACCGTAAACTGATCTGGATCGCGGGTTACCGGATGGATGATCGTTTCAAGGTCACAGCCGCCACAAAACGTATCCTCAAGGTCGTTTATCTGAAATAATCCTGTATGGAATTAATGAAATTCCCGATCGCGTTAAAGCCAGTGAACATACTGGCAACGGCTACAAATACTACACCCCACACCGCACCCCAGATATGGGCGGAATGATTGATGTTACCACGGCCTTTTTTTGCGAGATAAGCCGACAGGATCAGGTATAAAGGACCAAATACAAAGCCCGGAATACTGAATGGAATAGGGAAGATGCCCATCCCGATTGTGGGAAATAAAAAAATACCCGCGAAGATTACGGCAGAAACCGCACCAGACGCACCAAGACTTCTGTAATGATAGTCATTTTTATGTTTCAGGTAAGTTGGTAATAAGCAAACAAACAATGCACTGATGTACAGCAGTATGAAAAAGATTTTACCCTGCTCGCCAAAAAGCACAGGATCGTTGAATACTCTTTCCAACAGCTTGCCGAAAAGATAAAAAGAATACATGTTGAAAAACAGGTGCATAAAATCAGCATGGATAAACCCGCAGGTAATGAACCTGTACCATTGGTTGCGGTTGGTAACGGCCGGGGGATAAAAGATCAGGTCGTCCGTTACTTTCTCATTGGAGAAAGCTGTGAAGGAAATAACACAGGTCAGTATAATAATGGCAATGGTGATAGTGATCATAGCGGAAAGATACAGATTTGAAAGGAAAAGAATGGAAGCCCTGTCCTAATACTAAATCAATATTTATATCAATTGTTTAATCCGGCCAACTGGTTTTCGGGTTACAATAGCTATAAGTACTTCGGTAATATTTCATAAATGCCTTTTCTCATAATAAGAGCGCTGCTCCTTTTTTTCATCGAAGTTTTCAGGCAGTTTAATTGAACCAATCAGTTTTTTTAATCTTTTGGAAAATTTTTTTGCTCTGCCTGTTTTCTTTATGCGACTCCAGGCCACTTTTTATGGTAAGATTTGATCTCATAAGGTCTGTGCTTTTGCTGCTTAAATCTATCAATCATAATCACATATGATGGTATTTTTCATTCTTAAGAATAGTACAGGCCCGGTACAATTGTTCTGCCAGGATCAGGCGAACCAGCATATGCGGGAAAACCAGTTTCGACAGGCTCCATTTGGTATCGGCACGGGCTGCAACCGCATCATCCACCCCGAATGCACCGCCGATCAGGAACACAATCCTGCGTGTACTTTCGTTGGCCCGCTGTTGTATGAACTCGGCCAGTTCCGGTGAACTGAACTGTTTTCCGCGTTCGTCCAGGAGCACCAGGTAATCGTCTTTCTGCAGCTGCTGCAATATCAGCATTCCTTCTGCTTTTTTCAGTTCATTGGTACCGAGACTGGCGGCATTTTTCGGGGGAGCGATCAGGTGCCATTGTGCAGGGAAATACTTGCCCAGCCGTTTGGTGAACGCTTCAATTCCTGCCGCAGCATAAGGTTCATCTGCTTTGCCTACCGACCATAATTGTATTTTCATGATACGTCAAAAATAGGAAAGCCGGCAGAAAAATCCGCCGGCTCTGTTTTCAGTGTGTCTATAACTAAAAACTAACTACCGATTTGCATCAGTTGTTATCTTTGGGAGCATTGATCATCTTTTCAAGGATGGTCTTATATTTTTCCGCATCATTGTTTCCCGGATCGAGCGTCAGGATCCGGTCGTAATAATCCAGTGCGTCCTTGTACAATTTTTCCTGGTTCACTTTATACGCCGCGAGGTAGCCATATGCTTCGATCAGCCATTTTTTATTGTTGGCATTGGCGGTATCTTTTTCAGCCACATCGATCAGGTGCTCGTAATGGGGGATGGCCAGACCTTCGGTCATAGCGGTATCAATTGCCGCATTAGATCTTGCGCGCCAATAGTAGCCATAGGTCTGTTCGGGATATTTGTCTGAATACATGGTGAATACACTGTCGGCCATATCATAATCCTTCGCATTATAATATGCTACGCCCCAGTTGAACAGGTCTACATTACTCATCGGTGCATGAAGCGCGTATTGCTGACCGATCCAGTATGCCTGCTTGCTGTAATCTTTTTGTGCTTTATAGAATGCATACATTTTTTTGGTGTAGTCTATTTTCATAGCACTGTCTTTTTCCATATTGTATGCTTTCTCATACCAGGTAACTGCTTCTTCCGGCCTGTTGCTTTTTTCTGCAATCTTGCCCATCAGGTCAAAATCTTTCGCCACGTAATTGGTGTCGTTCTCCGCGCTGAAGTATTTTTTGAGACTGGCCTCTGCATCGGTATAATTACCAAGTCCTTCATAACTATAAGCCTGGAGCTTGTAAATCCGCGGCTTCACTGCATTTCCTTCGGTCGCGATCACATGATTGGCCGCTGCAATGGCTTCGTTGAATTTCTGCGATACATAATAGAGATCAGTGAGCAGGTATTCATTTTTGATATCCGCATCCGTTTTTGCAATGTACTGCTGCAGGTATTCATTGGCTTTGTTCACATCGCGGAAATAATTATAGAAATACAACTGGTAATATACCGGTGCAAAATTCGCATCTGCTGCCAGTGCCTTGTTGTAATACTCAACAAACACATCTGCATTGTTCTGCGTCTGGTAAATTTTACCCAGTTTGTAATAAGCTGCTGCACTGGATGCATCAACGTCTATCGCTGCCTGGTATGCCCTTGCAGCTTCCGAACCATTGTACAGTTTCCGGTAAGCGTCGCCGATGGCAATAAATACTTCGGGGTTCTTTTTGTCTTTTTCAGCTGCGGTTTGCAGAATATTGATGGCTTCCTGCAGGTTGCCTTTGGGTGCATCGAGAATGGCGCGGCCAACTGCTTCCTGTATGGCCGGGTTCTTTTTACGGCCATTACCGATGGCTGCTGCAAATGATGCCGCGGCTGCAGTTGAATCGCCTTCCTGTAACTGCAGGGCTCCCTGTGTTACGAGGATATAAGGATCATTTTTAATTTCCTGCGGGATACGGCCGAAGCTTTCCTTGGCAGCTTGTAAACTGTCTTTCGCCAGTTGTGTTCTGCTGAGCCAGAACCAGGCTTCCGCATTGTTCGGCGTCTGCTCCAAAGTCTGGCGGAGGTTAGCAGCCGCGCTGTTGTACCGTTCGTAAGAGAACAATTTTTTTGCTTCCGGAAGCTGCGCTTTTGTGAGACCGGTAATAGCTGTTACAGCCAATACCGTCATTAGTATTGATCTTTTCATGACCTGGATTTTAGGGGGTTATCAAATAGAAAGTTTGAGCGACAGAATATGCAATGATGCAAGCGGGTGGAGCAGGTCTGTCATCTTTTTCTGTACCTGGCTTAAGAATGACGGCTTTTTTTCCGCATTCACCAGTATCAGATCGGCTTTGACCTGCGCAGCATGACGCAGCAGCATATCCGCAGGATCGGTTCCCTGCAGGATCTTGTAATGCGGCGAATGCCCGTATTCTGCCAGTATCTTGTATGCCATATAAAAAGCATCCGTTTTTGCCTTGGGTGCCGGCTCGTTATTGTGCAGCAGTGCCACCAGGTGGATCTGTGCATGGTAATGTCTTGCAAACAACAGCGCGAGTTTGATCTTTTCATGCGTCAGCACGTCGTCTACCGGAAGCAGGATCGATTTCACCGGGTGATTCAGGCAATCGCTTGTGATCGTGAGCACCGGTATAGTGGTCTCGTTTGCAAGTTCTACTGCAATGGTTTTATCGTTTACAGCGGTCGCCTGACCGTTCTCGTATTTATTGATGACCACAAGGTCTATACCATGTGTGCTGATATAACCAGCCATGCCTGTAGTATCCGTTTTGTCAGGGATCTGTTCCACAACAAAATCAGCGCCACCCGTATCTGCATTTAATTTTTCCTTCAGATCCGACAGTTGCCTGAATGCATCTTTCGCATCTGCAAAAGATGCTGGTTCTGCAGTCTTCCATGGAAAAAAACGCTCCAGGATTGTCTTATGATGCTCGCTGTATGCAAGATGGATCGTTGCCCGGTCAGGCCCGCAGAGTTCAATGGCTTTCTTTGCCGCTATTTCAGCGTCGCTCATCGTGTCTGCAGGAACCAATATATTTTTGAATGCGAGCATGCTTTTTTCTTTCTGTTCAGTAAACCTAATCATGCGCCATTAAGAATCTATTAAACAGGTATTAGAATGAAATTAGAAATGTCAGGCACGTGATAAAATCTGTTCGAAGGACGGCTCTTCTATCACAAAATCCGCTGCCTGTAAGAGGCAGTTATGTTTGGGCTGAAAAGCGATACCGGTGCCTGCTGCTTTTACCATACAGGTATCGTTTTCACTGTCGCCTACAGCAATGCAATCTGTCCGTGCTATTCCCCTGGTGCGAAGTATATGCTCCAGCGCGTTCTGCTTGCAGATCTCATGCCGGCAGCTGCTTTCAGGTGTATGATATAAAATAGCCGGTATCGTTACTTCGCCTGTGGCAATTCCGCCTTCGAATGCGGCGTGATTGGCTACTGCGAAATCTGCGCCGATTTTGCGGCAGACATGCTCTGCTGCAAAATCGTAACTGTCTGTAATAATTCCTGTGAGATAACCCTGTTTCTTCAACGCTGCTATTACACGCTTTGTGCCTGGAACGAGTTCAATGCCGTCTACCAGTTCAATCAGTTCTTCCCTGGTATGTCCTTCCAGCAAACGCGCAATGGCATGTGTTCGTTCTGCACTGCTGTAATGCTGTGCCCGGATCTCCTTCAATGCCGCTGTTTGCTGGTAGCGCTCCGTGAACCGGTCTATGAACCGGCCCCTCAGCAGTGTATCGTCCATGTCAAAAACGGCCAGTTTATCGGGTAATGCTATATTCATACTGAGATGTTGATGATAAAATATCTTCGGGCTGAAAGGGTGCAGGTACATTGCTGTGACGGAATGCCTTGAATAAAATCGCATTGGCTACTTCGCGGCTCATGCGGCCCAGTTCTTTCAGGGGTTTGCTTTTGTTTTCGATATGACCGATATGTACTTCGGCAATGCGCGCTTCCTGTATATGCATATCGATCAGTATGCCTATATCCACACCGTAATCATTGAAGAAACGGATGTTTTCAAAGAAACGTTTCCTGCCTGCGATCATACCTCCGAGCGGTTGTTCATAAGATGTAAGCTCGGGAAAGAATATACTTAAAAGCGGTTTGGCCAGCAGTTCCGTTACGCGGCCACTGTTACGCGAAAAACGTGCCTTGATAAAATCCTGCTCATCGTTCAAAAGCGGTGTGCAGATAAGATGCAGCATGTTTGCCGGGTAAGGGTCGATATCGGCATCGAGAAATACGATGATTTCATTTTCGGCATGCGCCAGCCCGTCTTTCATGGATGCGCCCTTGCCGCGTGTAAAGCTGGTAATCACTTTGGCGCCTGCCTGTCTTGCAATAGCTGCCGTACTGTCTGACGAACAATCGTCTACCACAATCACTTCTGATACTTTAGGATAACGATTGCAATAATCTACAACCTTTGCAATTGTTTTTGCTTCGTTGAGCGCCGGAATGATAACACTGATCATAAGCTCTGTTTTTTGGATGATGAAATACAAACAACAATGGTCTGCTTGATGGTGTGTTGCTCTTTAACCGGGTGAAGGTGGGCACCGGCTATTAAAGGGTGATTAGTCTCGAATTAGAATGACATTAAAGTGTTCCGGATAAAAAAATACCGCTCCTAGAAAAGAGCGGTATTAAACTAAACCCTGAGCAAATAATAAAAAAGGTGGTATTCCATAGGGAGTATGTATACCAATATGCTGAATCCGTTTGAATGATCTTGTTACAGGTGCAATTTGATCAATTATTATTAATGCGCAATTAAGATCAGATTAGAAAAATATTAGAAATAGGAGGGTGCTCAGATCTGGTGAAAAGTGCGCGCTATCGGCAGGCTGATCTGGAATGCCGTACCCTTTCTGGAAGATTCCATGATCCTGATCTCTCCCTTGTGCAGGTTGATGATACGCAGAGCCAGCGAGAGCCCAAGCCCGGAACCATGCGTTCCTTCCACATCGCTGCCGCGATAGAAGGGCTGGAAGATCAGCTGCTGGTCTTTCTCGCTGATGCCCGGACCGTTATCTCTCACAATAATGTCAAGCTTGTCTTCTGCAAAGTTAAGGGAAATCGCAGCAGTATGATTGTCAGAATACTTACAGCCATTAAGTACTATATTTTTAATAGCGCTGTAGAGCAGATCGGTGTTGCCGAATACAAGCAGATTGTCCTCGTTGTCGGGGAAAGTATCGAAATGAAGTTCGGTGGAATATTCCTTGCTGGCTTTCCGGATATCTGCCGGGATCCGCATCAGCAGTTCATCAATGCGTACCAGCGATAACTCCATCCCGTCCGACGTACCCGTTGCTTTTGCAAGTTCCAGCAGGCTCCTGGTGAGCTGTGTTAATGTTCTTACATCATCATACACAGAATCGATCACATGTTTGTATTCTTCTGCACTCCGTTCATTCTGCATGGTAATTTCGAGCTGACTGGAAATGGACGTGAGGGGAGTTGACAGTTCATGCGATGCGTTCGCGATAAAACGCCGCTGTATCTCAAACGACTCCTGTAAACGGGTCAGCAGGGCGTTAAAGGTTGAAGACAGTTCATTCAGCTCATCTTTGGGTTCATTCACATCGATCCGGCGTGATAGATTCTGCGATGAGATCTCTTTTACCTCGTTGGTGATCTTTTTTATGGGAGCCACCAGCCCCGATGAAAAGAACAGGCCCGAGATTACAGTGATCAGTATCCCGGTAAAGAAACTGAGGATCAGAACAAACTTCAATTCGCTCAGCCTGTTGGCACCGTCCCGGTCATAGGCAGCTGCTACTACCAGGTAAGCTTTGCCGTCGCCTGCTTTATAGATCAGCGCAACAGCGTCCCTTCCGTCGCGCTTGAAAATATACTGCCCGTCTTTCTTTACCTTGTCCAGTATCTCCTGGTCTGCCTTTACAGGTGTGGCATTTACATCCACGGCATGGTAGATTTCCTGGCCCTGTTCATTGTATACGATCACACTTTTCTGCTGCTGGGTGATCACCATCTGCTCATCGATCCGCCGCATCATTTCCCTGTCCATCCCGTTTACCTTGAACAACAGTCCGCCGGTAGTCAGCGCCCTGTTCCTTACCCTTGTTCTGAAATCCTTTTCCCGGTTCAGCTGTGAGAGATAATACACGGAAACACATACTACCAGCAGTATGGCCGTAACTACAATAGTGAACAATAACGTGATGCGGTATTTGATCTTCATCTAACCATTCTCCTTTAAAATATAACCCATGCCTACCTGGGTATGGATGAGGCGTGTGGCGAAATTCTTGTCTATTTTTTTACGCAGGTAGTTCACATATACATCGATCACATTTGTCTTTGTATCGAAATCGATATCCCATACGCGTTCCGCGATATCGGCACGCGAGAGTACCCGGTTTCGGTTTCGCATAAAGTATTCCAGCAACTGGAACTCTTTTGCCGTAAGAAGGATCGGCTGATCGCCCCTTTTCACTTCCTTGGTATCCAGGTTCATCTCCAGGTCGGCAGCTTTCAGGATATTACCCGTAGGCAGCTGCTGGTTCATGATCCTTTTCAGCAATGCCCGGATCCTTACCAGTAATTCCTTGAATTCAAACGGTTTGATTACATAATCATCCGCACCTGCGTCGAAACCTTCGATCTTGTCCTCGGTGGTATTCATCGCAGTCAGCATGATCACGGGGATCTGCTGGTTATGATTGCGGATCTGTTTGCAGAGATCGTAGCCGTTTAGTCCCGGCAGGTTGATATCGAGTATGATCAGGTCGTAGGGATGAGACAGGAACAGCTTTTTCCCGATCAGCCCGTCATAAGCAACTTCCACATAATAACCGTTCTCTGTAAGGCCCTTTTTTAATGCAGCGGCAATCTTCTTTTCATCTTCAACAATCAGGATCTTTCTTTCTTCCATACTGCAAGTTTAACCCCATCGCCCGTATTATCCTTTTTTGAGGGGTGTGAACGTTCAATTTTAACCGGCTTTTAATTTGAAAGCAGGCGCTGAAACAGGCAGATTGGCCCGATAATTAAATTTAAGAAATACTTTTGCATTCTAAAAGCCCCGATTTGAGCAAACCCGTTTTCCTGCTGACGCCTCCTTTTACACAACTGAATACCCCTTACCCGGCCACGGCTTACCTGAAAGGTTTCCTGAATACCAAAGGAATTGCTGCCTCGCAGGCCGACCTGGGCATTGAAGTAACGCTGGCGATCTTCTCCAGGCAGGGACTGGAAAAACTGTTCGACCGGGCTGCCGGCTGCACTGAAAAATCTGACAATGCGGCAAGGATCATTGCTTTAAGAGAGGATTATATCCATACCATCGATGCTGTTGTATTATTCCTGCAGGGAAAGAACCCTACACTGGCACATCAAATCTGTAAACGGAATTTCCTGCCCGAAGCCTCACGTTTTGCACAGGTGGACGACCTCGACTGGGCTTTCGGAAGCATGGGTATGCAGGACAGGGCCAAACACCTGGCAACCATGTACCTGGAAGACCTGTCTGACCTGATCAAGGAATGCATCGACCCACATTTCGGTTTCAGCAGGTATGCAGAAAGACTGGGCCGTTCGGCGAACAGTTTCGACGAATTACACAGCTTTTTACAGCAACCCTATACGTTCACCGACGAATTGCTGATAACGCTGCTGGAAGAAAAAATGGAGCAGGTGCAACCCGGACTTGTGGCGGTGTCTGTCCCTTTTCCCGGTAATCTCTATGCGGCCTTCCGTTGTGGTCAGTGGATCAGGCAACACCATCCGGAAGTGAAAGTGGTGATGGGCGGTGGTTTTGCCAACACGGAATTACGTTCACTGTCAGATCCGCGGGTATTTGATTATTTCGATTTTATCACGCTCGATGATGGTGAAGCGCCTATCGAGAACCTGTTACGGTATATCGATAATGCTATTACGGAAACTGGATTGAAACGAACATTCATGCGGAAGGATGGGGCAGTGGTCTACATGAACAATGCCACCTGCGGTGATTATAAACAAGGCCAGGTAGGCACGCCTGATTACAGCGACCTGCTGCTCGACCGCTATATTTCAGCCATAGAAGTGGTTAACCCCATGCACAGTCTCTGGAGCGACGGGCGCTGGAATAAGCTCACCATGGCCCATGGCTGTTACTGGGGCAAATGCACGTTCTGCGATATCTCACTCGATTATATACGCTTGTATGAGCCTGCTACTGCAACATTGCTATGCGACAGGATGGAGGAAATCATCGCGCAGACCGGGCAGAACGGTTTTCACTTTGTGGATGAAGCCGCACCACCCGCACTCATGCGTGCCCTGGCACTGGAGATCATCCGCCGCAAACTGAATGTAACCTGGTGGACGAATATCCGTTTTGAAAAAAGCTTTACCCGCGATCTCTGCCTGCTGCTGCGCCAGTCGGGCTGCATTGCAGTATCTGGCGGACTGGAAGTAGCTTCCGACCGGTTGCTTGAGCTGATTCAGAAAGGGATCACTGTTGCACAGGTAGCACGGGTGAACAGGCATTTTACGGAAGCCGGCATCATGGTTCATGCATACCTGATGTATGGGTTTCCTACACAAACCGCGCAGGAAACCATCGATTCGCTGGAAATGGTGCGGCAGATGTTCGAGACCGGCATACTCCAATCAGCGTTCTGGCACCAGTTTGCAATGACAGCACACAGCCCGGTAGGACTTAATCCGGAAAAATACCAGGTTAAAAAAGAAACAGAAGCGATCGGCAGTTTTGCCAATAACGATATTGTTCATACCGATCCCACCGGTGCAGATCATGATTCTTTCAGCTTCGGGTTGAAAAAATCACTTTTCAATTATATGCATGGCAAATGCCTGGATCTGCCCCTGCAGAAATGGTTTGAATTTAAAGTGCCGAAAACCACCGTAGATCCGGATTATATCCGTAAAGCGCTGGATGCCGACCTGCACGTAAGCGCCAAACCAACAGCAAAAGTGGTGTGGCTGGGCGGACAACCTGTTGTGGAACATTTTGTGAAATCCAAAAAGGGGAATCAGTGGGCCATGACATCGCTTACTTTCCAGGGTAAGAGGGAAACGCTGAATATCCGCGTGAGCGAAGCGCAGGGCACCTGGCTCGCAGGCATACTGGAACAGTTGTCTCCGGCAAAAAGCAAAGTCATGACGATCCAGGAGATCAAAGACAATTATGATGCGGCAGGACTGGAAGATTTTGAGCTTTTCTGGGATAACAAACCCGTAAACGGGCTGTACAGGGTTGGTCTGTTAACCCTGTAACTCCCCATCATTCCGTCCCGATACTTTTCACCGGGTTGGCCATAGCCGCCCTGTAAGCCTGTATGCCCACTGTGAGCAAAGTGACCATCACAGCCGAGATACCTGCAAGGGCAAATAACCACCAGCTGATACCCGTACGGTATGCAAATTCATTGAGCCATTGGGACATGATATACCAGGCCACCGGAACAGCGATCAGGAAGGCGATTGCTATCAGCTTGATAAAATCCCTGGTAAGTAATGTGATGATAGCTGATGCAGATGCGCCCAATACTTTACGGATCCCGATCTCCCTGGTTCGCTGTACAATGCTGAAAGCAGATAAGCCAAGCAGACCCAGGCAGGAAATGAAAATAGCCAGTGCAGAAAAAATGGTGAACAGCCTGCCGAAGCGCTCTTCGGCCTGGTACAGGTTGTTGTAAGTATCGTCTGTAAATGCATAGATCAGCGGCATTCCCGGCATAATCCCTTTCCATGCTTTATCGATGAGCTGCAATGAGGCGCTTGGATCTTCCGTATCGAGCGTAAGCGTAATAAAGGTGAAATTACCCGGCAGTATACGCAGCGTAAGTGGCTTTACTTCTTCCCTGAAAGAGTTGAAATGAAAATCGCGGATCACACCGCCAATCGTGCCCGACTGCCTGTTTTGCTGCAACCGTTTACCTATAGCAGCAGCGGCATTCTTATAACCGAGACCTTTGATCAGGGTTTCATTCACCAGCAGACTGGCAGTGTCTGAAGCATTATAGAAATTATGTCCTGCCAGTAACTCAATGCCATATTGCGGCAGGAAATCCTGGTCAATATAATAAATATCCGTTTCGGCAGTTTGCATATTTCCGTTTGCGTCTTCGGTTTCGGTCATTCTTTTTAAAGTAGGCCTGCCCGGAAGACAAGATGAAAGTGAAACTTCTTTCACGCCCGGAATACGTAACAATTCCTGCTTTACAGCTTCCGAACGGCTGCTGATCCGGTTATCGAAATGAAAATCGATGTAAAGCTGGTGCGTTTTCCTGAATCCGAGATCGCGGTTCTGCATGTAATGAAGCTGGGTATAAACGATCAGGGTAGCAGCTATGAGTACAATGGAGATGGTGAATTGTACCGTTACAAGTGATCTGCGTAAAGCAAGTCCCTGCGTACCTGTGCTGAAGCGGCCTTTCAGTCCGTTGAGCGGCCGGAATGCCGCCATGAAAAATGCAGGATAGATGCCGGAAAGTATGCCGGTAACAAGTGAAACGATCAGCAACAACAATAACTGCGAACGGTTTCCTGTAATATGCTGTATCACTTCTTTCCCCGCCAGTTTATTGAATGCCGGTGTGAGCATGATGATCAGTATCAGCGATACACAGAAAGCGATCAGCGCAATCAGCGCGGCGTCTGTCAGGAACTGGAAACGCAATTGTTTTCCCGACGCGCCCAGCACTTTACGTACACTGATCTCTTTGGCACGCTGTAATGAAAAGGCAGTGGTAAGGTTGATGAAATTAAAACAGGCGATCAGCAGCACAAATACTGCAATCGCTGAAAAGATATAAATATTGCTGACATTGCCAGTAACCGCACTGCCCGAACGGTTGCCCCGCGGTTTACCATGCAGGTAAATATCCGTAAGCGGCTCTGCGCTGACCTGGTAACGGGACGGCAGATCTTTATAGTACTGCCCCAGGAATGTATTGAGTTTCCGGTTAAACACCTGCAGATCTGTATGCGGCGGTAAAAGGAGATAGGTATAAAAACCAAATGCCTTCCAGTTTGATCCACGATTCGGATTGTATATTTTCAGCAGCGTTGAAAGCGACACCAGGATATCTGCCTTGAAATGTGCATTCGATGGCATGTCTTTCATAACGCCTGTAACAACCGCAGGCTGCCCGCCGTCGAGGTAAAGTGTCTGGCCCACGGGATTACTGCTGCCGAAATACCGTTTTGCCGCAGTTTCAGAAAGAACCATATTGAAAGGCGCTTCCAGCATAGTGCTCCTGTCGCCGCTCAGCAGCGGGAAACTGAAAACCGAAAACAAAGAAGCATCCGCATATGCTACTTTTTCTTCGCTGAATGTGTTGATGTCTTTCTTTACGATGAAGTAATCGAGCAGGAGCCGGGTTGATGCCTGTATTTCCGGAAAGGCTGCCTGCAGCGCTGGTCCCATTGGTGCAGAACTGCCCTCATAAGCGATCGCACCTGAAGGCGATTCCACATCCGTGATCACACGATAGATACGGTCTGCATGTTCATGAAAACCATCATAGCTGCTTTCGAAGCGGACATACGATACCACAAAAAAGCAGACTGTAAGGCCGATCGACAGGCCTGCGAGATTGATCAGCGAAAACAGCTTGTGTCTGCGGAGGTAACGAAAACTGGTCTTGAGGTAATTTCTGAACATGGGCAATAATTTAGCAGTGCTTTTATCCCCTAAAAAACGTACCAGAAATGATTTGCAATACTGTATTGCGTTCCGGGGTGGCGGGTGCCCGGGTAATTGTCCGTTTGTGGTACCGGGTGTCCGGTTTCGTTACAGTTTTTCAGGATCCTGTAACGACAATACACCATTCTTCAGGCAGGCGAGAATAATGCCGATCCGCGTTTTAACATGAAGTTTTTCGCAGAGAAGATCGCGGTAGTGCTCGGTGGTTCTCACAGAAATGCCCATCACATGCGCAATCTCCTTGTAACTTAATTCCGAGGCACAGAGTGTAACGAACTGTTTTTCCTTATCTGTCAGTTTTGGGCCCGGATCGGCGCTGCCTTCATGCTGGAGCGACCTGACCAGGTTGCCGCTCACGAGGTCATTGATATAATACCCTTTGGAAAAGATCTCGCTGATAGCCCTGTGCAGATCGGTTGAGTTGGATTCCTTCAGCACATAACCGCCGGCACCGGCTTTGAGCATATTGATAATAGCGGTTTCTTCATCGAACATGCTCAGCGCAAGCACCGGGATATGCGGGTAGTTGACGCGCATCCACCGCGTGGCCGTATACCCGTCCATACCCGGCATGTTGATGTCCATCAGTACCACATCCGTATCTGCATGCTGTGGCATTTTCTTCTGAAGCTCTTTGCCGTTAGGCGCTTCAAATCCGATCTCTATATCATCGAATTCCAGCAACAGGTTAGCGATACCCGATCTGAACAGGGTATGATCATCTACCAGTGCTACTTTTATTTTCTGCTGTTTCATGACGGTATGTATGGAACCTGTATCCGGATGGATGTACCGGCGCCCGGCGCTGCTTCTATCTGCAGCGACCCGCCGATGAGAGCGGCTCTTTTTCTCATATTGTTAAGACCCATTCCCCCCGATGATGCCGACAGTGCTTCGGGCAGGTGAAACCCATTGCCATTATCGCTGATGCCGAGCTGAAGCTTGTCCTGCATGTAATCAAAATTAATCTCTATGGCCGATGCTTCTGCATGTTTTACGATGTTGCTGATGGATTCCTGCAGCAGGCGGAAGAGAACAAGGTTTTTGTTATGCTCGCTGAACTGCATTTCTTCGGGAATGTTACTGTTGAATGTGATCTCGTAATAATCGCTCCGCTGCAGCCAGTTGATCTCCTGGCGGATCGCCGCTGCCAGCCCCTGTTCCAGCACCTGCTCGCCATGCAGCACGCGGCTCAGCTGCCTGAGTTGCTGTAAGGAACGTTTCACCAGTTCCTGCGCATCGGTTATTTTTCTTGCAGCTTTTTCCTGCTGCTGCAGATCAACTGAAGCGAGCGTGGCATTGGTAAGACTGAGTAGCTGGCCGATATTGTCGTGCAGCTCTGTGGCCAGGTGCCTGCGGATCTGTTCCTGTACTTCCAGGTGCGCCTGGAGTAATTCTTCTTCTGTCTGTACCAGTTCTTCTTTATGCCTGATCTGGCGTTTGCGGTACTTGATCAGGAATGAAATGAAAATGCCCGACATGAGCAGGGTCATGCAGATCATGGCGGCGGTTCCGATTATAACAGGTTCTGTGGCGTCCGCCTGCAAAAGAATGCTATGGTTAAACAGGTATATAGGATGGCGTTTAAAAGATTGCTGCAAACTGAAAAAACGGAAAAGAAATGTCCGAATTCATTGATAGCAGAAAAATACTGAAAAAAGGACATCAGGAAAAATTCCCCGGCATGAAAGATCATCAGCCCGATGCTGATCCAGAAAAAAGGGTCATTGGTAAAACCCGGGGTTTCCATATTTTCCACCTGCTGCATCAGGTAGAGATAACTCCAGTAAACGGTACAGGCACAGCCCGCAATAAAAGTATAGGAGTTGAAGGAACGGATGCCCTGCAGGAAAGCTATGTTCACCCCAATCGCAAGAACCAGTATTACACAGCTGGCCGCTACATATTTCCTGGCCCTTGCAGACCCCAGCAGCCGGTAATAAATCCCGGCATAAAAGATAAACTGGAACGCATTCAGCAGGTTGAAGATCCAGTTGTTGCTGTTGTTGATTTTGTACAACCGGAAAAAGGTTCCCCATTCCACTGCATTGACCAGCAGCAGCAAAACAAGGAACCATCGCAGCAACTGCGGACGCAATTTCCCCAACCGGATCAGGCATGCCAGTAAGGCCATGATTTCAAACAGGAGATATATGCGTTCCGTTAACATCCCGGTTCAGGATCATCTTCAGGTAAACAATTGCCATAGCAGGTATTGGGCGGGCAGAGGCCGCCGTTGTTCAGTACACCATGTGATCGCTCATCGTACAAGATATCAATCACATTACCATCTTCATCGACCAGATCAAATTCTACAGTCAGACGTTTCTGGTAACCGATAGAATCTGCATCCGGCTCGTTTGCCATATAAGACGTGAGTCTTAACCATACAAATGCAACATCCGGCTGCAGCGCGTCATCGGCGTTGATAGCCCCGATCAGTTTCTCTATTTCCTGCAGGTGAGAATGTTTATGCAGCACACTTTTGGTTTCAGCCGGGTTTTCACCTGGCATGTTACCAAAGATCTGGCCCAGTCTTTTACGGCAGTCATCATTGTATCTTTTCACCCGCTGGTTGGCCACATCATTATTCTGCACGAGAACGATACGTTTGTTGAGTTCTGTGATGATGTAATATTTTTTGTCGTCTTTATAATTCATATCCAGTTCGTCTACACATGTTGTATAGGAGAATACAACTGTAAGCTGATTCTCCATGCCTTTTGGTGTTAACGGATCCGAGGTGCTGTTGCCGAACTGACCGATGTAGATCCGCAACCCTTTTTTGGGGGTACTGATCAGCGAACTGATGAAGTAAAGGAACTTGTCGACCTTCCATTTCATGATATATTCCGGCTGCAGGGTGCCGTTGCTGAGGATTTCAATGGCGGGACGTTTGTTCTTTTCGTGCCAGCTTTTACGGCCGGTACTCACAATCGGATGTACCCACATATCGATGGATACATTGCCTGTTGGATTTTTGATCTCGGGCATATTAGTTTGTTTTGGTGACAGGACAATATTACCAAAGGCACGGCCTGCATTTCCCCGTTCTTTTCCCATCCGTTACCCCGTAATAATACGGGGCCATGCTTCGTAATAGTACGCTTTACCTGCTGTATTTCAAAGCTGATTTTTGTGACGTTATCACAATTGTCATTCACATAATTACCGGCTATGAAAAAGACTGTTGTATTGTTCTCCTTCCTGCTCTGCGGCGCATTCGTCCATGCCCAGCATTTTACCGCAGGGTTTGAGAAAGCTACCGATACGCTGAACAGGAAATCGAAGGATAACCTGGTGTACAGGGTTAACCTGCGTATTCATATTAACCAGGCCGACAGCGTTAAAAACTACCGTTTATTGCTGTTGCCCGATTATGCAGCATCTTCCTTACCTGCAACCGAATACGAAATCGCAACACCATATCCTATGCTGGGCGACCTGAACGGAATAGCTGTTTTCCCTTTCTTTATGACCATTAAAAAAGATTCAGCTACTGATCATCAGCGTGCAGTGAAACTGCGTATTGTGGTCAGGAATATTGTTACGGGCGAAGAGGTTAAAAACACAGACAGCCTTCGCGAGATGACGCTGGTAACAAGTCCGGCTCCGCCAGATACCGTCATCAATAATTACAGCTACCTCGCTTATGTGGGAACCAACTTCGACCTGGTTGACGGGATCAAAGCCAAACATTTTTTCTTTGCCAGCAACATATTACTGCAGCCCTCTGCGCGCAATCATGTGGGCGCTTATGTAAGCCTGTATGGCAACAGAACGATGACCACTACCGATTCTACAGGGCTTATACGAAGAGTCTACCAGATCCGCACTTTAACAGATACCACTTACATGCGCTATTCAGAACAGGCCCGGCTCAAACGGAACCGTGTATCTGATAATCTCGGCGCTTATTCGAGTGCGCTCATCAGGCTGGGGAAAGCGAGCAGCGAGGATAATACCATCAAACTGTATTATTCACCTTCGCTTGAATTCGTGTGGCGCCGGACAGCTACCACCTCATCGTACGACAATAGTTCCAACCGCGATTCAACGATCGTAAAAGGAACGGGTGGGGGAAGTATTGATTTTGGAAATACATCTACTTACTATGCCAACGAATTCAATTTCAATGCAGGCCTGCTTAGCGTTATGATCGTTCACGAAAACAGGCAGATCAGCCTGCGGGTGCATGCTTCTGTAGGGTACAGCGCCAGTTATTACCCGTCTGTTGCGTCACAGATGAACAACGATATGGCAGATCATTATGAAAGCAGGCATGATGTGTTTTTCAGTGGCCGCGCCTGGATCACGGAAGCTACAACCGGTATTACATTACAGGCTGAGATCACCAATAATCTGAAATACCCGCGGCCATTTTACGGCGTAACACTCTCCAAAGCCATCAACTTCAAAAACCTTGGAAATATTTTTCAACCGGTCGTGAGGGGGAATTAAACCCGGTTGAAGAAACAGCGGCGGCGGGTTGCTTATGGTTTCCCGTTCGCCGCATTTTTTTTCATACGCTCCAGATCTGCTTCCAGCTGTTCGGTGAAACCATATTTTTTATTATCGCCTGAAACCATATCCAATGCCTTTTGCGCGCAGCCGATCGCTTTCCCGGTATCCCCTTTTTTATAAAGCACATGGGCATAGGTATTCCAGATAATGAAATCGGTGGGAAACCTGTCGGGTTTGAGTGCGATCGCTTTTTCAATAAGAAACAGTCCGTGCTTCAGCGTCGCAGCATCTTCAAAATGATCTGCCAGGAATCGCGCTGCGTTATTCAGATCCTGCGCCAGTTCATTCCGGAACAGTTGCGTAGTGTCATTGGAAGTAGCCGCCGCAAGTTTTTCAAGTTGTGGTATTACAAGTGCGAGATAGGGTTCTTTCATTTTATTGGAACGATAGAAAAGTTCCTCATAGTTCAGATTGTCCGGCAGTTGTGCTGCTGCGGGAGCAGTGCTGTTCAATGCCAGGAATTTCCGCAAATCAGCCGTATCGCCTTTTTTCACCATCAGATGCGCTGCGATGCGTATGCTCATTTCGAGCTGTTCGTTCAGGGGACGTGTAAATTGTGTGTCTGCTGCAATCCTGCTGTAATTCTTCCATAAAAGCAGGAATGTTTCGCTGCTGAGGGGGAGTGTGGCAGTGTTGTCGAGGATCAGTTGTATGGTTTGCGGTGAAACTCTTGCGCCGGAAGGCAGCAGGCGCAGGTATTCGTCATATTCTTTAGAACTCTCCATTTCAAGCCTGGCACGTTTCTGCAGATAACCTTTCATGAATGCCGTATCATGTTTTTGTTTCGGGTAAGCTTTCAGCCATTCACCGATCGGTTTACCATTGTTTTTTTCAGCAACTGCAAGTTTTGCCTTTTTGATCATTTCCGATCTGGTAAACATTCCTGAAGCACGGTAGATCAGCTCGCCTTTGCCATTGATGAAAAGATAAGTAGGGTAGCTGCTGACACCGTATTTTTTAGCTAGCTCGGGGCCGGGACCGGATTCTGCGTCCAGTTTGATATTGATGAACCCGTTATTGTATACATCACCCACATTCTGCGTGCTGAAAACGGTTCTGTCCATTTCTTTACAGGGTGAGCACCAGTTAGTATAGACATCCACAAACAGCAGGCGGTCTTGTTTTGATGCCAGCTTCAGCTGCGCCTGCCAGTTGCCCGGCGGATTGAAACGAATGCCCTGTGCGGCAATAGTACCGGCAACAAAAAGCAGCAGGACAGAAAGAGATATACGCATAACATGGTTTTGGTGAAAATAAAATCCTGTCAGCGTATCTGCGTAAAGGGACCGGTTAACTGTCTTTATAAACGATTGTAATGCTGTTAAAAATGAAAAGCAGCCCTTAACTGATCACAACATCGGAGATCACTTTCTCGCCAAATTCTTCATTGATGCGATCTATGATCTGTTGCCGCTGATACATCAGTTCGTTTTTGAGCGGGCCTACAGAAGTGCGAATAAACAGTTTGTAATTGATGATCTGGATCTTGTCCGTATATCTTGCAATGGTCTTGCCCATCAGTTTTTCCCATACCTCTTCGATCTGCACGGCGCGTAAGCCGTTGCGGTGCTGGCTTTTACGGATATAGCCTTTCAGTGCGTCGCCGATATGGTATTCAGACATACTGCAAAGATAAGTATAAATTTACGCCGGAGCCTGACCGGTTTGTTCAAGTTCGATCAGCTGGTAACTGGTCAATCCGTCCAGCTGTGCCCGCAGTCTTTCGGGGTGAGTATCCGTAATGAACACATGCCCGTCGCTTTCCGTACAAACCCATTGGAGTAATTGCGACATCCGTTGCTCATCCAGTTTTTCGAAAACATCATCCAGCAGAAGGATAGGGGTAAAACCTTTCTGTTCCTTCAGAAACTGCCATTCGGCCAGTTTAAGCGCAAACAGCAGGCTTTTACGCTGTCCCTGCGAGGCTTCGGAGCGGAACGGGTGATCCTGCATGCGGAAAATAAGGTCATCGCGGTGGATGCCGCGTGTGGTTCGCTGCAGCAGCAGATCTTTGCTTCTTGCCTGCAGCAGTAATCCGCTCAGATCGCCGGAAGCCAGTAGCTGGCTTTCGTAAGCGAGTGCAAGGGCATCTTCGCGGCCTGCTATCCGGTTATAAATGGAATGCACCATAGGCAGGAAGGAATGCAGGAATTGCTTTCTTTCTGTGAAAATATAATTACCTCTTTCGCTGAGCTGTTCGTCGAGTATATCCAGTAACGATTCATCGGGCTTCCCGGCATCTGCGTATTGCTTCAGCAGGCTGTTGCGTTGCTGCATGATCCGGTTATAAGCAATTAAGTGCTGGAGGTATTGGGCATTTACCTGGGATAAAAGCGTGTCGATGAATTTTCTTCTTTCCTCGCTGCTGCCGGTGATCAGCTCAACATCATCCGGCGCAATCATTACGCTGGGGAAACGGCCGATATGATCTGAAAATCTTTTATAGGCTTCCCCGTTGAGCGTGAGTTCCTTGCGGTTGTTTTCGCGTACCACGCAGGTCAGTTCGTGCTGATTTCCGTTCAGCCCGTACCTGCCTTCCAGCCGGAGGCCCGCAAGTCCATGGTGTACATTCTGGCTGTCCGGCCGGGAAAAATAACTTCTTGAGAAACTGAGATAATAAATGGCATCGAGCAGGTTGGTCTTGCCGGTGCCATTCAGTCCGCAAATACCCACAATGCGTTCAGAAAAGTCGAATTTCTGCTGCAGATAATTGCGAAACTGAACAATGGTTATGGAGTGGAGCCGGAGCATGACCGGCAAAATAAAGAACTGTTGGCTGAATAATTCATGCCGTATCACAGAAAGCGTTTATTTTTATTTAAAAATTAAGGGTTTGAAGACGATTTTATCAGAACAGCAACTTGGACTTACCGTAAAAAGGCTGGCACACCAGATACTGGAAAATAACCTGGATCTCCGTAATACGGCTATTATCGGCTTACAGCCAAGAGGCGTGTATCTGAGCGACCGGATCGTTGAAGAGCTAAAAAAGATCACAACGGGAGGGGAGCCGGATTACGGCAAGCTGGATATCACTTTTTACCGTGATGATGTGCGTAAAACCCTTCATATTGCCAATGCAACCGATATATCATTCAGCATCGAGAACAGGCATGTGATCCTGATCGATGATGTATTGTATACAGGCCGTACCATCAGGGCTGCACTGGATGCGCTGCTCGATTTTGGAAGGCCATCAAAAGTATCGCTTTGTGTACTGATCGACAGGCGCTTTAACCGCGAGCTGCCCATCCAGCCCGATTATACCGGCAAAACCATCGATACCATCATTTCCGAGAAAGTAAAAGTATGCTGGAAGGAAAAAGACGGAAAGGAAGAAGTGTTGTTGTTTTAGGTATTGCAGTTGCGGGGCAGCGAACATCTTCAATAATTAAAAATTGTCCGTCAGGTGACCACAGGTGTTCGGAAGATATTTCGATTCTCCAGGCCACTTCAAATTCATTGCTTCTGGTCGCTCAGGCCGCTTGGCCCCGTCTCTGCTGACGTCTCCCGCAGGGGACTCAGCGCAACACGCACTTGCTATTCCTAAAGCTGTTTATAGATTCAATCTTCAAGTGGATGCCAGACCGGTGTCGCTCAGGCCGCTGGGCCTCGTCTTTGCGCCAGCGCTGCTTTGGCCTCTATCGGAATGTGCTGCGCATCATCCCGATTACCTTTGCTTCGCTCGGTACCGAACCCAAAGAGGCGCCTCTGCAAAGACTGGTAGGATCTTTTGGTTAATGGTTAATCGTACCGATCAAAGTCCGTCTGCACTGCGCCGTTGTTGGTCGTCTTACCAACACATTATCGCAGCAGACATCTCACTTTTCTGCAAAAAAAACGCTCTCTCAACCCACTGTCTTTTGCACACATAAGATCAAATACCCTATCTTTGACCTTTAATGAAACTATCTACCAAACACCTCCTTGGTATTAAGGATCTCAACAGGGATGATATTGCACTTATCCTCTCTACAGCAAAGCAGTTTAAGGAAGTTCTACAAAGGCCGGTAAAAAAAGTGCCGTCACTGCGCGATGTAACGATCGTGAATCTTTTTTATGAGAACTCAACGCGAACGCGCATGTCTTTTGAACTGGCTGAAAAAAGGTTATCTGCTGATACCCTCAATTTTACAGCCAGCAGTTCTTCTGCCGCAAAAGGCGAAACCTTGCTCGATACGGTGAATAATATACTGAGCATGAAAGTGGACATGGTGGTGATGCGTCACAGCGCTTCAGGAGCACCTCACTTTTTAGCCAAACATATTCCTGCAGCCATTGTAAATGCGGGTGACGGTATCAATGAACATCCAACACAGGCACTGCTCGATGCATTTTCGATGCAGGAAAGAACCGGTCGCCTGGAAGGACTGAAAGTGGCCATTATCGGTGATATCATGCACAGCCGCGTAGCCCTCAGCAACATGTACCTCCTGCAGAAAATGGGCGCGGAAGTAATGGTAGCCGGTCCGCCCACACTTATCCCAAAATATATACAGGAAGCCATGGGCGTAAGGGTAGAATATGATGTAAAAAAAGCGCTGCAATGGTGTGATGTGGCCAATGTGCTGCGGATCCAGCTTGAAAGACAGAATCAGCCATTATTTTCTTCGCTGCGTGAGTATAACCTGGCTTACGGTATCAAACGTTCCCTGCTCGACAGCCTGGGTAAGGAGATCGTGATCATGCACCCCGGCCCCATCAACAGGGGCGTGGAGCTGGATAGCGATGTGGCAGACGGTCCGCACTCGATTGTTCTGAACCAGGTAGAAAACGGTGTTGCCGTACGTATGGCAGTGCTGTACCTGCTGGCCAACAGGGAGAACCAGCAATAGGATCGGCAGAAAGGCACAGCTGAAATCAAAGACAACCTTATCTTCGCAGCACCAACCGTTGCTTATGAAACGTATCTGTCTGTTCCCCGGAACATTTGATCCTGTTACTTTAGGACATGTGGATATCATTAACCGCGCCCTGCCATTATTTGATAAGATCTATGTAGGTATCGGTATCAATGCCGCCAAATCGCCCATGTTCAGCTCAGAGCAGCGGATGGAATGGTTCAAGGAAATATTCAAGGGAGAAGACAGGGTGGAGAGCGTGGTATACGAAGGGCTTACCATCAATTACTGTAAAGAGATCGGTGCCAGGTTTATCCTGCGTGGGATCAGGTATGTGAGTGATTTCGAATATGAAAAAACCATCGCGGATGCGAATCGTACGCTCGATAAAAATATAGAGACGATCTTCCTTACCGGCGAACCCAAATACACATCCGTAGCGTCCACCATCGTGCGCGACATACTTAAAAATGGTGGTAATGCAAGCCCGTTCCTGCCGGAAGCAGTGATCGCATCGCTGAAAAATAAGTTCTAAGCAGGCTGTTCTTCCAGTTCACTGATACATTTACCCAGTTCCGTGAGGTAATTGCCGTAGAGTTTTTTCAGGTACCATTTGGTAAAGAAGTAAACGAATATGGCCAGGCTGATCATGTAACCGATCAGAAAAATCCATAGCTGCCAGGGAGCAGAGAAAATTCTCGACGCCATTTTTTCTACCTGCGGAATCCGAATGGGTTCGGTATGCGAAAGCAGTACGGAGAATACAAAGCAGATTGGTATCAGCGCCATCGAAAACTGGAAATAGCGCTTTACAAATTCCTTCACGATCAGCTGCAGGCGTTCAAGGTTGCTTTTTACGGGCAGGATGGTATTACCAAGCTGGTTGATGCGCCGGAGCAGGTAGGCAAGAAACACAGCAAAGACCGCGCAAAGTATGCTGAAAACGCCAAAATAGATCTTCAGTGCCCAGAAACGCGTGGTAACTGCCACATAAGCCATTGCAAAAAGAAATACCAGTGCGCAGATAAGCTCGAACCTGACGCTGCCTTTCAGTTTCTGCACAACCGACCGCGTCCTTTTCTTCAGCAGTGCTGCAATATCTTCGGCAGATTTATTCAGATGCGCTGTTTCGAGCTTCTGGTTGAGATGATATTTGAGTTGATCTAATTCCATTATTGACAAATAAGTTTATGCTGTTTGCATATGTTTCGGGGTTTGTTCTCTCAGTTTGGTTTTGATCCGGTTCATTTTCACCGCCACATTATTAGCCGTTATACCCATCATATCGCCGATCTCGTTGTAGCTGTAGTCTTCGAGATACAGCATCACAATCGCTTTGTCGATCCTCGAAAGATCGCCGATGGCAGCGTACAGGGCTTTTACCTGTTCTTCAACAGGGTCGGTCGTTTCGGCCTGCCGGTCTTCAGGCAGGTGTTCGGATGTGAATATCTCCGGTTTCTTTTTTTCTTTTCTGAAATAAGTTATAGCAGTATTCAGTGCAACGCGGTAGAGCCAGGTCGAAAATTTAGCATCGCCCCTGAAATTGCCATAGGCTTTCCAGGCCTGCAGCGTGATTTCCTGGAACAGGTCCTCACGGTCTGCAGCAGCATCCATGTAAAGATTGCATACCTTATGTATGATCTTCTGGTGTTGGTTCAGCAGTATGATAAAGTCTTTCTCAGCAGGCATCCGGCAAAATCAGTACTTCATGGGGGTGAGTGTATAACCTTCCTTGCGTAACAGGCTGATGACGCCGTTTTTGCCTCCCAGGTGGCCGGCACCCACTACAAAAAAGCTGGGCATTTCTGTTACTGCTTTTTTGATAACGGGGATCCAGTTTTTGTTACGTTTAACAAGCAGCTTCTCTTCAAAGGCATCGCTGCCGCCATTATCCTTGATAAAACGGTAAATAGAATCGGCATTGTTCTTTTTATAAGTAGCGATCATTTTCGTCATGCTGATTTTTACGCTGTCGAAATTGAAAAGCGTTTTTTTCAGTGAATTGATCTGGGAGTCGATCGGTTCGCTGTTCATCAGGTCCATTTGCGCTTCCAGGGTTTCCAGGCCTTTGACAGGCATGCCAGCTTCTTTTGCCATTGCTACAAATAGGCCTTCCATCTGTACCTGTTCTGCGCAATCGATACTCTTCATGGTAAGCAGGCTCATGCTCATAAATGGTCTGAACCCATTCAGCATTTGCATCGGGATGCCGGTAATGGTTTTGAATGCTTCATTCGCCTTCGCTGAGTCACTGCCGAAAAGCGAAAGCAGTGTGGTGTCTTTCATAGACATTGCCTTCATGATTTTCATCTGCATGGCTGGATCATCCATTTTGATCTCACTGTATAACTGTTTGGTGGTGGCAAATTTCTTTTTCAGGCTGTCGGTCATGGAAAAATCATCTTTGCAAAGCATGTGAAAAGTGCCGAAAAGATAGGAGGGAGCAATGCCCTTGCCCCTGATCTGCCACAGGAGCGAGGAAGCCCGGGCTTGCTGTTTCTGGGCGCTGCCCAGCAGGGAACTGAACAACAGTACAATGATTACAGGAATGGGCAGGCGTTTTTGCATGACGTGCATTTTACAGGTTAGTCGTGTAAAATGTAAAAATATTACGATCCGCCCATAAAAAAGAAACCCCGCGTAGAAACGCGGGGTGTTAACCAAAACCAACTGCTTATGAAACTTTTCTGCAATAATTGCTTATTGTATACTGATCTGTTTGGGAGCAACTTTCACTTCTTCTTTTTTAGGCAGGTACAACTTTAAAATACCGTTTTCGTATTTGGCCTGTATTGCCTCTGTGTTGATCTTATCGTCGATAGTGAAACTGCGTTTGAAACTGCGGAAGGTGAATTCCTTTCTTACGGTCTTATAGTCCTTGTTTTCCGCCTCTTCTTTCTTTTCGTAACTGATCGTGAGCAAACCTTTGTCTACATTCACTGCAAAATCTTCTTTGTTACGGCCGGGAACATTCAGTTCCAGGTGGTAGCCATCCGTTGTTTCGTGGATGTTGGTTGCCGGAGATGCAAAAGCGTTTTGCGCTTCTTTGCCCCAGGCTGCAGGAATGTTGTTGAAAAGTTCATCGAACAGGTTGCCAAAAGCTGCATTTTGTTTTACGAGTGTCATAGTCTATTCTTTTTTTTATTTTTTTAATCGATTTGAATTGTAATGTTCAAACCCTGTACCATTCGGTTTTCAGATGCCGGAAGCTGAATTACTGTCTGTTTTATTGTTAAAAACAAGACAAAATGTCAATTTAGCGTTTATTGTGTGACATATTGTCTACATTTGTCTCCCAAATGCTATTCTTTTGGTGTTACAACTTTGTCGTAGCTTTGTATTCTAAACACATAATTTATGTATCCAGCAGAAATAGTTTTACCCATGAAAGCCGAGTTAACGGATCATGGTTTTGATGAAATGGTATCCGAGCAGCAGGTCGACGATACCCTCAAACAGCCCGGAACCACACTGGTGGTGATCAATTCGGTATGTGGCTGTGCTGCAGGCGCGGCAAGGCCTGGTGTACTGATGGCTGTTCAGAATGCAGGCAAACGTCCGGACAGGCTGGCTACCAGTTTTGCAGGCTTTGATGTGGCAGCTGTAAACCAGGTAAGGCAGCATTTATTGCCTTATCCGCCCTCTTCTCCGGCTATTGCGCTGTTTAAGGATGGTCAGCTGGTAAGCATGGTAGAAAGGCATCAGATCGAAGGCCGCCCGGCGCAGATGATCGCCCAGCACCTGATTTCTGTATTTGATGAATACTGTAACTGATTTTACCTTAGTTTTGTTTTTAGATGGGTTAGTAAGTACGGGCTCCACCAAAAGTGGGGCCCTTTTTTATGCACCGTTGCGCAGAAGATATAGAGTCTCATATTTTCTGATTATCATTGCACAGTAAGTTGTTGCAGTATTGATAAACATTTATTTCGCGGCCAAGATGTACCCTAACCTATATTATGCGTTTAAAGATCTGTTCGGAATTGATCTCCCGGGACTCAGACTCGTTAATACATTCGGTTTCTTTGTAGCCCTTGCCTTTATTGCATCAGCATGGGTGCTTACCCTGGAATTAAGGCGTAAGGAAAACCTCGGCCAGTTCTCTTATACGGAAGAAGATATTGTGATCGGCAAACCTGCTGGTTTCAGTGAGCTGCTGACCAATTTCCTGCTTGGGTTTATATTCGGGTTCAAGATTATTGGTGCATTTTTTATCGATGATGCACTGAACGATCCGCAGGCATTTATATTATCAGGCCGTGGCAGCCTGCCTTTCGGCCTTTTACTGGGTGGCATTTCCGCATTTCTGAAATGGCGCGAGAAAAACCGCCAGAAGCTTGAAAAACCGGAAAAAAGAGTGATCCGGATCTGGCCGCACGATCGCGTGGGCGATTTTGTGATCTATGCTGCAGCTTTCGGTTTTCTGGGTGCCAAGATCTTTCACAACCTCGAAAACTGGAATGACTTTGTAAAGGATCCCGTGGGGTCACTGGTGTCTTTCAGCGGCCTTACCTTTTATGGCGGCTTGATCTGTGCAGGTATTGCTATTATCTGGTATGCCAGAAAACACAGGATCAGCGTGATCCATCTTTGCGATGCAATGGCACCAACCATGATGTTCGCATATGCGGCAGGCCGTATCGGTTGCCAGGTAAGCGGTGATGGCGACTGGGGTATCGTTAACCTCAGACCTAAACCATTCAGCTGGCTGCCCGACTGGATGTGGGCTTATCATTACCCGCATAATGTAGTAGGGGACGGGCAACCTATTCCGGGTTGTACTGGTCCTTATTGCAACCAGCTTGTTCCGCCGGTTTATCCCACTCCCTTATATGAAATAATTGCCTGCTTTATACTGTTCTTCGTGTTATGGTATTTCCGCAAAAGGATGAAAATTGCCGGTCAGATTTCCGGTTTATACCTGATTCTGAACGGTGTGGAACGATTCTTCATTGAAAAAATCCGGGTAAACACACATTACGAAGGTCTTCCTTTTCAACCCACCCAAGCCGAACTGATCTCTCTGATCATGGTAATTGGTGGCGTTTTATTGCTTGTAAAAGCCAAAGACTGGTTCGGCAAACAAACCCCGGCACTAAAGTAACTTCTCCATAAAAGCATACGGAAGGCCCATTAAATAATTGATTTTCAATTATTTAATGGGCCTTCTTTTCTTCGCCCTCACTTCGCCCTCACCTCCGCCCCCCAACTTCCCCGCCACTCATCCTTGTAATCTACCGTTCATTGGAAAACTATGTACTATGCAAAACACAGTACATAGTTTTGTTCTGTAATTAGCAACAACGAGAACTAAATAAAAACCAATTTTATGAATAAGATGATTACCCTGCTTACGGTGGCTGCCTTCAGTTCACTCGCTGCACTGGCACAGAAAGCAGGTACACTTGTGACCGGCAGTGTCAGCGCTGCACAAAAACCAGTAGAAGCTGCATCTGTCGGTTTATTGCGCGCCAAAGACTCTGCCGTAGTTAAAATGGCAGTGAGCGATAAAGCCGGCCTGTATAAAGTGGAAAATGTTAATCCGGGAAAATACCTGCTGGTGGTACAGGCAGTAGGTTATGCAAAACAATACAGCGGCAGTTTTGAACTGGCTGCCGGCAGCACTTCCTATACAGCCCCGGAAGTACAGCTGAAAGCTGCTGAAAAAGACCTGCAGTCGGTAACGGTTACTTCTAAAAAACCTTTCATAGAGCAGAAACTGGATAAGACCGTTATCAATGTGGATGCTTCTCCAACCAATGCCTCTGCCAGTATCCTGGATATCCTGGAAAAATCACCGGGAATCTCTGTAGACAAAGATGGTAACATCAGCCTGAAAGGCAAACAGGGCGTGATGGTTATGATGGATGGAAAACCAACCTACCTCAGTGGTCAGGACCTGGCCAATATGCTGAAATCCATGCCTGGCAATAACCTCGAGCAGATCGAGATCATGACTAACCCGCCTGCAAAATTCGATGCTTCCGGTAATTCCGGTGTGATCAATATCAAAATCAAGAAAAACAAGATCCAGGGCTTCAACGGAAGCGTGAATACGGGCTACGGCCAGGGTGTTTATGCAAAAGCGACCAACAGTCTCAACCTGAACTATCGTAACGGTAAATTCAATTTCTTTGGTAACGGCAGCCAGAACTATAATAAAGGATTTGGTGAACTTTCCATCAAACGTAATTTCAGGGATGCCGCTACAGGAAATATTCTTTCCAATTTCGACCAGGCCGCGCGCAACGACAGGGAGTTCAGTAGCTACAACTATAAAGCAGGCGTTGATTATTATATGAACCAGAAAACAACACTGGGTGTAGTGGTAAACGGCTTCATCAACAAAGGCAGCGAATTTACACGCAATACCACGCTGATCAATGATAACAACGGGATGCTGGTAACACGCACACAATCTACCAATAACGTTCACCTCGATTTCAAGAACCTGGGCCTGAACTTCAACCTGCGTCATGTGTTCGACAGTGCCGGTACGGAGCTTACTGCAGATGCTGACTATGTACATTATTCCAACCTGAATACACAGTACCTGAACAGTTCGTTCTTCGACAATGCAGGTTTGCCCAAAGCAAATGATGAGCTGCTGCGCGGACTGATCCCTTCATCCATCAGCATTTACAGTGGTAAAGTTGATTTTTCCACCAAGCTGAAAGGTGATGTGAAATTTGAAGCCGGTGTAAAAAGCAGTTATGTGGAAACCGATAACGATGCAGGTTATGCCAACTGGAACGGCAGTCAGTATGTTACAGATGTGATCCGCAGCAACCATTTTCTCTACAAGGAAAACATCAACGCAGGGTATATCAACTTTGGCAAACAGCTGAACAAAAAATGGGCAGCGCAACTCGGATTGCGTACGGAGAATACCAATATCAAAGGCAACCAGCTGACTACCGGTCAGACTTTCAAAAGAGATTATACACAGGTGTTCCCTACACTTTACATAGGTTATACACTGAACGAAAAGAACCAGTTTGCCATCAGCTATGGCAGAAGGATCGACAGACCGAATTACCAGGATCTGAATCCGTTCATGTATTTCCTAGACAAATACACTTACCAGGTGGGCAATCCATACCTGAACCCGCAATTCAGTCATAATATAGAACTGAGTCACAGTTTTAACGGTTTTCTGAATACTTCTTTAAACTATAGTGCAACGAATGATATCATTCAGGATGTCTTTGAGCAGGTAGACAGTACAACTACTACCTATGTAAAAAAGAGCAACATCGCGAAGCGCCAGAATTTCGGTATATCGGTGAGCGCAGGTTTCCCGGTAACGAAATGGTGGAGAACAAACCTGTACATGAATGGAAACTATAACAAGTTCAAAGGGCTTGTAAATGGCGGACAGGTTGAAGTAGACGGATCTAATTTTGTGGCGAACATGCAGAATATGTTCACCTTCAGCAAAGGCTGGGGTGGTGAGATCAGCGGATTCTACAGGTCAAGGTCTGTGGAAGGCGTACTGGTAGCGAATGAAATGGGCGCAGTGAATGTTGCGGTAAGCAAGCAGGTGCTGAAAAACAAAGGTTCGCTGAAGCTGATCGTACGCGATGCGTTGTATACACAGAAGTTCAGCGGTTACAGCAGGTACCAGAATGTAGACCTCACGCTGAGGCAGATCAGGGATAGCCGCGTGGTTACGCTGAACTTTACTTACCGCTTCGGAAAAGGAAAGATCACGCAGCCAAGAAAAAAGAATACTTCTGTTGAGGAGCAGAGCAGGGTGTCTGGGGGCGGAGGAAACTAACATATGTTAGTCGGCGAATGCAGGATTTTGCCGATACTGGCTCCATTAAAAACAGGAATTACCCGTTCATCATCTTTGAGGCGTGAATATGATTTAATAAGCTGATTTTAGCGCCATCAAATTGTTTTTTTCTCATGTGCATTATATAGACGGCGGCCCCGATTTCTATCGGGGCCTTTTTAATGCCCGGCCTTTTTTATCTTTACCTAAAATTTTACATTATGCCATCATTCGATATTGCCAGCAAGGTAGATCTGCAAACGCTCGATAATGCCATCAATACGGTAACAAAGGAGGTCAGCGGCCGTTACGATTTTCGTGGTTCGCATGTTTCTGCGGAACTGAATAAAAAAGATTTCGTGGTTTCGCTGGAAGTGGAGAGCGATATGCAGATGAAACAGCTGATCGATATCCTGATCAGCAGGTCTATGAAGCAGGGAATTGACGGTAATGCCTTCAATTTTGAGAAAGATGCTTACCCGAGCGGTAAACTGCTGAAAAAAGAAGTGCCCGTAAGAAACGGACTCCAGCAGGATGATGCCAAGAAAATAGTGAAGCTGATCAAAGACAGCGGATTGAAAGTACAGGCAGCTATTATGGACGATATTGTCCGGGTTACTGCCAAGAAAATTGACGATTTGCAGGATGTGATCGCAAAATGCAAATCGGCCAATCTGGGTATACCGTTACAGTTTGTGAACATGAAGAGTTAAGTAACAGGCTGATTTATAATGTATTGCAGTTTGGTTTGATTTGATTTGGAATCTATTCTGCAACCCTGTAACTTTGCCATCCCTTTAAATAATCGTACGGCCAAATCCGTACCACCTAAAATCAAATATATGAAACAAGGTATCCATCCGGAAAATTATCGTTTTGTTGTGTTCAAGGACATGAGTAATGGTGAGTCATTTCTCTGCCGCTCTACTGCAGCAAGCAAAGAAACAATTACCTGGGAAGACGGTAACGAGTACCCGGTAATCAAACTTGAGATCTCTAACACTTCGCACCCTTTCTACACTGGTAAAAATGTACTGGTAGATACTGCAGGTCGTATCGACAAATTCAAGAAACGTTACGCGAAGAAGTAATTCTTCTTACGGTAAACATATCACATCCCCCCATCTTCCAGTTGGGGGGATTTTTTTTGCTTTTTTGTAAATATCACATGAACATGTGATGCGGGTTAATGCTGTTTTCGGGTAAGAATGTGTCAACATCTAAAATAACACCCGATGAAAAGATTTTTTACAAAATGGCCGGCTGCACTGATCGTATTGGTGCTGGCTGGCTGCGGCAAGAATAACCAGCCTGTACCCATGCCCGTTGAACCACTCGCCGGCAAAATATCCCGGATCGATCATGATGCCTGGAATTCCGATTCTATTTTCTACAACAATAACGGACAAGTGGTTCGCATTAAAACTTTCAGCAAACATCCGCAGAGCATTCCGCAGATTTTCGATATCGAATACAACCCGAACAAAACGGTAAAACAGGTGTTGCAGGATAATGGCCAGAAATACGTTTACCAATATATGGGCGGATTGCGGCCGGTTACTGTATCGCATTACAATCCTACCGGGATAAAGCTGGATTATGTTATATATGATTATGATGCCAACGGCAGACTGGTGCTGGCAGAAACGGTAGAATCGCAGGGGCCGGCAGGTCAGGTAGATACCTATGTATCACAGCGGAGCTATCACTACCGGCCAGACGGCAACCTGGAAAGGGAAGAGGTTTTCATGTGGAACGGGCAGCAGTATAATCCCGACTTTGTGGTCACCTACGATAATTATGATCAGAATAAAAATGCAGACAGCATCAGCAACTACCTGTACCTGGGCTTTTACAGTTTTATGAAAAACAACCCGGGGAAACGCACTGTTACCTTTAACGGTGTTTCAACACAGCATAATTATACCTATCAGTTCAACACCAGCTTCATGCCGGTTGAAAAGAAGCATACGTACACTTCGCAGGGCCAGCCTTACGAGGAGATCACAAAGTATTTTTATTACTGATCACAGAGTTGTTGTGATGATAACCTGTCATTAACCAAAATAATTCCCATGAAACGATTAGTTACCAATTGGCCGCTGGCAGTGGTGATGCTGCTGCTTGCAGGCTGCAGCAAGAATAATAACCCAGCCCCGGTTCCTGCGGATTCGCAGGGTACAAGGGTGGCGCGTATAGATCATAGCGCCGTGTATTATGATTCTCTTTATTATAATGCGGGTGGCCAGATCATACGCATTAAAAGATTCAGTACGAATCCGTCTCCGGAACCGGCATACGATATTGAATACAACGCCAACGGAACTGTTAAACAGGTATTGCAGAACAATGGAGCCAGGCTGGTTTACCAGTATATGGGGCAGCCCAAGCCTATGGTGGTATCCCATTTCAACCAGGCCGGAATAAAGCTGGACTATGTACTGTATGATTATGATGCACAGGGGCGGCTGCATATTGCTGAAACGATGGAGAGTATTGACCCTTCTGGTCAGGCCTTCACCTATGGAACACAAACAGTATATCATTACCGCACAGACGGAAACCTCGACCGGGAAGAGATCAGCAAGTGGACCGGTCAGCGGTACGATCCGGATGTTGTGATCACATATGATAATTATGACCAGGGGAACAATATAGACAGCATTGGTCATTATCTCTACCTGGGCTTCCAGAGACTGACGAAAAATAATCCCGGGAAACGAACAGTTACCAGTAACGGTACTTCCGTTGAATGGCAATATACTTACCAGTTCAATACCGGTTTTATGCCGGTTGAAAAGAAAGAGCGCTATACCATACTCGGCCAGCCTTACGAGAGCCTTATCAGGTATCATTATTATTAAGAGCGTAACTCCCATGTTTACGGCCGTTCTCCTGTTATTCTCAGCAGGTGAGCGGCCTTCTTGTTTTAACATACAAATAATAGCTAAGTTGTACCTTTGCGCCCACTAAACGAAGATCATGAAACTGGATATACTGGCATTTGGCGTACACCCGGACGATATTGAGCTGGGTTGCGCAGGAACACTGCTGGCGGCAATAGCAGAAGGCAAGAAAGTGGGGATTGTGGATCTGACCCGCGGCGAGTTGGGAACAAGGGGAACTCCTGATACCCGGAAAGCGGAAGCAGCTGCTGCTGCGGCGATCATGGGGATTGATGTACGTGAAAACCTGGGCATGGCGGATGGATTTTTTCAGAATGATGAAAAACACCAGCGCATGGTTATTGAAGTGATCCGTAAATACAAACCGGAGATCATTCTTGCCAATGCACCGGAAGACAGACATCCGGATCACGGCCGCAGCGCCAAGCTTGTTGCAGATGCGGCATTTCTGTCAGGCCTGCGCAAAATAGAAACTTTCAGTAACGGAACGGCACAGGAAGCCTGGAGACCCAAATATGTGTTCCATTATATACAGGATCGTTTTATCCAGCCTTCTTTTGTGGTGGATATTTCGGCCTATATGGATCAGAAAATAAAAGCTGTGCTGGCTTATACCACTCAGTTCAACAGTCCGGGTACCGACGAGCCGCAAACCTATATCTCTTCACCCCAGTTCCTGGAAACAGTGAAAGCAAGGGCGATGATGCTGGGAAAAAGGATCGGCGTGCAATTTGCAGAGGGGTACATTACGGAGAAGATCATCGGCATTAACAGTTTTGACGCCATTATTCAACAAACCACCTGATCAGAAAAACAAGTATATGACAAAAGTAAAAATAGGACTTGTGCAGATGAGCTGCACGGCTAACAAACAGGAAAACCTCGATAAGGCGATCCTTAAAATACGTGAAGCAGCTGCCGGCGGCGCACAGATCGTTTGCCTGCAGGAATTATTCACTTCGCTGTATTTCTGCGATGTGGAAGATTATGAAAACTTCAAACTGGCTGAAGCCATTCCCGGTGTATCAACAGATGCACTGAGCAAAGTGGCAGCCGAACTGAACGTGGTGATCATTGCATCGCTGTTCGAGAAGCGCACCCAGGGATTATATCACAATACAACAGCAGTGCTGGATGCCGACGGAACTTACCTCGGCAAATACCGCAAAATGCATATACCGGATGATCCGGCTTATTATGAGAAATTCTATTTCACACCGGGCGACCTGGGCTACAAGGTTTTTAAAACCAAATTCGCAACACTTGGTGTATTGATCTGCTGGGACCAGTGGTATCCTGAAGCATCGAGGATCACCGCGCTGATGGGAGCTGAGATCCTGTTCTATCCGACTGCCATCGGCTGGGCAACATCGCAGGACGAAGAGACCAATGAAGAACAATATAATGCATGGCAGACCATTCAGCGCAGTCATGCCGTAGCGAATGGCGTACACGTGGTAAGTGTGAACAGGGTAGGACTGGAGCAGAACGGCGCCATGAAATTCTGGGGCGGTTCTTTCGTGAGCAATCCTTTCGGAAGCCTGTTATACAAAGCATCGCACGATCAGGAAGAGGTAGCTGTGATTGAGATCGATACGGAGAAGACTGAACGTTACCGTACACACTGGCCGTTCATGCGCGACAGGCGTATCGATTCGTACCAGCAGATCACGAAACGTTTTATAGACGAAGACTAAGTTTTGCAACAGCACTAACCATAAAACTACAACCGCTTGAAATCACCCAAAGAACTCGGCTATTATTTTCCAGCCGAATTTGAACAGCATGCAGCTACATGGCTCAGCTGGCCGCATAAAGAAGCGAGCTGGCCGGGTAAACTGGAAACGATCTACCCCGCATACAGCCTGTTTGTCAAATACCTGGCACAGAGCGAACTGGTGCGTATCAATGTAGCGGATGAAGCTATGCGCGAAAAAGCCGCCGGACACCTGGTTAACGCCGGTGTTGATATGGATAAAGTGCAGTTTTTCCTCCATCCGACCAATGATGCCTGGTGCAGAGATCATGGGCCTGCGTTCCTGCTGAACCGCGATGCCGCAGTTGAACCGCGCAAAATAATTGTTGACTGGAATTATAACGCATGGGGGAACAAGTACCCGCCGTACGACCTGGATGATGTGATCCCGACGCTGATCGGTAAACATTTTAACCTTCCTGTAATAGAACCGGGTATAATCATGGAAGGTGGTTCTGTTGAATTCAATGGTGCCGGCACTGTTCTTACTTCCGCATCCTGCCTGCTGAACCCGAACAGGAATCCGCATCTGGGCAAGCATCAGATCGAACAATACCTCTGCGATTTCTATGGTATGGAGCAGGTATTATGGGTGGATGATGGTATTGTGGGTGATGACACCGACGGCCATATCGACGATACGGTCCGTTTCGTGAATGAGGATACTGTGCTTACTGTTGTAGAAGAGAATAAGGCGGATGAGAATTATGAACTGCTGCAGACCAATCTGAAACAGCTGCAGCAAATGCGCCTGATCAATGGCCGCCAGCTGAACATTGCCGAGCTACCGATGCCGGATGCCGTGATCTATGAAGACCAGCGCCTGCCTGCTTCTTACGCTAACTTTTATATCAGCAACAAATATGTGATTGTACCTACTTTCCGTTGTGATAAAGACGATAAAGCACTCGGTATTATTGCCGATTGTTTCAAAAGCAGGGAAGTAGTGGGAATCGATTCAACAGATATTATCTGGGGACTCGGCAGTTTCCATTGCTTAAGCCAGCAGGAACCTTTATAACAGATATTGACATAAAGAAATCGGGCTGCTCTTCGGAGAACAGCCCGATTTCTATTTTATACCGCGGCAACCGTAGCCTGTCTTGGTATGATAAACTGGATCAGGTCGTCCTGTACAATGCCGGCCCGCTCGCAGGCATCCTGTATATCTTCACGCGATACATTGGCCGCAAATGATTTTTCCTTCAGGCGTTTTTTCACGCCCTTCAGATCCATGCCCTCATAACCCCCGGGGCGCATGAGCGAATAAGCATGGATCAGTCCCGACAGTTCATCAAAGGCATACAGCATCTTATCCATATCCGTTTCGGGGATCACGCCAAAATGCAGGTGACCATGCGATGCAATGGCACGGATGATCTCTGGGTCTGCATTCCGTGATTCAAGTTCTTCTATGATCTTTTTGCAATGCAGGTCGGGCCACTGGTCCCAGTCGGCATCGTGTAATAACCCGGCCATTTCCCAGCGCCACTGACCGGCTTCATCCAGGCCTTGTTTTTCCGCGGCCCAGCATTTCATTAAATGTCCTACCTGCAGCATATGCAACTTCAGTTTAGGATTCAGCACCCATTCATTGAACAATGCGAAAGCTTCTTCTTTAGAGAGTACATTGCCTTTGTTGGCAACATCACCGAATGTATTTCTGCCCAGCTGTAACGACATAGCTTTTTTTTCAAAGATAAGGGTGGAATCCTTTCCTGCTTTTGCAGCTTAATGCCGATAATTAAAAATTGATTGCCGATTAATGCGGCATTTTAGAACGGGTATGATGGAATCTTTAGTAGATTGCGGTAACGATCACTGCTAAAAAATACCATCGATGAAATTTACTGTCTATTGCCTGCTTGCTGCAGGTCTTGTTGCGGGTGTAATATCCTGTTCGCGTAATCCATATGCGACAACGAATAAGTCGTACAAAAAACAGGCAAAAGCCTATGCGAAAACACTTGGAGCAATGCCTGTGGAGCAATCTTTTTCCGATTCGGCCAAGCTGCCGCCATACTGGGTTGGAACTACCAATTTCGGTATGCGTAAACCGAACTATGTGATCATACACCATACTGCGCAGAATTCCTGTGAACAGACGCTTAAAACGTTTACACTTCCCAGGACGGCCGTGAGTGCGCATTATGTGATCTGCAGAACCGGAACCCTGCATCATATGCTCAACGACTACCTGCGTGCATGGCATGCCGGCAACAGCAAATGGGGCGGATCTACGGATATCAACTCCAATTCTATCGGTATCGAGCTCGATAATAATGGGTTCGAATATTTCGACAGCCTGCAGATCAACAGTCTGATCAGTCTGCTGGGTCGTCTCAAAAAAGAATACGGTATTCCGGCGGCCAACTTTATTGGTCATGGTGATATCGCACCAACCAGGAAAAACGACCCCAACTGGCGCTTCCCGTGGAAGAAGCTCGCGGAAAAAGGATTCGGTTTATGGTATGACGACGTGCGTGACACGGTTCCTGCAGGATTCAACCATATCCAGGCTTTGCGCATCATCGGTTATGATGTGAAAGATACAACCGCAGCCATCCAGTCGTTCAAAAGACACTTCCTGCAGGATACCACCAAACGCATCAATGATCTCGACAAAAGTGTATTGTACAACCTGCAGAAAAAGTATATGTAATCAGATTGCCGGGTAAAGTTGCCTATACAACTAACAATTGTTAGGATAATTGGATACAATCCTTATTTTTGGCACGCTAAACGAAAAAAGGTTATGGAATTCCAATTGAGCGAAGAACATCTGATGATACAAAAAGCTGCGCGTGATTTTGCGCAGAACGATTGTCTGCCCGGCGTTATTGAACGTGATGAGAAACAGCAGTTTCCGCGCGAACAGGTGATGAAACTGGCCGAACTCGGCTTTATGGGTATGATGGTAGATCCTGCATACGGCGGTGCCGGCATGGATACAGTAAGTTATGTACTGGCCATGGAGGAAATAAGTAAAGTTGATGCGAGTACAAGCGTTTGTATGAGTGTAAACAACAGCCTCGTATGCTGGGGGCTTGAGACTTTCGGATCTGAGGAACAGAAACTGAAATACCTGACACCGCTGGCACAGGGCCGTAAAGACGGTGAACTTTATATCGGCGCATTCTTACTGAGCGAACCCGAAGCAGGGAGCGACGCTACCAGTCAGCGTACTACTGCTGAGGATATGGGTGATCATTACCTGCTCAACGGAACCAAGAACTGGATCACCAATGGTTCCTCTGCATCGGTTTACCTGGTGATCGCGCAAACCGATGCCTCCAAGGGGAGCCGCGGTATCAATGCGTTCATTGTTGAAAAAAGCTGGGCCGGTGTTACCGTGGCAGCCAAAGAAAACAAGCTCGGTATCAGGGGCAGTGATACACATACCATTCTTTTCAACGACGTAAAAGTGCCGAAGGAAAACCGTATTGGCGCAGACGGTTTCGGATTCACGTTTGCGATGAAAACACTGAGTGGCGGTCGTATCGGGATCGCATCCCAGGCACTGGGTATCGCGAGCGGTGCATATGAGCTGGCACTCGCTTACAGCAAGCAGCGCAAGGCCTTCGGAAAAGAGATCATGCATCACCAGGCCATACAGTTCAAACTGGCGGATATGGCTACGCGAATCGAAGCGGCAAGATTGCTGTGCCTGAAGGCGGCCTGGGAGAAAGATCATAAAATGGATTATACACTGAGCAGCTCGATGGCTAAAGTATTCGCAAGTGAAACAGCCATGTGGACAACCACCGAAGCCGTTCAGATTCACGGCGGCTATGGCTTTGTAAAAGAATACCATGTAGAGCGCCTGATGCGTGATGCAAAGATCACACAGATCTATGAAGGTACCAGCGAGGTACAGCGCATAGTGATCAGCAGGAGCATTCTTAAATAATCATACCGGTTTATCCGGGATCAGGGAAACGCAGCAATTCGGTATTGCTGCGTTTCTTTTTATATTATTGCAGCATGTATCCGACCTGGTTGAAAGTTATTGTGTGCAGCTGTTTACTGGTATGCGTTATACAATTACGCGCTGGCGACAGCCTGGTAATGCGGAAGTTGTTACAACGCATCGAACAGCTGCAGGTAAAAGACAACAGTGTTTTCCCGGCAGGATCTTTTCCTTCCTACAGAACATACGCTTTGAATAAGGATCGCCAGAAAGCGGATGTAAATCCATTCTTTACGGGGCTCATCGCTTTTACCCTCCGCGAGATACAGGCAGATCTTTCACCAGGTTTGCAGGAAGCAGCAGCCCGTATTATCGGTAACACATTACCTGCTTTCGGTAAATTCAGGAACAGGACCGGCAGGCCTACCTATAATTTCTGGCCTACAGATACGCCAGCCATTTTCCCCAACGGCGGCTGGTTAAACCTTTTCAACAGGAGCCAGGCTTTGCCGGATGACCTGGACGATACCGGTATCATACTGATGGCCACAGCGGCAGATAGCGCTGCAGCTGCAAAAGCGCATGATATTATGCAGGAATTCACGAATAACGGCAAACGACCGGTTAAGAATACTTTCAGCAAATACCGGAAGATCGGTGCTTATTCTACCTGGTTCGGAAAGAAAATGCCAGTTGACTTTGATATCTGCGTATTATCGAACGTGTTGTATATGGTGCAGCATTACAGGCTCCGCTGGACTGCTGCCGATTCTGCAAGTCTTGAGCTGATCACAAATATCATCGCAGATAAAAAACATACCGAAGCACCGAGTTATGTATCGCCGCATTATGGAAGCATACCCATTATCCTCTATCATATCTCGAGGCTGATGTTGGCTGCACCATTGCCTGCGCTTGAAAAATACAGGCCGCAGCTGATCGCAGAAGCAAAAACTTACCTCGCACATACTAAAAATTTTGCCGACCAGGTTTTACTCGGCACCACATTGCTCCGCTGGGGTGTACAGTCGGATACCTCCTGGACTCATATAACCACTTCATTTCACCGGCTGGTAGAAGATGAATCCTTTTCTTTTTTTATCGCCAATATGGCTTCCATGCTGCCCGATCCTTTGAAGAAATGGCTGGGGAGTACAGGTGCAGGGAAATTCTATTATTATTGCCCTGCTTATAATAACCTGTTACTTCTCGAATACCTGGCGCTGCAAAAAAGAATGGCTTTAACTTTGCGCAAAACTCAATAATGGCTGTTAATACCGATCAATACCTTTCCATTACCGCTGGGCTGAAGAAAAAGAATGTTGCCCTGGTTGCAGTGAGCAAGATCAAACCGGTTGAAGATATCCTTGAAATGTATCAATTGGGGCAACGTGATTTTGGTGAGAACTATGTGCAGGAACTCGCAGATAAACAAACCAGACTCCCGGACGATATACGCTGGCATTTTATCGGCCACCTGCAGGGGAACAAGGTAAAATACATCGCTCCGTTCGTACATCTTATACAGGGTGTAGACAGTTTCAAACTGCTGACGGAGATCAATAAACAGGCACAAAAGAATAACCGCGTTATCGATTGCCTGTTGCAGGTACATGTGGCAGAAGAAGATACCAAATTCGGTTTTGATGAAAGGGAACTGCTGGAACTTGTGCAGTCTGAACAGCTGACTGCATTGAAACATATACGGATCACCGGCTTGATGGGAATGGCCAGCTTCAGCGATGATGAAAATAAAGTGCGTGGCGAGTTCCGGAAATTGAAACAATTGTTCGATACTGTTGCAGCATCTCCGGTTGGCGGTCCGGCATTTACCATTCTCAGTATGGGTATGAGCGGCGATTACGAGATGGCCATAGAAGAAGGAAGCACCCTGGTCCGGATCGGCAGCCTGCTTTTTGGAGCCCGGGTCAGATAAATGCATCCGTATTAATAAAACAGGGAAGCCGTAATTACGTGGCTTCCCTGTTTTGTTTGATGGGTATATCAATCAATAGGCTCTTCCTAATGTATCACATGCGGCTTTCCATAAAGAGTTGGCGTCATTGGTATCCTGGCCCATTTCCCAAAGCATGATACCCGCGGCCGAGTTTTTAGCCAGCATCGCTTTCTTCTTGATGGTGAACTGACCATTGTAATAAATGGTATAATTCGTAAATCCACCGGCTGTAACTACCGCCGAATCTGATTGCGAACTGCCGCCTTTCGAAAGAATATCAGCATACGTGAGAACAGTGCCGGTCTGTGTGATCCCGCTTGGTCTGCCATAAGCAGGCATACCCAGCACAACCCTTGATGAAGGAATTTTGCGCGTGTTCATCCAGTAATTCAGGCATACCTGCGCAAGCGTGTAATCGCTGTGCTGCCTGTATGGTACGCTTGTGTTGAAATCGTCGTAAGCCATGATATTGTAAAAATCGATGTAGTTGCTCTGCAGCAACTCGTCCCGGATAGCATTGGTATAAGCCCCAACATATTTACCTGAAGTGAGTGCAGTGGAAACATAATACTTCGCATTCGTATGACAACTGTCGCTCAGCTCTTTCATCAGTGCAGTATACGTGATGTCGGTGCCATCGCTGGTGGAAGGATATTCCCAGTCGATGTCAACACCGTCCAGCGAATAGGTTCTCACCGTGTTCATCAGAAGCTTTACAAAGCTGGTCCTTCCTGCAGGAGTAGCGGCCATGTTTTTCCAGTCGGCAATAGAGCCGTTAACACTGATCATGATCTTCGCGCCATAAGTCTTCGCTTTGGCCTGAACGGCTGTTAATCTTGCCGGAACTGCAACGCTTAAACCTCCGGTAGATGTAACGCTCGCAAATGCATAATTGATCACATTGCACATCTTGTACTTGTTATCAGCAATCGTTGCCGGATCGCGGTAACTCGGAATATATCCCACCACATAAAACCCAAGGGAAGGTGGCGGTGCAATAGTAGTGGTAACTGGTGGCACAACCGGCGGTTGTGTTGTGGGGGTTGTTACATCTTTTTTGCCACAGGAGGCTATGACAAAAACGGCAAAAGCAAGAGCGTAGTACTTTCTCATAAGAAATTGGACTTTTTCGTAGGTTTTCGTTTGCGTTTTTATGCAGATATGTGAAAGATATTGCAATTTTGCCAATGAAAATAATTAATTTTGCCCCCGGAAATGAGCGATAGTGCGGTATTTATTGATTTAGTAAGCGTGGTTTAAATAAAAATGGGTTTCTTTCGTGAGAAAGGAACCCATTTTCGTTTTGTATGAAAAAATGAAGATCATTTCAATGTCTCATCCAGCCATTTATAGAATTCCCGCTGCCATACCAGGGCATTCTGGGCACTCAGTACCCAGTGGTTTTCTTCGGGCAGGTAGAGGAATTTGCTTTTGATGCCTTTTAGCTGTGCCGCCTGGAATGCCTGCTGCCCCTGCTCAACAGGTACGCGGTAGTCCCTGCCACCCTGTATGATCATGATCGGCGTATTCCATTTATCTACAAAATTGCTCGGCGACTGGCTGAAGGAACGTTGTGCTGCCAGGTTTTTCTTCTCCCAGTATGGGCCGCCTTTTTCCCAGTTCTCAAAGAACAGTTCATCGGTAGTGCCATACATGCTGCGGAAATCGAAAATGCCATCGTGGGAAATGAATGTTTTGAATCTTCCTTCATGCACAGACTCCAGTGCAAATACAGAAAAGCCACCGAAACTGGCGCCTACACAACCGCGCCTGCTTTTGTCAACAAACGGTTCTTTGGATACCGCATCAATTGCACTGAGATAATCCCTGATCACTTGCCCGCCCCAGTCTTTGCTTACCTGCTCATTCCATTTTGTTCCGAAACCTGGCATGCCTCTGCGTGCCGGCGCTACAATGATATAACCCTGTGATGCCATCAGCTGAAAGTTCCACCGGAAGGAGTAGGATTGGGTCAGTGGCGATTGCGGTCCTCCCTGGCAATACAGCAGGGTAGGATATTTCTTTACCGGATCGAAGCCGGGCGGGTAGATCACCCACACCAGCATTTTTTTATGATCGGTTGTAGTTACAAACCTGCGTTCTGTGCGGCATTGCGCAATATTGCTGTAAGCGGCATCATTCACATGTGTGAGCTGCTGCATGCTGCCGTTGGCGATATCCACGGTATACAGTTCTGCTGCATGGTTCATATCTGTTCTTGAGACCACCAGCTGGTTTCCCGACTGACCGGCTATGGCGCTGATATCGAAATCGCCTCTGGTGAGCTGTGTGATCTGCGGCATCATCATAAGCCGACCTGGATAAGTGGTATGGAATAATTGAAGCGTTCCGTTAACCGGTGCAATGAAGAACAGGCTTCTGCCATCATCGGCCCAGCGGAATGATTCAACATGCAGATCGTCACGGTCTGCAGTGATGTTCACTTTGAAATTTCCTTCCTTATTCCATACAACAAGGTTTTGTTTGTCGGCCTCGTATCCATCTCTTTTCATCTGCAGCCATGCAAGCTCGCCCTGGCTGTTGAAGGCAGGACTTACATCATAACCTTTGTTATCTGCAGTGAGATTACGGGTGGTGCCTGTCTGTACATCATATTCGTACAGATCGGTGTTCGTGCTTACTGCATATGCCGTTCCTGCAAGTTTTTTAGTTACATAAACGATATGCCTGCCGTCTGGGTTCCAGATAAAATCCTCATCACCACCGAAGGGTTTCTGCGGACAATCATAGGGTTCTCCGGACATGATGTCTTTGCGTTCCCCTGCAATGCCATTGTTCAGCGGTGCCACGAACACATGGTCAAATTTGCCGTCTTCCCAGGTGTCCCAATGCCTGTAGTTGAGCGAGGTATAAACCTGTACATTCGATTTGGGAAGATCGGGATAAAGGTCTTTGCCGGTCACATCCTGAATCTTTACTGCATCTGAGCTGAGTATAAATTTCCCGTCGGGAGATATTTTCTCATTGGCCAGCAGGCTGTCTGCATTACCGACGGCAACAGCTGTACCTCCGGATACCGGGATCACGAAAAGCTGTCTCTTGCTTTTGTTTTCATTTACATCCGGAGTGCTTACCGAATAGATCACTTGTTTTTTATCTTTCGACACCCCCAGCGCAGAAACCCGGCCTAATTTCCAGAGTTGCTCGGGACTGAGCTTTTGCTGTGCAGATGCTGCCATAATCCCGGTGCAACCGAATACAAACAATACAATTTTCTTCATGGCTTTGAGATATAGATGATAATATAAAGATCGGCTTTATTTAGGTTTTACGTAATCAAAAACAAGCTGGCAAAATGCTTTTACACCTGTTGCAAAACCACTTTCATCAATATAAAAATCGGGCGTGTGATGCGATGGTGCGGTTTTGGGATCTTTTCCCTGAGGGAGGCCACCGAGGTAAAAAAAGAAGGCTGGTGCTTTTGTGCCGTAAAATGAAAAATCTTCAGCACCGGTATCCCAGTCTCTTTCTTTTACAGCACCACCTGCTGCTTTTTCGAGCGAAGGAAGTGACTGTCGTACCAGCGTGGGATCATTATAAGTTACCAGTGTTTTTGTATCGATGATTACTTCTGCTTCTGCACCTCCTGATGCTGCAATATGTTTTACGGTGTTGCGGATCCGCTCGTGTATTTCCTGTTGCATTTTGCTGTCGAGTGTTCTGATGGTACCAAGCATTTCGCATGTTTCAGGAATGATGTTGTTCCTTACGCCTCCGTGAATAGCACCGATGGTAATAACTGCGGGGCCTTTCGTCAGTTCCATCTGCCTGCTCACGATATGCTGCAGTCCTTCTATGATCTGAGATGACACAGCTATCGGGTCAACACCTTTCCAGGGAGCCGATCCGTGTGCACCCTTGCCCTTTACTTTTATTTTCAGCCAATCCGATGACGCCATAAAAGCGCCGGATTTATACTGGATCTCTCCTGCAGGTACACCTGATTGTATATGCAGTCCGAATATAACATCCACTTTCGGGTTATCCATCACGCCCTGTTTCACCATTAGTGCCGCGCCGCCTTCCTCACCATCGGGAGCGCCTTCTTCTGCCGGTTGAAAAATGAATACCACTGTGCCGGGAACGCTCTGCTGCATCTGTTTAAGCACAGTTGCCGTTGCCATGAGAATAGAGATGTGTGCATCATGTCCGCAGGCGTGCATGATGCCTACCGTCTGGTCATTAAACGTTGCCGTTGCCTTCGATGCGAAGGGGAGTGCAACGCGCTCTGTTACAGGTAATGCATCAATATCGGCACGCAAAGCCACTACAGGACCGGGCTTGCCGCCTTTTAAAACAGCTGTGACGCCATTGCCGGCCACACCTGTTTTAACATCGAGTCCGATGCTTTTCAGGTAAGCGGCTATATAAGCGCCTGTTTTTACTTCCCGGTTCGAGAGCTCCGGGTTCTCGTGAAAATGCCTGCGCCATTCCACCATTTTGGGTGTGATGCCGGTGACAAGCTGCTGGTAATTACCGGGCAGCGCCTGTTGTGCGGATGCGGCCGACGTGCTGAGCAGTACCGCGGCTAATAGATATCTCATGTGCATGGTTTGGTTGTATGGTTAAGGGTTCTTCCTGAACTCATAGGCATCATATTCCACAAAATCGTTCGCACGGATGCTGGTGCCGGTTACTTTCCCGTTGGTAATATTGAACTTCAGCGGGAAAATGCCATAGGCGATATTGTTATAGGTCATCAGCCATTCGTCCTGATCCATGTACTGCAGCTTCGCAAAAAGATTATTATGACCATTGAATTTGATCTTTAGTCCGGCACCGTCTACACTAATCCGGATCTTGCCATACAGTTCATTGCTGTATTCTCCGGAATAAGCCTCTAAAGGAAGGGGTGGGGCATTGTCTTTGACTCTTGCCTGCCATTCTTTTACAGCTGTCACTTTAGACGCCTGCTGCTTGTTATGATTAGATAATTGTGCGCCGCTGCGGTCTGTATAAGGCATGCCGAGGTATGCATCCAGCAGCTGGTAACGCAAAGCTTCGAAAAAATTCTGGTTATCGTTATTGGTGAGTATCACAATGCCGAGACCTGCTTCCGGTACAAAACAGGTATTGCTTACAAAGCCGAATGCGCCGCCGGTATGCCAGTATACCTGCCTGCCATTGTAATCGGTCATCATTACTCCAAGACCGTAATTGGTAAAATGGGTAGGATAGATCGCATTCTTCCGGCTTGATATGGCCGTATTCACATCTCTTGTTCTGCGGATCACATTCCAGGGAAGAATGCGTTTGCCTTCATAACGGCCGCTGTCTAACTGCATCAGCAGCCATTTCGAAAGGTCTTTTACATTGCTCACCATACTGCCTGCCGGCCCGAGATTGTCTACTATATCATAAGGCAGTTCTTTCAGTTCGCCGGTAAAGGCATTGGTATAGGGTTTTGATACATTTGCGCGTTGGGATATGCCTGTTACGAGCGTATGGGTATTCTTCATGCCCAGCGGCATCAGGATACTGTCGTACACATAAACTTCCCATGGCTTGCCGCTGACTTTCGGGATCACTTCGCCTGCTGTCAGGTAACAGCTGTTGCAGTACCCGTAATCCTGTCTGAACAGCCCGGTGGGTTGCAGCAGGCGCATTTTGGACATGATCTCTTCACGGCTGAGATTCCCGTTCCAGAAAGTGAAATCGCCCTGGAAGGTTTTTGTACCGAGGTGGTGCCCGAGCATGTCTTTAACAGTAACGAGCTCGGTGGTTGTTTTATCGTACAATTTAAAATCGGGAAAATACCGGGTCACTTTATCATTCAGCGAGAGCTTGTTGCTGTATTCAAGCTGGGCCAGTGCCGTTCCTGTAAAAAGCTTGCTGTTACTGGCGATCATGAAGAGGGTGTTCTCGTCAACGGGAGCATGCGTCTGCATATCGCGTTCGCCATAGCCTTTCATGAACACCGTTTTCCCGTCTTTCACAATGGCTATGGCCAGGCCGGGGATCTGCCAGTTCTTCATTCCCCTGATGATGTATTGTTCCAGGCTGTCTTTAATAAAAGACTGCTGCTGTGCCTGTAGGGCGAGGGTAAAACCGGTTAACATCAGCAATAAACACGATAACTTTTTCATCATAGGACTGTTTGAAACAGAAAGATAGTGAATGCGGCTAACAGAATGTGCAAAAACGGATTGCCGTGCCCATACTTTGTAGTGTATTCCGGCAATACTTTTTATCAGGAAAATCTTTTATTTTTAAACAGCTGGTATTCCTTAAGCCATTGTAACCCCAATCCCTTTATGAAAACATATATGCGCAAAGCAAAGGAAGGAAAGAAAAAGGCGCTTTCTGAGCCTGACCGGAAGTCCGGTACAGCCCCGCTGCAGAAACTCGCCGATAGCAGTCCGCAGGCTGCTGCGCATCGTCAATGGCAGTCGATGGCTGATAACAGCAACCGTGTAAAGCAACTTAGAACTTACCAGCAGATGTCTTCAGCTCCACCGGTAGTACAGCGCTACGCGACTGAATTGGGTACGGGTTACCTTGTTTCTGCAAATGGGCATGCCATTCTCCGCCGTGATGGTTCAAAAGAGCTTTACATGGACAGTGACCGCATTGCTGATGCAAATGATGCACTGCGAGATAAGGACATAGAAAATGTGGAATTGACAGAAGGCGAAACATGGCATCATAACCACCGCGATTATTCGAAGGTTGTGCCGGAATTCAGGAATGTGCCCGGCCAATACGGGAGCAAGGTAAGTAAGGAACGGGGTATAGCGGAGAGCAGGCAACAACTCAATTACAAAATGGTGCATGGCTTTCATCTGACCATGAACTTTCTCACTAAGTGTACGCGTGATCCCTGGTATCGCGCTCAGCTCACAAGACATAGAAACGCGGCCGGTAATATTGAAAACCTTATCCGTGAGTTAGCAGCTATTGAAATTGAGCATGAGCAAATGCTGGATGGAAGGCAGGTTATGGCTCAAATCCGGAATCGCATACAGGCGCATGCGCCCAAGGACGAGATCAGGCAGTTACTCGATGCAGCGAATGCGCCGCAGAACGGAAATTTTGCCAAGGACCTGGTGCATAAATTATACATCTATTCCGATGACAATACCCTCTCACTCGAGTTCATATTGCAGGAGATAGACAAGCAGCTGGATATCATGGACGAGAATATTGAAACGTATAATCAGGATGTGCCTTATCTGCCTACATCCTGTGGCATGCTCCGTGCCTACCTGGTTGGCAATACCGGTGCACAGCAGAACGGTGGTAATATTGGCGATTACCATTATATCGATTATAACGACAGAAATGATAACGGCCCCTGGAATAATCACTATTCATCGATCATCTTCAGAGATGGGGGTGATACCGTAGGCCTTGAAGATGCAGCAGGTCAGGCACGCCTGAAGGAAAGGAATCACTGGTATTTCAAAATGTACGGCACTGAAGAAGAACAGCAGTTCGGAACAAAAACAACTGCAGAATACGATCGCAGAAAAAATCAGAAAGACCGGTTCGACGAAATTGTCGGGGTATAGCTGCTGCTGCTTACAATGTAAATGTTGCACGCAGAATAGCCATCCGCCCTCTTATATCATAACGGCTTGCCGAGAACATATTGGCTGTTAACTGGTACGTTTCATACTGCTGTACATTGAAAAGGTTGCTCACATCAAGCTCGATATCGGTGCGCCATTTCACTGCCTTGTACCGCAGGTTCGCATCCGCAAAAAAATACCCGATCGGCATCATGGCCGCCTGCCGGCTGTGACTGTGCGCTGCCTTCAATGTAATGAAAAGGTTCCTCACAGATGCATTTGAAAGTGACACCTGCTGATCGATCCTGTTCATTTTGCTGATAACGCCGATGGGCTGCACACCATGACTGGCCAGCTGCCGGCCGGTATTCCAGGAACTGCTCAGACGATAGGCAAAACTGATTGAGCCCGGCAATTTACTGTCGAATCCAAACTGCAGGTTAAGAAGATCGTTCCTGAAAGGCAGTTTGTAGCCGTTGAAGAACTGGTTATAATATTGCCTGCTTGCAAGGGCTTTAACGCTTACAGTACTGCGCAGCCAGAACAGGTATTTGCTGATACCCGCATCCGCACTGAGATTGCTCTGATCGTTCTCATAGGGTAGGAGTACAGTCCGTTGTACATTATTGGTGATAACGCTCGATAATACGGAGTTTGCCGTGACCTTGTTGTAACGGATGCCTGCGTTCATGAAAAGCATAGTTATAGAACGCTTGTAATAATAGCTGATGCCGGTTCCCGAACTTGTTTTTTCCTGAAGTTCTGCATCGTTGGAATAGAGCATGCGGTAATTCGTGAGCACCGCGCCCCTGTATACACCGGATATGTTTCCCACATTATTATTGAACGTATAACTGGCCTGTATATAATCTTCCATGTTCAATGAATAGTTTACACGCAGTACGGGATTGATGAGAAGCTGTGTTTTACGCTCATCCAGCTGGTACTCTTTCTGTTTGTAACTGATGAATTGCCCTGCTATGGGAACAGACAGGCTTACAACCCAATTCTTTTTCCTGAGGTCGTAACTGCTGTTAAAGTATATCCTGCTGCGGTGCCACTGCAATGCGTTGCCAACATCACCTGCATAAGGATTGATGCTTCCGTTCAGTTGTGTAAGGTCTAGATTTGAGTTCAGCTGCTGCACTTCATTGATGATACCGGCCTGGTAGCTTTGCTTGATCAGGTGTTTGGTAAGATTATAAGCAAGGGCGGCATGGCTGAAAAACGTTGGTGTTTTTGCCTGCTGGGTGATAGCGAGATAAGGCTGGTTGTTGTTCAGTATATCATTGTTGAGTCCCTGGTCGATATATAACTTCTGCGGATTGCTGTAATAATTAGCGTACCAGCGCAGGTGGATGATATTCCGGTTTCGTAACATCGGCGTCCAGTTGAAATCATTACTGATATCGTAGGAACGTTCACGCAAGTTCAGGCCAAAACCCTTGCCATTGAAATCCATATGACTTGCATTGTTATCGCCGGTTATATTGAATTTGAGGCTGTTGTTCAGGAAATAGGTTGTTTTATTCACCATAGCGTTGAACGCAGTATTGATTACAAAGGGATGCCGGACAGCGTTCTGTATTTCATTGTAACGGATCGTGTCTCCCGGGAGATAAGTTTCGGTAGAGATGCGGTAATCCTGTATGCTTCGGTCGAGGAAAAACTGTATGTTGGAGCGAAGCTGGAGCCCGGATTTCGTATTGACAAGGTTATTGGCATTCAGCACGCCCGAACGGTTCAGGTAATAATTTTTACGTGGCAGGTCTGGTGTACCTGCTGTACCTGCCGATAAAAGCGCCACAGGCCTTGTGTTACCCACATTTATCATCAGGTCATTGCTGCCCAACTGTTCAAAATCGCTGCGGTAATCGATGCCGCTGTTATTCCCTTTGAGCACATTCAGCATTTTGAACTTTTTATTGAACATCATGGTGTTCAGAGCCGCATCGAACTGTTCCGGTAAACCTCCGCCCAGCATGGCCTGGCCGGACACTTTAATACTGTTCTCGTCTTTCAATACCAGGTTAACGGCTACATTATCTGTAGGCTTAACATCCTTCAGTACTTTAACCGGCTGATGATTGAGCATAACGTTCACTGATTTGATCATATCTTTCGAAATGGTCTTTGTTGCCAACCCGTAACGGCCGTTCAGCAGGTCATCATCGCCCACATACATGTTGGAAATGGCCTTACCATTATAGGTTATCTGACCATTGTCGCTCACTTCAAGCCCGGGCATATGCTGTATCACATCTCCGATGGTCCTGTCTTCCTTTCTCGCAAAAGAAGCTACATTGTAGCTGAGGGTATCACCAAGCGACTGTACAGGTATCGTATTCTTCACTTTCACATCCGGGAGACTGACCGCATTGTTTTCAAGCAGGAAATCATACTGGGATTTATCTGCAAGCAGTGGTTGTTGCTGTTTGGCAAAACCAAGCAGGTTCACTTCGAGATAATGTCCGGCAGTCTGTAATGTATCAGGCAGGAGAAGTGTATATTTCCCCTGGATATCGCTGGTTCCGAAAAGAATAATACGACCCTGGCTGTTTTTCAGCAGGATGCTGCCATGATCAATTGGTTTTCCGGCTGTGGATTTCAGGGTGCCGGTCAGTTTTTTTTGCTGGGCGTAAACCGGCTGAAGTATGCAAAGGAGGATACATATTGCCAGTAGCCTGTACAGGCTGCCGGTAACATACCTGCATAGCGATATTCCGCTGCGGTGAGTGGGGTATAATAAACTCAAGTTTGCAGTATTAGGGCGTGAGCAATTAATATGTGGGGCAGGGCATACTTTAAGGCTTCTTCAGCTCAAGAGGATTATTAACGCGTTTTAACGCAGCCTTGTTCTTTTCAATCAGAGCCAGCGCTTCATCACCTGTGGTGGCTTTACCGGAAGCATCACGGTAAGCAACTTTTACAGGCGGTGCCGAAGGTGATAGCTGTGCCTGCATACCCGCAACAGGATCTTCATCATACGCTTTTTTCGCACGCAGGTAAGCATCCTCACTTATTTTGATCGTCCTTGTTCTGCCGGCTGCAGTTGTTTCATCCAGCTCTTCCTTATAGATTTCTTTGAAGAGGAACATGACTTCATTTTTACTGTCTTTCGCTTCCATGATCAGGCCGGGTAATCCGGATAATTTCCAGGGGCCGTTGCGGAATGGGAGATCCGGTGCAAACCAGGCGGTATAAGTCCTGCCTGCATAATCTCCCGTTGCTTTCTGACAGGTATAACCACCGATCGTTTTTGTTTCATTCGCCGCGATCTTCCAGTCTATTTTAGGCAGTGCGCTTTCAATCATGTACTGTTGTGTGCCAAGCGATGCGGTTGTAATGTATTTGTCCTCATTCAGCAGCTGAAGGTATTCTTCGTCGCTGAAGCCCATTCCTTTTACAACTGCCATAGGCATACCGGCGGCCACGCGCATCGGCATTGCTGCTGAAGCTGCAGCCTCTTCTTCTTCCTTCGTTTTTTTCTTTTTTACCTGATCAAGCACGGAGTTCCTGTAACGGCTGGAATGCCTGCCTAATCGTAATACCATTTCTTCCTTTACGGGATTGTCGCGGTTGTTGGTATCGTTCACATGTATAAACTGGTAATAAACACGGGCTAATACCGTATCTGCATTCTGAGCAGAGATCGAATAGCTGCCGGTGAGCAAAACCAGCAGGGTTGCTAAGAGATTTTTTTTCATAAACAGTTGGTTGTTTTGTAGTAAGAGTGCAAAACTCCGGAAAGTTGGAACAGCGTCAGGTTTATTTTCCGGTCATTTTTACTATCGCTTTACGGGAAACATCAAATGCGTAGATACTGCTGTCGTCATCCGATACCGTAAAACATTTGATATAACGGTCGCATGTCAGTCTTTTAACAGGGTTGCCCTGCCAGTCGTATACGAAAATGTACATCCCCTGATCCAGGTACCGGGATTCATGGTTATTGCCGGAATAGAGCAGATAGATATACCGGTCGGTTACTGCGCCGTTCACAAATGCAAAACGCGTCTGGCTGATCCTTTCTGCAAGGTCTTTGCCAAAGGATTGGATCGGTCTGAATGCAGGCGGATAATTCTCCGGTCCTTTTACCTGTCTGCTTCTTCCATTTTCGAGATCAAATACCTCAACAAGATCTGTGAGGCGCGCGGCCAATGCTGCCTTTCCTCCCGATGGTCTCGTGAACAGGAAACTTTCATAGGCATTCTTCCAGGAATAAAAAGGAATTCCGGCCGGGGCATTACTGAAAGTGCCGAGTTCTTTCAATTCCTGTCCGGTACGCATATCGATCTGCTGCAGCTTCTGCTGCGAATGGTCTGCGCCCGAGCCCCATAACAGGAAACTATCGGTAAGCTGAAGTGAATAGTAAAACCGGGGGATTTTGTATTCGTTCACCACATCCGATTCTTTCGAAGGTTGAATCGTAACAATCTTATCCAGGTTGAGATCATGCAGCCACATCATACCGTTGTGTATGCCGCCTGAAAACGGACTGAACAGTTGGCCCCGGCCATTACCCTGTGTGAAATACCTGCCTGTCTGGTTCTTATCGTTCAGGTTGCAGGCATAAAAAAAGTAGCCCTCATCACTGTCATTCGCCCAGATATATAATGTTGAACCGTCGAGGAACAGTTTGCGCGCCTGACCTTTTTTAAAAGGCATGAATTCTTCAAAATGAACCGTTTCTTCTTTAGGGAAAGCAGAGAACAGGAGCGAATCCTGCCCCCTGCTGTAAAAGGCTGGCAAGCAAACCAGCATGATGATAATGAGTTTTTTCTTCATAAACAGTTGGTTGGTTACTGTTAAGAGTGAGTAAACCTCAAAAGGTTGGAGCCGGGATGCAATTAATTGGTATCGAACTGTAATTTGTCGTCCGCTTTCTTTATCAATTTGCCAAAACGATAGCTGATACCTACATACAGGATCTGGCCATCGCGCCTGTTAACGGACACCTGCTTCAGGTAAGACGTATTCAGTTCTGACTTCTGCTGCAGGCTTCTCAAAATGTCGGACACGGTTACGATCAGCGACATCTTTTTGTTGAATAAATCCTGCCTGATACCTGTGTTGAGTACAAAAGAAGGATAATTTTTCCCCTGTGGCGTTAACCTTGCCGAACGGTAATTAGCGCTGATCTGTACCATGGTTGCCGGACTGATCGTAAGCGTTGTGTTGAAATTGGTGCTGAATGAAAGAATTGTTCTCCGGTCGAAATAACCAAGGTTGGCTGCATTGATACGGTTATAGAAAAAATTGACATTCAGGTTGGATGAAATGAAGTTTCCGGTTTTAGCGGAAAAGATCAGTTCCAGGCCTGCAGATTCATCGTTGGCAAGATTCTGCTGCGTGGTGAGCAATACACTGTCGTTCAGCGGAACCGTTACCTGTGTAAAGCCGTTCTGTTTATAGCGGTAATACAGGCTTGGAACAAAGGAATAGCTCTTGTGCTGCCATTTGTAACCAAATTCTACAGAGTGGATAATCTCAGGCAGTAACGCCGCATTGCCGGCTCTTACATTATACGGATCCTGGTATTCTGGAAATGGATTGAGATCGTCGCCTTCAGGACGGTGAACCCGGCGGCTGTAATTCAGCTGCAGCTGGTCCTGGCCTTTGAGCATATAGGCCAGGTGCAGGGTAGGATAAAGCTTCAGGTAATTGTTGCGGATGGTGGTATCCGAAGTTACCTGGTAGCCATTGATCAGGCTTTGTTCGATGCGTAAGCCGACTGAATATCCAAAACGCTTATAGTTCTTCTGGTAAGTGCCATACAAAGCATGGATCGTCTGTCTGAAAAGAAAACGATTTGTTTTCACCTTGTCGGTCACAAACTTATTGCTTGCCTGGTCATAATATTCATTGAAGAAATTGAAATCCTGCTGGTTGAAAAATCCCGAATAACCGGCTTCGAGTTTTGAAGATTCGGATAATGTATTTGTATAATCAATGGTCAGCTGTTGCTGGTCATCGCCCTGGTAAATACGGGTATTGTCTTTCGTGCTGTAGTTTGCCGGTACTTTGTATTGATTGGTATAAAAATTCTGCTCCAGTTCCTTTGAAGAACTCACGGTCAGTTCCGCTCTCAAAACATGGTCTTCGCCGGGAAACTGGTGTTCCAAGAATGCGGTTGCATCTTTTTCCTTTTCGCTTTCCGGATCATAACGCAGCCTGTCGAAATAACTGGTGTATGTATGTGATGCAGCAGAGAAGATCTTGGTATTGATATCATTCTTAACCTGGTCGCGGTTCTGGTAATTGGCGGAAATACCAAAGCTGTTCTTTTTGTCAGGTGCATAAGTAAACCCGATTGTAGCGAGATGGGTGAGGGGTCTCGTTAGTGAAACGCCCGTTTCGTCATAATAACCACTTACTGCATGAGAGATCGTATCATCGTATTCGCGGCTGATGCTGTTGGTTCTTCTCCGGCTGTCCTGCCGGATGCCATAGTTGCCGAAAATATTCAGCTTGCCTGGTTTGTAATTAAAGCTGGCGCTTGCATTATACCTGTCGCGGTTGCCTGCGTTTGCGATTATGGTACCGTTCCAACCGCCTTTTACATTTTTTTTAAGGACGATATTGATAATGCCTGAAGTGCCATCCGGCCTGTACCTGGCAGACGGATTCGTGATCACTTCGATCTTTTCGATGGAGCTGGCCGGAAACTGCTGGAGTACTTCTGCTTTATTCAGTTTGCCCAGCAATGGCGAAGGACGCCCGTTGATCAGTATCATCACATCGCCCGATCCGCGCAGACTTACATTGCCTTCAAGGTCTACTTCCACTGATGGCACATTTTTAAGTATATCACTGGCTGTACCGCTTTGCGCCATGATGTCCCTGGTTACATCATAAGATTTACGATCGATAGAACTGTTCAGTATGGCTCGTCCCGCACTTACAGTAACATTATTCAATGTGCCGCTCGCCGGTATAATCATTATGGTTCCGAGGTTTACTGTACTTTTTCCGGCATTAACGGTAATGATATTGTTCTCATAACCTACGAAGCTGCATCTTACAAGATAATGACCTGCTGTTACCTGGTCGATTGTGAATTTTCCTTTGGCATCTGTTACCGTTCTTTTTACAAGTGTACTGTCTTTATGTAAGAGTTCAATACTGGCAAATTCAATCGGCTGGCGCGAGTTTTTGTCTGTAATGATCCCGCTGATATTGGTCTGTGATTGCGCGTGGACTGCTATTGCTGCAAGGAAAAATAAAAGAAGCGTAAAATGTTTTCTCAATGTCATTTTAATATTTTGGAACCTGAAGGTGGCATTCAATTCTGTACAGATTTTGAATAAAAAAACAGGGACTGATTGTCCCTGTTCCGGTGATCGCATGTGCATTCATCAGTCTTTCACCTCTTTCAAAAATTTGCCGTTGGCGTCAAAGATCACGTCCAGGCCTTTTACAGCGGCCTCGTAGCAGATGCTTCCATCGGCTTTTGTGATCCTTGCAGCGCCTTTTACTGCGCGGTTTTTATAATGCTCTTTCATGTAAGTGCTCACAGCTGCCGGTAATTCAGCGGGTGTGATCTCCTGCTCGGATTCCTGCAGCACGCCATTGCCATTGTAAATGACAGACCAGGAACTGCCTTTGTCTGTGAAGCTGGCTTCATAATTCCCGTCTTCCTTTTCCCATTTCACCTTTGTGGCATTCGGGTATTTTTTTACAAACGCCGCTTTTACCGCTGCCGGCGGCATCTGCCAGCCTGCAATGGCCAGCAGGAAACTTCCTGCTGCCAGCATTAAAACGAACAAGAGGATCTTTTTCATGTTTTTTTTTCAAACCTCCGTTGTCAATCTGTAGAAATTCTGAATTCAGGAGAAATTGATGAGGAAATGGTGCTCGCCCTGATCGTACTTGTAGCTGAACCGGAAACCGGCAAGCGCACAGATCTCTTTAACGATCGATAAGCCCAGTCCGGTACCTTCCGAAGATTGTTCGGCTTTATAAAAACGCTGAAAGATTTTTTCATTATCGAGCGGATCCCCTGCAGCGGTGTTACTTACAGATAATGACTGCTGGTCGAGACTGATCGTTACATTACCATATTCCGGTGTGTAACGGATTACATTACTGATCAGGTTATTCAGGAGTATTTCTGCCAGATGGTGATGGAAAGAAAGGATCACTTCCGTTGTATAGGTCTGCAATGCCAGCGAACGGGCGGCGATCAGCGTTTCTTTTTCTTCCAGCTTCTCGCGCAGCATCATTTCGAGGTTTACCTCTTCGTTCAGCTGGAACTGCCGGTTCTCCAGCTTGGTAAGCAGCAGTAACGACTGGTGTAACCTCGATAATTTCATCGCTGCACTTTCAATCGCAAGCAACTGCTTCATGGTTTTTTCCTGCCCCTCCGTATCCTGCAGCAGGTTCTCTGTTTTGGAACGGATCACGGCAAGCGGTGTCTGCATTTCATGCGAAGCATTTTCCGTAAATGTGCGCAGGTTGATATAGTCGCGGTGAATGCGGGAAGTCATTTTGTTGATGCTGTCATTCAGCAGATCGATCTCTTCAATATGAGACGAAGGCAGGTGTAACGGTTCCTGCGCGGCAAGCTTGTGATTCCGGATATTATTGATCGTGGCATAAAATGGCTCCCATAATTTGTTAACCACTTTGCGGTTCACGAGATAATTGGAGATCAGTACCAGCGCGATCATCCCCATAGTGAGCATGATGATCAGCTCCAGCAGGTCTTCCGATTCTGTTACAGACTGGTTGACCGTAATTCTATATAAAAGACCATTTACGGGAGTTGTAAAAGTTAGTTGCCTTACCACTTCTTTCTCCTGTTCAAGGATATTGTAAGCCTGGCCGTAATGCGGTTCGGGATCTTTGATGGCCACATTGGTTTGAGAGAATTCCATCCACTGATGCTTTGTACTGTGGATCTCCGGCAGGGCATTATTCTTGTTTACATAATTGACGATCTCCTGCTGTTCTACGCGGAGGCCTCTGTCTAACTGGTCTGTGAGTACATAATACAACACGAAATAAAACGCGATACTGCCTGCAATGAAAATCAGTATTGTGGTCACAATATTGACACGGTTGTATTTAGCAAGGAGTTTCATGGTAACTGCATTTTATAACCCGCACCGTAAATCGATTTGATGTAATCCTCGCTTCCTGCCGATATCAGTTTTTTACGCAGGTTTTTAATGTGTGCGTAAATGAAATCATAGCTCGACGGGAAATCCATATCATCTCCCCATAAATGTTCTGCTATAGCGTTCTTGGAGAGTACGCGGTTACGGTTGATGGCCAGGAATAACAGCAGCTGGAATTCTTTTTGTGTCAAATCCAGCTGTGTGTCGTTTACTGTAACTGTTTTTCCCGTGGTATTGATCCTTATCTCACCCGCAACGATCTCGTTCTGACCGTTGAAATGCTTTCGCCGTATTATCGCAGCCACCCGAACACCCAGTTCTGATAAATGAAAAGGTTTGGTGAGATAATCATCTGCGCCGGATTGCAGTCCTTCAATTTTATCTTCCAGAGCACCTTTGGCAGAAATGATGATCACGCCATCGTTCTTTTTATCCTGTTTGAGGTATTGCAGCAGCTGAAGACCCGATCCACCGGGCAGCATGATATCAAGCACAATGCAATCGTAGGAGTAATACTCGATCTTTTCCAACGCATCCTGGTAACCGGATACTGATTCGCACAGGTAGCCTGATCCTGTCAGGAAATCGGTGATATCCTGGTTCAGCGCCTGTTCGTCTTCTATGATCAATACCTTCAAAACTGTTTTTTTACAAAATAGTACTAAAATTCTGTATGAATGCTGAAGGACTTCTTCCGGCCGGCTTCAGATTTCCTTCAGTATTAGCTTTTTGCTTTGTACCGCAACAATCGTATTCACCTTTTGTCAATTATGTTGGTATGAATGTACTTGTGATCAGAAAAATGTTCGCCGGCCTGCTTTTTTTGCCCTTGTTCTCCCTCGCCCAGGTACCTGCTGTTACTATATCAGGAGTGGTCAGAAACGGCCCGGGTAAGACCGCTTTACCTTATGTAAATGTACGGATCATGGCCGATAGTAAACTGGTTGCCGGAACCATTACAAATGAAGAAGGGCGTTTTACGATCACAGGTGTCAAAAGCGGTTCGTTTACGCTGGATGTTTCCTATACCGGTTATGAAACGTACCGGCAGGAGTTGCTGGTAGGTACGCTGAGTCCCTATCTTGATCTGGGCAGCATACACCTGAAAGAATCACCGGTACTGTTAAAAGAAGTAGCTGTCAGCGCCGGCAGGAGTAAGGACGGACTTTCGGAAAAAATGGACAAAAAGGTATTTACCCTCGAAAATAATGTGAGCCAGTCGGGCGGCTCCGTATTACAGGCCATGCAGAATCTTCCCGGTGTAACGGTGCAGGACGGGAAATTGCAATTGCGAGGCAATGATAAGGTTGCTGTGCTGATTGACGGCCGGCAGAATGCGATCACCGGTTTCGGCGGACAAACCGGCCTCGATAATATACCGGCGTCTGCGATTGAACGTATCGAGATCATCAACAATCCTTCCGCTGCCTATGAGGCCAACGGCAACGCGGGGATCATTAATATTATTTACAAGCAGAATAAGCAGGAAGGGTTTAACGGAAAAATCGGCCTTACTACAGGGCTGGGTGCATTATGGGTGCGCAAGGAAAACCTGCCGGGCATCAGTCCGCAATATACCGCTACACCCAAGCTTAATCCTTCATTGTCACTGAATTACCGGAAACACAAACTGAATACATTTTTCCAGGGCGACTGGTTGTATACGCGCACGTTGAACAGGAACGAGTTTGCGGAAAGGATCTATTCAGATGGAACAGTGATCAACCAGCAGGTAAAACGGAACCGGACAACCACATTTGCAACGGTAAAAACGGGTATCGACTGGCTGCCGGATGCTCAGAACAGTTTTACCCTGTCCGGTTATTTCAACCGGGAAAAGATCAGTGATGAAGGAGATATTCCTTATTACAATAAAGATTTTACGCAACGTCAGCGGCTCTGGCAGTTCCTGGAAGATGAAGTGAAATATACTGCTGTAGCATCGGCAACTTACCAGCACAGGTTCAGCCAGCCCGGGCACCTGTTAAATGCGGGATTCAATTACACATTTCACCGTGAAGATGAGAAGTATTTCTTCACCAATATTATGCCTTCATATACGGGTACAGACGCTTTTAAACTCTTATCCGATGAGCATGTGGCAGACTTTAATGCAGATTATATCAGGCCGTTAAAACACGGACGCCTGGAAGCCGGGATCAAATTCCGGTACCGGTCGATACCAACAGATATGCATTTTTTCCCCGGACAGAATTCGCCGCTGGATGTAAATGCGGGTGGCTGGGCAACTTATAAGGAAACGATCCCGGCGGCTTACGGCAATTATGTATACGAATCGAATAAACTGGAAGTGGAAGCAGGTCTGAGGCTGGAATATGTGAAAGTGGATTATGAAGTGAACCCGAATCACAATACCTATAAAAGCGATGGTTATGATTATGCGCAACCATTCCCGGCCGTACGTTTTGCCTACAAGATCGATAAGGATAACAAACTATCAGTGTTCTACAACAGGCGGGTAGACCGGCCCAATGAGGTGGATATCCGGATCTTTCCAAAATATGATGAACCGGAAGTGTTGAAAGTAGGAAACCCTACATTGCGCCCGCAATTTACCAATACCATCGAACTGGGCTATAAGCTGAAGTGGACCAGAGGTAGCATGTATGCGTCATTGTATACAAAGATGACCGACGCCACCATTACCAGGATCGCGACAGTAGTTCCCGGAAATACGCTGATCTATAATATATTTCAGAATGCAGGAAAAAGTGTTGCGACCGGAGGAGAACTCGTATGGCAGCAGGAACTGAATCCTTATGTTTCATTTAATATGAGCGGAGCATTGTACAGGAACCTGATCCGTGCATTCACCATTACGAATAAATATCCGGTACCGACCACTTATTCTGTACCGGAAGAGCGCGTTACATCCGGTAATGTGAAACTGAACGGGTCGTTCAAACTTCCCGGCCGTACAGAACTGCAATTTGCAGCAGTATATCTTGCGCCGGATATTATTCCGCAGGGAAAGATCGGGGCACGTTTTTCAACAGATCTTGGTATCCGCAAATACACAAGGAACAAACAGGGTGAATTGTTCCTGAATGCAACGGATATATTCAATACGCTACGCATCCGGAAAAGTATTACAGGTAACGGTTTTGTGATGAACAGCACCGATTATTACGAAACACAGGTGTTCCGCATCGGCTACAGCTACAAGTTTTAATCCCCCCATTGCTGCATTCCTTATCCCGCCTGCCGTTGAACATGGCAGGCGTTTTTTTTTGCAAGGCCTGACGGTATGGTCCATTTGGATAATAACGCCGGCTATGCTAACCCGTATCTTACACAGCTTTAATTTTTGTGTTTAAACTGCTCATACAACCCCGAAGATGATTACCGGCAAACAGACTACTTTAATGATACTGTTTTTACTATTCCTGTTTTCTTATAAAAGAACAGAAGTGCTGACATTATTAAACACAGGTATGATCAGCTTATGATACATGCACGTCCTGCTTTTACACAATTACATATTCCTGTAGCGGGAGCCGCTGCGGTAAGACAGCTGGTATCATATATCAATGAGCTTCTGAAAGACGGCTGGCTTTATTTCCAGGCAGGAGAATCTACGGCCGCATACCGCAGGGAAGAAATTCCGCGCGATACGATCATTGTTACAGTGAGCACAGATTATGCCTATTACCACCAGTTCGAAATTGCTTTTCATGAAGTGAAACAACACTGGATGCCCTTCAATGAGATCTGGCCTGATGCACCGGGCGAACCTCAGTTGCAGCTGCAGGAAGAAGATGATCATTTTTTATTCATCATGAAAAATGTGAATACCGGTCAGCAGTATGTGGTTGCAGCAACCGGCATTTCCTTTTATGCCGGAACAGTCTATTATTACAAACGCGACCGGCTCGATAAAAATGAAAGATGTGCTATATGGATATGAACAAAAAAATAATTTGCTTTTTAATCGTCTGTATATGGTTTATGCAGCAGCCGGCTGCACAGCAGACTTTTTCGGTGGGCAATAAATGGGGACTGAAGAATGCAGGGGGAAAGGTTATCGTCAAACCTTTTTACGATGCAATTTATTTTCCGTTCAGCGAAGGATTGGTGGCGGTATCACTGAACAGAAAACAGGGTTATATGAATAAAGCCGGTGTGGTAACGATTCCTTTAAAGTATACCGAAGCACAGGGTTTCTCACAAGGATTGGCCCCGGTGAACATCGATGCCGATTATGAAAATGATATCCCGGGTAAGTGGGGCTTTATAGACCGTACGGGAAAAACTGTGATTCCTTTTGTATATGATTATGCACTTGGATTCTCGGAAAACCTGGCAGCGGTAAGGCTGGGAGAGAAGTGGGGCTATATCAACCGCAAAAACGAAATAATGATCCCTTTTGGTTTTGATGATGCACAGCATTTTTCATGCGGACTGGCGCCGGTACTGTTGCCACCTGCAGAAGGTTCTCTTGCAGGAGAATGGGTGTACATCAATACACAGGGAAAAACAATGATCAGGAATGGCTATGATGAAGCAAAACCGTTCAGGGAAGGAGTTGCCATAGTAGTGAAAAATGACAACTGGGGATTGATAGACAGCACCGGCAAAGAAATATTGCCGTTGAAATATACTTATATCGAAGACATGATGAATGGCATTGCCTATGCATTCGATGGGATGAATGATTACCTGGTATCGCGTTCCGGACTTGTAAAAAAGATCACCGAACCTGAGGCTGAAAAACGGAAACAGCGTAAAAGCAGGAATAGACCATGAAAAAACAAACGCTCGCTGAAAGTCTCGGCAGGTTAAGCCAGACATTGGAGAAAGAAGGATTTGCAGGATTGGGCGGATTACAGCCAGGTAAAAGTTACCTGCTGTTCGATGCAAGGGAAAAACGACCGGTTCTGCGCTGGCTGGCCTGGATTTCGGCTGTTCCGCCACTGGTTACCTTATTACTTGTTACAAGAGTGAGCGAAGTGCAGCTGCTGCTGGATTTCGGACAACTCTGGGCCGGGCGTTTATTCCAGGCCGCACTTGTTATTGTATCCGGCGTGTTCATTTATGTGCTGCATTGGCTCAGTGGCAAATATGTACTGCAGATCAGGTATGCTCCCGATAAGATATTTGTAATTTCATGCTGGTCACTTTATGGCGCAACACGTATGTATCACTGGCAGGCAGGCACTTTTTCATCTGGTGTGAAATCGCGTGTGGGTATTACCAGACTGCCTGGCAAACCTCTCGTGAATGCGCCTTATTTTGTATGGCGGACAGACGGGAAAAAGTTCGTTATAGATTGCCAGGCCAGTTTCCCGCATGGTGAGGATCTTTTAATGGAAGCGATCGGTATTGAATAATTATAGTGTTGATCTCAGGTGTCCGGAAGCTATTTCGATTCTCTAAGCCACTTCAAATTCATTGACCTTGTCTTCTCTCGCTGATGTCTCCCGAAGGGGACTCAGCGCAGCACGCACTTGAGATTTCTAAAGCTGTATATAGATTTTAACCTTCAGACAGTGCAGGCGCTCAGGCCGCTGGGCCTCGTCTTTACGCCAGCGCTGCTTTGGCCTCTACCAAACTGTGCTGCGCATCATTTTGGTTGCCTTCGCTTCGCTGGGCACCGAAGCCAAAGAGGCGCCTCTGCAAAGACTGGTTTGGTTCTTTTGGTGAATGGTTAATCGCACCGATTTTACACTGCCTGTGCTGACATCTCCCGAAGGGACTCAGCGCGGCACGTACTTGCGATTTCTAAAGCTGATAGATTTATAAATTCTTCCGAACACCTGTGGCGTGTGGATGAGGTATTAAAAAGGAGCACGGTGATGTGCTCCTTCGGTATTGACTGATTCGATAACAGCTTTTTACAGTAACTCGTCTAGGTTGCCAAGCGCCATGGTAAAGCCTGCTTCGAAACCCATTTCAACGATCTTTTTCAGGTCTTCTTCGCTGTTAAAAGTGATGGAAATATCTACGATTGTTGTATCTGTTTCAGTGGGCAGGAAGTTCACTATCCAGTTCATATCCGGGAATGACGGATCGGGATTGCCATCCTCATCGCAGAACATGTTTTTCACGGTGAATGATTTACCCGTAACAATGGATTGGAAATCTACACGACACCAGTGACGTTCACCTTCAGGACCAACCATACAGTAAAGCCAGGTGCCGCCATTACTGAAATCCATACGTTTGGTTTCTGCACGCCACGGGCGTGGCGCCCACCATTTTTCCAGTAACTCGCTTTCGGTCCAGGCTTTCCATACTTTTTCTACCGGTGCGCTGAACGGTCGCGACACATGAAGCTTTTTGCCGCTGATGTCTTTTGTGATCGCTGTGTTGTTTGTCATGATTGTATGTTTAAAGATCATTTAATAACGAGTCGAGCTGGTCGAAACGATCGGCCCACAAAAGCCTGAACCGCTCCAGCCATATGTCTATTTCTTTCATTTTTTGCGGATTAAAGTGGTAGTAAATTTCCCTGCCGGTTTGTTGCTGTCTTACAACCCCGCATTCTGAGAGCACTTTGATATGTTTCGAAACCGCCTGCCTGCTGGTATCGAAATGCGTTGCCAGGGCATTTGGAGTCATGGCCTGTAATGCAAGCAGACTAAGAATTGCGCGTCGCGTTGGATCTGCTACAGCCTGGAAAACATCTCTTTTCATAAATTGCAACTGATTGGTTGCAAATATAGGTGCAACTATTCGGTTGCGCAAAATTATTTTTACTGACCTCCGGGAATGGACCAGAGGAGAGAAGCTATAAAGTGAAAGTCAGTACAGCCCAAAGTCCTGCAAGTGAGATAATCAGCCAGAGCAGAATGCCTTGCAGGACAGGCTTTAATCCTACAGCAGCCAATACCTGTTTGGAAAGCCCGGAACCGATCAGGAATAAGGTTACCGTTAAACCTGCTTTTGAAACCGCTACGAGTTGTGTATTGATTTTTCCTATAACCGGAACATAGGTATTTACCAGAATGGCAAGGATAAAGAGGCCAATGAAATAAGGCAGTCTTATCGTTGTTGTTCCGGAACGGAAAATACGTGAACTGATCAGCGCAACAGGGATGATCCAGAGAGCCCTTGTCAGTTTAACCGTGGTAGCGATCTGCAAAGCTTCTGCGCCATACCGGGTGGCTGCGCCAACCACAGAACTTGTATCCTGTATGGCAATGGCGCTCCATATGCCGAACTGTGACTGCGATAAATGCAATAAATGACCCGCTACAGGGAAGAGAAAAAGCGCGAGTGAGTTCAGTATGAATATAGTGCCCAGTGCAATACTGATCTGTTTTTCTTCAGCCCTGATCACTGGTGAGATTGCTGCAATGGCACTGCCTCCGCAAATCGCTGTTCCGGCTGAGATCAGATAAGAAGTTTTTTTGTCGATTTTCAAGAGTCGCCCTGAAAGATAACCGGCCAGTAACGTAATTACAATTGAAGACACCGTGAACAGTAAGCCGCTTTTTCCTGCCTGTAAAGCGGTGTTTACATTCATGCCAAATCCTAATCCTACTACAGAAAACTGCAACAGAATACGCGTGAGCTTGTGATTCAGCTGCAGGAACGGATGGCCGATGACACTGGTTGTAAGAATGCCCAGGAATAATGCAACAGGTGGTGAAACGAGCGGCATCAGGCAAATGATCAGAATAAAAACAAGCGCTCTTAACGTTATTTTTCTGTCCAGGATATTTTTCCTTCCGGCTGGTAAACCATTCATTGCATCGCTGTTTGGTAAGATGCAAATTTGATCACGATTACCCGTGAACGATCATCACATTTTCCGATCCTCCATAACTTTTAATTATGGTAGAGCCGATATATGATCTAAGAATAGTTCCTGGAGCTTGTGCATATCACCCTGGTTCACGATGCCAAAGAACGACCGCTCAAATTCGAGTCCTTTGATGTCGATTATCCTGAGCTCATTGTCACGCAGCTCTTTAAAGATGGAGTGTATGGAAAGAAATGCAAAACTGTCTGAATGGAGCAGATAAGATTTAATACTTTCCGTGCTTTGCAGTTCTATTTCTTTTTTCAGCCCGGAAATATTTACGCCATGCTGGCTGAGGATCGATGCAATCACATCAAGCGAACCGGAACCGGATTCCCTGAGGATCAGTGGTAAATTTTTAAGCTCTTCGATACTGATAAGAGGTTTTCTGATCAGTTGATTGCTTGTCCTGGTACATAAAACGATCTCATCTTTGGTAATAGGGTTGTATTTGATGTTCTGCCGCTTCGATTGTCCTTCAACTATCCCCAGGTCTATCTGGTTTTCGGTTAACATGTTTTCTATTGCCTCTGTATTGTTCGATACCATTGATACCTGTATATCCGGGTATTTCTGTCTGAAAGATGCAATGTATTTCGGGAGATAGTATTGCGCAACGGTAGTGCTTGCCCCGATCTTTAATGTACCTTTTGAATTGTTTTCATGCGCCGCCATTTCTATATCGATCCTGCGATGCAGCTCCATCAGCTTTTCGGTATTCTTAAGAAGATGTGCTCCTGTTTTTGTAAGCCTGATCCTGCTTCCGTTACGGTGGAACAATTTTGTAGCATAATACGTCTCCAGCTCCTGTATATGTTTGCTCACAGCCGGCTGGGATATATAGAGTTCTGCCGCTGCCTTTGTGAAATTCAGCCGTTTCGCTACCACATAAAAAACCTTTAACCTGAAATCGAACATGGATCGGGAGATTCGTTACTGCGAATGTAAGATTATGCATCGACAAGACGGAGCAATCCGGGTTACAGGCGGCAACGGATCTGTGAGCTGCATTACCAATCAATCTTCGTGGATGTCAAGCAGAACATGTGTTTCGTCAACCTGGTCAGACAATTCTTCCACTGCATCTTTACCCTCTATAAATCTTACAAGATCGCCGTCCTGGCGCATAAAAGTATTAAACTCGCTGAGCATCTTTTGATATTCGCCGCGTGGATCGCGCCGGATATTATCCGTAACGGGCCTTTCCGGTGCTGATATTTTGAAATCGTCCGGGTACTCTGCCCGTGATTTGTATTTTTCTGCGCCCATTCTTGCAGAAAGGCTGTTTTCTTCTTCAAATTCACCCGGCAGCATGATCGCTTTACCGGAAAGCCCCAGTGAATCCATGGTTCTTTTTGTTCCGCCAACCTGCTGTTCCTGGATAGCCAGCGGAAGCGCTTCTACCTTGGGCGGACTCGGAAAACATTTCAACGCGGATAATATGCCGAATGTTAATCCTGTAAAACCACTTCCGTGATAACGTTTTTTCAGATATTCCTGTAAATGACGCTGGGTAGCAACCAGTGACCTGCCCGATTGTACAAAGTCGATCAGGAGAATGGATTTCCCTTCAACGATCTCCTCATTGCTCATAACGAAACGGTCGAAATGATCTGAAAGCCTTTCTTTCTGATCTGCATTCAATTCCGCGCCGTTGACCACGCCTTTTTCAGCCCTGCTCATACTTGACGAACGATGATCGAATTTACTGAGTGGCATATTTGTTGCGCTGACCATCGGATTCCGCGTTACCGTGCCATAACTCTGCAGGAATGCAATAACGGGTGTAGGACTTTTGCCAAGTCCCAGGTAATGATACTTATCCGGCGGATACTGTTCCATGATCTGTAATGCGACCTGTTTCACCTGGTCATATTCGCCCTGGCTGATGTCTTCTCGCTGAACAACCGGCTCTGCCTGCAATTGCACTGTTGGGCGGGTAAGTTGCTGTTGCCCTGCCACAGCAGGTTTTTCACGCACGGCTGCATGTGGTTGCAATACAGGCACGGCCGGCCTGGAATTACCTTTGCCTGTTTCTGTGGCTGAGATCCCGGTACCTGTTCTTCCGCTTCGCTGATAAGAAGGTCGCATACATGCCTGAAGATGATGATATGATGAAAATAACTAAAATAAATGGCAACGGCAAGTGCATGCGATCAACCGTATTGCAGCGCACTGCGCCACAGCCTCTGCAAAGATCCTGTAGCCGTCTTTTTTAACGGCCTGTCATAAATACGTTTTATTTTTATTACAAGTTTCGTAGTCTGCCTGGTACGTATAAAGTTACGAGAATGAAAGGCGTACCGGATTTAATCATTAGCATCTATGGAGAATTACAGCGTTGTTATTTTTATCCTGTTTGTAATGATCGCTTTATCGGCGCTGGCCGACCGCATCAGGCTGCCTTATCCCGTTCTGCTTATTGTGGCCGGCATCGCTGTTGGTTTTATGCCTTCCATGCCGGTGATTGAACTGAATCCGGAAGTAGTGTTCCTGATCTTCCTGCCGCCATTATTGTATGATGCTGCATTTAATATTTCCTTCAGGGATTTTAAAACAAACATCAATACCATCGGCACACTCGCTATCGGGCTTGTATTTCTTACTACGGTGGCTATTGCAGTGATCAGTCATTTCCTCATTGATGGCATGAGCTGGCCGCTTTCTTTTGTATTGGGAGCTATTCTCTCTGCCACAGATGCTGTTGCTGCGATCGGGATCACAAAAGGGCTGGGGCTGTCACACAAAACAACTACCATTCTCGAAGGCGAAAGCCTGGTAAACGATGCTTCAGCACTGGTGGCTTACCGTTTTGCCGTTGCGGCAGTTACAGGTACGGCTTTTATTGTGTGGAAGGCTTCGCTCATTTTTCTCCTGCTGCTCGGCGGTGGCTACCTGGTGGGTATGGTGATGGCAAAGATCCTTGCATTTATCCTGAAACGTGTACATGGCAATACGATGGTTACCATCAGTTTTATGCTCATCATGCCTTTTGTTACGTACCTGCTGGCCGAACACCTGCATGTATCGGGTGTAATTGCTGTAGTTGTACTGGGGCTGGGTATTTCCCGCTTCAGTAGATCGGTTTTCCCCGAGCATCTCAAACACCAGTCAAAAACCATCTGGGATACCATTCTTTTCCTTTTGAACGGACTCATATTTGTGCTCATCGGCCTCGAATTTCCCTATGTACTGAAGAGCATCGATAAAGACCTGGTATTACCCTATATCGGCTATGCATTTCTCATTACTGTTGCAGCACTGGTAGTAAGAATGGCGCGGGTATTTCTTCAGAGGGCAAATCTGCAGCGGGCTTTTCAGCAGCAGCGTAAAAGAAAAGTACCGGAGGAATCGCTGCTCGATTTTCAGAACAGCCTTATCATCAGCTGGTCGGGCATGCGTGGTATCGTTTCACTTGCGATTGCGATCGGTTTGCCGGCAACGCTGGAAGACGGAACTCCTTTCCCGCAACGGAATACAATTATATTTATCTCGGTAGCGGTTGTGCTTTTTACGTTAATAGGACAGGGGCTTACCTTGCCATGGATCGTAAAAAAAATGAAAACCGGTACTGCTAACAAATAAAACAAGTGAAATGAATAACATCCAATTTTTAGCGCTTCAGCCCTTTATTCCATCGGGCAGCGATTTTGAAAAGGCAAAAGCATTTTTTACAGAATTAGGGTTTACTGTAAACTGGTCAGACGGAAGTTATGCAGGACTTGAAAAAGACAGCTGCAGGTTTATACTTCAAAAATATGATCAGCCGCAGTTCGCAGAGAATCTGATGCTCACCATTGCCGTAAACGATGTGGCTGCTTTCAGAGATGAAGTGCTTGCCAGGGAATTGCCTGAAAAATATGGTATACGCATCGGAGGTATACAAAGTCAGCCTTATGGTAAAGAGGTAAACCTGATCGATCCCGCCGGCGTATGCTGGCACTTTGTTGAATGATGGTTACTGCTTTTTCCTGCGGACGGAAAAATAAAAAGTAGTTCCCCTGCCTTCTTCACTGGTAAGCCAGATGTTGCCGCCAAGCGCTTTGGCAAATTCTTTTGAGAGCATTAATCCAAGCCCCGTACCTTTTTCGCCTTTGGTGCCGAAAGAAACATCAATGCCGGCCGTGTTCAGCTGTTTCTGCCGTTCCGGTGAAATGCCGATGCCTTCATCGCGCACAGCGAAAACATAAACATCATTTTCCTCCGTCATGTCTACATGGATGGTTCCGCCCGGGTGACTGAATTTTACGGCATTGGAAAGCAGGTTGCGTATAATGATGTCGAAGTGATGGCGGTCTGCAAAAAGCGGAACAGTAGCTGGCAGTTTGTCTTCCACATATAATTGTTTTTCTGTCAGCTGTCCGCTCAATACCTGTATATTATTCTCAACCACTTCACGTGCATCAAAGAGAACGGGAGTGTTCGTAATACCGCGGAGCTGGCTGTTGGCCCAATCCAGCAGCGCTTGCAGTGTGTTGGCGAAAGCGGTGCTTTGTTTCCCGAGTTGTTCGAGCAGTTGTTGCTGTTCACCGGCAGGTAATACACCTGCTTCTATCAGCTCCAGGCTTTGTGCAATATTAGCTGCAGGCCCCCGGAGATCGTGTGCGAGAATGGAAAACAGTTTGTCTTTTACAAGATTCGATTGCTGCAGTGCCGTGTTCAGCTTTTTGATCTTGCGGAAATAAACGGCAAGTACAATTGCCACGATGGCTACGGTACTTAACCCTGCCAGCAGTAGCCAGCGTTCCATTTGTCGTTTGTCTTCAGCCTGTATCCGGGCGATCTCATGTTTTTTATTGAGTGTGAAGAGGCTGTCGAGCAGCCGGTGATGCTCTTCCAGCGCATGTAAGGCTTCTGTATAATTTTCCTGCTGACGATATACTTCTGCCATGGCAAGGTATATGTCGGACTGCAGCTGTTTGTGGTTGATCTCTTTGGCAATGTTCATCGCAGCGTTGAGGTGTTCAAGGCTTTTACCAGCGTCTTCCGTTTTCAGGATCCTTGCTATATGTACCAGAGATCTTGCTTCATGTTCGGGCAGGCGTGCTTTTTTGGAATGCTGCAATGCCTGTTTATGATATTGCAGTGCTTTGCCACGATCACCGCCGGCCAGCAACTGATGTGCGGTATCCGTTAGTTTTTCAACATGCTCTTTAATGGTGTCCGTCTGGGTAACCGGTGGCGGCTGTTGCGCACATGCTGTTAAACAGGAGGAAACAGCTATAAAAATACTCAGTATCCTGGCAGGTATGGCTTTTTTTACCTTGGCGTGCATCGATAAGATTTGTATTAAAAGTAGGTACTAAAAATCATGCCTGCAAGCCTTATTGTACAGGTAACGGTATGAGCGGGAGGTCTTAGTCAAGGGTATGGAGTTCTTTCAGCACCTGCAGTGTAATATCTTTCCTGCATTGCCCGAAATTGGGATTGTTTACAAAGCAGGGGAGCTATTGCGATAATTTGGCTATGTTTGCAATCATCAGATGATATGATGTTATTGTAAAAGACCGGGACGATGAATAATAATACTGCAGGAAAAACAGGCGGTGTGCCTGAAAAACAGATCGTATACAAGGTATTGTTCGCGATCAGCTTTACGCATTTTCTGAACGACCTGATCCAGTCTGCCATTCCTTCCCTGTACCCGGTATTAAAGACGGAGTTTAATCTTTCCTTTGCACAGATCGGGGTGATTACGCTTGCATCCCAACTCACGGCTTCCATCCTGCAGCCCTTTGTGGGAATTTATACAGATAAAAAAACGACTCCGCGGTCACTGGCCATCGGGATGACGCTTTCTCTTACGGGATTACTCCTGCTGGCATTTGCGCATTATTATTCGATGATCCTGGTTGCAGTCAGCCTGGTTGGGATGGGCTCTTCCATTTTTCACCCTGAAGCTTCACGCGTGGCACAGCTCGCTTCCGGCGGAAGAAAGGGGCTGGCGCAATCTATCTTCCAGGTTGGCGGAAATGCAGGCAGTGCTGTAGGGCCGTTACTGGTTGCACTGATCGTATTACCGCTGGGACAGCAATATGTAAGTGTTTTTGCATTTGCCGCTTTTATCGGGATCATCATTCTTTACCGCATCGGCACCTGGTATGGAGCAAGGGCTCTTGAAAGGAAGGCGGCTCCGCAAACCAGGGAAACTGTTGGCATAACGCTGCCGCGTAAAAAGATTATTTTTTCAATCGTGATCCTGCTGGTGCTGGTTTTTTCCAAATATGTATACCTGGCATCCATGACCAATTATTTCACGTTTTTCCTGATCGATAAATTCCATGTGTCCGTAAAAGATTCCCAGTTATACCTGTTCCTGTTCCTCGCAGCCGTGGCCGTAGGAACGATACTGGGTGGCGGGCTGGGAGACAGGTACGGAAGAAAAAAGATCATCTGGATCTCTATCCTCGGCGCATCCCCGTTCACAATATCGTTACCTTATCTGCCACTTGGCTGGACCATCGTATTTGCTGTGATAACAGGTCTCATCATTGCATCGGCCTTTTCAGCGATACTGGTATTTGCAACAGACCTGATGCCAGGTAAACTGGGGTTGGTTGCCGGGCTGTTCTTCGGGTTTTCTTTCGGTATGGCAGGTATCGGATCGGCTGTATTGGGGGCACTGGCAGATCATACCAGTATTGAATTCGTATTCAGGATTTGCGCTTATCTGCCACTGATAGGTATAATCACTGGCTTTTTACCTGGCAATAAGCTGCATAAATAGATTTAGAGCATAACAGTTATTGAGCGGAATCATACCTGTGAATGTCGCAATTACCCCGCAGGTAATTGCAGGAGGGCTGCTATTTTTGTATGACAATAATAATGCAAATCATATGGAAAACTCAGGCAGAACACAGATCACAGTAACCACTACAGTAAATGCTCCGGTAGAAAAAGTATGGCGTTGCTGGAATGAGCCGGAACATATCACCAAATGGTGCCAGGCATCACCAGACTGGCACGCACCGGCGGCCAGCAATGACCTCCGTACCGGTGGAAATTTCACTACAACCATGGCGGCAAAGGACGGCAGTTTCAGTTTCGATTTCGGCGGAGTATATACCGACGTACAGGAACACCGTCTGATTGCTTACACAATGGGAGACGGACGCATGGCAACGGTTTCTTTTTCGGCCAATGGAGATACTACCGATATCGTAGAAACCTTCGAAGCAGAAAGCACCAACCCTGAAGAAATGCAGAAAGCAGGCTGGCAGGCGATACTGGACAGTTTTAAACATTATACGGAAGCAGTATAAGTTGCTGATAAATTAAAGCGGATTTATCCGCTTTAATTTATAAAACGCTACAGGGAAAGCAAGGTTAATATTTCCGGGTTTTCGTCTTTTCTTTTTTTCGCTTATCGCCAGACGGACTCCTGCTCCTTGATTTGCTGGGACTATTGCTTTCTACAGAAGAGTTGCCTCTTCTTTTTCTGCGATTTTTATCGCTCGCGTAAACATGGTTGCTTACAGTTGCTTTGGTATTGCAAAAGATAATAGATTTTTTTAAAATATATCAAAAGGTGACATGGGGATTTTTCCCGGGACGCATAAACGAGTTGTGTTCTAAGCAGTTATTACGGAATGTTCCATAATTTCGTCATTATGTTGCATACCGCTGAGCCCGAGATTGATTTCTTTTCTTTTTTTGAACTTACCCTTGATCTTGTATGCATTGCAGGAAAAGACGGGTATCTCAAAAAGATCAACCCTGCCGTAACCGCAGTGCTGGGTTATACGGAAGATGAACTGCTGAACAGACCGATCGACTCGTTTATCCACCCCGAAGATCTTGAAGCCACAAGGATCCGCAGAACCGCATTGCTGAAAGGCAAGAACCTGGTAAATTTTGAGAACAGGTATTTCACTAAAACAGGTGAAGTGGTATGGTTATCCTGGACTTCCATATTTATTCCATCCAAGGAAGTTGTTTTTGCCATTGCAAAAGATATAACGGAGCGTAAAAAAGCCGATGAACTGATCGAAGAGAAATACAGGCGCTTCAAAAGCATGGCTACTCATTTTAAAAGCAGTATCGAAGAAGACCGGAAATATCTCGCTGCCGAACTGCACGAAGAACTGGCGCAGCTTGCAGCTGTTATTAAAATGGATATGATCTGGCTGCACAATCACCTGCCCGATCAGCCTGCGGTTGTCGGCAACAGGATCACACATGCAACAGGAGTTGCCGATCTGCTGATCAATACTATAAGACGCATTTCATTTTCCATCAGTCCCGGCAGACTCAGTGATCTGGGGCTGGCCGCGGCCTTAAAATGGCAGTGTGATGAATTCAGTCTTTTGAACAGCATTCCATGTGTATTTGAAAATAATTGCGAAGAATCATTGCTCTCAGAAGAGATCCGCATCGATTTTTTCCGGATCTGCCAGGAAGCACTGCTCAATATCATGTATCACGCACAGGCGAAAACAGTAACAGTAAAACTCGAAGATCACCAGCATTATATAATGTTGTCTATTCAGGATGACGGGATCGGTTTTGATCCGGATAAACTAACGCATCATCCGGGTATCACCAGCATGACAGAAAGAACCGAGTCGATCAATGGCAGGCTGGTGATAAAAAGTGCTCCCGGCGCTGGTACGATGCTGATGATTTTTGTTAATAAATAGTTTGCATGATCCTGTTGGTTGTTTTCGGGGGCAATTTTATCGCTCCGCCAATAGTTTCCCTATCGCTGCTGTAAGTGCTTTTTCTTCAGATGGTCGCGGCGCGGTATTCGTCCTTATTTTTCCTTTTTTATCAACCAGCATATAGGTGGGAAATCCTTTTACGCCGTATAGGCTCATGAATAATTTGGTTGCATCTTCGTCGAGAAATAATTGTTCGCCCTTGATTTTTTCTTTTTGAAGCAATGCCAGCCACTTGCTTTTTTCCGATTGCAGGCACAGGTTTACAAAAACAACATTTTTGTTCCGGAAGCTTTCCTGTATCCCCGGCATGTAGGTCATTTCGTTCAGGCAGGGTACGCACCATGTAGCATAGACATCGAGATACAAAACTTTGCCGGGATATTTCTTGGTCAGGTAGGCAAAAATATCGCCTTCGGGGAGTGCTTCAGGCAAAGCATTCTTTCCTGACCTGCTTACCCCGGTAATAGGAGCCGATGGAAAAACCGGGTAATTGACCTGCTTCACAAATGAACGCATGTAAGCTGCCGCTACGGGGTTGGTGAAATAGTGATCTGTATTGCCAAGGGAGTCGAGTGCTGCCGCATTGCTGCGTAGCTGGCTGGTGAGGTAACTGAATAACATATAATCCCTGTTGATACCGGCGGGCTCCTTTTGTATCAGGCTGATGCCGGCTTCCAGCGCCTCTCTTGCTCTTCCTGCATTTGCCAGTTTAAGAATGCCTGAATCATTCCTGACAAGCTGGTAAGCGTAAGCGGAAAGATGATAAGGGAACATCATAGAGCTGAAACCTGCAGTATCATACATTTTGAAAAATGGTGCGGCAAACAATTGCTGTCTTTCCTTACGTTCTTCAGTACTCACGTTTTTTATGCCTGCATAATCAGAGATCCAGTTCGATAACAGGTAACGGATATCACCCTCGGCCCAGCGTTCAATAACAGGATCGAGCGGATGTAGTGCGGTGTACTTTTTCAATTCCTGCATATACCTGTCGTAATCCATTTCAACAGCTGTGAGCATATGTTGCGGTGAAAGCGCGTAGTCGTACTTTTTGTAAGGCAGCTTGCTTGCAAAGTGATACCAGTCGTTCAGCTGTTTGCTCAATGCTGCATGTTCACCCTGGAAGCTGACCCATTCAAAATCCCGTTTGTCAAGTAAAGATGCGTCTATTGTAAGGTGTATTGAATCGCCGGGCTTTACATAAAGGTTTATAAATGTACCGTTATACTGTACAGTCATGTTCTGTGTAAAGAGCATGGCTTCCCTGAGACAAAGCTGGTTCTGCCTATCGAAAACTGCACTTTGCGAATTGGGCTGGAACGGGTTCAGGAAATTCATACGGATTGCCTTCGGCGTTGCTGCCGTTGCGTTGATCAGCGTTACGGCAACCGTTACCGTAGCATTGTTTTTTTGTGCAATGCCGGTCTGCAGGATCAGTACAGACAATAAAAGGACATACATGTTTTTCATGTTCATTTTTTTAAGGGATAAAAAATGCAGTGATTGGTTAAAGCATGGCCAGCGCTTTCTTTACGTTGTCGAGATTAGGTCTTGATATAGGAACACGGCTGCCGTTATCAAGCAGCAATATCCCGCCATCTTCTTTCAGCAGACTCTTGATGTACCTGGTATTGACAAGGTGAGACTGGTGCGTTCTGATAAAATTATAGGGTGACAATAACTCTGTAAATTCTTTCAGTGTTTTACAGACAAGAACAGATTCGCCGGTAGTGAGAAAGAACCAGGTATAATTATCGGAAGCTTCACAGCGCAGGATCTGGTTCAGCGGAGCGTAACGCGTTTCCTGGGCGGTAGGCAATGCAATCCTGGGTGGTTCTTTCCCGGTTGTCCTCAGGTATTCCAGCAGGTTTGAGATATTCCCGTTTGCCTGTTTACTGCGTAGTTTCTCTCTTGCTTTTTCAACGGCAAGTTGCAGTTCATTAACATCGATAGGTTTCAGCAGGTAATCCAAGGCTGAGAATTTTATGGCCTGGATGCCGTACTGGTCAAATGCAGTTACAAAAATCACTTCAAAACAAACCGGTTCCAGTGCTTTCAGCAGATCAAAACCTGTTTTTTCAGGCATCTGTATATCAAGGAATACGAGGTCAGGGTTCACAGTTCCGATCAGTTTTACACCATCGGCTACATTCTGCGCATATCCTTTCAGCTGCATACCCGGACACCAGTTTTTAAGCAGGTTTTCCAGGTTTTCGATATTGTTCTTTTCATCATCGATGATCACATAACTGATATCCATATCAGAACCGGTTTTTAAGCATGATTGTAATAAGTGTTTTTCCCTGTTCGGAGAAAATATCCAGCAGCACAGGTTTGTCTTTGCAGATACTGTTGAGCAGATGGATCCGCTCTTCGCTCAGTTTCAATCCGAAAGAACCTGCCGACCTGCAGCCGGGCTGAAAACCCTTGCCGTTATCCTGTACGGTAAGGACAAGGTCCTGTGCCGACTGACTGATATGTACAGTAATAATCCCGTTTTCCTGCAGACCTGCAATGCCATGTTTAACAGCATTCTCGATAAATGGCTGCAGCAGCATCGATGGGATCAGGATACTTTCCTGGTCAATTGAATGACCCACGGAGATATGATATCGGAAACCGAAACGTAGCTGTTCCATTTCAAGGTAATCCGAAATGATCTGAACCTCCTCTGCCAGGCTGATCGTTTCCTGTTCACTTGTATTCAGCACCCGTCTTGTGAGCCTGGCAAACGTGGTAAGGAAATGATTCGCATTACGCAGATCCTGTTTGTTCACCAGGTTTTGTATGGATGCGAGTGCATTAAACATAAAATGGGGGTTGAGCTGCGCACGTATGCTCTTCAGCCGGAGCTGTACCACCGAACGCTGCTGGTCTGCTTTCCTGATCTGCAGGAGCGTGTACCTTCTCCATATGACAACCCCTGCCGATGCAAGCAGAATCAGCAGACCGGCATAAAGCAGTAACCGTTTCAATGATATGAAAGCACCGGAAGCCGGGGCAAGAACTTCGAAAGCCAGCTTAAATACATCACTATTGTTCCAGTCGGGATATTTCTGCTGCCGTATAACCAGTACTTCATAATGACCAGCCTTGCCGAAATAACTGTTGCTGATATTGATGGCGCCATACTGGTCTATAAAACCGATACGGCTGGTGTCCCGTTGCCCGTTTGTCTGGCTGGCGAGATATGCAGTGTAAACAACTGTTTCGGGCTTGTTGAATTGCAGCAATAAACTCCGGATGCTATCTCCCGGAAACCTGAAATCAAGCGGGATCCCGGTCTGCCGGTCGAATCTGGTTGCATAACCGCGGTTCAGCTGCGGGTAAGCAAGATTGAAATAACTGTGCACCGATTGTACGGTGATCTGTTTCAGCACGGGCATGAAATTGCTGCGCCAGTCGAAGATGATTCCGTCGCGGGAATTGTAATCATTCTTTCGCATCACTTCAACCATAAGTCTTTTGCCGGGCCGGCTGTAAGTGCCGAGATTGCCATACGGTTCTTTTGCACCGTACTGCTGTTCCATATCGGAAACCGGTTGCCATGGAATCAGTTCAAGACTGTCGTTTTCCACCACACGGTAGATATAATCATGATAATTACGTTTGTTGATGCCTAATGCGATAAGGGTGGCGCAGGAACTGTCGGAGATAACAAAACTCGGGTATACTTTGGATACCGATTGTACCCAGGCGGCATAATAATGGGTGAGGGCAGGGTTGAGCTTTACGCCCAGGATCATTTCGGATTTGGGCCTGGTGGCAGCAAGATTGCCGCTGCCATCCTCCCTGAAACGGTCGAAGATCCGGTAAACAGCTGTGTCGCTTACCGTAATATAAACAGGCTCACGTACCATTGCATCCTTCAACGTGGTCATCACATCGAACATGAACACATGGCCGAAACTGTCCTGCTGCGCTGCAAGCTTTGCGGCCGGCAATACGGAAAGTAATAACAGCACTACCCGGGAAAGCCTTTTATGTATTGTTTGCCTGTTCATTTGATACAGCAAACTTGGCGGATAATTGCGGTTTAACCAACAGCTATTGAGAATCCGGTAGTTCCCGCAGAGTAATAAACCTGTCCGGGGCAGAAACAACAACGGGGATCAGTAATTGATCCCCGTTATAAATAAGGACACAAAAGCTATTTTCCCCCGCGGCTGCCTGTGGAATGCTGCTGTGAATTGTTGCCGGAAGAGGATTTGTTGCCGCGTTGCGTATCAGAATGGCCAGACTGCCCCTGTCCGCTGTTGCCGCGTCCTGAATCATTTCCTGATGAAGTTCTGCTTTTTCCTGTTGAGGCAGTGGTATCATCCTGCCTTTTGTTTTGTTGTGTTTTCATGATAATAGATTTTTCACCTGGGTAAAAAAACTATTCCTGAATAAAATGGACTGGTTGAGCAGTTAATGCCACCGCTGTTGCTGAAAAGCTGCTACAGCAAGCAACCTATTGCGTTTTCTTCGTGATCACACTGATTTGCCCATTGCGTTCCAGATGAATAGCGTCCACTTCATCAAGCGAATCCTTACCGGTTTGAAGCCTGACACTTTCCAACATATCTTTCGGACTGATCAGTTGTTTTTTCATATTCCCTTTCTGCCGGCGGCCGTTTTTATACAGACAATATGCTTTACCCTTCACTATCGCGCCTATCCATTCACTGTACATGCTTAACCATGCAAGCAAACGATGTATCAGGGTGATGATCAAACAGGCTGTTACCACAGGTAAGACGGGAGATACACCTACCACTGCACGGCTAAGAATAGCTCCGAGCATAATAATCACGACATTATCAAAAGCAGACCCTTTACCAAAAGTCCGCTGACCGGCCATACGTATCAGCAGCAACGCCACAAAAAAACTGACAGCAGCCCTGCAACCCATTTGTAAAGTATTCAGATCTTTACCTTCACCGAAAAGAAAAAGGATCGTTTCCATAGATAATCGTTTAATCAGCGGCAGTAGTTTGCTGTGGATTTGCTTCCACACGGAATATTAAAAAGCCGGAATGTCTGCAGACACCCGGCTATGAAAAATAATCATTCGTTAAGACCGGCTGTCAGGAAGAGCGCCTGCTTCCTTTTTTTGCGGCTGTCTTTTTAGAAGCTGTTTTTTTTGCTGCAGCTTTCTTCGGAGCCGATTTTTTTGCAGCTGTCTTTTTAGCCGGCGCTTTCGGAACTTTTTTTCCTTCAGCTCTTGCTTCTGAAAGACCGATAGCGATGGCCTGTTTACGGCTTGTTACTTTTTTGCCGGTACTGCCGCTTTTCAGGGTTCCGTGTTTGCGCTCGTGCATGACTTTTTCAACCTTGTCCTGCGCGCCTTTTGAATACTTAGCCATAACATAAAATTTAAAGGTTAGTAATGTTTTATGGGCAAAAAAGTTGTGCCATGCCTTTGCTGGCGGGCTTCCTGTACTGATTTTCCGTAAACCAATACTGCTGATCCGATAAAAAATAGGTATTAAAAACGCAAAGAAGACAATCCTTTACTATATTTGTCTACTAAAATGATAGACTATTGATTCCCGGGTAATACCAGAGAAGCAAAACTTATAGCCGTGTGGCCGAGTGGCGAGGTCGAGGTCTGCAAAACCTTATACGATGGTTCGAGTCCATCCGCGGCGTCAACTTATAACCGATTTGTTATGAAATTTGTGCGACAACCTTTTCTCCTGTTCATTTCCGTTATGGCGCTGTTTGCCTCTGGCAGCAAAGCCGGTGTGTATGATCCGTCAACACTAAGTACTGTGCTGCCCGGTAAATGGAGGGGTGTTTTTCATTTGCGTCCGGGTGTGGAAGTGCCTTTTAATTTTGAGATCAGGCCTTCCGGTAAAGCGCTCGAAGTTTACCTTGTTAATGGTGATGAGAAGTTTGCCACAGGCAACCTGAATATCAGCGGCGATTCTGCATTTATTCCACTTTCATTATTCGATAATGAACTCGCGTTTGCAGTTGACGGTAATCGTTTAACCGGTGTTTTGCGCCGGGTGGATAAACGGGGAAGTGGTACCTTATTTGAAGCTGCCAAAGGCGGTAACTTCCGTTTTATTGAAACAGGTACTTTACCTGTAAAGGATATTTCCGGGCGATATGATGTGGTCTTTCAGCAGGCTGGCGGGAAAGAAGAAAAAGCAGTGGGTATTTTCAGGCAGGAGGGGAATCGTCTGCAGGCTACTTTCCTGCGTGTAACCGGTGATTCCCGTTATCTCGACGGTATGATTGAAGGCCGGGATATTGCGCTCTCTTCTTTTATTGGTTCCGGGCCGGTTTATTACAAGGCAACTGTTCAGGAGGACGGCAGTATCAAAGGGGAGATCGTAACCGCACGCGGAGGTCAGCCTTTCGTTGCTGCTTTAAACGATAAGGCTTCTTTGCCGGATGCTTATACGCTTACACGGCTGAAGAAAGAAACCTCGTCACTGCAGTTCAGTTTTCCTGATGCAAAAGGTGATCTTGTGAGTACGGCCGATCAGCGCTTCGCAGGTAAGGTACTGGTGGTTACCATTGGCGGTACCTGGTGCCCTAACTGTATGGATGAAGCCGCATTTCTTGCTCCCTGGTACGAAAAAAACAGGTCGCGGGGTGTTGAAGTAGTTGCCCTGCAGTATGAACGCGATACAAGCCGCGGGAATGTAAAGAAAGTGTTCGATCGTTTTTCCCGGAGATATAACCTGAAATATCCGCTTTTGCTGGGCGGTGTTGCCGATAAGAAAGCAGTAACAGCATCATTGCCCGCATTGGATAATTTCCTTTCTTTTCCCACCACTCTTTTTATCGACAGGAAAGGGCAGGTGAGAAAGATCCATACCGGTTTCAGCGGCCCCGCAACAGGTGCCGAATACGGGAAATTCATCCATGAATTCAACGATACGGTGAATGAGTTGCTCGCCGAGAAGTAACCTGATAAAGCTTACTGATCGCATTAATGTCCGTGATCGCCGGTAATCCTGGTGTTTTTTGCAGGTTGTGGCTTAATTTTGCATCGTTGTCCGGACATCCGGCAACCTGCACTACAAACTGCTTATGGGAACAGGAAAACGCATTCGGAAGATCGTAGCCAAGACATTAAAGTATACCGGTATCAGCCTTTTGTCCATATTGGCGCTGATGTTCCTGCTTCCTTATCTTTTTCCTTCCTACGTTTCAGACAAGATCAAGCAGTGGGCCAACCAGTCCATCGAGGCAGAACTGAATTTTTCCAAAGCACGCTTATCCTTCTTTAATCATTTTCCTTCACTCACCCTTACCTTATACGATGTTAGCCTCAAAGGCTCTGCACCATTCAGGCAGGATACACTGGTGGCAGGAAAAGAAATTGCACTGGGTGTTAACCTTGCAAGCATTTTCGGTAAAACATTACGCATCGGCGAAATATACCTGACCCAAAGTAAACTCCATATACTGGTTGACGAACAGGGACGACCCAATTACAATATTTATGCGCCGAAACAGGCCGCTGCCAAAGAAAAAAACGCAGATACCTCATCCGCAGCACTGAAGCTGGAACGCATCCAGATCGATGAATGCGAACTGGTATACGACGACAGATCCATTCCCATCAGGATCAATGCCAGCAGGCTCGACTATCTCGGCAAGGGCGATCTGAGTAAAGCTATTTTCGATCTCGCATCCAGGATTAAAATGGAAGGCTTCAGTCTGAGTTATGGCGGACAAAGTTTTCTGGAAAACAAAAACCTCGATGCCAAACTCGTTACACAGATCAATACCAGCTCACTGGCGCTGATCTTCCAGGAGAATAACCTCCGGATCAACCAGCTGCCGGTTCAGTTCAAGGGCAGCTTTGATTTCCTGAAAGACGGTTACCGGATGAACTTCTCCCTCACATCGCCGTCAACGGAATTTAAAAATCTTTTCACCGCTTTGCCGCCAGCCGCGGTAACCTGGCTCGACAGAACCACCGTAAAAGGAGAAGTGACAATGGCCGCTGAACTGAAAGGCGATTATGTAGCATCGAAAAATATGGCTCCGGATCTCGCTTTCTCCATGAATGTAAAAAACGGTTCAGTTGCTGCGAAAAACATGGCTGAACCGGTTGAGGATATCCAGGTTAATTTTCACTTTGCCATGCCACAGCTGAATATGGAACAAATGACTGTGAAGATCGATACCCTGCATGCGAAAATGGGAGCGGATGAGATCAGCGCTGCGATAGAAGAGAAAGGGATGTCGAAACCGTTTATCAATGGAAATATCAATGCGCATCTTGATCTCGGTAAGTGGTACGAGACTTTGTCGCTCGACAGTACGATGCTGATTAAAGGCCTGTTTGCAGTGAAAGGAAATTTCAACGGTACTTACGATAAGAAGGCCAGGCAGTTCCCGGTATCCAATGTATCGATGGAGTTGAAAGACGGTTATATAAAAACAGGCTATTACCCGGTACCGCTAACTGATCTGCATGTGAGTGCCGATGTGTTCAATACAAAAGGAACAACAAGCGACCTGCGCGTGAATATCAAACCCGTAACATTGAAGTTCGACGGGCAGGACTTTACACTTGCCAGTAAACTGGAGAATTTTGATAACCTGTCTTACAATATCCGGTCAAAGGGCGTACTTGATCTGGGCAAGCTCTACAGGCTTTTTGCGGTAGAAGGGTATGACCTGAAAGGAAAAATAGAAACGGATCTCAGTCTTCAGGGCACGCAGGCCGATGCAATAGCAAAAAGGTATAACAAACTCCATAACAAAGGAACGCTTGTATTGCATGAGATCAGGTTGCGGTCTAATTCATTCCCCAAGCCATTCCTGGTACGGTCGGGTGCTTTCCATATCAAAGACGACAAGCTGGTGGCTGATAAGCTCCTCATGCGTTATGGCAATACCAATGTAACATTGAATGGCTATGTGAATAATATCATCAATTATGCATTGCAGGATGGCGCGGTATTGCAGGGCAGATGGAATATGTATACACCGGATCTCTACGTGGATGAACTGATGGCCTTTGCATCAGCAGATTCTGTGGCACAGGTACAGAAAACGCCGCCGCCAGCCTCAGGAGTGGTGATGATTCCGGCGAACCTGGACATGCAGTTCAATGTAAATGCAGGCAGGATCAGTTATAACGGTCTCCGCCTTGATAACTGCGAATCGGTAACAACGGTAAAGAACGGAAAACTGACCATCAGTAAAGCTGCATTCAGGCTGATAGATGTGCCGGTTAACATGACGGCATCTTATGCAAGTATCAATGAAAAACGGGCGGCATTCGATTATCATATCACCGCTGATGAATTCGACATACAGAAAGCATACAAAGAGATCAGGTTGTTCCGGGAGATGGCCACTGCGGCCGGTAAGGCTTCAGGAACCGTTGCGCTCGATTACCGGTTAAGCGGGATGCTGAATGATAATATGTACCCGATCTTTTCATCGCTGAAAGGAGGCGGGGTGCTGTCGCTGAAGAAGATCAAAGTGTATGGACTGAAATTGTTCTCGGCCATCAGTAATACTACCGGCAGGGACAAGATCAATAACCCTGATCTTTCAAAGGTTGATATCAAAACAAAAATTGCCCGCAATATCATTACCATCGAACGGTTCAAGCTCCGTGTGGCAGGTTTCCGGCCGAGATTTGAAGGCCAGGCAAGCTTCGATGGCAGGCTTAATCTCCAAGCAAGACTCGGGTTACCGCCGTTCGGCATTTTTGGTATTCCGCTGAGTGTAACGGGCACGCAGGAGAAACCGGTAGTGAAGATCAGGCGCGGACGGGCATCGGATCAATTGAAAGAAACCGATGAAGATGCAGACGATGACGACAAAAAAGAAGCCGCCGATGCCGCGCTCCTGGAAGAGCAGAAAAAAGCTGCGGAGAAACCAAAGCAGCAATAGTTTAGGGCAGTTATGTCTACTGTGTTTTGCCGTGTAATGGCAATTCAAGCCAGAATATAGTTCCGCCATCTTCAGGGGTTTCGTACCAGATGCGCCCTCCATGAGCTTCCATGATCTGTTTTGAGATGGCCAGTCCGAGTCCGAATGGTTGTTCACCGGCAGTTCCGTGCCGCCGCGCTTTTGTAAACATGTCGAAAATCTGACTGCTCAGTTCCGGAGGGATACCTATACCGTGATCACGCACCGATATGACTGCATGTTCGTTCTGTTTTTGCAGGGTAATGGTAATAGTACTGTTTTCAGGACTGAACTTGATTGCATTGCCTATCAGGTTACTGATTACCCGCCAGAGTTTTTCCTGGTTGGCCGGTACAATGAGCGCCATGCTTTGCAGTGTCAGCTGCTGCTTTTTACCGGAAGCTTTGCTTTTTAACAGGTCAACGCAATAATGCAGCAACCGGTCAAGATCTATATGCTGAATAACCATATCTGCGGTATGTGTATTGACTTGCAGTAGATCATTGACGAGTGCAAGTGAGTTATTGCCGGACGTAAGGATGAGCTCAAGCATCTCACGCTCATCATCCGCAGGTTCATTTTCCAGCATCAGGGAAACTGCGGAAGTAATGGCGCTAATAGGGTTACGAAGGTCGTGTGCCACGATCTGCATCATACGCGTATTGTCGGCCTGGCTTTGCTCCAATGCGCCAAGTGTCTGCCGCATCTGCTGGTTTTGTTCTACAATGCGGGCATTCAGCTTCCGGGTCTTCAATAATGAACGTCTTATGAGTAATATGGCAATGAGTGCGATCAGGCACAAAATAGTAATCAGCAGGAGCAGGGTAGCCTGGTAATCGGATTTGATAGATAATGTTTTAAGCTGCTGATCTTTGACCACATAATCAAGATAATCAATGCCGGATGCATTGTCGAGTTTTTCCTGCTCATCGTTGAGTGCGATCAGTTGCTGACCATAGAGCGCCGCTTTTTGTCCGTTTTTGCCTGATGCAGATAATTCGAACAGTTTTCTGGTCATTATCCTGCTGTAGATCAGGTAGCCGTTACTGAGGGCAAGATCGAGTCCGCGCCGGTAATAGGCTTCAGCTTTTGCTGGCGCTGTTGTTGCGAGCCTGTCACCCATATCGATCAGCATGTCCATGCTTACATAAAAAAGCCCTTTTCTGTGTGCACGGTCTATCGAACTATCCAGTAATGCGAAACCGGCAGCCTGCTGCCCATGATCCAGCAGATCGTCGGCAACCAGCTGGTCAATGGCGATCATAGTCCGCTCATCCTGATAGCGGCTTGCGATATCCCGGGCTTTTTTAATCGCGTTTCTGGCCTGCAACCTGTTAAAACGCTGCGGGTATTGAAGCAGGAAATTATAAATCACGAGGGCTGTAATGGAATCCTTTTGCAGATGCCGTCCATTTTCCAGTGCTGCCTCGAAACGTTGAACAGCACGTTCATCTTTGCCGATCTCCTTATAGACCATGGCAATATTCATCAGTGTCTGCACAATATTGGCTGTATCTTTCAGCTTCCTGTAAATATCATTGGCTTCATCATAATATTTGAGCGCCAGCTGAAGATTTCCTTTGATATCGTATACAATACCCAGATTGTTGAGCGCATCGGCTTTCCCCTTTTCATACCTGAGCCTGTCGGCTGCCGCCCTTGCACGTATGGTATAAACAAAAGTTGTATCAATGCTTTTTTCATAGGAAAGCATAGCAATGCGGTTCAGCGCATCAATGTAGCGCAGACTGTCATTGAAGTGGTTTAAAGAACGGGTGAGGGTTGTTGCCTCATCTGACTGAGCGTTGGCAAAAGACAGAACCAGGACGAACAACATTGTCAGCGAACTCCGGATCAGTAGATGTTTCATCAGTTCATAGCTTGGTCCATATTAAGATATGATTATTTCCGGTAATTCGTGAATGTCAGACTTCCGTGCCGGTTTTATGTGTCTGCCTGTCAGTCATCAAGCCCTTTTCCTTCCAGAATAGCCGGAATATATTTTTCAATTCTCGCTACCCTGGTTTTGGATTGTTTTGCCTGGGAGAAATAAAATAAATAGGCGCGTTGCCGTCCGGGAGTTAAAGCTTTGAACGCTTTATGCAAAGCAGTGTTTTTAGCCAGTTTTTCCTGGAATTCTTCGGGGATTGAGTAATCGGCTGTTTGTTTCAATGTAACTTTTAAGCCTGCTTTTTCAACGGCAATGGCTTCATTGATATAGGATCTGATCAGCGCTTTCTGTTTCCTGATTTTGCTGAGATCTGTAAACCTGAGCTGGCGGGCTGATTGTACGTTCTCCGTCTGCTGAATCAGTATCCCTTCCGGATCGTTCATCAGGGCGCCTTTGTGAAACAGCAGTGCGCAGTATTCTTTAAAACCATGGATCAGTACAACATTTTTCCCTTCAAGGGTGTAGCAGGGATGCATCCATTTATAATCCTCGGCCAGCTCTTTTGCGCCAAGTACGATCTCGCGCAGTAAGCTCATCTCGTCTTTCCATTTGGAAGCTTTGGCGAGGAACAGGTCTACTTTGGGGTGGGTAGGATTTGCCATTTGATAACTATTTAACGGGAAATGATTTTTTGCTATCAGATCTGTTTGTTCATGCTGTTTTATTGAAGTCCGCTGAGGATCGCCTGTAAGCGGTCGTGTGCCATATTCAATCCATTCGCAAACGGCATTTGAAGTAACTGGTTACGGAAGGCGACGGATTTGAAAATGATCTGCATGGTCAGTTTGCTGGTATCGGCTGTGAGTTTTTCAAACTCCAGGAATTCCAGCTGAACAGGGAAGGGACTGTTTTCCATTTCGAAAGTGCGCGTAATTTTCTGTTCCGGAACGAAATCAAGGATCACGCCATTGGCGCTGAACATAACCTGTCCATTATGCGAAGTTTCGAACCGCCAGCTGCCGTGTTTCCTGTTTTCCAGCTGTATTACTTTTGTCCCCATCCATTGGGCAACGATCTCAGGATCTTCATAGGCTTTGAAAAGCAGCTCAACAGGAAGGTCGAATTCCCTTGTGATGATCAGTTCCTGGCAGTTTTCTTCAGCCCGGATCTTTGTTTTCCTTTCCATATTATTTCGTTTTGTATTTTTTCATGATCGATTCCAGTTTGTTGAAACGATCGTCCCACATATTGCGGAATGGCTCGATGAAATCGGCGATCTCTTTCATTTTCCGGGCATTTAAATGATAATGGATTTCCCTGCCTGTTTGAGATGGTTGCAATAATTCACATTCCGTCAGGATCTGCAGGTGTTTTGAAACTGTAGGTCTTGCGGTATCAAAATTGGCAGCAATGGCACCGGCCGTCATGGCCTGGGTGGCTACCAGCGTCAGGATGGCCCTTCGTGTGGGATCGGCAATGGCCTGGAATACGTCGCGTCTGAGATTCATAGTGAAGTTATTTGGCTACAAATATATATGTAGCTATTTGACTACGCAAAATATTTTTAAAACCTGCTCTTGTAATAGGGTAAGCAGTTCCATGCAGTTGTTATCCGGCTGTGCATGATCTGAAACTTGCAAATACGAACCTGCCTTTGTAAATTGTATCACCCTCTGGATTTTAACTGCTTCATTTGTTATGAACATTTTGACAAAACTGAATTTTGAAATTCAAGTGATTGTCAATTATTCTTTTAAAAAGAGCTCGTATGCATGCGTTTAATGCTGCAAATGATCTTCAGACCGGCAAAGTATAAGTGATGGAAGCACAGATACAATCCACTGCTCAGAAAAAAGGAGGTACAACGGCTTCGGCAACCAGTATTGCAGGTAATACTGGCATTTCATTGCCGGCCGTTCCTGTGATTCAACAGAAAGAAAACAGCTCACTGAAGCATACGCCTGTTACTGATCCTGTAATACAAGGTGTATTTCCTGATGCGTATAATGCTGAGCGCAGAGGAAACCAGAATGGCATTGCAGAAGATGATGTGCAGATGGATCATATCATTCCTCAGGATACATTGAAAAAATTTGCAGATACTTACAATATCATTAAAATACTTAAATCAGGTGATTCTGTATGGGTAGATACTGTAGCTGCGTTGGATGCATTTGCGACTGCCTTGCAAAATGTTCTTCCTGATGATACGGATAACCTGGCCGGATTGTCTTCCGCATTATTAAAGCACGCAATGGTTAACATGCCCGCCAACGTTGTGCCCGGTCGTGGAAACCAGATGCAGGGTGCAGAGAACAGGTTTGATCCGCAGGTGGAAGATAACGGCAACGGGGTAGTGACTGAAACGCCCATGTCTTTATTGCTCAGAGGCGCAGCGGAAAGTATGAAACGTCTTACGGGGATGATTACGTCCAGTGCATTGCCGAGTGGCGTGGCCGTTAGCAGGGAGCGAAATTACGATGCGGATACTGATGCTTTTATTGCAGCAGAGTTGAATACGATCACAGCAGGCCTGAATAGTATGAATAATGTTGACGATCCTGAATTCGACAATAATGTATGGTACATGCATGGCGATAAATCAGTAAAAAAACGAAGTGCAAACTGGCTGGATGTTCAGGGCGGACTTCAGGTTGGGGTCAGGAAACCGCCACAGAAACCCAAAACACACCTGAAGTTCAGTATGCTTGCAAAAACACTGAAAGAAGGCGAAGCTGTTTCACTATTACCTGTATTGGTAGATATACGTGTTGAAATACCAGCCGCAACATGGCGGCATATTTATGCGCGTCATTTTATGAGTACGTTTGAATGGGATATCCAGGGTGTAAACACATTCTGGCGCACTGATCCGTACACTTACCTGCTGAATGGCGGCAATAACGAACTTAAAGCCGAACTGAAAAAATTGCTGGCCGATTCGTTTAATTTTTCAGCGCCCTGGGATTCTGTTGACGAAGGCGAAGCTGATGACGCTGCCTGGTCGCAAAGCGCGCAGAAAATGTTTTTCCAGGGTAAAGCAGACAGCTACCTCAAGAAAAAGAATGATGAAAGAATGGTCTATGCGGTAAATATTGTGCTTGATTCTATCGCACCCGAAGATGCCACACTCGGCGATGCGCTCGAACCTGCAACATTGAACCAATTGAAACTGGCGCAGGAAATAGCATGATAATTACCATGACCATTAATCGAACTTCCAGGACGTCATTTTCCGGTTCCCATAACTGTTGAATACAATGATAGCATCGTGCGGGCGCTTTCCTGCAGTGTATTTGAAACAGCCCGTGTCTGTAAGTAACCCTACCTTCCAGCTTCCGGATTGGCATAAATGTTCAAATTCTTTTAATGTTTTTTTTGAGACCGTGTAAATCCCGGTCGTATGTACCTTCTCATCTGTCCAGCCAGCCATGCAGTTTACATAATGCATAGCGATCATATTCACATTGTTCCTCACCGGCGAACTTTCATCTGTTAAAAGATACTTACCCAGGTTATCCAAATGCCCTATGCCATAAAAGGCCAGAAACTTAGGTTTCGCGCTGCTGTTTAAAGCAAGCTGCCGGTACAATTGCAGAAAACTGCTGAATATCTTTTTATCCCTGTTCGCTTCATATCTGATGATATTGCCAGACATCAGCAACAGGTCATCATAATACTTTTTGAAGTGGTTGCGGTAAAGGGCACTGTCGGTGCGTAAGGCGTCGGATACTGTTTGGTTCAAACCGCTTATGTCGGCAGCCGTAAAAGATGACTTTTGCAGGTATTCGTCTATTAATTTGTCTAATAGCGTACCTGCTGAAGGTATGCTGCCCCTGATGATCGTTAAGGATAGTTGTAGATTATTATAATCATACTTGGCATCCAGGTAATCGATTCCGTAATATTTAATACGTGCGTGATCTGGTTGCATGAGATTAAATGCTCTTACTTTTTTGAGTAATTCGTATGTTGCGTGAGGCTTCAGGGAAGATAACAGATTTTCATCACCGGATTCCAGGTATTGGTTAAATATAAAACAAGTGGCATGAGGTAATTCATTTGCGATATAATAAACGCCTTTTTTATGCAATGCTTTTATTAACGCGAATTGAAAGTCATTATTTGCAAGCATGGTATGCGATTCGCCAACCAGGTAGAAATCTTTGTCGTTAAGTTGGTCTGTAAGCAGCATTGTTAAAGAATCTAAGCCGGACTCTTGTGCGGTGACCATTTTTTCGTTGATGCAAAGTGCTGATTCGTTTTGTGCTGTTGCCGGTACAGTGCTTAATAGAACTGAAAGAAAACATGAAATTGTTAGTAGGTGCATTGGTTTTGGTATATTAATATTTGAACAGGAAATACTTCAGGTTATAAATGCTGAATCAGATTGCCTGGTTGTATGACGACGGTAATTTTTTGCAGAAACGATGAATTCCTGTTATTCATAGCTCCGTGATGTCTCTTACAAAGAACATTGCCGAAACGCAACCTCTTTATTGGAAGACAGCTGCGTCTTTATCGTCGTGTTACTAAAATTGATATTTTTACTACATGTCAGAAAGTGCATCAGAAATAGAACTATTACGGACAATTTTAGGCTCTGCCGGAATGACGCCAGAGTCGTTTGACCTGTCCCTGCCATATTGGAAATTAAAACAGTATAAAAAAGGGGAGTTTTATAATGAGTACAAAAATGTTTGCAAGCACCTCGGTTTTGTGATCAATGGTGTTTTCAGGATCTATCGGGTAAATAACCAAACGGGTGAAGAAAAGAATATGCTGTTTTTTACTGACCACCAGTTCATCGCATCCTATAAAAGTTTTTTAACCCAGACTGCCTGCGATTACTATACGGAAGCAATGGTTGATTCGCTGATATTATATATCCATATTGATCACCTGAATGAACTCTACGGGCAGTCGCACCAGTGGGAAAGGTTTGGCAGGATCGTTGCCGAAACCGCCTTCCACGAGGTGATGGTGAATACGGAAGGTTTTCTTTTTAAAACGCCCGAAGACCGTTACCGGGAAATGATGGAAAAACACCCGGATATTTTTAACTCTGTACCACTTTATCATATTGCCTCTTACCTGGGTATCCAGGGGCCTTCGCTGAGCCGGATCCGCAAAAGAATGGTCGGTAAGTGACGCATGAGCCGGCAAAGACACAGAAATCTTTATTCTCAGAAACTTTTTTCAAAACCATTCGATTTTAACCTGGGTTAAAATTATCCCGTGTGAATGATCGGAAGTTTGTGGTGTCCTAAACAATAAACAATTAGGCACCCAAAACATGAAAAAAGCAATAATAGTGATTGTAATGAGCGTATTCGGTTTCACCGCTCATGCTCAGAAAACGACCAAAGATTCTAAAACCATTGTACTGGTTCACGGCGCCTGGTCAGATGCGTCTTCATGGAACGCTGTTATCCCGCTATTAAAAGCCCAGGGCGGAGAAGTGATCAATGTGAACCTGGCGGGCCATGGAAAAGATACAAGCGTAACTGCCGGTATCACATTTCAAACCTATGTAGACCAGGTAAAAGCTGCTATCGGCACCCGTACCAATGTTGTTTTGGTAGGGCATAGCTTTGCGGGCCTGGTCATCAGCCAGGTTGCTGAAGAAGCGAGCCCCCAGATTAAGGAACTGGTCTTCCTGGCTGCAGCCTTGCCGCATAATGGAGAAAGCCTTTTGTCACTGGCGAAACAGGATCCGGCATCCCATATCGGTAAATATCTGAGCATCGATAAGGAAAACGGCGTTGCAATCGTTGCGAAAGATGCCGTAGCCGACATTTTTGCTGCCGATGCGCCTCAGCAGGTTCAGGAATATCTCTCCGCCAATATTAAACCCGAACCCCTGGCGCCACTTGCCACACCTGTTCAGCTGACTGAAAAGAATTTCGGCGGTGTTAAAAAGATCTACATCTATACGCTCAATGATCATGCGATCAGTTATCCTGCGCAACAGTACATGGTAAAATCAGGCAAAGTATCTAAAGTATATACTTTGGCAAGCAGCCATACACCGTTCATATCCATGCCGGAAAAGCTGGCAGCCATCCTGATCGAAGCAAACAAATAACAACCAATCATCAATCAATCAATCAAATATTTTTTTACATCATAATCAAAATATCATGAAACGTATCGCAAAAGCACATTGGAATGGTACCTTGCAAACAGGTAAAGGAGAAATCAGTACGCAAAGCACGGTGCTGAATGAAACTCAATATTCATATAAAACGCGCTTTGCCGATGGAATTGGCACTAATCCCGAAGAACTGATCGCTGCTGCACACGCAGGTTGTTTCTCAATGGCCCTCAGCGCAACATTGGCCCATCACGGTATTTCTGCAGGCGATATTTATACTACTGCCATAGTTGACCTCGATATGCAGGCATTAAGTATTACCGGCATTCACCTGGAATTAAAGGCAACGCTTATCGAAGGTGTGGATGAAGCAACATTTACAGGAATTGCTGAAGGTGCGAAAACGCACTGCATTATTTCCAAAGCATTGAATGTGCCCATTACATTAGCCGTTGTTTACGGCGTATAGGATCTTAAATATGCAAAAAACTCACCGGAATTTCCCGGTGAGTTTTTTCGCACGTTACATGTAGAAGATCATCTCCAGATATAATACAAAACCCCATTCTTATCATCGGTCACGAAAAAAGAATGGTTATCGTTCATCATCACATCGCAAGGGCGGCCGTGGCGATCTTTTTCCGTTTTGCCAGACAGGAAGCCGGTAACAACTTCCACATATTTATTTTTTCCCGTGATCATCACCACAGCATTGCCGCGCTGCCGCGAAACAGTGGTAGAACCATGCAGCGCCACGAGGAATTTATCTTTTAAAAGCGGATCAGAAAAACCTGTGAATTTATCAAATCCCAAAGGTGCCGTGTGTGCTTTAAAGCCGCAATAGGCGAGTGGAGGCGGTGGTGGTGTTTTGATGTTGTTCTTTGCGGCTGAATCCATCATGGCTTTATCCGGATAGATCTTTTGTTTGTATTGGAGGTAAAAAGGCCAGCCGTAATTCTTTCCGTTTTCGATCGTGCCGAAAAGGTCTTCGGGCTTATCGGGCCCTAACAGATCCCGGCCCATAAATGTGGCCCAGAGCTGGTTATTGAACCATTTAATACCCACTGAATTGCGTACACCTGTAGCATAAGTTCTGCTGCCAGAACCATCCGGATTCATTTCAATAACAGACGCACGTATATCTTCTTTTTCGATGCAGGCATTGCAGCTGCTGCCCACGCTCACATAAATTTTGCCGTTATGTTGTGTAATGCTGCGTGTGAGGTGCCAGCCGCCGTATTTGTAATCCAGCCCGTAATCAGGAAAACGTGCAAGCACCTGACCTTCGCCTTTAAGCGTTTTTTCGCCGGCGCGGTACTCATAACGTGTCAGTTTCCCTGTTTCGGCAATATAGAGGTAGTGTGTGCCTTTATCGGTATAAAAAAGGATCTGGTTTGGGTTATGCAGGTTCTCCGCGAACACTGTTTTCTTTCTGAACTGTCTGGCGGAGTCGTCCCAATCTTCAAACAGGTAGATCCTGCCTCTTTTGTTATCGCCGCGGTTATACATATCTGTAGCGAACAGCCGGTTGTCGGGGCTCTTCGCCAGAAACCGTAACCGGTTACTCACATTCGCTGCTACCGACACATGATATCCCTTTGGGATGTTCAGGTTGAAACTGGCACCACCAGGCAAAACGATCCGGTGCGGTTGCAGCAACACCTGCGAGTAACCGTACGAAAAGACAAAGCAAAATAGAATACTATAACTCAGGATCCGGGATACACGGAGAATCATACGAAGTCTTTTCTGAAAGATACGATGGTTAGAAGGTGATGGCTGTTTGTTATTTAATATAACGTTGGTTTCCATGACTGCCTCTGCGGTGTTATTCAAAAAGATGATGCCGTAAATGTATGATGACGCTTCTGATCTGCTGAAAAATTCTTCTCTTGCCGGGCAACGTATCCTGACAGCAATGTATCTACGGGATACCAAAACATACAGTCTTATGAAACGATTCTTTACTTTTTTTGTTATTCTGTCTATTTGCTTAGGTTTTGCCGGGTGTATGAAAGAAGCAAATGATGAACGTTTACCTGTTATCTGCTATTTCGAACAATATGTACCTGTTCGTGTGCTGAATGCTTCCGGCGATGATCTGCTTTCTCCTGCAAAGCTTCAGGGCGGAACTTTCAACATTAGATGGGGATTTCCGGGCCGTGATACAATGGCTTATAGTAAAATGACTCCGGGCACTTATGTTATATCCGGCCAGGCAGACCAATACTATTTCAGTGTTCCCCTGACCCATGCCGATAAAGGATTAACTGTTCAGTTTTCTCTTAAACAGAACGAAACGGAAACCTTATTTATCCGCACCTCGGCTGATACGACCAGGCCTTATGGCGTAACTGAAGTGATTTTTAATGGTAAGAAGGTAACACCTGTAACGCTTTTCGGTACTTCAGCTTATGGGTTGGAATTGATTAAATAAACGACAGATGTAAACCTTCAAGTGAGGTTAGCTTTTGGAAAGTTTTAAACTTTCCAAAAGCTTTTCCCGCCGATATCTGCAGAAGGGGACTCAGCGTAGCACACTTGCGATTTCTAAAGCTGCGTATAGATTTTAACCTTCAGACGATGCAGGCATCTGTGCCGCTCAGGCCGCCGGGCCGCGTCTTTGCGCCTGCGCTTCTTTGGCCTCTATCATAACGATTTTACTGTCTCCGCCTAACTCCAAAAGATGTCTATGCAAAGACTGGTAGAATTATTAAATTCTTCCGAACACCTGTGAGGTTAGCTTTTGGAAAGTTCTAAACTTTCCAAAAGCTTTTCGCGCTAATGCCGGCAGGATGGGTTGCCAATACGAAGTCTTATCTGAACGCTTTAATTAACAGCAGATATCCTCCCGTTAAATGACCAGCCTGCCTGGCTATACATTGCCAGGTATGCTGCATTTGCTGCAGTGCTCATGAACAGGTATATATTTCCTGAATTATCGGCTACGGCTTTGATATTTTCATATTTGCCGGTAATGCCGGCAGAGATCTGCCCGCCCCAAGTCCATGAACTTCCTGCATTTTGATAAATATGATACGGCATTCCGTCATCAAGCCCTGTAAGGAACACGTGGAAATTATTATTACTATCGATAACAGTTGTTACGTGTCTGAAGCCTGCACTGTGCTGGTTGGTTAATTCGCCTTGCCATGTCCATGCGCCTGTGGATGCATCCTGTGTAACAAGATAGGGCAGATGGTCGTTATTGCCGATCAGTACGAGCTGGCCATTGTTATTGACATTAGTAAGAGCAAGCGCGCTGAAGCTTTTGCCCGAAGGAATATTAAATACATTTCCATTCCAGCCCCACGTAATGTTTGTTCTGTTCATGCTGATACCATAGGGCTGGCCATCATCTGTTCCGAGGAAAACACCAAGAATGGAACTATCTGTTTTGGTAAGCTTGAAATCACTATAACCAGCCGGGTGCTGATTGGGCAATGCTTCAAGGTTTCCCCAATTGCTATCCTGCATGTTCTGGTGAATATGATAAGGCTGGTTATCATCTTTGCCGATAAGCACTACATGCTGATGACTGTTGTTATTTTCAAAAACACTCTCTATCAGGCGGAAGCCGTTTTTATGCTGCGTATATATGCCAGGTATATTCCCGTTCCATGTTGAAACACCTGTCTGCAGATCTTTGGTGATTGTATAAACACCGCCTTGTATCTGATCTGTAAAAAGGATAGATAAACTTGCGCCTGTTAATACCAGGGCTGAGTGTCCAACAATAAATGCTTCACTTCTGGTAAGCTTATCCGGCCCCGAAACGCCGGAACTGGTTGCTGTATATAAATAAGGGAAATAATCGTCTCCTTCTGCGCTCATCACAATAGCTGAATTACCTGAAGCATCGTAAATGGCGCTGAGGTTAATTTCCAGGGGCTTCGCATCCGCAACGCCAAAGGCTCCGTAAACCCAATTGTAAAAACATTGCCATGCATTCGGGTGGTTTTGAGGATCATGCGGGTTTGAAGAATAAGGGCCGGAGTAGGTGGAAAAACTTCCTGACGAATTACCCTGCAGTGAGACAGCTACCGGAAATGTCCCCAGAAGCCAGGGATTGTCTATCGGGGTTGACTGATAATTTATATCGTAAGGAGGATAAACATTACAATACTCCCAGAAGCCCGGCGTAATATTTCCCACATGATACATTCCGTATTTCTCGTCGCAAACAAATGTATCGGCTGTCCATACCATTACATTATTCCAGAAAGCAGAATTATAGTCGCCCGAATCGTTGGAGAATCCCTGATCACTCAGGTATTGAGCGTAATTGCCGTTATAATAGCTGCTTGTAAATCCCTGTCCTAACAGGTTTTGCATTTCCTGCTTCGACGGGAGGCGCAGCTGCGGTGCGATCACATCGGGTATGCCGAGATAAGCAATCTGATCATTACGGGAGATGATTTTTCCTGATGTCCACTGACGCATTTGATAACTGATAAATCCAAAAACGAGCAGTTTACTTTCTATGCTGTAAAATACAGGAGCTGCCTTCTCTGAGGTCTGCGGAAGCAATCCTGTTCCCATATCGTCTGGCAAAGCGCCCATATAACCGAGAAAATTATTGTAATAAGGTGCCACAAGCGCACGATAAGTATCCCGCTGCTGTACCATTTTGGCTCCTGATCCGCCGCCGATCAGCCATTTGCTGTATTTATCAGAAGCGTTCTGAGACCAGCTGAATGGCGTGGTTATAGTAGTCGGGGCGCCGGCAGTATAATTTTGTGCCTGCATCACCATCTGCACTCCTTGCGTCTGAATATTGACATAGTAGTGGAACATTGTTTGAAAGGGGATGAAGAAATTTTCATTACTCAGGAAATTTCTGTTCAATCCATTAATGGTACCTGTTCCTGAAAGACATTGAAACAATGCTGATGGGAGAGAAGTGCTGCCGCCGACTCCCATAATGAGATTATGGATCTGGGTCAGCGCATAATTTACACCATCATTGGTATCTAAGATAGCAGCAGAGATTGACGACAGTTCAGTTGCTGAAATTCCTTTTTTAGTACCGGCATAACCGGCCACCTGTTCTGCATTTGACTGAATGGTAGAAATAGCAGAGGTCAATGCCACCAATATGGTATTTTCCAGAACTACTTTCACTTCCTGCATGATCAGGTTAAGGTCATTGCATATCGTTATCTGGCTGCTGATCACTTCGTTCAGCTGATTTGAAATAGATTTCAGCATCGTTACCACGGGATTGGCAGTTTGCCCGAAGACCCAGCCTTGTACCAGTCCGAATACCTGTGTGCCTACTGCGCCGGCAATTTTTTGTTCCTGTGAGCCGGCTGATAGCGCAGCCAGGGTTAATTTTATCAATGCCTGCGCCACTTCGCTTGCAGGATCATCACCGGAACCTGCTGCAGCACTGGCGGCAAGGCCATCAGATACCTGTGAAAGTTTCAGCATACTGTCTGCACAGTCATGAGTGTTGAGCTCCAATACCTGTGACCAGTTACCATAATTATTCGCCCAGCGTGCGGAAGAGGGAATGTTATAATCGGTACCAGGCTTTGCTGTTACTGAGGAAGCACGGGTTGCCGGCGAAACCGCCGCAGCAGCAAAACTGCCGGACGGCGCTGGATGTTGCGTAAGCTGTGAAGCAAATGCGGATACACCGCCTGCTGCACCGGCTTTTTCCAGGAAGGTATCGTGGCTGTAAATTTTTTCTGGTGCAAGATGTGCAAGAAATTCTGTCGAATACCCGGGTAACAAGATATTAGCCGAATCGCCAAACAACATAGCTTTAGCCTGTGGTTGTGCGGTTGCGGGATTGTTTTTTTTGAATGCAGCTACTAATGAAGATGCGCCATTCAGATAAAGTGTTATATGTGTAGCTGTGGTTGACGGAACAGCGGTTTCATAATAAACCGTTGAGGACTGGCTGAGTGCAGGTGTTATTTGTGCATCAGTAAGATCCTGACCGGGGAAACCATATAGTTTTAATCCGGGCGCAGTATTGGTTTCCAGGCTGAATCTTCCATTTGCATCAGCTGTTGTAACGGCAAGGATTGCATTTCCCTGATCAAGCAATGCAACAGTACCATTGGTTTCATTGCCAGCTAATTGCAGATGGCCTTCAAGGGTGAGGTTGAACATGATAGTTAGTTGAGGTTGTAATTGAGAAAGATATTAAATTTATTTAATAAAAGAATAAACTCTTAAGCGTTATTTGATGAAGGATTCCTTAAGGCTAGCTTTTGGAAAGTTCCAAACTTTCCAAAAGCTTTACGTGATAATACATCAGATGGGATTTGAAATTATATTGATCAGACAAATAGCAGCCCGGGTGTCAATTTCACTGTACCGTCTTCGTTTTAAAAATACCGTTCTTCATTCCCGGCTACAACAAAGTCAAAAACGGCTACATTGGTTATTGTTTGGTTGATGATTTTTGTATCAACAAATAATTTAAAATGAAAGCAGTTGTAATTAGCGAATTCGGAGGGGTAGAAGTTCTCAAAATTCAAGAAACTGAACGTCCAATACCTGTCGACGATGAAGTCTTAGTAAAGGTTTACGCGAGCGGTGTAAATCCTGTTGATTGGGTAGTTCGTGAAGGAGGCAATGATATATTAAGACCGTTCCTGAAATTACCATTGATATTGGGTTGGGACACGGCAGGCATTGTGGAAGAAGTAGGAAGCCATGTGGCAGACTTCAAAAAGGGCGATGAAGTGTATGGTGTTCCAAACTTTCCGGGGAATGGAAGTTATGCTGAATATGTTGTAGCAAAAGCAAGTCACTTAGCATTGAAGCCCAAAAGCATTTCTTTTAATGAAGCGGCAGGTGTTCCTTTAACAGGGCTCGTAGCCGGTAATGCACTTTTTGATTTAGGAAAATTACAGGCAGGACAACGTGTTTTTATTCAAGGCGCTTCAGCTTTTGGAAAGTTTAAAACTTTCCAAAAGCTTTTCGCGAATGGTGCAATTCTCAGTGCTGAGTTCGAGTTTCGTTTATTTCGGCTTATGGGTTGGAGTTGGTGAACTACATGAACAATAGGGGATACGCCTGCTGTTTTAATAAGATACTCCCCACGCTTTATCAGTTTTGCTGTCTCTTATATTCAAATAGGTGAACAGGATAATTAGTATTACGATAAGAAGACTCGCCCATATGGGGGCTTTTAAAAAAAACAGCACTGCGATACCTATAACAGCATATATTATAAAATATGCAGGTTTGGTCACAAATGAAAAATTAGCTTTAGCCTGATAAATTCTTCCTACAGGAACAATATAAAGGTTGTATAACTCGAGATACTCCTCAGGTGAGGGTGTAATTAATTCTCCGGATGCATCAAGAAAATTGTTGAGATGCTGTACTATAAACTTTTTTTTACTATCCGGCTTTATTTTATCAAAATGTGTAAGAAAGTTGCCGATTGACCGGATGTTCAGGTATTTATGATAATCCGGATGTATACTGTTTTTTAGCTTATCCAGTTTGTCCTTAAGGTCAGTAATTTCTATTTCTAATTCCATGAATGTCAGTTGTTGATGATCCGCAGCGACTTGTCAAACCAGACATCTTCATACCCACTGGTATCAATCTGGAATCTCCAGCCGGCAGGGAGACCTAAATATTTGAACAGCCAGGTATAATTATCCAAAAGATGCCCGGCATGTATAGGTTCAAAGAAATGATCATCGTTCAGAGGTATCTCGCCGCCAGTCCACAAATACCAGCCTGTAGCATTGCCGTGTTTGGGGTGCCTTAATCCATTAACGGGCATTGTTCCTGAAAATAATGACCTGTTAAAACCAATAATTGCGTTGGGGTCAATGGGAGTCCAGTCTGTCTGCAATCTGCTGCAGAGTTCCTGTTGCTCTTTTTGAATGGTCGCCCAGTTATGCATAGGTGTCAATGTATGAAATTATTTTGGTTAATTACGTATATGCTAATATTGTATCACTCAGCGGAATAAACCGTTTAAGTGATCGAGCGCCATCTGGGTCTTGCCCAAACTAAAAACCAAACCAGAAAGAATAATGAGATCCCCCAGCAAACAGGAATTGATTTACGGATCATGCGCTGGTAATCTGCATAATTGATTATTACGGCATCGCCTTTTGTCAGCCGCCAGATATCATTTTTTTTCTTAAAGCCAAAAATCACAGACTTTTTAGGGTTGGAATAAACTGTTACATAGTCTCCAACATTAATCTGAGCGGTGATATCTCCGAAATGCGAAGTAGTTGCATACGTAAAATAAGATGTTTCGCCCTCAAGAGCCAGCCTAAGTTCTTTTGTTATTTCTTTGAAGAAAGGCTTGTTCTTAACTCTTGTGATTACGCTGTCAATTCTGATCAGTTCGCCGGTATGCGGAATCAGTTCATTCGAGGTCATATTCAAATCAACATAAGCGTTGATTGCAAACCACATGAAAACTAAAAATCCGGCTAATGGTATTGATTTTTTGTGAAAAAGAAATTTGAAAAATTGTCTGTTAGTCATTAGTCGGGTTATAATGTGGTATTTTACATAAAGTAAGAAATTTTTTTTGTGATCTTGGCAAAATCAGCATTGATCGCGCGTTTGCTAACGCTCTTTTTCCTGAATCGTTACTTACTCAACTCCAATTGATCTCAAATTGACTTTCTTTATCAGCTGATTCATCCCCGGCCTGATATGAATGGAGTCGATATTGATATAATAATCTCTATCCTTTACGATTATCGAAATAAATCCAAAATAAGTACCTGAATCTATTGTAGTAATGAAGAATCTATTAGGATTTTTCGTGCCGATATTCTCAAAATAGAAGATTTTATCTTCCTGTTTTCAGCCTGTGATTTTTTGTATTCAGATAAGTCCCTGCTTTGCAGGTAAAAGGTTTTCAACTCCTGTATTTCATCCCCTTTTTCCGGCACGAGATTAATTTCAAGTTGTGAATTATGTTTTCCATTGCATGCGGAAAAACTAATCAGGAATAAAAACCATAGGATTTTCTTCATTGTAGAATTCGTTTATTCCATTATGTATATTTAATAATGAGCCCAGATCTCTTTGAGGGGGCTGTTCAATTCATTTTGTAATCTTTGAAAATCAGCACTTCTTATCTTTTCAGAAGGCGCAAATATTACCAATGTGAACATTGAGAATCCTGCGGGGAATTGATAGGTCAACTCATTTAACGAAGAAGCATTATTGCAACAGGGGGTAGTAATCATTAAATCCGAAAAATTATTCTGCCAGGCTTTATCCATTAGTTCGTGCCAGGCCTCAATTTCTATAGTACTATTGCATTTGTTACAACTTATGCTTTCGAAATTGCTGCCCGGATCGATAAATTCAACCCTTTCTGTCACTGATGCCGCTATTTCGTTTCTTGGATAAATCGTTCTTAACAAAGCTACCGCTTTCTTCTGCTTTTCTTCATCAGGTATATAAGTTGCAGTTGTTGGAATAAGTTTCAGGACTGTTACAGACATTTGTATTACTGTTAAATAACAAGGGCTTTAAATGTACAAATTGTGAGGGTATCTTTTGGAAAATTACAAACTTTCCAAAAGCTTTTCGCGTACTGCATGCAGCACATAAATTATGTTCCCGAATGGTATTTTTTATACGATTTCCTTTGAATTTGAACCAGCTTATTTGTGTTCGGATCAACATAAAATTCTGTTTCCTCCGGTTGTAATTTTCTTTCAGTAAAATGAACTGTTTTATACGGTTCGTCTGTCCGGATAAATTGTTGCGTTTTTTTATTCCAGGGTCTTCCGTCAATCATTTCCACTTTGTCTGCAACGAAGTTAAAAACCATGTCTTTGTAGTCAAGTAGTTTTGTTGGTATCCGGCTGATAATTTCTGAATAAACTTCGTTCCAGTCGTTACCTGTTTGCCCGCGTAAGAACCTGACGAGTAGTCCATAATTAATTTTACCGTTATAGAACTTTGATGTTGATTTAATACTTTCGTGTGACGGCAAATTTTCGGGATCGATATTTTTCTGAAGGTGTCTTTCATCCGCATATCGCCCATTTTGCAAACGATCTCTTTTGCTGCCAGATGTTTTCATCATGCTTAGTAACCACCGCTTGTTATCCTCACGCATAGTTTAAGATATTATTGAAGCTAATATAAATAGCATCGATGATAATAATGAAATTTAGGATACTTTATTATAGTCATACTCTTCTTTAATAAATTCTATGTCAAATAATTAAGAAATAAAATCATAGCTTTCAAGTCATTCTTTGTAATTCCTGATCTTGTAACTACGGTTACATTAATTGTCCTCCGGCCATCTGGCCAATACATCTGGTGTCTTGTTGTTCTGCCAGTGAATTACTAAGCTGTCTTTTGTTAGCCTGAGTATCTTTCCGCCAAATACGACTGTTGGATTATCTAATTGAATGCTGTCTCCGAAGATTCTGTAAAACCGGCTATCGTCACCATCGTAGTCGCACAGTAATAAACGTTTCTCATTTATTTGAAATTCGCATGCCGGGGCTTCGGGCGTCCCCCAGACGCCGAATAACAAAGTTTTATCAAAGCCTGGGTTAATAATCTCAGACTTATTCCATCTCGGGTATTGTTTGGTATTCCCGGAGCTGTTATTGCCTGTTACGATACTGTCCGGTTTTAAGGCTGGGGTATGTCAACCCGGTTACCAGTTGAACTGTAACAACCCAAAATGTAGATCGAAGTTTTCTGTTTAATACCGTACTTAGGCGTAAGGGTACTATAAATGCAATCGAAAAAACGATAACGAGAAGAGCCGTTAATAAAATTTCCATCTTTGTTGCGATTGGTTCATAAATATAATCAATTATGTATCTGTGAGTTATCCTGGTTTTAATACAGGCAAACCTGATAGTTTAATTAATTATAGAATTTAAATTGAATACTACTGTTAGCGAGGATAGGGGAGTGATTCACAGATGCGCATAGGGATCGCTGATAATCCGGCGGATAGCTTGCACTAATATGGGGCCTAAGCAAAGATTCAATACGGTTTGAACCTTAATTTATAGAGTTCTTTATAAAGCTCCCTAATTTGACGTTAGTCAGGTATTTTGGAACATTATCTATTATACCGTGAAAAGCAATACAATTTCATTTACGTTGATAGTTCAACATTCAGCACGATCTTCGCTTTTGCCCTTGCTGTGATAACTGTTCTTCTAAATCAGGAGGGTAAATTGTTATATCGATACTCAGGCCTAATTCTCCGGCCAGTTTAATAAGTTTTTTGGATAAAATTTCTGACTGAATAAGTATATTTTGATGATCAATTCTCAATGCTACACCAAAATCCAATATAGCGTAATCAATATGCCTGGTCAATAATATATTTTCAAGTTTTGCCCTGTTTCGTTCCAGGTACTGAATAGTATCTTTTACCTGCTTAGGCATATCATTAAAGCCGGCACTGCTTGTTTGTATCGAAGCAGAAGTATGCATCATTTTCTTTCCGTCCGGCTTATTTTTAAATATCGGGGTGCCTTTGTAATTTATAGTGTAGCCGCGAAGTTTGCTTTTTTTAAAAAAATCATCGGCATCAAAATGTTTTCCGCGTATTACGAGAGTGCAGGGCATAGCTGAATTATATAAAAAAATTAAGCACAATTAACTCCTTAACCTTTTTGGAATGTAATATTTAACTTAGTTCCGTCCGGAAGATTTTGTACCTGTTCACATATCTGACCGGCAAAAGCGAAGTGAACGCTCATATCAGTCGGCTCAAGATTTTCAACTGAATAGTCACCACCAATAGCGGGGGAGAGCTTATAACTATAAACCTGATTTTCTTTCAGTGTTTTGCCAGCATTGAGTAGTTGTTCAACAAGACCTGGTAAAAACCAGTTGTCAACTGTTTTTTCATCGGCTAACAATGCTTCAAATTGCTCTGGATTTGCCGCAATCTTAGACAATGTACCAGTATCAGTTTGCATCCAATAAACTCCCTTGTCATTGCCTATAAAAAATACATCTCCGATTACTGATACTGCAGCAATAGCTTTCATGTCTTTTATAAGCCATTGCCAGCACGACAAAATATCATCGAAGTCAATTTTTGATATGTCCTTAGTGAGTTCTTTTAATGTTAAATCCATAATCATAAAAATAATGATAAGATAGCACAAGTTTCAGTGCGAGTCCCACTTCTGGCAGAAAAAAACAGATGTCTTATGTATTTGTTTTGAGGGATATACTGCTTTGCAATAAACATATTTTGAGTTTCATATATGCATTGATGTAATGCACTGCGCGTCGGAAATTGCCGGCAAACCTGAGTGTTTAATAAGGATTAAGTATAATTTGGTTTATTCTAAATCCTCTATTGTAACGAGTAGAAGGGGCAGTTGTCTTTGTTAAGATACAATACAATTTTTAAAGGGTTTGTTTCAGATCTGATCGACGAATAATGCTTGCCTCAGTAAATGTAACGTCTTCGATTTTCAGGTGTGGCTCTTTGGTTAACAGACTATTCAAGGCATTAAACTCCGCACTCCTGCCTGCTATTTTTAGAATCACTTCCGGGTTTGGTCTGTCATTAAAGTATTTTTCTGTGATTTTGTAAATAATATTGTAAGCAAATGAGTCACTATACTTTTTTTGTATTATTTGATTGTTTTTAGCGAGTTCATTATACGTTTCAGGCCACTTTACCTTTGGAAGCATATGTCTTATGAAAACAACAGGAAGAAAAATAAGAATGTCATCTGCACTTTGTTGATCGATGCCATTAGCTATATAAAGATTAAAGAGTTCATCATCGGCTAAATTATCGTTATCTATAAGAAGATGTATAGCCTTATTAATTTTATCCGGAAATTTTTGGATTAATGTACCTGTATTTTCCATGCAAAGAGTTACTAAAGATTAGCGAGCATTTGTTTTATGCCAAGATAGTGTAAAATTCAATGGAATAATTGACTGAAAAATTTCTACAGCTTCGTATTCTTTCGTGTTTCTTTTTTGAATTTCGTGATGAATTTTAACGAATTAAGATAGTTATTGCCGAAGCTGGTAACACTGCATTCTTTTTCAGATAAGTCCTGCTTATATCGTCATTTAGTTTTTGGAGTAAGTTGGTCAAATAAATAAACAGAATTTAATCTGCCTAAATAATGTACAACATCGAAAGATTCCCCATCCTTATGGTAAAAACGATTTTACATCACTGAAGTCGTACTGAAAAATATACTGAAGTATTATGATTGAAGAGGTAGTGCCAGGCATGGGTATTCAACTATGTATCGGTGCAATTTTATTGTATTTCCAGAGATTTGACTGTATCCATATATTCAATCGGTTGCGGATGGCCCTTTGAATCCCAGCATTTAGTTGATGTAACAATCCCATTTATACTATGTCGCTCCGAAAATAATTGCCCATTCGTGTAGAATACTTTTTCTATTTGATAAAATTTGAATGTTGATTTGTCTTTATAATCGCCTTCAAAATATTCCTCTTTTTCACTCATTACCTTTCCATTCTTGAAATAATTAAATTCTTTGGAACGAAGTTTTCCTTTAGCATTATAAAACTCTTCCTTTTGAAGAAACCCTAATTCTGTGTAATATTTCCAGGTACTATCTCTGTAATCTTTTGTTACCTTTCCTTGCATCTCCATTTTGCCATTTTCATAATAATATTTATGATAGCCGGAGATGGTATCTATTTCGGATGCTTTATTTCCGTTTTTATGGTATTCAGTCACGATAGATGCTCCTTTTTTTGTGCCAGTACTTTGTGCGGTGATCCTGGTAAGGCAAAATGTTACAGACACCATTAGAAAAAAACGGATTGGCAGTGTTTTTCGCATTGATGTATTTTGAATTAAGCTCCCTGTAAAAATAAGAGGGATGATGTAAGTTGCAGTGCAAACTTCGAGTATTATACGGAAATGAAGAAATTGCTTCAGTGCAACTATCATTGTAATTTACTTTCTTAAATTGCAATACCTGCAAACTGCAATTGAAATTTATACCGGCCTATGAGTTCTTTTCAAAGTAACATTGAAGTTAAAATAACAAATGCGGACGAAATAAGAATGGGCTCTCCATATCGGACGTGTGAAATAGAAATATTGGGTTCTGACACTATCAAGATAGCGAATGGCGGGTGGCAGGATAAGTATGCATTTTCATCGGGAAACGAAAAGCTTGTGCTGATAAAGTGGGATTTTCTTAAAAATGAACCTGGCTTTCGTTTTGTACTAGTTGATGTTAATAACGGCAAGATTCAAGAGGGAAGCAGAATCGAAGGTTTTGTAAATACGCTCTCAATAAGTGGAAAAAGAATCTCATTCAATAAATTTTTGTTTAACAGACGCAAATCAGTTATGGGTGAAGGCCTTTGCTGCCATACTGATGAAGTCTATGAGTTCTCCTGATCAACGTGAATATTCAGATAATAATAGTGGAATTTTCAGTGCTTTTTCAAAGTATGTTTTCAGTATTTGGCAACAAGGCTGGTAATCTTAATATGCAGTGAAAACCAATGCGTCGTGTGTCTGAAATGCTGTAAACACGGGCTTTTGCCGATACAACAGTGCCACTTTCAGTGTTTTTTTGAATGTTTGGTTATATTTTTAAGTCAAACCTGTAAATGCGGATATTTTTTTTGATAGTTAGTTTAGTTTGTCTTTTCTCTTGTCAAAGAAAGTATGAGAAAGAGAAATGGGCGACAAAAGAGGATTTTGGCCCGCCTGCAGCGCGTAAAGCGATGTTAAAAGATCTGCTGGCCAATTACAACCTGAAAGGTAAAACTACCGCTGAGATATTGAATTTGCTTGGTTCTCCGGATTTTAAAACTGATACTGTAATTGCCTATAAAGTAGTCGAGGACTATGGTTCAGATATCGACCCTGTATATACTAAAACACTTGTTTTAAAGCTGGGTGGAAGTATTGTAACTCAAGCCAGAGTTGACGAATGGAAAAAATGATAGTTCAATTTTCAGTGCAATTTCTATCGCCTGGGTATGCGTTTTGAATTCATTTTTTTCTAACTAAGTATAGAAAATGTGCAGGTAATCGTTCAATTCGATCATCAAGAGTATCGTAAGTATTCTTTGATAAGTTATATAAAGAGAAATGATTCCACTTGGACATAGCTTTTGAAAAGTTTAGAACTTTCCAAAAGCTATTCGCGCAGTTTATACGATATAATAACCGTTTTTCTCATATCCCTTGTGTCTGCAGGGGGAATTTTTGTATTACAGCTCACTATCTGCAAGTCATGACAGACGTCATAGCTAGGGCATAACAAGATCATCTTTCAGGCAGTTGCACAGATATACTTTTGAGGAAACAACGCAAAAGAAAAACGATGGAAAGTAATACAATGGAACTATTTATGAAAGAGGCCCCGGATGTTGCCAAAGCTTTTGATGGACTTATACAATCGTTGATCGCATCTGAGGGGCTTGATGCTAAAACAAAGCAACTTATCTATATAGCTATGAAAACAGCTATGGGTGACGACACGGCTGTAAAATTCCATGCACCGATGGCCAAACAACTGGGCGCAACCAAGCCGGAGATTATTGATGCAATTTTGTTGAGCCTGACAGTTTCGGGAATCAGCGGCGTAATGGCCTCCTTGCCCTACGTTGTAAAACTTTTTGACAAAAATGAGTCAGAAATGTGAGGCCAGCTTTTGGAAAGTTTAAAACTTTCCAAAAGCTGGCCGCGAATGGCGCAATTCTCAGTGGGTTTGAGTTCCTTCCGCGCACAAGAAAGCAATTACACCATGTGTGACTGCTTTCTTGAAAAATGCCCAGAACAGGACTCGAACCTGCACTCCCTTGCGAGCGCAAGATTTTATGAGACCAGCTTTTGGAAAGTTTTAAACTTTCCAAAAGCTTTTCGCGAATGCTGTAACCTCATGTTGGGTTCGAGTTACGTACACAAAAAAAGCAATTACACCCATGTGTAACTGCTTCATTTGAATTGTGCCCAGAACAGGAATCGAACCTGCACTCCCTTGCGAGAACAAGATTTTGAGTCTAGCGCGTCTACCAGTTCCGCCATCTGGGCTCAAGTGGGCTGCAATATTACTGCATCAGCGGCAATAATGATACTTTACCTTCAGTTTTTTTAATGCTGCTTCCCGATACGATCCAGGTATTTCTTCCGGAAATAGTATTCTTTTACCTGCAACAACTCTTCTTCGGTAGTAACACTTTCCTGATAATCTGCAATAATCGTTTTAACAGGCTCATAGATCTCTTTTTGAATGCGGTCTGTTGCCGCGGTTACATCTTCATTTTCTTCCAGCTGTTCATTCAGTTCCATCATTTCCATCAGGAAATCCGGCGAGAGCTGGTATTTCTCTTCCTCCTGCAGTAACCCTTTTTCTTTCAGCACATATCGGATCGTATCATCGGGTGATTTCAGTGTTTTGAATGCCTGGTTGATCAGCGACGTCAACTCCAGCGCCGCTTCCTGCTCCTCCGGGGCCGACCGCGCAAAAAGATCCGGATGGTACTGGCGCTGCAACGTAAAATAACGGGCCGATAACAGCTTCTGATCCACCTGCAGGCTTACCGGTATGTTGAACAATTCAAAATATCTCATAATAACAGCTGATATTGGAGGAAAACCGGCAAAAAAACGCACAAATTGATGAATCTGAGCCTTTTGCCCGGCCTTCTTTAGTATCTTGCGGCCACAAAAATAGATCAATGCTTGTTATAGGACTTATAAATGAAGGAAAAACTCCGCCGGATAACCGTGTGGCACTTACGCCCGGACAGTGCAAATGGCTCGTGAAAAACTTTCCTGATATTCAGATCCTGGTTCAGACATCGCCCGGCCGCTGTTTTACAGACGACGAATACCGCCAGGCAGGCATTGAAGTAACGGCTGATCTTTCTGCATGTAACCTGCTGCTCGGTATCAAGGAAGTGCCGGTAGCCAACCTGCTGGCAGACAAAAAATACATGTTCTTTTCCCATACACGTAAAAAGCAGCCTTATAACCAGGAAATGCTGCACGCTATGATGGACAAAGGCATCACCCTTACAGATTACGAATGCCTTGAACATAAAGACGGCCAGCGGATCATCGGTTTCGGGTTCTTCGCGGGTATTGTGGGAGCTCATAACGGCTTGATGGCCTATGGCAACCGTACCGGTGCTTTTCACCTCGGGCGTGTGGGTGAAGTAAAAGATTACCGCGAACTGATCCATACTTATTTCGGATTGAAGCTGCCTCCCGTCAAGATTGCGGTAACCGGCAGCGGGAGAGTAGCGCACGGGATACTGGAGATCATGAACCTGGTAGATATCCAGGAAGTGGAACCGGAAGACTACCTGCACCGGGATTTCGATTATCCTGTGTATGTGCATCTCAAGGGCAACGATCTTTATCGTCATAAAGAAACAGGTGCTTATTCGCGCTCTGATTTCCATGCCAACCCGGAACAATACGAGAACATCTTCGCGCAATACTGCGCACACACAGATATCCTCATGAACGGTATTTACTGGGATCACAATATCCCGCGCCTGTTCAGCATGGAAGACCTGAACAGAGAAGATTTCCGTATCCAGACCATTGCGGATATCACAGATGATAAAGGCGGCAGCGTTCCCTGTAACCTGGGCGATGCCACTATCGATGATCCGGTGTATGGTGTGAACAAACAGACCGGTGAACAGACCGCTCCTTATATCAGCGGCAGCGTAGACATCATGGCTGTAGGAAACCTTCCCAACGAATTACCGCGCGATGCCAGCAAGTATTTCGGCGAACAGCTGATCAAATATGTGCTCGATGATATCCGCAAGGGTGGCAGTGAGATCATTGAGAAAGCAACCATCCTGGAGAAAGGCCGCCTGACTTCACATTTCGATTACCTGAAGGATTACGCAGCTCATTAAGCACGGTTCACATCCAGGTAATAAGCATCGAGTAACCCGCAGAATGCAGGTGTATATCGCGTTCCTTCTTTGATCGTGATCTCTGTTTCGCGAACAGCTTCAGCAGCCGGCGTTGCGGAAAAGAGCAGCATGCTTCTGAAAAAATCATGTTTTGGTGTTTGTCTAACCCTTGTTTCCTCAACCAGGAATAGTCCTTTTGAACCTGCCAGTTCGCGGAAGTAAGGATTGCGGTGCCAGGGGAGAAGTACGGCGAAATGACCGTCGGGCTTAAGTTGTGCTACTGCGATCTCTGCCAGTTCTTCCAGCGATAAGGCCGCGCTGTGCAGGGCCAGGTTCCGTGTGTCACTCGCACTTTTCAGGTCGTTTTCAAAAAAAGGGGGATTGGAGAAGACGAGATCATAATCGTTTGTAACCGGGTATTGCTGAATGCTGACCGGATGCACATGGATCTGTTCAGGCCACGGAGAAGCTTTGATATTTTCTGCTGCCTGGTTTGCGGCCGCTGTATCGAGTTCTACCGCATCGATCTGCAGGCCCCTGTGCTGCTGCGCAAGCATGAGGCTTAGCAGACCTGTACCAGTGCCGATGTCCAGCGCTTTTGCTATAGACTGGCGTGTTGTTTTTCCGGCCAGCCAGGCTCCGAACAGGCATGCATCCGTACACACTTTCATGGCGCAGTGATCCTGCGATACGCTGAACTGTTTAAAACGGAAATAACTGTTGGCCAAAACAGAGGGATTAAAAAAGCCGCAGTTCTATCAGCATAACTGATGAACTGCGGCCTGTATCTTTTAAGATCTGTGCTTATTTTTCTGTCACACCTGCAAAGATATACTCTTTGTTGAGGCGTGCAATATGGGTGAGGGAGATCTCTTTAGGGCAGGTTGCTTCACATGCGCCGGTATTGGTACATGATCCGAATCCTTCCTTATCCATCTGGGCCACCATATTCATCACACGCGACTTGCGCTCCGGCTCACCCTGTGGCAGTAAGGCCAGGTGTGAAACCTTTGCACTCAGGAACAGCATAGCAGAACTGTTTTTACATGCTGCAACACAGGCACCGCAACCGATACACATCGCCGCTGCAAAAGATTCATCTGCCTTGTCTTTGGCAATCGGCAGTGCGTTACCATCTACCGCATTACCGGTATTTACGCTGATATAACCGCCGGCCTGGATGATACGGTCGAACGCGCTGCGGTCTACCATCAGATCCTTGATCACCGGGAATGCGCCTGCACGCCATGGTTCTACCACAATAGTATCGCCATCTTTAAAGGCACGCATGTGCAGCTGACAGGTTGTATTCGCCTGCCATGGTCCGTGCGGTTTTCCGTTGATATACATGGAGCAGGTTCCGCAGATACCTTCACGGCAATCGTGATCGAATGCGATGGGCTCTTCGCCATCGTGGATCAGTTGCTCATTCAGCACGTCGAACATTTCGAGGAAACTCATTTCTGATGAAATGTTCTCCACCCTGTATAATTTAAATGCACCTTTAGAGCTGTTGTTCTTCTGCCTCCAGACCTTCAGGTTCAGGTTCATAGTATAATGTTCCATGTATAAAAAATTAGTCAGTTTATTAATGCGGCTGTCCGTTACTTATTTGTAATTCCTTTGTGTTGGTTTGATCACTTCATAGTTCAGCACTTCCTTGTGAAGTGTCCAGTTGCTGTCGCCCGCATATTCCCATGCACCTACATACATGTAGTTTGCATCGTCACGCAGTGCTTCACCGTCTTCTGTCTGGTATTCTTCACGGAAGTGACCACCACAGCTTTCGTTGCGGTTGAGTGCGTCCTTGCACATCAGTTCGCCCAGCTCGATGAAGTCTGCCACACGGTTCGCTTTATCCAGTTCAGGGTTCATTTCGTTCACTTCGCCGGGTACTTTCAGATCACTCCAGAATTCTTTTTTCAATGCCTGGATCTCTGTGATCGCTTCCTGCAGCCCCTGTGCATTACGCGCCATGCCGCATTTATCCCACATGATCTTTCCAAGTCTTTTATGGAAGCTCTCTACCGATTGTTTTCCTTTGATATTCATCAGCTGGTTGATGCGGTCTGAAACTGATTTCTCCGCTGCTGCAAATGCTTCGTGGTCTGTTGACACGGCTTTACTGTAGATCTCATCCGCCAGGTAATTACCGATGGTATAAGGGATCACGAAATAACCGTCTGCCAGTCCCTGCATCAGTGCCGATGCGCCAAGGCGGTTAGCACCGTGATCACTGAAGTTGGCTTCACCCAGGGCATATAATCCCGGAACGGTCGTCTGCAGTTCGTAATCTACCCATAAGCCGCCCATGGTATAGTGTACGGCCGGATAAATACGCATCGGTACTTCGTATGGATTCTCGCCGGTGATCTTTTCATACATATCGAAAAGGTTACCGTATTTCTCTTTCACTACTTCTTTACCCATGGCAATGATCTCGTCAAGAGAAGCATGATCCTTACCTTGTTTGTTCGCTTCCGTACGGCCATAACGTTCGATGGCTGCCGCGAAATCGAGGTATACGGCCTGCTTGGATGAACCTACACCATAACCTTCGTCGCATCTTTCCTTCGCCGCCCTCGATGCCACATCGCGTGGTACCAGGTTACCGAAAGCCGGGTATCTTCTTTCCAGGTAATAATCTCTTTCTTCTTCTGGGATATCGCTTGCTTTGCGGGTATCGCCTTTTTGTTTCGGCACCCAGATCCTTCCGTCGTTACGGAGCGATTCAGACATCAGGGTCAGCTTCGACTGGTGATCGCCACTCACCGGGATACAGGTGGGGTGGATCTGTGTGAAACATGGGTTCGCAAATACTGCGCCCTGCCTGTGTGCTTTCCAGGCTGCCGTCACGTTGCTGCCCATGGCGTTGGTTGACAGGTAGAATACGTTACCGTAACCGCCCGAGCAAAGCAATACTGCATGGCCGAAGTGTCTTTCCAATGTGCCTTTTACGAGATCACGTGCAATAATGCCGCGGGCCTTGCCGTCTATTTTTACAATCTCCAGCATTTCGTGGCGACTGTACATTTTTACATTACCCAGTGCTACCTGCCTTTCAAGGGCCTGGTATGCACCGATGAGGAGCTGCTGACCGGTTTGTCCGGCAGCGTAGAAAGTACGTTGTACCTGTGTACCACCGAATGAACGGTTACTGAGCAGACCGCCATATTCGCGTGCAAAAGGAACACCCTGTGCCACACACTGATCTATAATATTGGCGCTTACTTCTGCAAGACGGTGTACATTACTTTCACGTGCGCGGTAGTCACCTCCTTTAATAGTATCGTAGAACAGACGGAAAACACTGTCGCCGTCGTTCTGGTAGTTCTTTGCTGCGTTGATACCACCCTGGGCCGCGATAGAGTGCGCCCTGCGCGGAGAATCCTGGAAGCAGAATGCTTTTACCTTGTAGCCCATCTCCCCGAGGGAAGCCGCGGCCGAGGCGCCGGCAAGCCCGGTACCTACAATGATTATTTCCAGCTTACGTTTATTGGCCGGATTTACCAGCTTACAATGTCCTTTGTAATCATTCCATTTGTCGTCTAAAGGTCCGGCAGGAATTTTCGCATCTAGCATATGCTACGGTTTGTAATTTTGTGTTTGATTCCCCGCTGCCCTGGGCAGTCGGGCTGATATTAAAACGCGTCTCTCGGTATATTCATTTACACCCAACCCAGGTAAAAACTTACAGGCATCATGGCAAAAGCCAGCGGAACAATGATCGCGAAACCATTACCCAGCGCAGTAAGCATCATATTGTATCTTTTATTGTGAACGCCGATGGTTCTGAACGCACTCTGGAAACCATGCGCCAGGTGATAGGCGAGCGAAATGCATGCTACAATATATAGTATCACTACAACAGGACTTTCAAATACCATTTTCATTTCGAGGAAAAGGTTATGATATTCCCTGCCGTTATACTCAACAGCTGCCAGCTCGTGTACATTACCGATACCACCGAGCCTGCTCGGAGTCCAGAAATGGTATACGTGCATGATCAGGAACAACAGGATCAATGATCCAAGGATGCCCATGCTACGGCTGTACCATTTACTTCCGCGGTTACCGTAATTTACGGCATAACCTACCGGACGTTTGGCTTTATTCTGGGCCGCAAGCATATAACCCTGTATGATATGCAGAAAGAAACCTGCGAACAGACCGATTTCCAATACCCTGGGAACTACTGTAGCGCCCATAAAGTGGGCCGCCTTGTTAAACATTTCGCCATTATCTCCCGCCCAGATACAGGCATTCAGACCAACGTGCACAATAAGGAAAAGGATCAGGAATATACCGGTAAAACCCATAACCAGTTTCTTTCCAACCGATGAAGTGAAGACTTGTTTCCAGGTCATATTGCAAGTTTGTGTTTAAGTAATCGCTGCAAAAGTAAGATTGAATCGGATGCTACCTAAAATTTTTTTTACATTACTGTGACTTGATGATGTGCATAAGCGTCTGCTGGCGTGGAGGTTAGTGTTGAAGATTGCGGGGGAATTGCGTTTGGGTGAGGGCGAAGTGAGGGGGCACTGCGTGCCGGTGAGGGGGAGTGAGGAAGGAGAGCCGAAACCGGGACTATCCCATTAAGTGTGTAAATATTCAAGCGTCTTCACCTTCAAAACAAACTCTCCTTCCTCACTCCCCCTCACAAGGCGCAGCCCCTCACCGGCACGCAGTGCCCCCTCACCCCAAACGCGGTGCCCCTCACCCCGAACGCATTGCTCCCTCACCCCGAACGCAGTGCTCCCTCACCCGGTTTCACTTCCCAACCCCTCATCAAATAAAACTTTATCATACAACAACACTGAATTACATTTGAATCATGTTAAAGCTACTCAAGATCCTGTGGAACAGTTTCCGGATGGCCGTACAGGAACTGCGCGTAAATAAACTGCGTACCTTTCTGTCGCTTTTCGGGATCACGATCGGTATTTTCTGTATTATCGGGGTACTGGCAACTGTAGACAGTCTCGAACGCAAAGTACAGAACGATATTAAAGCCTTTGGCACAAACACCATCTACATAGATAAATGGTATTATGGCGGCGAAGGGGGCGCTTATCCTTGGTGGAAATATGTAAAACGTCCCTCGATGAAATACGAGGAGATGAAATTCATCAAAATGAAAAGTCAGCTGGCTTCCAATGCCGCTTTCTTTGTTTCCAATAATGTAAACCTCAGCTTTAAGGACAATATTCTCAACAGTGTTAATATATACGGAGTTTCCGAAGAATTCAACAATATCCAGACCATCGATATTGAATACGGCCGTTATCTTAATGAATCGGAATTCCAGCGTGGCACCACTTCCGGAGTGATCGGGTATGTGGTGGCTGAAGAACTTTTCGGAAACCCGGAAAAAGCAGTGGGTAGCCAGGTTTCTTACAACGGCCGCCGTGTGAATGTGATCGGTGTGATCAAGAAACAGGGGCAAAGTTTTGTCGGAGGTTATGATTATGACCAGTCGATGATCGTTCCTTACCGCTATTTCGCAAGTATTTATAATCCTGATTACAGCAATCCATATATCATGGTACAGGGTAAGCCCGATATCCCGTCGAGCGCACTGGCCGATGAACTGGTTGGGGTGATGCGACAGATCAGGCGGCTGAGCCCTGTGGATGAAGATAATTTCAGTTGTAATGATGTGGCCATGTTCAGTGAGCAGGTCACCGGCTTTTTCGGGCAGGTGAGCGCCGGTGGCTGGGCTATTGCCGGACTCAGCCTGATCGTAGGTGCATTCGGCGTTGCCAATATCATGTTCGTAACTGTAAGAGAACGCACCAGCCAGATCGGTCTGAAAAAAGCGATCGGCGCTAAAAAAAGTACCATACTTACCGAATTCCTGCTGGAAAGTGCATTCCTGTGTATCATAGGCGGACTTATCGGGCTCGGACTTGTCTGGCTCCTGTCTCTCGTGCTGAGCAGTGTACTGCCATTCGCTATTTATATCGCGCCGAATATCGTGATACTAGCATTCAGCATTTGTGTGATACTGGGCATCATATCCGGGATCATTCCTGCATCCATTGCAGCGCGTATGGATCCCGTGGTAGCCATCCGGACCAAATAATCAGTTCTTGTTTATGCCGGATGAAATAACTTTGCCGCCGAATCATTTAATGCAAGCAGATTTGTCAACTACCATACTCGCCATAGAATCTTCGTGTGATGAAACCTCGGCTTCGGTCTGTGTGAACGGGAAGATATTGTCCAATTATATCGCCAATCAATCCGTACATGAAAAATACGGAGGCGTAGTTCCCGAACTCGCGAGCAGGGCGCATATGCAGAATATTGTTCCCGTAGTGGATACAGCACTGGCTGCCGCATTTCCTGAATTAAATAATACCACAGACAGGCTGAAACAACTGGATGCGATCGCTTTTACACAATCGCCCGGACTGATCGGCAGCCTGCTGGTAGGTACGCAGTTTGCAAAATCGCTGGCGCTGACATTAAATAAGCCGCTGATAGCCGTACACCACATGCAGGCGCATGTGCTGGCCAATCTGATCGGTGATGATATACCTGAATTCCCCTTCCTCTGCTTAACAGTGAGTGGTGGTCATACCCAGATTGTACTGGCACATGATCCGCTGAACCTGGAAGTGATCGGGGAAACGATCGATGATGCGGCAGGCGAGGCTTTCGATAAAAGCGCCAAACTGCTCGGGTTACCTTATCCAGGCGGCCCGCTGATCGATAAATATGCAAAGACCGGCGACCCGCTGAAATTCAAATTCGCAGAACCGCAGATCCCGGAACTGAATTTCAGTTTCAGCGGATTGAAAACATCGGTACTTTATTTCCTGCAGAAACAGGAAACAGGTTTTATCGAAGCCAATCTTGCAGACCTATGCGCATCCATCCAGCATACTATTATCACCATCCTGCTGAAAAAAGTTAAAAAGGCAGTACAGCAGACCGGCATAAAACAAGTATGCATTGCGGGCGGTGTAAGTGCCAACAGCGGCTTACGCGCCTCATTGCAGGAAATGGGACAGAAACACGGCTGGAAAACCTTTATTCCAAAATTTGAATACTGCACCGATAACGCAGCCATGATCGCAATCACCGCGCACTATAAATACCAGGCAGCACAATTCGCATCGCTGGATGCCAATCCTTCGGCCAGGAGCCATTGATATTCCCGGTGGCACCATTTTTTCAGTTCTCTCAAAAAAGAGAACTATGTTAATTGAACCACATACCAACGACAACGACCTGCGCGATAATGAACGCGACCAGGCTTACCTGAAACCCGAAGAGACAACGATCGACCTGCCGGATGTTGAAGATATTCCCGGCCAGGAACATGTTCGTCCGCCCCGCATGCGTGAAATGGAAGATATAACCGTGTCATCTGCCGACGAAGAAGGCGACGGGCTTTTCGACGAGGAAAATGAAGCGCAGGACGATGACCTGTCTTCAGAAGAGAATGGCATATCCGTTGGCGGGGATAAGGCATCACAGAATGAAGCCGGTCAGACGTATTTTTCCAATGTACAGGCAGATGGTCTTTTCGATGAAGAAAATGAATTGACCGATGATGATGCAGATGTGAGTGATACAGAACGCGAACTCCTGGAGCATGCGGCAGATAACAGCGACAGCGATGAAGAGCGCGAACGCAGAAGCATTCTGCCGGATGATACGGATGATGAAGGCGAGCCGCTGAATGAACAGGTAAATGCAGACGGCGGCGACCTGGATATACCCGGATCCGAAGAAGATGATGAGAACGAGGAACTGGGTGAGGAGGATGAGGAAAACAACAGTTACAGCCTGGGTGGCGACCGCAAGGATTGAATTCCGGCAGATTAACCGGTTCTTATGTACAAATTACAAATTCCGTCATACCTTTGCGGCTTCTAAAAACAGGAGCAAGCTAATGATCAGTGCAAGAAATATCACCCTCGCTTACGGTAAAAGGGTATTGTTCGATGAAGTGAACATCAATTTCACCAAGGGAAACTGTTATGGTGTGATTGGCGCCAACGGGGCAGGGAAATCTACTTTCCTTAAGATCCTCAGTGGTGAGATCGAACCGAATAAAGGTGCGGTGGAAATTACGCCCGGCGAACGTATGTCGTTCTTAAGGCAGAACCAGTTTGAATTCGATGAAACCACTGTACTGAATACCGTGCTCATGGGCCATAAGAAAATGTGGGAAGTGATGCATGAGCGGGAGGCGATCTATGCAAAAGCCGATTTTTCGGAAGAAGATGGTATCCGCGCAGGAGAACTCGAAGGCGAATTCGGGGAAATGGGCGGCTACACTGCAGAAAGCGATGCAGCTACGCTGCTGAGCAGTCTTGGTATCAAAGATGATATGCACAACAGCCTCATGAAAGACATTCCGTCTAACATGAAAGTACGTGTACTGCTCGCCCAGGCGCTGTTCGGTAATCCCGATATCCTGCTGCTCGATGAGCCTACCAATGGTCTCGATATCGAAACCATCGGCTGGCTGGAGAACTTCCTCGCAGATTATGAAAATATTGTACTGGTGGTGAGCCACGACAGGCACTTCCTGGATACTGTTTGTACACATGTAGCGGATGTGGACAGGGCCAAGATCAAGGTATTCACCGGTAACTATACTTTCTGGTACGAATCATCACAGCTGATGAGCCGCCAGATCAATGACAAGAATAAAAAAGTAGAGGAGAAACGCCAGGCGCTGATCGACTTTATCGCCCGGTTCTCTGCCAATGCGTCTAAGAGTAAACAGGCTACTTCAAGAAAGAAAGCCCTGGAGAAACTGACGGTGGAGGAGATCGAGCCATCTAACCGTAAATATCCCGGTATTATATTCCAGCCCCTGCGTGAAGTAGGCAACCAGATCCTCAACGTAGAGAACCTGAAAAAATCAGTAGACGGCCGTGTGCTGTTCGATAAGGTTTCTTTCAGCGTGAACAAAGGAGAGAAGATTGCGTTCCTGAGTAAGGATCCGTCTGCGGTAACAGCATTCTTCGAGATCATCAATGACAACGAAACAGCCGAGGCAGGCAAATTCGAATGGGGAACTACGATTACCAAAGCTTACCTGCCGGTAGAGAATAATGAGTTCTTTACCGAAGGACTGAACCTGATGGATTGGCTGCGCCAGTTCGTTCCATCGCATGTAACAGATGCTGATGAGCCGTTTATCCGTGGTTTTCTGGGTAAAATGCTGTTCAGTGGCGATGATATCATGAAAAAGACAAATGTATTGAGCGGGGGAGAGAAGGTACGTTGTATGGTGAGCCGTATGATGCTGCAGAACCCGAACCTGATCGTGCTCGATCAGCCGACGAATCACCTCGACCTGGAGAGTATCCAGAGCTTCAACGAAGGCTGTAATATCTTCCCGGGTATTGTGCTGCTGACCTCACATGACCATACCTTCATGCAAACGGTAGCCAACCGCATCATCGAACTCACGCCCAAAGGCATTATCGACCGCCTGATGACCTTCGATGAATACATGGAAGACAAACGTGTGAAAGAGTTGCGCGAGGAAATGTATGCATAAACAGAACCATAGGGTTAATGATAGATTTTTGCAGAAAAGCCGCTTTTGAAGCGGCTTTCTCATTCAATGACCTTCTTGCCTGTGTTTTTTTGGATAATTCAGGCCTGTATAATCCGGTAATCCGGGCAGGAAATCGTATTTTTGCAGCGCAGGATGTGAATAAATAAGCGGCAAAATCCTGTGTTTATAACGGGTGTGGACAATTGCTGAAAAAAAAGCAATTTTCTTATGGATTTTATGATCATAATCCCTACCTTTGCCGTCCCGAAAAAAATTGAGTCATGGCAAGAGTATGTCAGGTTACAGGAAAAAAGCCGATTGTAGGTCATAGTGTTTCTCACTCAAACATTAAGACTAAACGTCGTTTCTTACCAAATTTACAGAAAAAACGTTTCTTTTTTGCTGAGGAAGACCGTTGGGTAACCCTTAAGGTTTCTACTGATGCTTTGAGAACTATCAACAAAAATGGCTTAGCCACTGTGATCAAAGAAATGAGAGCCCAGGGTTCTAAGATCTAACTAATTAACACAACGTAAACCTACCTAAAATGGCAAAGAAAGGTAACAGGGTGCAGGTAATTCTGGAATGTACGGAGCATAAGGCCACTGGTCTGCCCGGAACAAGCCGTTACATCACCAATAAGAACAAAAAGAATACTCCAGAACGTATGGAGTTGAAAAAATTCAACCCGATCCTGAAAAAAGTAACCGTTCATAAAGAAATTAAATAACCATGGCAAAAGCAGCTTCCAAAAACGCAAAAGTAAAGGACCAGAAAGCAGCCGCTGAAGCTAAGAACTGGACTAAAGTAATCAAGGCTGTACGCAGCCCTAAATCCGGTGCATATACCTTCAAAGAGGCGATCGTGCACAAGGATAAGGTAAAGGATTATTTATCTGAGAAATAATTGGTTATCTTTTACAATATTAAAAGCTTTCCCCTTTTAGGGAAGGCTTTTTGTATTTATCGTCTGTAGTCTTCATCTGATTGATCCTAAAGTCTGTATCTGCAAATCAATACACTATGAGTTTCTTAGGAAAATTGTTCGGTAAAAAGGAAAAAGAGAGCCTCGACCAGGGGTTGGAGAAAACAAAAGAAGGTTTTTTTGCAAAGATCACCAAAGCGATAGCCGGTAAAAGCACGGTGGATGAAGAAGTGCTGGATAACCTGGAAGAAGCGCTGGTGAGTGCGGATGTCGGGATCGAGACAACCGTTCGTATCATCGAAAGGATCGAAGCCAGGGTGAAGCAGGATAAATATGTAAATACTTCGGAACTCAACCGGCTGCTGCAGGAAGAAATTGAAGCGATACTGGTAGATGCGGCAGAACAGTCCTATAAAGATTTCGGAATCCCCGAAGGAAAGAAACCTTACGTGATCCTCGTGGTTGGCGTGAACGGTGTTGGTAAAACAACTACTATCGGAAAGCTCGCACATAATTACAAGAAAGCCGGCAAGGACGTGATCCTCGGCGCTGCGGATACGTTCCGTGCCGCAGCCGTTGATCAGCTCACCATCTGGAGCGAACGCGTTGGTGTACCTATTGTAAAACAGGCAATGGGATCCGATCCGAGTGCTGTTGCTTTTGATACGGTTCAGAGTGCCGTAGCCCGCAATGCAGATGTGGTGATCATCGATACCGCAGGCCGCCTGCACAACAAAGCGCACCTGATGGAAGAGCTCAGCAAGATCAAAAGGGTGATTCAGAAAGTGATCCCGCATGCGCCGCATGAAGTGATGCTGGTGCTCGATGGTTCAACCGGTCAGAATGCACTGGAGCAGGCACGCCAGTTTACAGCTGCTACCGATGTATCTGCTATTTCCATCACCAAACTGGATGGTACCGCAAAAGGCGGCGTGGTACTGGCTATTGCCAACCAGTTCCAGATCCCGGTTAAATATATCGGGGTAGGTGAGAAGATCGATGACCTGATCATTTTCGATAAACATGAGTTCGTGGACAGTCTGTTCAAACTCAAATCCTGATTTCTGTAAACTGCTGACTCTTACAGCTTATTTAACTGCTACTGAACCTATAAAAAAGAGGGCGATGTTGATCAACATCGCCCTCTTTTTTTCTATACATGTGAATATGATCAGAAAGTATAACGTACGCCAAGTCCGCCCCAGCCGCCTTCGAAATAATTATAGCCGATAAAGTTAAACGACGGCTGCCAGTCGAAGCTGAGGTTCAGCGGAGCGCCTTTGATCTTGTAATCTAGACCCAGTACGCCATCAACACCGATTGCCAGGCCGGCATTGCGTGTAGGATATTTTTCTTTCCAGCTGTTGCTCCATACGCCCAGGTGAGCACCGCCGCCAACATACCATTTCAGTCCTTCCGCACCTGAAATATCACCATGGATCTCATAAAGACCCGTTAACCGGAATCCGTCATTCGAAATATATCCGAGGCCTTCAACAGCGGTATTCGGTGCAATAAAATGTTTCAGGGTTACTGCGCCGGGATAAACTTTAACACCCAGGGCTGTCTTGTAATCAGAGCCGAGGTTCTGCGCCTGGCTGTAAAAAGCTGCGGAGAGGATCGTCAGCAGCAGGATTAGTTTTTTCATTTTGATATTTTTTACGGATGATCGATAAAATCGTGCCAAAAATAACCCGCAGACTTTTATAGAATAGTTAAGGTTTATGTATGGACACATTGGATTAATCATTTAGGTTTGCGTTATGCAAACATTCAAAGAGCATGCAGCGGCATTTGCCACTTATTTTTCCACGCGTCATTTTCCCGAATCCCCGGCTACTTTATACGAACCGGGTGAATATTTTTTATCATGGGGCGGCAAAAGGATCAGGCCGGTTATGTGCCTGATGGGAAATGAACTGTTCGGAGAACTTAACCCCGACAGCTTTGAAGCTGCCAGCGCCATAGAGCTCTTTCATAATTTCACACTGATCCACGACGATATTATGGATGCAGCACCGCTGCGCCGCGGTATGGTAACCGTACATGAAAAATACGGCCAGAATACAGCGATCCTTTCGGGTGATGTAATGCTGATCAGGGCTTATGAACATATCGCGAAGATCAACACCTTATATATGCCCCGCATTCTCCAGCTGTTCAACCGTACGGCCAGGGAAGTGTGTGAGGGGCAACAGCTGGACATCGACTTTGAACAGAACAGCAGCGTATCGCTCGATGAGTATATTGAAATGATCACCCTCAAAACGTCTGTACTGCTCGCAGCCAGCCTGGAAACCGGCGCGATACTCGGCGGTGCCAGCGAAGGTAACTGCAGGCATATCTACGAGTTCGGCAAGAACCTGGGTATCGCTTTCCAGGTGCAGGACGATTACCTCGATGCATTCGGCGATCCGGAAAAATTTGGTAAGGAAGTAGGGGGCGATATCCGTCAGAATAAAAAAACATTCCTCCTGCTGCATGCACTCGCAGTATCATCGCCCGAACAGCAGCAGCAGCTTTACGGACTGATGATGCGTAATCCGGCGGATAAAGTGGCGCAGGTGCTGGATATCTTCAGGGCCTGCAATGCAGACGAATGGGCACGCGAACTCAAAGAGAAATACCTGGCGCAGGCTTTGCGACACCTGGATGAGATCGCCGTACTCAACGTCCGTAAAGCACCTTTAAAAGAACTGGCAGAATTCCTGATCCAGAGAGATCAGTAGGCTTACTTTGTATTTTATCCATTATCCCTTAGCTTTAGCACTACCAAAACCACACACATGTCCGATTCGTTATTCAGGAAAAAATCCATCGATAAGATCGTAGCAGATGCGCAGGCAGGCCATAATGACGGTCATGCAGGAGGGCTCCGGAAAGTCTTAGGTGTACGTGATCTTACTTTCATGGGTATCGCGGCGGTGATCGGGGCGGGGATCTTCTCCACCATTGGTACGGCGGCGTATAACGGCGGACCGGGCATTGCCTTACTTTTTATCATTACAGCGATTACCTGCGGGTTCAGTGCGCTTTGCTATGCGGAGTTCGCGAGTCGTGTGCCGATTGCGGGTAGTGCTTATACCTATGCATATGTGTCGTTCGGGGAAGTGGTAGCCTAGATCATCGGTTGGGCACTGATACTGGAATATGCGATCGGAAACATTGTGGTAGCGATCAGCTGGAGTGGTTATTTCAACAATCTTCTCGCCGGGTTCAATATTCATCTCCCGGGCTGGCTGGCAACCAACACATCCAATGCACAGAGCGGTTATGAGGAAGCTGTAAAAGCCATTGCGGCAGGACAACCGCTTGAACAGTTAAGCAAGCATGCCAGACTGGGTTATGATGCAATAACCAATGCACCAATGATCGGCAGCTGGAAAGTGATCCTGAACGTACCTGCACTCATCATCGTAGTGCTGATCACGATACTGGCTTATGTGGGAATCAAGGAAAGTAAAAAGAGTACCAACTTTATGGTGATCTTCAAGATCGCCGTGATCCTGTTCATTATCGTAATGGGCTTTTTCTATGTGGATACGAATAACTGGGATCCGTTCATGCCAAATGGTTTCGGAGGCGTACTGGCAGGCGTTTCTGCTGTATTCTATGCCTATATCGGTTTTGATGCGATCTCCACCACTGCAGAAGAATGTAAGAACCCGCAGCGTGATCTGCCGAGAGGTATGATCTATTCGCTGGTGATCTGTACGGTTCTGTATATACTCATCGCACTCGTACTTACCGGTATGGTTCATTTCAGCGAGCTGAAAGTAGACGATCCGCTGGCGTATGTATTCGATAAACTCGGACTGCGTAAAGTCGGTTACCTGATCTCTGTAAGTGCCGTTGTTGCAACAACCAGCGTATTACTTGTATTCCAGCTGGGGCAGCCGCGTATCTGGATGAGCATGAGCCGCGACGGGCTGCTGCCTAAAAAATTCTCCAAAGTGCATCCCAGATTCCAGACACCATCGTTCGCTACAATTGTAACAGGATGTATGGTGGGCATACCAGCCATGTTTGTATCAAGCAGTTTTATGACGGATCTGACCAGTATCGGTACCTTATTCGCTTTTGTATTGGTATGTTTCGGAGTGCTCGTATTACCCAAAATCAACAAAGCGAGAAACAGCAATGCTTTTTCATTACCTTATATAAACGGTAAATTCCTGCTGCCGGTAGTTGTCGCTATCGTGATCTTCGTTTTCAGAAGCCGTATCAGTAATGCGTTTGCGAACATCGGCACCGAAGGTTACCAGGAGATCCTGTTCCTCGTATTCCTGGCCATCGCGATCATTACTGCCATACTCACTTTCCTGAGAAACTATTCATTCATCCCGGTGATCGGCGCATTATGCTGTCTTTACCTGATGATCGAGATCCCGGCGGTGAGCTGGCTGTGGTTCTTTGTATGGATGGTACTGGGCCTCGGTATTTACTTCCTCTACGGACGCAACAGAAGCAGGCTGGCACAGCAAGGATAGATTGGCTTTGATAACGGAACGGTGCAACAAATTATCTGTATTTTTGCAGTATAATTCAGAAAGATGAAATACCAGGTAGGGGACGAAATTGTAGTGTTGCATAGTAATGAGGAAGGTAAAGTGATCGAGATCATGAACGATAAAATGGTGCTGATAGAAGTGCGGGGCGTTAAATTCCCGGCTTATATGGACCAGATCGATTTCCCGTATTTTCTGCGTTTTACGAAGAACAAGGTGGTAAACGAAAAAAAGCCGGCTCCCAAAGTTTATATAGACCAGGTACCCAAAGAAAACAGCAAACCCAATACGATCAGGGTTGCTGATGGAGTATGGCTGTCATTCCTGCCCAAATTTGCGCTGGATGATTTCAACGACGAAGTGGTGGAATTGCTGAAAGTGCACCTTGTTAACAAAACGGATAAGGGTTACCGGATCCGCTATAAACAATACTTCTTTAACAAGCCCGAATTTGAACTGGAAAGTGAAGTACATCCTTTTCACGATTTCTATATCCACGATATTCCGTTTGAAGCTGTAAACGACAGCCCTTCTTTCAGCGTCGATTTTTCTTTATTACAACCCGAGAAAAGAAAGGCAACGCATTACGAAACGTCACTGAAACTGAAGCCAAAACAGGTTTTCCAGCGTATTGAAGAGCTGAAGGATAATAACGGCCCAACTATTTCCTACAAGCTTTTCGATATTTATCCCGATAAAACGGAAGAAGAAAAAAGCGACCGGCTGGAACTATCATCACTCGCAGCAAAAGGCTTCAAGGTATACGATGCTTCCAGACTGCGCCAGAACCTGGAGCCAGCACGTTCCGTTGTAGACCTTCATATAGAGAAGCTGACCCATGGCTGGGAGCAGATGGACAACTACGAGATACTCGATATCCAGTTGAAAGAGTTTGAAAAATGGTATCACCTGGCCGTAGCGCATCACCAGCCTTCTTTAACCGTAATCCATGGTGTAGGCAAGGGGCGGCTGCGCGACGAGATCCACGATATTCTCAAGGTAAAGCGCGAAGTGAAAACATTCGTCAACCAGTACGATCCGCGGTTTGGGTATGGTGCTACGGAGATATTTTTTAAGTGAATGAAGTGAGGGCGAGGTGAGGGGGAGCTGCACTCCGGGGAGGTCGAAGTGAAGGTATGGTGCTGAATCACCCCCCTCACTTCGACCTCACCCCCCTCACTTCGCCCTCACCCCATCCTCACTTCGCCCTCACCCCATCCTCACTTCGCCCTCACCCCATCCTCACTTCGCCCTCACCCCATCCTCACT
>NZ_FUWH01000006.1 GCF_900167075.1 Sediminibacterium ginsengisoli | reverse complement strand
GGTTATAATAACTTCAATAACAACCGTAATAATCGACCAAAGCGTAAACGTTCTGGCTGCACTTCGGGTGTGTCTGGTGATAGCCGTAAGCCGTGGGTACGTGGTTGGAAAGCCAGTCGTCAAGGCTTTGTTACCATCATATGTGGCCCTAATAAGGGTACCAACGTACATGAGAGCCGTACAGGTCGCAATTGGGAAAACTGGACTGCTACGGTTCAGGTTGGCATGGCTGCTCCTTATCTCGTTAGCTGTCTTTACGATCAATCAACCGGTAAGGTTTCTATTGAGAAACTCGGATTGGTATTGAATCCTAAAGCGCCTAATGGCGGTTACTGCGGCCGCTTTGGTCAACCTAAAAACCGCCGCTAATGAAGTTCTTATTAAAAATGGGTGGCTTTCTCCGTAAGGCAATGATTTTCGGTGTCGTGCTGGGAGCGGTGAACGCAGGTTTCAAAGCTGCCCATGATTACTATGAAGGACATGCACCTGCGGACGCAAAGCCTGAAGTGAAGAATGACTAATCATCCCTATTCAATCGCAACGATTGGTGTGACAGGTAGCGGCTTTATGCATTTTCTTTCCCAGGTGCCGGGCGTGATCTCGGCCCTTGGTCAGATTGCAGTAGCGATTATTGCTGTAACACCAGCTATCAAACACATTCTTAACAAAAACAAAAAGAAAGATGAAATCTAAGACATTGTACATACTCGCTGCCGTGGTTGTTGCCGCTGGTGCTGCGTGGTACTTCTTCGGATCCAAGATCAAAGCCATGTTTATTAAATAGTAAACCATGGCGCGAAAAACCAAAAACAGAAAGGCCGCCCTTGTATTAGCGGCGGCTTTTCTTCTTGCTGCAGTTGCTTTTGTTTGGCGTATCATATTCCCGAAAAGAAATGAAGGGGATGAAACGTCAATGCTGGACGACTTGCAGAATACATTAACAATTTACAATCCACTTATGAGTGCAAAAAAAACAGCTGAAGCTATCATAAAAAAATGGGAAGGTTTATACCTCAAAGCCTACCAAGATAGCGCGGGAATATGGACTATCGGTTGGGGTACTATCAAGTATAAAAACGGTGCATCGGTAAAAAAGGGTGATGTGATCACAAAGGATCAGGCCCAGGCAGAATTTGAGTATGAGTTTAACCAGAAATACGATTTCGTTGTTTCGAGGTCAAAGGTTAAGTTAACGGATTCTCAAACGGCTGCGCTTGTATCGTTTGCTTATAACGTTGGTACTGGTGCTCTGCTCGAATCTACGTTATGGAAACGTATACAGGCCGGTGAATCAGCAAAGGCTGTAGCCGATGAATTTCTCAAATGGAATAAGGTAACCGTTAATGGTGCAAAGGTTGTGATTGCAGGCCTTACGAATCGCCGTCCTGATGAGCGTGCTTTGTTCCTCGTTTAAAAAACCATTATGGCATATAAAAGAAAAAACAATCAGGCAACGCAGTATATGCGTTGGGGTATTATTGGAATTGTTGTGATCGCGGTTATCGCTTTCGGCAAGTCCTTGTTAAATAAGTTTTCCAGTGGGTTTGCTTTTCTGTCTGCCGGTAAGGATCAGGAGAAGGTTAATGCAGATCTTAATCAGCAGTCGTGTACTGCTATCCGTACCAGTTTTGTTGTGGGTGTTGTGAAATCGTTGAAAGATATGTTTGATGCTTGGTCAACATCGGAGAGTGAGGTGGTGGACTTTCTTAATTCTTTGCGCAATGCTGAAGAGGTGCAATATGCATCTACTTATTATCAGAATGCGTATGGCTCTTCCTTTAAAAATGCTGTGCTGAAGGAATTGGACAGCTGGGGTAATCCGATGGGCTGGTTTTGTAAAAGTCACTGGTCTTCTTTAAACAAATACGTTCAGGATAATCTCGTTTAATATGGCATTCTTTGAAGATTTAACGAAAACGGTTAGTAACGTAGCAGGTAATCCGCTTGCGGCTGCTACGGGCTTTATTGGTGGCTTATTTAAGCGTGATACATTGTCCGATTGGAAAGGATGGCCACCGGCACAGGCGAGAGCGTGGGTTACTGATTATCCGGCTGATGAAGATAAGGCCCGTACAGCTTCTAATCTCTATGGTTATGTTAGCAACAAGGGGTTTGATACGCTTGTTAATCAGGACGGGTATGATTCTTACGGCACTTTCAGGCGTAAAGTAACGTACAAGGAAATTGCTGCAAAGATCCGCGCAGGCGGCATGTCTGCTGAAGCCGATGCTGTAGAAAAGCAAGATCCTAACTACTCAAAAAGTACGTTCCAGCTGGCTGGAACTACACAGTCATTTTTTCAGAATCCTGTTGTACAGTCGAACCCGATTGTTGGTACTGTTAATGGCAAAGTAGAGACACCGGAGCCGGGCAATACAAGGGTTCCTAATACCAGTACCAAGTCGTATATGAAAATTGGTGCTGTCATTGTTGCTATCGTTGCTGTTGTGATTGTAGCGATCAGGGCAATGAAACCTAAAAGGAGGTACAGTTATGGCAGACGTTAAGAATAACAGTAGCCGCAGGCAGAAAAACAGTGATTGGGAAGCTACCAGCGGTATTACGGAGATCCTTAATAAGCCTGAAGATTTCGGAAAGGGTGACCCCGGTGATCCGGGGCCTCCCGGCCCGGCAGGCCCAAAGGGTGATAAAGGTGATAAGGGCGATACTGGTAGTGACGGTGCACCCGGCCCGAAGGGTGATAAGGGTGACAAAGGTGATCCCGGTGAACCAGGTGCAGGTGCTGTAGATGAAAGATGGCAGAACTATTTTGATGAACACGGCCGTAATAGCCTCTTTTTCCAGGATAACGGCGGTAATAAGATACATCTGAAGCCTACCAGTATTTCCGATTCAGGAACTGCGGTATTGCAGGCTTTTAAGCCGGACGATTCGACCGCACGCCTTAAGATTGATGCAACTGTAACGCAGTTTGACGGTTCAATACAGACCGGTGAGACTTTTGGCGTTGATCCGGCTCCTGTTAAGATTGGTGTTCCTTTTGCCTACAACGATCTTATCACATCGGAATATTATGTTACTGAAGACGATACGTTCGAAGATTTGAAAACAAAGTTTAACTCCCTTCTTAATAGATTGACTGTGACTTTGGGTGGCTCGATTCTTCCCGTTAACATCAACGGTTATACATTCCCTATTTCCATCAGAAACGATTAAACACAAAATTCAATGACAAAAATAGCTTTACAAACGGCCATTAACGTTGATGGTTATGATTATGAAGTGCAGTACAGATCATCAGGAACGGCGCGTATGCGTTACATGTTGCTGCATGGTTCAGAGGTTGTGTACGCAGCCACTGTGTTGCTGCAGAAAGAAGAAACAGATAACTGGCTGACAGACGATGTGCTCATACAGAAAATTGCAGCACTGCATCCCGGTATTGATTTCACACCTGTAAATTTTGCGCAATGATCACAGATGTACAATTTATAGCGCACTGGACAGTCCGCGTGTATGAAGCGGAAACGGATACTGCTGGTCAATGGCACTATAACATCACTGAAAGATTTATTCCGATATCGGAAGTCAGTGAGCCGTATAACATCAGTGCTGAATGGGGCAAAGATGCCGCTAAGGCAATGCTTGGCAGTAATGCTACGGATTTGCTTTCTTCTTTCGCTGGATATAACGTTGCTCTCGATGCGTTGGTGTTAGAGCCTCGCCGCTTGTATTCAAGGGTAATGAGTAAAGATGTGCCGGTGGCTAAAGGTGATACACTCATGTGTGTTTGTCCACCACCTGGGCGATAACTGCAGGTATGAAGGTTCAGGGCCTTCGTTACTGGAGCTACATAAAAAAAAGTGCAGGTTACCACGCCTGCACTTATAAATCCTTTCGGATTGAATATGATGGGTACCACCCCACCTTACCACGTGTTCAGATAAACATCAATAAATCTGAACTACAACCCGGACACTATGAACCGGGTTATACACATCTGTTGAAAAACAGTTGTGTCACCTATTTTAAGAATGTTATATAATTGCCCTCACCATTACCACAAACCACCAATTTGTAACTTTTAAACATCAACTATGAAAGCAAATCCTGCGCCAATTCGCGCCTTCTTATCACCTCTTCTACTGTCATTTCGTCAACCCTTCAAAAGTAACTGAATTTTTCATATTGCAAAAATTTCGTTGTAATCTTACTTAATATTATGTTAAGTAATAGATTTAAAAGAAAGCACCATTCCTAGTGCTTCCTCATTAATATCTTATTCCGCTACCAGCCTGATGATCCTTCCCGGTCCTTCTACAGACACATAGATATTTCCATCCGGCCCCTGCTTTACATTACGAACCCGTCCGATGTTCTCGAGTAATTTATTCTCTTTTACTACACGGTTGCCCGACATCTCCAGGCGCGACAGGTATTTGAACACCAGCGAACCAACCAACATATTACCTTTCCAGGCTTTGAATTTATTGCTGGTTATAAACGCCAAGCCGCAGGTTGCGATCGATGGCGTCCAGGTATGGATCGGTTTATCTACGCCCGTCATCTCCGGGTTCTCTGAGATCGTTGTTCCGTCGTAGTTGATTCCGTACGATACCAGCGGCCAGCCATAATTGGCTCCTTTGCGGATGATGTTCACTTCATCACCTCCCTTGGGTCCATGCTCCGTTTCCCATAATTCGTTGGTGAACGGATTCCAGGCCAGGCCTTGCGGATTACGATGTCCGTATGAATAAATACTATTGGGTGCTGCATTACCCGGTAAGATCGGGTTATCGCCGGGCACGAGTCCGTCATCAGTTAAACGGTGTACTTTGCCCCAGATCTCTGTTGTGCTCTGGGCATTCTTGTTAAATGAATTGGCACCGCCCTGTGTTCCGGGGCCGCCTTCACCAACACTCACATATAACAGATTATCTGGCCCGAATACGATCCTGCTGCCGTAATGCCCCTGCCAGCCGTTCGGACTGGTTGTTGTAAGCAATGATTGCCAGCTGTTTACAGCATTTGCCGTAATTTTAAAACGAGCCAGGTTCCAGCTGCCCTTGCCTGTATTATCCGTGCCTGAATAAGTACAGTAGATCCAGCCGTTCTGCGCATAGTTGGGATGAACTTTCAGGTCCAGCAAACCGCCCTGGCCTCCATTATTCACTGCGGGTACGCCGGTGATCTCCGTTACTGTTCCTTTACTATAGCGGTGAATCTTGCCTTTCTTCTCTGTAAAAAGCAGATCACCGTCCGGCAGGAAATCCATTCCCCAGATGATCTCATAATTATTGACGAGAGTTTCCGTTTTTACTACCGGCTCTTCTGCTGAAGTTCCGGGATTATCTTCTACAGTTCTGCTACAGGAAAACAAACCCGACAGCATAAACGCGGCTATGGCTAAATATGAATGTGGCATATACGGTGTTTTAGATAACCAGATCCTGCAATTCATGTGCCCGGCACGCTATAAAAAAAAATGGCCACCTTTCGGGTGACCATTTACATATATGCATTTATGCTATATTAGAATTTTCCGTGTAATGCGTCGAATTCTTTGAATTTAGCGTCGTTCGCATCAAACACTTTTGCATCTTTACCTCTTGCTTTGTCGCGTTTGTAAGCATACAGGTTTGCCAGCCAGTCAACCGTTTTGTTGGCTACACTTTTCTCTGTGCCAGACAGGTTTCCTTTTGCTTTGAGGATCTCGAAAGATTTGGTCAGCCATTCTATCGCCTGATCCAGGCTTTCATTCATTGGCTGCTCCAGGTCTGCATTCGCTTTCTTGATCGGCGCCAGCTGTTCGTTGAACTTAGCATCTGCAGCTACTTTTTTCTTTGGATCTTTTTCTACCGGTTTGTTGCTGTTCAGTACCTGCATTGCCCTGATGTTGGATGCATACCTGTCGTCCAGGTCACCGAACTGGTTGTAATACATTACCCCTACATTAAAGGCTGCGATCGCATTTTTGTCGTTTTTCGCGTAGGCTTTCTTGAACGCGCCTGCCGCTTTCATGCCGTACATGGCCAGCGTTGCGCTGTCGTGCTTGTCTTTTTCCTTTGCTTTGATATTGCTGAACAGGTCACCGAACTGGAGGTAATTCGCTTCAGTCAGTGTACCAGCCGCATCTCCTTTTTCATACATAGCTGTTTTCTGAGCCAGGTCGTAGTTTTTGTCGATGTACTCGATCTCGTAATCACCCCAGTTTTCTTTAGGATATGCTTCCTTGCTCAGCGCTACATATTTGTTGAAGTTTGCCTCATCCTTTTTCTCGATGAAATGCAGCAGCAGGTATTTGTATACATCTACATAACCTTCCCCGCTTACTTTATGGTCTGCCAGCCTGCTGTAGAATTTTACTGCTGCGTCTGCCTTGTTGGCGTTCTGGGCTGAATAACCTGCGTATAATAATGCGGTTGTATCGAATGTGATATTCGCATTGGTCCATTTATTTGCAATGATGGCATCGATATATTTTACAGCTGAGCTGAAATAATCAAGTGCATCATCCCATTTTTTCTCGTTGAATACTTTTACACCACCACCAAAAGAGGTTGAATACAGGTCGAAGAACGGATCAGCGCCTTTTTCTTTTACCTGCGCAAAAGATGGTTCTGCTGTCATGTACTTATCCATTGCTTCGATCGCTTCTGTTTTGATCTTTGGATACTTGGCACTTAAGGTCGGGTCTTTATAAATAGCAGCATATACTTTTGCTTTCCAGTATAATACGTCTGGTTTGGTGTTCACTTTAGGGTCTGCAGCGATTTTATCGATCTCTGTCTTCGCTTCATCTATCCTGTTCAATAAAAATGCGCTCTGCACTTTTTTAAAATCCTGCGCTGTTGCCAGTTGAAACGTTGCGCCCAACATAGCGAGCAATAAAAGCTTCTTCATAATTTGGGAGTGATTTAATTATCGGTTCTTACAAAAATAGGGAAACTGCTTTAGTTCTAATAATCAGGACGTTAAAAGGATGAAGGGCCTCTTTAAGCCCTCCATTCCTTCCTATTCGATTAATCCTGAACGGGTTCTGTTGTTTCAGCTGTATCTGCTGCCGGTGCTGCGCCATTTTCGCCTTCAGGCTGCCCATCGGTTTCTGCAATTTCTGCTTCTTCCTCCTGCTCTTCTATCTGGGAGATGGCTGCGATCTGGTCGCCCTCGTCGATACGGATCAGCTTCACACCCTGTGTTGCACGTCCTGCTTCCCTGATATCCACAATGCCGGTACGGATGGTGATGCCCGACTTACAGGTGATGATCAGGTCTTCCTGTTCCGTTACATATAATATACCTACCAGGTCGCCGGTTTTCTCTGTTACACTGATCGTCTTCACTCCTTTCCCGCCGCGGTTCGTGATCCGGTATTCGTCTACCTGGGTTCGTTTTCCGTAACCTTTGGCACTTACCACGAGGATGGTACGGGAGGTATCTTCCTTGTCGATACAGATCATTCCGATCACTTCATCTTTCTCATCGTCTACCTCTATACCCGTTACTCCGATCGCGCCCCTGCCGGTTGGCCGTACTTTATCTTCAGGGAAACGGATCGCACGGCCGCTTTTCACTGCCAGCATAATCTCCGACTGCCCGTTGGTCATTTTTGCTTCGATCAGCTCATCGCCTTCTACCACCGTAATGGCATTTACTCCATTGGCTCTCGGGCGACTGAAATCTTCCAGCGATGTTTTCTTGATGATGCCTTTTCTGGTACAGAGAACTATATAATGGCTCTCCACATATTCCTTGTCATCGAGTTTTTTCACGTCGATGATGGCTTTCACCTTATCATCGCCCGGGATCTGGATCAGGTTCTGGATCGCGCGGCCCTTGCTCTGCTTCTCGCCTTCCGGAATCTCATACACACGCAGCCAGTAACAGCGGCCTTTCTCTGTAAAAAACATCATGGTATCGTGCGTTGATGCTACGAACAGGTGCTCCACATAATCTTCTTCGCGGGTCTTGGAACCAACTGCCCCACGACCACCCCTGCGTTGCTGGCGGTATTCTGTTGCCGATGTCCTTTTAATATAACCTAAATGCGAAATAGTAATTACAACATCCTCATTTTCAATCAGATCCTCAATCCTCATTTCATTGGCGAGGTATTGGATCTCACTTTTCCTTGCATCACCGAATTTCTCTTTTACTTCGAGCAGTTCGGTTTTGATCAGCTCGTAACGCAGACCTTCATTGGCCAGGAGTTCTTTCAGTGATGCGATATGCTTCATCAGCTCATCATATTCTTCCTTGATCTTCTCACGCTCCATGCCGGTCAGACGCTGCAGCCTTAATTCCAGGATCGCTTTTGCCTGGATCTCATCGAGTCCCCAGCCTGCATTGACAAGGTTTTCTTTCGCTGCATCCGGTGTGCTTGAATTACGGATCAGGCTGATCACTTCATCCAGGTGATCCAGCGCGATCAGGTAACCCTGTAAGATATGCGCCCTTTCTTCCGCTTTGCGGAGTTCGAACTTAGTACGGCGGATCACTACATCCATCCTGAATTCTATAAACTCTGCAATCAGGTCTTTCAGGTTGAAAATACGCGGCCTGCCCTTGCTGATAGCCACATTATTGATACCAAAGCTGGTCTGCAGCTCGGTGTATTTGAATAACTGGTTGATGATCACCTGGGCCACGCCGTCTCTTTTCAGATCCAGCACAAGCCTGGTACCCTCGCGCATGTTACTTTCATTGTTCACATGTGCCACACCTTCGATGGTCTTATCATTTACCAGCTGGCCGATACGGTCTGTAAGCGCATCCCGGTTTACCTGATAAGGCACTTCCGTGATCACGATCTGCTCGCGTCCGCTGGCTTTGGTATCCACATGACATTTACCACGCACTACCACACGGCCGCGGCCTGTGAGTAGTGCCTGCCTTACGCCATCCATACCATAGATCACACCTCCCGTTGGGAAATCCGGCGCTTTTACATAGTTGATCAGGTCTTCCACAGGAATTTCCCTGTTGTCGATATATGCTATGCAACCATCTACCACTTCACTCAGGTTATGCGGCATCATGTTGGTGGCCATACCTACAGCAATACCCGAGGATCCGTTCACCAGCAATTGCGGGATACGGGTCGGTAATACAGTCGGCTCTTCCAGGGAATCATCGAAATTGGGCTGGAAATCCACCGTTTCCTTGTCGATGTCGGACAGCATGGCTTCTGCCAGTCGCTGTAACCTCGACTCGGTATAACGCATCGCAGCCGGCTGGTCGCCATCCTGGTTACCGAAGTTACCCTGACCGTCTACCAGCATATAACGCATGGTCCAGTCCTGCGCCATACGTACCAGCGTAGAATAGATGGAAGAGTCTCCATGCGGGTGATACTTACCCATTACTTCACCCACGATACGGGCTGATTTCTTGTAGGGTTTATTGCTGTGGTTACCCAGTTCGTTCATGGCATACAATACCCGGCGGTGTACCGGTTTGAAACCATCCCTTACGTCAGGCAGGGCCCTGCCCACGATCACCGACATCGAATAATCGATGTAGGCGGTCTTCATCTGTTCTTCAATGTTTACCTGTATAATGCGATCGTTGTCGTTCGTCTGTTCGGGTATCAGGTTCTCTTCCATGTCTGTATTCCTATACTTGATTTTTAAAATATTTCAAGGTGGGCGAAGATAACTTTTTCAGGGCGTAAAAAGGAGCTGAAACGGGTGTTTTTAAGAGACTTTTATCCACAAATGGGGGTTAATTACCGGCAGAGATGTCCGTGTTCCGGAACAGTTGCCGGCAACCGGTGTAAACTACTGATAAACAGGTGGATATATTTTTTACCGCTGGTGCATATTTGTGCTTTTCTTCCATGCCCGGATAGTATCTTTAGCCCCCGTTTAACAGACCTTTTATGCAGACCAAACATATCTTACTGATCGGTGCAGGAAAATCGGCCACCGTACTCATCAGCTTCCTGAAAAAAACAGCAGAGAACAGGCAATGGCAGGTAACCGTTGCCGATGCCGACCTGCAGCTTGCACAATCAAAAACCGGTGTAAGTGATTTCATCAAAGCGGTTCGGCTGGATATCCAGGATGAAGCTGCCCGCGCCGCGCTGATACAGGATGCGGATGTGGTGATCTCCATGATGCCGCCCGCCCTGCATTATCTCGTTGCAACCGATTGTATCCGTTTCCGCAAGCACCTGCTTACTGCGTCTTATGTGGATGAAAAGATCCGGGCACTGGCCGCGGAGATCGCCGGTAACAACCTGTTATTCCTCTGCGAAATGGGGCTTGATCCCGGCATCGATCACATGAGCGCTATGCAGCTGATCCACCGGATCAAGGCTGCCGGCGGTAAGATCCGTTCTTTCCTTTCGCATTGCGGCGGACTTGTTTCACCTGAAAGCGATAACAACCCATGGCACTACAAGATCAGCTGGAACCCGAGAAACGTGGTGCTTGCGGGTAAGGCCGGTGCTGTTTATAAGAAAGATGGTGCTGAGGAGCAAAAAGCATACGAAGATATTTTCCGCAATTGCGGTGAAGTGGCAACCGGACTCACTGGCCAGCTGGCTTACTACCCTAACCGTGATTCATTAAGCTATATGCCGGTTTACGGACTGGAAGATGCAGCTACATTCATGCGTACTACACTGCGTTATCCCAATTTCTGCCGCGGCTGGCAGCTGATCGTGGAACTGAAACTTACCGACGAAACCGAACAGTACGAGCTGAACGGAATATCGGTAAAAGAGTTTCTCCGCTTGCACCTCCACCGCCAGCAACTTTCTTTTTCATTCAGCGAACTGGATACGGATGAAACACTCAAACAGCAATTCAGTTTCCTCGGTTTAAACAGCGATGAAATACTCCCACTTACCAAAGCTAGTGCCGCAGATGTGATGCAGTACCTGCTCGAGAAAAAACTGGTACTGGAGCCGCATGATAAAGACCTGATCGTAATGCTGCACGAGATCGGTTACGAGCTCAACGGCGCTGCACACCAGGTTGAAAGTTCACTGGTGGTGGCAGGAAACGATGCCTTGCATACAGCTATGGCCAAAACCGTAGGACTACCATTGGGCATCGCCGCAGTGTTATTGCTGGATGATAAGATCACTTTGCGTGGGCTGCACATTCCCATCCTGCCGGAAATCTATGAACCCGTATTGGAGAAACTGGCTGAGGAAGGCATTGCGTTTACGGAAAAAGAATATTGAACCTTCGCAGTTGTTAGTCGCTGAATAAAAAGTTATAGCTGCGTTTGGGTGAGGGCGAAGTGAGGGGAAGTGAGGGTAAAGTCTCTTGTCCCCTCACTTCCCCTCACCGGAGCGCAGCTCCCCCTCACCTCGCCCTCACCCCACAACTCCTTCAAGTCCTGCCGATCAGCGGGTTTTAGCTGGTAACTTTTAAATATCCCGCGTAATCATTTATTGAAGAATGAACTTATCACCTGTCCAGCGGTATGTTTTCGTGGCTGATGATTCCTTATAGATGGTATTACCTTTTTTATCTGTTTTTTCTGTTGACTCTGCTTCTTTCATTTTCCAGGTAAGAAGTGAAGGTTTACCACCTTTGTCGGCGGGGTACACAAAACGTTCTTCGTGCCAGTATACATCTGCATCACCCACATCCATCAATTCGGGCAATGCAATGAGTTGTTTGCCATTCCAGGCGTATGTATAGGTAAGTGTTGGTATGCCACAGGCTTCGCCAGAGAATACAACCTCTACCAGATTCAGAACCGTTGCCAACCCCTTTCCTTTGGTGAGCTTTGCCGTTGTGTAGCTAAGCGATTCTTCACTGCCCAATACCCAGCCTCTGGCCGAAACGACTTTGCGGTTTTGTACTGCCTTTAATTTTACGATACACTCGCGCAACTTTACTTTTTCACCGTCTGCAAATACACTGTCCTTCGACCTGATAAGATCTAACCCATATACAAATGTGGTATTGTTACTGGCTGCGCGTTCAAAAGAAACAAGTCCCGCCCAGATATAACCTGTTTTCTGAACACCAGTTACATTGTAACGAACCTTCAGCCAGGGAGCCGTGAAGCCTTTCAGTGTGAGTTCCTGTTTTTCGGTAGCTATTACGAATAAAGTATCACCGGCATATAATGTGTCGGTCACCAGGCTGTTAGTGCCGGGCGCAGACCTGATCTTTGCGGTATCTGCAAATACAGTTTTGGAAGGAGTATTATGAAAATCGCTCCAGATATTGTAATACATTTCCTGGCCGTGCAATTTAGGCGCCAGCAGCAGGAACAGGATCCCGATACAAACAAGGTATTTGCGCATCACTCCGTTTTTTTCTTACGCGTTGTTTTTGCTGTAGCCGTTTTCTTTTCCTGCTTCCTATTCTTTGCTGCAGGTCTTACCGTTGTTTCTTCATCGCCATTGGGGCCGAGTACCCATTCATAATCAAGCTGGCGTTTTTCGAGATTGGCGGCTACTACACGGATCCATACTTTATCGCCCATCCTGAATTTACGTCCGCTGCGCATGCCTACCAGGCTGTAGTCGGATTCAACCAGCCTGAAATCGTCGTATTCGGAAAGACTGAGCATGCTTACCATTCCTTCGCATTTGTGCAGGATGGTTTCCACGAAGAAGCCGAATGCAGCCACGCCGCTGATCACACCTTCAAAAGTTTCACCCAGGTAATCGCGCATGAATTCTACCTGTTTGTATTTGTTGCCGGCACGTTCACACTCCATTGCCGCACGTTCGCGTTCGCTGCTGTGACGGCATTTCTCTTCCATTTTTTTATCGAGCACCGGCTGATCTTCTATGATCGATTCCAGCACACGGTGCACCAGTACATCCGGGTAACGCCTGATGGGTGATGTAAAATGGCAATAATGTTCGAATGCGAGGCCATAGTGACCGATATTTTCGGATGTATAAATTGCCTTGGCCATGGTTCTGATACCCAGCTGTTCCAGTACATGCTGTTCGGGTTTACCCTGTGCTGCTTCCAGCATCTGGTTAAAGCTTTTGGCAATGCCCTGTGCGGAAGACATATCGAAATGGTAACCGTATTTCTTTGCAAATGCTACAAACGGCGCCAGCTTTTCCTCATCAGGCTGATCGTGCACACGGTAAGGGAATGGTACCGGCTTTTTGTTGATCTTCAGTTTAGATACATTTTCTGCCACGGTTCTGTTGGCCAGCAGCATGAACTCTTCGATCAGCTGGTGTGCTTCTTTGCTTTCCTTCACCACAATCCCGACCGGCTTTCCTTTTTCATCCAGCTTAAACCTTACCTCCTGCGATGAGAAGTTGATCGCACCTTTGCTGAAACGCTTTTTACGGATACGCTGTGCAATGCTGTTGAGCAATAATATTTCTTCCTGATGAGGGCCCTCTCCTTTTTCAATGATCTCCTGTGCGTCTTCGTATGTGAACCGATGATCGGAGTGGATCACTGTTTTACCCAGCCAGTATTGTTTCACATCTCCTTTCTCCGTCATCTGGAAAATGGCAGAGAACGTGAACTTGTCTTCATGCGGTCTGAGCGAACATAATTCGTTCGAGATCTTTTCCGGCAGCATCGGGTTTACGCGATCCGGCAGGTAAACGGATGTTGCGCGCTTGTATGCTTCCGCATCGAGTTCCGTATCCGGGCGAACATAATAACTCACATCCGCAATATGCACCCCGATCTCATACAGGCCGCTGTTCAGTTTGCGTACGGAGATCGCATCATCAAAATCCTTCGCGTCTACCGGGTCGATGGTAAAAGTGAGTATATCACGGCAATCCTTGCGCTTCGCGATCTCTTCGGATGATAATATTTCCGGGAGTCTTGCGGCCTCTTCCATCACATCATCCGGGAAAAACAACGGAAAACCGGCCTGGGCCAGTAATTCCTTCATGGCTGCATCATTCTCATCTTCCGGTTGCATGATACTTATGATCTCTCCCACCGGTTTTTTATCGTCCTTATCCCATTTCACCAGCCTGGCCACCACCCTGTCTTTGTCTTTGGCACCTAAAGTTGATGATAATGGTATGAAGAGATCCGGCATCGGTTTATCTGTATCCGGTACAAAAAATGCATAATTGGCTGAAAGCTGCAGATGCCCGATGAATTCTGTCTGCTTACGTGTAACCACTTCCGTGATCTTGCCTTCTTTTTTCCCGGTGCGCGTATTTTCCTTGATCACTTTAACGCGTACGGTATCGCCGTTGAGGGCCGTCATGAAGTCGGCAGGTTTTACGAGTACGTCGCCGGCTACATTGTCTACGATCACATAACCCATGCCCGAACGCGTTACTTCAAGTTTGCCTTTCAGTATGGTTGCCTGCGAAGAGGGCTTCGATCTTTGTTTCTGTTTCTGCTTTGATTTCTTTCTGCTCATGATTTCGGGTTAAAGCTGAAGTTTCGGATAAAATCAATGATTTGCTTATTGAATTGTGCTCCTTCTTCAAATAAAAATTCGTGCCGGATCGGCAATACATACAACGGCAGATCGGCCAGCTGTTCGGTGAACTTGGCAAAACGTACCGCGTCTTTTTCGGTTGTGAGGATCAGTTTATCCTTAGCCCTGATCTCTTTGAACTTCTCTGCGATCTCTTTCAGATCATCAATAGAGAAAATATGGTGGTCGGAATAATCCTGCTGGTAATAGGTATGTGTATGTTCATGCAGATAATCCTTCAGTGGCTTCGGGTTGGCAATTCCGCATACGAGCAACACTTCATCCCGCGGCGTCAGCAGCCATTCATCGGTACTGTTATGGATATGATACGGAATACCGTAACGGATGGTGGTGAAATATACCTGCTGGTACTCGGCAGGTTTCAGGCTGCGGATGATCTTCTGTTTCTTTTCTTCCGAAAGATCTGGCGGACATTTCGTTACAATGATCACCTGTGCCCGTGCTGCCGACCCTCTTTCGTCACGCAGATCTCCGGTTGGCAGGAAAAAGTCGTGCACGTAAAGATTGCTGTATTCAGTAAGCAGGATATTGAAGCCCGCTTTTACGGAACGGTGCTGGAATGCATCGTCCAGTATGATCGCCTGCAGATCGGGTACATCCTGCAGCATATGCGGAATGGCTACAATCCTTTCCTCACCTACAGCTACGGGTATCGTCGGAAACTTAAGATGGAACTGCATCGGCTCGTCACCAATCTCCAGCGCCGTAGTATTGGCATTTGCCAGCGCATAACCTTTTGTTTTCCTTTTATAACCCCTGCTTAATGTACCTATTTTATAATGCGGCTGCAGCAATCTTACGAGGTATTCTACCATGGGCGATTTGCCTGTTCCCCCTACTGCGAGATTCCCGATACAGATCAGCGGAAAATTGAACGCTGCAGATTTCAGATAATTCCTGTCAAATAACCTGTTGCGGATATATACGATCAAACCATAGATCAACGCTACCGGCAAAAGCAGCACCCGAAAAGATTTAAGAAACAATGTATTAAAATTCATAGATACGGTCCGGCGTGATACAATAGGATAAAGGTACGTCAAATTGTCCTGTATCTGCGATCCGTGGAACCGGCGGGAAATAAGAAAAGCCCATGGTTACCACATCTTCGCGGCAATTGGCAAGAAACCTGTCGTAAAATCCTTTGCCATAACCTACCCTGTATCCTTCTTCATCAAACGCCAGCAGCGGAACCAGCACCAGGTCTATGGCTGCTGCATCCAGCGGAATTCCTGCGGTTGGTTCTGTTATCCCCCAGCTGTTGGTATGGTATACGGTCGACTCATCGATCAGTACCGCAGTGAATGTTGATGTAGGCTGATCACTGACCGGGTACGCGATCTGCAGGCCGGGCAGCATGTGCCGGAGGTAACCTGAAAAAAGATGTGTATTGGGTTCTGCCTGACCAGACATAGGCCAGTAAGTGAGCAGGGTTTCCACTCCCGCATAATCAAGCTGTTGAAATTGCAGCAGCAGCAGGTCGTCGAGTTTCAGTTTTTGCCTCGGATCTATCGCTGCTCTTTTTGCTTTGTAAACTGATCGGATCTCTTCTTTGGTCATATAGCTATCGAATGCTCTTCCTTTTATGAAAGATACAAATGTTTTCAGCAGTATGATTGTTTATCCGCGGAGGATCTCTGTGAGTTGCGGCGCTAATACTGCGGCCTGTGCTGCAATGTTTTCGCGGTTCAGTCCGGACAGCAGCGGGATATTACCCAATACCGGGTAACCGCTCCAGCCTGCGATCTCTTCTTCGTAAGACATGTATTGGTCATTAAAGATCCAGCCCAGTACGGGAATATTCCTGCTGCGGCAGCATTCGGCTGTGAGTAATGAATGATTGATGCTGCCCAGGTAATTGCGGCTTACAAGGATCAGCTTTGCATTCAATGCTTTTATAAGATCGGCCACGGTTTCCCTTTCATTCAACGGCACCAGCAGTCCGCCTGCACCTTCGATAACAAGATGTTTACCATTTGCCGGTAAAATACTACCTGCTTTTTCTACCAATGCAGATACGGAAACACGTATACCTTCTTCCCTTGCTGCGATATGTGGTGATGCCGGTAATTTCAACCGGTAAGATTCCGGATGGATCACTCCGCCCGGAACAGCGGTCAGTGAACGGATCTTATCCGAATCTGTCTCTTCCAGTCCTGCCTGTACCGGCTTCCAGTAATCGGCCCGTAAGGCCTGTACAACAACAGCAGATGCTACTGTTTTACCTGCATCGGTTCCGATCCCGGTGATGAAAATGGGCTGCATTATGCTTCGTTCACAAAGAATGAGAAAATAGTGGTTCCGTAATGCCGCATGAAACTGAATCCTTCCGCGTTCTCGTAATTATTGCGCGGGGTATGTTCCAGCACAAAGAATCCGCCTTTGTTGATCAGTTTTTTACTTACGATGATCTTAGGCAGTTCATCGATAGTGCCCAATGCATAGGGCGGCCCTGCGAAAATAAAATCGTAAGTGGCTGTATTGCCCGCAAGGAATGCGAACACATCCATTTTGAGCACTTTTGAATGGGATGCGCCCAGCATGTCGAGGTTCTTTTTGATGAACGCATGCATCACCGGATCCTTCTCCACGATCGTCTGGTCTCCCGCACCGCGCGATGCCAGTTCATAACTGATGCAACCCGTTCCGCCAAAGAGGTCTAGCGTGGTGATGCCTTCAAAATCCATCCGGTTCTGAAGTATATTGAAAAGCCCTTCCTTGGCTATATCTGTTGTAGGACGTGTATGCGGCATGTTTGCCGGCGGACTGATCCTTCTCCCGCCCCATTTTCCTGAAATGATCCTCATACGGCCAGTATAAAATATGGCGTGAAATAATGTGCCGGGTAAGCTGATGCCTGCTCACTGCTGAAAATATGTCCCGGGGGCACTTCATCCAGCAATACAGCTGCAAAAACCTGCCGCAGCCTGTTATGCAGTGCTGATGCCGGATCATACAAACCGCTGATCGCTGCGGTTGCCTGTATGTCTTCCAGCTTCAGTTCCTGGCGGGCATGAAGAATATGATAGAAAATATCCTGTTCCGTTTGATAACCGAATGAACGGATCAGCTGTAATTGCCCGCCCCTGGTAATAGTCATGGTGAAACGACTTTTATATACCTGTATGTTGAACACCGTTGCATGATCATTACCTGAAGTAGTTGCATAATGTAGCAGGCGCGACCAGGAATGATGTGCCTGGTGTAATACATAATACCTTCCGGCCAGTTCCTGAACGGATCTGCGTACACGGTAAGCTGTATGCAGTCCCTGCTGGTCCAGTGTTTTATCGATGCGGGTATCATAGCGTTCCTTCTCACCGAAAAGTGTGGCGAGATAGCCGGCAGCAGCATCCATACCGGAGAATTTCACCGGCATTACCGCAGCTTCTTCAAAATGATAACAGATATGTGTTTCCGCGTAAGTACCTGTGAGCAGTTGCGACAGTTCGCGGGTTTCATAGAATACATCGTTCCAGTCGTTCTCAGCGGTTTCGGTTTCGAAGAGCTCGAAACCGGTTACCAGGCCTTCGCTGTTTTTTACCAGGCAGGCAAGCTGATCATGGCCGATCTCGATCACCAGTTGTCCGTTTCCGCTCCCGGCTGTATATAAACCTATTGTCTTATGGGCCATGTGCTGATCAATTACAATGCAATGATATAAAAAAACCGTTATGGCGGGTGGATGAATTAGGCAGACTTTATTAAAATAGTAGCTTTACGGCGTATGGAAGAAGGCAGAAAGGACATGAACCTGCAGGTGGGTATTTCGGATAAGCAGATCTTACGTATCGCATTACCCATCTCCGCATCGATCATTGTTCCGCAGATCAATTTTATTACCAATAATATATTCCTGGGCGGACTAAGCCAGCATGCACTCGCCATGGCAGGCATTACAGGGGTTTATTACCTGGTATTTGCGGTGATGGGGCACGGACTGAACAACGGCCTTCAGGCACTGATCGCAAGACGCGCGGGAGAAAACCGCATTGATGCCATCGGAACGCTTTTCTGGCAGGGCGTACGGATTGCGCTTGCTTTTGCACTGGCGGGGATACTGATCACCTGGTTTGTAGCGCCCTGGATCCTGCGTTATACGTTGCACGACCAGTCGGGTGTGGACATGGCCGTGAAGTTCCTGAATATACGTATACTCGGACTCCCGTTCCTTTTTGTTTACCAGATGCGCAATGCATTGCTGGTAGGAACCAATCACAGCCGTTACCTCGTGATCGGTACGGCAACCGAAGCCATTACCAATATTGTACTCGATTACGGACTGATCTATGGTAAACTGGGTATGCCCGAGCTGGGTTTCAACGGGGCTGCGTGGGCCTCTGTGATCGCGGAGATCACGGGGCTGGCCGTGATCTTCCTGGTGATCCATTACAAGGGCATCGGTAAAAAACTGGAACTGTTCAAAAACAAGGCTTACGATGCAGCAGCCGGTAAACTGATCCTTACACAATCATCGCCGCTGATCTTACAACACACCATCAGTATTGTAAGCTGGGAATTTTTTTATATCCTGATAGAACACCACGGACAAAGGGATCTTGCCGTATCCAACACCATGCGAAATATTTTCGGCTTTTTCGGCTGTTTTACCTGGGCTTTTGCGGCTACTGCCAATGCGATGGTGAGTAATGTGATCGGGCAGGGATTGCATCACAGGGTGATAGAACTGATTCACCGGATCATGCGCTGGAGTGTAGGTTTTGCCTTGATCGTGTGTGTACTGCTGAATATTTTCCCGCATGCATTTTTGTCGATCTACGGCCAGGGTGAAGATTTTATCAACGCAGCCATACCTGTGATGCGGGTGGTATCCTGTGCGCTGGTGCTGATGTCGGTATCCGTGATCTGGCTGAACGCGGTTACGGGAACCGGTAATTCAAGAATGAACCTGATCACGGAAACAGCGGCGATCATTTGTTATTGTGTATACAATTATATCGTCCTGGAACAACTGAAGCTCCCGATCGCATGGGGCTGGGCCAGCGAAGTGATCTACTGGCTCGTACTCTTTATTCCCTCCTACTGGTATATCCGCAGCGGGAGATGGAAAAGCAGGAAGATCTAGCCGGATAAATTATTGTCCTTTCAATACGTTTACCAGGGCAATGTATTTTTCCATCGCTTCTTCCCTGGAAGTGCCTTTCAGTTTATCCCAGGCTTCGTGTTTGAATTTGGCAACAAAATCGAAGGGATTCGACGGGCCGCTTTCAGCATTATCGCCTTCTGTTGCCTGTTTATAGAGTGAATAAAGTTTGAGCAAGGTTTCGTTATCAGGTTTTTCCGTTAACGTTTTGGTACCGGCTACGGCCTGCTCAAAAAGTTCCTGTAATTCCATTTCTGATGTGTTTATTATTGAAGTGATTCCAGCAATTTAGCGCCTTCTGCTTTCATGGCAGCATCATTTGCCGTGCGGATGGGTAATTTTACCAGTCGGTTCAGTACTTCAAGCGCCTGTGCAGGTTTATGATCGTCGCGGTAAGCTTTAGCCAGGTCGAGGTAATTCGCCACGAAATAAGGCTCCAGTGTCCGGCATTTTTCCATGTGGGTAATAGCCGAATCCATTTCCGCGGCAGGCATGCCACCGTAGATCAGTTTGAGGGCTGCTTTTTTTATTCCCGACAGGTTCACCATTTCATAATGCCATTTGCCGATGATGTAATGTGCTTTACCAAAACTGGCATTCAGCTGCAGTGCTTTTTCGCCATAATTTTTTACATCACGCACATAGCTTACTATTTTTTTGTTCTCGCTTTCCACTTCGGTCATTTTACCGGAAGCCATTGCCATGGCATAGCTGGCTTCCGCATTGGTGCTGTCTGCCTGGTAAGCACGGTTTGACAGCGACAGTGCCGTTTCGTAATAAAGGCGTTTGGTGTTTTTATCAGTCTGCCTGGAACCGATCGAAGCATTCAGTTCGGCCGAACGCGTGAGTGCTTTTATATGGGCAGGATCAGCAGCAAGTACCTGTTTGTATTTCTCGATCGCTTCGGGATCTTTCTGTTGCTTTTCGAAATTATCGGCTTCCTTGAGTAAGATATTCACGTCCTGCGCATTGACAGCAGCGAGCAGAAAACAACAAAAAAAGGTAAAGAGGTATTTCATAACTGAAAGATAAATGACTTATACAAGCTGGTTTCGGTTCAGTTTAAAACTGACACCCAGGCTACCCTGGATGGCAGGTATCGGCGGGTATAATTTAGTAATGCTTACCGATACATCTTCTGCATGTGCGTACCGCTTCAGAATGGTATTGGCAATATCGATGGCTACAGTTTCGAGCAGGTCGCGGGGTTCATCCATCGCCGCTTTTACGAGTTCGTAAACGGCTGCATAGTCTATCGTATCTTCCAGGCTGCGTACGGATAACGCGGTGGGATGATGCTGTACCGTAAGATCCACACGGAAATCATTCCCGGTTACGCGTTCTTCTGCGTACAGGCCGTGAAAACTATGAAAGCAAAGATTATTAAGATGGATCGCTAACATGCTGTAATGAATGATCCCGCATGAAACTGATCACAATTCCATGCGGGATAAATATTAATTCAAACCTTTTGCGGTGAGGTATCGTTCTGCATCGAGCGCTGCCATACAACCACTGCCCGCTGCGGTAACAGCCTGGCGGTAGTTTTTGTCCTGCACATCGCCTGCGGCAAACACACCTTCAATATTGGTGCGTGTGGTGCCCGGTGTTGTGAGCAGGTAGCCTGTCTCGTCCATATCCAGCCAGCCTTTGAAAATGCCGCTGTTTGGCTGGTGACCGATGGCCACGAAGAAACCGCTTACAGGGATCTCTGCTGTTTCACCGGTCTGGTGGTTGCGGATCTTCACAGCTTCCACCCTGCTTTCGCCGAGCACTTCTTCGGTATCTGTATTCCAGTATACTTTGATGTTTGGTGTAGCCAGCACACGGTCCTGCATTACTTTGCTGGCGCGCATCTGGTCGCGGCGTACCAGCATGTGAACGGTTGTACATAATTTGGAGAGATAAAGGGCTTCTTCTGCTGCAGTATCACCAGCGCCTACGATTGCCACTTCTTTTCCTTTAAAGAAAAAGCCGTCACAAACAGCACATGCGCTGACGCCGAAACCGTTGAGTCTTTCTTCACTTGGCAGCCCCAACCATTTGGCAGATGCGCCGGTACAGATGATGATGGAATCAGCTGCGATCCATTTCTCCTCGTCGATCTGAACTTTATAAGGCTGCTGGCTGAAGTCTACCTGTGTGGCAAGGCCATAACGGATATCTGCGCCCATTCTTGCTGCCTGTTTTTCAAAATGAACCATCATTTCCGGCCCCTGGATCCCATCCGGATAACCGGGATAGTTCTCCACTTCCGTAGTAATGGTTAACTGGCCGCCGGGCTGAATGCCCTGGTATAATACGGGTTTCATGTTGGCCCGTGCCGCGTAGATCGCTGCTGTGTATCCTGCAGGTCCGGAACCTATGATCAGAACATGTACTTTTTCTATTTCCTCATTTGCCATACTGAAGTTTTTTTATTGCTGTGCAAAATTATTGATCCGCGCTGGTTAAACGCATTCCTTTTTTCACAATGGGTTGTTATTTGGGGATAAACTATAAGCTGCAGGGTACATAAAAAAGCCTCCTGCTTGAAACAGGAGGCTTTAGATCTGTTTAAGCTACGCTTAACCGAGGTATGCTTTCAGCGCGTTGCTGTAGCGTGCTTTCTGTAAACGTTTGATCGCTCTTTCCTTGATCTGGCGGATACGTTCCTTGGTAAGATCGTATTTCATGCCGATCTGCTCAATGGTAACACCATTTTCGCCGTCAAGTCCGAAATAAGCGTTCACGATCTCTGCTTCGCGCGGGCTGAGCGATTTCAATACGCGACGGATCTCTTCACGGAGTGAATCCTTCATAACATCGTCGTCGGTATCATCGCTGCCTTCGAGCAGATCGCCCATTGCCACGTCTTCCGCTTCGTGCACAGGTGCATCCAGTGAAGTGTGACGGGTATTGCTCTGGAAAATGTTGTTGATCTCTGTCTCAGACATTTCCAGGATCTCTGCCAGCTCTTCGGTAGAAGGCTCGCGTTCGTGTTCCTGCTCAAAAGCCATGTAGGCTTTATTCGCTTTGTTGTAAGTGCCGATTTTGTTTTGAGGCAGGCGGACTAATCTGCCCTGCTCTGCCAACGCCTGTAAAATGGACTGGCGGATCCACCATACCGCGTATGAGATGAATTTGAAGCCCTTGGTTTCATCGAAACGCTGGGCGGCTTTTATCAGACCGAGGTTACCCTCGTTGATCAGGTCGCTAAGGGAAAGGCCCTGGTGCTGGTACTGCTTAGCCACAGATACCACGAAACGAAGGTTGGCCTGCACCAATTTGTCGAGAGCTCTCTGATCACCCATCTTGATCCGCTGTGCCAGTGTTGTTTCCTCTTCGGGAGTGATCATAGGGATCTTGGAGATCTCCTGCAGATACTTTTCTACGGCCTGCGAATCACGGTTCGTGATCTGTGTAGCGATTTTGAGCTGCCTCATGTTTTGTTACTGTATTTAATACTATAAACGAGCTAAAGACCTAAAATGTTTTACAAATCCTGTAATAGAAGCGTTAAATTTCGGGCCAGCCTATGTCACAAGTCTGCAAAAATACGTTGCAACATCGGATTTTACCAGTTTTTGTGGATAAACTTGAAGGATTTGGGAAAAAATAACAGGTTGCAGCAAAACATAATAGCCTTTTTTTCAATATCTTATGTGATTTTGATTGAAAAAAGTTAATTATTCCAAAGGGGCAGTTTAATAGTTGTAAGTTCTCCCCTCACTTCGCCCTCACTTGAATGGAGTGAGGGCGAAGTGAGGGAGTGAGGACAAGGCCCGGTGGGCCTGGTAGAATTATTTCCCCAGCCACACTTTGAAATCAGTTGCTTTCAGCCTGCTGATGATGATATCTTCGTAACCTGCCGGTTTCACGGTTACCTTCAGTTTTCCGTCGAACCAGGCCAGTACCTGGTCTATAGAACGGTAATTCAATATAAACTGGCGGTTTACCCGGTAAAAATCCGAGGGGTTCAGTTCCTCTTCCAGCCGGTCGAGATTGGTGTCGATCTGGTAATCATCACCGGAAAAAGTTTTAATATAATGCCCCCTGTCCCTTGTGTAGATCATGGCAATATCTTCAACAGCAATTGAGATAAAACGGGAACCTTTATGCACCAGGAATCTGGATCGCCAGCTCATTACTTCCTGGCGGAAATGATTAATGAGCTTCATCAGGTCTTCGCGGCTGGTTGTGTTTATCATTTTTTTTCTTTTAGCAGTTACAAAACATCATACAGACATAAAAGGAACATTCTCCTTTTTACAGTTTTCTTGTATCGCAATTTACTTTCAATAGCCTGCCGTTCTGCGTTACAAATCCTGTTATATGACCGTTTATCCTCAACCACATAAACATGTGGTGATGCAACGTTTCAGCAAATTCAAAAAAAATCCGGCGCCTGGAGAAGCGCCGGATCTGAAAATTAATAACCAGTATCCTTAGTTTACAAGGAACGTTCTTGAATAACGTACGCCGTCTTTATCAATTACCATATAGTAAATACCTGCACCGATATTGGTGAGCGGTATATTGATGGTTTTCGTTTTCATTACGGTGTTCATCACTTTCACAACATTATTGTAACGATCGATGATCTGTATCATTACCGGTTTGCTGTTTACCGGCATTGCCGACAGGTCTACGGTTACATAAGATGTTGCGGGTACGGGATACATATTGAAAGCTGTAACAACATTGTTCACTTTTACACTTGCCGTTGCTGTACAACCTGAAGCCGTATCCGTTACTATCAGCTTGTATGTTCCGGAGTAAGCATTGGTGAGGTCTTTGGTGGTTTCTCCGTTAGACCAGTTATAACTGAATCCGCCGCTGCCGCCGGTGATGGTGCTGCGTACATTACCAAGTGAATCTGCTGCAAGCGCCAGTCTGATTCCGTCGTTTCCGCCGATCACCACTTTTTCCATGTATACAAAATCACTGTCGCCCTTGACCATCACATCATAGCTGCCTGTACGCAGGCTTTTGAATTCTGGATTGGATGCGCCTGACGGATTTAATTTTCCGTTGATATAGTACACATAGTTCCCTGTTCCGCCAATGATGCTGTCTACACGGATCTTTCCGTTCACTGCACAGCTTGCATTGGTTTTGCTGATCATCACATCTGCCACATTGCTGCCACTTACTGTGATATCATCCACCCAGATATGCACATCCTGGTATGCTTTGGTTGTAAGGAAGCCAAGTCTTACCACTTTGCTGATCTCGAAATCTTCCGCCATATTCAGCTTCGCCAGCGGGATCCTTACCAATTGGTATTGATCGCTGAAATCTGTGATATAGCCATCTTCTTTTAATCTTACAGACGCTGACGATGTAATGTTCTGGTCTTTCAGGAAGACCTCCAGTTCAAAATGCTCCGGTACATTGGTGGTGCGCATCCAGAAATTGAGGTAGCGTTTTTCGCTGAAATCGAGGATCCTTGTTTCCGGTACAGATTCGTTCCAGTCCAGAACCACCGCTGCCCAGTTGTCTTCCAGCGTATGCTTCAGCGTCATCTTCATAGACTTCGGTGCTGCAACACCACCGGTATCGCTTACCGTTGCGAATGTGGTGCTATTACCTACCCAGCGGGTTGTTCTGTCTACCACATCTCCATCCCACACTACTTCCGAGCCTGCTTTTGCATATACTTTATAGAACAATGCCGTATCGTGTGCATTGTATTCCTTGTCCATTACGGTAAGTGTGATCTTCTTCTCGCCATTCACAACCGTTACCGGCACTTTAAAGGTTGTGGTATAAACGCCATTCACTAAAGTAAGTGCCTTGTTGTTGACATTATTCAGCGATGAGAGGTCTGCGGTTACAGATTTGATGTTGTTATCCGGATCCGTTGCCTCTGCGGTAACCGTGATCACGGAGAGGTTGTCTGCGTAACCGGCGGCAGGACTGATCGCCACTTTGGTAAACATTGGCTGTACGGCTGAATTGGTATACGGGTTCAGTGCAATATCATCCACCCATACATTAAACGGCGTAATAGCGCTGTTTACAGAGAAGTTGATCTGCCAGATCTTGCTCAGGTCCACATTGGTTCCGTTGAACAGCACATCGAACGGTATTTTCACTTTGGTGAATTTCTCTTTGCTGAAGGAATTGATATAACCACCCGCTTTCAGCAGTACCGATGCCGATGTACTCATGTTCACTGTTGCATCGCGGAGACTTACTTCGATATCTGCACCTGCGGGCGCGTCTGATTTGATATAGAACTCAAGACTGCCGTATTCAGTGAAATCTTTCAACGTACTGATATTGTCGTTGAAGCGCCATGCAAACAGGTTCCAGGCACCATAGTCATGTGCAAAATGCATGGAGAGATTACCCGGCTTTTTATTGCCGCCGGTTTCGATACGTTCCAGCTTCAGTTCGCCGAGATGCGAATCTTTGGAGTCCGCAAATATATGTGCGCTTCCGCCTGGAATCACATCACCATCCCAGATCACAACCGGGCTCATTTTTTTGATCACACGGTAGAAAATGGTTTCTGTAGCGGTATGTCCGTCAACATCCGTTGCTTTCAGCAGCAGTGATTTCAGACCGGAAGGATATTTCGCAGGGATCTTGTGGCTCAGGGTGAACTCATTGCCGTTCCTGGTCATCGGTGCAGTTGCGCTGCCGCCGATGCTGCTCAGGTCTATAGTCACGTCTTTTAAGTTATCATCGCCATCGAGGATCGTTGCATCGATCTTCAGCACCGCATTACCGTCTGAATAGCCCATGGTTGCATTGGTCTTTACGGTATCGATGAACGGATGTATGTAAAGATCTTCGGTAGTGAGTACAAAATGATAGATCGTCATGGCTGGTAATGTATATTCGAAAGTATTACCATTGATCTTACGTACGTTCTTTGCCTGGCGTACTGCCATGCTCTTCTGGTCTACCAGCCATACCCTTGCACTGTTATATTGAACGCTGTTATCTGCTACTTCAAAGCGGATGGTAATGGCGCTGTCCTGGTGACGGTTCAGTGCAACTACATTCAGCTTTGTATTGTCATTCTCATCAACAGCTGCATATACAGAAGTTGATGCACGGTTATCGGTTTCAGCAGCAACAGATGTTTCCGGGAATTTAGCGCCTTTACCATCATAGTTCCGGAAGATATCGAAGCCGGATTTGATATAACGCTCCACAGCGCCCCAGTAAGTGGCCATGTAAAGATTTTCCTTACCGAAGATACCCAGCGCATCTGCCTGTGCGATAGCCCCTGATACGTGATCCAGGCCCATATAGCTGTACTCAGTGATGGCCAGTTTGGTACCGGGATAATTGTTATTGATGATCTCGCGCAGCTTTGGCAGCAGCGGCAGGATGGTACTGTTGTACTCCCTTCCGATCCAGGTATTTTCCACATAGGTAGAATCCCAGAGTGAACGCGTCATTTCAAGCCTTGCTCCTACAGAGGCCCTGTCGTTCCTGTTGTTGAACGGAGAAGCATTATAAGTGCTGTTGAATTCAGGATACCAGTGCAGATCCAGCACATCCAGCAGGCGTTTGCCTCCCGGCTGCATTTCTTTTTTGCGCATTTCGGAGAGATAATATTCTATGAAAAGGCTGTGGTTGCCTTTTACATTATCCCAGTCGGGCGCGAACTGCAGGTTCTGGTATGCAGTGAATCCGTATAAAGCCGGTCCGAACACTTCTGCGGTCGGATCCATTTCCTTGATCCTTTCTGCCAGTTCAAAAGAATGATCCATCAGGTATTTCACCGATACATGTTCTGATCCGAACAGCAGCGGATGCGTATGGAACCAGAGACAGGGCTCATTATCCAGTGCATAACCTTTGATTCCCGTTGCAGTATTGCTTTTTCCGAAAGTGTGATGCAGGAAATTCAGTGATTCATCTACATACACCGTATCGTCCGTTACATCGGGTGATAAAGAGAACGGTCTGTTCTTTCTTACTTTGGTAATTGACCAGCGTGAAGACGGTGCCGCCTGGTCGTCGGTTACAGTTCCGTTCTTATCCTTTGCAACATATCCCGCCATAGGCAGGGTTACGAGTGAATAAGCGCCCATGCCGAGCGATGTGTTGTGGAATGATGCAATGGCAGCTCCGGGCTTGTTGTAGTCGCTTTCCGGTACACCCTGCTGGGAAGGAACATAATCATCGCTGTGGTGGATATAATCCACGCCTGCATTGGATGCATTGTTCTCCCAGTTATAACTGGTGATCCGGTTACCACCCAGGCGTCTTGCTCCCGCATGAGGGTAATTGTCGTTTGTACCATAAATGTACGGACTGATCTTGTGCCGCTGCTCCTGCGGACGGATGGTGCTGTTTACCCGCATCTGGGCACTTGCAGCGGTTGCTCCCCATAGCAGTACCGCCAGGCAGCAATACCTGATTGAAATTCGCATAAATAATCGTTTTACAGTTTTCTGATAATTGCAGTTAGTCCTCTACAAGCGCTATGCAGCCGACTCACTGCGATAGAATGCCATACATGTTCCGGGATAAGGCAGACGGGGGGATAATGTCTACCCTTCCGGAACTGTTATACAGGAAAAATCTGTCGGTGAAATTAGATAGCTGATAGGTGAATACGGGAGCGCGGATGCGTTAAATGGAGAATTAATCACCTGAAACGGTAGTTTAAGTACATCAAATGAAACAGAAATCCTACCATTTCTGTATAATAAAGATCCCGGCCGCAAAGCGACCGGGATCTTCTGTCTGTTATACAATAAATCCGTTAACTCAGTTTATTGTCGATGATCGATTTATCGATCTTCTCTTCTTCAAGATGTTCTGCCTGGAGTTTCTTCAGGGTTTTACCATAAGCCAGTTTCGTGATCAGGACAAACAGTACCGGCACCACAAAAATGGCCAGCGTTGTTGCTGCGATCATACCGCCGAATACGGTCCAGCCGATCGTTTTCCTCGATTCTGCCGCTGCACCGCTTGCAAATACCAGTGGCAGTACACCCAGAATGAACGCAAGCGATGTCATCACGATCGGACGCAAACGCAGTTCCACAGCCTGAAGTGTTGCATGTAATACGTCTACACCTTTGTCTACACGTTCTTTCGCAAATTCCACGATCAGGATCGCATTCTTGGCTGCGAGACCGATCAGGGTGATCAGACCGATCTGCGCGTACACGTTATTGGTGATATTAGGCAGGAAAGTAAGTGTCAGGATCGAACCGAATGCACCGATCGGTACGGCAAAAAGTACCGAGAAAGGGATCGACCAGCTTTCGTACAATGCTGCCAGGAAAAGGAATACAAACACGATAGAGATCGCGAAGATCGTAGTGGTACTGTCACCCGCCTTGATCTCTTCACGACTCATACCGGAGAACTCGTAACCATAACCATTCGGTAAGGTCTCTGCCGCCACTTCTCTCAATGCCTGGATGGCCTGACCGCTACTGAAACCCGGTTTCGGCGAACCATTGATCTCGATCGATTTGTAAATATTGTAATGCGAGATCACCGCCGGGTTTTCGATCACTTTTGCCGTTACAAGACTGTTCAGCGGGATCATATTGCCCTGGCTGTTGCGTACATAGAAGCTCTGCAGGTCATTGATGGAACCACGGAAACTGCTGTCGGCCTGCGCCATTACCCGGAAGTTACGGCCATAGATATTGAAGTCGTTCACATAACTGCTGCCCAATAAGGTAGACAGGGTTCCGTAAACATCCGCTACCGACACACCGAGCTTTTTCGCTTTTTCCTTATCCACATCAACCTGGTAACCCGGTGTACGCGTGGAGAAGAAAGTATAAGCCATGCCGATCTCGGGGCGCTGGTTCAGCGCACCCAGGAATTTACGTGCAACAGCTTCAAATTGCTGGATATTATCTGTACTGGTTGTCTGCTGCAGCTCGAATGTAAAGCCCGAAGTCTGGCCCAGGCCCGGTATCGCCGGTGGTGCGATCGGGAGGATCCGTGCTTCTTTAATACCGGCCGTTCGTTTCCCGATCTCAGCGATCACGCCCTGCAGCTGCTGTTCTTTGCTTTCCCGCTCCGACCAGGGTTTCAGGCTCACGAACATGGTACCTACGTTCGATTTATTGGAGAAGCTGATGATGTTCAGACCGGCCAGACCACCCACTACTTTCACGGCAGGGATCGATTGAACCTTGGCCATAACATCTTTCATCATGGCAATACTGCGCGTGGTTGAAGTACCTTCCGGCATTTCATAGGTCACGAACAGACGGCCTTCATCTTCTGTAGGAATAAATCCTGATGGTTTGGATTTGAAAAGGAATATCAAGCCCACGAAAAGACAGATCATCATTACGATCACATACGGTGTGCCTTTGATCCACTTAGCCACACCTCTTCCGTAAGAGCCGGTGATCTTTCCGAACCACCTGTTGAAACCTGCGAAGAATTTCTCCAGTATGTTCTTTCTCGCGTTCTCATCCTTGGAAGGTTTAAGCATGATGGTACACAATGCCGGCGTGAGCGATAAAGCCACAAAGGCCGATATGATCACCGAGACGGCAATGGTTATCGCAAACTGCTGGTACAATCTGCCCACAATACCTGGTACAAATCCAACAGGAATGAATACCGCCGCCAGGATCAGCGCGATAGCGATCACCGGTCCTGAAATATCTTTCATTGCTTTCTGCGTTGCTTCTTTCGGCGAAAGCTTTTCGTGATCTATATAATGCTGCACCGCTTCCACCACCACGATGGCATCATCCACCACGATACCGATGGCGAGAACGAATGCGAAGAGCGTGAGGGTATTGATCGTAAAACCGAATGGTATGAAAAAGATAAAGGTTCCGATCAGTGATACCGGGATCGCCAGTACGGGGATCAGTGTGGCACGCCAGTTCTGAAGGAACAGGAATACCACCAGTACCACCAGCACCAGTGCTTCGATCAGTGTATGTAATACTTCTTCGATAGACACTTTCACCACGGAAGCCGTTTCCAGCGGCACGAGGTAATCAATATCCGAAGGGAAATTCTTCTTCAGTGCATCCAGTGCCTGGTTGATGCCTTTATAAGTATCCAGTGCATTGGCACCCGGCGCCTGGTAGATCAGGATGAACGCCGCGGGTTTACCATTTACGAATGCGTTGTTGCCATAATCGAATTTGCCGAGCTCTACCCTTGCGATGTCTTTCAGGTAGATCAGACTTCCGTCTGCAGGCCTGGTGCGCACAATGATATTCTCAAACTGTTCCTGAGTATTGATACGGCTGTTGGTAAGGATGCTGTATTCGAAAGCCTGTGCGCCCGGCTGCGGGTTACCGCCGATGGTACCGGCTGCCACCTGCAGGTTCTGTTCCGTAAGTGCTGCAGTTACATCAGACGGCGTCATGTTCAGTGCTGCGAGCTTCTGCGGGTTCAGCCATACACGCATACCGAAATCATCACCCCTGGTTACGATATCACCTACACCTTTTACACGCAGCAATGCATCTTTCAGGTAGATATTCGCGTAGTTACCCAGGAATTTTGCATCATGTGAACCATTGGGTGAATACAGTGCAAGCGCCATCATGATACTCGGGTTACGCTTACGGGTAGTAAGGCCTAACCTTTTAACCGCATCGGGTAATGTTGGCTGCGCCACGCTCACACGGTTCTGCACATCCAGGGTGGCGATATCGATATTGGTGCCTACTTCAAAGTTTACGGTAATACTGCTCTGACCGCTTCCGGTACTGTTACTGCTGATATAGGTCATGCCCGGTGAACCGTTCACCTGGGTCTCTATGGCCGTGGTAGTTGTCTGTTCCACCGTCTGGGCATCCGCACCGGTAAAGTTACCGGTAATGGATACGGTTGGCGGGGTAATGTCCGGGTATTGCGCTACCGGTAAGGTTGTGAGTGCGATGATCCCCACCAGTACGATCACAATGGAGATCACAATGGCGGTTACCGGGCGTTTTATAAAAGTATCTGCTATCATGTTTTCTTTTCTTAAAGCAATTATCTATTTTTTAGCTGCTGGCGCCTGTGGTGCCTGGGTGGTGATCACGGAACCTTCTTTGAGGTTCTGTACACCCTGCACTACGATCTTCTCTCCTGCTTTCAGGCCATCCCTGACGATAATATTCGGTCCTATGGCTTTGCTCAGCTGCACTTTACGCTGGTTTACCTTGCTGCTGTCGCCCACCACATATACAAAGAATTCTCCCAGCTGTTCTGTGATGGCTTTATAAGGGATGATCACTGCATTTGCTTCTGCTGTATTCAGTACACGTACGGTTCCGTTCATGCCTGCTTTCAGCATGCCTTTATCGTTCGGGAATTCAAGCCTTGTTTTAATGGTTCCGGTCTGTACATCCACTGCCCGGTCTATTAAGCTGATGGTGCCGCTGTAAGGATATACTTCACTTCCCAGTGCAAGCGTAAATGTTGAATCACCCGCCCTTCTCCCTTTCTGCTGCATCTGCAGGAAACGGTAAATATCTTTCTGACTCACTGCAAAATCAACTGCAATCGGGTTGTCGGTAGAAACTGTATTGAGTATGGTGTTTCCTGCTACCACCGCTGTTCCCTGCTTTACCTGCGAAATACCGATGGTTCCGCTGAACGGCGCATAAATAGTTGAGAAATTCACATTACTCCTTACGCCGCTTACTGCTGCTTTTGCCGCGGCTACCTGCTTTTTAGCTGCTTCCAGTGCTGCATCGGCATAATCTACCTGCTGCTTCGCAATGGCATCGTGTTTGTCGAGCTCATGGTACCTGTCTGCATCTTTCTGCGCTTTCACCAGGTTGGTTTCCTGTACCTGCAGGTTAGCCAGCGCCTGCTGGTAGCTTGCATCATAGACCTGTGCATCGATCGAATATAATTTCTGGCCTTTGCTTACTTTATCGCCGTCTTTGAAGTAGATACCGGTGATATAACCGTTTACCTGTGCCCGCAGGTCTACCTGGTTCAGGGCTGTTATTGTTGCCGGGTATTCATCGTGATAAACAGCATTGGTCGATTCCACCGTATCGATGGTTACCGCTACCGGTGGTGGCGGTCCCTGCTGCTGGGGTTTCTGTTTCGTTCCGCATGAAGCAACAAATACTGTGCTGCCTGCGATGAATGTATAATACAGTGTTCTTTTAAGCGATATCATATAGGATCGTTTTGTATAGTATGAATTAGTAGTTGATTTGTCCGAGTGCTTTCTGCACATCAATTTTACTCGCCAGTACCTGGTAAAGCGCATTATAGTAATTGATCTGGGATGTCCGCAGGTCACTTTCTGCCGTCATCACTTCCAGGTAGGTCTTCACGCCCGATTTGTACTGGAGATCGATGATGCCGTACACTTCCCTTGCCAGTTCAAGATTTTCTTTTAAGGCCCTGTAATTAGCAAAACTGCTTTTATAAGAAGCGATAGCTTGTGCATACTGCGCGTTCACATTTGCCCGCAGGTTTACCAGGTCCCAGTCTGTACGCTTCAGCTGCCACTGCGCCTGTTCTATATTGGCTTTTCTTTTACCGCCCTGGAAAATAGGGAACGACAATGTCAGGGCCGCAAAGGAGTTCGGGTAATTGGTATTGTAAAGCTTTGTGAATTCATTGTTCTGGAAGTTCAGGTTGTATGCACCGTTGGCGGATACCGAAGGCAGGTACGACCATTTCTCATAACGCAGATTTGCTTCCAGCAATCTTTTCTGTGTCTGCAGCAGCCGGTATTCGATACGTTGTGTGTAGTCTGCGCTTTGCAGGGTATCCAGGTTCATCTCGCGTTCCATCTGCAGGCTGTCATATACAATATATAGTGCAGCACTGTCCGGGTATCCGATCAGCGCTTTCAGGTATTCGGTTTTTGCTTTAAGCTGTGCTTCGTTGGATGCTTTCAGCGCTTTTGTGTTGTTGAGTGTGATCGTAGCACGTTTGTAATCCGTTTTATCGGTGATGCCGGCCTGGTACTGGCTGGTTGCAATGCGCAGACTGTTCTCCAGCCTTGCAATGTTCTCGTCAGATACCCTGATCTGCTGCAGGGTAGCGAGTACATCATAAAAAGCTTTGGATACATTCACGGTTACATTGATCTTGTTGTTACCCGTATTCTGCCTGGCCTGCGTACGCACATCGTCCTGACTGCGTTTGGCCAGCAGTGCGTCGCGGTTGAAGAGGTTCTGGGTAAAGGTGAACTGTGCAGCGGAAGTATTGCTGACGCCGAGACGAACGGGGTTACCGCCGATCACACTTGTCTGCACTTCAAAATTATGCTGCAGGCTGTAATTGAAATTCAGCTGCGGATACCAGGCAGACAGCTTATTACGGATTGTAGTTTCCGTGATCTGCTCATCTATCAGCGATTGCTGTATCACCGGCTGGTGCTGCAATGCATATTTAATGATGTTTCCAAGCGTAGCTTCCTGCCTGGAGAGGGTATCGGCCTGCTGCGAAAATGACAGCAAGGGGTTTACAATCAGCAATACCGCATACAGCAGCTTACTGCTCATGAATCGTTTCATCATAATGCTTCTTCTTTCTTTTTCTCGCTTTTTCTATGGCATATAGCAAACGGATGGGCTGCCAGGCGGCAGTTCATCGGCTCAGGATTCGTTTAGTCTGATAAACCAGGACAGTTTTCAGGGGGATGCTCTCAGGCAAAGTTAACAGGGAATTGATCATAGTTTGAACATTATTCAATTTTTTTTATTCCACCGGTAATCACTCTTTGTTCGGTAATTTTTATTTTGACAGTATCTTAGCGGCATGATTGATTTCCGGAGTGATACTGTCACAAGGCCTACTGCGGCCATGCTTGATGCCATGTATAATGCCCCAGTCGGCGATGATGTTTTCGGAGAAGACCCTACTGTTAACAAGCTGGAAGAACTGTCGGCCGGGCTTTTCGGCAAGGAAGCGGCACTGTTTTGCCCGAGTGGTACCATGACCAACCAGATCGCGATCAAATGTCATACACAACCCGGAGACGAAGTGATCTGCGAGCGTCTTTCGCATATTTACCAGTATGAAGGCGGCGGTATTGCATTCAATTCCGGTTGTTCGGTTCGCCTGATCGACGGCGACCGCGGCCGGGTAAAGGCGCAGCAGGTAAAAGAAGCGATCAACCCTGATGATATCCATAAACCCGTTTCAACCCTCGTATCGCTGGAGAATACCGGCAACAGGGGCGGCGGCAGCTGTTATGACTTTTCAGATATTCTTGCCATTAAAGATGTCTGTAAGGAATCGGGATTGAAATTCCACCTGGATGGCGCCAGGCTCTTTAATGCCCTGGTGGCTAAAAACGAGACCTGCAGGCAATATGGAGAAGCATTTGATACGATTTCCGTTTGCCTCAGCAAAGGATTGGGTGCACCGGTAGGCAGCGTGCTGATCGGGCCGGCTGAATTTATCCGGAAGGCACGGCGATACCGTAAAGTGTTCGGCGGCGGTATGCGCCAGGCAGGCTCACTGGCAGCAGCGGGTATTTACGCGCTGGAAAACCATGTGGCAAGACTGGCAGACGACCATAAGCATGCCCGCCAGCTGGCAGAAACACTTCTTAAAAAAGATTTCACAGGAGAAATTTTACCGGTTGAGACCAATATCGTTATTTTTGAAGTGAAAGGACGTTTCACTGCGCCAGGCCTGGCGGCTAAATTGAAAGAAGCAGGAATTCTTGCAATTGCCATCTCCCCCACTCAGATCAGGCTGGTTGTACACCTCGATATTACCCCGGACATGATTGCCGGCACTATCGACGTACTGAACGCTCTTTAATATACCCAATGTTTTTGTGACCTATTGTATTAACGTATAGCAACCGAATGTTACCAAGAATTAATCCTACCAATACACAGGCGTGGTTCCTGCTGAAAAAACACCATGAAGAAGAGATGAGCAGGCGGCAGATGCGCGACCTGTTTTCGAACGATCCCGACAGGTTTGCGAAATTCTCGCTCAGGCTGGAAGATATCTTATTCGATTATTCAAAGAATATCATCAATCAGAAAACCCTTCAGCTTCTTCTGCAGCTGGCCGAAGACTGCAAACTCAGCGAAGCCATACATGACATGTTTGCCGGGCTGAAGATCAACGAAACCGAGCACAGATCTGTACTGCATACGGCATTGCGTAATTTTTCCTATACCCCGATCCTGGTAGACGGAAAAGATATTATGCCTCATGTGCAGCGGGTATTATCACACATGAAATCATTCTGTGACGAGATCCATGGGGGTAAACGGAAAGGTTATACCGGGAAAAAGATCCGTTATATCGTGAATATAGGTATTGGCGGCAGTGATCTCGGCCCGGTAATGGTAACCGAAGCATTGCGCCCGTACTGGAAAAAAGGTATAGAAACCTATTTTGTGAGCAATGTGGATGGTACGCATATCACAGAAACACTGAAAAAGGTAAAGCCGGAAGAAACCCTGTTCCTGGTAGCGTCGAAGACCTTTACCACGCAGGAAACAATGACCAATGCTCATACGGCACGGGCCTGGTTCCTGGAACATGCCGGCGATGAAGCACATATCGCACATCATTTTGCGGCATTGAGCACCAATGAAAAAGAAGTAACCGCCTTTGGAATAGATAAAGCCAATATGTTCGAATTCTGGGACTGGGTAGGCGGACGTTATTCCCTGTGGAGTGCCATCGGGCTTTCAATAGCGCTGACCATCGGCTATGATTCATTTGAATCGTTACTGAAAGGCGCGGCGGTTGCGGATGAACATTTCAGGAAAGAAAAGTTCGACAAAAACATCCCGGTGCTGATGGCGCTGATCGGCATCTGGTATACCAACTTTTTCGGCGCACAAAGCGAAGCCATACTGCCTTACGATCAGTACCTGCACAGGTTTGCGGCTTATATGCAGCAGGCCAATATGGAAAGCAACGGCAAGAGCATCGACCGCAGCGGCAATCCTGTAAACTATGCAACCGGCCCTGTGGTATGGGGCGAACCGGGCACCAACGGACAACATGCATTCTACCAGCTGATCCACCAGGGAACATCCGTTATCCCATGTGATTTCATTGCTCCCGCCATCAGTCATAATCCGGTAGGCGATCATCATATCAAACTGTTGTCTAACTTCTTTGCGCAGACAGAAGCGCTGATGAACGGCAAAAGTGAGAATGAGGTGAAAGTGGAATTCATGAAGGAAGACAAACCACAGGATGATATCAAAAGACTAGCACCTTTTAAAATATTTGAAGGCAACAAACCAACGAATTCGATTTTACTGAAAGAGATCACACCGCATAGTCTCGGCACACTTATTGCTTTATACGAGCACAAGATTTTTGCACAAGGTATTATCTGGAATATCTTCAGCTTTGATCAATGGGGTGTAGAGCTCGGCAAGCAGCTGGCAAGCCGTGTATTGCCGGAACTCAGCGATGATGCGGAAGTGCGTACACACGATTCGTCTACCAACGGATTGATCAATGCGTATAAGCAATTCAGGAAGAATAAGTGAGATTGATTTTCCAGACATTTAAAAAAGATCCATGCAGAATCTGATCATACGTGCTATTGCCCCGGGTGATAATGCCGCGCTGGCTGTTATCATCCGTAAAGCACTGGAAGAATTCGGTGCTGCTAAACCCGGAACAGTGTATTATGATGATTCAACCGACCATCTTTTTGAGCTGTTCAATGCAACACCATGTGCAGAATATTTCACAGCAGAATACAATGGCACTATTGTAGGCGGCGCAGGAATTTTCCCTACAGAAGGCTTGCCTGCAAATACCTGCGAGCTTGTAAAAATGTACCTCACTCCTTCTGCACGAGGTACCGGATTAGGAAGAACACTGATTGCACATTGTCTTGAAACAGCTGCCGCAGCAGGGTTTGAGCAGGTGTATCTTGAAACCATGCCCGAACTGAAACAGGCCGTTCGCGTTTATGAAAAATTCGGATTCAATTATCTTACTGCCCCTATTGGTAATACCGGACATGATGGTTGCGGCATCTGGATGCTGAAACAAATTGCGTAGAAATACGTAGCACTTCCACTTATCATTTTAAACAACCATTGATAACGGAGATGAAATTCTTTCGTTAGCACCGGTGTAGTTTTGCATTTCATTAAAACCTTAAGAGAAACATGAAAAAAGGATTATTCATTGCAGTATTTGCAATCAGTGCATTGACAGTTTCTGCACAGAAGAAAGAAGAAGCTAAGGTAAAATTTGCAGCAGGTGTATCTTTGTCATTACCTGTAGGTGATGCTAAAGACATCCTGAAAGTGGCTCCTGGTATTGAAGCGCAGGCAACATTGCCTGTGGCTACCAACCTCGAAGCATTTGCTCAGGCAGGTGTTCAGTTCTACACCGGCAAGACTGTAGGTGCTTTCAAATTTTCAAACCAAACACATGTACCATTGATGGTAGGTGCGCGTTATAACAGCAAGCTGATCCTGGGTGCAGGTATCGGTTACGGCATCTGGGCTGGCAGCGGCAACAGCAATTCCAACGGATTCCTGTATTCTCCGCAAGCTGGTTATGACTTCGGAAAAATCGAAGCACTGGCTAACTACACTTCAACTTCTGTAAGCGGCGGCAACCTGTCTGCCGTAGGTGTGAAAGTGTTCTACAAATTCTAATCAGCATAACACTGATAAAAAAAAGCGGCCTCGGCCGCTTTTTTTGTGCTTATATCAAGCGTTTATTTTTTCAGTGCGTCGATGATCGCGTTGAATTCTGCTGCAACAAGCGAAGCGCCGCCAACGAGTCCGCCATCAACATCAGGCTGTGAAAAAAGTTCAGCTGCATTACCGGCTTTTACGCTTCCGCCATAAAGGATCGTTATTTCTTCCGCAACATCATTGCCGTATTGTGCAGCTAATGCAGCACGGATGAATGCATGCATTTCCTGGGCCTGTTCGCTGCTCGCCGTTTTCCCTGTTCCGATGGCCCAGATGGGTTCATAGGCAATGATTACATTTTTAAGCTGTTCTGCTGAAAGATGATAAAGAGATTCCTTCAATTGCCTGCCAACGAAATCGTTCTGGCTACCCGCTTCACGGATCTCCAGCGGTTCGCCGCAGCAGAAGATCGGTGCAATATTATATTCAAGACAGATATTCAGTTTGTCTGCCAGAAACTGGTTGCTTTCATTGAAGTACTCACGGCGCTCCGAATGCCCGAGTACTACATATTTAATGCCGAGCGACTGCAGCATTTCTACGGATACCTCTCCGGTATAAGCACCGCTTTTTTTACTGTAGCAGTTCTGCGCCGACACGTACATATGCTCCCAGCCAGCCAGTTGCTGCTGCGCCATGGCGAGGTACGGAAACGGCACTGCAAATACCGCAATACGGTTTACATTCAATGTATGCTCGGCAGATAGAATATCATTCAGCAACTGTTCTCCCTGCTGTGCAGTAAGATTCATTTTCCAGTTGGCTGCTGCAATCTGTTTTCTCATAATCAGTTCTTTGTTTTATAGATGTTTTGTTTGAAGTATTATTATGATTGTTGTTCCGGAGTGCCGTACAGCTGCTTAAGAACCGATGCCTCCGTTGCCCCTAACTGCTGCTGTTTCATATTTTTCCAGTTGGCAATATCACGCAACGCCTTTTCTATATCATAACGTTCGTGACTTCCTGCCCAGCTGAAGTCTGCAATTACTTTAGGTTGTAATCCTGGTCCTGCAACATGACAACATACACCGATCACCGAACCGGTATTGATGGCTGTATTGATGGCAGTGCGTGAATAATCGCCCATGATCATGCCTGCTTTTGGTCCTGCGGCCACATAAGCGCCTGAGTACCGATCCCATACCTGTACTATCCCGCCGGTATTCTTTACATTACTGCAGGTGGTACCAGCTCCGAGATTGCACCATTCGCCGATCACTGCATCGCCGAGGTAACCATCATGCGCTTTATTGGAATAACCCATGAGAATACTGTTCTTGATCTCGCCGCCTCCCATGCAATACGGGCCGAGTGTTGTTGCGCCGTAAACACGACTGTTCAGTTTCAGTACCGAATGATCGCACATGGCAAAAGGCCCGCGAATGGAAGATCCTTCCATGATCACGGCATTCCTGCCTATATAGACCGGTCCTGCTGATGCATTGATATTGCAGCATTCCACTTCGGCACCATCTTCCACAAATATATTTTCGGGCGCGATCAACCTGTTGGAGGAAGAAAGCTGCCGGCTCTGCCTGTTGGCCGTGATCAGTGCAAAATCGTAACGAAGCAACCTGTCGTTCCACTGCGCCAGCTCCCAGGGATAACGGATCCGGTCGGTTTCACGGAAGTCTTTTACCGTCTGGAAGAATTGCAAAGGCGATGCGCCGTCAAAATCACCAAAAGGAATAACAGCGCGACCTGCAATAAACCCATGTTTGTCTGCCAGGCATTCACCTTCTGTTAAACCGGCGATTGCATCGAGCAGTTCAGCATCCGGTATTATGGTTGCATCGATCCAGAGTTGCGGGTTCTGCGTTTCGGGTAAAGGATATAATGGTTGCAGTAAGCCTGTTGTATGCAGGAACACTTCTTCCCTGCATATATGCGCCCAGCGTTCTGCAACAGTGAATATTCCCATGCGCAGGCTCCCGGTTGCCCTGGTTTGGGTAAACGGGTAAAGTCTTTCGCGGGAAGCATTGCAGAAAAGGATCAGTGCCATCTGTTTAATTTACAGGAGGAACATGACAAGGTTTCCTGGGTTGAGGCCCGCCGCCGTCTTCAGCGCGTTTGCAGGCCGGCGGCAGTTTTTTATAGGCATCCGGTTCTGCTTTTTCAGTATCGGCATCGAAGCCTGCATTGTTCAGCGCAGTGCGGATAGCAGAAGCGCTGGTTCTGTCTGGAAAGAACTGTACCTTGATCTCGCCCTGCAGCAGGTTGATCTTCCATTGGCTGATGCCGTTATCTGTATTGTCTTTTTCCCGGAGCAGGTATTTATCGAGGCGTTCTTTACATTCCCAGCATTTGAGATTGGGCGATTTGATGGTAACCCATTCCGGCTTAGGCTGCTGGGCATTTGCAGCAAAAGCTGTGCAGATCAGTAATGCAAATAAGATCAGGTTCTTTTTCATCGTATTGCTGTTTAGCTGAAGATAACAAGCGTTCCTTAAACAGAACGCAATAACAAGTTAAAAATCACAATCCTTTCCAGTTGGCCGGATCGCTGCTCCAGTTGAGGAGAACGGGTTCGAGGTCGGCAGGCACCTGCCCTTTTTCGATCGCCAGCGAGATGAGGCTGGGGTAATTGGTAAGTGACCGGAAAGGAACCCCTGCTTTTTCGAAATTATCCTTCGCAACATCAAAGCCGTAGTTGAAAATTGATACCATGCCGATCACTTCAACACCTGCATTACGCAGTACATCCACCACCTGCAGGCTGCTTTTGCCTGTAGAGATCAGATCTTCCACCACCACAACTTTCTGACCTTTTTCAACATTTCCTTCGATCTGGTTACCAAGGCCATGCTCTTTGGGCTTCGGACGCACATAAGCATAAGGCAGTTTCAGCTGATCAGCTGCCATAGCACCCCAGGCAATACCTGCGGTAGCCACGCCAGCCAGCAATTCAGCATCAGGATAGGCTTCGAAAATGACATTACATAATTCACTTTTAATGAAATCACGTACAAAAGGAAACGAGAGCACTTTCCTGTTATCGCAATAGATCGGACTTTTCCATCCGCTCGCCCAGGTAAAGGGTTCTGCGGGACTCAGTTTAACAGCTGCTACCTGCAACAGCTTTTCGGCTACGGCTTTTTGATTTGTCATGCCGCAAAAATAACCCCGGGAAGCATAGGGATAAGAATAAAATAGACCCATTTAAAGCCGGATCCAGATTATTTTTAAAAAAATTTTGGTGGAATGAAACTGATGCTGTTAACTTTGCCTAACAGTGTTAGATTTTAAAAAACATACACGCAGTGGCCAGTAAAGATCGCATACAGAAGCTCAAGGAAGACACCAGGCTCAATATCCTGAGTGCCAGCCTTGATATTGCGAAAGAAGAAGGCTGGGCCGCACTCAGCATGCGTAAGATCGCCGATAAGATCGATTACACTGCACCGGTTATCTACGAATATTTTGCCAATAAGGACGCGATATTGAGGGAACTGACCCGTATCGGGTATGTGAAGCTGGCAACAAGAATGGAGGAAGCCTGTAAACTCAGCACCACGCCCGAAGGACAGCTGGAAGCGATGTGGCTGGCTTACTGGAACTTCGCATTCGCCTATAAAGAGCTGTACCAGGTAATGTATGGCGTGGAAATGAACTGTTGTACGGCATTGAATGAATGCCCTGACTATTCGAAACCCATGAATATGCTCTGGGATAAGATCGAAGAGATCACACCGCCGGAAAGACGGAATGAAGAATACATCGACCGGAAATATTATACCTTCTGGAGCGTGGTACACGGACTGATCTCCATCAACCTTACCAACCAGCTCAGTCGTGAAGAAATTAACCGCGAGGTACTGAGAGACGCTATCACAGGCGTTATCAACTCTATTAAAAACTAAAACCATGTAACAAACCAACAAGAGAAAACAAGACAAGCGATCCAAACAAAGCAGAAGTACATTGTACTTTTTTTAATCCCTTTCAATTAACAGTGTTAGACAATCTACCAACGTTTTTTCAAGGGATCCCAGGCAGTTTAAAAAGACTGTTTTTTTAGCTCAAACACTTAACACCGTTAGAAAATTTAATTACGTTATGAAGAAGCTCTCCATCTATCTCGCATATGCTGCTGTACTTTATTTCGCAGCCTGTGCAGGCAAGGACAATAACCAGCAGGCTGCTCCACCACCTCCTGCCCTGCCCGTTGTAAAATTAGAATCCGGTTCAGCAACAACCTGGCAGTCGTATCCTGCCACTGTTGAAGGAACAACAAACGTAGATATCCGCCCGCAGGTGAGCGGCTATCTCGAAAAGATCTATGTACAGGATGGCGCCTGGGTAAACCAGGGGCAACCGCTGTTCAGCATCAATGCAAAAGAATATAACCAGTACAGCAAAACCGCCGATGCAAATATCCAGCTCGCAAAAGCAAGCGTGGAGCGGGCACAGGTGGAAGTAGACCGGCTGGAACCCCTGGTAGCAGGCAAAGTGATCTCTGAAGTACAGCTGAAAACGGCTAAGGCAGTATTACGCGAAGCGCAGGCAGGTTATGCACAGGCGATCAGCGGTAAAAGCAGTGCAGAGATCACACTGGGTTATACACTGATCACGGCTCCTGTGAGCGGTTATGTTGGCCATATCAATTTCAAACAGGGCAGCCTGATCGGCAAAGGCGAACAGCTTCCGCTTACCAGTGTTACTGCGGTGGACAATGTTCACGCTTATTTCAGCATGAGTGAAGCAGACTTTTTCGGATTCTTCGCGCATGTGGAAGGTAACAGTGTTGAAGAAAAGATCAAACGCCTTCCGGCTGTAGAACTGCAGCTGGCAGACAATACCCTGTATCCTGAAAAAGGTAAGGTAGAACTTGTGCAGGGACAGTTCGACAGAACATCGGGCAGCATTGCCTTCCGCGCATTGTTCACCAACAAAGAAAAATTACTGCGTTCCGGTATCAGCGGCAGGATCCGTATTCCTTTTCAGCAGAATGATAAACTGCTTGTACCTCAGCAGAGCACGTTCGAGCTGCAGGATAAAGTGTTCGTGTTTGCGCTGGGCGACAGCAACAAAGTGGCCGGCAGACAGATCACCGTTATCGGTAAAAGCGGCAGTAATTATATTGTTGAAAAAGGCCTGAACAAAGGTGAAACCATTGTGTACAGCGGTATTCAGAGATTGAGAGACGGTGCAGTGATCACACCGCAACGCATCTCACTCGATAGTGTACTTGCTGCGCGCTGATATTATTCACAATTGCCCGGAAGATGTTCAGGATATTCCGTGAACCGCAACATTCCAATCGTTGCACAACGCAAACCGTTTGTGTTTTTGCGGACACACGAAATGTCTTAGACCTGTCGCTCAGGCCGCTGGGCCTCGTCTTTGCGCCAACGCCTCTTTGGCTTCTATCAAAATGTGCTGCGCATCATTTCGATTACCTGCGCTTCGCTGGGTACCGAACCCAAAGAGGCGTCTCTGCAAAGACTGGTAGAATTTATTTCTAACAATTGTGAGCTATCGTTTTAACCTACAAATTTTTACAGCCAATAAAGCTGACAGCAGGCTATTGCCTGCACCAATCATACAACAACAATTTATGCTACAGAAATTCATCAAACGCCCGGTGCTTTCCACAGTGATCTCGATATTGCTGGTATTGCTGGGTCTCGTTTCATTAACCAAACTGCCCGTTACACAGTTCCCGGACATTGCGCCGCCGGCTGTGCTTGTTACTGCGGCTTACCCTGGTGCAAGCGCCGAAGTGGTTGCACGTTCGGTAGCCACACCGCTCGAAGAAGCCATCAATGGTGTGGAGAACATGACATACATGACCTCCAACAGCAATAACGACGGTACCATGACTTTAAGCGTATTCTTCACTGCAGGTACCGATCCGGATATCGCATCGGTGAATGTACAGAACCGTGTGGCCAAAGCCAGTAATCTGATCCCTGCTGAAGTTTTACAGGCAGGTGTCTCTACACAAAAACAACAGAACAGTATCATCATGGCTATTGCTCTCTTCAGCGATGGCAGTTACGATGAAACATTCCTGCAGAACTATGCCAAGATCAATATCGTACCTGAAATACAACGCGTACACGGCGTAGGACAAGCTACTATTTTCGGTACAAAGGATTACGCCATGCGGATCTGGCTCAAGCCCGACCGTCTCAGCAGCTATGGTCTTTCTGCACAGGATGTACTGGCTGCTATCCGGGAGCAGAACCTGGAAGCGGCACCTGGTAAATTCGGGGAAGGCAGTAATGAATCGTTCGAATATGTGATCAAATACAAGGGCAAACTCAATAACAGCGAAGACTATGAGAACATCATCCTGAAAGCCGGTAACGACGGATCGATGATACGCCTGAAAGATGTGGCGAGAGTTGGTCTCGGCTCATTCAATTACAGTTCTGAAGCGAAAGTAGACAAAGGGCCATCTACCGGTATCCTCATCTACCAGACTGCGGGTTCCAATGCGAATGAAATTCTGACCGAAGTCAACCGCATCATGGAGCGCGTAAACAAAGACCTGCCCAAAGGGGTTAAAACCTTTGTTCCTTATTCCTCAAAAGAATTCCTCGATGCATCGATCGATAAAGTAAAACATACGCTTGTAGAAGCGTTTATCCTCGTATTCATCGTTGTATTTCTGTTCCTGCAGGATCTGCGTTCAACACTGATCCCTGCTATTGCCGTACCCGTGGCGATACTCGGCACTTTCTTCTTCATGCAGCTTTTCGGGTTCACCATCAACCTGCTCACCCTGTTCGCACTGATACTGGCTATCGGTATCGTGGTGGATGATGCCATCGTGGTGGTGGAAGCCGTACATACGAAAATGGCCAATGAACACCTGCCCGCGCGGCAGGCTACGCTAAAGAGCATGGGTGAGATCTCGGGTGCCATCATTTCCATCACGCTTGTAATGGCTGCGGTATTCGTACCGGTTGGCTTTATGCAGGGGCCGGCGGGGATTTTCTATAAACAGTTCGCCTTCACGCTTGCGATCGCGATCCTGATCTCGGCCATCAATGCGCTTACACTGAGCCCTGCACTGTCTGCACTTTTCCTGAAGAATAATCATGCAGTACCGGGCAAGCCCAAAGGTATCAAAGCCAGGTTCTTCAGTGCATTTAACGCCGGTTTCGACAATCTCACCAACCGTTACAGCAATTCTTTGCGTTTCCTGGTGAAAACAAAATGGATCGCGCTTTCGGGCCTGGTGATCATCACCATTACAACTGTTATACTTGTAAAACGCACTCCTACCGGTTTTATTCCTACCGAAGACCAGAGTATATTCCTGTACTCACTCAGCATGCCTCCGGGCGCTTCGCTGGAACGTACCAAAAAGGAAATTGCGAAAGTTGACAGCATCATTGCTACGGTTGAAGGCGTTGAAAAATCATACAGTGTTGCGGGTATGAATATCATTACCAACGCAACCAGTCCTATTAACGGTCTTGCGTTCGTGAAACTGAAGAAACCCGGACATCGCGGTAAAACGGAAGATATCAATGCGATCCTTGGTGAAGTGAACCAGAAACTTGCCGTGATCTCTGCTGCCGATCTTTTCACATTTACATTGCCGACCGTACAAGGGTTTGGTAATACCAACGGTTTTGAGCTGATCCTTCAGGACAGGGCCGGTGGAAAGCTGGAAGACCTGAGTGCTACTGCAAACGGTTTTATCGGTGAATTGATGAAACGCCCTGAGATCATGTATGCCTTCACCACATTCAATACCGGCAACCCGCAATACAAACTCAATATAGATGAGGCGAAGGCCAAACAGTTAGGCGTTTCCGTAAGTGATCTGCTGCAGACATTCCAGACCTATTACGGAAGCCTGCAGGCCGGTGATTTCAATAAATACGGCAAACAATATAAAGTGGTTCTGCAGTCGGATGTTCCTTACCGTGTAGACCCTGAAACACTCAATGACGTGCAGGTGAAAAACAACCTTGGCGAAATGGTTCCGGTGAAAACAATCGTGAGTCTTGAAAAAGTGTACGGCCCTGAAACCGTAACCAGGAACAATCTTTTCAACGCGGTTACCATCAATGGTGTTCCCAAGCCCGGTTACAGTTCCGGCCAGGCGCTTAAAGCCATTGAAGAAACAGCTGCATCTTACCTGCCAAGAGGTTATGCGTTCGAGTGGGGCGGTCTTACACGTGAAGAACAGCAATCCGGATCACAGACAACACTGATCTTCCTGATGTCGGTGGTGTTTGTATACTTCCTGCTTGCCGCACAATATGAAAGTTACCTGCTGCCTTTCGCAGTGATCCTATCCGTTCCGACAGGTCTGCTGGGCGTCTTCGCATTCATCGGACTGGCGGGTATCGACAACAATATCTACGTTCAGGTGGGATTGATCATGCTGATCGGTCTGCTGGCGAAAAACGCGATCCTGATCGTGGAATATGCGGTTCAGCGGAGAAAAGCCGGTTTATCGATAAGGCATGCAGCTATTGAAGCATCACGTCTTCGTCTGCGCCCGATCCTGATGACATCATTTGCATTTATTGCAGGCCTGATCCCCTTACTTACAGCTACAGGTGCTTCGGCCATGGGTAACCGTTCAATCGGAACCGGTGCTGTAGGCGGTATGCTTACCGGTGTGATACTCGGCATCTTCATCATTCCTGTACTGTTTACCATTTTCCAGTATCTCCAGGAAAAAGTAAGCAGCCGCAAAATTGAAGAACACGATGAGGAATGGGTGATGGACAGGCTTGAAATGCAAAAAAACTAATCGTACTACAATTATCTCCCGATCATGAAAATTTCAAATCTCTTTATATTACCCTTACTGCTGCTGGTTTTCAGCGGTTGTAAGGTATCCAAAAATCTTGCAACACCGGAGCAGGTATTACCAGCCAGCTACCGTGATGTAGTTGCAACCGATTCAGCTAACATAGCTCAGATCTCCTGGAACCAGTTCTTTGTAAACAGGGAATTACAGCAGTTAATCGATTCTGCACTGACGAACAATTTCGACATGCAGCTTGCGCTGAAGAACATTGAAGCAGCTCAGCTGCTGGTAAAACAAAGCAAGCTCGGCTACCTGCCAGAAGCAAGACTGCAGGCATCCGGATCTATCAACAGACCCTCAGATAACAGTCTCACAGGATTGAGCCTGAGCCAGTTTCTCGGCCGGCCTTATGTGGAAGATTATTCTGTAAATGTTGGCATCAGCTGGGAAGCAGATATCTGGGGCAAGATCAAAAACCAGCAGTCGAAAGCGTTGGCAGCTTATTTACAAACTGCTGAAGCGAGAAAAACGATCCAGACAAGTCTCGTAGCATCGGTTGCAAAAGGTTATTACCACCTGCTCATGCTCGATGCACAGATGCTGATCGCTAAAAAGAACCTTGCCTTAAGCGACAGTACTTTACAGATGATGGAACTGCAGTACCGTGCAGGACAATTAACTGCACTCGGACTGCAGCAGGCAACCGCCCAGCGTCTCAGCGCGGCAGAACTGATCCCCGCACTGCAGCAAGCCATAGAGCTCGAAGAAAACCGCCTGAGCGTGCTTTCCGGCGTAACACCGAAAGCTATTAAAAGAACGGGCAGTATTTATGAAAAGATATATGCAGGCGATCTGTCGGCAGGTTATCCTTCTGCCCTGCTCGCCAACAGGCCCGATATCAAAGCAAAGGAACTTGATCTCGTCATTGCCAACGCCAATACCGGGATTGCCAAAGCAGCGATGTATCCAACGCTCAGCATCACAGCTTCCGGCGGTGTGAATGCGTTCCTGGCAAGTAACTGGTTCAACATTCCGGCGTCTTTGTTTACCACTGCATTTGCCGGCATTACCCAGCCATTGTTCCAGCAGGGAAAACTGAAGACGCAATACAAGGTATCTGAGGTGGAAAGGGAAAAAACCGTGATCGCATTCAGGCAAAGTGTAGTGAATGCAGCGGGAGAAGTGACAGATGCCCTGGTAAAACTGAACAGGCTGAAAGAACAGCAGTCCGTTACACAACAAAAAGTAAACACACTGCAGCAGAGCATCAGTAATGCTAAAATGCTTTTTACAAACGGCATGGCCAACTACCTTGAAGTGATCACAGCCCAAAGCAATGTACTTCAGGCAGAATTATCACTGGCACAACTGCAGGAACAACAGTCTTCGGCAGCAATAGAATTATACCGCTCGTTAGGCGGAGGCTGGAAATAAAAGAAGTGAGCCGCAAAGTCCCCTTCGGGAGACAATGCGGAGGATACAAAGAAGGGACCGCAACGTCCCCTCCGGGAGACAATGCGGAGATAAATCGATAGATGAGTGGAGAGTGGTATAAGAGCGGGCTTTTGCCCGCTCTTTTTTTTGTGCATGTATGTTCCGATCAGCTAAGGGTCATAGTATTATAGCTGGCTGCTGATCGCATTTCCGCAGAGGCTCTTCGGGAGATCGCTGCAAAAAACAAGAATGTTACCAAATTGGTAACATTTGTTGTATATTTGCCTATGAGGATTATTGCCGTAAGAACGTTAAAGGAATATTGGGAGGAATTTCCACAGGCGAAACAGGCGTTATTGTCGTGGTACGAAGAAACGGAAATGGCAAACTGGTCTAGCCCGAATGAATTAAAATCTCAATACCGGAATGCATCTGTTATAGCGGAAAAGAGAGTTGTTTTTAACATTCATGGAAATGCTTACCGGTTGACATTGAATACCGTTTAAAAATAGTATTTATAGTATGGTTTGGCACGCACAAACAATATGATAAAACAGATGTAAAAAAGACAAATTATGGTAAAGCCAATAAAAAATAACGAACAATACGAAGATGCATTAGCACGGGTATATACCCTCATGCAAAAAAACATTAAACCCGATTCAAAAGATTCGGACGAACTCGAAATTCTCTCGATCCTGATTAAGGAATATGAACTTATTCATTTCCCTGTTCCGAAACCAAATCCGCTGGAAGCTATTAAATTCCGTCTTGAACAAATCAATATGTCCGAGGCTGAGTTATCAGAAATCCTGGGGTATCGTTCCAGGAAATCAGAGATCCTGTCAGGTAAAAGAAAACTGAATCTTACCATGATCCGTAAACTGGTTGAAAAGTTGCAGATACCTGCTGATGTATTGATACAGGCCTATTGACAGCCCATAAACTTCCATCTTTACATGCAGGAGAATTTTTCTACCCATACCTGAATAAACCAGCAATATCATAATCCGCGTATTGCCAGGCTTTATCAAAACGTTTTTTTACCGATACTGCATCTTCACTCCTTCCCTGTTTTCTGAGGGCTTCATATAAGCCTATGAGTGCCCAGCCATTTTCTTTCCAGGTGCGCAGGTCTTCCTCATATATCTTTTGTGCTTCGGCATACCTGCCGGCCTGCAGCAATGCATTTCCCAGCTGATGCCGCACAGAGAAGAACCAGTCGGGCGGCTCATTATAATTGAGATTGTCTTCGATGGCAATTGCTTTTGTGTATTCGCCGAACGCTTTATCAAACTCTTTTTTATTCCTGTGGATTTCTGCGGTAAGTACATGTACCGCAATCTGCACGATATCCGACATCGTATTGATATTCCAGATATTCATCAATTTCAGTGAAGTGTCTTTAGCCAGTCCCTTCAGCATGGCCAATTCGTTTTCGGCTTTTGCATGCGCTTTCTTTCCGAGAAAAGCCAGTCCCCTTGCGTAATGCAATATGGCACGGGGATATACCAGGTCTTTATTCAGTGCGTTAATGGCCAGTATGCTATCCCAAAGCGCGAACTTCACAGCCACAAAATATGGAACGGAATAATAATGCTGCAGTGTTCCCCAGCCCGGCTGTATCATCACATCCTTAGCTGTTTTCTCCTGTACTGTTTTTGCCGCATCCCAGGCAAGTCTCGAATTACCTTCAAATGTTGCCGTAGCTGCTAAATAATGATAGTTATGCGGATAATAAGCCAGCGGATATGCGCCCTGTGCATGACAGGATGTTATATAACTGCTGTCTGCTTTTACTGCCGCAATATTCGCAAGTGAACCCAGGTGGTAATCTCCGGTCCAGATGTAAATATGAGAAGGCATATGCACCAAATGTCCTGAACCAGGAACAAGCGTCATCAGCAGGTTGGCAGCAGCAAACGCTCTTTCCGGTTTATCTGAAGCTTCTACTGCATGAATATAAAAGTGCGGCGCCCCGGGATGCCGGGGATATTGTTTGATGAGTTTTTCCAGTATAGCTACTATTTCGGGCGTCCATGGTTTGGGTGCTTTTGTCTTTTTATAGTAAAGATCCCAGGGATGCATGTCCATTATCGACTCCGCATAAAGAGCGCTGATATCCGGATCATCAGGAAATACGGTATACACTTTCTTCATTTCTCCGGCAAAAGCAATATCGAGTGCTTTCCTGTCTGCGGGCGGCTCTGGTGCATAACGACTTTGCAAAGCTGTAATCAGCGCTTTTTCCTTTGCTGTACAATTACCCGCCAGCGACTGTGCTTTCTGAGCTGCCTGGTACGCTCTCTGGTAATTATCATCTTCCATACCGGCATTGTAGTTAGGTCCCAGCACATACGCAAAACCCCAGTAAGCCATTGCACAGTTTGAATCCAGCCGTGTTGCTTCAAAAAAAGACCGCGCTGCCTCCGCATGATTGAAACCATAAGACAGCATCATGCCCTGGTTGAAATAAGCCTGTGCTTCCCTGCTGTTGGTAGAAATTTTAAAATCGATTCCTTCCAGGCCATTTAATCTCGGCGCTTTGATACCGGCGGAATACCAGGCTTTATCAGTGGTGGCAGATGCACAACCGATGGCTGCAGATGTTGGTTCCGGTTTCTTTTCAGATCCGTTACAGCCAACTGCAAGTACAAAAATTGCAAGATAAAAGAAGCTTTTTTGCATATGAAAAGATTAAAAGTGTACGCATAAGTGCCTGTCGTTATTAATCCTTCATCTCTTAGCCTGTGAGACATTTTCTCTGTGCATGAATATTAATAAATATATGAAATATTATTACAAAATGATGTGAGTACCGCAGAGTTCTTTCACCCCAATCATGTATATAAAAGCTTTGTTAATTAAGCAGGGAGGGCAATCAGCTGATCGCAGAAAGGAAAACAAACGGCTTCGATCTGATCAGCAATAAACGACAGCCTGCCAGGCGGCAGTAGCTATACAAAGGAAACTACTGAAAATGACCGGAAGAACAATCTTCCTCCGGTCATGTGAAAACAAAAACCACCTTACGCAGCATCTTCCCGGGAAAACGTCTGCGGAGGATGTTATTAGTAATGTCAGTTATAGCACATTCCATGATAAACACCAGCGGAAATTTCTTTAAAAAGCTGCAGCAGCCAGCTCGCGGTTGATGGCAGCACCTGCAAAGCTACCGGCTGCAACACTGCTGGCAACCGACCGCATCATGGTAGTGTTATCTCCGGCAGCATACACACCTGCCACGCTGGTCTGCTGGAAAGAATCTGTCTGTATATAGCCCTGTTCCGTAAACGCACAACCGAGTGCAGCAGGAATAGCACATTTCTGCTCAAAAGGTACTGCAGCATATGCAGTTTCAACATTGTGCTTTTCCCCATCCTGTAACACCAGGCCGTTCACATAGCCGTTGTTGTGCAGAATCTCAGTAACCGGCGTCGTAATTACGCGGACATCATGTTCCGTAAGTTTTTCCAGCTGAACATCAGTGAAAAGCGGTTCGCCGGAAGTGAAAACCGTTATTTTTTTTGTGAGATGATACACCAGGGAAACAAGATGAAAAGCACGTTCACCATTTGCCATGATAGCGGTGTGCTTACCACGGTATTCATATCCGTGGCAATAAGGGCAATGGATCACTGAAATGCCCCAGCATTCTTTAAACCCGGGAATATCAGGGTAAATATCCCTGATGCCGGTTGCAAACAGCAGCTTACCTGCCGCAAATCTTCTTACACCTACTGTTTCAATGATAAAAGCTGTACCGTCTTTATAACCACGGATTGCGGTATCGCTGCAGAATTTTACAGTTGTATACCTGCTCACCTGCTCTTTCGCTATTGCGGCGATATCAGCAGGCCTACTGCCATCCTGTGTAAGAAAATTATGCGAATGTGGAGTCTGCAGATTGCAGGGATCTCCGCTGTCGATCACGATTACTTTACGCAATGATCTTCCGAGTGACATTGCCGCAGAAAGTCCTGCATAACTTCCGCCTGCAATGATCACATCATATGTTTCTGTTTCTGTCATATTTAAATGGTTTCAAGGTAAAGGTCCTGCAATTCTGATGCCGTCACATCACGTGTATAGATGGTATGTACAAGCCTGCCGCCTTTCATGATCCCGATGCGTGTTCCTACATTAACGGCATTGAATATGTCATGCGTAGCCATTAAGATCGTCTTCCCCTGTGCTGCCAGCTCTTTGCATATTGCAGTGAACTCAGCTGTCGCCCGCGGGTCGAGACCCGACGTAGGTTCATCCATCAGTATCACCTGCGCATTTTTGGCAAGCGCAATGGCTATCCCTACTTTTTGTCGCATGCCTTTGGAATAAGCGGATAACCGAACCATATGCGCCTGTTCCTGCAGACCGGCTTTAGATAAAAAACTTTTGAGTGTAGCAGTATCGTAACGAAAGCCAGCCAGCCGGCTGAAGTAACCCAGATTTTCTATCCCCGTCATGTTTCCGTATAACATAACCACTTCAGGTATATAGGAAAGGAATTTTCGTGTTTCATTTTTACCCGCATGAACCTGAACCTGGTTGATCTCCGCTTTACCTGCATCGGCGGCTGTAAAACCGAGGAACAGGTTAATGGTTGTGGTTTTCCCGGCGCCATTCTGACCGAGCAGGCAAAATATTTCACCTGCCCCAACCCGGAGTGTCAGGTTATCCAGTGCAATGTGATCGCCATATTTCTTTGTAAGTCCTGTAGCTGTAAGCATAATTATGTTTTTAAAGTGTATGTATCATCTGTATACCAGCCTGTCTTTCGTAAATCGTATTTCTGCAAACAGCAGCAGAATAAACGTGAGAACAATCATGACCGCCATATAGGCAGCTATTTCTCCGCCTGCCACAGCAACTGGCTGGTAAGTGAATTCAGGTAGCTTGTTCAGATCTGCAAGCGACAACCTTATATCGGGGATATGAAAAGCATATAAAGCCGACTGCCATTGCGCCTGATACATATTTACCTGCTGTTTGAATTGTGTATAAGATCCAAGGTCGTTGCCGGCCAGAGAACTGAACAGCTTTTGTGTGGAGAGTGCCGGGTTCCATCGGGAAAGTTCTCCGAACCGGTGGTTTCGCTGGTCTATCAGTTGCTGAAGTGGCAGCATTTTCCGCTCCATCCTCGCCGATAACAATGCATAATATCCGGCCACATAACGTGTGCTGAGTTTGAGTGTATCTTTTGCCGGGTTCGCGCTGGATAAGTATTCAGGATAGATCCGGTTAAAGCTGTCTGATAATACACGCGGGGAAGTTGCCCATATTTTTTCTCCCTGCTCCCGCCTGTAAGAAGCGATTTCATCGCGCATCGGTACAGGGTAACGGGATTGCACATAGGTATTGAAAGCCGAAGGAATCAGAATCAGTAAAAGCAACCACGCCCCAACAAGGTAAAGTCCTGTTACAGCTGCATTCCGTTTAAATGAAACAAGCAGGTAAGCAATGCCTGTCCAGAATAAAAGATAAAGCAGGCTCACCAGCGTCCAGGTAAGAGCAGCTTTCAATGAGAACCCTGATACCGGTATGATGATGACAAAAGCACTGACATCAAGAACCAGCACGCATGATGCAAGCAACAGGAAACGGAAAATAAATTTTAACCGGATGATGCGGTGCATATCTCCCGCCTGTACAATCAGCATGGGTAAAGTGCCTGCATCCTTTTCAGCTGAGAAAACAGAAAAACAGAATACCGATACAAGCAATGGAAGTATGAACACGATAACAAAAGCAAGATCAAAACCACCGGCGAGCAGGCTCATCGGATTATTGACCGGAACATCTTCTTTGGGTTGATAATCCTTTACATATTTTACCACATAATGCCAGGGTTGAATATCGGCAATACCCAAAGCCAGCGGCCCTAATGGCTCAGGCACTTTAATCGCAGTCTGCGGAAGCCGGAAATTCACCATTACCGCCATACCTGCGGAAGCAGCGTCTTTCTTCGCCTGTTCTGTAGAAGTATCTGCTAATTTTGATGCCACACTCTGAAAGTCGCGCAGGGAAGTCTGACGGATACTATCAACCTGGATATTTCTTATCCTGATATCCCGGTACCCTGTGCCGATCGATAATAACCCTGCCAGCAGGAATATAAGCAATGCGCCTGGCAACCATCGCTGCCGCAATAACTGGCGCCATTCATGTGCAAAAACAATTCTTCTCAATGACATGGGATCAGGTTAATCTGTTTGAAATAATGGGAACCGATACGCACAATAAAACAATCCATAACAGCAACGCAAGCCATGATACAGCATGTGTTTTTACTGCATCGGCTGTATCTGGTGAACGGTAATCGAAGTCTGCCATTTTAGAAAAGAAATCAGCGCCAACCTGGTAATTGTAGGTGAGATAAGCCGAACCGCTGTTCGCAAGTTCCATATTGAGTGTTCTTACAAATTCATCACGGTAATTTTTTGCCTGGTGATGAAATGCAAGGTGATGGCCATAATCGGTACCTGCTAAGCCCATCGATACCTGTTGCTGTGAGATATAGGGATTCAGCAAGCCCGCCAAACCAAGATCACGTTGCTGTTGCCGGATCGTTTTCTCAACATCGCCCGCATATCGTTCATAAACCCGGGCATTGTAATCCTCGCCCAGCTGCATTGATAAGCCATCGAAATTTACCGGCAGTTGTTTCACCGAATCAACACCATATTTTTTCAGTGTCTCCGCCAGGTATCTGGCATAACGCTCGGATCGGTTCCCGTCTTTATCCATGCCTTTACTGTTAGCCTGACTCATTGCAAGATTAAGCTCATAACGCGATGGTAAAGGATGTGCCGTATCAATGATCCTGATACTTAAACGAGGCATCAGCACACAGAAAAGCAGCCAGATAGCAAGTCCTGTTACCATAGACGTACCTGAGCTTTTTACAAGCGCCGAAACCAGCACAAACAAAACTGTAAAAATCAAAAAGTAACCGAGATAACTCAGCGCAAACAAAAGGTAACGGCCAGTCATCACCCATTGCCCGCCGAAAGCAACCGGCAAAAACATCAGCAGCATAACCGGCAGTACAATGGCTAATACAAGCAGGTAAACACCACCGATCTTTCCCCATACGATTGACGCAGGCTTCACACCCTGAACCAGCAACATTCGTAAAGTATGTGATTCACGCTCGCGCGACAATGTATTAAATGCCACAAATAATATCAGCAACGGAACAAGGAGCTGGAATACCATTGCTACCGACAATTCTCCAAAACGGAGCTCGCTGTCGGTATCTTCTGCCACGCTTTGATTCACATCGTGCTGCAGATGCGCCTCAACGCGGTAGTAATTACCGAGGAAATTGGTCAGCCCGTTATCATAAATACTTAAATATGAATCAGGTTTGAAAAGATAAGTCCCGAAATGGGCAGCTGAATGCGGATTGGCATGCTGGTGCTCCCATTCTTCGCGGAACATTTTTGCAGCTTTTTCCTTTTTCACACGCAGATCCCGGTGCCGCTGCATCCCGGTCAGGAATGCAGCAATGGTCAGACATAGGATCAGCAATGCCAGCAACAAAAAAACGCGATCACGCAAACTGGTACGGAACTCTTTTCGGGCAACGGTCAGCGCATTTGAAAATTGATTCATCATTGATTGGGTTTAGCGGAATGAGCAACTGAACGTTACGATGATGTTTCTAGGCATACCCGGCGTATAAGAATTGGATATCCCGCTTGCAGCATAACGTTTGTCTGCAAGATTATTGGCATTCACCTGCAATGCGTATTGCCTGATACGGTACCCCAGAAAGGCATCAAACACAGTATATTCCGGCATCACGAGCGGGGTAAGGTTATTGGTTTTTACATTGCTGAAAAAACGGCTGCCCACATACTGGAATCCACCTCCTGCGAAAAGTCCTTTGAAAATTGTATTGTTAAAGCTGTATTTAAACCAGCCATTGGCACTACTGGTGGGCGTATTGGCAAAACGCTGACCTATATCTTCAGGCTTCTTTGCTTCCGTGATCATGGTCATGTTGTAGTTGTAATTAAGTGTTACATAAAGATTGGAAAGCAGGCTGCCTTTAATACCCATTTCAACACCACGACTTCTGACAGCACCGATCGCTTCCTGGCGGTTGGGTTGCGTTGGTGTGGGCGAAGCCTGTAACACGTTCCATTTCGTGAGCTGATAAATACTCAGGAAGGGCTGAAAATTACCCTGGAAAAAATCGCCTTTGAATCCGACTTCGTATTGTTTGGAAGTTTCAGGCTCAAACGGTCCGCCATATTCTGCATAATTACCGGAATGCGGAATAAAACCTTCGTTATAATCCGCATAAACTGATACGGTGCGCACAGGCTGGTAAACAATGCCAAACCGGGGCGACAGGTTTTTTGTATCCAGTGGTTTCTCATCGTTCTGCAACGTGCCGTCCTGCCTGATGGCGAAATAAGTGCGGTGATAATTATTCAAACGCAGTGAAGCCAGTACTTTAAGTTTCGGCGTAATCTCAACATGGTCCATGATGTATGCGCCAAGTGTATTGTATTTGAACCTTTCGATCCTTGTATTGTAATACATGGTCATTCCTGTGGAATCATAATGCGGATCATCAGCTCCGGAATAAACATTGATCTTTTTAGCAGCGTATTGTAAAAGTCCATCCGGATAATTGCTGTACGAATCCATGAGGTCTCCGCCAATGGTAAGGTTATGTATCACAGCACCTGTTTTTACTTTACCGGTAGCATATAGGTTTACAGTCGTTTTAGGCGAATAAATCTTTTGCCAGCTGTAGGATCTGATAACTGTATTATCCGCAAGACTTACAAATCCGGATGCTGTATACTGTGCCCGTTCGGCCCGGCCTTCGTTGTATGCCAGTAACAGTCCCATTTTCCAGTTTTTGCCGAGACTTTGATCGAAGAGAGATTGGATCTGGATATTGTTTCCTTTATAATAGCTGTCTTTTCCAGGACTAAATGTGTAAGGCACGAGGAACATGCTGTCGGTATTCCGGGTGTTGTAGATCGGAACACGGGGCTGGTAGTTATTGCTGGCATCGTCATTGATATAGTTGAAATTGACCTGCCAGCTGGCGCTTTTGGCGATCTCCCATTTTACGGAGCCGTATAACTGAAAACTCCTGTAATTGTAATCGCGAGTAAATTTCCCGCCATTCTGTAATCCGGTACCGGCAAGGAAATAGAGTTTTTTGTTTTTGGTAAGACTACCTGTAACATCAGCCTGTACACGGAACAGGTTGAATGAACCTCCCGAAACAGAAGAATTGATGGCTGTATATTTCTTCGGCTGTTTGGTTACCAGATTGATATTGCCGCCCAAAGCCCCGGGGCCGTTCAGGCTGGCGGAAGGGCCATGAATTACTTCTACTTTTTCAATATTGCCTAGCAGGGCAAGCTGGCCCTCAGGGTAAGGCGAACCAACAATACCGTTGGTTGTGATTGCGCTTGCGCTGGTTGTAAATCCGCGCGATGAAAATCCACCGTAAAAATCAGTGGCTGTAAGCCCCGCAACATTTTTCAAAGCTTCGTCAAAAGAAAATGCCTGCTGATCGTTCAATACATTTCTGTCTACAGACTGCACACCCTGCGGCAGATCCCGCAAGGCAGTATTGTTCCTGGTAAGGGCATTCACTTTCTCTTTTCCGATACGGCTTAAAACGGTCACTTCTGTAAGTGTGCGGTGTAATACATCCAATCGTAAATAGATCTGGTAAGTTTGTCCCTCCCCGATCGAAATGTTCTGTTTACTGGCAACATACCCGATACCCGATGCTACAATTGTATAATTACCGGCCGGAATTTGTGTGAAAGAAAAATTGCCGGACTGATCAGTAAGCGTTTGTAAACGCGTACCCTGCAATTGAATGATGATACCGGAAATAGGTTGCTGCGCGGTATCCTGTATGGCCCCTTTTAAAACAGATTTCTGTGCAGAAATGGCTGCGGCACAGAAAAAGCATAGCAGTAACATGCAAAAACGTGTCATGATAAATAAGCAGTATTGATGAGTTAATAATGGAACAGACTGGCACAACAGCATAACAATGCCTGTGCAGTGAGCCTGGGTTACATGTAAACAGTAGGTGGATCAGATCAGACCGGGAGGTCCGCGCAGCACAATATTCGCTTCTTCATTCGAAGGAACAACTGCAGGAATAAATGATACAAACGTATCGCAGAAGGCTACCGGGAAATCAATTACAAATATCTCCGGAACTGTATTTCCGTCTTTTGCAAAATGAAACTGGCAGATACTGCACCCCTGCTTATTCTGCTGGCCCGCCAAAGTTGAAAAACACTCACTTTGCCAGCTTTTGCTGCAATGATGGTGAAAGCTCTTTACAAGGTGGATACCAGTAAACAACAATAACAGCACCATGGCTGTCAAACATTTGAAGAATGATGTTGTTCTCGTATTCACATGAGTTTTTTAAGACTGTACAACCCGTTCTTGTTTCAATTCACGATCATTTCATTTTGCAATACCGTTGCAAATATATCATTTCTATTCAATTCGCATCATTGTTGCATAAATTATTTATTGATGGTAGCATGCATGTGCTCCATTTACAGGCAATATTTACCTGCGGCCTTGATCAATACCTGCGTTGCAGAAAGTGCCGAAAAATAATATGAGAAGGTTATTGCCTGTGCTGGATTTATGCTTAACCAGAGAAACGATTTGGGCAGGCATAAAAAAAGCCCGCCTTCGCTGGAGCTTCGGCGGGCTGGGTCGGGAAGACAAGATTCGAACTTGCGACCCCTTGCACCCCATACAAGTGCGCTACCGGGCTGCGCCACTTCCCGAACAATTGGTTTTCAGAAGTTTCTGTTGTCATTTTAACAACATCATTCCTGTTAACCGGGGTGCAAATATAGGGCTAAAACAAAAAATCAGATTATATTGCACAAAATTTTATAACCGCTACATGAAGATCCTCCTAAGGCAAGTTGAGATTGCCGATCCGGCATCCGCGTTCAATGGTCTGGTAAAAGATATTTTAGTTGATGGTTCACAGATTGTCCGGGTAGCGGATTCCATCCCGGAGCAGGGAGATGAAACAATTGTTGATGCAAAAGGTTTACTCGCCTCCACTGGCTGGGTCGATTCTTTTTCTCATTTCTGCGACCCGGGTCTCGAACACCGCGAAACCCTTCAGAGCGGTGCTGCAGCAGCTGCGGCAGGTGGTTTTACAAGGGTTTTTGTGATCCCTGATACAAAGCCTGTAGTCGATAATAAAAGTACTGTTGAATATATTGTCCGCGCCAGCACTCAGCTGCCTGCAGACATCCATCCTATCGGCGCCGTTACCAAAAAAGCAGAAGGCAAAGACCTCGCCGAACTCTATGATATGCGCAACAGCGGTGCGGTTGCATTTTCAGACGGACTTCATACGGTTCAGTCGGCCGGCCTTTTCCTCAAAGCACTGCAGTATGTGAAAGCATTCAGCGGTGTACTGATACAGGTTCCGGTAGATACCAGCATCAACTCCGGCGGCTTGGTCAATGAAGGCATCATTTCTACCAGGCTCGGCCTGCCGGGCTTACCGGCCATAGCAGAAGAGATCATGATCAAAAGAGATCTCGATCTGCTGCGTTATACCGGTTCAAAGCTTCATTTTACAGGTGTTTCCACACAAAAAGGAATAGAGCTGATTGCTGAAGCACGTAAAGAAGGACTCGATATCACCTGCAGCGTTACCCCCTATCACCTGTTTTTCTGTGACGAGGATATACAGTCGTACGATACCAACCTCAAAGTATCCCCGCCGCTGAGAAGCCGTGCAGACATGATGGCTTTGCGTGAAGCTGTAACCGGAGGACACGTTGAATGTATCGCATCGCACCACCTGCCGCAGGACTGGGATGCCAAAACCTGTGAATTCGAATATGCAAAGCCGGGTATGATCGGGTTACAGACCGCATTTGCCGCCATCAACACGGTATTGCCGGAGGTCAGCAATGACAGGCTGGTAAAGCTTTTCAGCAGCAATGCCCGTAATATCTTCGCGTTACCGGAACTGCAACTTGCCGAAGGGCAGCCGGCGGAACTGACCCTCTTCAGCAGGAATGGTGAAACAGTGCTGACCAAAGAAACAAACCGCAGCCGCTCAGCCAACTCTCCTTTTATGGATCGGGAACTGAAAGGAAAAGTTTTCGGAATTATACATAAAGGACAGTTAACTTTAAACTAACTAAAACAGCTTATATGAAAGTCAATGTACTGAACGAAGGTGCAAAATACGGCGCAATCTGCGGACTGCTCGCCATTGTGATCATGTACGGATCATGGGCTATGGGGCTGAATACATTTGTATCGGTCAGCTTCTGGGGTAATTTTCTGCCCTATATGATCGCGATCATACTCATCGGCGGTTTCCAGTTAAGGAAACAGAACGGGGGTTACCTGCCTTTTGCAGAGGCATTGAAATTTTCATTCTTCTCTTATGTTGTGGCAGCTATACTTGTTGCGGTGGCTACTTATGTACTGTATAACCTGATCGACAAAGAACTTACGCAAAAATCCATGCAGATAGCGCTCGAAAAGACACGGGCCATGATGGCACGTTTCGGTGCCAACGAAGAGGAAATGGCAAAACAGCTTAAAAAAACCGAAGAGGGTTCAAAAGAAACCGGTATCGGTAAAATTTTCCTGGGAACGGGAATTGGCCTGATCTGGGATTTTATCAAAGCCCTTTTGATCACCCTGATCATCCGTAAGGAAGAGAAGTTTACAGATTAATCAGCTCAGCATGGACGTATCTATAGTAGTACCCTTGTTTAATGAAGACGAATCACTGCCGGAATTGTGCAGCTGGATAGAGAATGTTGTCAACGCAAACCAGCTCTCCTACGAAGTGTGGCTGGTAGATGATGGCAGTACCGATAACAGCTGGGAAGTGGTTGAATCCATACACCGGAAAAACCCTCATTTCAAGGGCATCCGCTTCCAGCGGAATTATGGTAAATCAGCTGCCCTGAACGAAGGCTTCAAAGCAGCGCAGGGCAATGTGATCATTACGATGGATGCAGACATGCAGGACTCTCCAGACGAAATCCCTGAACTCAGGCGCATGATCCTGGAAGACGGTTATGATATGGTGAGCGGCTGGAAAAAGAAACGTTACGACAATACGCTTACCAAAAACCTTCCATCCAAGCTTTTCAATGCAGTAGCCAGGAGAAGTTCCGGTATTATACTGCATGATTTCAATTGCGGACTGAAAGCTTACAAGAAAAAAGTAGTAAAAAGCATAGAAGTATTCGGCGAAATGCACCGGTATATCCCGATCCTCGCCAAATGGAGCGGCTTCAGGAAGATCGGAGAAAAAGTAGTAGAACACCGGCCGCGGAAATACGGCGTAACCAAATTCGGCTGGCAAAGATTTGTGAATGGCTTTCTGGACCTGGGAACCATCATGTTCCTCGGAAAATTCGGTAAGAAGCCGATGCAGTTCTTCGGATTGCTGGGCACGGTATTCTTTCTTATCGGTTTTATTGCCAGCATCTACCTGATCATCGGAAAGTTTGCATTGCCTGATTTTGCGCTGACCAACAGGCCAAGCTTTTATATAGCACTCACTACCATGATCATAGGTGTACAGCTTTTCCTTACCGGTTTTGTTGCCGAGCTCGTTACGCGCAATTCAGCCGAAAGGAACACCTACCTGATCGAAAAGAAGTTGCAGTAAACAGATACCAGAAAGATGAACAACAAAGTGATCATCATAGGGCCGGCCTGGCCGTTACGTGGCGGACTGGCATCTTTTGATGAACGGCTGGCAAAACAGTTTTCTGCACAGGGCTTCGATACCTCGATCTATACTTTTTCCTTGCAATACCCGGATTTTCTTTTTCCCGGCACTACCCAGTATTCTTCCGAACCTGCACCGGAAGGCATTGACATCAGGGTAAAGATCAATTCCATCAATCCGTTCAACTGGTACAAGGTAGGACGTGAGTTGCGCAAAATGGCACCGGCACTCATCGTTGTACGATTCTGGCTGCCGCTGATGGGGCCATGCCTGGGTTCTATCCTGCGTATTGTAAGGAAGAACCGGAAGACAAAAATCATCTGCCTGGTTGATAATATCAAACCACATGAAAAAAGACCAGGCGATATTCCTTTCACACGCTACTTCGTAAAAAGCATAGATGCTTTTCTCACCATGAGCGAGCAGGTGAAAAAAGATCTCACCGGATTCACTGCAAAACCAGCAGCCCTGGTACCGCACCCGCTGTTCGATAATTTTGGTGTATCCGTGCCCAAAAATGAAGCCAGGAAAAAACTGGGATTAGATCCCGATGATAAGATTATCCTGTTCTTCGGCTTCATCAGGAAATACAAAGGTCTTGACATGCTCCTGAAAGCCATGGCAGATGAAAGAATACGCCGGTCAGGCATCCGCCTGATGATAGCCGGTGAATTTTATGAAGACCGCAAAGAATACGATGAACTGATCCGCACGCTGAATATCGGGCCGAAACTGATTCTTCATACCGATTTTATCCCCGACAGTGAAGTACGGTATTATATGAGTGCAGCCGATTTTGTGATCCAGCCTTATCATCATGCCACACAAAGCGGTGTAACTCCCCTCGCCTACCATTTCGAAAAACCAACGCTGGTAACCAATGTAGGCGGATTGCCGGAACTGGTACCGCATGAAAAAGCAGGTATTGTGGCAGAACCCGATCCGCAGTCCATCGCAAGCGGAATACTCAGGTTATACGAACTCGGTGAGCCATTGCTGCATGCCAACCTGCTGCTTGAGAAAAGAAAATACAGCTGGGAGACCTTTACCAGTGCCCTGCTCACGCTGGCCGGTAAAAAAGGAGCAGGTGGAATTATCCCAAACTCTTAATAACTTTGTAAATAAGAACCTGTTCACAGGCCTGATTTCTTTCACAATATTGTTATTGATCGTATGTCCATTATAAAAAAGCTCATAGACGACTCCATCTCCGTTAAACAAAAACTTTCAGAAGACGAACAGCTGATAGCCCTGATCGAAAAAGCAGTAGATGTGGTAACCGAGGCTTTCAATAAAGGAAAAAGGGTCTGGTTTTGCGGTAACGGCGGCAGCGCGGCCGATGCACAGCATCTTTCCGCAGAGTTTTCGGGCCGCTTTTACAAGAACCGCAGGGCATTACCTTCCGAAGCATTGCATTGCAACACATCTTACATGACTGCAGTAGCGAATGACTACAGTTATGATGTGATCTATGCACGCCTGGTAGACGGCATCTGTGAAGAAGGCGATGTGCTGATCGGCCTCAGCACTTCAGGCAATTCCGCCAATATTGTAAATGCATTTGAAACAGCAAGGGGAAAAGGCATCCATACCATCGGCCTTACCGGCGAAAATGGCGGCCGCATGCGTGAACTCAGCGACATCCTGCTGAACGTTCCATCTACTGTTACACCACGTATACAGGAATCGCATATCCTCATCGGACATATTATCTGTGAACTGGTGGAAGAACGCATTTTCGGCTAAACCGGTTTTCAGAAAACTCATATATGACTACTTTGCCTGTTATTGACCAAAGCTGGACACTCTATCTCGATCGCGATGGTGTGATCAACCATGAGAAAAAAGAGGATTATATCCGCAACAGCAGCGAATTCGTATTTTACGACGACAGCCTGGAGGCCCTGGCCATACTTGCTGCACAGTTCAGCAGGATCATTATTGTAACCAACCAGAAAGGTATCGGCAAAGGCCTCATGACCACGGACGACCTCACTGATATCCATACAGGCATGACAGAAACGATCACAGCCTCCGGAGGAAGGATAGACCGTATTTATTACTGTGCAGATCTTGCCGACGATTCTCCCAACAGGAAACCCCAGCACGGCATGGCATTACAGGCGCAGGCAGATTACCCGGAGATCATCCCTGCAAAAACCATTATGGTAGGCAACCGCCTCAGCGATATGCAGTTCGGGCGGAATGCGGGTGCATTTACCGTTTACCTTGCCACCACGCACCCTGAAACACCAGATCCGCATCCGCTGATCGACGCGCGCTTTAACAACCTGCTTGATTTTGCCAAAGCCGTTACAGCCAGCCCGGCAGGTTAATTTGATAGTCTAACAAAATATTAAGACACCATAGCAGATATTTGCAATAGCTGCACAGGCAGTCATTATACCAGTATGAAAAAAATACCTGTATTATTTTGGGGCATATTGCTTTTCATAACGTCTTCGCTGCACGCGCAGAATGCGGCAGGCAGGCAGCAACTGGCAGATATCGAAAATACCATGCACCAGTATGCCGAGACCATGGCCCAGGCCAATGAAATGCCGGATCGTTTCCGGGCTGATAGTCTTTTCACGAGAGCATTGGTACGTGCATTACAGGTTCCTAACTCATTCGGCTATCCTTTCGAATCGCTCACCAGCATTTCAAGGTTATATGCGCCGGACAGCACTTTCCGTATTTTCACCTGGCAGGTAATGAAAGACCTCACGTATTATCGCCAGAAAGGTGTGATCCAGATGAAAACCAGCGATGGTTCATTGAAGATCTACCCATTATTCGATGCCTCTGAATTTGCCGACAATCCAACCGATTCCGTGCGCACCAACCGGAACTGGATCGGCGCGATCTATTACAATATCATCCCTACTGAATACAACCGTAAAAAATATTATACCCTGCTCGGTTATGATGAAAACGACGCGCGTAGCAGCAAGAAGTGGATTGAAGTCCTGTCTTTTGCACAGGATGGCACCCCGCAGTTCGGCGGCCGTTTCTTCAGTTATGCCAATGACCCGATCAAACCTGCCCAGCCAGCTTTCCGGTTCGCGCTTGAATATAAAAAGGATGGCAATGCAAAGCTGAATTACGACAAAGACCTCAACATGATCATCTTCGCACATCTTGTAAGCGAGTCTGGTGAAACAGATAAAAAATATACTTTGTTGCCACTGGGCACTTATGAAGGGTTCAAATGGCTGGGCGGCCGCTGGGTGCACCAGCCGGTGGTGGCAGAGATCGATCCGCGTTCCAGTATCAACCCGCAAAGAGTAAAAGTTCCGGAAAGACAATAACGGTTCAACCTGGAAAATAAAAAAGCCGGTCATCTGTAAACAGAGCCGGCTTTAATATGTTGATACGTGATCTTATCCTAATCGAGTTTCAATACGGCGAGGAACGCTTCCTGCGGAACTTCTACGTTACCGATCTGGCGCATCCGCTTTTTACCTTCTTTCTGTTTTTCCAGCAGTTTACGTTTACGGCTGATATCACCGCCATAACATTTTGCGGTTACGTCTTTACGCATAGCGCTGATGTTTTCACGGGCGATGATCTTCGCGCCGATCGCAGCCTGTATCGCGATCTGGAACTGTTGTTTGGGCAGAAGTTCTTTCAGTTTTTCACAAAGCTTTCTTCCGAAATCCTGTGCACGGCTGCGGTGGATCAATGCACTGAGCGCATCTACTTTATCATTGTTCAGCAGGATATCCATCTTAACGATGTCCGCATCACGGTAACCGATCGGGTTATAATCGAATGACGCATAGCCTCGTGTTGAGCTCTTCAGTTTATCATAGAAATCGAATACGATCTCCGTGAGCGGCATTTCGAAGATCAATTCCACACGTGTTGGCGTGAGATAACTCTGATTAATGAGAATACCTCGCTTACCCAGGCAAAGCGTCATGATATTTCCGATATAATCGGGCAGCGTAATGATCTGTGCTTTGATGAATGGTTCTTCGATGCGGTCGATCTTTACCGGCTCCGGCATTTCCGCGGGATTGTTCACTACGATCTTTTCGCCCCTGGTTGTGTAAGCCATAAAGCTTACGTTCGGCACGGTAGTGATCACCGTCTGGTTGAACTCGCGCTCCAGGCGTTCCTGGATGATCTCCATATGCAGCAGGCCGAGGAATCCGCACCGGAAACCAAAGCCAAGGGCCTGTGAGGTTTCCAGCTCAAAAGTCAGCGATGCATCGTTCAGCTGTAATTTATCCATACAGTCGCGCAGCTCTTCAAACTCATCCGTATTTACAGGAAAGATCCCCGCGAATACCATCGGCTTCACTTCCTCGAAACCATTGATCATTTCACCCGGATTGTTCGCAAGTGTAATGGTATCTCCCACTTTCACTTCTTTCGCATTCTTGATACCTGTAATGATATAACCTACATCACCTGCCTTTACTTCATTCTTGGGTGTCATTGAAAGCTTCAGCACGCCTACTTCATCCGCAAAATAATCATTGCCGGATGCCACAAAACGGATCTTGTCGCCCTTGCGCAGCACACCGTTCAGGATCCGGTAATAAACGATGATACCACGGAAGCTGTTGAATACGCTATCGAAGATCAATGCCTGCAGGGGTGCTTCGTAGCTTCCCTCGGGCGGAGGTATGCGTTCTACTATGGCCTGGAGTATTTCTTCAATACCGATACCGGATTTACCGCTGGCCAGCAGGATGTCTTCCTGTTTGCAGCCGATCAGGTCCATGATCTGGTCTGTCACTTCCGGTATTTTAGCACCATCCATATCGATCTTGTTGATCACAGGTATGATCTCAAGATCATTGTCGATGGCAAGATATAAGTTGCTGATCGTCTGCGCCTGTATACCCTGGGAGGCATCTACCAGCAGCAGGGCTCCTTCACAGGCGGCCAGTGCACGGCTCACTTCATAACTGAAATCCACGTGGCCGGGTGTATCGATGAGGTTCAGTACATAGTGTTCACCTTTGTAATGATAATCGATCTGTATCGCATGACTTTTAATTGTAATGCCTTTTTCCCGCTCCAGGTCCATATCATCCAGCACCTGGTTCATCATATCCCGCTCGCCAATGGTCTTGGTATGCTCTAACAGCCTGTCAGCCAATGTACTTTTACCATGGTCGATATGGGCAATGATGCAGAAATTCCTGATATTCTTCATAAGTCGGCAAAGATATAGAAGTTAGGCAGTTTCTGCGTTACCCGGGTGGCTGTAATTCGTAATTATTCGTTATTAATTAACCCCTGGTCTGGATGGCTTTTACAAAATCGCTTACCAGGTAACTGATCAGCTTGCCCGTGGAAGGGTCTTTACGTCCGTCCAGCAGCTGTGTAGCCCCTTCGCAAACGTGGAGGTAAGCTGCTTTACTGGCGGCAGCGGCATAGCTTACATATTGCCTTGCCTGGGCCGTGGTAAAGCCCGATGGCGTGGCCGCGCTGCTCAATACGCCCTCAATTGCATCCAGGTCCAGCTCTATTCCGCAGAGGGTATCCTCTGTAAAACCCGTTGCATGCGCCACGGCCTGTAAAAAACTATACTTTTCGCGGATAAAGATGTCTTCGTAGGTGATACAATCGATGAAAGGGTTATTCACCATATCCATCCACACGTTTTCGGGCAGGTAATTTTCATGAAGCCCTACCACGCAGTATTTTTCCAGGTAACCATCCTCTTCTGCATAAGTAAACCCGTTGCCGCTGTGCCGCCCCTCCATCGGCCGCAGGTCTGCATGGGCATCCAGGTTAATGGCATTGATCTGTGCCAGCGGTATGATCCCTTTTTTATAAAACCCTTTGGCTGCTCCTTTGATACAGGGATAAGCGTTGTTATGTCCGCCCCCGATCACAATAGGGATCTTACCCTGTTCGGCGATCATATGTACCAGCTGCTCTACTTCATCATCGATGATATTTACAGCATGCCGGTAACCCTCAATACGCTCGTCGCTGTTCTGTGCATTCTGATCGATAATTTCTTCCAGCGCGGAAAAATCGAAATGTCCGGCCAGCAACACTTCACTTCCTTCGAAGAAATCGTTGCTTTGAATATTCAGGAACGCCTGCAGGAACTGGAACCAGGCAGAGCCCGCTCCGCCTACACCCAGGTTGGCTTTTACGCCTATATCTTCCGGTATACCAATAAGTACAAAGGCGGCATCCGATTCTTCCAGCGATTTCCGGAGATCTGCAGTGTGCTTAAGCACCTGGATCCGTTCTCCGAGCTTTGTTTCGAAGCGCCTGGTCCTGGTAAAAACAAGCACATCTTCTTTATGGTAAGGCTTAAAATGTTTCATAATACCGGATTTTTAAAGTTGTTCATTCGATTGTATTTCTACCGGTGCCGCCTTATAAAAAAGCATGCCCAGCATCATGATAAAACTGGTAACAAGTATCACAAAAAAAACAATCCCTTCATTGAATGATGAAAGCCTGAAGATGCCGGGAATCTTGTAAAACAGCAGGATCGTCACCAGCCCGCGCGGAATGAACACCACTTCCGGATAAACGCTTTCCCTCAGGAAAAAACGCAGGTAGAGAAAACGTGTTACCAGCAGGATCAGCACAATAAGTCCGCCGATCAGCATTACATCCTGCGAAAACATCAGTTTTACATCTATGGAATAACCGAAAAGGATAAAGAAGAATGTTCTGATCAGGAAAGATGTTTCGGCCGTGATCGAATGCAGGAACTGTGTGGTTTCTTTCACTTTTTCTTCCGGGAACGCATTGCGGATCCTGCGTGAACGGATCAGCGACCAGTTGTTCATCAGCAGTCCGAAAAAAAGAATGATGATCAGTGACGGCAGGTGCATCATTTTGCCGCTTTCATACAGGAAAATCAACAGGGCGAAGATGAGGAAGAACTTGACATTCAGTCTTGATTTTGCCAGGATCACAAACAGCAGGAATGAAAAAAGGAACGACAGCACAACGGCCACCACGATATTTCCAAAAAACTGCACCAGCGAACTGCCGGTAAGTTCCGTATGATCTGCAAAATAATTGAACACCAGTACCCCGATGATATCTGCGAAAGATGCCTCGTAAACCAGGAACTCCTTTTTGGCTTCCGTCAGCTGGTGCAGACTCGGAATAACGATAGCGCTGCTCATAATAGCCATGGGAATGGCATATACGATACAGTTATGTAAAGGCTCATGCAACCAGTAATACAAAACAGCAGCAATGCCTCCTGCCGATAAGAAAAAGATAACAATGGCAGAAAAGAACGAACTCCTGATCAGGCTTAGTTTACTGCGCCCCAGTTTCAGATCGAGCCCTGCTTCCAGTACGATCATGATCAACCCGATCACACCAAGAAATTCCGTAAGCCGCGCCGGAAATACGATGTTGATGTCGCGCGCATCCGTAACAGCCCGGGTAATCATGCCGGCCATCAGCAGCAGTAACACGGATGGCACACGGATATACCTCGAGAGTATCGAAAAAAGATATGAAACCACCACTACCAGGCAAAGTATAATCAGTATCCATTCTGTAGACAAGCTTCCCATAGGGTTAAGTTACGTTTTTTTTACAGGAAGTTACCATTGATCATTACCCTGTCTGTCAACTGAGACCCGAATGCATAAGGCAGATAGGCCAGCGACGGAACAGGCTTCGTAAAAATGAGGTTTGCTTTTTTGCCCACCGTAATACTTCCTGCTTCATTTTCCAGTTCCATGGCATATGCGCCATTGATGGTTGCTGCATTGATGGCTTCTTCCGGCAGCATTTTCATTTGTATACAGCTCATGGCAACAACAAGATTCATATTGCCGCTCGGACAGGAGCCGGGGTTAAAATCTGATGCCAGTGCAACTGCACAACCCGCGTCGATCAGTTTGCGCGCCGGCTGAAAAGGCATACGCAAAAAGAAGGCTGCTCCCGGCAGCAATGTACCGATGGTATCAGCGCCTGCCAATGCACTGATTGCTGCATCGTCCATCGTTTCGAGATGATCGGCTGAAACAGCTCCTAAGGCAACTGCTGCCTGCACACCGCCCGAAAGATTCAGCTGGTTGGCATGGATCTTGGGTTTCAGTCCTGCGGCCATTCCCGCACGGCAGATGGTGATGGTTTCTTCGGCACTGAAAAAGCCTGTTTCACAAAACACATCGATATAATCAGCCAGTCCTTCGGCTGCAATAACCGGCAGCATTTCATGAATGATGAGATCGATGTATCCCTGGTGATTCTCTTTGTAATCAGGCGGATAGGTATGTGCCCCGAGGAATGTGGCTTTTACCGGTATCGGCGCTGTTTCACGGATCCTTTTGATCACCCGCAGCATTTTCAGTTCACTGTCAACGGTAAGTCCGTAACCGCTTTTGATCTCGATGGCACCGGTACCCAGACGCATCAGTTCCTGCAGACGAAGCATCGCCATTTCGTACAGGGAATCTTCAGCTGTAGCTTGCAGTTTCCTTGCCGAATTGAGAATACCGCCGCCTCTTGCGGCGATATCTGCGTAACTCAGCCCTTTTATTTTATCTACAAACTCTTCTTCCCTGCTGGCGGCAAAAACGAGATGAGTATGACTGTCGCACCAGCACGGAAGCACCATAGCCTGAGCGGCATCGTAAACAGCCGCATTTTCTGTTGACGGCAAAGTATCCATGCTGCCATAGCTATGGATCAGGCCGTCTTTCACGCGCAACCATGCATTTTCAACAACAGGCAATGATGCCAGCATATTCCCGCGCAAAACCGCATTGGTTTCGCGTGTATTCACCAGTTGTCGTATGTTTTTTACAAGTAGTTCCATTAATGGCAAATTAGGGTTTATTTTCGGTTATGATCTGCACGCTCACCATTGTACGTTATCCGCGATGGCTCGGCTGGGCCGGACTGTTGTCTATGGCTTTATTCCGGCTGCCCTTATTATCCGGGAAAGATAAAGGCTTTTCCAAACTGATGGGCTGCGGTAAAAACGGAACATTCAGTAAAATGCCCGACTGGCGCCAATGGGCAGTATTACATACCCGGACATCCACACCATCATTCATCACAGCCTGGTGGCGTTTTTTCCGTTGCAAAGTATGGCAGCTGGAACTCGAACCGATAGAAGGCCATGGCAGCTGGAACGGCAAAACAGTATTTGGTGCGCTGCAGCGCGAAACGGGTTATGAAGGGCCGGTAGCGGTATTAACCAGGGCAACGATCCGTTTAAGTGCGCTAAAAAGATTCTGGCAGCATGTGCAGGGCGTATCCGATGTAATGCAGCAGGCCGAAGGCTTTGTAACTTCTGTAGGTATAGGCGAAGTACCCTGGATCAGGCAGGCCACATTCAGCATCTGGGAAAGCAAAGCAGCCATGAAAGCATTTGCCTACCGCATGCGGGAACATGCGGCAGTTGTAACCGCAACAAGAAAGGAAAAATGGTACAGTGAAGATTTATTCGTTCGTTTCCGGATACATTCGTCTACAGGCGGTCTTTAAAAAAGAATGTTGTAAATTGCAACATAACAATGCATCACTGCACTACCATATCATTCGCTACAGCACATTTCGCGTGGATGTACCGCGGCCTTAACCCGATGCCGGATCATTGACGTTCCTGCACAATACACGGTCTCCCTTTTTTATTTTATTGTTTAACGATCATCGTATGGTTAATAAATTATCCGTTACCTCCGAAATAGGTACGCTCAAACGTTTACTGGTACATAGTCCCGACAGCGGTATTGGAAAAGTAGTTCCGTCGAAAGCACAGGACTGGCTTTTTGAAGATATTGTACACCTGGACACGATCCGCCGGGATGAATACGATTACTACACCAAAATATTATTGTATTTCCTGGATCCGGCAAAGATCAAAGGCCGGCTTGCAGAGATCGATGCACCTGAGAACAAAAGGAATTTTTATAAGCCGGAACATGCGGATTTTTACCGCTCCGACAAAGTGATAGAACTGGAATGGCTGCTTGCAGATATTCTTGAGAATTATGATATCCGTGTAAAGCTGGTTGCTTCCGTTACAGCCATAGAAAGCTGCACTTACCAGGTGCAGAAAGATTTACTCACCTATTCTCCGGGCGAGCTCGCCAAGCTCTTTATTTCAGGAACCAGCCGCGAAAAACAGATGCTGTTTGCGCCGATCCCGAATTTTATTTTCACAAGAGATATCGGCATCACTATCGGAGATCATGTGCTGCTCAACAAACCTGCAAAAAAAGCGCGGACAAGAGAAGCCCTGCTTGCGAAGTATATTTTCTTCCACCATCCTTTTTTTGAAGCCTGGCAGGATAATATCATTGAGTTGCCGGATTATAGTCACAGTTTCCTGCTTCCCGAAGAAGAGGAAGAGAACCGCAAGATCACACTAGAGGGCGGCGATATCATGGTCATCAGCAGCAGGCACCTGCTGGTAGGTGTAAGCGAACGCACATCGCCCGAAGCAGCAGTTGCCATAACAGGCATCATGTTCGAAAAAGGGCTGGCAGATAAAGTAACCATTATCCGCATTCCCCGAAAAAGGGATTATATGCACATCGATACGGTCTTCACACAGGTGAAAAAAGATGTGTGGGTGATGCTGGGCAATTTCTCCCGGAAAACCATCAAACACGAGGATGAGAAAGCCATAGAACGGTTGCTGGAAGTAAAAAAGGAAGAAAAGATCAAAATACTGCAGTTCCATAAAGACGCGCCGGAAAACCCGGTGAGCTTCGAAAGCCTGGAAGACCTGCTGGCAGATATCAGCAGAACAGACCTGCATTGTAAGGGCGAAGTCCGTTTCATTTTTTCCGGCAATAATGAATTTCCTTATAATGCCAGGGAACAGTGGACAGATTCCTGCAACCTGCTGGCGCTGAAAGAAGGTGTTGTGCTCGGTTACGACAGGAATGATAAAACCACAGAAGCATTCCGGGAAGCCGGTTTCAGCATCGTACATGTAGAAGACCTGCTGCCGCAGCTGGAAGCGGGTACTGTTTCCACCGACAGCATCAAAGATACACTAATCCTGATGCCTTCAGCAGAGTTATCCAGGGCACGAGGTGGCTTCCATTGCATGAGTATGCCGTTGTGGCGGGAAGAACTCAGCTTCAGTGAAACCGTTTAACGGGCATTTATTAAAAAGATATTTTATGCAGCAACAGCATACTTCACATATCCTTATGATCAGGCCGGCAGGTTTTGGTTTTAACCCCGAAACAGCCGTGAACAACAGTTTCCAGGTAAATACGGGCCGGGATGCGCAGGAGCAGGCACTCAAAGAATTCGATGATTTTGTAGCGCTTTTACGCAGCAAAGGCATCGATATACTGGCAGTGCAGGACACACCGGAACCGCATACGCCGGATTCTATCTTTCCGAATAACTGGATCTCTTTCCACGATAACGGACAGGTAATCCTTTACCCGATGTTTGCCGAGAACCGCCGCCGCGAACGCAAGCAAAGCGTTATACAGGCCGTTCAGGAACATTTCAGCATTACAGAGATCAGTGATCTCTCGCCTGCCGAACAAAAGGATCTTTTCCTTGAAGGAACGGGAAGTATGGTGCTCGACAGAACAAACCGGATCTCTTATGCCTGCATATCTCCCCGCACCAACCCCGCACTTCTGCAGCAATGGTGCGAAGCCATGAAATACACTGCAGTTCCTTTTACAGCCACCGATCGTAACGGCAACCTGATCTATCATACCAATGTAATGATGTGTGTGGCAGACAAGTATGCGATCATCTGTACAGATACCATTGCAGATTTAGCAGAAAGAGAACAGGTACTCCGCCAGCTGGAAGAGAACGGCAAAAAGATCATCACCATCAGCTTAGCCCAGATGGATCATTTTGCGGGCAATATGCTGCAGGTGCATAATAAAGACGGGCAGGCTTTCCTGGTCATGTCGTCACAGGCTTATCACAGCCTTGATGCGGAACAGGTTGCAGCTATTGAAGCTTTCGATCCCATCATACACTCTCCCATCCCAACCATAGAAACCAATGGCGGAGGTAGTGCGCGTTGCATGATGGCCGAGATCTTCCTGCCGGCACGCTGAATTTTCAAACCTATAGTTTCTGGCCTCAGTGACCTTCAGGCCTATGAACGCACCCGGCTGAAGGTTGAAATCTGTAAACAGTGTTAGAAATAGCATCATCGTACTGCGCTGAGTCCCCTTCGGGAGACGTCAGCGGAGGCAGTGCAGATCGGTACGGTCAACCATTAACAGGAGAAGCCACAGTTGTGCTGCGCTGAGTCCCTCGGGAGACGTCAGCGGAGGCGGGTAAGATCGGTACGGTCAACCATTAACAGGAGAAGCCACTCGTTGCAGAGCTGCCTCTTCTGCCCGCGCAGATGCCTCCTGAAGGGGACTCTGCGCATACAGAGCTGCATATAGGAACAAACACCTGCACATAGCGTATAAGACGTAGCAAGTAATAACAACCCCGCCTGTCCGCGCAGATGTCTCCCGAAGGGGACTCTGCGCAACACGGAGCTGTATATAGGAACAAACACCTGCACATAGCGCACAAGTCGTAGCAAGTAATAACACTATCCTCCCCTGTCCGCGCTAGATGTCTCCCGAAGGAGCCTCTGCGCATACGGAGCAGCATATAGGAACAAAGACCTGCACATAGCGTATAAAACGTAGCAAGTAATAACATCACGCGCATCTACCTTCCGCGAATGAGTGTAAGAAGCAAAATCACAGTTCAAAATGGCGTTTTCTTTATCACGTTTACCTGCGCAAGATGGCTGCCGTTATTTAAAATAACCAATGGTTACCATACGGTATACAAATGGTTCGATTACCTGAAACAGCAGGGACATTACATAGTAGCTTATGTAATCATGCCGAATCATGTACATGCATTGATAGCATTCAGCGCTACACAAAAGTCAATCAATAGCATCATTGGAAATGGCAAACGGTTTATGGCATATGAGCTGGTTTCATTACTGCAGACGCAAGGTAATAAGGCCATCCTGGAACAATTAGCCAGTTGGGTAAATGCAACAGACAGAATGAAGAACAAAAAGCATGAAGTATTTGAACCTTCATTTGATAAAAAAGAGTGCTTTAGCTTAAAATTTACACTAACCAAAGTCAATTATATTCATTGGAATCCATGCAAGGCGGGATTGGTTAAGCTTCCGGAGGAATATGTCCACAGCTCAGCCAGGTATTATTTTACAGGATTGCAGGGAGTTTATCCGGTGATTACTTATATGGAGTTGCAGGATGTGGATTTATCTCTCTGCATTTTGAGTAATGGATAGGGCATGCTGCGCAGAGTCCCCTTCGGGAGACGTCTGCGGAGACCATCGGCCTGTTATTGCTTGATGAACACTCTGCGGAGAATGAGACCCTGCGGAGGACGAAAACTTTATCCTTCGGGGAGACGTTTACAGCGACCCATCGGTCTCTGGTTGCTTGATGGACACTCTGCGGAGGATGAAAACGTCTGCGGCGACAGACCCCGCGGAGGATCTTAGTATACCTTACCTTCTGCGCAGATGTCTCTCGTAGAGGACTCTGCGCTATCACGGGTATGCACTTTTAGGAGGTTCTTGTTATACTTATACAGGTAGTTAGCCGAAGCTATTATGGCTCTTGCAGCATCTCGCTATTTGCATCTTGAACAATGGCGAGAGCGTGCTGCGCTGAGTCCCCTTCGGGAGACGTCAGCGGCGGCCATTAGACTCTTATTGCTTGACGAACACTCTGCGGAAGATGCAATATGATTAGCAGGATCTTAGTATACCTTACCTTCTGCGCAGATGTCTCTCGTAGAGGACTCTGCGCTATCACGACGCTGCACTTTAGGAGTTTTTTGTTATACTTATACAGGAGTTGGCCGGAGCTATTGTGGCTCTTGCAGCATCTCGCTATTTGCATCTTGAACAATGGCAAGAGCGTGTTACGCAGAGTCCCCTTCGGGAGACATCTGCGGCGACAGACCCTGCGGAGGATTAAAGAATGAAAAGGACACCCTGCGGAGGATAAAAATAGCATCATCGTACTGCGCTGAGTCCCCTTCGGGAGACATCTACGGCGACCCATCGGTCTCTTGTTATTTGATGGACACTCTGCGGAGGATGAGGATTATGTCCACAGTTCAGCCGGTTATTATTTTATAGGATTTCAGGGTGTATATCCAGAGTTGCAGGATGTGGATTTATCTCTCTGCATTTTGAGTAACGGATAGGGCGTGCTGCGCAGAGTCCCCTTCGGGAGACGTCTGCGTAGGACAGACCATGCGGAGAATAAGGGGCACCGGCGGCGCTATTGTGATTTTTTCAGTATCTCCGCTATTCGCATCTTAAGCAATGGCGTGAGCGTGTTGCGCAGAGTCCCCTTCGGGAGACGTCTGCGACGACCCATCGGTCTCTTGTTATTTGATGGACACTCTGCGGAGGATGAAAAGTCAATCAATACCATCATTGGAAATGGCAAACGGTTTATGGCATACGAGTTGGTTTCATTACTGCAGAAGCAGGGCAATAAAGCCATCCTGGAACAATTAGCCAGTTGGGTAAATGCAACAGACAGAATGAAGAACAAGAAGCATGAAGTATTTGAACCTTCATTTGATAAGAAAGAGTGCTTTAGCTTAAAATTTACACTAACCAAAGTCAATTATATTCATTGGAACCCATGCAAGGCGGGATTGGTTAAGCTTCCGGAGGAATATGTCCACAGCTTAGCCGGTTATTATTTTACAGGATTTCAGGGTGTATATCCAGTGATTAATTATATGGAGTTGCAGGATGTGGATTTGTCTGTCTCTGCATCTTGAGTAGGGCGAGAGCGTGCTGCGCAGAGTCCCCTTCGGGAGACGTCTGCGGCGACCCATCGGTCTCTTGTTACTTGATGGACACTCTGCGGAGGATGAAAAAATGAGCCCTATTCTAAGAGCATCTTATAAAAATCAATATACTGCTCTCCTCCTGCTGCAATAGCACAACGATTAATATATGCAGATGTAATAGAATATGGAATTTCAGCTGAAATACTTTTTAATTTTGAAGTTAAACATTCACTACATACCAGCAATGCCTCTAAAAAATTTGCGCTATTTGAGGCACATTCCCATATTATATGATCAAGATTAGCGTAATCTAAAACAACAATTTTTAATGTTAATTTCTCTAAAATCAATATATCAGCATCAACATTTCCTATTTTATAATAATCAACATTTTCAATGGGATTATTATAAAACTTAATAATTCCAATTTCCAAATTGGAACAATCATAGCTATTCAACAATGTAAGAATTGGATCTTTTAAGAAAACTAAATTGTCATTGGTTTTCAAAGTACAATTATAGCTACTTATCAGTTGTTCAATAAAATCATCAGGCATGTCAAGTCCCTTAAACTCTTCCTTTAACGGAGCTAACATCTTAAGCTTTTCAACAAATAATGAGGCTTCCATAATTGTTCTTTTATGATAACGGCCCTATTGGCTTTTCTTCAACTCTTTTTCCTTTATTGTTATATTTCCATTCTTCCGTTCGACTATCAACCTTATCAACACCTTCAAACTTTTTTGTTTCATCATTCCAAATATAGCCTCTGTAAATATCGGCATTAACAGTTTTACTTCCAATTCGATATTTAGGTTGTCCTGTCGCATCATCAATAACAGGTTGACCATTAGCATCAAAAACAGGGACATAATGAGTTATAATACTTGTTATTTGAACATACAACCCACTTCCCCAATCTTTTTTAATATCCCCTTTTTGAGGTTCTCCAAATCCGAATGAATTTATCCATGAATCTGGATCACCAGTAAAAAGGCCTGAAAACATGCCGACATTGCCCAACATATTTAATGCTCCTCCAGCAATACCTCGAATTTTAGCGCCTCTAGGAGACGCTCCTTTTGTTACGTAGGGATGCAATTCACTAAATGCATCTCTGTGTAATTTTTCGGGGATTGCCGCTGCAAGTTCCCCACCTTCAATATGATGATGTATTAATCTCTCCCCTAAATATTTCGTCGCTGCCGGATTATGTTTTATCCATTGCGCATCAACAACAGGGTTCCTATTAATTTTAATCTTGATTTTATTGGCTTCACTGAACATTTCCGGATTGGCAGCAAGCTGTTGCTTAAAAAACCAGTTAGCGTTTCTTGGCACTCCAGCTGCGTTAGTTCCTCTTGCTGGCGCAGGAGTCATATTAATCAAAGGCTGGCCAGACCAATACTTTGCCATGTTGTCATATGTCTCCTCTCCATCTAGATCTATAAATCTAACAGGGCAGTTTCCTGCATATTGATATGGGGTATAAAATGGGAATGTACCAGTTAAGGGATCAACACTCAAAAACCTGCCTAACCTCGGATCATAAATCCTCATCCCATAATCCTGCTGATTCCCCTCACCTTTCACATCATTATCATTCTCCTTCCCATTAAATCCAAACCTATACCCACCCAAATCCCACTTCCTGCCCGGCATCTGCATACCAAATGCATAATAATCCGTAGTATTCAGCAACTCAGCTTTGTAATACCCAACCTGTGTGGTATCTGTTAAAGAAACCACACCCAGTTTTTTATCACTGATTGTGCCAAGCACATTACCCAAGTGGTTGGAGAGTTCATAAGATATACGGCCTGTTATGAGACTATCCGCTAATGTCGTCGTCAAAGAACTTGTTACAATAGGTTGTGCCGGAATCAACCAGGAATAGTTGAATACACCGAGCCTGCTGCTTCCGTAAAGATACTGTTCATCCCAGAAAGTGGAGTCATTTCGTACCTTATATACGGCCATGGTGTTGCCGGTAGCATCGCGGACGTAAACTGTCTGCGTGCTGTCGCTGCCGGTTTTTACCTGTTTGTAAACGCGGTTGCCGCCTGCATCGTAATTGTATTTTATGGCGGTTGATGCTTTGGCAATGCTTCGGATCTTGCCGTAAACTGTCCATTGGATATTCTGTAAGCCTTCCGCATTATCGGAGATCAGGTTGCCCAAGCGGTCGTAAGTGTAATTCCCGGAAGACTGGTCATCGATATCTTCTGTGTAATTACCCGCTGCAACTGCATCACTTACATGAGTGAGTTTATTGCTGTTTGACTGGTAATGATATGTCAGGTCATCCATGGCCAGTGGGCGGCCGGCGGCGGTGGTTCCGTTGCGTTTGTTGGTGAGGATATTACCGTTGGCATCGTAAGTCAGAATCTCTGTGTAATCATTCATGCTTACAGGCGTCCAGCGGTTGCTGGTATCGAGGCCGCTGAATACGCGTTTGTCTGTTAAACGGTTCAGCTGATCATAGCCATAACGGTATAAGAGCGGTTGTGTTGTACCAGCAAGACTTACACTCATTGCGGAGATATTGCCATTGAACAATGAACCCTTACCTGCTCCACCTGCACCCGGCAATGCCGCAAATGGGATCTGCCCGTTTATACCGATCGGTTTGAAATCATTATGGTTGTAATGCAATGCAAACCCGAATACATCTTTGGAGATCCGGCTGCCGTTCTGCGCATCACCGCCCATATCACCTGTGATATTGGTTGCACCTTCGAGGTTCGTGGTATTCACACCTTTGAGCCAGCCCTGTAGTGTATATGCGTAATCAAGTCCCTGTACTTTATGGGTTCCCAGCTCCATTCTTGCGAGCGGGCCGTGGAGATAATAGCGGTATTCTGCATCGGTTGACCAGATCAGGCCATCACGGCTGCTGTATGCGGCTGTCAGGCGGTTTTCTGCATCATACCCATAACGGTAAATGAACTGATCTCCTTTACCCGGCTGGTAAATCACCTTATTCACTTTACCGCTCACCAGGTCATAATCGTAATTGATCTGTTTGATGCCGTTGTCACTATACGGACGCAGCTTGCCTATCTCCTGCCAGAGCGTTTTTACATTACCGTTGATATCGTAGGTGTAATGTGTTGCGTTATCATAATCCGCTGCAGCATCTTCCCTGAACAGCGTACTTACAACACGTTTGCGCAGGTTCTGCTGGTTATTGGTGATGCTGCTATGTGTGACTACAGATGTATTCACAACATCATACATCGTTTCAGTTACCTGGTAATCATGACCACTCGCCAGCCAGGTATTCAGCTGGGCAGTATCTAATGTGTTTATGGTATTGATATTCGGCGCGCCGATCTTCTCACCTACTTTCACGATACGACCTAACGAGTCATACCTTGTAAAGCTGTAACGGTTAGAAGCGCCGCCATTCAACGGATCGAGCTGTTCGTGATTCTGTGAGATCACAAGACGTCCCAGCCTGTCGTACCAGAACCTGCTGATGCTGGCATCCGGTGTTTCCTGCCAGGTTACCTGGTTCAGACTGTTGTATTGATAATAAGTCGGAAGGGTATGTGCCGGGAAGATGCCGGTACGGTTACGTGTCCAGGTCAGCGTATCCTTTACAGACCGACTGGTATCGTTGTTAAACCTGTCGATGATCTCGCCGGTGCCTTCATTTACAGGCGCCCAGAATACAAGTGCATCCTGTTTCGCAGGAACAAGACATGGGTTGGTGGCGTTTTGTCTTGCCTCCTGTACGGTCAGCGCCCGTTTGTAGAAACGCAGTTGTTTCAGGTGACCGGTGAGCATACCGAGACTGTCGCGGTTGTCTGCGCCTACATACAAGGAAACATGATTACTGTCTGCCGGGTCTGCATCCGTATTCCATGCAAAATATTGCGAATCGATGGTTACCGGCATTACATTGCCGTTCAGGATCATGGTGATGACGCCCGAAGTAGTATCCCTGTCGAGCGTTGCCACCAGGTGTTGCCAGCTGTTCAGCGGAATAAACCCTGTTACATTTCCTGTTTTTGCTTCGAAATAAGCGGTATCGCTCTGCTGTAACCTGAATACAAGTTTATTGTTCTCGAAGGTCAGCCTGTAACCACGGCGGGCGGTTGTATCGTAATAGCTGATCAGCGCCTGGTCGTTGTAGTTCTGCAGCCAGAGATAGGTTTCTATCGATGCACTTGCCGTATCGAAATTATAGATCGCTTTGTTATCGAAGGATTTGGCACCAGTGCCGCTGAAATTGATATCATCCGTGTACTTATAACAATCCACGCGGCCATACAACCTGTCTAACTGCACACTGTCTACCTGCGCAGTGGTAAGCAGTCGTACACCGGCCGGCGGTATCGTTTTCACAAGATTCGCTGCCTGGTCGTAATAATAAAGTGTATAATGATATTCATACAGCTCTGCCGACATCTTCAGATCTGCCTGGGCCGACATACATTTATTCAGGTATGCCTCCCTGAAATCCCTGCGTACCGAATCGATATAGTCGTTATACCTTAATCTCGCATTGAAAGCGGCAGTCTCGAACAACTGAGACATACAGGCATACCTGTCCTGTACATACTGTGGCGTAGCTGCCTCGTTATACAGTTTAGACGTACCGCCTTTTGCACACACACTGTCGAAATAATCCTGGTAATCGAAGTAACTCAGGCTGAAACCGAGTGTCTGGTTAAAGAAATTGGTCCGGAGCGTCATATAATCGTCGGTCCCCGGCATTGCCGCAGGGAATTTGGCTGCGAATGCAAGTTTCAGTGAATCTGCCGTTATGCAGTTAATGAAATTCCTCCTGCCAGGCATAAATGCTACCGGCAGTAGTGATTCATTATGCATGATATTGAAACAGCTTACGCAACTGCGTTCTATATCGTGCAGTTCTTCTTCGCTGATCACAAAGCCTTTACCGATCTCTTTGCGGAGGTACTGATAGAAGCTGCCCGTAAATCCTGATGAGGTGTAAGCAGCCCTGAATCTCGATACAACATTACAAATATCGTAGTCAGTTTCGATGATCGAATTCAGGTCCATCACCGGCTGACGGTTATACGGATACGCATCTGCCAGCATTTCAACAGCGCAGTTCGTGCTGATGCTGCCGCTTCCCATGATGCCTTTGATAGCCTGTTCCAGTGAATGATACGTAATACTTGCCGTATCCGGGGCGGTAGATGAGCCATGGTAGGCGCCTTCCACACAACCGGCTTTACATATTTTAATGAACTCTTTTTTGAGCTGATCAAGCAATAATGAATCGGTTACCGCATTGCCGGTATTGGCACAATTGTTCAGGAATGTAACCCAGGTTTCTGCTTTGGTTTCACAGGTTACACCGCATTGCGCAATAATTTTAGCTTTCTGAACAGCTGTCTGCTGCTGAGGATTGTTTGAGAGCGCTTCTGCAATAAATGATTCCGTATTGACATAACCCGGGAACCGGCGCACTTTGTCTTTGTATAGCGTTGCCAATGAATCTTCCGGACAATAAGAAGACGGATTACCCGTTACCGGTCTGTAACCATTATCATCTTTGATGTATACCCATGCATTGTAGAATACACAGGATGTTTCAGGGCCTGTGGTTACCACGAACATTGAATAGAACTGACCGTGACTATAACCTGACGGAACGGAAACAGGCGGCTGGTAACGCTGTCCGTAAGCCCTTTTTACATAGTAGGAAACACCGGGCCTGTCGTATGCATTATAGATCACATTATCTGCACAATTGCTGATACAGTTTGTAGGTGGCACAAAATAAGTGGTGTCTATATTGCCGATATAGGTTGTTGTATCGCCCGGTATGGGTGTAAGGTCACACGGAATTTCGTCTATCTGCACCTCATGTATCGGGCCAGGGAATAATCCGGGAACATTACCCGTAGCTGAATTGTTGAAAATAACCGACAAATAAGCCAGATCATTCACATCAGGCCCGTAGCTGATCACAACCTGGATGGTCATATCGAGCGGTGTATCTTCCTTGTGATGGATCACAATCCCGAACATGCCATCGCCTGCATCTTCCACAAAATATTCAAAATCGTCCCTGGTAAGACATTCAGGCAAATGACTGCCAGGCCCGGAAAGTGTATCATTACCTCTTGCGCCACCGAGTCCTGCAAGATCATTACCGATATAACAATTACGGCAGTCCTTGAAATCCGGGTCGGCAAGGCGCGCTTTTTCGTAGAATACCTCTTTCAGGTTGAAATATTGCTGTTTGTAAAACTCCCACTCCCGGGTCATGGATCGACAGGAGTCATCGATGCGGCAATTGGCATCCCATGGCGATGCTTCATTCTTGCAATACATCACCATATAAGTAAACTGCAGGATATTCTTATCAGGGAGCGAATAACCCACCATCGTCCTTGAAAAGAATTCCAGGTTATCACGCATCAGCTTGAAATAGGTACTGTCATTACCCCGCAATGCCGGATCGAAGAACGGGTCCTTCTTCAGCAACGCGAGGTAATCCGTTTTGCTGAAATAGCCATTTGCAATCGCACTATCTCCGATATTCACAGCTTCTTTTACATAATCATCAAATGCATATGAATTACTGATTGCCGGACGCTGTGTACACCACAGGTAATAGCAATATTCAGGATGGAAACGTGCAAGCGAATCGGCCCAGCTCGCTTTCCAGTGTATGATGAAATCCTGTAACGACAACTGGTTTACAGCCACACGCGCAGAATCTTCACCGAGGATATTGTAAAACACCACAGTGTCCGGCCGGCCGAATTCATCAGGGAAGCTTTGTACAGTGCTGAATTTCGACAACACATTAATCACCGAAGGATTCAGCAACTGGTATGTGGTATCATTATACAAGGCATACTGGCCTCCCGGCGTTACGTCCATTTTGATCACATTCAGTTTCTGATCGCATGGGCTTACCATACAGTTACCGGCAACGCGTTTCTGCTGGCATTTAGCCAGTTCATCTTTATAAAGCTGGTCGAGATACAGTGAATCATCGTTAATAAACGTCAGAGCATCCTGTCTGTACAAGCGTTTAAACCTGTCAATGAATTCCTTTTGTGTTCCCAGGTCTTCCAGGCAGGTTGCGCAATTATTGAAGCAGTTCGAAATATCCATCTTGCGCAACTCCTCCGAAAGGAAGCTGCTCAGTTTGCGGATATTGGTATTATCAGCAAGATTCAGACTATCGTAATAAGCCAGCGCATTTTTACTGATCACCAGTTCATAACTCACATGGTATTCGCCGATAGAATCGATCTTTGTGGTGAATGTATCTGTGATCACCTGCGGAATGCTGCAGGCAGGGTCGAATACAAGTCCGGCTGGTTTCGTTTCACTGTTTTTAACCACGCCGCAATTATCCTTCACTTCTATTTTCAGATCATAATAGCAGGTTGCGCAAAGCGTGAACTGGTTGTTCGCACCGTGAAGGATCTTCAGTTGTTCAGGATAAAGGTTATACCTGAAGCCATAATTCCCTGTAACGGCTGCAGTAAATGTTGCAGAAGCTGAAAGACTATAGCTTGTTACATCCGAAACAAAATCTTCGGTCTTGATCAGGTCGTTCCTCACCGTTGTTGAAGCGCCTGTTGCAGAAGTAAGTGCCCCAAGGCTGTCCGGCGCTTTTCCTGCGAGTGCGGTAGCAACCGTTTTACCGCCTGCATTAATATAGCTTACACTGATCTGTCCGTTCGGATCTACTACCATATTTTTCAGGTAATGACTTGCATTCCCTGCTTCACTGCCAAATAAACGATCAAGTTCGGTCTGGGTTGGCTTTCCATAAAAATAGCGGGTCTCATGACCGGATCCCAACTGGAAGGTTGGTCCTACTCCACCCTGCGCGGCGATGCGCCCGGTATTATCTGGCGTGTATGCAGTAACGGCAATCGGATACCCCTGTGCATCCGGGATAAAACTATTCCAGCTATCCTGGTTGAGGAATGGGTTGGATGAAGAATAATAACCTGATGCACCTGAATTGACAGACAATGCACCCGCACCGATACCACAGTTTGCACCATACTGAAAATCGGCAAAGCTATACGTAGCATTACTGCTGTTCCTGTTAAACGAAGGATAATACCTGAGAATATTATTTGCCGTAGAAACGGGTGCTGGTAAGATTGATGCAGCTGCACGGCCTTCCGGGTCGTAAATCGTTTCCTGCACTACCGGAACCTGGTTGGTATTATCAAGCGTAACTGCCTGCCGGTCGCGCAGTGAACCGTCGAAATAACGAATCACTTCTTTCCGCTTGCCGTCTTCTGCAAATGAGGCTGCATACTGCCAGTTGAGGTTCGACTGGTGCCAGGTGATTGCTTTATATGTTGCCTGCGTTGTGCCGCCTACCGTTTGTGTTCCTTTATAATTCCATGTTCCCTCATATCGGATCCCGTCAGGCTGGTGTACCTGAACACCTCTGATCCGGTAGATCAGATAACCGCTGTTATAGGCAAGGTTGAAAAGATGTGAACTTCCGCTGGTTGTAATACGTGATGCATTGTTTCGGAAGATGCGTGCGAGGAAAGCACTGTCTACTGTAACAAGACTGTTCCTGATAGAATCTGCTGTACGGCTTAAACTGTCGATCACCGTCCATTCAAGATCAAATTCTTCTGCACCCGGATAATTGGCTGGTGTCCACAGTACCTGTAACTGACCCGGGTTCACGATCTGGAAAAGAGAGATATCAGGACTGTAATCCTGGAATTCATACTGCCTGTCGATAACCGTTTTACCCGTCAGCCGGAAAATGGCAGGAATGGATGCACCGAATTCGGGACTTGTGATGCTGTTGATCTCTACACGGAACTTGTGTGCATTACGGAATTTATATAATGCCGTTCCTTTGTATTTGCCGCCCTGCGTGGTATCAAAGCGTATAGTCAGATTGATCGTTTGCGGGGTACCTGATTCCAGCGTGGTGTCACTTTTCGTATTATAGGTATGGATAGTGACATTTAAAGTTGCTGAAAATGGCTTACCGTAAAAATAAAGCGAGGTGTCAACATTCAGTTCAAAACTAATGTAGTTGTTTACAGAAATGTGCGTGAGCTTCGCCCAGTCACCTGATGAAAAATTCCGGAATTTCTCGTCCGTTACGGTCAGCACATTACCTGCGGAAACAGCAGAAGAACGTAATTCATTAAAGAATGTTTCTTCCGCAGCAAAAACGCCGGTGCTTTTTACCAGTAGCAGTAAAACAAAAAGCAGTATATGTTTTAGTCGCAGCATATTGTGCAGTACCGTTAATATTATTGAATATTATTTATCACCCTGTAACCTTCGAATCTTTTATCAACACCTTTCAGTTGCTTTTTTTTGATGGTGAAGTAACTATCAGGTCCGTTTTTTACCTGCTCGGCTGTAAGTTTTTCGAGCGGTTTGTATTCGAGTTCGAGGCTTTCAGATACTGTTTTGATCGACAATCCCTGCAGCAGGGAGGAATCGGGCATTTTTTCACCGTCAGGATCCTGTTCTATATGCGGCATACCCAGCCGAACGGAGATAACCATACCTGTAGACGCATCGTATACCAGTTGCATGCCGGTCATAGTACCGTTGGTGAAATTATCGGATGACAACATTTTCTGTCCTTTCTGGTTCTGTTTTACTTCCAGCGAAAAACCGTTATCTGTAAAAAGCTTCTTCAGCATACCAAGATCAAATCCAACGCCGGATGCTATAACATTAGGAGGATTGATCGCTGCATATTGCTGGTCATGATCAATGATGGCCTGCCACTGGCGTGTATTTACCATTTCGGTTCCTTCTATACGATATAGCATTGTTGCATTGTCGTAATAAGCTGTTGTAAAGGTTCGTTCTTCCAGCAATGCATCGTTTTCACTGAGCAGCAAAGCGCGCACCTGCTGTGTGTAAGGCATGGCATTTTTCATGTACTGCGTTACCAGGTCCAGCTCCTGCCAGGGATCTGCATTAAGCGGATGCCATATTTCTGCAGCAGCTTTTTTCTTTTCCGGTTTCTTTTTTACTGCAAATACCAGGATCGTTGCCAGCGAAAGCACGAGCAGTACAAGCAGTGAACGTATCATTTTAGTTTTCCTGGGTAGGGGCATAATCTATTGTTTCCTGTATGATGATCTGGTTTCTTTAATGGTTACTATTCCCTTTTCCGTTTCTTTCTTTACCCGGATCAATGTCCCTTCATTATCGTATTCGTAGAAAGTAGCAAAATTGTTCTCGTCCATTTCCGCCATCAGTCGCTGACTGACAGGGTCATAGGCATAAGATTTCATCTGACCGTCAAATGGCATAATCCGCATATCATCTATCCAGACAGTACCGCTCGGGTTAATGTTAAACGTAAAGAAATCCGAAGCCGGCATAACGAATGGCACTTCTACCCGCTTCCAGCCTTCCACAACCGGCCATTTCATCAGGTTGTTGATCATCGTGGCGCCATTCACCGATATGGTTGTATTGCTCGTTGCCGTTCTGGGTGATGCATCTTTCAGCCAGAAGCTGATCACGTATTTCTTGCCGGGTTCCGGCGTAAAGCCATGGCTCCAGGTTGTAGCAGTATTGAGCAGATACATACCTGTTGTATTATTGATAGTGTACTGCGGCCCTGATGGTATTTTATTCGTGGTATTGCGTGTAAGGCTTAGAGTAGACGACAACCTGAGACTTGTATAACCACTATGCGCTACAGCATTGTCGAGTGCGATGCTGCTGCTGAATGCCTGTTTGATATTAAAGTGATTGTAGGTGCAGGCATTGGCGCGACAATCGAGGCTGAAGGAATAATCTTCGAATCCATCATACTGCAGCTCGCTGTACCTGGCATTGGACGAAACAGCTACCGGCCTCGAGTCCATATACCCGAACAATACGCTGCTGTAACGATTCAGCGGATCCCGTTCTTCGATCGGGCTTCCTTTCACGTCGAATGCGATTACCTCATTTTTCTGTACCCACTTACTGATCACGCCCGGATTATTGTACGGAGCACCTGTTGCAGTCCATTTGCCGCCAACATATTGCCAGAATGGAACGATATCCGTATAAGCGCCGGCGTATCGGGTATTGGTAGAAAGCTGTACCGCAGGATCGCCCTGAACCGTTTCCCTTTCTGCATGGAAAGCATAACTTGTTTTAGCACGCCAGTTACCTAAATGCCCTGCCACATAAGGATTATATCTCTTATCGAGGTATACGGTGCTTCTGCACACACTTCCGGTGGCGGTTGTAACCAGGCTGTAATTTTCAGGGCAGCTCTCATTTCCACCGTTGAACTGCTGGCCGATCATATCTTTTGTGGAGAATATCACATTCAGACCGCAATAGTTGGTGGCGGAAGCAATTTCAGTTGCTGTGTTATTGTAAATCTCAGCACCCATACTCGCAAGGTAGCTGGTATTAAAGCCTTCAATATTTATAACATGCGTTCCTGCAGTAAGCGTGATCGGATAAATATTCCAATACCTGAAATTCTCAACGCTGTCGGTCGTTCTTTCCACAATAGTAACCCCATCTATCTTAAACCTGAACCTGTTGTCTGAAGCAATGCCCAGATAGTAAGTATTAGTCGCAGGCACTGCTACCACTTTTGAAAACCCGATCCATTTACCGTAAGGCAACCTGTTTCTTTCGCCATCGGCCCCCTGACAGGTCCAGATACCGGTTCTGTCTAACGGTCCGCAATAGGTATTGGCCCTTTCTGTTGGCGTGGTAGCACAACTGCCGGTACCAATATCCTGCTGAATACTGATTTTTGCAGCAGATCCGGTCTTCAAATTGCTCAGCGAATCACGTATAGATGAAGACTTCAATGACTTTGCAGCTGATTTGTAAGGTCCGGTCTCGAATAATTGCTGCGAGCCGGAAGATCGTCCGTATATACCCGATCCTTCACTGCAGATTCCACAATTGCTCCCGCTGATCCAGAAACTATTACTGTAGGATATCACTGAATAAGCCCCGCCACCACCTGTTGTGTAACCTGGCTCGAAAATCCTGGTTCCATAGGAAGAGTAACTTGCATCATGATCACCCGCACAGATCGTTGTACATGGAATGGGCGAACCTGATGTAGTTACTGTTGTGTCTTTCTGGCAATAAGTGCCGTCATCGGAAGATACGTAGCCTTCAGGACAGGTGAGGCAACCCGGCTGGGGTACTTTCCAGTCCTGTGAATATTCCTGAGCCTCTGTTGCCAGGATTTTGGTTGCGGTCTGAATATTCAGTTTATTGCCGATGATCGGGTTCTGCAGACTTACATAAGAACATAATGGTGCCGATAGCGTATTCCTGGTACCGGTCCTCAGTATTTTACCATCGATATTCGCACTGGCCAGCGGCGCACCGTTACGATCGATCAGTGAAAAATGGCTTAATGTATAGATTACCCAGTAACGCTGGCCTGAATTCAGATCTCCGATCTCGTCTCCTGCATGCAGGAACTGGAACAGGAGACTGTTGGTAATTTCACCATTAGCGTTGGTGGATATCCCGGTAAGATAGGTTCCGTCATTTTTATACGACTGTCCCATCGCTTCATAAGCCCAGTTGGCGGGGAGATTAAGATTATAGACAGGATCATCGTATTCGTTCTGCGTTTTGGTCATCAGCACATCACCTGTAAGTCCATCCCACAGCATATTCTCCGTTGTGATATAAGATCCGCTTTCCATTTTCCGCACTTTCTGTAATACAGCAGATGTGTGGATCAGTTTAACCGTAGCAGCAGAATGATATCCCCGATCCTGGTAATTCTGGCCTATGCCGGGGAAAAAGAAAGGAATTGAGATCCAGCTGATACCAAAGCCTCCGAAGCTAACCTGGGCTTTATAACCCTCATTCTTTGAAATCGACTCCCGCATATCGGAGAATACCTCGATATCTTTTCCGATCACTCCATCTTTTACTGTAGCATCCGGCATAAGCAGTCTGACCCTGTTATCGAGTTTACCATTTTCATCGTTCGGATTCAGGGTTTTGTAATAATATTCAGTAGAAGCGATCTTCGCCCCGGCCAGATTATACACCATCATTGATTTCGGCTTCCCGTGCATATCATTATTCTCGACTCTGAATCCCTGCGACAGGCCGATATTATCAACCACTTTAGCAAGCAGGATACTGATCAGTTTCGATGTTCCGGTCTTTGTTTTGTCGAGCGGCAGTATATCCACTTTTGTAGGATAATCCTTGGCAGTGTAGAATTCATGAATCACTTCACCAGTCCGGCTCTGGGTTTCACCGGAACCGATATTGCGTACCGACACCCGGCTGTACCCTACTTCCGGCGCCGGGTACAGGCTTTCTGCTATCGGCTCTTCGATATAATAGTAATTATCCAGCTGCAGGATCACATTACTTCTGTAAAAGATCGGTTGGTGAAAAGGATTCTCTTCTCCGCCTAATATCGGTTCGTAAGAAGCAACCCCGCTTGAAATCACTAGGTCATTTCCCTGGTTATCCTTAATGGTTTTGGTATAGCTGTATTCTTGTGTGTATACAGCTGTTTTTGCATCGGAAACACCTGACAGCTCTTTCCATGCATCATTAACCTGTATTGTTTTTACCCGTAACCCGCCACCTATTTTTTTGTAGTCTGGCGACTGAAGTCTTACATATGATTTATTGAGATCGATACTGTTCCCATATCTTCTTTCTAGAGCAATGCGGCCGTATGAATTGGGCATCAGCTCTTTCAGGTTATTGATCGTATAGGCCATAGACTCGATCAGTTTTTTCAGATCACTTCCATCGCCCTCCAGATTTTCATATCCCGGGTATGCATATTTAGGCAGGTTCGATTTGAGGAATTGCCATGCGGTATGTGTCATGGGATTTACAGGGTTATCCAGTCCTTCCACCGATTCTTTTTCCACCCCGATAGCTACGCGCGTACTGTTGATCATTCTTGCGCCCTTTATCCTGGCATATCCCGGCACGAATTCATAATGCCCGGCCGAATCAAGTTTGGTAAAAAATTTAAAGAACAGGAATTTCTCACCATCGAGATAGCGACTCATGAATTCATTGGCATTACTGACTGGCACAGGCAGATCAACATATACTTCATCTGCATTCACCATATTCCAGCGGTTGGCATCATTGCCTCCTGCAGATCCGATACCGCGCACTTTGAACATTTGCATAGCGCGTTTGTTCTGCACATATGCGTAGTCATCCGCTTCGTATTGGACGTCTATACTTCCGCCTGTTGGCAGATTAATGCGTTTCAGCTGCCAGCGCGCAACAAAAGCATCTGAAACGGCCTTATTCTGGATGGTATACGGAAATTCTGAATTATTTAGTCCACCCGGATTTGCAGCTGCGTCTTTATACACCCCCCACCTGTCGTACTGCCTGTGGTTGAAATTAGTCACCGCAACACTGTCGGCATTGTATTCAAAAGAATACGGGTGCAACATACCTGTCTCGTTTCTTCCATAAGTGAAATAAACCTTTTTTAATGTAAGCTTGCCGGTATTACTTACAGCATTCGGCATACCAGGCATCAATGAATAGGAATATTCAAAATGAACCGTCTTGATGGGTGTCAGTTTAGCCGTATCAATTACATTCCCTGTTGTATGTGCATAAATATCTGATTTGGAGTACAGCCTGATCTCTTTAAGCCGTTTCAGCTTACCGGTTGTATTTACCGCACCAGCAACATCATTTACACCTAATCCGTCCAGCCTGTCTTCAATAATGAACTGCGCCACCATGGTCTTGGATTCGATGGAGTGCATATACCAGAGCTCTTTTGTACCGTATACATAGCTGGCTTTATCGTCCAGCTTGTCACTGAGCATTCCTTCGTGGTAGTTGGCCATTCCGGAACCATAAGGTGTACGCCAGTTATAGTTATAGGACAACTTATGATAATTGAATTTAACGGCAGTTCCCCTGTCATCGTCCGTAATACCGTCACCTTTAACGTCTATATAGTCGTTGGATAATATCGCTGTAAGCAGGTAAGATGTTGCATAGGCCGGAAGCGTTTGCCTGCTGTAGTGCCTTTCTCTCGTTCCGCTGAGCTGGGCATTTATCCTGGGCCAGGTTGATGCAGGATAAGACGGTACCGAATACCCGATCAGTCCTGTTGAACGTTTGGTGGTATCACTCTTGATATTAAACGTTACTTCTTCCTGGGAAATATTATAAACAGGGATGCCATACACTGTTCTTGAACCATCATTACCCGTAACGGTCACTTCCGATATATGATTTGTTTTACGATAAGCCCCTACACGCTGCACCACACCCACAGAACTGGTATTACAATTACCAACGATCAGTTTGTTCATCGCGTAGTTAGGAATGATCTTATTCATCGCATGAAGGCTGGCTTCGGCTGCCGTGAGATAACTCATCGGCTGATTTCTCGGTTCGCGTTCGGGTCTTTCGAGGCTGGAAACCGGCGTTTCGAGACCAAAATTCCCTTTGGTTCTGAAAGATTTATGTGATGCCACTGTATAGCGGTCCATACCTATGGCAATTGTGGAGTCACCTCCGATCCTGGCAGCATAAGTATCATTAACAACAACAGGCTCTCCTATTCTTTTGAAATAGGCTTTTTCCTTAAGTGTATTTTCCCTCGACTGCGTTGAGAAATCACCTACTTCCAGGAAACGGTTATTGGTTTTCCATTTATTGGTGCTGTTGCTTGAGCTTTGAAAGAACAGATCGGCGCCACCATCCCAGCCCAATCCTGCACCAAATTCAACCCCGATCGTACCATCCATACCGTTATTGGATACGGAAGGGTCAAAGAAAACACCGTGCCCGCTCCTGGCAATTTTGTATTGCCCGCCTCCTGCCTGACTCGAGGCCACGAAAAGATCATTGGTTGGTATCGGAACCGGAAGATATTGCACTTCTGCTGCGTAAGGAATATCTTTTTCACGGTTAAAATCCATCAGTGCCTGTGCATCATCTTTACCTTTTTCGGCGTACATCAATCCATATGCATTCAGGGTTCGTATTTTATCGCCTTCACCAATGAATTGCTTGTTATAATAACCGGTTGTTCCCCAGCCCACAAAGAACGGCCCAGCCTGCGGTCCCAGGCTTGCACTTGCCGAAAAAGACAAATTGGTAGCCGGCACTTCGATAGTAGGTGTATAGGTGGGTGACGCAAATGAAGTAAAAGAACTGAAGATATCTCTGTTCTTTCGAACCTCTTTATTTCTCTTATTTGTTTTTGTAGTGTTATATCCAACTCCGAAAGTCATGCCCTGCAGACCAGCGCGTGAATTATACGGGAAGCCGGCAGAAAGGGAAAGTTCAGTGTTCGCTTTATCCATTTGCTTCCTGACAACAGAGAAATTCACATTTGCAGAAGCTCCGTTCATAGAAGAGGAAGACAATCCAAAAGATGCGCCGAAACTGGTCAGAGATGAAGTATCGCCCTTTTTTACCCCGGAAACACTTGAGTTATTTGTATTCAATGGTGTCGCAGCAATATCTCCAAGAGAAATACCTGTATTGAATCCTAACTTGGTGCCAATACCCCTGTAATTATTGTATTCCACACCTACGGTGAGAGAGGGAGATCCTTTTGGGATACCCAGGAAATCTCCCTTCATCGTTACAGAAATCCCCTTGGTAATATTAGCACGATAATCTGTTTCTTTCTGTACTTTATCACTACCGTTGAAATCATCGGGCAACCCCCGGAGTTGCCTGTTCAATGCACCGGGAGTGATATTCCAGCCAAGTCCAACCCAGCTGGCTTCGTCATCAAGAGTGGCATCGGCTTGATAGGAAAGATTAACAGGATAGCCATCCACATCCAGCAGCGGAATATTATATGAAAAATCGCCGGTGAAAGGATCTACCATATCAGACGCGCTTACCGGCGTGAAAGCCTGCATTTCAGGTTGTGAAGGTCCTGATGTAAGCGCATAAGATACAGCCGGCATAAATTGCTCTATAGAAAACAGCAACAGGAATATCGCTGCTGTTATCTTTTTTCTCTTGTCAATGTTCCTGCTTACAAGCATAATGTCCTAGTTTCTTTCAATATTGAATACCCTGGTTTTCAGTCCAAGGAATCTATCTGTGTATTTAACGGCTCTTTTACCAGTGACTTTCCCGGCATCTTCGAAATACATGATGTATATAAGCCTTTCATCCGAACCATAATTCACTTTCTCTGCTGCAAAAGGGGCCAGTTCTTTATCATCCTGTTGCAGCGTGAAACAGTTTCCAAGTTCCTTATCCGCCTGCCTGATCGTCTTTTCATTTTTCAGGTTACCGGAAAGTCTCAATTCAACTTTCACGCATACAACACCCGGGTTACAATCCAGGTTCCTCTTAACCGATATCTCCGTTTCATCCGCTTCCACTTTCGATTTGCAGGCCATCATTGAGAAAAGCATGCAGACCAGTATTCCAAAAGTTATTGATCTAATGCTCAACATTGCCTCCTTTGTATATAAAGCTCAGGTACATTTTCTTCCCGTTACCAAGCTGAACAGTCAAGAGATACTGGTGCTCGTAAACCAGCCCGCGGATATCTTCCAGGTCAAGCTCATAACTATTGAAACCTCCCTGCATCTTCAGTACAGGCAGCTTTTTCAGTTCTTTATCTTTCAGGGTAAGATCACTGATGGTGTAATTCACTGCCATCGGTCCGTAGGGATTGTAGAAGCTGAAGCGTAACCAGCGGTGTGCAAGGTAAGAGCCTGCATCGCGGCTGTCTTTCAGTTCACGATAGCCATCCTGGTCGGGTTTTGCCGTATCTGTTTCACAGGCAACGCTGTATTCCCAGATATCCGAACGCGTAACGATCATTTTTGCATTGGTGGCCAGAACCTGCCATGCATATTTCTTCCCCTGCTCTAATGCAGGTGCCAGGGCAGGATAGTTCAACATGGTTGTACGGATATTATTCTGCGCAATGATTGGCGGGTTATATGCAAGCGCTTCTGCACGCGATTGCTGTGGTTTTATTTCCGCAAGGGTAAGAATGTAAGTGATTCCCGGCTGTACCGGCATAGATGGCTGCCACAAAAAGTTAGGTCTTGTATTGCAGGATGCTTCCTTGTCATAAGGGTTGATCAGCACCATAGGTGTACTTCTTTCCAGCGTAGTGTTGAAGCAGTTTTCGAAGAAATCTACCGGTATGGTCTGTGCCTTGATCGCTTTTACATTCAGTTCGAAACAGTATTCATAATCGCCGTCGGCAAAATTTCTTGTCTGCGATAATGCATAACCTGCCTGGCTGCCTGAAAATGAAAATGCACTCCTGTTGAAAACATCTGGCGGCAACACATTGGTTCCGGTATGAAGGGTGAAAGCCGGCATCGTCACTTTCAACAGCTGCCCCTGTTTCGCTTCTCGCACGCTGATCACCAGTTTGGCTTCCAGGTCGAATGCATAACGGTTGGTCATGATCACTTTACCGAGCCTGTTCACCGATGTACCATCCAGTGCCGGGTTGAAGCTGATCATAACCTGGGCCTCTGCTTTTACGGAAAGCAGCAGGATCAGGAAAAATATGTAGCGTAAGTTCTTCATGAATTAAAAAATTAAATAACGAACCGTAATATCCGACCGCAGGTTCTGTACCGGCAGATCCTGCTGCACTTTCAGGTTACTGGCTGCATCAATCGAAAAATTAATATCCAGTTTCTTATTGATCTGACCGCCGATACCCTGCTTAAATACAATCTGCGAATACCAGCCCTGCACGGCATTGTAATTGCAGGCAGTTGTTAACCTCAGTACCCTGAATGCCTCGTATACGATACCCGCTTCCGTTAACATGGAACTGTTCAGGTACGGCACTGCGCCGTTATTGAATGCATAATTGAAATTCGTATTCACATAGAACTGTTTGCTGCCCTGCGTTACAGAATGCATGGTAGTCAGTTGCATGGTTTTGTAATGTTCATCAGCCAGTCCCGCAAAAGTTGTTTGCGTAGAGAGATAGGCAAGATTAATGAAATGCTGCACCTGTAACCTGCTGATCTTTGTACGGATGTTCAGGTCTGCCGCGATCCTGTCGGTAACGACTTTGTTCTGTACACTACCGTCTTCCTGCAGTGATGCACTGTAAGCCGGCTGGTACTTCAGGGCGATGTAATTTCCTTTTTTAAATTTCCAGCGCACGTCTATCGTGTTGGAGAAATTATTCACATACCTTCCCGTACTGCCAAATCCATAGGTCTTGAACCTGTTTTTTACCCTGATCACCAGTTTACGGTTAAAGAATGATTTATCGATACTGTTAAATACTTCTTTGCTTCCTGATAAAAAATAACTGTTCCCCGGATTATTATAACCATCGCCGCCATATTTAAAACCGAACTCATGCGCCAGATCGATGGATGGAAATTCATTGCTGTATTCTGCCGAAAGACCGAGGTTGCTGAAGAAATTTTCCGTGTTGAGTATTTGTCCGCCCGGGCGGCCGTCTTTAGGATCTCCCTGCGATTGGGCAGCAGATTTGGACACTTCTGTAAGCAGGCTACCTTTACTGCCCAGCTTCATTTTACGACTAACGGTAAAAACCAGGTTTCGCGCTACCTGTCCCGAAAGTGGCGACAGCATATTGGTACCGCTCGCATCCGAAGAAGTAGCAAAAGACATCAGCGTAACACGCGAGAACTGGTCCGAACCTGCTGCACCTTTACCAAAACTGACCCCGGCCATACTGGCGGCAGTGTTCATAAGACTGCCGCTTGCCATCGACCTTTCGGCAACCGAATAGAGTTCCTGCATTTTGCCCATGGTGGCAGAGAAGGCTTTATTGTTCTGTCCCAGTGTTTCGAGGCTGAAACCGCTCGTACGCAGCGACTGGCTCAATGTCACCGGACTGATATTATCGCCGCCGGTACCGGTATTGAGTTTGTTGATACTTAAGAATAAACGTTCCAGTTTCTGTAAAGGCAGTTTATCCTTTGCAAGTTTTGAAAGCACTGCGGGGTCCTCAAGGATCTGTTTAAGCTGCATATCCTTTTCCAGTTCCATTTTCCTGATCGTCTTTACCAGGCCGCTCTCATCCCACTTCTTCCGGTATTTCAGGATCACCTGTACAACACGTTGCAAGGTCTTTGTTTCGTCAGCCTGTTTCAGCGCTTTGTTATAGGCAAGCGAATCGATCTGTTCATGATTATTCAGCTGTATCTGCATGTTAGTGATCAGCTGCTCGTTTGCAGCAAGTGCAGCGGCAGCAGTATCGCCTAATATTTTCCGGGTAAAATAAGCAGGATCACCTTTCATGATCTCATCCCAGTTGCCAAGTTGCTTAAGTTTACCGGTTACATTGCTTCCATAGCCACTCACAGATTTAATAAGATCCGCCTGTAATTCTTTCAGGGCAATATCTTTCAGGTTCTGAATAGCTGCAAGCCTTTCACTGACGAGGCTGGATGGATTGAAGGAAGACCTGATCCTGTCCGTAATATTTTTCTGAAACAGTTCACGATTGAAGTTAACCGATGGCGCGCTCAGTGAACCAGGCAAGGGCCAGCCGTTCATGCGCTGGTATTGATATTGTGCAGTCAGCGGCACCCCGCCGATCATTGCAGTAAAACGTGTAGTTGCATCCTGGAAATAGGTAGCAGAGCGGTAAAATGTTGTAGTATCAGTTGTATTATTTTTCTGTGAAGTGTACTGTACAAAAAGACTGTCGATACGTATGAGCGACTTTATTGATAATTCTTTTCTGAGCTTATTAACCGGGTCGGCAAGCATGCCATTTACAGATGAAGCTGAAGTAGCCGGCAGAAGCATTTTACGCGAAACACTGCTGCTGTCACGGTTTTGCGCAAACAAGCAGGCATGCAAAAATATTGCACCCAGTGTGGTAGTAGTTAGTTTCAGTTTCAAGAACCCGAATGTTTAGGCCGTCAAGATAAAAGAAAACATTTCTAAAAAAAATATTTTATATCATAAAAAAAAATAGTTTATTCACACTGTTTTTACTTTTTGAAAAAAATCTCTTTGATGAAAAAACTAACTGCCATCGCATTATGCGTATTGCCTGCATGTGTATTTGCACAATTCTCCAACAAGTCTGCAGGTAAAGTTCCTGCAAAGGATACCATTGCTAACACTGTTGATCTTAAACTTCACTTAAGCAGCGATACAGCAAAAGCAAAAATTGTCCTGTTTGCAAAGGGCGACACAGATCGTTTTCTGAGTTGGACAGATGGCTATATAGTGACCAAATCTTACAAATTATCAAACGGCCAGGTAGCCGGAACGGTGGGGAATCTCGCTTATACGTTGAAATGGGAATTGATCAGACCGGAAGATGTGTATGATGTGAAAGTGACTGAACAGCCCAATAAATAATAAACAACTCCTGTCCGATTAAACTCATTTTCCTTAACCGCTCATTACCCGCTATGAGAAAGTATTTTGTACAGACCCTTCTGCTCCTTTTGTTGCTGCCGGCATTTTCCTATGCCCAGTTCACACATAAGATCAAGGCCGACAGTGTACGGATCTACAACGACTCCTGCAATGCAGAACTGATATTGGAGAACAGCACAAGAAATGTAAGCGGTTTCCTGTTCAACACGGGCAACGGGCGTACACAGTTTAAAAAAGCTGTGGTTAAGCTGAACGACAGCAGTTTTATTATCGGAAGTGATACACTGATCGTAAAATATACGGACACCGGATTACTGAATAGCCTATATGTTCCTTATACAGGTGCGATCAAAAATGTTGATCTGGGTACAAATTATACGCGTGGCCTCGCCTTCAGTGCCTATACCAGCACCGGAGACTCTGTAAGGTTGCAACCAGCATCAATCGTAAGATTCTTCCCTGGTGGTGCTGCAAGAGCGCTCGTATGGCGTTCTGCATCATCAGGAATTTACCAGACTTTTATCCAGAATAAGGGGGCGAATTATACATTGGCGGATAGTGCAGATGTAGAATTAAGAGTGAAATATACAGACACTGCAGTGATGTTAAAAGACCGCGTAAATAATGCAACCAATACTTCACTTATCAGAAGCGGAAGCGGGCCGTATACATTAGGTTTAAATTTAGCAAAAGCAAATATATGGACGGCAACCCAGAGTATTGACAATGGCGCCGGCTACAATACAACCCTTAATGCCGGATTGATTAATGCCACAAATAGTAATGACGGATCCGGTATATATTTAAGCCCATACGACATTGCCATTAACAGCGGGCTTAGTTCAAATTTTTTTATGACTCTTAATAGCGACAGCATCTCCTATATATCTTATGGCAACGCCTACACCTTGAATATTGCGCCAAATAGCATATCGGACAACCGATTTATTAGGTGGCCAGATTTCTCTGGAACTGTTGCACTAAACGAATACACGCTCCAAAAAACAGACACAACATTATCCTCCTCTTTAACAACTCCGTCTTTTGTAAGAAATGATACTACAAATTACCAGGCGGGCGGATTTAAGTTCGGGATTGGCAGTAGAGGTATTATTGACTCTTTTTTTACAAGTTATGTTCAGGCACGAAATATTTCAGGAAATGGATATACGGCACTCAGAACTGCCGGGCTGCTAAGAACTTTTGAAACGGGAGAATTTACAACCTTGGGGTTTGCGAAACCCACATCTGCAGCGAACGTACGCATTCAGGGCAAAACACATACTATAGCAGATAGTGCGGATGTAGAATTGAGGGTAAAATATAGAGATACATCTCTGGGTGCATCACTCGCTAACCCTAATTTCATCCGTAATGACACAACAAACTATCAGGTAGGCGGCTTCAAGTTCGGACTTGGCAGCAGGGGGTATATGGACTCTATCTATGTAACAGCAGTTAATGCAAGAAATTCCAATGCCGGGTCTACTATACTTAGACCTGTTGGTTTATACAGAAAGTTCCCGAGTGGTGTTTTTTCCAATTTTTATTTCCGGGAGCCGGCTACCAACGTTGGAATTGTTGTTCAGGGCAAAGCACATACATTGGCAGACAGTGCAGATGTGGAGTTGAGAGTAAAATACACGGACACATCTTCCATGCTTTCCGGATATGCGAGGTCCGGAAATATTTCGTCATTATTTACCGACAGTTCAGGGTATATAATTCCAGCAACAGCATCGAGGAAAATAGTATTATCTGATACATTCACAATCAAATCAATCGGAACAACTCCGTCTTTTAAAGTAGACAACAGAGGATTTTCAAGCGGATTCGCGCATAGGGCAATTTTTGGAACAGATACTCTGGTAATAGCACCATCTGGGATAGAGAGGCGATACAGCAACAGTGGAGGTGTTAATGCTTTCAGGTATAGCCGTATTCAGTTCAGGCAGCCGGATACAGATAATACCTCTAACTGGTTCGTACAAAAAAGGCCGGGAGGTAATTATGCTTTCGCAGATAGTGCAGATGTTGAGTTAAGAGTAAAATATACGGATACAGCCGCGATGTTAAGCGGGTACCAAAGAGCGGGTACAGCCGGCCCCGCAAGCGATTGGGTCAAAACGAATAATTACCTGTCGCCTGTAGTAAGCGGAACGCATCTTAAGTTAACGGGCAATAAATTGATATTTACAACCTCGGGCACAATTACATCTGCAAATGGGTTAACCCTATATGACACAACGGGGGGGAATGTAAAATTAATTTCCTCCAATTCAAGTTTCAGTAATTCGACCGGTATAGATATCGGAGGGTTTGCTCCAGGTATATTAAGCCGCACTATTAGCTTTATTACTGCCACCAATGCGGGTAGTAATTCCAGGTGGATCATTGACAGTACCGGTTTATTCCCTGCCGGCCTTGATGGCTATTATGATATAGGCTCATCATATAAAGTAGATGCAAATGCTCCCCGCAGGGTAAGAAAAGTGCTGGCTACTGACACAATACGAGGTGGCAGAATGATTTCTACTACTTTAATGACCGGTGGCCCGGTGTACTCAAACACAAACGGTGAATTAACAAACACAGTTCCTTCAGGATATGTTCCGCAAGCGAAGGTCGTTGAAGTGTCAGGAACCACACAACAAATGCTGGCCAACATTATTTATATACCACATAATACATCTTTAACAACATTTACAATTCCGTTAGATGCCAATGCTCCAATGGGCAGCCAGGTACAGATTATAGGGGAAGGGTCTGGCGGATGGAAGCTTGCGCAAAATGCCAATGATTATATTGTTGGGGCAGGCGGGGTTGCTACAACCGCTGGCACAAGCGGGTATATACAAGCTACAGATGCTAATTGCACGTTAACATTGTTCAAAACAGCGACCAATAAATGGACAATAACAGCATCACAAGGAACATTGACGTTCAATTAGAGCCAATATCATGATTAATACTCTGTACTATTAATTAAAAACAATTGTACAGACTTAGAGCTGCGAGTATGGCCCGGATATTGGGATTACCCTCCTAGTCACTAACTGTGAACAACTCGAAATGATACACATTGCCAGATGTTTAATTTTAATTTTTCAGACACTGTGTAAGTGAAGATTTTGGTATCTTTCCGCCATACCAGACTAACGTTTTATGGCATTACGCAAAAGATTATTTCTTCTGCTCTCTGCAGCAGTATTCCCTTTCTTTGTCCATGCACAGTTCACGCATAAAATCAAGGCAGACAGTGTCCGTATTTACAATGACTCCTGTAATGCGGAACTGATACTGGAGAACAGCACAAGAAATGTAAGCGGTTTCCTGTTCAATACCGGTAACGGGCGGACGCAGTTTAAAAAAGCAGTGATTAAGCTGAACGACAGCAGTTTCCTGATCGGCGCAGATACATTACTGATCAAATCTGCAGATATATCCGGCACGAATAATTATGTAGCCAAATTTACCGGCACCAATCAGCTTCGCAACAGTAACATATACGATGATGGAAATTATGTTGGAATCGGTACCGCCACCCCGGGCAATTATGCGCTGGATGTTGCAGGACTGAACGGCATAAATGTCCGGGGCGTTACAGGCGGGGTTACTTATACTTCCAGGAGCGGAACCGGCAACAGCTGGGTAACCTACAATAATAACGGCAGCCTGTATTTTTATAATTCCGGCGCTGAGAAAGTAAGCTTCCTTTCTTCCGGTAACGTAGGCATCGGCACAACGGCAGATAATGGCAGTAAACTGCAGGTAGAAGGTGGAATTTCGCAAAAGAACATAACATCCTCGCTGATCAAAGCCAACAGTACTGGCGAACTTGTTGCAGCAATTTCAGGCGTGGATTATGCAACAACCGGCGATGCAGGTTTTATCCATAATGACACGAGCACAACCCAGTCAGGCGGTAAAGGATTTCGTTTGGGAACCGGCACAAAAGGATTTGTCGATACTGTCTATACAAAACAAGCGTATGTTGGCGGATTACAGGTTTATGGAAACGCTGATCTTAGTGCAAGGCCTGATAAATTATCACTGAATTACTATTCGCAATATGAACTAGGCGACCTCTTGCTACCACCTGGCAAAACATTATACATACAAAGATATGGTGACCCGGTTACCATTGGCAGCTTTGGTTCATTGAATGACGGAACAGTAACAACAATTAACAAGCTGACTTCCATTAATGATGGAGCTTTATCCTGGCTGGATAGTTATTCATTCCCAAGTTGGACAGGCAGCAACAACAGGATGATCTCTGTGATGACCGGAGGTACCGGCTATCTGTATACCAACAATAATCTTCCAATGCGTATCGGCATGGGAGGAAATGTGGGTATCGATAAATCTCCTACTACCAAACTTGATGTAAACGGCACAGGGAAATTCACAGATGCAATTGCTGCAGCATTATATGGCGGAAGCAATACAGGTGAAAACCTGTTTTTGGGCTCCACATCTCACACAACAAAAGGAAAGATCAACATTGCAAACACGCTATATATCGATGAAGTGAATGGGATTGCAGGTATCAATACTTCAACCCCCTCTTATGGCTTGCATGTTAATAAAGTCCGGAATACTGTTGGCATTGCATCAACCGGCATAGCCAATGACCAGGATGTTGCTTTCTATGCCGCTGGCGCTATTGGTCCGGGTAACGTATACCTGCTTACAGATAATATAGCTGCTTACGGTGAAGTGATTGCGTCCGTAAAAAATACACATAGTACGTATTGGGCGGCTAATGCATCCCTGCAGGCAATAGTAAACGGAGCATCAGCCGGAGATCCGTATGTATCTCTTGTTGTAAGCGGTCAGCAGGCATGGAGTGCAGGGATCGACAATTCCGATAATGACAAATTCAAAATCGGACCTAACTCAACACCTTCCGACGGAACTGCCGCGATAACAATTGACGTAGCCGGCAATACAGCGTTCGCGAATGCGATCACGGCAGCATCATTTTCAGGGGCAGGAACAGGTCTTACAGGAATTGCATCTGCACTCAACATCGGCGGAAACGCGGGTACGGTCACCAACGGCGTTTATACGACAGGCAACCAGACTATTGGCGGACAGAAAACATTCTCTAGTAATATAATCACTACAGGAACAGGCGTATTAGTTGCCCCATCAACGTCTACAAGTACCGCATTAATTCATCTTCTTAACGGCACAGATGGTTTTTCGATTGGAAAAGACAATGCCGCGGGAGACAATTTTGGGTTGGGAGCTTATGCTGCAAATATTTTTGTTCATGGCAAGCACAATCTTAATATTTCGACAAATGGAACATTACTCGCTACTTTTGACACTTCAGGCCGATACTGGAGTTACGCTCCTATACATAATGCAGCCACTCCTTACACCACAGGCGGCTTTAGCGTACTTGTAAAAAACAATATCTCACAACGATATGAAATAATTGGTAAAGAAACATTGCAATCATTCCTTGACCTCGGCTCAATGGCTTTTACTTCAACCGGCTCCTATCTCCCACTATCCGGCGGTACAATGTCCGGAAGTATTGCAAATACATTAACAGGAAGTACGGCAGCCCTGGACATGACAGGCGCTACCACATCTGAAAAGCGTGTAATTCACATTGGGTCTACCGGAACGGATTACTACCAGGGTATAGCTTCGTCAACTGGCTCATCACCTGTAAGTGGCACAACGGCATACCAGGCTTATTTCAGAAATGATCGGGGGTTTGCATTTGGAAACTCCACAGAATTCAAGTACACGATAGATGCATACGGCAATAATAAATGGACCGGAACAGGGGTATTCGGATGGGAGCCTCCTGTAAATTATTTTAATCCTTATCTGGCCGTTTCAAAAGCCAGTAATGATAAAGTATCGATTCAGGTATCCAATCAGGAGCTTACACCTACAGCCGGAGCTTATTATACTTCTGCCGCTTACGGGGGATCCTGGTATTGGGGTAATGGCTCTTCATCATCGGCTTACGGGAATGATTGGGTATTGGGATATGATATTTCCTCTTCATCCAATCCTCCTGTTATAAGAATCGCACCAGGATCAGGCAATACATCTTTTAACAGTACTGTCACGGCCAACTCCTTTATCAAATCCGGAGGCACATCTGCACAGTTCTTAAAAGCAGACGGCAGTACCGATAACGCGGCCTATCTCCCACTCACAGGCGGAACAATTACCGGCGGCCTCTGGGGAACAGGTGCCAGTTTTTCCAATACAGTTTTTTCAAAAGCGGGTGGTAATGACGACTATGCATACATCGCCTACAAAAATGGTTCAACTTCAAAGCTGGGGGCATTTTACCAGAACGGCACAGGCGACGGAAGCCTTTTACTCTTCAACACTACCGCCGATGCCGTTACCGTGCATTTAAACGGTGCCAATGGTTCTGCTTCGTTCGATGGAACCGTTACTGCTTCCGGCGTACCGCTCACTTCAGATGCACGACTCAAAAACATCATCTCGCGCAGCAATAGTAAAGACGGAATTGATATGGTCTCTTTCAAATGGAAAGACACGAAAAAAGGTACAGGACTCCAGTATGGCTATATTGCACAGGAAGTACAGAAGAAAATGCCCGATGCTATCTTTACCAATGATAAAACCGGTTATCTCAGCGTAGATTATACCCAGGTACACACGGTGAAAATAGACCAGCTTGAAAAGAAAGTTAAAGAGCTCGAAGAAATAATCACCAAACTCATGAGCGAACTGAAGAAATAACCGGTATTTCAATTCTAAAAAATAAGATAAACGGAGTGTTGTTCATTACAATGCTCCGTTTTATTTAAATACAATACCACTGTCCGATCTCTTGAAATAAACCGCAAAACATCCAATCCCCGCATCTAAAAAATTCCTACCTTTTCCTTTTAATATCTATTACCTGAACACTATCTAATCCTTGCTTATGAATACTCCCCTGCCCCGCCGTGATTTTATCCGCAACAGCAGTCTTGCCGGAATAGCTGCAGGACTTTCCCTTCCTGCACTTCAGGCACAGCATACAGAAAAAACGAATAAAGTTCGCATCGGCATGATCGGTGTAGGCTTACGTGGCCAGAACCACCTGAACATGATGCTGCAGCGCGATGATGTGGATGTGATCGCATTTGCAGATCCGGATACGCAAATGATCGCAGCGGCGCAACAGCAGGTCAGTAAAGCAGGCAAACCAGCGCCGGCAGTTTACAGCAATGGCAACAACGATTATAAAAATCTGCTCAAAAGAGACGATATAGACGCCGTAATCATTTCCACACCCTGGGAATGGCATGCCCCGCAGACAATAGATGCCATGCAGGCCGGAAAGATCCCGGGCGTGGAAGTATGCGGCGCTGTTAAACTACAGGATTGCTGGGATATTGTAAACGCAAGTGAAAAAACAAAAGTCCCGGTAATGATCCTTGAGAATGTATGTTACCGGCGCGATATCCTCGCTGTATACAATATGGTGCGCAAAGGCATGTTCGGGGAACTGCTGCACCTGCAGGGCGGTTATGAGCACGACCTGCGCGGTGTTAAATTCAACGATGGTATTACACCTTACAATTCCGGCGTTGAGTTCGGCCCGAAAGGTTACAGCGAAGCCCGCTGGCGTACACAGCATTCCGTAACAAGAAACGGAGAACTGTATCCCACACACGGACTAGGCCCTGCAGCCGTTATGCTCGATATCAACCGTGGCAACAGGCTTACACGTTTATCGTCCGTAGCTACCAAATCGCGCGGATTGCATAAATACATTACAGAACACCCGAAAGGCGGTAAAGATCATCCGAATGCAAAAGTTATATTCAAACTGGGCGATATCGTAACCACTCAATTACAGACGGCCAACGGCGAAACGATAGTGCTCACACACGATACCAACTCACCCCGCCCCTATAACCTCGGATTCAGGGTACAGGGTACACAGGGACTCTGGCAGGATTATCATGCAGGTGAATTCAGCGCCGGCATGCTGTATTTCGAAGGCACAAGCCCGAAAGCCCATCAATGGGAAAATCCTGAAAAATACATGCAGGAACACGATCATCCGCTCTGGAAAAAATATGAGAAACAGGCAGTCGGCGCAGGACATGGCGGCATGGATTTTTTCGTAGACCACGCTTTCATCGAATGTATCAAACGCAAAGCAGATTTTCCGCTCGATGTATACGATCTGGCCACCTGGTATGCGATCACGCCCTTATCTGAAAAATCGATTGCCGATGGCGGGCAGGTACAGAATATTCCTGATTTCACGCGCGGGAAATGGATGACACGTCAGCCTGTTTTCTGCCTGAATGATGATTATTAAAGCATATCACCTTGCAGTATGGCAACACTGGAATTACCATTATCGACAGAAACAGGCACGCTGGGCATTATGCACCTGAAACGCTACTGGCGTAAATGCATCGCGCAGCGAAACGGCAACATCGACCCTTCATTATCACAAAGTGAATGGAGCCTCGATATGGCGCTGCTCAGTGCCCTTGGCCTGGGGCTGCAGCCTACCCTGGACAAACTGTTTGGCCAGGTGCCATCTTTCGAAACATTCGAAGCATGGGTACTGGAGGTAAATGGCAGGCAACTGCAGACTGATACGGTTTCAAGGTTCAATCAACTGGTGGAATCCGGAAAGGTTTCTCCTGCACCGGATACAGATATTTCAGCAAATCCTTTCAGCGAAACCGATATGCAGTTCTGGGAAGAAAATGGTTATGTTATCTTACGCAACGCCGCAGAGCCTGCCGATTGCCGTGAAGCCGTAATCCTTATCTGCGAATATATCGGAGTGGATGAGCATGATCCTTCTACCTGGTATCGCCAGCATCCCGACAGGCTCGGCATCATGATCCAGTTATTCAAACATCCTGTACTCAACAGGATCCGTGCTTCGGCAAGGATTCGCGAAGCTTTTATGCAACTCTGGGGCAGGCGTGATATCTGGCTTTCAACCGACCGCGTTGGGTTCAATCCGCCCGAAACGGAATCGTGGAAATACCCGGGCGATAAACTGCATTGGGATGTGAGTCTCGAATTACCTATTCCCTTTTGTACCCAAGGCATATTATACCTCACGGATACAGCCGAAAACCAGGGCGCTTTTTCACTGGTTCCCGGCTTTCAGCACCGCATCGGAAACTGGCTGAACAGCCTGCCGCCCGAAGCAAATCCAAGGCAGGAGGATCTTTATGCATTGGGCGTTAAACCCATTGCCGCCAATGCCGGAGATCTGATCATCTGGCATCACGCCCTTCCGCATGCGAGCAGTCCGAATACTGCATCTGTACCGAGGTATGTGCAGTATATCAATTACCGGCCGGCCGACCTGGAAGTGAAAAAATGGCGTTAATGAATGCCGTTACAACCAACATTGCTTAACTTCATCAAAAAAGATATGGCAGCTGCTTACGATACCATGGTAGATGCACTGGCCGGTGCAAGGGAACGAGGTTATACAACTGATTTCAACATTGCATTCGACAAACTGAAATGCAGTACCACAGGCATTTGTCTGTCGCCCTCACAATTCGAGATCGTAGAATTCCATCGCTTTGAAGGCTTCACCAATCCTTCAGATTCCAGTATTGTTTATTTTGTTGAAGCAAAGGATGGAAACATGAAAGGTGTATTGGTAAGTGCTTACGGTACTTATGCAGATGCTGCAAGTGATGAAATGATCAGGAAGCTGTCCATGCACCACTAATGATACCCATTTTCCAATCTTCCTCTTAAAACTACTCCCATGTTGCAACGCAGGCGTTTTTTACAATTGGGCTCACTGGGCCTTTCGGCTTTTTCTTTAACGGGTTTCAGATCTGCGGCTGCAGTGCGGAAACCGATCGTGATCTCCACCTGGGATACCGGGATCGCAGCCAACCAGGCAGCCTGGAATGTGCTGTCGAAAGGCGGGCGGGCACTGGATGCGGTGGAACAGGGTGTAATGGTAACTGAATCATCGCTGAACTGCTGTGTAGGACTGGGCGCCAACCCAGACCGTGATGGCTATGTTACACTGGATGCATCGATCATGGATGAACATGCCAACTGTGGCAGCGTTGCTTACCTTGAGCGCATCAAACACCCGATCTCTGTGGCAAGAAGAGTGATGGAAAAAACACCGCATGTAATGCTGGCAGGCAGCGGCGCACAGCAGTTTGCCGTTTCAGAAGGTTTTCCGCTGGAACCGGCGCGTCTGTCTGATCAGGCAGAAAAAGAATATAAAAAATGGCTTGAAAAAAGTGAATATAAACCGGTGATCAACATCGAGAATACAAAGAGCCCGACAGCATTTGCACCGCAGAAATTATCAGACGGCAGCTGGAACCACGATACGATCGGTATGGTAGCCCTGGATGCTGCAGGAAATTTAAGCGGCAGCTGCACCACCAGCGGTATGGGTTTCAAAATGCGCGGCAGGATCGGTGATTCCCCGATCATTGGCGCGGGTCTTTTTGTAGACAATGAAGTAGGCGCTGCCACCGCAACCGGACAGGGTGAAGACGTGATCCGGATCTGCGGCTCGCATCTTGTGGTTGAACTGATGCGCCAGGGAAATTCGCCGGAACAGGCCTGCAAAAAAGCTGTGGAAAGGATTATTAAAATCAAGGGCAGTAAAGCGAAAGATATCCAGGTAGGCTTTATTGCTATCAATAAACAGGGAGAATATGGCGGCTACTGTATCCAGAAAGGATTCAGTTTTGCCGTTTGCTATGCTGATGATAAGAACTTCATGGTACAGGGGAAATACATACTTTAAACAGACCTGAAATGAGTTCACTTCTTGAAATAGCCGTGTTCAACATACAGGCGGCACTCACCGCAGCTGCGGCAGGTGCCGACCGGATAGAATTATGCGACAATGAAAATGACGGGGGCACTACCCCATCCTACGGCACACTGAAAATCGCGCGCGAACGCATCAGTCTGCCCGTATTCCCGATATTGCGGCCACGTGGCGGAGACTTCTTTTACAATGAAGAAGAATTTGAAGTGATGAAGAAAGACCTGCTGCTCTGCAAGGAACTGCAGTTCGAAGGAATTGTAACCGGCCTGTTGTTACAAAACGGGCAGATAGACACAGACCGGACGGCTCAGCTGGTAAACCTCGCCTATCCGATGGACGTCACTTTTCACCGCGCGTTCGACAGGGCAGTTAACCCCATCGAAGCCCTGGAAGATATTATCGGATGTGGTTGCAGCAGGATCCTGACCAGCGGACAGGTTCCCATGGCCTGGGATGGCCGCGAACTGATCAGGCACTTAACAGAGCAGGCCGGCGACCGCATTGTCATCATGCCCGGCAGCGGTGTGAGAAGTCATAACATCAAAGAATTACAGGCTTATACCGGCGCAACGGAATTGCATTCTTCCGCGAAAAAAAGTTATTCATCTTCCATGGAATACGAACAGGTATCGATGCAGGAAGAACTCACCAGCCCCGGCACAGATCCGGAGGAGATCAGGAACATGAAAGCTGCACTCAGATGAATATCCGCGAAGCCATACACGAAGAACATTCGCGGGAACAGGCATTGCGCGTAGCTGAATATGCCTGCACTTCCGCAAAACATTTCAAGGAACTCATGAAATGTTTTAACAGTAACGAAAGCCGCCTTGCGCAAAGAGCAGCATGGAGCGTAAGCTGGGCTGCAAGAAAAAAACCGGAAATGGTGATGCCGCACCTGGCAGATCTCGTGTCTGTACTCGAAAGAAAAGATACACATCCGGCCCTGATCAGGAATGCCGTAAGAGTACTCGAGGCAATAGATATCCCTGAAGCCTATCACGGCAAAGTCATGAACGCATGCTTCGGGTTTATCGAGAACCCTGCAACACCGGTGGCCATCAAAGCATTTTCGCTCACCACATTGTTCAACCTGTCCGTACGCTACCCGGATATCAGGCCAGAGCTGAAACTGATCATCGAAGAACGCATGCCGGAAGAATCTGCCGCATTCAAAGCAAGAGGCAGGAAGATACTCCAGCAGCTGCGCAGACAGTAACGCACATCTTCCCGTCTTACGTAATAAACATTTACTTAGGTTGCGTCATACTAAACCAGTTTCCGCAGCCATCGCTCATAACAGCTTCGGTACCGTAAAACTGTTCTTTGGGTTCGGATTTGAAAGAAACACCTTTTGCTTTTAATTCTTCATAGGTAGCCCGGCAATCGGGTGTGGTGAATACGCCGGCACCCATGATGCCTTTCTCCAGCAATAATTTTACAGCAGCGATGCTCTCCGCATCAAATCCGTCTTTGCCCTCTTTTGCCAGCATGCTTTCATGAAGTATCGGCATCAGCACGATCTCAAGCTCAGGCTGTTCGGGCGGATTTACGGTGAGCCAGCGGTAGCCGTTGTCCATAGTAGCATCGGTATTCACTTTGAAGCCAAGTTTGTTCACGTAGAAATTGTAGGCTTTATCCTGGTCCAGGACGAACAAGGTGGTGTGCGACATTTTGGTGATCATATCAATCGTTTTAGTTTTAGAACACTAAACTAAAAAAGCAGGTGCATATCCCTTTATCCGATCTTGCTATCCCTGGTCGATCGACAAGGATTCGATAAAACAATGCGGTATGAATTTTTTCGGCCTCAGCACCGCATCTTCTTTTTTCCGCAAAGCGATCTGTCTGTAACCGGCAGGTGTATGACCGTACCTTTTCCTGAACAAGTTACTGAAAGAAGGATGGCTTTCAAACCCGATACCGGCTGCCACTTCTGTGATAGGCGTTCCTGGTTCGCGTTCCAGCATGGTGCGGGCCGCTTCCATGCGGATCATGGTCAGGTATTCATGTGGTGTACGCCTGTAGATGCGTGTGAACAGGCGATGAAAATGGAACCTGGAGAAAAATGCCTGACGTGCCACATCCGCCAGGCAGATCGGCTCATGTAAATGGCCATCCATATACAGCTTTGCAGCAACTACACGTTGGTAAATGTCTTCAGACAGCATATTCTGCCAGGTATTGGTTAATAAAGCATTCTCACTTTAATGGTACCCTTTACATCTTTCAGCAGTTCCACCGCTTTGCGTGATAATTTTTTGTCGATGTCCAGCACCACATAACCGATCTCATCATTTGTTTTCAGGTACTGACCAACGATATTGATGTTATTGGCGGAAAGTGCCGTATTGATCGCACTCAGCACACCCGGGGTATTCTTGTGTATATGCAGGATGCGGTGCGCACCGTCTACCGGCGGCAGGCTGATAGCGGGTACGGTATGCGAGCCGTTGGTAATGCCCCTTTCGAGATACTGGAACAGTTTCATGCTCACATCTTCGCCGATATTCTGCTGTGCCTCTTCTGTTGAACCACCTATATGCGGAGTGAGGATCACATTGGATAAGCCCTGGAGCGGCGTTTCAAACTGATCGCCGTTCTTTTCAGGTTCCCACGGATATACATCCACTGCAGCACCGCTGAGTGCACCTTCTTTCAGTGCATTGCTCAGCACTTTCAGATCCACCACTTCGCCACGCGCATAATTGATGAGAATAGCACCCGGCTTGAACTGCTTGATATTGTTTTTATTGATCAGGTTCTTTGTAAGTCCGGTTTCCGGTACGTGCAGGGAAACAATATCCGATTTACCCAGCAGTTCCTTCATACTTTTAGCCGCAACTGCATTCCCCAGCGGTAATTTGGTTTCGGTATCGTAGAACATCACTTTCATACCGATCGCTTCAGCCAGCACACTCACCTGCGAGCCGATATTGCCATAGCCGACCAGTCCGAGTGTTTTGCCCCGCAGTTCATAGCTTCCGCTTGCATCCTTCATCCAGATACCGGCATGTGCAGCTTTGTTTTTGTCTGGTATGCGCCTGATGAGCATGATCGACGAACCGATCACCAGCTCGGCCACACTGCGGGTATTGCTGTACGGCGCGTTGAATACCGTAACACCGGCCCTGGTGGCGGCTTTCAGGTCTACCTGGTTAACACCGATACAGAAACAGCCCACTGCCTGTAGTTTGGGGGCGGCGGCCAGTACTTTTTCGGTCACTTTTGTCTTGGAACGGATCCCAAGCAGGTGAACATCTTTGATCTCGCGGATCAGGTCATCTTCGCTCAGCGCGCCGGAAAGTTTCTTCACATTCACGTAACCATTGCTTTTGAACTGTGCAACGGCTTTATCGCTGATATTTTCAAGAAAAAGGATATTGATCTTCTCTTTGGGGTAAGAAGTGCTTGCTTGCTTGCTCATGCCTGCGAAAATAAATGTTATTTGAATGCACACAATGGAGATAGTTTTCCACGAAGGTTGGCAGCCTATGGGGCGGGAACTATATTTGCCGTTCTTGTTTAGTTAGTTGAAAATCCAGATATAATGCTTCGTGTGATGATGATAAGTTTCCTCCCGGTCCTTTTACTGGCTTGCGGTTCACCTGCAGAAAAGAAAAAAGATACCGTACCTCAGTCCAGCCCTGTACAATTCTCCGCCCTTTCTCCCAAACAGAAAGCTTATTATGAAAGTGCTATAAAACCGCTGTATAAGTCCATGCTCGAACGAACCGGCTTCAACGGCAGCATACTGCTGGCTAAAAACGGCGAGGTCGTTTTTGAGGATTATCGTGGTTATGCCAACCTGTCTACCAAAGAACCCATTACCGAATCGACCACTTTCCATGTGGCTTCCGTTTCCAAAACATTTACAGCATCGGTGATCCTGCGTATGATGGAACAGGGCCGACTGCAATTATCGGATCCGGTTGAAAAATACATTCCCACTTTTCCTTACGCCAATATCACCATCAAAGACCTGCTTACCCACCGCAGCGGCCTTCCCAAATACGATCATTTCATGGATAATACCCGTACAGAAGTAACCCGGGTAAAGAATAAGAAAGGAAGATGGGTCACCCGTACCAAAACCTACAGAATACCGGTGCAGGTAAGCGGCTTTGCAACCAACTATACCGTATTGCAATATATGATCGACAAAAGGCCGCCGATCGAAGCACTGCCAAACCGCAGATACAATTATTGCAATACCAATTATGCCATGCTGGCCCTGGTAATAGAGAAGATCAGCGGTCTGAGCTACCCCAAATATATGCAGGACAGCGTGTTCCGCCCCCTGAATATGCAGCACAGCTTTGTTTTCAGCATTGCAGATACTGCTAATTACCAGCCTTCCTATAATTATAACAATAGTGTGTTCAAGCTCGACAAGCTGGATTGTGTGTATGGCGATAAAAACGTATATAGCACCGTCCGCGATCTCCTGCAATGGGATAAAGCGCTGTATGAGGGCACATTCATCAAACCGGAGACCCAGCAACTCGCCTACCAGCCCTACAGCCATGAAACCAGGGGTGTCCGTAATTACGGACTGGGCTGGCACCTGGTGCTCAATCCCGGAGAACCGCCGGTAATTTATCACAACGGCTGGTGGCATGGCAATAATGCCGTGTTCAAAAGGATGATCACAGATACGGCAACCGTTATTATCCTGGGTAACAAGTTCAACCGGAATATATGGGCGGCCGGCAAAATGAGCTCGGCGCTGACGGGAAAAGCCGATACAACCCAGGTAGAGACAGACCAGTAAAACGGCCCGGACAGGCTAAAATCGGGTCCGCTAACGTTTTTACCGTTTTCCCCCTATTTTTGCAGACTTCTAAACAAAATAACCATACTACCAGACATTTACCGCTTATGGACAAGATCTTGTTTTACGCCGTTCCGGCAATGGGAGTTATAGGTCTCCTGTACACATTCATCAAATTCAACTGGGTTTCCAAACAGGATGCGGGTAATGAACGCATGAAAGAGATCAGTACCTATATCGCAGAAGGCGCCATGGCGTTCCTGAAAGCGGAATGGAAGATCCTTGCCTATTTCGTTGTTATTGTGGCCCTGCTGCTGGGTGTTATGGCCAACAGTAACCCGCATTCACACTGGTCCATTTCACTTGCATTTGTTCTCGGTGCCGTTTGCAGTGCCGTAGCAGGATATATAGGTATGAAAGCGGCAACCAAAGCCAATGTGCGTACGGCACAGGCCGCGCGTACCAGCCTTTCGCAGGCGCTTAAGGTATCTTTTACCGGCGGTGCTGTAATGGGTTTGGGTGTTGCAGGGCTGGCAGTACTTGGTCTGGGTTCGGTTTACCTGATCCTCAAAGCTATGTTCGCGCCGGAAGCGGCAGCCAATTCAGACGAAATGCTCCGTACCATTGAGGTGCTGACCGGCTTTTCGCTGGGAGCAGAATCGATTGCACTGTTTGCACGCGTGGGCGGTGGTATCTACACCAAAGCTGCCGATGTGGGAGCCGATCTGGTAGGTAAAGTAGAAGCAGGTATTCCGGAAGATGATCCGCGCAACCCGGCAACCATTGCCGATAACGTGGGTGATAACGTGGGTGACGTTGCAGGTATGGGCGCCGATCTGTTCGGTTCTTATGTGGCAACCGTACTGGCAACCATGGTACTCGGACAAGAAACCATGTCCCAGGATCAGTTTGGCGGCTACGCTCCGATCCTCCTGCCGATGCTGATCGCAGGTGTAGGTATCCTTTTCTCTATTATCGGAACATTCTTTGTACGTATCAGCGATTCAGCAGGCATCAATACTTCCAGTGTACAGAAAGCCCTCAACATGGGTAACTGGGGTTCTATTATACTTACTGCTGCGGCATGTGCGGGACTGGTATTCTATATCCTGCCTGAAACCATGAGTCTCCGCGGACTGGAATTTACCCGTAACGGCGTATTCGGCGCTATCCTGGTGGGTCTTGCAGTAGGAACGCTGATGAGCATCATCACAGAATATTATACAGCAATGGGCAAGCGTCCGGTGCTGTCTATCATACGTCAGTCTTCAACCGGCCATGCAACCAATGTGATCGGAGGTCTGGCTGTAGGTATGGAATCAACCTGTCTCCCGATCCTGGTCCTCGCAGGAGGTATCTGGGGCTCTTACGAGTGCGCGGGACTGTACGGCGTGGCGATCGCTGCGGCGGGTATGATGGCAACCACTGCAATGCAGCTGGCCATCGATGCATTCGGTCCGATTGCGGATAACGCAGGTGGTATTGCAGAAATGAGTGAGCTGCCTAAAGAAGTACGTGAGAAAACCGATGTGCTGGATGCAGTAGGAAACACTACCGCAGCAACCGGTAAAGGTTTTGCCATTGCCTCTGCAGCGCTTACTGCCCTTGCCCTGTTTGCAGCTTTCGTAGGTGTTGCAGGTATCCAGGGTATCGATATTTACAAAGCAAAAGTGCTGGCAACCCTGTTTGTGGGTGCAATGATACCATTGATCTTCTCGTCACTGGCCATACGCGCCGTGGGTGAAGCCGCAATGGCCATGGTGGAAGAAGTCCGCCGCCAGTTCCGCACCATCAAAGGCATCATGGACGGTACAGGAAAACCGGAGTACGATAAATGTGTGGCCATTTCAACCGATGCATCCATCAAAAAGATGATGTTGCCCGGTGCGATCGCTATCGTTTCTCCCATTATCATCGGTTTCCTGATGGGCCCTGAAGCGCTGGGTGGTTTCCTTGCAGGCGCTACTGTTAGCGGTGTGTTGATGGGTATGTTCCAGAATAACGCCGGTGGTGCATGGGATAATGCCAAAAAATCATTCGAGAAAGGTGTAGAGATCAACGGTGAGATGTATTACAAGAAATCAGAGCCGCATAAAGCATCTGTAACCGGAGATACCGTAGGCGATCCTTTTAAAGATACGTCAGGTCCTTCTATGAACATCCTCATTAAACTGATGTCGATCGTATCACTTGTTATCGCGCCAACACTGGCAAGAATGCATGGTACCGATCATACCGCTGCAAAGCAGGCTGTAAAACAGGCTAACACTGCCGCAGCTCAAACAACAACCGGTAAAACGGTTGCGTACACTTCAGGTATCAGCAAATAAAAAATCGACTTTACCATACACAAAGCCCGTTAATCATAACGGGCTTTGTTATTTTAACTACCGGACTTATACTTGTAAATAAAAAACATGCAGTATTCCAAGGCAATCCTGTTCACGGCCCTGTTGATTCTTTTACAGGCCTGCACTAATTCTCCCAAAGCCGAAGAACAAACCGGTGCAGATACGATCAGGACAAGCAGTTATGACAAGCTTTCCCCCATACGCGAAAAAGTGAAGGAAAGTCCCGTGGCATCCGTAAGCAGCCCGGTACCCGATGATCTGAACCAGTGGAAGTTTGCCGTACAGGTTTACCAGACAGAAAAACGCTTCACTTTCCTGGTAAGGATGCAATACAAGGAACTGCGCGCCTCCGATTCTCTTGTTATCCCCAACTTGGGATTGGAACCGGTAGTTGAGATCCGGAAAGGCAGTACGCCGATGTCGTGCATTATCGGCTTCCTGGACAAAAAACAAATGTTTATGCCCTATAAGAAAGTAAGCGTAAACAAAGAAAAATTATCCTTTACCACCATACAGCATTATAATGTAGGCACTTATAAAACCGTAAAAAAGTAGCCTGCCGCTGGTCAAACTTTATTTTTTGTTTTACGAACAAAATCGTAAGTTGCATACGAATTAAATCGTAATAGCATATGTCGAAGCAGATCAAACCAACGGAAAGTGAACTGGAAATACTGCGGATCTTGTGGGATAAGGGTACAGCCACTGTGCGTGAAGTACATGAAGTGCTGAGCGAGCATAAGGAAGCCGGTTATACCACTACCCTTAAGCTGATGCAGATCATGTTTGAGAAAGGCATTGTAGCACGCGACGACAGCAGCAAAACCCATATCTACAGCGCCGCCATTACCCGGGAAAGTACACAGCAGCAGCTGGTAGGTAAAATGATCAATTCCCTGTTCGGCGGTTCTTCTACCCAGCTTGTAATGCAGGCGCTGGGTAATCACGCGCCTAACCAGGATGAACTGGCGGAAATTCAGAAGCTACTGGATAACCTGAAAAAACAATAATCTAACAATAATCTATGCCATCGCTGTTCCAATCATCCTTCCTGCAGGCCCTTGGTTGCGCTATAGCCAACAGTCTCTGGCAAATGGCGTTGTTATGGCTTGTATACATTGCCGTTTCTTTTATAGCCAGATTCCAGGCGGCCAATAAATACAAACTGGCCGTATGTGTACAGCTGACCGGGTTCGCCTGGTTCCTGGTTACCCTGAGGTTTTACCATATCGCTTACAAGGAAGTATTGCTTGAATCAGGCTCTTTGCAGGAACGCATCAGCCCGGTTGTTTACAGCAACACCGGTTTCCGTTCCCAACTGATCGCATGGATGGTAAAAGCGGAACAGCTGCTTCCCTATCTTTCTGTAGCCTATCTTTTCCTGATACTTTTTTTATTTATCCGCTGGATGGTTGCATACCGTCAGCTGCGCTCCATACGTACAGACGGCACGCAAAAGATCCCTGTGAACTGGCGTCTTTTTGTTCGCCGCGTGGCCGAACAGCTTGGCATTAAAAAAGAAGTGCAGATACTGCTTTCCGATAAAGTTCATACACCACTTACCATCGGCTTCTTCAAGCCACTGATCCTTGTGCCGTTGGCCAGCATTAACCACCTGAGTACAGAGCAGATGGAAGCTGTGATCCTGCATGAACTGGCGCATATCAAACGTTATGATTATATCGTGAACATTTTTTTATCGGTAGTGGAAATATCATTGTTCTTTAATCCTTTCACTCAACTGATCAGCAAATCGATCAAAAAGGAAAGGGAAAACAGCTGCGACGACTGGGTATTGCAATTCCAGTACAGCGCACCGGTTTATGCTGAAGCATTATTACGCATTGCAAGTCTGCAGAAAGCACCCGCATTTGCCATGACAGCCGCAAGGAATGAACACGAACTCCTCGGCAGGGTTAAACGCATGATCGGGCATAAAGAACAATCCTTCAATTACCGCAAACAATTACTTTCCTTATTCCTGGTAACAGGTATATTAAGTTCCATCGCATGGCTGAGTCCGGATAACAGGAACCGCCAGGCTCCAACGACTGCGGTTGCAGTAAGAGAAGACAACGAGCAGCGCCAGGCTGTTGCTGTTGAACCGATGGCTGTACAGGTAAACAATCCACTCTTCAACCCGGTATTTTTCCTCAATGAACCGTTACGGAAAGAGATCAAGGAAAACCTTGCACAGGCAGCACGTGAAATCCATTCCTCGGCAGATAGTATTGCTATGATCCAGCCGCTGGTGGCGGGGGCCTTAAGCATCGCATCGCGCGAGCTGGAAAAAGCCAACTGGGAAAAAGAATTAAAGCGTATCAATCAGGCAACCGATATCGGTTCCATCAAGATCGACACCGAAGAACTAATTGCCCCGATGATACAGGTTCCTTTAAAACTCGGTATCGCCAAATCAATTGAGGGCATTGAAGCCGGTCTGAAAAATGTAAAAATGGACATCGCTGCCAAAGCGGGTAAGGAAGCTGCACTTGCCGGTATTGAAGACGAAAACCTCAAACAGGGCCTGCGTGCGGCTTTTGAACAGATCGAAAAACTGGAACTGGATAAGATCGTAGGCGATGCGCTGCGGGGTGTTCCCGACAAGATCGATCTCCCCGCACTGATCAAAGCGTCTAAACAAAAAGCCGCTGACAAAAAAAATAATACAACTCCTGCCGTACAGCAAATACCATTATCAGAAATTGAACAGGAGAAAAAAACAACTCCGGTACTGAAAGAAGTAACGCCTGCGGATAAAAAGAAATACCAGTTGCCGGCAGATAAAAACACCAGCGCTATCCTTATCGACTTCAAAGAGAACATGGCTTCGCTGATCAATGCGACGATCGAAGCGAAAACTACGACTCAGCTGAACCTGCAGATCAGCCAGGTCAATATCAATTTTTAACACGCGTATTACGCAGTTCCAGCAGATTGAGTGCGTTAGGTGAAAACCCTGTTACTTCTTTCTGCACGAGGTGAATAGCCATATCATACCAGATCGGTATCACAGGTGCATCATTGATTACGATCTGGTCCATCTGGCGGTACAGGTTGTAGCGCAGCGAATCATTCGTTTCCAGTAAAGCACGTTCATACAATTCATCAAAGGCCGGATTCTGATAACGCGTATAATTCGGCGGTGCCGGGTTTTTGCTGTAGAACATCGCCATATAATTTTCTGCATCGGGATAATCCGCTATCCAGCTACCGCGGAAGAACAAGGCCTGCGATTTGGCGGTCTGTTCCAGCAGCAGGCTTTTCTGTATCACTTCCACCTGCACCGTAATCCCTACTTCTTCCAGCTGGCGTGCAATAAAACTCCCGATATCCGCATAAATAGGGATCGTGAGCAATTTGATCGCCGGCAGTCCTTTTCCATCGGGGAAGCCTGCTTCCGCCAGGAGTTTCCGCGCTTTTCCCGGATCGTAGGCATAACCTTTTACCAGCTCTGCATTCCTCGACGGCAGTCCGCCCGGAACAAAACCTGCTGTTGCCGGTATTCCGATCGAATTACGCATATACATCATCAGCTGCACCCGGTTGATCGCATAGTTCATTGCCTGGCGCACTGCCTTGATTCGCGTTGGTGCTGCTTTTACCAGCGGGTTATCTTTATCTACCAGGATACCCAGGTATTCCGTATTCAAGTATGCATGTTTTTTCAGGAGGATCTTTCCTTCCCATTCTTTTCGCAGGTCGCCATGCCTTGTCAGGATCTCATCCTTGAACGACGGATCGATATCATTCACAAAACTCAGTCCCCCCTGCCTGAATTGCAGGAACTCCGTGGCTTTATTATCGAAGAATGTGACTTTAACCGCGTCGAGATAAGGTAAATGCCTGCCGGTGCTGTCCTGCTCCCAGTATTTGTCGTTCTTCAGCAATACCAGCGCCTCGCCCTCTTCCCAGGATTTAAACCGGAAAGGTCCGCTGCCACAGGGATTCCGCCTGAAATCCTTCCCGTATTTTTCAACCGCTTCATGCGGAACAATGCTGCAGTACTGCATGCTCAGGATACCCATGATCGGGTGGAATGGCTGCTGCAATTGTAATCTGAACGTGGAATCATCTACGGCTGTAAATGCCTTTACTGAATCTACCCTGCCGTTGAAGATCCAGGCGCCGCTGCTGGCCGTAGCTTTATCCATGATCCGGCTGAAACTGTATGCCACATCAGCCGCTACCAGCTTACGGCCTTTGCCACCCGGGAAGATGTCATTATCATGAAAAAAAACATCATTCCGCAGGTGAAAAGTATAGGTGAGCCTGTCGCCGCTTACTTCCCAGCTTTTGGCAACCGAGGGTACAATATTCAGTCCGCTGTCTATTTCCACCAATGTATTGTACAACTGGTGTACGGCCCACATGATCGACTGGTTCTTGGCAAAAGCCGGGTCGAGCGTGGCAATGCCTGTGGTTTCATTATAGGTAAATACTTCTTTCCCGCTGCTTTTGCGTTCAGAGCAGCCTGCGAGTAACGCTCCGCAGAGGCAAAGTGCCCAGAGAAATCCTGCAGTTTTTCCTTCGTTCCTTTTTATCCTATTGTTTCCGATCATACAGCCCGAATATCTTACTTTTAAATGATGAATGCAAAATACACATTGCCGATCATGCTCTGCCTGCTTTGCGGTTTTTATTCCGTTGCGCAGACGCCCTTATCTTCCAAAACGGAATTTACGCACGCCGACACGCTCCGCGGCAGCATTACGCCCGAAAGGGCCTGGTGGGATGTATTGCATTATACCATCGGCATTACGCCGGATTACAACTCCAGAACCATCACCGGCACCAATGCCATCCGTTTTAAAGTACTCAGGCCGGGCAGGAAAATGCAGATCGATCTGCAGCAGCCGATGGAACTTGTAAAAGCATCTGCCGGAACGCATGCTTCATTGCCGTTTGAACGGAACGGTAATGTATATTATATCAGTTTTCCTTCAGATTTGCAGGCTGGTGCAACAGAAACCCTGCTGCTCGAGTTCAGAGGCGCGCCGGTGGTAGCACGCAGACCGCCCTGGGATGGCGGCTGGATCTTTACAAAAGATAAACAGGGCCGCCCCTGGATGAGCGTTGCCTGCCAGGGACTGGGTGCCAGCGTTTGGTATCCCTGCAAGGATCACCAGTCTGACGAGCCTGATAACGGCGCAATGATCAGCATCACCGTACCGGATACACTGGTGGCCGTAGCCAATGGCAGGTTAACCAGCAAGCAGGCGCATACGAATCATACAACCACTTACCAGTGGACGGTGGTCAATCCTATCAACAATTACAACATTGTACCCTATATAGGCAAATATGTGAACTGGAATGAAACCTATGACGGTGAAAAAGGGCAGCTCGACTGCAGCTACTGGGTACTGGATTACGAACTCCAAAAGGCAAAACAGCAGTTCACCCAGGTAAAACAGATGCTGCATTGTTTTGAATACTGGATGGGGCCGTACCCGTTCTATGAAGACGGCTACAAACTGGTACAGGCCCCGCATCTGGGTATGGAACACCAGAGCGCCGTGGCATATGGCAACCAGTTCATGAACGGCTACCTCGGCCGCGATCTTTCAGGAACAGGATTGGGAATGCTGTGGGACTTCATCATCATTCACGAAAGCGGTCACGAATGGTTTGCCAACAATATTACCAGCAAAGACATTGCAGACATGTGGATCCATGAAGGGTTTACCAATTATTCCGAAACATTGTTCACAGAATGTCTCAGTGGCAAGGCAGCAGGCGATACCTATACTTATGGCATCAGGCGTAATATCAATAATGATGTACCAGTTACCGGCCCGTACGGTGTGAATAAAGAAGGCAGCGGCGATATGTATCCCAAAGGATCTAACATGATCCATACCATCCGCCAGGCCATGCATAACGACAGTCTGTTCCGCACGATGCTGCGGCACCTTAACAAAAGATTTTACCACCAGACAGTTACTGCAGGCGATATTATGACAGAGATGAGTAAATTCGCCGGCTGGAACCTGAAGTATGTATTTCAGCAATACCTGCATACCGTACAGGTGCCGCAGCTGGAATATTATTTTTCGGGCGACAGGAAAAAATTTTTTTTCCGCTGGTCTGAATGTGTAAAAGGGTTTGACCTGCCTTTATACCTGAATGCCGGCAGTGATACGATCCGCATCAGTCCTTCAGAAACATGGAAGTCCATTACACTGACCCCGGGTATGCAAACACTGCTGAAGCCTGAAGCAGCGGAAAAGTTATATTATATCAGGGTGAAAAACACATCCGGGAACAACTAAAGCAGCAAAGGAGTATGGGTAATATCCGGAAACAGACGATTATTTCGAGTATACTTGTTTACATAGGTTTCCTGGTAGGATTCGTGAATACTTATATCTCCGGCCGCAACGGCTCACTTACTCCTGAGCAGTATGGTCTTACAAGGATTTTTTCAGATTTTGGCCAGAACGTTTATTCCTTTGCAGCGCTGGGTATCATCCCGGTGATCTATAAATTTTATCCTTACTACAAGGACAACCTGCCAGAACGGAAGATCGACCTGATCAGCTGGGCATTACTGATCTCATTTACCGGTTTTATCCTGGTGATGATTTGCGGCATCTGGTTTGAACCGGCTTTTATCGGCTATTTCTCCAAAGGCTCCAACAAGCTGCTGACGGATTATTATTACTGGATGTTTCCCTTCGCCATAGGCATGCTTTTCTTTTTTGTAACGGAGAGTTTTGCCTGGGCACTGCACCGGTCGGTAGTTTCCAATTTCCTGAAGGAAACGCTGCTGCGGGTGTTATCGTGCATACTCATTTTCCTGTTCTATTTCAAAGTGATCAGTTTTCATACGTTCATCAGGTTATATGCATTCCAGTTCCTGGTGCTGTTCCTGGTGCTGATCATTTATCTCTATAATACCGGGCATCTGCATTTTACGTTTAAGATCAGCCTTGTTACGCGGAAGTTCTGGAAGAAGATGGTAACGATGCAGGCGCTCGCTTTCGGCGGAACCTGCATAGCTGCGATCGCGGCAACGGTAGACAGTTTTATCATTGCGGGCTTCCAGGGGCTGGGTTCTGTAGGTGTATTTCTCTTTGCGCAATATGCAGCCAACCTGGTGCAGGTACCGCAGCGAAGTATCCAGGCGGTTTCTGCGGGAGTGCTGGCGAGGGCGTGGAAGGAGAAGGATTATAAAGAGATCAACCGGGTATATGAAAGATCCTGTATCAATCTGCTGCTGATGGCATTGTTCATTTTCGGTAATCTCTGGCTCAATGTGGAAGACGGCATGCGGGTGCTGGATATACAGGCGGCTTTCAGTGAGGGGCTGGGTGTGATGTTCGTGCTGGGACTGATCCGGATCGTAGATGCCGGAACAGGGCTGAACGCCATGGTCATCAACACATCCACATTCTGGAAATTCGATTGTATGAGCGGTGTTGTGCTGTTCATTCTTCGGCTGCCGCTTACCTATTATCTGATCAAACACTACGGCATTATCGGTTCGGCCATTGCAGAACTGATCTCATACAGTATTTACAATTTCATCCGCTTCGAATTCCTGCGCAGGAAATTCAATATGCAGCCATTCTCGATGAAAACCATTTATGCGCTGCTGCTTGCGCTGGCTGCATACCTGGCCTGTTATTATGGTTTTGAAATGCTGAGTGGCTGGGTACGCATTATTGCAAGAGGAATTTCATTTTCCCTGCTGATGGTGGCAGGCATCTTTTATTTCAGGATCACGCCCGATGCCTGGCAGATGGTTGCGGTAGCCAGAGAGAAATTCGGCCGGAACAAAAAATAAACTCAGCGCGAAGAATCCCTTTTGATCAGTTCAGACCGGAACACTTTGCTGGCAGATGCTGGTTCATTCTTTTTCTTTTCCTGCTGTTCAAGAATATGAAATAACACAGACGCAGCTTCTTTGCCTATTTCATACGCAGGCTGTGTAATGGTTGTAAGGGACGGGTTCAGGATGGACGCGACTGCCATGTTGGAGAACCCGACTAACTTCAGATCCCGGGGTATTTCAAGACCGCAGTTGCGCGCAGCTTCATAAGTGCTCACCGCAAGTTTTTCTACTGAAGCAAACACACCATCAGGGCGGCGCCTGCTTTGCAGCAGTGTTTCTATCTTACGGAGGTTTTCCGCATCATCGTTCCCGCAATTGATCACCAGCTGATCTTTGTAAGGAATATTGTTTTTTTTCAAGGCATCCTGGTAGCCTTTCATCCGTTTATGATTGATGGAAAGGTTTTTCGATACCGCCAGGTAAGCAATATTACGGCAGCCGTTTTCAATGAGGTGTGATGTTGCATCAAACCCGCCCTGGTAATCATCTGTGGTTACCGAAGGGATCTGCGGATCTTCCGAAACCCTGTCGAACAATACCAGCGGAAGCCCGTTCTCTTTCAGGTCGCGCACAGGATCCATATTACCAGACACCGACATCAGCAGTCCGTCTACCCTGCCGTTACGGATATGCCTGATGATATTAGCCTCTTTTTCCGGGTCTTCATGCGTGATATAGATCAGCACATGGTAGCCGTTTTCCTGCGCAACAGATTCTATACCATTGATAGCAAGGGTAAAAAAGTTATTCGCGATCTCCGGGATCACCACACCGATCGTTTTGCTTTTCCGCTGACGAAGGCTGCTTGCATAAGGATTGGGCTGGTAATTCAGTTCTGCTGCCAGCGCCATTACACGCTGTTTGGTGCGTGTGCTGATATCATAGCGGTCGCGCAACGCCCTCGACACTGTTGATATCGACAAATTCAGTTTTTCCGCCAGTTCTTTCAGGTCTACTTTATGCATAGCCGCAGTTGATTTTGCTTCCGGGCATTTTATCCCTGCCGCAATTTAATGAACTGCGCGCATTGGCAGTACTTTCATGTAAATTTCGGTCAGTCGTTCATTTCATGCAATCCGTTCAGGCCTGGTAATCACCTCATATCAACATTGACAAAAATGCGGGATTTACGTAGGCTAATTTCGCGGCATGAAATGGCATTTAACAGTTCTCCTCCTGCCCCTGTTCTTTTCATGCAGCAAGGAAGAAACACCGGTACAAACACAACCGGGCAGCACTTATGTAACCCGGATCTTACTTACAGCCCCACTGATCAGGGATGATTATTACTTCACCTACAACAGCAATAACAGGATCACAGGCATCGAGCAGAAGGATTACAGAACAATCCGGCTGAGTTACAATACTTCCGGGCTTTTAACAAAGATGACATCCGACTATCATACAGGCAAACCCCAGGGCCATACTGATTATTTTTACAATGGTGATCAACTTGTTAAAGAGATCCGCACGCATATTGAAGAAGACCCTTTCGGCAACAGCTCATCCTACACACAAACAATCCTGTACGAATACACGAATGGGCAACTCAGCATCATCAAAACATTAAACAATTCCGGCATATTAAAAGCCAGTGCAACCATCATTTATAACAGTGCAGGTGATCCGCAGACGATTACCAGTACTACCGGAATCCGTTATGAATACAGTTATGCAGACAAACCTCACCAGTTCCTGCCCGGCAATGAGCGTATCTACAATTGCCTGGAAGACCTGCTGCCGTTTACTTTCTACCTCTCACATTCCACGCCTGCAGATCTGAATTACTATATTCCTTTTAAAAAACAGGTAACGGGAATTACACAATACAACAGTACCGGCCTTGTTACCATGCAACTCAGGTTCGATTATACACAGGATGCAACAGGAAAAACACAGCAGCTGGAAGTGACCAACCTGAAAGGCGGTAATACCTCTCATTATGCATTCACTTATGGGCAGTAGCGGCCAAAATGTTAAAACCTGTTAAGATTTACGGGAATTTACTTTTCCGGCACCGTTTTTTCTGCTGTGAAAGAATGAAAATGATGTCTATGAAAAAAAATAACCGGTTCATACCACGCTGGGCAGCACTCAGTGCCTTATTTGTGGCATTTATCTTTACCGCCTGTAACAAGACGAACGATGTACAAAACACACCCGTTGCAGGATTGATGGCTTTCAATCTCGCGCCTGACAAGCCTTCTGTAGGTATTGCCTTGTCTAACAACAGCCTGACAGGAACACCGCTTGGCTATACCAGCTTCACAGGTGGTTATTACAGCATTTATCCCGGAACACGCACAGTAGATTCCTATGATTTTTATACCGGCACGCCTATTGCCAACAGCAGCTATAACTTCATGGCTTCTACTTACAACTCCGTTTTCCTGGTTGGCGCTAACGGCACTTATAAAAATGTGATCACGGTTGATAATTTTGACAGTCTTTCAGGCACCAGCGGCAAAGCGTATATCCGTTATATCAATGCGATCCCGGATTCGTCGAATGTACAGGTATCGGCCATTGCAGACGGGAATAATATCATACAGGAAACATCCAGGTTTACAAAGATCTCGCAGTTTACCGGACTGAATCCCGGGCAGGTCGCTGTAACAATTACAACCGAGGGCAATATCCAGGCGTCACGCACTATTGATGTGGTTGCCAAAAAAGCATATACAATTCTTTTGACCGGTATTCCGGGCGATGCCGATCCTGCAAAAGCAATGCAGATCAGGTTTGTGGAGAATGGTCAGCTGGCCCCGTAATTTTTTTGATATCCTATCTGATAAACCCGGGATCCCCGCTTTTGGCGGGGATTTCATTTTTTAATCTTTCCATTATTTCTGATCAGCAGCCGGCGGCAGCTTTTCTACCGGCACAAGATCGGCGAGATCTACATTCATCGGTAATGCACCGATCTGTACAATCGCACGTTTGCCGCGGATCTCTTTCACTTCGCCTACCTGGTAGTTCTTTTTCAGCTTCACCAGCGAACCTGTTGCTATCTCACCTGCAAGTTCCTTGTAACGCAGGTCTACTTTTTTGGCCAGTTTGTTAACTACTACCTGCTCTTTTCCTTTGAACAACAGGGTTTGCAGGTTCCTGATCACATCGTTCTTGTCTTCGTTCTTTTTCCAGTCGAGCACGATCTGCCTGAGCTTGCGTTCCATGTCTTTCAGGTATGCCAGTCTTTCTTCTGTGATACGATTCTGATTTTTGAGGATATCGATCTGCTGGCGGTGTCGTTCTTTGTCCAGCACTACTTCCATTTCTTTTTTCAGCTTTTCATTTTCACGGAGCAGCTGATGCAGTTGTTTCTTTTCCTTGTCCAGCTGCTGCAGGTCCTGTTCGGTTCGGTTCAGCAGCCTGTCGAGCCTGAAATGATCTTCGTCTACCAGTTTTCTTGCGCGGTTGATGAGATGTTGCGGGAGACCGATCCGCTCTGCAATAGCGAATGTATAAGAACTGCCCGGCTTGCCGATGATCAGCTTATACATTGGCTGCAGGTTCACTTCATCAAACTGCATGGCTGCGTTCACGATACCCTGTGTATGGTTGGCCATCACTTTCAGGTTGAGGTAATGTGTTGTTACAATACCCAGTGCATGGCGGCGGGAAAGCTCTTCCATGATCACTTCCGCAAAAGCACCGCCCAGGTTGGGATCACTTCCGCTTCCGAGTTCATCTATAAAAAACAAGGTCCTTCCATTTGCCGTTTCTATGAAATGTTTCATATGCAGCAGGTGACTGGAATAAGTACTCAATTCAAATTCCAGGTTTTGTGTATCGCCGATATGAATGAAGAGTTGTTTGAAAATACCCATTTCAGAATCCGGGTGTACAGGCACCAGCAAACCGCTTTGCACCATGACCTGGTTAAGGCCGATGGTTTTCATGGTAACGGTTTTACCGCCCGCATTGGGGCCGCTGATCACGAGTATCCTGCTTTTATCGTTCAATGAAAGATTAACAGGTATGGTTGGTTTTCCCGAGACCTTATTATACAGGAAAAGTAAAGGGTGGAACGCATTGATCAGCTGGATCTGGGCCTTATCTGTCAGGGCCGGCATATTCGCATTCATATCAATGGCCAGCCTTGCTTTGGCACGGATAAAATCATACTCACCCGCAATGGCCAGGTATTGCTGCAGCAAGGGTGCGTAAACCGACAGTTTAGCGGTAAGCTCACGCAGGATCCGCTGGATTTCCCGGCTTTCGTCGTTTTCAAGCGCAAACACATCGTTGTTCAGCTCAATGGTTTCTTCTGGTTCCAGGAAAGCTGTTTTACGGCTGTCGCTTTCACCATGAAGGATTCCTTTTACCTGGCGTTTGTGTTCAGAAAATACAGCCACAACACGACGGCCGTTACTGAAACTTTCATTGATGTCGGCAGTATAACCGGCTTTCGCCAGCCTTGCGATCACTTTTTCGAAAACCCGGCGCAATTCGTTCCGTTTGCGGAAAAGGCTCATGCGGATCTTCTGCAATTCAGGGGAAGCAGTGTCTTTGATATTGCCATGCTCATCGAGCACTTCATTGATCAGCTCAACGATCACTTTTTCATAATAGCTCCCTGCGATCACCTGTGCAAGCGCCGGAAATGCTTCGCGGCGTTCCGTATCGAACCACCTGAATACTGTAGAAGTATTTTCCGTCAGCCTCCGGATATTCACCCATTGCTCACCACCCAGCATAGCCCCGGGAATACCCAGCAGGGTCAGGTCTTTCGCAATATTCAGCATGAAATCACTGGGAAAATACTGACCCGACTGCAGCACCAGCTTGTATTCAGCAGCCTGTTTCAGCTCCAGCTCTATGTACTCCTTACGGGTATGAATACGCAGCTCATTTGCTTTCTGCTGTGCATGCGCTGTTTTACAGTGCCCGGCAAGCAGGCTCTTTATTTTATCAAACTCAAGTTGGGTCAATGCCGATTCCGGATATAAACGCATATAAACTGCTCCTCTTTCTAAGCCTGCAAAGGTAAGATTGTATGTTGTTTTTCGGCCAACCTGTCTGGAAGTCAGTTCCACCGCCAATGGCACGGCTTTCGCAGGTAAGAGGTAGCGGAAATGTTAAAGCGTTCCCGACTGAAACGGAGAGCAATCCTCCACATGCTTTTAATCGTATTTTTATAAAAATACCGGTATGATGAAAGTTTTGTTAAGTACCTTATTCCTGGGCATTACCCTTGTTTCCTGTGCCCAGCAACCAGAAAAAAACCTGATAAGTATGAATAATGAAGTAATTCCGCCCGGCGTACAGACAGATACAGCCACTTTTGGCGAAGGCTGCTTCTGGTGCACCGAGGCCTTTTTCCAGCGCCTGGATGGCGTACTGAAAGTGGTGAGCGGCTATGGCGGCGGGCATGTTGAAAATCCTACCTATGAAGAGGTATGCGATAAAACCACAGGTCATGCCGAACTGGCACGTATCGTGTATGATCCGTCTAAGATCACTTATGATGAACTGCTCGAGGTTTTCTGGAAAACCCACGACCCTACCACACTGAACCAGCAGGGTAATGATGTTGGCCCGCAATACCGCAGCGTTATCTTTTATCACAATGAAGAACAGAAAAAGAAAGCTGAATCCTATAAAGCCAAACTGGATCAGAGCGGCGCCTGGGACAGTCCTATCGTTACCGCTATTGAACCTTTCAGGAATTTCTATCCCGCGGAAAATTATCACCAGAATTATTACAACGATAACCAGGGACAAGGCTATTGCCGTTTTGTGATCAGGCCTAAACTTGAGAAATTCGAAAAGGTATTCAAAAATAAACTGAAGAAACAATAAAGATCAGAGCCGGCACATCAGCCGGCTTTTCTTTTGGATTCAAGCATAAAGGCAAGTTCGGTAAGCGGATCTAAAACATGTATGCCATCGAAAGCCTTGTCGTAGCCGTACATTCCGTGCAGATCCGTACATCCCAGCACAATCCCGCTGCAGCCATTTTCTCCTGCAATTGCTGCCAGTTCTTTTTTATAGTGAACAGGGTCTGTGCCGGTTTTGATCTCGCTGATCATATCCTGGATACGCTGCCGGTCTTCCTCACGGGGAAGCACAATATCCGCAGCGGAAAAATGATCCATGGCATAACTGCTGAGTGTGGCCGCAAGCATCCATTTATCGCCCGATTGCGCTGCTGTTTCCCTTGTAAAATCCACCAGATCTATCAATTCTGTTCCTGCCGGGATCTTTAGCCTGTTAATAAATGGATGTAACGTAAAACACAGTAACATTAAATGGCTTACTCCCCCTGCGGTGATCTTTTCAATCGCAGCGTTTACGATCTGAGTCATCTCACCCACTTTATTTTCCCTGATGCTGGTACTGCGATCGGGAATAGCAGGCTCATTCACCAGTAAAAATGATAAACTGTCGCTGTCGCCCTGCATTCTTTTATTGGTACCGGTAAGGGTCTTTATAAAATTGCCGGTAGAGAAACTGCCCATGCCACCTAATATACCTATACGTTCGGGTTCCTGTTTCAGGTAACCTGTCAGAAAGCTCTTGCCGAAATAATAGGAATGAACGCCTTCGCCCCTGTCGTTAAACACCTTATCGTAAAGGATAAATCCGGTACTGGTAAACAATTGCTGCGAGCGCTGGTTGGCAGACCAGGTACGGATCGTTACCCTGTCTGCACCGCGTTCCTGCAATAAGGCAAATGCTTTATCAAATAACAGGTGTGCAATCCCCTGCCTGCGATACGACGGATCCGTTGCCACATACTGGATAAAATACCTGAACCGCGGATGTGCAAAAGTGAGACCGACAATACCGATGACCCGGTCGGCATCCGAAGCTATGATCAAAGCACCGTCGGGCTGCATGATCGATGCGATATAGGCGTGCATTTCTATACGCTGACTGATCGGCGGATAAAAATCAGTATCCTGTGCATGAAAGAAATCCATCACGGCAGTACTGACCGAGTCCAAATCGGTAATCACTTCCAGCTGGTATGCAGTCTGTATCATATATCGGTTATTATCGGTTAAATGAATGTTGCTGTTTTACTTCCAATAACAAATTCAGTCCGTAACAATCCACCATAAAACGATTGCCCAGGTGTTCTATGTTAACCTGTAAAGCCGTCGCATGCTCCTGCCTGGTGTTCTCTGCTCTCGCAACCCAGCGAAGCAGCATATCGAATGTCTTGTGGTGATATACGTTTTCCGGCATTTCCATTTCACGCAGCAGCGATTGCGCTTTTTCGAGCGCAGCCTGGTCATCCTGGCAAAGTGACGACAGGCGGAGGTATGGATGAGATTTGAACACCCGCGCAAGATTCTTATCACCTGTAAGCTGCACATAAGCACGAACAGCCAGTTCTTTGATATAAGGGTCCACCAGGTTGAAATCTTTCATCACAATATCTTTCAGTCTGTCTGCCATATCCATGTTATGGAAATAAAAGACCTCGCGCAGTTTTTCTTTTTTGGCAGACAACGGGATGTCTTCCAGCAAAGGGATAATGATCTTCTTTACATTTTTCTCAAGGATATTCTCGAGCAGTTCTATAGCAAAAACCTGGTTCTCCGGCAGGTTGACCCTGTTGCGCCAGATATTTTCAACGATAGCTACAGCACCCGGATCATACAGGATCCTGAACAGCTGGAGCAATTTAAAAACCTGCTGTTCACGCAGATCGAGCAGGGCTGTCTGTAATTTTTCATTATCGAGTTCTGTCAGATCATTTACAGTGCTTTCGATCCAGAGGATATCTCTGACACAACGGCGGCACAGGCCGGTAAAATAAAACCGATCTTCGGCCGAACATTGTACAGGACTGCTGTTTACATTCCTGAGCAGGAAATATTGCAGGGTATGGTCCAGTGTTTCATAGTTTTCTCTCAGCACCCGCAATTTTTCTTCCGGGGAGAGATACTGCACATATTGTATCGCTGCAATCCTTGCCGGGTAATGTTCCTGCGCATAGAGTGCAGCAGACAATTTCCTGGCCAGTTGCGGATCATCGATACCATTCACGCTTTTAAATGCTTTTGAATGATAGGTTCTGGCCATTTCATACAAATAATTACGGCTATTCTTCCTTTCGTCCAGCGCAATTGATTTCAGCATTTCCCTGAGTTCGGAGAAAGACGTGTTGTCTGGCGGATTAGTGATTTCAAAATTTTCCGGGACGATGTCTTCTGAACCGTCAATTGCTTTTGCTCCTGTGCCTTTAAGAAAAAGCTGGATCTTTTCCTTATACTGGTGATACATTTTTTGTGTAAAGAACAACCATATCGCATATACAATAAAACAGGCGCCGGCAAGCACAAACAGGTAGACATATAACTCTGTCTTTTTAAAGACAAGTGACAACCCAAGTAAGATCAGACCGGCGGCCATGGTAGAAACCTGCGAGAGAGAGCCATCGATCAGGGTTTGTACTTTAGCACGTTCTGCGGGTTCTGTTACCTGGTAAAGGACTTTGAGTGCCGGGTTGGTGATTCCTTTACGAACCACCCGCTCCAGCCATTTATTCAGCAACAGGAATGCCACGATAAAAAAGGTGATGGAACGGAACAATGACCCTGATACCACACCCAGCATGGAGCTGAGCACAAGCAGCAGTGGCAGTAACAATAAAGAGATTTTCATACCATATTCGCTCATGAACCTGGATGAGAAAAGCGAGAAACTAAGTTCTCCAAGTTTGATCACTGTAAAAATCACCGACACCAGTATTGCTGTTTCAATATTATTCTCAACAGAAAGGAATTTCACAGAGATCAGGTAAGAATAATCTGCGAGATAGATCGCAGTTACAGAGAAAAACGTAAAAATGCCGATCAGCATAAAATACCTGTCTTTCAGCAGAAAGGAAAAATTCACTTTTGTTGTTGCCGCTTGATTTGCATGCACATGGCGGAGCCTTTCACCATTGGCCTTCACCAACTTTGCGAGCGGGATCATTCCTATAAGCACAGCACTCATCGTGATCAGCAGCAGGAAGGCGGTTGTTCCCATAAGGGTGGTTAGCAAAGGCACCATCAGGTATGCAAGAATAGATGCGATCACTTCACCAAGCCCCACAAGCGCGATCAGGCGTTTACTCTGACCGAGATCGAACAGGCGCAGACTCAATGTCGCAAACGTAAGTGCGAACAGGGATGAAAATGGCATAATGAATACAAACCCTGCAAAAGCTACATACTGTGTAAGGCTTTGTGAAGACGAATCATGTAACCGTGCATACAGCAATGAACCGCAGATAAGTATATACAGGAGATTGGTAATAACAATAGCCGTGATGAGGCCATAACGGCTCATCAGTTTTTTATACAGGTGAATGACCAGGTAGCCTACCACACCGGAAAGAATATAAGCAAGCGGCAACCTGGAGGCATCCAGCTTTTTAATGAAATAGCTGCTGGTTGTAACCGAGAAAAATGATGTGGCCAGCCCCGTCAGGAACGACTGCAGGAAAAGCTGCGAGAAGTTATACCGCTCGGCCTGCCTGATATGAAACGCGGATCCAAGTTTGGGTAATGCCACGCTGGTTACTATTTGGTGATATTAAATATGAGTTGTCCCTGGAACATTCTTCCGTACTGCGGGATGGTTGGCGCATACTGGATATTATCCGCTGAACGAACACCCGGAGAAAAATATTCCTTATTGAACAGGTTGGAACATCCTGCCTGCACTGTAAGCCAGCTGTTTAACTGGTAATTTACATTCAGGTGTGCAAGGAAATAACCATCTATACTGTTCAGCGGGTTATCGCTGATGCTGGTAGCTTTACCGGTCGGCTTCGCTCCTACAAGGTTACCGCGCAGGTTCAGGTTAAGCTTATCCTGTTTCAGCAACTTTACATTCACTCCGAAATTGGAAGAATAGTCTGCAATATCTCCCGTACGCTTCACCACCGAATCCGTTTTGCTCACAACGGAAGGCAATGTGGTTTTAGGATTCGTAAAAGTAAAATTGAAGAAAACTGCCACATTATGCTGCACTTCTACCTGTGCGTTCACCTGCACACCCATGATCTTTGCCTTGCCCAGGCCTTCAAAGCGATTGGTAAGTGTGCCGTTAGGCATCACAAAACTTACCAGCGCAAGTGTGTTGTTATAATTGGCCTGGTAGAATGACGCTTCAACAAATGAACCGGGGTTGAGTTTATTGAATGTATAACGCGCAGAGAATTCAATATTCTTTACTTTTTCGGGTTGCAGGGAAGCATTGCTGGCCAGCCTGGTTGCCGAGGTAGAGAACTTGTTAAAACTCGATGCATCCATAAACGCTTCTGAATAAATGGCTTTGAAAACCATGTTACCAGGATAATATACAACTGAGAAACGGGGATTAAAAATGGAGCCATAGCCACCGATCTGGCGGAATCGGTTATGATCATATCGCAGGGCTGCAGACACGTTCAGGTGTTTGGCCACGTTCTGATAATTCAGCTGTGTATAAGCACCAACAGTATAAGGTGTATAATTATTACCGCCAGGCAATGTATTACCGCCGGTAACAGTACCGTTCACGATAGCAGGGTCTGTGGTTCCTTTTACATAATCACCCTGCAGGCTGCCCGTTCTCATTTCCCCGCCGGTATTCAGATCCCACTTCTCGTTGAATTTATATTGCAGCTTAAATTCTGTCCGGAACTGGCTTGAACTCTGCGCATAGTAAGTGGGCGTAAAGAAAGGCTGCGTAGCGCCATTCGATCTTACAAGTTCATAAAAGGAAATAGACTGGTTGCCATAACTTTTATAGGCAGTTGCTTTTGAATTATTACCGAAATCCGTTCCGCGGTAATAAGTGAAATTGGAAAATGATATTTTTTCCGACAAGGCTTTATCATACTTCACATAGAAATAGAATTGCCGCACCTGCCAGTTGGTTAATGCATTATTGATGGAAGCAAAACGGCTGGTATAATCACCCACAGAGCCTTCATTCTTATTAAAATATTCAAATCCGAGATTAAAGTCTCCGAAACGTGCTTTCCCTGACAAATAGAAATCATTGATCGGATTATGGAATTCAGCAGGATTAACACCTTTATAAGTCTTCGAATATGCAGTACTGTCAAGCTGCGCAGCCCGCGCCAATGCCTGGTCGGTTGCATACAACACACTGGAATCGGCAGTAATGCGGAAATATTGCTTGGTCGGATCTGCTGCTGCGAATTTCAGGATCGTGTCACGTGAGGGTTTCTGGATAGTGAAAACACGGTTATACGCAGATGAATCATAATGTATGATCCCGTTCCAGTTGCTGTACCTGGACAGATCCATATTATCTGATTTGTATACACGTCCCGTAAGCGAGAAAAACACATCTTTGTTCACGTGTTTCGCTACATTCACATCTATAAACCTTGTATTCAGTGATCCATATCCCGTCTGTACATTAACTGCCAGCGTTTTCTTTTTGGCTGCGATATTATTCCTGTCGAAAGGGAAATAATCATCTTCATTTTTTGTCACAATATTGATCACCCCCACAAAAGCGTTAGCACCATAAATGGTAGACGCTGGTCCGTAGATCACTTCCACCCTTTTAATATTGCTGACAGGAAACTGTTTGCTTAAAAAAGCCGCATTCGTCCACATCTCGTTGCTTTCAACTCCATCCACCAGCAGCAAAGTCCGTTCGGTCATCGTTGCAGAACGGTAACCACGCTGGTACATCGTTGAGAAAGTAATACCAAAATCACGGGAAATATCGAACCCCGGCAGGTCGTAAAAAATGGACTCCACGTCCTGGTAACCGCGGTTGCGGATGTCTGCAGCGGAAATGATCTGGATAGTTGCTGGCGCTAAATTGATGTTCTCCGCTTTCTTAGAAACCGAGGAGATCAGGCTGGAACGCAGCACCTGGCGCAGGTACATCACTTCCAGCTTAAAACGGTTGGGATCGCTCGCATAGGCTTCGAAATTATCCTGCATAAGGAGGATCCGGCGGATATTATCGTCTGCAGCATCGATCGAATCGATGGCAAGGTAACTCATCGCCATCAGGCGGTAAGCCTGGAATCGTTCTGTATAATTAAAGCCGTTTGCCGACAGGCATTTTTTCAGTCCGCTGATACATTCATGAAAACGACCGATATTATAAAAGCCCTCGGCTGTTTCCACAGAAGCTGAACCACATTGATCCTGCGCTTTGAGTTGCTGCACTTTCATGCAAAGCAGGAAACAGAACCAACAGGTTATGAGAAGAGATTTACGCATACATTATTTTTTATTCAGGCTTTGATAGAGATCCGACATCACCGGCTTCCAGGCGATCACTTTATTGTCTTCGCTGGAAGAAACGATCATTTCACCGCCCGGCAGATAAGTAAGTCCGTAGATCCATTTGCTGTGTCCTTTAAGTGTTATGACATCTTCCGTATTCTTATCGCCGGTGGCCGACCTTACATCTATCAGTTTGATCGACTGATCCGCACTTCCGCTTGCGAGTTGCAGTCTGCCATTGCTCACCTGCGCAAACCGCAAATCATTTACGCTTGAAAGATGCAGCGGAAGATTAACAGCCGTACCATTGCTGCGCATATCTTTAAGCCATACCGCACCCTCGTAAGTGCCGGCAGCGAGGTATTGTTCATTGTTGTCTGTGGCAATACTTACAATCCTTCCGCCTAATCTGTAAGAAGCAGCGGGTTTATCGCCAAGGCTCTCCCACTTGTCGAATACGTTCAATGTATTACCCGATGCCAGATAGATCCTGCCGCTTTTGCCTGTTGCCGCAGCAGCCAGATCGCTGATGCGGAACACGCCATCTTCTGTAAGCGAAGGATTTGTTTTATACCTCGTCAGTCCTGAACTGCTGACAACGATAAATGCATCCGTTCCATTGAAGAGAATATTTCTCGAAATACCATTGATATGGAATCTGCCGGCTACACTCAGCGCATTGTCTGCAGAAACATTGAATAAAACACCATTACCTGCAGAAGTGAGCGCAACAAGCTTATTGCCATCAGGTGAAGCTGCAAGGCTGCGCACCGGTTCTTTCAACTGGAAAACAGAAACAGGCTGCCAGCCGTTTTCATCCACAGCCGAAACATATAATGCGCCTTCTTCATCAGCGGAGAAAACAATATTGGATTTCGGCCTGCCTGCAATAGCGCGTACAGGTGATTTGTGCAGCAGAAACTGGTTCCTGAACTGGATATTATTTTCCCAGTTGTATTGCAGGGCATTGAAAATATCAGAATTCTGGATCGGGCCGTTGTTGGCAAGATTGAGTTTATATGCTTCCGAAGCTTTGGCGCGGCTCTCGTCTATCTTTTTTTCATTCAGCAGCAGCAATGATTCATAAGCAAGGTTACGGCTCTCGGCCAGGTCTTTAAGGCGGGTCGATTTTCTTTTTTCTTCGGCAGTTACTTTTTCACTTTCAACCGCTTTTGCAGTTTGCTGTTCAGCGATCGTTTTCTGCTCACGTGCAGCTTTTTCATTTGCCTCGGCTACGATCTTCTGCCTTTCCGCATAACGTTTTTGTTCTTCAGCAAGGTTTTTCTGGATCAGTGCTTCCTGCCGGCTTTGTTCTGCTTTTATTTTCGCGGCATCTGCTATCTCTTTCTGCTTTACGGCAACTTCCTTGCTTTGCTCAGCCTGCAGTTTTCCTTCCAAAGCCTCTTCTTTACTTGCATCTGCGATCTTGCGTTGTTCCACCGCCACTTTCTGGCTTTGTTCAGCTTCGGCTGTTTTTTTAACCGCGAGTTCTGTTTGTCTTGTAGCGATGTTCTTTAACTGGAAGGCGTAAATGGAAAGGAATAATGCCAAAACCGCAACAACAGATACCGTGATCGCTACTCTTCTCGCGCGGCGAAGCCGCAGCTTCTGCATTTCTTCCTTGTGTTTCATTTCCAGCTCAAACTGTTTCTTGCTGTGTTCAAGAAACAACATCGCTTTTTCAAACTGGTCATTATAACGGCTGGCCCAGGTAAGATTGGGCTGTTGTTCTTCTTTCCATTTCCACGTCACCTGTAATTCGGGGTCACGCCAGAGACCGCCGCGCCCGGCTTCATATAATGCAGCAGCTTCGCAGAGCCGGAAATAAACCTGTGCAGACTCATTTTCTTCATCAACCCAGTTCATCAGTCTTTCCCATACCCGCATGATACTCTCATGCGAGATATCAATGATGGATGATTCAGTGAGCGTCACTTTTTCAGGCGGCATCAGGAATGCACGGCCGCCGCGGCGGAACACATTGATCACTTCCACTACCTCGTCCAGTTTAGCTTCGGCAAGCGCGCAGATCTCACCCAGCTTTCTCGGCCTGCGGATACCACGCGCATCCGATCCTTTATCGGTCAGCGCTTTGAACAGCACTTCGCAGATATAACGCTGCCGCTCTGTAGCGAGTTCCGCATAAGCTTCTTCGGCATGCTGCATCAAGGCGTATTGCATTCCGCCTATCTCTTCATAATCCGTAATATCTATCGGTGAATCCGGCTGATCTTTCTGCTTCCAGGTATCCCAGGTACGCATCAGCGCATGCTGAAGAATGGGTAACTGATCCGGGTTATCGCCTACATCATTCAATAACTGGTTCAGCAAACGGGGAGAGATATTGGCACCAGCAACGGATATTGGTGCTACGATCGCTTCTTTCCTTTCTTCCCTCGTCATTCGCGGCACCAGGTAGTCGCCGTCGTTAATCGCTTCCGGCAGACCTCTGAATTCCGTACAATCACCCAGGAAGTCGGAACGCATGGTAAACACAACATATATCGGCACTTCACGCTGCTCCGTTGCTTTAAGCAAGAGATTGATGAATGCTACGGAATCACGTTTACCGTCTTTGGCATCTTTTTCATATTTGCTGAAACGGAAAAGCTCTTCGAACTGATCCACCAGTACCAGCAGGTTCTGGCGGGTATCAATACCTGATTGCCTGTATGCGCCGATCAACCCTGTACTGCTTCTTCTCAGAATACTTTCATTGATGGCTGTGGTTATCTCTGTATCATGATCTTCCGACTGTTCATAGAGCACTCCCGGCTGCGACAATCCTACAGCCATGTTATGGATCGGGTCATTGCCAGGCCTGAAGGAGCAGATCCGCCACTGGGAACCCGCGCCGGACATGAAACCGCTGTGCAGCGCCGGTATCAGCCCCGATTTGATCAGGGAAGATTTACCGCTGCCGGAAGAACCGATCACAGCCAGGAACCGGGTGGTTCTGAGTTTTTTCAGCAACTCATCCACCTGCTTTTCCCGCCCGAAGAAAAGAACATCTTCATGTTCTTCAAAGGCCCTTAACCCGGGAAAGGGATTATTAATTACCAGGTCGTTGAACATATGAATTGCTTATAGTTTTTGTAAGAGTGATTGGATTTTATCTTCCGGAAGACCATTGATGCCATTGATCACTTCAGCCTCCTGTGCACGCAGCCTTTCTTTCGCCGGACTGGCCGGGCCTGCTATGTAAATAGCTTTCGCTCCAAGTGGCTTTTCACGGCCGTAGCCGCTGATCTTGAGAAAATCCCTTGTTTTGGAACGCAGCCAGATCTCATTTGCATTGCCATAAAATATAACGGCGGCATCGCACATTTTCAGATTCTCAACATGATCTTCACGTATCATCGATTCGTCGCCTTCAAAAATGGGAAGCATCACTTCGCAGCCCTGGTTGAACAGGAAATCTTCCAGCGGCCTGATATCGTCAAGATCTGTGAGATCGCAGATCAGGTAAACAATGGCGGGACTTTTCGATGCATCAGCAGCTGGTTTCGATTCAACTGCCGCTTCCTCTTTGGCTTTGTTCTTTTCTTTTTCGATGGCGGCGAGTTTATCCATCATCACACCCTTGAAATCTTCCAGCGACCCGTATATCAGATCAGCCCCGGTGATCCCCTCGCTGCCCTCATTCAGCTTATTGATGAAATTCTGCTGTCTTTCTTCCCGCGCAGTTTGCCCTTCAGGAATCCAGATCAGCCGTTCCAATGACGTATTGCCGCTGGCTGCCGCTGCGATCTCGTTCTGTAGTTCTATAATGGATTTCTGGGTCCCTTCCGGTATAATGCCATAATGTTCGCCGATCAGATGAATCGACAAACGTGTTTCTTTCAGATAAGCACTTACATCTTCCGTTAAAACCGGTGCAACAAGCGGCAATTGCTTATCAGGATAGATATGATAGCCGCTGTCTTGTAATTCTCTGCGTAAACTATCTCTGAATTCCTTGGTTTCATAACTCGATTCAGCGAGATATACACGGGTAATATCTTTTGTAACTGATGAGGCGGGAGTATTGCGGGAAGGGCTTGCAGATTCAAGTCCGTCAAGAAACCCTGCCAGGTCATTGGCGAGATCATCCAGTTTTTCCCAGTAGAGTTTTTCAGTCTGCTGACCGAATACCTGTGCCAGTTCTTTTACCCTGCCGGTATGCGGGTCTGTATTATAGAATTCGTACCCCAGAATGTTCTGGATCTTTTCAGGATGCACTTCCACTTTCACTGGTGTCTTGATCACTTTAAAGATCCTTGCCTGGTTATTGATACTGAAACCGATATTGGTATTACAGCAATCATAAAACTCATTCACCTCGCGAACGCACCATTCCGATTTTACATAACGGGGCGTCAGGATGGAAATCATCACCGCTACCTGTGCAAACTGATCTACGATCTGTTTATCGAAAATGTGATTTCCCTGCAAAGCAGGATCACGCCAGATCACAGGTCTGCGGCCCAATAACTGCGCAAGCCGTATTTCCAGCGCCCGGTGAAATTCGGAGATCCAACCTTTCTGATTTTCGATCAGCGATTCGTCATCGATATGCGCATAGCTGATAAATATATCTTTAGCAAACTGCATCTGTTGTTATGATTTTCCGGATTGTTTTAAAGAATACAACAGTGGCAAAAGCATAAAAAGATTCAGGTCTTTCTGCTTTTCTCCTTCTGTCAGCTGCTCGTAGGGTATTAGTTGATTATGTATCTTCAGTACTTCCTTCAATATGTATTTCTCTTTCTTATCTGCAGGGAAAGGGCCGAATTTATAATTGAACACCATTTTTTCCGCACTCCAGCGCTTGTGTTCAACTTCGGCAAGGCGCGGATAGAATTTCAGGATATTCTCCGTATTCACAGGCCAGCAGCCGATCTCTTTCATCATGTGAAATTTCACATTGATATTCCGTGCTGCATAACGGTTTGAATCTTTCTTGCGGTTATTTAGGATATTCCAGCGTTTCTTGATCGAAAAATATTCATTCAGTCGATCTTCCGAAACACTTGTCAGCTGCGACATATAAGTAAAGAAAGCTGCCTCAAATTCCTGTTCTGTAAATGCGGCTTTTTGTTGGGGGAATGCAATGATAAAATCCGTGAGTTGCTGTGCAAGGCCAGGCTTAGGCGTAACATTGAGTTTGTCGGTCAATATGTTTTCAAACTCATAGCTTACCGAATAATAATAATTGATCACACGGGCCAGCGAATCATTCAGCGCGGTTTCTTCTATCAGGCTTTTGCCGGAGAAGCTGTCGCTTTGTCTTTTCACATAATGCATATTCAGTGTATTCGTGAAAAGCTGGTGTACTTCATCGCGATGGCGGCTGTTATCATTCAGGAATTCATAAATACCGCTGTCTTCAGGTAATGCGATAATCAGCGGCACCTGCGAGATCCCCAATGTCTGTATATAAAGAAACTGGCGGAAGGATGCTGCGGTATTCATCACAACAGAATCGCTCTCACCAAAAAAATAAGCAGCCTGCACTTTGCTGAGCTGTTCGATATGCTCTTTCGACCATGCAAAATTGGCGAAGAAACTGGAGTTCAACATCGTTACAGGGATCAGTTCAATAAACTCTTCGCAGAAAGGATAACGGTATCTGAATGCATGATAAAAAGTGTCTGCATCTTTATCAACCAGGTAGATCTTCAGCGGTGGTCGTCCGGCATAATGTCCGAGGATCATGTTCTCCAGTATGAATGCTTCAGCCGTCTTATTACCCCCGATCACGGCTATCGAATGCTCCGGTTGCTGGGAAACTGCACCTCCATACTGATACGGCGGGAATGAATCATAGATCTTCTGCGCGGCGAGCTCATCTATATTGAATGCATGCAGGTCGTAATGTTCATCGCTGTTGTTGATATCGAAATAATCCTTGATCACTTCAATATTATCCTGCTCATCTATGTGCACTAGTATCTTCAGCGCGTCATGCCCTTTACGCATTTCCTCCGTCAGGTTCTGGTAAATGTATTCGCTCACCTTATTGGCGATCTCTATGTTTGTAGCATCTTTGGTATGCGCAAGGATACACATTTTTGCCTTGAGAAGGCCGATATCATCGAGCGTCTTTTTTTCAAACGGACTGTCGGTGATCACCACACAACCGGCATCTTCCATTTCTTCTATGAAAGGATTTTCTTTATCATGTTCTACCACTACCACTTTGTAGCCATTGTCAATCAACCTGTCCGCAATACTTTTCCCTGCATGATCCAGCGAAAATATAATGATATGACCCGTGTAGGTAAACCTGATCCTGTAGGTAAGGAAAAGACGACGCAGATAATTATACGAAAGAGAGAACAATCCGAAACCTACCAGCACGGCAGCCAGGTATTTGGCAATCAGGATATAGATATTGTCCGACACTTCCACAGGGTCGGCATCATTCATGATAAAGAAATTAAAAATGGCAAAGAGTACGCCCCAGAAATTGAATTTATCACCAAGACTCTGGTGAAAGCCTGCAATTGAAAAAGCAAATACCAGTACAATCAGTACAGGAAAAATGAATGGCCTTACCTTCTTGAAGTTCATGTTAGTTTTGGTGGTTGTATCAGGGCTTAAATTACATTTTTTCAGCGATTGTTTTATCTACCGTACGGGGTATTTTTCCCGGACTCGTCAGACAATTTTCCCTTCTTTCCCAAACTCCTTGCGGATACCGGTGAGAATATCCGCATTCCTGATCACATTGGTGTTCTGTTTCAATGCCATCAGGGTACAATAACGCACCACGTTAATGATGGCGCCTCCCGCCAGTTCATATTTCTCGGCAATTTCCTCCAGGTCTACCTTGTCTTCCATTACCGTTTTGTCGGAGAATGCCTGCTGCCAGAGTTTTTTCCGGTGTACAGGACTGGGCATGGAGAAATAGATCATTGACTGAAAGCGTCTTGTGAACGCATCATCCAGGTTGGCTTTCAGATTTGTTGCGAGGATCACTACGCCCGGAAAATCCTCCACACGCTGTAACAGGTAAGACACTTCCTGGTTCGCATGGCGGTCGTTGGAACTGCTGGTCTGTGTCCTTTTACCAAACAGGGCATCTGCTTCATCAAAAAAGAGTATCCAGTTCTTGTTCTGTGCCTGGTCGAATATACCCGCCAGGTTCTTTTCCGTTTCTCCGATGTATTTAGATACCACCATCGACAAATCTATGCGGTACACATCCAGCCCGGTGCTTTTACCAAGCAATGAAGCCGTCAATGTTTTACCGGTTCCCGGTGGGCCATAAAACAGGCTGCGATAACCCGGTTTGATCTTTTTATTTAATCCCCAGTCGTTCAGCAAGGTGTCCCCGTGTTCGATCCAGTCACGGATCTCCATTACTTCATCGAGCACTGCATCATCCAGCACCAGGTCTTCCCAGTCGAGCTTTGTCTCAAGCCTCTTTGCAGGGAAATTCACATTATAATCCGGTTTCTGGGAAGTGCCTTTAATGAAATAATTCAGGTATTCTGCGGAAATAGTGAGCATTCCGCTGAGAAATGGCTCATCCGCATGACCTGTTGTCAGTTTCAGTATCCTGAATTTTCCGAAATAGTGATCTTCACTGAAAATATCGAAGAGCAGGAAACGCTTGTCAAGGTCATTGGCTGCCAGTACGAATGCTACTGTTTCTCCGGTAGGTATAAATCCTGAGTGGTTCTGCCCTTTGACACCTCCGAATTCTGTAAATCCCCGGTCGTAATTCGCATTTTTCACATAAAATACATCCAGCACATGCGGTTGTATATGGGGAGCCAGTGAAAGCAATAAAACCAGCCGCTCGCTGATATTCATTTTATAATGCCGTACGATCTGCCCATAAACAGAACTATCATTCGTCAGGTCCGGTGGCGGAATATCGTAGATATCTGTATACTCGCAATCCTGTCCCCAGTAAAGTTTGAACCGGGTATCGATCACATGACTCAGCCACTGCATTTCAGTGTTCAGTGTTTTGGCATTATCGGAACTTAATTTCAGATCCATTCTACAGTCAGTATTTTTTTCATCCATGAGGTTTTAATGAAACCATAACCCCAGGGCAGTGTTTGCAATAACATGTCATAGCCGCGCTGTTCCACGCGGAGCGACCAGCCATCCTCCGTTTCTTCCAGTGCGCCTTCCCGCTGAAGAAAGGATGCTCTGATTCCCTGTATGGAATTGTTTTTCATCTTACTCCACTGCTGCTTCAACACTTCGAACAATTCATCGGATAGTGTTTGTTCTTCATCGGTTACAGTAATTTCAACCGCAACAGGGGTATCCGGATCCATACCGCACAGGATTTTATTGAGCGCCAGTTCATGTTCTTCGAATTCCTGTCTTCCGGTTACAAGATACTGCATTAACAATACACCCCGTTCCTGTTTTACCGGATCAGGGAACTGCCCTTTTTCCAATAGTCCGAGTCGTGAAAAATAAGTGCTGAAAAACGGGTGAAGGATCACAAGACCTGCATTGGCAATATAAAGCTTTGTCTTCCTTTCTTTTAGTTTTTCCTGGGCCTGCTTTTTCTCAGCCTCCTCTTCCCTGTTTTTCTCACGAAGCAATTCGCCGCGGATCTTTTCTTTGATCCTGTCCAATTCGGATGCACTGTTTTCAGTTGCTGCAGCCCCATTCCTATCCTGAACATATGCATCGTTCCTGATCACTTCCATGTCTTGTTCCTGCCGCAACAAGAATCGCAGCCCGCGTCGCATACTGGCCTCTTCTGCTGTACCGGTATTCACACCAGACCTGTCAGTATCTGACAAATGATCCAGTACTTGTTGCCAGATTGTGGTTACCGGCGACTGGTATTCTCCCGCGAACCGGAAAAACGCCAGGAAATAATCATAGCTGTTATTAAACGACTGTTGTTGTGCAGCCATTTTAAGATTATACAACTTGTACAACCGGATCATTTTCTCCCGAACCAGGCTGTCTGTAAATGCGTGTTCAAGAATATGAAGCATGTTTTGCACCAGCGACTGAAACTGCGGAACCGGCTGGTAATTGCTTTGCTGCATCAGCTGATTGAATAGCCAGGGCTCAGCGTATTCGCTTATTGCTATTAAGGTAGTATCGCTGGCAAGTAGCTTTTGCGTTTCACGGGCAGAAATATTTCCACGGGAAAGTAAAGCGATCGCTGCCGCGGCATCTGCATGCTGTTCTTGCATATAAGCGATCACAACTGTAATGTCCTGCTGTTTCAATAAACGCCGGAAGGCTTCCTGTTTCAGGGGTAACAGGAACGAAACCAGCTCTCTGTCTGTCATTTCGGCTCCTTGCTCAACCATCGCGAACAGGCGGGTCATTGCTGCGGGCTGGTATTCATCATTATGCACGATCTGGCGTAGTGCCTGCCTGTTGCGGCGGAATGCAAAGCGTACCAATTCCCGAAGCAATTCGTTTTCTTTTGAACTGCTTACCCTTGCAAATTTTGCAGGAAGACGATTCCATAAAAGGAAATAGATCAGTACAGCGATAGCCGCATCGTATAATTCTGCCAGACCTGCTACATCCTCCTTTTCAAGAAAGAACATTGCAATACGGGCAGCCGGTATATCTTCTGCGGCATTTTGCTGTAATAATTGTTTTTCTATACCTGCCGGCAATTGAGCTGTATATACATCTTCTGACCGAAGGGCCAACAATTGCTGTTTTGAAATATTTTCGGGCGGATCATTTTCATTTACAACTTCGCTTTCTTTACGGGGATCCTTGTCTTCAGCTATTGCTTTGACTGCGTTTATGGATACCGTATCAATGTCCTGCTGATCCGGATCATGCGATTCAGGCAAGATACCAATGTCGAGCGGGAAGCGCTTTCCGCTTCTTCGTTTACCGGCAGGCATTTCCATTGATATATCCCCGGCAGAAGTGAATGCCCTGTATAGCTCATCGAACGGATAGATCCATTGTTGTACAACAGAAGATAAAAATAAAAAGACCTCTTTTTCCTGCTCACCGGCTGATCTTTTTAAAGCCCCTGTCAATTGTACGATAGCCAGTAATTGCCTGTCATTCGCAGGACTGGTCTCAAGCAATTTCATCAACCTGTTCCTGTCTGTATAAAAAGCCAGTATCATCAACCTTGCAAGCAGAATTTTCAGAGATCCCTGATCAGTGATTGTTGTACCAGGAATGAGTCTTCCGTTTTCAATATAATAAAGCAGGCTGTTGAAAAGCTTATCAGCGATGGAAGTACGGGTTGTTACATCAGCTGCCGCCAGCCATTCACGAACAATTGACACTTCGTTACTTTCTGCAGGTATGGCCGTCATTACCGAAGCTGACAACAGGTATTCCTGCAATATGAAAGCATCGCCTGGCTTTTGATGACGTGTACTGTATGGTTTTCGTTTTTGCTGTTCAGAACCGGCTATTTGCTGAAATGAGATCAACCATTGTTCCAATTCGGCCACTACTTCATTTCCGTTCCATGTTTCAGCAAATCTCTGCAATAATGTCAATGCCTGTTCTGCATCATATCCGGGCAAGGCTGCAATCCTGCTGATGAGTTTTGTGTAAAATCCTGTGTAAGAAACGGTAAGATAATTCTGATCTGCAAGTTCATCCCATAATACCTGCAATAACAAAACAGGATCAGGCTGCGGAAGAGCAACACCTGTCATCATTTTTGCCTGGCGGAATAAACGGACTGCGTGTGATGCAGCCGGTAATTGCCGGATCACATCCAGTACAAGATCTTCGGGTATATTTTGCAGGAATCTTTTTTTTGCGACCGGGGAAAGTTGCGCCCATTGAAAGATCCATAATGCATCGTAAGGGGTTTGCGCCAGTAATTGCCTTAGCAGCGCCGCAGCCGGGTAACCTGAATATTGTTTAGCCCACCACGGCATTGCACCACGCGCCAGGAGAAACCGCAGCAGATCACGCAGGCTTGTTGAGCGGGGATACTTATCCTCTGCATCTTCTGGATCAATATTAAAAACAGCCGCTGTTTGTCCCCTTACCGATTCAACGTAAGATTGCACTGCGGTTTTTACATTTTCAAAACCCGCAATACTACCTGCTCTCTTCCGGGTTATTTCCTGCATCGCTTCACTTATATGAGCGGCAAGCGCTTCTGTCTGAATATCATACTGCTTTTTTATGCCGCGAATGACCGCTTCTATAATAACCGGTCCGGCCACCGCAGAAGTTCCGAAAGAGATCAATACATTCAGCAATATCTTCCAGATGGATTCGGCGAAAGAACGTGCACTGGCATTAACCAGCGGTCTCCCCGACTGCAATATCTCAAATGTGGTTGCTATGCGGCTGATCTCTTTTCCCGCCGGAAGTATGCGCCACAGGAGCTCTTTTGTGCCGGCCGTGCCTAACAGTTCAAATATGCTTTCTGCATTTGTTTCAGCAGCATTACGGCCAAACAGCAACTCCGATAATGTTTCAGGAGCTTTACCAGCCGCCTGCAATAAAAAAGCGGCCAGTTGCTCCCGGGTGTACGCATCTGCCCATTCAGGAAGTGTTTCGTGTTCAAAATAATAACGGAGTAATTCAATAATTCCTGTCACAGTACGCAGGTCGTGATCGCTTTCTTCCGGATCCTGTATAACCGGCCTGGTAATTTCCGGAGCAGCCATATCACTGTCAGTCATTGCAAGTTCTTCGATCACGCGCAACAATGAAGTTTCGTGCGTATTCTGACTCAGCTCAATTTTCAGGGCTTTAAAAAACAACAGCAGCAATTCCCTGTAAGAAATATTAAACCTTGCAGCGATCTGCATCAGGTTATTTTTAACAAAAGCCTTTCGGTTGAACTCTCCACCCCTGTCGGCCAGCAGATAATTAAGGATAAAAAGCCATACTTCTTTTTCGAATATTTTTATTTCGGTCTTTACAATCTGCTCACGTTGCTGCAATCTTGTAACCTGGGCGTGATAACCGAAGATATATTCTGCCTCCACCGGCTCCAGTGTTTCAATGATGTTGCGTATCCTGTCTTCACGGAAATGATTTACGATGCGCTGGCGAACATATTCATATCTCCCTATCCGCAGCAACAGTTCTCTTAATAACGTCCTATGATCTTTAAACAGGATATCCAGAACAGATCCGATGCCTGTTGCCTGTTCTGCCCACCAGGGCAGGCTTCCTGTAAGCAGGAAATATTCCAGCAGATCCGCATGTCCAGAATAAGCATGCGTAACGGTAATGCCAGCCTGTTTTGAAAGCCCCGGATCGTTGATCATTCTCAGCCTGGCTGCGATCTCCTCCATCAGTGCATCCATGAATTTTGTCAGCAGCTCCTGCTCCAGGTTCTCGTAATTCACTTCGCCGATATCCAGCCTGATCTGGTCTATTTTAAGTAATAACTCTTCAGGTATAACGGATTCAAGATAGCGGTTCACCTGTTCGGGTAATGGTCCGTTCACAAGCCTGCTGATCCTGTCCTGCAGCTCATATGCTTTTGCCTTTGAAAAAAAATCAATTTCAAAAAGCTGCTGGTTAATTGAAAAATGCTGGCTTGCCAATGTGATAAACTTGAATTATACAGATTACTTACCGGCTTCTTTTTTCAGGAGCAATAAAGAGATCAGCTGATCACCGAGCAAACGGGAATCGCTTCCGGTCCGGTCGGTTTTGATGGCTTCTGTCCATCTGAAGTAAAGGTCTTCAAAATCCTGCATTTCACTTAACGGCAGCCATTTTGTATCGAGCCTCATATGCGCCGGACTATTCTCTGTGAAAAGGCTGACGGTGAAATTCCGGAATGCCTTATCCTGGAATCGCGCGGGCCAGGATGGCATTATGATCGTTGTTCTGAACCTGAAAAAATCTTCAGCGATCTCTTCCCCATTCTCGCGTCTTGCCATATTAACAAAGGCAGGGTATATTGTTCCGGTGTTCCGCTGCGATTCGGCTATGCAATGCCTGATCTTCCGCAATACATGATCTGTTTCAGAGGCCGCACCCAGGATATATCTCGGCGCCGTAAACCAGGGATAGGCTTTATCATCCGTTTTATTGATCACACAGATCTTATCCAGTTTCTCAGTCATTTCTTCATTGGTATAGTCGCCGCATGCCGTTTCAATCACGTCCCTGATCACATGTACCCTTTCGTCAAAACTATACCACCTGTTATGCCGCAGGAGTACTTCGCCTTTTTCATCATAAAAATAAAAACCGAATGATCTGGACTGCAGCGACGGGCGCAGTAAAACATGCTCCAGCAAATGGAACCCTTCTGTATTGATGCTTAATTTTTTCAGGGAATCGGTAAAATAATTCAATGCGTTCACCGCATCTTCACGTGTGGCATATTTACCAACCCGGCTCCACTGCCGTTCGTTGGGCGCACGATACAGGATAATAAAACCTTTATTATTGATCTCAGGGCCTATCTTATATTGCTGCAGATCTATACCATCTTTTAAGAACCCGATATTTCTTCTGCCTATCTGGAAGTTACCATTCAGCGCATCTTCATCTTCAGTGCCGCGTGTGAAAAGACGTTCCACTTCATTGTCGGATATGATCATATCCAGGCGTTGCCCATCCCAGTTCAGTTCGTAAATACCTTTTTTAGCAAAAGGTTGATCTGTATGATCTTTCTCAACGGATAACCTTCCGTTACCAAGCGACTGAACATAAGCTTCAGCCATCCTTTTACGGTTTCCTTCCGGCAGATATAAAAGCTTGCTCATCAACTGTTCAAATCCGCTGGCATTTTCCTGCGTGTATGCTTTTGTATAATCCGCAGCCTGGTTCCTTTTACCGGTAAGTGCTACTATATTATGAAGGATATCGGCTTTCCAGAACAATTCCATGGTTCTTTCATCCGTGTCCTTAGGCTTATATAATCTTTCGTATAACTGCAATGGGTATTTCAGAAGGTTCTGGTTGAACCTGGAAAGCATATGATCGAGCAGCCTCTTTTTTCTTTCGCGGAAAACTTCGTCAGACTCTACTGTTGATTCGAGGAACTGAACATAACTGTTATTCGCATCTGCCGTGAAAAAATCCCAATCCACATGGTTCAGCCTTGTTCCCGGAACCATAAAATCTGACACAATATTGCCACTCGCAGGAACGCTGTAGAGCGGCTGTGCAAAATAGGTATGGTGTTTTTTATCTGCGTGGATGCTTGGCGAAAGGATCTCACCTAGATTGCCCAGCTGCGCGAGATAATTGGCCAGTACCTGCTCAAACAACATGAGGTATGCTTTTAGTTGTTTGGCCTTGGCTCTATTCGATTTCAGTAAAGGATCCTGCTCCTGTCGTGCTTTTACCGTATCTTCTATTTCATCGATATTGATCCGGTATACCGGAGGAAAAAGATGTTGAAACGAGTGATAAGCGGTTACATCCCTGTACTCACCTTTTCCCTTATTATCTTCCGCATCATTATATCCTTTGATGAACTGGCGTTTATTGGCATCCAGTTTTTTATGCAGCAGGCTCGAGAAGATAGTTTTCTTTACGATCACTTCGTAACTGTCGCTGAATAAACGGATCGCTGGCTCTTCGAGGTTAAAAATAAAACGGGGGAACCTGCCGGCATCCAGATAGAACGGGCGATGATCATATGTTTCTCCATCCGCGGTAATCACAAGTTTGCGGAGATATCTCACGCCTTCGATACTGAGTATCGCCTTGGTAAGGTCAGACGGATCTACTACTGTGAGTTTATCGGTCATTTCCGCATCAACGATAAAACCGTGTTCAAGAGACGGTCCCTGGTAAATCTCTTCCGTTTCCATTCCCTGTTGCCGCAGGCTGTTCTCTGTGTAAAAACTGATCGGCGGATTCAATGCTTTAATCAGCACATCATATACCTGGGCCAGCAGGTCTTCGTGCATCATGTGACGATCTACCACGATGTCTGCTTCAACGTGTATGTCGCAGGGCTCCAGGATGGAGAAAGATTCAAAATCAGATCCGCTGTTACGTGCAGTGAGCAATACTGATCTCACTTTCGCTGCTATCTCATTTTTGAACTGCTGCTTCACTTCAGGTGTCTGGTCTTCAAACCTTTCCTGGATCACATCATTCGTAACCTGGATCGATATATTGTATAATCCTTTTGCATAATTGCCGCATCCTGAAGAAACCACCGGCTCGATCCAGATATTGTATACTTCCGGCACCTGGTCTATAACGAGTTTCCTGAAATCATTCACCAGTACCGGCGACGTAGTCAGGATCTCGTGTTTGAGGAAAAACAGGTTTTTTGCGAGATCGATCGTTCCGTCTTTTTCCGTCAGCAGGTCTCCGATATCAAAACCGGTTCTGTATGCAAGATCGGTGATGGAATAACAAAGGTGTTCGAGTATGGTTACACCCGGATCGTGCAGGTTGTAGTCAGTCCAGGTATTGCCCGCATATTGCTGCAGCAGTTCGATACCACGCGCGCGCAGGAAGTCAAAATTCTGTGCAGAATCCTGATTCGTATCCTTCTCGAGGTGATATTCGTTTGTTTTTTCCAGTTCCATAATACCCGGCCTGATCACAGCGAATTATAATATTCTTTGGGCATGAAAACTTCATCATCCCATAATTTCGAAATGTTGTAATGAATGTCTACATCCGACCCATAATTATTACCCGTTTTGATCTGCAGGCAATAATCATGTGTTGTACCCCTGAAACGAAGCTTCAGCCTGTTCCAGAAAAAACCATAATGTGCCGATGTTTTCCTGATCCTGCTTCTCGAATTGCCAAAAGCACTCAATGCATATGCATGCAGGATCGCGAATTTACCCGAGCCTTTTTTTCCTGTTCTGGCTACAACCTCAAATGCATTGCAGTTATCGAGCCCCTCCAGGATCGTATGCCATTTTCCGTCTGCCGGAACAAAACCGGCGCCATAGGTTCCCATACGGCCTTTATAGCCCATGAATCCGTCAACATCCAGCCGCAGTTCTTTCTGACTTCTCTTACCGATGCCCAACGCGCCATCCACATTAAAGTAAAAGCTGGACGCCTCTTCCGTCTGCTCATCTTCCTTAACAGGATTCAGTTTTAAACTCTCAACCCCCTGCTCGTCTTTTTCAAAAGCAAAAAAAGTATCGAGGTCATTAATATTTTTATAGAGCGAGATGAATTTCTTCGATGGCCCCATGGTGGCAACCACAAGACCGTTGTCTTTGTCTTTCAGGAATGCATCATCCTGTTTGTTGATCATGGAATCGATCAGGTAACCGAAGTGATTCTCGGTAGGAATCTGTCCGTTCCTGAAGTATTTCTTCAGATCTTCGCGACCGAAAGACTTGTTGTTTCCCTTATTTTTCATACCTGTTATGCATTAGGGTTAAAATGGAAATTATATAATTCTTCCTGTTCCTGGTTATTGTTTTCCTGATCTGTTTCCTGATGATGGATTTCGTCAACCAGTAATTCTTCCGCAATCACAAGCCCGCCGATACCGGTGCCTTCCGGTTTTTTATAGACTTTTTCCTGCAATACAGTGATATCATGTTCGGGAGCCGATAGCAGGATGGCGCTTGGAATAGATCCCTTCAGGTAATCAGTTGCTTCAACAGCCGAATCGATCACACGTGCGTCGTATCTGCCTGTCTGCGGGTTGTACTGATGGTAAAAATGCAATACGGAAAAAGAAGTGACATGGCTGACATAAGAACAGTTCTTGATGAAATTCAGGATCTCCGACAGGTAAGTCCGCCCTTCCATCTTCACATCGGAATCGGCACTGAAAAGCCAGGGCGATATGAAACGGCAGATATCTTCATTCAGCCTGCTGAGACTGTTTCCGATGCTGGCTTTGGAAGAATTGTCGCTGAAGATCACACTGCACACTACTTTCACTCTTTCATAAACAGGGTTTGCCACATCAACTTTGATAAAAGGTGATATGTTTTCACTGATCAGTTTTTTGATCTTATATAATCCCGCCAATGCAACTTTGGGTTCTTCCATTACCAGGGAAACATTTTCCATGAGGCGCGGAATGACCACTACCTGTATATCATAACCCGGAAGAACAAGATTATTATGTGCCCCAACGCCATAACAATGCACTTTGAGTATGTCAGGAAAAGCTTCAAGGATCAGTTGTGCAATATCCGTTGTTGTTACGGGCCTTTGTTTATGACGTAATCTTTCACTTGCCCTTACATAATATTTATCTTCTGTTTCTTTCGGTCTTCCGCCAAAAGAAGGGTAAGGCTGCCACACCTGCTGGATCTGCGGTATTTTACGTTTAAACTCGCGTATAGATCCCGGCGGAAGATGCAGTTGCTCTGCAGTAATATCTTCACTGTTCAGGATGCGTGAGGCTGAAACACATTGTGTATGCAGTGCCTGCAGTTTCGTTCTCACTTCTCCCCTGTTGTTACAGGATGCCCTGATCCAGGTATATGCAGGATCCATGATAGTGCTGGGCTTTTCAGAAAGATCGGGAATGTATAACCGCACGATGCCGCTGTTGATAAAGTTCAGCGTTTCATCCAGGAGTACATCAGCCTTATCCAGCTGTACCCATTTATTGTCGAGCAGGATGCTCCACTGCAAAGGTTCGGCTTCATAATTGGAATGATAAAAATTACTCTCTTCCAGTTGAAAGAGCAGGGTCAGTATTTCATTCTCCGGCACGTCCTGCAAACCGATAAACAGGTTGCTCTGATCTTTCACAACAGGCACAAAACTCATTTCGGCAGCATCTTTTGCAGGATAGATCTGCCTGTAGCCAAAAGAATCATGATGCCAGAGGCAAAGATTCTGGTTTTTCTCCGAATCCTTGTTCATACCGCTGATCGCTTCCGAATGTTCGAGTACGTAATCGACAGTGATACGTTTTACAACAGCCGCATAAGGAGTATTGGGTAATGGTATTTTACGTTTATACCATTTGGCATTGTGCATGATGATCTCGGAGAACAATGTGGGATAGATCTTCTGCCCGAAACCATCTTCAGGTGAAATGAATTCGAGTCTCACAGCACCTTCTCTGAAATCGCCGTCAGCAGCTTCGTCTTCATTATTGAAAGAAGGCGTGTTATCGAAATGTATTTTTGAGAAATCAATGTGTTTGATATTGGTCACCGGGCAGACGGTTCCTTTACTGCCGGGTTCATCATTGATGGCAAAGAGGTTAAAAGATTGCTGATCCTTCAATGCAGGCTGAAAACGACCTTCATTTAACCCGCTGATCGAAATTTTAAAGGAATCGTTTTTCACTTTTGGTTCGTAAGACCTGTAATATGCTTCAAACCCGCCTTTATCCCTCGGCAGATCGAACCAGTTGATGCGGATCGTAAAATTGCGGGTATAACAATTGAATATGTTTCCATTCCGGATATCCAGGTAAGACCCTACAGAAGCGATCGGCCCGAAAAGCTGGAAAGGGCTCGCTGTGCTTACTGCACCCACATTGTTACGCATGGTGAGGTGTTCGCTCTCTGTTACGGAAAGACGTATAGCCACCCGTTCAATATGAATATCCTTTAAAAAGGTATACGGGTTGTGAAAGGAATCATTATTGATCACAAAACGGATCATCGGCCATTCCGTATCATATTCAAACCCGTGTATATCCTTACTGTAAACAGCAGTGGGTGCATCATTATGCTTCAGTTCAAAGTCGAGTTCGATAAAATGATCCCCTTCCATATCCGGGTCAAAAGAAGCCGTATATTTTTCAATGCTGATCCATTCCTCATCACCGGTAATATCGATATTGAAAGCTTTGGATAACATTTCATAGATCAGCACTTTCTGATTGGTGCCCGACACATTTGCATAATTATTTACATGCGCAATAAACTGCTGCGAACTTTTTTTACTGATATAGAAGCGTATCCTGAAATTCCTTTTACCATCGCGTGCGTACAATAAGGGCGATGCCATGTAAAGTGCGATCTCCGCCGGCAGCATCGATCTTTCCTCTGCCGACAATTGCGCCTGGTCTTCACCAATCAGCGGCCAGGAACGGGTGTCATTCCTGCCCGACAAAAAATTATCCGGCTGGTAAACAGGATTATCCGCTACAAAAACCTGCATTTCCCTTACATCTTCATCTTCTTCGGCTCTTGCCGGGATCTTTACATTTTCACTTACATAAACAGTATTGAGTTTTTTGATCGATGCTTTCGTTACAAAAAGATCATTTTCTGTCTGGAAAAAGATCTCCGTACCCGAAGCAGGGTTCTTAACCGGCAGGAGTTCACCTTTCGGAAGCAGGAATGCGTTGCCAGCCGGATTCAGATCAAACACAAGGTTGACCTTATCCGGTATTGCTGCTTTATAATTCAGCTGCAGTATTCTGTTGTAATAAAAGTCGAGGTGTTTTTTTGTGAATGAATTGATATCCTTTTTCAGATATTCATACAGATCGAGAAATGTGATCAGCAGTGCAATATGCGGCTCGAAGCTGTCGCCCTTTGATCTTTGTTTGTGCAGGTACAGTTCAGCGGCTTCCGACAAACGGTTGTATTTGGAACGGAGGCTGTAAAAGACCTTATCGATATACGGAAGAAGATTGTTGATCAGAGCCTGTGTGTGTGATCCATCCAGCTGCAGTTCAGTATCAGCTTCAGCAGCAGCAACCTGCTCATCTGAAAATCTCCGCAGGAGCGGCACCCGGATACCTGTACCGAAATGACGGCTTGCGAGGTAATAGTATCGTTTTAATGCCTCCGATTCTTCATCAAAATCATCATATCCCTTCACAAGCTTACGGAACTCGAAAATACCAGGATCGCTTTTGCTCGTTGTGCGGAATTTCTGATGCAGTGTAACCTGGAAAGTAATGAACGTATCGATGAAACGCAGCAATGCAGACAGTGAACGGATATTCACATTCTCATCCGTTTCATGGATGATACGGTTCTTTAAATTGTCGTACTGACGGATATAACTGTTGATGCCGAATTTTGGCAATACCCTTAAAATGATATTGACATCCGCGATCAGGAATTCCTGCCAGTTACCATCAATTTCGTTATTGAGATTGTAATAGTTGAAATGCCTCGACAGTTCGATGATAAATTTCAGCAGATCTTCCTTCTCCCGCTCTTCAATACGGAAAAAGTCTGGCCTGAGCGAAAGAGGATATCTCTCCGACTGGCTTATTCCATCTGCGATATGAGAGCTTTCGTTCTGACTCATCTGTTATCCTGATTGCAGTTTATTGCTGCACATTGGTTCCTTCCGTAATATAGAACGGATATACAATATTGTGTCTGGTATTGGTAATGATCAGTGAAAAATTGATCCGCAGTGTGAGAATACCGTTGATATCATCGGTATTGAGCACTTCACAATTGATAAACTTGATCCTTGGCTCGAAATTAAGCAGTGCTTTTCCGATGGTTTCGTTGATCTGCTGGATCAGTGCCGCATCGATCTTTTCAAAAACAAGCCGCTTCAGGTAACATCCGAATTCCGGCTGCATAATCCGTTCGCCCGGAAATGTATCCAGGATAATGCGGATGCTTTCTTCGATATCCTGCACTTCAGATACCATCTGGATCGAATTGCTGAACTTGTCGAATACAGGCGGAAAACTCCAGCCGGTACCCAGAAATGAACTGATCTCGTTATTCATAGTTAGCCTCCTATCATTACGGTTGGACATCCTAATACGATTGTACCCCCATGCGCAGTGGTATCGCCCATGCGCGCAGCAGGCTTCCCGCCGATCATAACGGTTGCAGAACCTTTGATGATGGAATCGGGAGGCCCAACACATACAGCATTGTCACCCATCACTGCAGCAGGCATTTTTCCGATCAGCACGGTAGGCGCTCCCGGGCCAATAACCGGTCCGCCCACATGTGGTATCGGTGGCAATCCCGGTGTAACCATCGGGCAGGTATGCATATCTGTTAGTCTTGCTGCTGGAGGCATAATCTGTTTTTTATCTTTTAATTGATCATGACCATTCCACCTTTTACAGTGGTAGATCCTGAAGCAGAAATCTCTGCCGTAGCATTACCTTTGGCGGTGAAACCCACTTTAGCGGTATGGTTCACGTTCAGGCCGCTGACTGCCACATCCTGCTTGGCATCGAGCGTGAGTTTCTGCGTGGCATTGATGTTGATGCTGCCGGTTGCTTTGATATTGATATCCTTGCCGCTATCGAGATCGATACCCGATGATGACATTTTAATCGTATTACTGTTCTGGTCTTTGATCTCGATCGATTTGTCCTCATCGCTGATCGTGATCTTATTCCCACCTGGTGTTTCTATCACGATCACTTTCTTTTCATCGTCGAAAGAAAGTTTCATCTTGGTTTTCGTGGTGAGCGATTTGATATAATTGTTCTCATCTGCGGGCGGGTTGGGCGATTTGTTCTTATCACTGTATACCGATCCGAGCACTACAGGGTAACGCGGGTCATTATCCAGGAAACCTACAATCACTTCATCCCCTACTTCAGGCCAGAAACCCGATCCCGCATCACCTGTTGCATAAAAATTTGCATAGCGCGCCCAAATATCCGGCGATGTTTCTGAATAAGATGGCAATGTTACCTGTATACGTGCAAGCGATTTCGGATCTTCGCTTAATTTCTTAACTGTTCCTACCTGCAGGCCATGAACAGCTGGTAATTGCCCCGATGCAGATGCGTAAGAAAAGTCAGGCATCTTATGAATCTGTGAATTTTCCAGTCCGAATTTTACAATGGTATTCCAGGAACCGGCTTCTATAACATGATTAACGGAAGATACAAATGCACTTCCGTTGAATTTTTTTCCTACGCCTGCCAGTTCAATGATGTTGCCGGTTTTCACTGTTGCGCTGCCTACAAATTTCACTTTACCCCTGCAGGCGTTCAGACGCATGCGCAGTAAAGCTGCATCTGCCCAGACTTTCAACTCGTCTGTTGCCATTGGTGTTGGGGTGAGCAGGTTCAGCGCTGCCTGGCTCAGCTTTCCGGACAGCGTTTTTGCAGTTACATTACCCTGGCTGTTAACTGAAGGTTCTGCTGCGGCAGATTTCACCAGGGCCTGTGTTTTGGTATCCCAGCCGGATGCATTGATGGCGGTTGGCTGGTTCTCGGCATTCAGTTCGGCTTCGAAACTGATCATCGATTCGCCCACTGCCACACGCTGTACGGCTGTTTCAGACAATTTGGGTTTTCCGACGGTAAAAGAATCACCATCCATGCAAATAATAAAGCCATTGAAATCTGCACGAGATAACACAAAATCCCAGTCGGTAGATCTCCGCTGGTAACAGGCTTCGTAAGTAACCGTTGTAGCTGTTACGTCGGCACTCAATCCATAATTGCCCGTGATCTTGGTAATGATATCACTGTCCTTGCTTTCTGTAAAAACACCTTCTTTTTCATTGAAGGTCATGGTTACAGCTTTATGCTTGCAGAATACTTTTATTTTAAAGGGAGATTTATTGTCGAGTTCTGCGGCATGCTTAACGATGAGTCCTTTAAATATGGTTTGCTCTCCGCTGTCGCCGAAACCGGCGCTGATCTCAAGCTCTTTGCCTGGATCAAAATCTGCTCCGTCTGTGATAGGGATCTCTCCGGATTTGGTATTCATCGGTCCTACCAGCACTACTTCCGCGGTGGATATTTTATTGATGGCATGCAGCACATTCACTGAAACAAGACCATAATCGTCTTTAATGGCTGTGCCATCTACTTTTACAGTAACCCGTAAAGAGAGGCTTTTGATATTGGTTAAAGGCGTAGCTACAGCCATGGTTTATTTTTTCAAAGGAGGAAAATAGATCTGGTCGCCGGGCTTGATGGCATTAACACCTGCAAGCTTGTTCACCCTTGCTATTTCAAGGTAGTAGGAACTGTCGCCATAGATCTGGTAACTCATCAGGGGCAAGGTATCGCCGGCTTTAACTGTGCGTACGTGCGTCAGATCAGGAGAATTGTTCCCCGCTTCCTTTGCTTTCTGTTCCCAGTCAACATTCTTCTGCAGATCGAGTGTGATCGATGCACGTAAAGGTGTGCCGTCCGGTTTAAACAGTGTATACTTTACCGTTACGGATTTACACACACACTGGAAGGATAATTTTGCCCAGGATATTTTCAGGTAATTGGTTCCGTGTGTATCGCCGTTGTAATCGCAAACTATATCCTGGAAGTCCTGGATATAGGTTTCCACATCCTGAGGGATAACGGTAGTGCTGCTTTCTGTAATACCGGTACCATCTACAATGATCTCATCAAACACCAGCGTTTCATCACCCATTTTGGAAAAGAAATAGGTCTGACCGCTGTCGCTGATCACTTCCGGCGTACTGTATTCAATAACTTTTTTGGTAGTGTAAGATTTAGGATTGATAAAAGCTTCTATTTCACCCTTTTTCTTGGAGAGAGAACAGGCTGCATCTTCAAAAGATTCGATCTTGATTTTTTTCAATCCCATTATGGTATCTGCAATACTCATATTTTACCTGGCATTTAAACTATCCATCCGGTCCAGAATCTTTTCCATACATTCTTTCACTACTTTGGCTTTCAGCTCCTGCAGTTTTTTATTGAGTTCGGCTTCCGCCTGCTGTGTCTGGCTTTCCTTAACAGTAACGCGCACCACTAATTCTCTGATCTCTAAAGGCATCGGATGGTTTTTAAAATCAATAACCTGGCATAATACCCGAACTATATATCCGTACGTTCAAAATAACTGTAAGCCAGTTCGAGCGTTTCTATCACAATGGCATTATCCATTGCTTTTAAATCTGAAATCTTCAATGCTACGGGGTAAGCCTTCCTGAATGCCCATGATACGGAAGGCGTTCCTTTTTCATCCTGCAGGTTTACGATAATATCCATCGGTGTAAAGCTAAAATCGCGGAACGAGCTACGCATCCATAAATAAAGAGAGGAACTCTTGAGGAGTCCCCTCTTTAAAACAAGATTATCGTATTTAACTTTTTCCGGCAACTTGTAAAGTGTATTCACGCCGCCCTCCTGTATGTCTGTAGTAGTAATGCTGACATTGATACCACTTACATCCTGGAAGCTGCATTCGTTACCATCCAGAAAAAAGAGGGCCGGAAAGATCACTTTAAAGCTAAACCCGACAGGAATGGTATAGGGATATACAGTGGCCATGGTTAATTTATTGGTACCCTAAATCAATTCCCGCCTGTTTATCAGGCTACGATAGTAAGTCCTTCATGCGCCAGTTCCATGGTTTCAACCGCTGCTTCGTTGGCATCAGATTTCATATCTGTTACTGTCATCTTGCATGGGAAAGCATTGGTCAGGTTCCATGACATGGCTACTGCGTTTGCTTCGTCGAGCAGGCTGATCACCACGGTAACCCTTTCGATGGTATTCATCTTGATCGCATTGTACATGGTCCACATCTTCTTGTCATCTTTAAAGATGCCTTTCTTAAGCGTGATGTTGCCATATTTCTTGATACCCGGCATTTTCACTGTAGAGTATGCCTGGCTGTTACCTGCGCGGTATTCGATTACCTGTGTTTCAGAAGAAAGGCCTGTTACTTCCTGGAAGAACAGTTCGTCGCTTCCTATTTTCACTGAGAACTGGAATTTAACAAGTGGCCATGTAGAGGCCGACTGTGTTGCACCATTTTCTGCCATAAAATATTATTTAAGTTAGTTTGTTAAGATTGTGAGCTGTTGTTATTATGATTGTTGCTGTTGTTGCTGGAATGTGATCACGATGAACTCAGCAGGTCTTACGATGGCAACTTTCACGGTGATACGCATGATACCATCGAGAATATCGTTTGGCGTCATGGTAGTACCCAGACCAAGTTGTACGCTGTAAGCCTGCTCGGGAGCTGCTCCGGCCAGTGCACCCTGTTTCCATAAATTGAACAGGAAGTTGTTGATCATACTGGTGATGGTTACCCATGTACCTGCATCATTCGGCTCGAACACATAAGCACGTGTTGCCAGCTTCAGAGACTGCTCGATCATGATCAGCGTTCTCCTCACGTTGATATAACGCCAGTCCTGACTGTTCCCATCCAGTGTACGTGCACCCCAAACGAGTGTACCGATACCAGGGAAAGGCCTGATCACATTGATTGATTTTCCGCCGATCACATCAACGTTCATTTGCTGCTGCTGCTCGCTGGAAATATTAACAGAAGGTGCATTCACCATACTAACAGAAACGTTAGCCGGCGCCTTCCATACACCTCTTGATGCATCTACCATTGAATAGATACCTGCCATAGCTGCACTTGGCGGCAGGAGATTCAGTTTAGCCCTTATCTCTTCCAGTACATGTACATAAGTAGAACTGGATGCTTTCAGCGACTGGTGAACATTTGTTCTGGAAGCTGCCAGCTGTTCGGGAGAAAGTGCTTTCATATTTGTTACAACCTGCTTGGCCGCTTCTTCGGGCAGCAACGCGCCTAAATCCACCGACGCATCCAGTGCAGTGAAATCAAGTTCTGAAGGTTGAACAACAGCTGACTTCAGCCATGGATAGTAGGCCGCGCCATAGTTCAGGAAATTAGTGCCGATGCCATCGCGGAACGCAGATATATCTTCAGCAGCCGGACGTGAATTATCCTGCTGTACATCGAAGATTCCGAAACGGCTTTGTGTTTTAGCACAATGCTGTAATACTTTTATATAAAGCTGAATAGCGAGATCCGGTTTAGCTGCAACATCAGGGATCACTACCAGGGTTGGTTCCTGCTCTTTTTCAAGAATTGTAAAAACATCCACATCATTACCGGAGAAATCATCCATCTGGATTTCGAGGCTGTCCTTCCCTGCATACGTACCTACTGAAAGGATGTATGCAGCAGCTCCGCCGTTTGAATAGAATAACCTGATGGCGTTGTAGAAATACAATGTGTTGTTGTCATTGATCTGCACAAGCTTCTCTGCGCCGTTCAGTACAAAGGTTTCTTCTTTTGTACCTGCGGGAGCATCGGCAATTTTAAACTTTGGATGAAAACCTGCACCGAACATTTCAATATACTCCGCAAACGAAGTAATTCTTGTCGGCTTATAACGGAGAGATTTACCGTTACGTTCTGCTTTCTCGGTGTAACCGATGAAAACGGGCACTGCAGTTTCTACAGCAACTGCCGAGCCGGGGAAGGCGTTTTTTTCTTCAATGTAAACGCCAGGTGTCATTAGTGTTGCAGCCATAGCTTTGGTTGTTTTGTCGCTCAATATAATGACAAAAAATTATTATAAGAATATTTCAGAAAAAATTAATTTTTCATCTTCACTTGATGCGACTGCTGAAATAGCACCTGGCAAAGGGTTTGGTAAAAGGTTTTTCACCACGCGATATCTGCCGGTTGCTGCATCGTAATTTGCAACAAGCTGAAATGATCTGTTTGGTTTTGAAGTAAGTATGATCGGTTGAACAGATCTGAACGCGATCGCACTACGCTGATCAGGAAGTGTAATGATTTCAGGCCCTGCGAAAACTTCACCTGTATCTTTATTAATAACAGCAGGACTATCAAGTTCTTTAAGATGTTCGCTTACAAGCAAATAGCGCCAGTACGTTGACTTTGCGGCGAAACGGACAACAAACTGTCCGGCCAGTTCTTCGTGCATTCTGATCCTGCACTGACCAAATGGTTTCACAAAAAAAGTTTCCGGATAATCTTCCAGTGTAATGATATCTCTTTCAGAAACAAAGTCTTGCTCATGCAATTGATGACGCGGTGATTCTCCTGCAGCAGCTTCGTTGGTAAAACAAAACAATGAGCGACCGGGTATTTTTCCCGGGTCGCCATCAAGGCCAGCTGTATATATATAAAAGTCGGGATCTGCATTTGCGATATTCAATACCAGCACAAGATCTTCTTTCAGCAATGCAAGCTTCTCTCTTTTGTCGCCGGCAAAAATGGTATCATATACAACAGAGAATCCATCACGTCTCGCTTTGAATACCAGGCCCATGCGCTGCAGGTCGCGTGAGGTTTCAGGTGTGGGAGAAAAACTGAAGGCATGGTATTCGCCACCTGTATAATCATGTGCGAACTGTACGGAGAATAAACTTTCAAAACGGCTGTTCATACTATCGTTAACGGTTGTTATTCAGAAAACTTCATTTTTTAATCAGTTCTGCACTAAATAAAATGCACTACACCGGTTCGCTGTCTCTTTCAGAACCGGAAATGCGAGGTCTGTATTCGCGGATGACAGAACTGTCGAATGTTAACATCCTGATCTTGTAAAGAACAGAAGGCATGTATTTAGCTCCGAGCGTAGCCCACACGTTGTTCAGCTTTTCAGACCCGAGACTTTCCATTTCGAATGTCAGTTTTTCAATTCCCGCATTGAGCCTCGGTGTATTGGCAGAACTGAATACAGGTTTTTCCTGCAGGAACGCCATAATGAAAGATGTGAACCTCAATGCTTCAGGGTAATTACCGGCACTGAAATACGAAGAGAACAGCACATAAATGTTCACGCTCATAGATGTTGGCATATTCACGAGCGTTCTTGCGCCGCCGGCAAAAGCATTACTTTTTACACTCGGCTCCTTTTCAATATTGATCAGTGTAAGTAATACCTTGTTCTCGCCTTGTATGGCAACCGTTCCATCCTGGTTCACAATGCCCGACAATATCACAAGGTCTTCAGCGATCTTAAGCCGGGCACGGAAATATTCATTGAGCTCATCCGCAATACAGCTCATCGCTTCATAGATCATAACAGTTATAATTTGAGTAGTAAGGCGATCCGGGGTGAAGTGTTCAAACCGGCAGCGGCCAACAAAATAAATAAAAAGCGGAATAAAACATATAAAAAAAACAATACAAGGGATTAAATAAAATGATATTTTTAGAGCCTTGTTATGAAAAGGCTCCACCAAAGCTTACTGTTACTTTTCATGGCCGTGTATTTCGTGCTGGCCGGCACAACCCGCGCATTTTCTTCCGACAGGAATATGCGTGTTATGTATCTGTACAATACCGCTCCATCTTTATACATCACAGACACTCTTCCCAAAGCTGCTGCCGAAGCTGCTAAAAAAACAGCCGACGCTGCAAAAAAAGCTGCAACCGATGCAGCTAAGAAAGCGGTGCCGCCAAAAGTGGATGGAAATCTTTTTAAAAAAATCGCGGACATGTTCCGCTTCAGGAAAAATGCACGCGAAAGCGAAAAGAAACGCGTATTAGAGATATTCGAATCTCTTGGCGTTAACGATTCCATTGCTGCCAGTTCTGAAAATATCAAATTGTTGATCGATGAATTATCAGTGCGTGAAAATCAGCATTACGATACATTGATCGCTATCATCACTGAAATAAGGAATGCCGGTAAACATGTTCCGGCCGACAAACCGAATGCTGCACAGGACACTGTACCTCCCGAACCTTCCGAAAGCAAAGTGGTGACCGACAAAGACATCGAAGACCTTACCAATAAACTGCTGCCGCTGATCTCTGAAAAAGTGAATGAGGATAAATCAGATTCCAAAAAAAGAGAAGCGCTGAAAGCATTACGCAAGCTTCGCTTCGGTGCCAATGAAGTTCAGTACCTCACCGATACGGCAAAAGGGATCATCAAACCTTACCGGCTCACTATTAAGAACAAAGCTGAAGTATACGGTATCTATAATTACAACAGCACCAATGATGATGATTACAAATTCGGTTATCTGAACAGCATTATCTACAATGCACTTTTCATTAACGGCAAAACAGGCGATATCAAAAACCTGAATGGCTGGGATCAGTCGCAGGTGATCACCGATGCACAAAAAGCCGGATGTAATGTTATTTTCACCGCTGCGATCTCACAGCCGGCCAGTGTTGCAAGTTTTCTCGGCAACCAGGCGAGTCAGAAAAAATTTGTAGACAACGCCATTTATCTGCTCAAACTTCGCCGTGCCAAAGGAGTGAATATTTCCTTCACTGATATTCCCTCACAGGAACGAGATCGTTTTTCTGTTTTCATTAAATTCCTTTCGGAAGTACTGAAGGTCCAGGACAGCACCTATAAAGTGCTTATCACCATTCCCGCTTATGACCGCTGGAAAGTATATGATCTTGCTTACCTGTCTAATTATGCAGATCATTTCATTGTGGATTTCACCAAACTGGATCCGGCATCGAAAGGGCCGATTGCACCGTTACGCGGAAAAGCAGATTACACCATCGAGACAAGTATATCCCGTTATCTCAATGAAGATGTAGCACCTGAAAAACTGGTCGTATCGCTCCCCTATTCCGGAGCCAAATGGCAGATCGGCCAAAATGGCGATGCGCGTTTTATACAGTACAATACCTACAGTGAGATCAGGAACAGGTATAACTGGCCTGTTTATTATGATGAGATGAGTGGTAATGCCGTGATGGATTCTCTCAACAGCAGGCAGGTGCCGGTACGCAGCATCTGGTACGATGATGAAGTATCGCTGGGAGGCAAATACGATTATATTCTGGAGAACGGACTTGGCGGCGTGAGCGTGAATGCGCTTGGATACGATAAAGGATTCGGAGAACTCTGGGACATGCTGGCTTATAAATTTGCCGTGATCGATACCGTGTTTCAGAAAGACAGTCTGCTCATCAAACATGTACCCGCGGATCTTGGGTTCATCGACAGGCTGAAACGTAAAATGGCATTATACTGGTATATCCTTAAAAATCCTTGTGAGATCTGTTTTGAAGACATCAAGGATCCTGCCTACCGTGATGTAGTGTATCAATACCTGGCAGATCTGCGCGTTGACTCACTGATCAACGACGCCAACAAAAAAAGGCCGCTCGATAAAAGATTCATCAGCAGGTTCGAATATATCAACCATGAACTGACTTCTTTCCTTGGCTTGCTGACACTTGTCTTTTTACTGCTGGGTCTGATCTGTGGCGGCATTTATATCTACCAGATCAAAGTGAACAGTGTGGAATGGAAATGGAAAAAGTATGGCGAGATCACACTCATAGTGGTTGCAGTCTTCTTTATTCTTTTCTTTTTTGCGTACCTGTTTACAAACGATTCCATTCCATTATTCGGTGCTACGCCGGCTAAAAGTCCGGCAGCAGTTATAATCGGCGAAACTTCAGCAACGGATACAATTGCGGGTGTATCGGCGGCAACGCCGCTTGCAGACGAATCTGCAGATACACTGATCGCGGATATCGACACATCAACAGCCTGTGTAACAGATCCGTCTACCACCTGTATCAATATGCCATTACCAACGCTCATGGCAATCATCCTGGCAGGCATGATCGCGGGATTATTACTGACACGCTATCTGATCATGCCGTTGTTAAAACGGAACGATATTCCCTAACCTCGCGGCTTAAAATATAACACCATGGCATTAACCGATACCGCCGGCATATTCAGGTTTCATAAAGAGCAGATCAGGCTGTATGGCCAGGATCATGTGGGCGCACTAGGCTGGGAAGATTACGAAGGCCAACAGGTGCGTTTCAGTGTGCTGGCAGACATTGCCGATCTTAACCATCATTCCGTGCTGGATGTGGGTTGCGGCCATGGCGATCTCCGCGCCTATCTCGGCGAACGCTATCCGCATCTTCGTTATTTTGGCGTAGAACAGATTCCAGATCTGCTGAATATTGCTATTCAGAAATACAGTCATCTTCCCGAAACACTTTTTTTCCAGGGCGATTTTGAGCAGGCTGAATTGCCTGTTACAGATTATATACTTTTATCCGGCGCATTGAATTATTACAATACAGACCCGTTGTTCGTGTTGCGCATGATTGAGAAATTATATAATAACTGCCGGAGAGGATTTGGCTTTAACCTGCTGAGTTATGCGTGGCCACCGGATGGGCTGATCGTATCCTACAAGCCGGAGTTCATCACAGAATACTGTAAACGGCTATCTGCAAATGTTGTTTTCCGTAATAACTACAGGGAAAATGATTACACCATCTTTATGTATCACTGAGTGCTGTGTAATTAAACCTGCTTCGGATTAAATGCCTGCATGGAGTATTGAGCAGTATCTTCTCCCGGTTGTACTGCCGGTACAAAAGCACTGTCGGTTTTGCGTTGTGTGGTGACGGCTTTTACCATATCGGCAATTCCATCCTGGTCGAGAGGTTTCTTGTCGGCAGGCTTGCCCCCTCCTTTTGCAAATTTACTTTTGGCCTGTACGGCAGGAACAGCTGGCATGGACTGTGCATGCGTACCCGTTTCATGTGCAGCCGCTGTTGTGCTTTTGGAATTGTTATTGTATGAGGTATTCTTTTCGATATCCATTAATATATACTTAGCTGCAGGTGGTTAGCCTAGCGTTTTCTGTACAATGCATAAAGTTGATCAACGGGTAGTTTATCCTGTCTGAACAATGCCATCTGTTCTTCATTAGCCCCCATGGCAGCCAGTGATTCCTGTACTTCTTCGTTCTGGTAATTCTGACGGGCATGCGCAATGAAGGTCATGGCGTCGTGCGATTTGCCTGCAGAGGTATCAGCTGAATTTGCCCCCTTGCCCCACCAGCCTTTGTCTTTCCCGGTCTGCTTGATATATCTGGTTAAACCTGCTCCGGCTTTGATGCCTTTACCACCTGCAACAAGACCGGCACCTACTGCGGCACCAACACCTGTTGCACCTGCTCCTACCACGGTTGCATGTCCGGCGGTTTCCACACCTGAAGCCACAGCATTCACAATGGCACGGTTCCTTTGTTTTTCACGCACAACTGCTGCGCGTTTTGCGATCTGCAGCATCTGGTATTGTTCCAGCATGCTTTTATCTTTATATCCTTCCTTGCCAAGTTCGCTCAGGGTTACATCGCCAGGGCCAACAGATGCGATCCGGGAAAATTGGGTTTCCAGTTTTTTCTTCTGTGAATCCGTGTAAACAGCGTTACCTGCATTTCTTGCAGTATCTACTGCCGCTGATGCCAGACCAATACCCGGAACGGCTGCACTTCCTGCAATGGAAGCAGCGCCACCGGCAATACCGAGTCCGCCCTGCACCAGGTCCATTCCGCCGTTCAGGGCTCTTCTTGTATCTTTTGTTGCAATTCCCTTGGCAAGGTCCATTGTTCCGGTAATCGTTGGAACAGCTCCTCCTATTACACCTACAGAGCCGCCGAGTGCGGAAGGGCCTGTGTCTACCTTATTATCCTGGATTGCCTTGATTGCGCCTTTAAGGGCACCGCCTGCAGATGCTGCCGGCAATACACTGCCTGTGAGCGTATTCAGCCGATCGGTATTCTGTGCTTCACCTTTCACGGCCATTGCTTTACCGGGAGCGGAAGCAACTGCATCGCCTGCTTTTCCGAAGAAGTTTTTTGTTTTATCCCAGAAACCACCCTGTACAGGTGCCAGGTTTGAAGAAATACTTACGGGATCAGTTTTTTTTTCCGCTGAATGCTGTATTGCTGTAAAGCTTTTGCACCCATCACATCGGCTTCGTGTTCCAGACCGGCATCATCGTTCACTGGCACTGTTCCTTTCATCTGCATGGTAGGCTTTACCCGTCCCTGTTTTTGCTGTACTACATGCCAGGCTTCATGTGCCAGGTGTTTCTCCTGTCCGGATGCAACATGAATATCTGTTCCCTGTGCATAGGCATGCGCCTGGATAGCAGCCGGTTTCGGAGAATTATAATGCACTTTCACATCATCCATTGAATAGCCCGACATGTTTTCAATACCAGATTTGAGATTGTCCGGCATGCCGGTATTGTTGGTTGACTGTGTATCTTTTTCACGCTGTATCGTTCCGAACTTTCCCTGTAAAGGCTCATCCTCATCCATTTTCTGGATCGCTTCGAATTTGCCCTGCAAAGCTTCATCCTCATCCATCTTCTGAACCGTTTCGAACTTACCCTGCAAAGCTTCATCCTCATCCATCTTCTGAACGGTTTCGAACTTACCCTGCAATGCTTCATCCTCATCCATTTTCTGAACGGTTTCAAACCTGTCCTGTACCGGTTCGTCTTCTTCCACCCGCTGCACTGTTTCTGATTTTGCCTGTGCAGGTGCTACGGCCGGCAGTACCTTGCCATTCTGTTGCTGTCCGGTATGATCGTCACGACGGTCTTTCCTGGCATTTTCTGCATTGGTCTTGTTGTACATGGGTAATTGTTTATGCTTGCCTGCTGGTTTTCCAGGGCCATTAAATATACTTCTTTTTTGCTTTTTTTCTAAATTTCGGGAAAAACATCAGACAGCCGGGTGTTCATTATCTTTAGCCTATGCATCATTTATCGATCTGGGAAAAGGAAACATATTATTCACCGCAGGATATCATCATTGCAGGCGGTGGCCTGATGGGACTATGGACTGCCTTCGAACTCAAAAAAAGAAACAACGCACTGCGGATCAGTGTTGTTGAAAGAAACCCGGTGCCTCTCGGTGCCTCTTCCCGTAATGCCGGTTTTGCGTGTTTCGGCAGTCCTACGGAGCTGATCCATAACATGCGTAGCATGGGTAAAGATGCGATGCTGGAAGTAGTGGAAATGCGTTACAAAGGCATTGAAAAGATCCGTTCTTTTTTTAAAGATGATGAAATTGCGTTCGATCCCTGCGGCGGCTTTGAATGTATCGATCACACTTACGACTCCTGGCACGAGCTTCCGGGTCTGCTGGATGAACTGAATGATGCTTTAAAACCTGTTACCGGTATCAGCCAGGTGTTCAGCTATGCGAATGACCAGATACAGGAAAAGGGATTACGGAATTTCGACGCCATGATCTCCAACCCGCTCGAAGCAGGGCTTCACAGCGGCATGCTGCTGCAGGGGCTCAGCCGCCTGGTGCAATCCATGGGCGTTCAGTTGTATTACGGCCTTGAAGTTACAGGCTGGGATGAAGGCGAACCGGTAACGGTCCATACCAGCCAGTTTAACATGCAGGCCGGCCGGTTATTGCTTTGCTGCAATGCATTTACAAAAGACCTGTTCCCGGCATCGGGCGTTGTTCCTGCAAGAGGACAGGTGATTGTAACATCACCAGTACCCGGACTTACCATGAAGGGTACTTTTCATTACGACGAAGGCTTTTATTACTGGCGAAACCTTGGTAACCGTATCCTGCTCGGCGGCGCAAGAAACACGGCGATCGATGCCGAGCGAACCACTGGTTTTGAAGGTTCCGGCGAAATCCGGATCCGGCTCGAACAGTTTTTGAGGGAACATCTGTCACCCCGTTATTCCTATACGATCGATCATCACTGGAGCGGCATCATGGGTTTTACAGATAATGGTATGCCTTTACTGGAAGCTGCGGGGGAAAAAACGGATGCCGTATCGGCCTGCAATGGCATGGGTGTGGCACTCACGCCTGTTTTTGCAGAAAAAGTGGCGCAACATCTGCTGCGTTATTTTTAACGGTATATCTGTAACAACTTGTCTATTTTTGCGCGCAACATTTTAATATGAAAAAGATCATCCTGTCCGCACTGCTTGCGGTTGTATTGCTGAACAGCTGTAAGGATAAAGAAGATAATACGGAAAATACTCCGGCTGCACCTGCCATTCCCGCACCTGCGGCAATCGGCTATAACATTATTAAGGTATATCCGCACGATACATCATCCTATACCCAGGGACTCATCTGGAACGATGGGAAAATGTATGAAGGAACAGGCATGAGAGGTGTAAGTAAATTACGTGTTGTTGACCTGAATACCGGCAAAGCCACCAAAGATCTCGCACTCGGAAATACTTATTTCGGAGAAGGTGTAACCATCCTTAATAACAAGATCTATCAGCTCACCTGGGAAGAGCATAAAGTGTTTGTATACGATATGTCGTTCAAAAAGATCCAGGAATTTGAATGGCCTTATGAAGGCTGGGGCCTTACCAACGATGGCAAAAGCCTGATCGTTTCTACAGGCGGCAGCAATCTTTATTTTGTAGATCCGGCCAGTTTCAAAATTGAAAAAACAGTGGGCGTTACAGATAACAATGGTTATGTAGACAGCCTCAATGAACTGGAATATGTAAATGGCAGTGTGTATGCAAACCGGTATGGTTATGATTACATCCTGAAAATTAATCCGACATCAGGACTGGTGGAAGGAAAGATAGACCTCTCTGACCTGCTGCGCAAATCCGGTGCGGCATATGATCCGCGTTCTGTCGATGAAGGTTACGTGCTGAATGGCATTGCCTATGATTCCACCAAACAAAGCTTTTACATCACCGGCAAAAGATGGCCGGTACTTTGTGAAGTGAAGTTCAACTGATAAAACTTCCTGAATTACTTTTTTGAAAAGATGTAGATCACAGAACTGCATCTTTTTTTATTGCCCACAGCTTTGAGATTAGACATCAGTCCAACCCATGCTGCACGAAACAGGTTGCTTTTACCCTTGCGGTATTGCTCGCTCAGCATGGCTACGTAAAAACTGTCGAACCACATGGGTTTAACGCCTGTTAATACAAAACCCTCAGCCAGCATCATCTGTTCCATACCCGCAGGGGAAAAATGATACAAGTGACGTGGCACATCGTATGCTGCCCAGTATTTTCCGTACACTTCTGCATCTTGACTGGTATAATTGGGAACTGCAATGAGCAGTCGTCCATTCTGGCGGAGAACGGCAGAAAATCTTCTGATATAGCCATGCAGATCGTGCACATGTTCCATCACATGCCAGAGCGAAATGGCATCGAACTGATCCGGTGCAAGCTGGTATAATTCGCCGGGAGCGAGCAGCTGTATACCGTTCTTCTCCGCTGCCACATTTCGTGCGGTATCATCAGGTTCCAGGCCGGTTACCTGCCAGCCTGCCTGTTTCATGATCCCGGCGAAGGCACCGGTTCCGGCACCCACGTCAAGCAGCGAACCTTGTTTCCGGTCTGTCACCTGCTGAACAAGTGATCTTTTCTTCTGTAAAGTATAATTGCGGACTGCATGGTATAGTTTATTGATCAGACCCTGTTTGGTATCCGAGTGAGATACATAAGCATCCGACTGGTAATAAGGTCCTATGTTTGCTGCATCGGGTACGTCCTGGGTAAAGCGGTTAGAGCAATGATTGCAATGCCATATTTCAAACAGTTCATGGCTAACGGTATAATCTTCGGCAGAAAGTACCGGATTGATATCAGCACTGTTGCAGCAGGGGCAATGACTATAATTGATATTCTTGCTCATAAATCTTCCGGAAACAGGTTATGCATAATAAAAAAGTATGGCGCTGATACCGGCCAGGAGCAGTATAACAGCATAGATCCACCACGATCCGGAGCGCTCTTCGGCCACTTCTTCTTCCACTATTTCTTCGTTAACCGGGGTTTCAGCGGGAGAATATTCTGTAGTTGATGAAGTTTCAGTAGCAATAACAGCCTGTTTTTTTTCAAGGGCTGCCACCCCATCGGGCAATGATACAGCGGGTAATATATGTTCGGGTGTGGCTGCCGAGAATACCAGCCTGCCGGCAGAATGATGAAGCTGCCCGATTCCTGTAAGCGTAACACCTTCTTCAACAGCTTTCTGTTTCAGAGAAACGGCGTAATCGCGGAAACGACGGATCGCATCTACTTCATCAACATTCATTTCTGCGGCGATAAAATCAAAAAAATGTTTGTCGGCGGTAACCTGCCCTTCCACGAACGAAATACGCGGAGCGGGAGCCAGCAGCAGACGGCCGGAATCGTCAACAGAAGCCGGCGTCACTTCCATAGTGAACTGACCAATATCAGGAATAGCAAGCTTGCTATATATTACAAAATATTTGTACAGGTATTCTTCCATGGGGTTAGTTTAGCGGAACGAATATACAACTCCGCCCAACACATTCAACCCTACTACTTCATATTGATTCCAGCGCTGGTATTTATTATTGAGTACATTATTCAGTTGTAACCACAGGTTCAGCCTGCGCATCACAGCAAATTCAGCACCGATATTGAGGTCCGCAGCAGGATCCAGCTTGCCGCTTTGCAATGCCGTATTACGGTATTGAGCGCCATCCCAGATAAATGCATCGGCCTTGAGCTGCAGGTCTTTCAGCACTTTCCAGCGCAATGAACCGTTGATCTCCAGCGGCAGCAGTCCCCATGCTTTTTCATTTTGCTCCAGCGACGTGAATTGCCGGTAGGTTGCACCTGCAGAGAGAGAAAATTTTTCCTGTACATTATACCCTACTTCTCCGTAAAGTTTCAGCATTTCAAGCTTGGGCTCAAATAATACGGTGAATGTTTTTCCATCCATTGCATCATTCACAAACAATGGCTGGTTATTCAGGCGGACAAAAGACAAGCGCGCTTTATAGGTGAAATGATTCCCTGCTGCTCCTTTAATGCCACCATATTGTTCACTTACTTTCGTATTCAGGAAAGGATTTGCGGGACGTTCCACCCATGGGTTGAAATCTGCAAGCGACCTGTAATTGTTCTTGTTATAATAGCCTTTCCATCCGGCTTCCGCGATCAGCCCAACATCGGAGATCTTCGCTTCAGCGGTAATATCAGGTAACAGGGCAAATTTCTTGTTATCCCAGGTAGTCTGCACTCCCAGGTTGAGTTTGAAACCGGCTGCGGCATATTGAACGGAAGGACTAACATAAAAAAGATTATTGTTGAACTTCAGTGTATTAGGTATCATCCTGAATTGCGTGGATGAAATATCGGCAGTGATCCCGATGTCCAGCGCATAATTTTCACCGAAGGTTTTGCGTACCGGGGCGCGGGCGATCAGGTTATATTCCTGCCCGTTGCTGTTATCTGAAAAGTAGTTCAGTCTCAACTGTGGATGATATGTGATATTGAACTCTCCGGGCACTTTGTTCTTCATCCCGATCTCTATGCCCGCATCATTATACCGGCGAAGCAGATTTTCTTTTGTATAGCTGATGGTGCGTGGTTCATATCCGTAGAAATACCGGGTGGTATTGGTATAGAATGCTTTGGTGGTCCATTCATGTCCGCCGTTGCTGTTCAGGATAGAAATAGCTTCCACACCGAACTTGCTGTATTGCTGCGCGAAAAGATTGCCTTTGTTAGACAGGTACCCAGCACGGAGGTTTGTGATGCTGCGTTTGCCATCGCCGAATGAAAATGCGCCTTCTGCCAGCAAAGTGCTGAAATTACCCACTCCTAATTTCACATAATGATCATTGTTCCAGGTAATGCTGGTATCAGGTTTCAATGCTACCGGCTTGATGGGTACAGGCTGGTAAGAGAATAAAAGATTCTGCGCCGGAATATTATACACTACCGGTGTGCGGGATGAATCGATCACAGGAGTAGCTGCAGTAAAATTGATCTTGGCTGCAGTCTTCAGCGATGGTTTAAACGCTGAGGTAATTGTTACCACACGCGGCGCTGAGGTATCACCCAGTGCTTCCTTGGTTATTTTCTGTGCTGATGCGGTAGAAATATCCGCAGTTGTTGTTTTTTTAGCAGATGCAGGTTTCGCTGCCGGCTTCTTTCTGGCCTTGTTTTTTGTTGTTGCTTTCTTACGCGCGCTCTGCTGTTTTGTGGCTTTACCCTTTTTGCTTCTGCTTTTTTGTGCTTCAACAGCAGTGGTTGTTATGCAAACCACAACGAGCAGCAATAATATGGATTTAATGTACTTCATGTATGCAGCTTTACTGTTGTTCAACTTTATTTGATTTATTCTTTTCTTCCACTACCTGAGCCAGTTTTCGCTGTGCTTCGGTTTTCAATTCTGCAATTGCAGCATTCTCTGCGATGCTCTTGTAAGTAGCTTCGGCATTGAACAGATCTTTCTGTTTGAAATAAATATCGCCCAGCAGCATATAGCTTTTGGTAACCCAGTACTCGTAAGATCCTGATTTTTTGATCACATCAAAAGCTGCTTTCTCTGCATCTGCAAGTTTATCCTGTTGCAGCAGCAGTTCTGCAATACGATATTGCGCTTCAGCACTGTACTCCGATTTGCCGGTAGCAATTACCTGCCTGTACGCAGCTGCCGCCTGTTCTGCTTCGTTGTTCAGGTGGTGGTTACGGGCTACGACCATACTGGCCATCATCCTGTCGTCGGTTGCAATTCCTTTTTCCTGTAACAGTTCCTGGGCATTCGGGGCCGCTTCTTTCCATTTCTGCGCTTTGAACTGGCAGCGTAATAATCCGCGCATCGCTTCCAGCCTGTTCTCCTGTTGAGTTGCCAGTTCTTTTGCCTGGATGAAATATTTCTCTGCGTTCACATAATCTTTCAGATCAAAATAATAGATCCTTGCAGCCTGGAGCGCGCTTCGTTCCGCGAATCTGTTTTGCGCTTTGCCGGCAACCGTTGCATAATAGGTTAACGCATTCTTCGCATCTTTTTCTGAAATATAGATCTCTGCTGAGAAATAATTGGCTTCAAGATTATAACGGCCATCAGGGAATTTAGCGAGATAAGCTGCAAAACCCGTTTTCGCGCCAGCCATATCTTTCGCATCATAGCGAAGCATCGCCGAACGGAAGGTCAGTGAATCTTCTTCATTATAGGTTACCGGCTTGCCATTCTCACGCATGAATGTTACAAATTCGCCGGGTTGCTGGTTCTCTACAAATAAGTTCCGGATATACTCTATCGCATCTGTACTTTCCTGCGTATTCGGGTAAGTAGCTACCAGTTTTTTAAACTGTGCAAGCGACTCCGTGTTTTTATCCAGGTTGAAATAGGCTACACCCAGCTTCAGGTATGCTTCGGGATGCAATGCTGTTGCCTTATTATCTTTTACAATGCGGTTCAACGGTTCTATCGCAGCCTGGAAGTTCTCATCTGCCAGGTAAGTATTGGCAATTTCCAGGTTGGCTTCCGATTTATAAGCAGAAGCCGGGAACTGTCTTTCCAGCGACTGCAGCAATGCGATCTTCTCGTTATTCTTATTCGATGCACCTGCAATCACAGCTTTCTGGAACAATGCATAGTCCGCTCCGGGCAATTGCTGGTTCAGCACCTGCTCATACATGCGTAAAGCCTGTTTGAAGTCCTTCGCCATAAAATGACAATCCGCCGTACGCAGATAAGCATCCTGCTGGATCTGGCTGGAAGTTGACGGAACCGAACCTGCGATCTGTGAAAAATTCTCACGCGCTGCTGCATAATTCTCATTTTTGAGTAACGCATAGCCGAGACTATAACGTGCATTAAGCGTATTCACTTCGCCGTTTACCGATGGGTTCTTCAGGTAATTTGTCAGATGTGTAATGGCCGCATCCGTATTGCCTGTGCGGTACGCGATCTCCCCTTTCCAGAAATAAGTAAATGGCAATTGCTGATTATTATAAGGTGCTGTCAGTACTTTGGTAAGCAATTCATCTGCCTGGATGATCTGCTGGTCATTGATCAGTTCCACAGCTCTTCCATATAAAAGACGCGGATAGATCTTTACCGCATTTTCACTCTTGCCGGGCAGGCTTTCGTACAGGGCAAGTCCTTCGCGGTAATTACTGGTATTGGCCATGGTGCTTACCAGTAGTTCCTTGGCTTCCTGCTGCAGCGCGGATGACGGATATGCTGCCAGGTAATCCTTGAATCCTTTCAGCGCAATATCCATATAACCAAGGTCGTATGAAAGTTTGGCGTAATTAAATAACGAGATTTCTTTCTGTACGGCGTTACTGTTATTCGCTGCACAGAACTGAAATGCACTTCTTGCGTTCTGTTTATCGTTCACTTTCAGGTACGCGTCTGCAAGCAGGTACATGCTGTTCTGCGCCAGTGAATCTGCGCCGCCGCCGAGTTGTTTGAATCCTTCTATCGATTTGGGCCAGTTTTTGGCTTCATAATAACAGTAGGCTAATTCATACAGATCTTCCCTTCTTACTTTATCTTTTGCTGCCACATATTGTTCCAGGTAAGGGAGGGCTTTCGCATATTGCCTTTTCTCAAACAGGAGATGCCCCACCAGCTGTTTCAGCTGCAGATCGTAATACTGACCACCGCGGGAAAGTGCGGCTTCTCCGTAAGACAAAGCCTGGTCGCGGTCGCCGCTGAAATAATAGATCTCTGCAATATAGAAGGGAACGATATTCTGGTAAGTCTGAGATTTTTCCGCGATCCGGAAGCTTTCCAGCGCCTGCGTATAGTTCTTGTCGTTGAACGCGATAAAACCATAATAATAATTGGCATCAGTATAGTTCGGATCTTTCGGGAGCTGGCGGATCGCATTGAACAAGGGCCTGGCTTTGTCGAACTGCTGCATCGCAAAATACCCATAGGCCTGGTGGAATTTCATCTCCGCTATCTCGCGGTTGCTCAGGTTGGCAATATTCGTTTTCTGGTAGTATTCCTGTGCTTTGGTGAGATCACGTGTGCGGTAATAATATTCTGCAAGATGATAACTCATCATCTGTACGCGTGGCACATCATGTTCCAGCGTTACAAAAGCGACAGCCTGCGGTTCAGCAGCCGCATCGTTCAGTTGCAAACCGCAAAGGATCGAATAATATTTCGATTCCAGCTGCACGGTTGCAGGGAACCCGGATTTTTCGATCCCGTTATTGTATAAGGTTTTAAATACAGGATAAGCAAGACTGTATTTTTCCTGCTGGTAAAGTTCTTTGGCCGATTTGAATGCGGCGTCCGGATCCTGTAAAAGCTGTGTGGTCTGCGCGCCGGACAGCAAACTGCTGATGGTTCCGGCAGCAAACAGGAATATTCTGATGAGTTTCTTCATAGTGGTTGGGCTGACTGAACAAAGATTTCAGTTTCTTTCTTAATAAAAAGCAAAAACCTGTTCTAAAGGTACCACGGGAGTCGGGTAAGAAGGCTTCAACAGGCGTTTTGTGGAAAAACAGATGAAGGCACGTAAGTTTGTCAACAAATAGGAATAACTATGTACGAACATTTTACCACCGTGCGGGTGCGCTATGCGGAAACAGACCAGATGGATATTGTGTATTATGGTAATTATGCGCAGTATTTCGAGGTAGGACGTACAGAATCGATCCGGGATCTCGGTTTTACCTATAAAGAAATGGAAGCCATGGGGGTAAGAATGCCGGTGGTAGAGATGGAAGCGAAATATTTGAGGCCGGCACATTATGATGATCTGATCACGATCAAAACCATCATCAGGGAACTGCCCGATTCACATGCCATCACTTTTTACAATGAAGTGTACAATGAGAAGAAAAAACTGCTGACCACCGGTAAAGTAGTTCTGTTCTTCATGGATATACATACGGGCAAGCGTACCAACATGCCGCAGCAGCTGCGTGATACGCTCGCCTCCTACTTTGAATCGAACTGATCATCATTTCAGTTCATCCAGCAGCAGGAACATTTTTTTAACGATCTCATTGGCAGAGCCATCGAAATTGTTGATGATGATGGCTACCGTATATGTGGTACCGTCTTTCGCTGTGTGATATCCCGCAAAACTCTTCGCGCCACCGATTGTACCGCTTTTCAGTTTCATCTGGTTATAAAGCGGCAATGCATCATAATAATAATTAAACCAGGGCCGGCTTCTTGCAAACTGCAATACTTTAACCAGCGATTCTGCGGTTACACGGTTTTGTGGCGAAAGACCGCTTCCATCGATCATACGTAAAGCTGCGGGATCGATCCCCTGCTGTTTCCAGAAGTTTTTTACTGCCTGAACACCTTTGTCCGTACTGCCAAACCCGCCTTGTTGAAATGCAATGGCTTTAAGTAATGATTCGCCGTAAAGGTTGATGCTTTTTTTCATGAACCAGTAATTCACACTATCAAGTGCCGGCGAATTTTCCGTATGCAATAAAGTATAACCACTGGTATTTGCAGTAGAATCATCTACTCCGAAAGACGTAGTGCTGATGCCGGCAGCATTCAGTCTGTCGGCCACGGTATGGATGAACTGGGAAGCAGGATCAGGGAAAGACCCTGAAATAGTAAATGCTTTTTCATTGGGCGATATGGTGCCGCGCACAAAACCACGCTGACTGAATGGCGGCAGGTAGATATAGGCATTGTCGCCGCTGCCTTTCGCGCCTGCGCGCAGTTCGCTTTGCAATACAGCGTCGTATAATACAGGTTCTGTCTTCACAATGGAAGCTTTTTCACCCTGTTCGCCGGAACTAAGGATAAGGTCGTACTGGTTTTCCCGCCAGTTCAAACCTGCGCTTCCTGCACCATAATAGTTACCGATATCATCCCAGATCCAGCCGCCGGGTAATGTTTCTTTTTCCCAGTTAGCCGTGTGCGCCACAAGTGAACCATTGATCCTGGTGATGCCTTTTGCTTTCAGCATTGCTATCCATCTGCCGAAGAGTTTTTCATCTTTTGTGGAATCATAACGCCAGCTGCCGAGTGTGGGGTCACCGAAGCCGGTGATATGCAGGTCTCCTTCAAGCACTCCTGCTTTGATTGCACCGGAATACGCGATCTCCGTCCTGAAACGATAGCCGGCTCCCAGCAATTCCATGGCAGCAGCGCTGGTGATGGTCTTCTGACAACTGGCAGGTGCCAGTCCTGTCTGCGCATTCAGGCTGAATACCGGCTCACCCGTTGCACTTTTTACAACATACACACCGGCAATTGCAGTACGCATCTGGGCATCCGCCACCAGTTTTGCAGCGGCGGACTCAAGGCGCTGGGTCAGCGATTGGGCATTAATGCCGGAAAAAGATAATAACAGCAGCGAGAACCAGTATTTTTTCATAATAACATCTTGGGCGTGAATAAATCAATAGTAACAGGTTCATACAGAACCACAAATCCGGTTTAACTTGCACAAAATAAGTGTAAGCGGGTTATGGAAAAAGTTTTTGCATCGATCATTACCATTGGAGACGAGTTATTGATAGGCCAGGTAATCGATACCAACAGTGCGTGGATTGCCAGGGAACTTAACAAAAGAGGCATGCCGGTAAAGAATCGAGTGGCAGTAGGCGATAACCGGGACGACATCTGGCAGGCGCTCGATAACGAGTGCGGGCGGGCATCACTGGTATTGATCACGGGCGGGCTCGGGCCAACCGCAGACGATATCACCAAGCCTCTTTTAGCGGATTATTTCGGCGGGAAGATGGTGATCCACGAAACAACACTTCAGCATGTGATCCACCTGTTCGAGTCTGTTTTTAAACGCCCGGTATCAGACCGGAATAAAAAGCAGGCGGAAGTACCGGATAGCTGCACCGTACTTTTCAACGAATCGGGTACAGCACCCGGAATGCTGTTTGAGAAAAACGGAACGGTATTTATTTCCATGCCCGGCGTACCCCATGAAATGAAATGGCTGATGGAACATCATGTGCTGCCGATGATTTCTTCCCGTTTTGCAACCGGCTTTATCGCACATCGTACCCTTTTAACCGCAGGTATCGGGGAATCGATGCTGGCAGACCTTATTGCCGACCTGGAAGCGGATCTGCCCGGCTGGATCAAACTTGCTTACCTGCCCAATTATGGAATGGTACGCCTGCGGTTAACCGCATCGGGTATGGATAAAGATCTGATAGAACGTGAGCTCAGCAGGCATTTCGACCTGCTTGTATCAAGAACTGCAGAATACCTTGTAGCAGCAGAAGACATTCCGCTCGAACTGGCCATTGGGCGTTTACTGCAGGAAAAAGGGAAAACCATGGCTACCGCCGAAAGTTGCACCGGTGGTTATATTGCACATCTGATTACAGCCCATGCCGGTTCTTCCGCTTATTATAAAGGAACTGTGGTGAGTTATGCGAATGATGTAAAGGAACATGCGCTTCATGTAAAACCTGAAACGCTGGCAGCGTTTGGCGCCGTTAGCGAAGATACGGTGCGGGAAATGGTACAGGGTACATTATCGCTGATCGGCTCGGATTATGCTGTGGCGGTAAGCGGGATCATGGGGCCGGACGGCGGCACGCCCGAAAAACCCGTGGGCATGGTCTGGATCGCTGCAGGAAACGCCGAAAAAACAATTGCCCGCCAGTTCCGGCTGCGTTTCGACAGGCAAAAAAATATTGAGGTAACCGCCGTTTATGCATTGAACCTCCTGCGGTTATTGATCCTAGAAAAGAGTTAGCAGAATTTCAGTTCAGAACTCTACTTTTGCCACTGAAAATCAGGAGGCAGTAATTCCGGCGATTTCGTAATTTTAGAGAAAGATTACCGGATTTCTGTTTATCATTGCAAAAAACTAACAGTTGATCGTTTTTGATAAGCGTCAACCTATTATACATAAAAAACTGTACGATTGTATGGCAATTGCTGAACTGGTAATGCCCAAACTGGGCGAGAGCATCATGGAAGCTACCATCCTTAAGTGGAATAAGCAGGTGGGTGACCGTGTGGAACAGGATGAAACTGTATTGGATATTGCAACGGATAAGGTAGACAGCGAAGTGCCTTCAACAGCAGCTGGTGTTATCACCGAAATATTATACAATGTAAATGATGTAGTGCCGATCGGAACGGTGATCGCACGTATCAATACCAATGGCAGTACTACTGCCGTATCAGCCCCCGCTCCTGCGCAGAATGAGCCGGAAAAACCAATTGCAGTACCAGAACCCGAGCCGGCCGTTACAGCCGTGCAAGCAGAGGAGCCGGCTGCAGAAGAGATCGACATCAGTGAGATCCCTTATGTACCGCAGCCCGCTACAGAACTGCTCGACAAGCCTGCAACCAATCGTTTTTATTCACCACTGGTACTGAATATCGCCAACAGCGAAGGCATCAGCCTGAGTGAACTGGAAAGGCTTCCGGGCACAGGCAACGAAGGCAGGGTTACCAAAAAAGACATCCTGCAATATGTGGCTGCGAAGAAATCGGGCAATGCACCTGCTGCACCACAGACTCCTCAGGTGGCAACAGCTCCTGCACAAAAAGCAGCACCTGTTACCATTCATATACCATCCGCTGCACCCCAAACCGGCAGTTCTATTCCGGCAGCAGTTTCCTCCTCAGGCAAACTGGCCGATCCTTCTGCAGTAGTACTGAGCGGGAGCACCGAGATCGTTGAAATGGACAGGATGCGCAAGCTGATCGCGAAGCACATGGTAGACAGCAAGCATACCAGTCCGCACGTAACCAGCTTTGCAGAAGCAGACGTAACCAATATGGTTATGTGGCGCAATAAAGTGAAAGATGAATTCGAGAAGCGCGAAGGAACCAAACTTACATTCACACCGATGTTTATCGAATGCATCGTGAATGTGATCAAACGTTTCCCGCTGATCAACTGCTCTCTCGATGGCGATAAGATCATCATCAAAAAAGATATCAATATCGGCATGGCAACAGCCTTGCCAACCGGCAACCTCATTGTTCCTGTGATCAAAGGCGCAGACCAGCTGAATATTGTAGGACTGAGCAGATCGGTGAACAATCTTGCCGATGCAGCGAGGAATAACAAGCTTCGTCCTGATGATACTGCATCGGGCACATTCACACTGACCAACGTAGGCACATTCGGAAGCCTGATGGGCACGCCGATCATCAACCAGCCGCAGGTAGCGATCCTCGCCGTAGGTGCGATCAAAAAACGCCCGATGGTGATCGAGACCAAAGAAGGTGATACCATCGGTATCCGCCATATGATGTACCTGTCGCTCAGCTACGATCACAGGATTGTAGATGGCAGCATCGGTGCAGGTTTTCTCACGGCTGTAGCAAAAGAATTCGAAAACTGGGACGCGGACAGGCAGTGGTTTCATTACCTGTAACCGGCAACACGAACATCCAATCAAACGATAATCAGATCCTGATGCAATTTTTCAACCGTAAAGCCATCCTACTGATGGCTTTACTTTTATCATTGGCCGGCCAGGCACAGGTTAAAACCGACGGACTTGGCACCTGGAACGTTATAAGCGGCAAGATCAATTTCAACAGTAAATGGAATGCTTTTGGGGAAGCACAATTACGTTCGCAGCAGTTCTTCAATGGCTTCAGCTATTACGAATACAAGGGTGGTATTGGTTATAATATTCAAAAGAACCTGACCGTACTGGTAGGTGTGGGAAATTACCACACCTATACTCCGTTCGGGAATTTTACCGATCCGGAACTGGCCAATGAAGTGAGAACCTGGGAACAGCTGACCATCACCAACAATATCAGCAGGCTGAAACTGGAGCACCGTTACCGGATCGAACAACGGTTTATAGGATCATCGTTCCACAGCCGTTTCCGTTACCGGATGAATGGCATACTCCCCATTAACCATAAAGTACTGCAGCCCAAAACCTGGTATGCAGGAGCATCGGCCGAAGTATTCATACTTGACAAAGCCCCGCATTTTGAACAGAGCCGCTTATTCCTGGGCCTGGGTTACCAGCTGAATGAAAAACTCACGCTGCAAACCGGTTTCATCCATCGGTTCGATCAGACATCATCTTATACCACTTTCTCCAAGAACTTTATCCAGACCACTTTATTCTTTGATTTTGGCCAGTCGAAAAGCGGCAGGGAAAGACATCCGAGCACAGAAGATTAAGATCTTGTTATGGAAGCTATGCACATCTGTGCGTAACTGATCCGTGTTTTTGTAGCGGTTGTTGGTTAAATTCAGGTAACCAAACAAACCCGGTATGAAATCATTATCAGAAACATGGTTTGCGGAAGGTTATATTGATTTTGAATTGAAAAAGTACACACTCCTCGCCTATCTGCAGGACATCAACAGACACTTTGCAGCCTGTGAACTTTATCCCTCTTTAGCCGATCTTGTTTTCCACTACAACAACCTGGTTGCGTTCAGGGAGAACAAACAGCAGTTATCGGAACAGTTTCCCAAACGACTTACGGGCATCCAGGCGGAAAATATCCGCTTATTATACGAATCTATAGTGGAAGACAGCGAAATGATGCAGGAGTTGGAAGATATTATCGGCTATGCATCCTCCAACATGAAAAAAAGCATCGACAATGGTACCGGCATCTACGAATCCATAGCAGATGCATTAGCCATTGAGCCTGTAGGACTTGTTCCACTCGATAGCTCTGAAGGTTATTTTCTTTTGTGTGAAGGTTCATGTAAGAATACCTGGGCATATTATTACCGGCTCAGCATTTATGAGCAGGATGATTACAGATGGCGCAGTCTCAGGACATCATTCATCGACGTGTGGCAGCGGAACCTGGCTAATTCTTATCAGAGTATCAAACAGCAACTGATCCGCAACTGCACAGAACTGCCCAACCCGGCAGTATACGCAGTAGAGACATCGATCAGTGCGCCGATAGAAGAAACACTGCTGCCTGTTGCCAAACGAAGTCTTGTTAAATATATCTCCACGAGAACATAAATAAAAAGCCCGCAACTTTTCAGTGCGGGCTTTCATATTCATTTGGCGGGATTAATATCCCAGTCCCAGATCTCTTCCTTTCATAACGGCAGGAACACCTTCCGAGATCCATTTGGCAGGTTTATCACCTTTCAGCAGGTAATCGAAGAACTGCTGTTCGCGGATCTGGATGTCTTTACGGTTCTTTCTTTCCACCAGGTTATGGGCTTCGTTATTATAGTTCAGCATCCATACTTTTTTGCCCAGCCTGCGCAGACCGCTGTACATTTCAATACCCTGGTACCATGGCACTGCATCATCTGCATCATTGGCCATGATCACGAGCGGAGTGGTCACTTTAGGCAGAGAGAACAAGGCTGAGTTCTGTATGTACAGGTTTGGCTTTTCCCATAAGGTAGCGCCGATCCGGCTTTGTGTTTTCTCATACTGGAAAGTACGCAGCAGACCGGTTCCCCACCTGATACCGCCATATGCGCTGGTCATGTTGGCTACAGGAGCACCGGCCCAGGCAGCAGCATAGAGATTGGTTTTGGTAATCAGGTAAACGATCTGATAACCACCCCAGCTCTGGCCCTGCAGACCGATCTTGGTACTGTCTACATAACCCTGTTTAACAACAGCCCTTGTACCGCTCACGATATAATCATAAGCGCCCTGACCGGGATAACCTGTTTTATACCAGATATCCGGAACAAAAACGATATACCCGCGGCTCACGAAGAACGGAATGTTCAGACGTGAAGGTGTTGGCGCCGGTGCCTGGTAGTTATTCAGTGTATTATTGTTACGCTCATAGAAATACACGATCATCGGGTATTTCTTTTTAGGGTCGAAATCTTCGGGTTTATACAATACACCTTCAGTTTCTTTTCCGGTGTATGCTTTCCATTTGAAGAGTTCAGCGGTTCCCCAGTTATAAGTTTCCTGCTGTGGGTTGATATGCGACAACTGAACCGCCGGAGCTGCATTCTGCATCACATATACATCAGGTGACTTCACATATGTTTCTTTTGTGAACGTATATACATCTGCGTCTTTTGCTTTCTGAATCGCTCCTACCGCAACTTTTTCCTTGAATAATACCTGGATATTTTTTGTCGCAGGATCATAAATGGCCAATCCGCCGCCTTTGTCTTTTTCATCGTAGATCTTCAGCAGGATCTTTTTACCGGCTTCGATGAAGCGTTCTTCCCTGTCTACGTTCACATAGCGGTACTGCAGTTTGTCTTTTCTTCCGTTGGTGAGCGCTACGGATTTTTCTTTTCCGAGCGGATCTACCTGCCAGATATCATAACGATCATATATCAGTACATACTTATCATTCTCCATCCAGCGTACAATACCGTAAGAATTAGGATCGTCCGGCACATCGTTCTCTTCATCCACCAATGATACTTTGATATCTGTTGCGATAGGGTACACCTGTTTTGTGGCAGCATTATAACAGAAATAGCTCTTCTTGATCTCGTCGAAGAATACAAGGAAATTTCCTGAATAAGAAGCAGACAGGCCGCTTCCTTTGAATTCTTTACGGATCAGGTCGGCTTTGCCATTTTCAGGATTTATTGCATAAATATCACTTACAGTGAACCCCTGCCATTGACTTGCTACACGTCTGCCTGAATCGGTAGTAGCATAGAAAACATTGCCATCACCCTCTTTCGTCTGCATCACGCTTCTGAACTTAGGTGTGCCCAGCTGAACCACTTCTTTATTGTTCATATCAAAGCGGGCAATATAAGAACGCCTGAGATCGCTTTCCAGGTTTTTCAGCTGAACGGGTTGAACATAGTCGTCGTTATAATGCCATACATCCACATTCACACGATCGAATTCGGGTAATGAAGTGTCTTTGGGAGTAACAATGGGCGTTGTAGCGAAGAAAAGACGTTGTCCGCTCTTGCTGAAGCCCATAGATCCGCCACCATCTCCACCGCCACGGAAACCACCGCCACCGCCACCGGTTTCAGCTATGGTCCATTTTGATTTTACACCTTTTGTAGACGCATCTGCCAGCAGTACAGCTTCGGGGGTACCTTCTTTATAATAGAACAGTTTATAAAATTTCTGAACAGCTTTGCTGCTGCTGTCGCGCTCGGCGATAAATGCGATCTGTGATGCATTTTCGTCCATCGTATACCCTTTCGCATCGTTGAATTTACGGAAGATGGTAGCGCTTGTATTATTGGTAAGATCCATACGCACTACAGAAGGAAGTACGGTGGAATCACCTGTTTTTTTAGTGGTCTCATACAACAGAACGTTACCGTTCTTGCTGAAGTAATATTCGCTTACCAGTTTGAAAGAACGTTGTTCTCCGGTAACAAGGTTACGAAGGATCAGTTCAGTACCTTCTTCGCCTCCGGGTTCAGCAGCGGCCGATGGAGCAGCTCCGCCACGACCTCCGGCTGCAGGAGCACCACCGCCCTGCGGCCTTCCGCCACCAGCGCCCCTGCCCTGTTGTAATACAGCCATACCCTTGTTTCTGGCATCGTTTGCTTTATTACGGATGCTATCAGCAACATGTGCAAGGCTATCGGCCATGGCCAGCATATTGTTCAGGCGGGTAAGGGAATCCATTTCGGGTCTTCCGCCGGGCCTGCCTTGTTCCGGAACTGCTTTATCCATGAGATAAGCCATCCAGTTGCTGCCACCTTTATCAGGTGTTTTATAACTTCTTACGCGGGCGATCTTTACGATATTGGTTTTACCCAGTTCAACAATAGCCAGACTGTCTTTGGGCATATCGTCGGGCCTGCTTTTTTTAATACGGGCGTTACGGGTGTCTTTGTAAAAAGGTTTGATCCGGCAGATAGCAAACCGGCTATCTTCACTGAGTGAAACATTGTATCCGCGCGGGATAGTCAGTTTGTAGCCGCCATTGGCAGCCTGGATCACGAGTTCGCCATCACCTTCCTGTGGGTTCACCGTATAGGCTACGTATTTACCATCATTGGAGATAATGCGTTCGGCCACGCTCTGCCAGCCATCGTAGACGGTATGATCGAGCGGCTTTTTCTGGGAATAAGCAGTAAAGGCTGTAAAGCAGGTTACAGCCAGCAGCAATTTCTTCATGTTATTAGTGCATTTGGTAGCGCTCCGAAGATAACTAACAATACAGATAATAATTTCTGTCTCTGCATTAATTTGATGAATGGATAAAAGCAACGGCAGAGTCCGCCCGGCGCATAAGACTCTTATCGTATTCTAATCTCAACCAGCCATATTTAGCATTCCGGCAGACTAAGCGGTATATGAATCGCAAGGCCGCCATCAGATGTTTCTTTGTATTTGCTGTTCATATCGAGGGCAGTATCCCACATGGTCCGGATCACTTTGTCAAGACTCACTTTTGCATAATCCGGCGAGCCCTGCAATGCAAGCTGGGAGGCTGTGATGGCTTTGATCGCGCCCATGGTATTGCGTTCTATACAAGGCACCTGCACCAGTCCGCCGATCGGATCGCAGGTAAGGCCGAGATGGTGCTCCATAGCGATCTCGGCAGCCATCAAAGCCTGCCTTTGCGTACCACCTAGCGATTCGGTAAGGGCGGCGGCGGCCATGGCAGAAGACACGCCGATTTCAGCCTGGCAGCCGCCCATTGCGGCGGAAATGGTTGCACCTTTTTTAAAGATGCTGCCCACTTCGGAAGCTGTGAGCAGGAAACGTATGATCTTTTCCTCATCATAACCATCACAGAATGCAACAAAGTATTGCAATACTGCAGGAATAACACCTGCGGCCCCGTTGGTAGGCGCGGTAACCACGCGGCCAAAAGACGCGTTTTCTTCGTTAACTGCCAGTGCAAAACAGCTCACCCAATCCAGTATATATTTGAAATCATGGCCACCATTGCGGATGGCATCGATCCAGCTTTTGTAATCGTTATATGGCTGCTGTTTAACCAGGCGTTTATTCAGATCAAAAGCCCTGCGCCGAACCTGTAACCCACCCGGAAGTTCTCCCTGGGCATGACAACCGCGAAAAGTACAGTCTTTCATGGTATTCCAGATCTTAAGTACACCTTCTTTTGTTTCTTTCTCCGGGCGCCAGGCCTGTTCATTCTCCATTACCACCTCGTTAATGGAGAGCCCCGTTTTCATGCACCAATGCAGCAATTCATCAGCTGTATTGATCGGGAACGGCAATTCGATACTGTTTCTGGCACGTTCATCCTCTCCTTCCTTAACAACAAAGCCACCTCCGATGGAATAATACGTTTCGCTCCAGCCTTCGCCATCCTTCAATTGTATGAGGAAAGACATACCGTTGGGATGATAAGGCAAAGTTTCATTGTACAGGAACATGAGTTTTTCCGCAGGATCAAAAGACAGCAGGCATTCACCCCCCAGTAGTAATGCTTTTTCAGCATGGATCTTATTGATCTGCGGCGTAATACTGTTCACATCAATTGTTACCGGGTCTTCGCCGCAAAGCCCGAGCAGCACTGCGATGTCTGTGCCATGTCCTTTACCTGTTTTGGCTAAGGAGCCATATAAAAGCACGGTTACGGAAGCAACATTTTCCAGTTTTGCTTTTTCTTTTATTGAAGCGACGCAACGAAGCGCAGCCCGCCAGGGACCCAATGTGTGGGAACTGGAAGGACCGACACCTATCTTAAACATATCAAAAACCGAGATCGATTCGTGTGGCATAGTAATAATTCGTCTGTAAAATTAACAGTTACCGGCTCACAATATCGCTAAGATCCTTTTAAAACTTACAATCGTTTGGTTTGTTTTACCGAACTTACGTGCGCAAAATCTTACCAGAACCAATTTCACAATGTTAGAACTATGCAACTTTCTTCTCTCTTAGACAGGTTTAATGAACCGGAAACACTGAAAATGGCCAAACTCGGCCGCGAATTAAGAGCAAATGGCATCGACGTGATCGATCTGAGCCTTGGCGAACCTGATTTTGATACGCCCCAGCATATTAAGGATGCCGCGATCAAAGCTATTAATGACAACTGGAGCCACTATACACCGGTAGCAGGTTTCGCAGACCTGAGAGAAGCGGTTTGTACTAAACTAAAGCGCGACAATAACCTCGATTATAAACCTGAGCAGATCGTTACTTCAACAGGGGCCAAGCAAAGTCTTGCAAACGCTATCCTGGCACTTGTAGACGAAGGTGATGAAGTAATCATTCCTACTCCTTACTGGGTCACTTATTCCGAACTGGTGAAAATCGCCCGCGGTAAAGTTGTTGAAATCAGGACAACCGTAGAAAATGGTTTTAAAGCTACTGCCGCAGAAGTGGAAGCAGCCATTACTCCAAAGACAAAAGTTTTCATGTTCTCATCGCCCTGCAATCCTTCAGGAGCCGTTTACAGCAAAGCAGAGCTTGCTGCGTTGGCGGAAGTATTCCGCAAATATCCAGACGTGGTGATCTTATCCGATGAAATCTATGAATACATCAATTTTGTCGGAACCCACGAAAGCATTGCGCAGTTTGAAGACCTGAAAGACAGGATTGTACTGATCAATGGTTTAAGTAAAGGATTTGCCATGACAGGCTGGCGCCTCGGTTATGTTGCAACCAGCGTTGCAATTGCCAAAGCCTGTGAAAAATTACAGGGCCAATTTACCAGCGGTACCTCCTCTATTACTCAAAAAGCAGCTGTTGCCGCACTTACCGGCGATCTTAAGCCTTCTGAGGAAATGACAGAAGAATTTACCCGCAGAAGGACAAAGACACTTGAGCTGATCAATGATATTCCCGGTTTTAAATGTTTTGCTCCTGAAGGTGCCTTTTATGTATTCCCCGATGTAAGTGCATATTACGGGAAATCAGATGGCACCACAACGGTAAACAATGCTGCCGATTTCAGTATGTACCTGCTGAATACTGCGCATGTGTCTTCCGTAATGGGTGATGCATTCGGCGAACCCAATTGTGTCAGGTTCTCTTTTGCCAACAGCATGCAGAATATTGAAAAAGCATGGGCAAGGATTAAAGAAGCTCTTGCTAAGTTGAAATAACCCGGTCAATCATTTTTATCTTTTTAGTTCTACGGCAGGCCTGTTTAAACAGGCCTGCTTTTTTATTCGGAGCAGAGAAGCATGTTTTTTTTGAAAAAAAACATGCTAGATTTCGGTAAGATCTTTACCCCATCATTTCCTTACGTACTCTGTCAACAAATAAAATTGATACTCCAAGCATTTTAGCTATGCCGGGAAGTGTGTGTCCTGGTGTTGCAAGCAGTTTAATAACAATCATTTCCTGAATTTCTCTTATGCCACTCTTCTTACCTTTTTCGAAAGCCGCTGCAATTCCTTGCTTATAGCGTATGTCTTTTGTTATATCAATAATTGCCATATTTTCACGTTTGCATGATTTACTGAATGTTTCTTAATAAGATAACTTATTGCGCCTCTTTGCTCTTTAATTTCTACCCCATCAGACATTTAATCCAATGAACTATCCTTAATTCCTTTAACAACCGAAACCGGCATGTCTGTTATTTGAGCAACATCATCAATTGATAACTGCTGGATAGTAAGCAGTTTTCTAATAATTGATTCTTTTGCTTTTTTCATCCCTTGCTTTATTCCTTCTCTTACTCCCCGCTGTTTGCCTTTTTCCATTCCAACAGCCTTGCCCTGTTTAAAACGAATGTCTTTCGTTACATCATAAGTAATAATCATATCTTCCTCCTCTTTTATTATAATTTCCTGGATATTGTAAATCCATCCGATCATTTAATCCAATGAACTATCCTTAATTCCTTTAACAACCGAAACCGGCATCTCTGTTATTTGAGCAACATCATCAATTGATAACTGCTGGATAGTAAGCAGTTTTCTAATAATTGATTCTTTTGCTTTTTTCATCCCTTGCTTTATTCCTTCTTTTACTCCCCGCTGTTTGCCTTTTTCCATTCCAACAGCCTTGCCCTGTTTAAAACGAATGTCTTTCGTTACATCATAAGTAATAATCATATTTTCCTCTTCTTTTATTATGATTTCCTGAATGTTTCTTAGTCCGCCCAGTATCTCAAGCTGGACAAGTCGCCTTTTCAGTTCCCTTTCATCACCCTGTAATAATTCTTTTAACCTGCGGATCACCTGTTTTACAATCAACCTTTTCTGCTCGCCTTTGCTTTTTCCGGCAAGAATTGCCAGCAACACGTCCTCTGCATCAGTCGAATCTAAAAAGCAGACGGGGTCCAGATCAGTGAGATTGATGATCTCATATGCATAATTCAACAGGAAATGCTCAACTTTATCACTCATAGATAACCGTTGCTCTCCCGCATAAATAACATAGCCCCTTACTGGTAATTTTTTGAGCTGATAAATCAAAGAATGATACAAAAGCATCCTCGGGGCCATCTGCCTGTCATTGACAGATTGCCATTCAACATGCACGATATATGGCGGGCCGTTATTCTCCGGCCTTACTTCAAACAACGTATCTGCATGCTTCTCGAGCGTATAATGCAGACCGCCCGGTATCGTAAAAGAATCAAGCATCTGAACACCCAGTATACGCTGCATCATTCCCTTACCCGGACTGCTGAAGTTTTCCTTAAATATCCGATCGTACAGATTCCCCGCTCCTCCTTTCATACCACGCAAATTAAATTGCGCTTATGAATTTTATGTACAGTATTTATACCTGTTTTCAGGTATGGAAGAACGAGTAAAAGAAGAAGAATTATTTGCCGGCAGAAGTAGTGTCCGGCTGCTTTATAACACGTCCCGCACCACGGTATTTGGGTTGCCAGTAAGTATCGTTCAGATCGCTTACCATCACCCCTCCGCTGGTTGCGGCATGTACAAACTTATTGTTCAGCAGGTATACGCCTACATGTGAAATGCTCCGCCCGGATGTATGGAAAAAAACAAGGTCGCCTTCCTGCAGATCTTCCAGGTTTATTTTCTCACTCTGATCATATTGCTCCTGCGCAGTTCTTGGTAATGCCGCTTTGTATACATCACGCATCACAACCTGTGTAAATGCCGAGCAATCGATACAGTTATCCGTAGACCCGCCCATGCAATATTTCGTTCCCCACCATTTATCAATGGTTTCCAAAAGTGGAATATTGGTCAGTTTTTCTACAGTCGCATCCATCACCACAGCATATTTCAACTGCAGCCAGCTCGCTCTTTCAATATCCCCCGATACCAGGATAGCATTCGGGTTTACAGACACAGTCGTTGGTGGTTGTGCTGCAGATCTGGCATTTGTAGTACTCGTTTTGTGCTTGGTTGTTACCACAGCACCCGGTGTAACTTCGATCTGGTCAAGAAATTCTACCTTCTCCGGAGATTTACGGGCCGTTGATTTTGCCGCAGAATTATCCCTGGCTCCCAGTTTACTCAATGATTTACAACTGGTAAGCGCAATTAATATTAAACAGTATATAGATAAATGCCGGACTTTCATAGCTACGATTTGCAATATAACGACCTTACACTGCTATTCTCGTCTGTGCGAATAACTTTTTAACATTCTCTTCAGTTTCATTACGCCTGTGGATAACTGAAATAGGCTGTAAATCGCTTTAATTTTCGACCTTTGTAGTCTATGCCTTCTTTTTCTCATTTACATGTTCATACCCAGTATTCCCTGCTCGACGGGGCTGCATCGATCGACCGCCTTTACAAAAAAGCAGCGGAAGACCAGATGCCTGCACTTGCTATTACAGATCATGGTAATATGTTCGGCGCTTTTGAATTTGTAAGCCAGGCCTGGAAAAATACCAAAGTAGTTGGAAAGGATGCTAACGGTAAAGATATTGTTGAGCCCGTGGTTAAACCTGTGGTAGGATGCGAATTCTATGTGGTGAAAGACAGGCATGCAAAAACCTTTACCAAAGAACTCAAAGATGAACGTTATCACCAGGTATTACTGGCGAAGAATAAGATCGGTTACCAGAACTTGGTTAAGCTGACTTCACTGGGATTTATCGAGGGTATGTACAGTAAATATCCCCGGATCGACAAGGAACTGATCGAAAAATACCATGAAGGGCTCATCGCCACCACCTGTTGCATCGGTGCGTATGTTCCGCAAACCATACTGCATGACGGCGAGGAAAAAGCGGAACAGGAATTCAAATGGTGGCTCGATCTCTTCGGGGAAGATTTTTATATCGAAATCCAGCGACACGATATCAAGGAACAGGAACTGATCAACCAGACCCTGCTCAAGTTCTCAAAAAAATACAATGTGCCTGTTATTGCTACCAACGACAGCCATTATGTTGATCAGTCAGACGCCAACGCTCATGACATCCTGCTCTGTATCAATACCGGTGAAAAGCAGACCACTCCCGGGTTTGATGATTTTGTGAATGATGATGCGCAGGTAAAGAACCGTCGCTTCAAATTCCCGAACGACCAGTTCTATTTCAAGTCTACCAAAGAAATGGGCGCACTTTTCAGTGATATTCCCGAATCGCTCGACAATACCAATGCGATTGTGGATAAGATAGAAGTGCTCAACCTGAAGAAAGATATCTTACTGCCCGCATTCCCTATCCCGAAAGAATTCCAGATACATGGCGATGCCAACCTGAACCAGTGGGAATACCTCAAACATATTACCATGGAAGGCGCTAAAATGCGCTACACCGATATCTCCCCTTCTACACAGGAGAGGATCGATTTCGAATTATTCACGATCAAGACCATGGGATTTGCAGGTTACTTCCTGATCGTGAGCGACTTTATCAAAGCCGGCCGCGACCTCGGCGTATTCGTTGGTCCGGGACGTGGTTCCGCAGCGGGCAGCGTAGTAGCTTATTGTATCGGGATCACCAATATCGACCCCATTAAATACAATCTCCTGTTCGAGCGATTCCTGAACCCGGACCGGAAAAGTATGCCGGATATCGATACGGATTTTGATGACGAAGGCCGTCAGAAAGTGATTGACTATGTGGTGGATAAATATGGTAAGGCACAGGTGGCACAGATCGTTACCTATGGTACCATGGCCGCCAAAATGAGCATCAAGGATGTGGCACGTGTGCTCGATCTCCCGCTGGCAGAAAGTAATATGATGGCCAAACTGGTTCCGGACAAGCCCGGTACTGAACTTCGGAGAGTGCTGAAAGCACCGCTGACTGCTAAAGAAGGCCCTAAATCGCTCGAAGAAAAAGAAGGTTACCAGCAGGAAGATATAGAGAATGTAAAAAAATTAAGGGAAATATACCAGGGCAACGATATCAGGGCGCAGGTGCTGAAGGAAGCGGAAAGACTGGAAGGTTCCGTAAGGAACACCGGTATCCATGCTGCGGGCATTATCATTGCTCCCAAAGACCTGACAGACCTGATACCCGTAGCCACTGCCAAAGACTCAGATCTCTGGGTAACGCAGATCGAGGGTAGTATCATTGAAGATGCTGGTGTAATCAAGATGGACTTCCTGGGTTTAAAGACGCTGTCCATCATGAAAACAGCGCTGGAGCTGATCAAACAAAATCATGGGATCACGATAGATCTCGACACGATACCGCTTGACGATGAGAAAACATTCCAGTTGTACCAGCGCGGCGAGACCAACGCTACGTTTCAGTTTGAAAGCGTGGGCATGCAGAAATACCTCAGGGAACTGAAGCCCGATAAATTCGATGACCTGATTGCCATGAACGCCCTGTACCGGCCGGGACCTATCGCGTATATCCCCAACTTCATCGACCGTAAGCATGGGCGCGAGGAAATTACCTATGACCTGGAAGACATGAAAGAATACCTGGCCGAGACCTATGGTATTACGGTTTACCAGGAACAGGTAATGCTGCTCAGCCAAAGCCTGGCAGGTTTTACCAAAGGCGATGCCGACGTTTTACGTAAGGCGATGGGTAAAAAACAGAAAGCGGTACTGGATAAAATGAAAGCGCAGTTTATTGAAGGAGCTTCCGCAAAAGGACATCCGGCCGATAAACTGGAGAAAATCTGGACCGACTGGGAAGCTTTTGCCCAGTATGCGTTCAACAAATCACACTCCACCTGCTATGCTTTTGTGGCATACCAGACAGCATACCTTAAAGCGCATTATCCCAGCGAATACATGGCCGGCGTACTTAACCATGCGGGCAGTATTGAAAAGATTACATTCTTTATGGAAGAATGTAAACGAATGGGGCTTAAAGTACTCGGCCCGGATATCAATGAGTCTTTACAGGGCTTCGCCGTAAACAAAAACGGGGAGATCCGTTTCGGCCTGGGTGGATTGAAAGGTGTGGGTGAAGCCGCAGTGGAAACCATCATTGCGGAAAGAACGAAAGCAGGTGCGTACAAGAACATTTTCGACTTTATTACCCGTGTGCTGCAGAGAACCGTCAATAAAAAATCGCTGGAAAGCCTGACCTATTCAGGTGCATTCGACTGTTTCCCCGAACTGCACAGAGCCCAGTATTTCAGGATCCCGGATGGCGAGCGGATGACGGGGCTTGAAAAGATCATCGCCTACGGGCAGGCCCAGCAAACAGTGGCCGGCAGTTCGAATACGCTTTTCGGCGACCTTTCTGCAGCCATGGATGTTCCCGTTCCGAAAATCAGCAATTCGGAACCATGGACACTCACAGAGTTGCTCAATTATGAGAAAGATGTAACCGGGATGTTCATGAGCGGTCACCCGCTGGATCATTTCAAATTCGAGCTTAAATATTACGGTATTACCTCTATCAATGACTTTAACGAGATCAAACTGACGCTTCACCTGCAGCCGAATCCGGGAAAAAGCCTGCGCGTGGCAGGACTGATCACGGATGTGCAGCACAGGGTAACCAAAACAGGAAAGAACTTCGGGTCTTTCGTGATAGAAGACTTTAGCGGTAAAACGGAATTTGTTCTGTGGAGTGAAGATTATATCAAATTTCAGAATTACCTCGACAAGGGCCAGAATGTATTGCTGACCGGCTTCTTCAGGCCCCGTTTCGGCAGACCAACGGAATTTGATTTCAAGATCAATATCATGTCGCTGCTGGAAACGGTAAAAGAGAATATGACCCGCAGCATCGAGATCAGTGCACATCCTGCCGCTATTTCCGAGGATTTTGTTTCATTTATGGATAAAAACGTCCGTGATAACCCGGGCAAAACCTCGCTTCGTTTTAATTTGTATGAACCGAAGGAAAATCTGAAAATCAGCCTCTATTCACTGGAAAAAGGATTCCGGATGAATGAAGGAATGGCAGACTTCCTGCTGAATAATCCCGACCTGGAAATTCATGTTGGGCTGGCAGGTTAATACGGTCAGCGGGCATAAAAAACTGTCCGCTTGGCAGGTTTGCTGTTGCAACGTCATTAATCACATCGGTGGAAAAGTCAAAAGAAGAGGAATCAGGGTTTGGATTTATATTTGATACCTTTTAACAGTGACCGGAACCGCAAGGAACCGGGTACAGATCAATCAAATCAATCATTTAAAACAATAACAATGGCTTTAGAATTAACCGACGCTAATTTCCAGTCTACAGTGCTGGATAGCGATAAATTAACCGTAGTGGATTTCTGGGCTGAATGGTGTGGACCCTGCCGCGCTATCGGACCAATCATTGAAGAATTGTCAAAAGAGTACGAAGGCAAGGTTAATGTTGGAAAGGTGAATGTTGACCATAACCCGAACCTGAGTGTGAATTATGGTATTACTTCTATCCCTGCCATCCTGTTCATCAAAAACGGGCAGATAGTGGACAAGCAGATCGGCGCTGTTCCTAAATCTGTATTCGATAAAAAGATCCAGGCTCATTTGTAAGAGCTGAACGATACCCGATACCCCGGCGCAACCATGCCGGGGTATTTTTTTGCCTGAATTCCCGGGTTTAAATTATCATTTGGTTATTCATTATTCATTATCTTAACCGCTGATTTTTAACTAAAAAACTGAGCATGAATATCAAAGCGCGCCTTATCCTGATGAACTTCCTGGAATTCTTTGTCTGGGGTTCCTGGCTGATCTCACTGGGAAGTTATATGATCGTTACATTAGGATTCAACGGCGCAGAAGTAGGTGCAGTATATGCCACAATGGGTATCGCTTCTCTTTTTATGCCGGCATTGCTGGGTATTGTGGCCGATCGCTGGATCAATGCCGAAAAAGTACTGGGAGCCTGTCATATCATCGGTGCTATTCTGCTGTTCTGGGCTTCTACCGTAAAAGACTACCAGACATTCTATTTTATCATGCTCCTCAATTCTATGGCCTTCATGCCTACGATCGCATTGAACAATACGGTTTCCTATATAGTACTGGAGAAAAAAGGCTATGATATCGTAAAAGATTTTCCGCCGATCAGGGTCTGGGGAACCATCGGTTTTATTGCAGCTATGTGGATGGTAGATATTTTCGGCTGGACAAAAAGTCCGCTGCAGTTATACGTAAGCGCCGGCGCAGGATTGGTTTTAGGGATCTACTCTTTTACAATGGCCAAATGTCCGCCGCTTGCCGTTGCTGCGAAAAAAGGATTCGCTTCCATGCTGGGGCTTGATGCTTTTGTGCTGTTCAAAAGAAAAAAAATGGCCATTTTCTTTGTTTTTGCAATGTTACTGGGTGCAGCGCTTCAGATCACCAATGCATTCGGGGGTGCATTCCTGGATGATTTCAAAACAAGTTATGCCGACTCTTTCGGCGTAAAACATCCAAACCTGCTCTTATCGATCTCACAAATCTCAGAAACACTGTTCATTCTTACCATACCGTTCTTTTTACGCCGTTTCGGTATTAAAAATGTGATGTTGCTGAGCATTTTTGCCTGGGTATTCCGTTTCGGCCTGTTTGCCATCGGAGATCCTGGTAATGGTTTGTACCTGCTCATTCTTTCCATGATCATTTATGGCATGGCTTTCGACTTCTTTAATATTTCCGGCTCGCTGTTCGTGGAAAAAGAGGCTGATATCAAGATCAGGGCAAGTGCGCAGGGCTTGTTCATGCTGATGACCAATGGTATCGGTGCCTATATCGGCGGAACGATCAGCGGACTTGTGGTTGATTATTTTACAGTAGATGGCGTCAGGAACTGGCAGCATATCTGGCTGGCATTTGCAGGGTATGCACTGATCCTCGGGCTTATATTTCCGCTGGTATTCCGTTATAAACATACAACGGATGCCCGAATGGAAGTGCGGCATTAACCGCTTTCAGAAGATTCGTTTATGTATGCATGATTCAGCGTAATTTTGCAGGGTAAATTATGTGAAGATGATCTCTACTACCTCAGACGCGTTTGCATTGGTTGCAGCATTGGACGACAGTAATGAACTCAAACAGATAGGCGAAAAAATTCTCCGTAAAGAAAGAATCAGTTTTGAAGATGGCGTTATGCTTTTCGAAAAAGGGTCGCTGGCATTCCTCGGGGCGCTGGCCAACTGGGTCAGAGAGCAAAAGCATGGTCATAAAACCTATTTCAACCGGAATTTCCATATCGAACCTACCAACGTTTGCGTATTCTCGTGCAAATTCTGCTCCTATTCCCGATTATATGCCCACCGCGAAGAAGGCTGGGAACTGAGCATCGACCAGATGCTGGATATTGTAAAAAGTTACGATGGCAAACCGGTAACGGAAGTGCATATCGTAGGTGGTGTTCATCCGAAAATGACACTGGATTTCTTTACCAGCCTGCTCAAAGCCATCAAAGCGCATCGCCCGGATCTGCATATCAAAGGCTTTACACCTGTTGAACTTGATTATATGTTCCGCAAGGCGAAAGTCAGTGTTGAAGAAGGAATGCGTATTGTACATGAAGCCGGCCTGGATTCTTTACCAGGCGGTGGTGCCGAAATATTCCACCCCGATATCCGTACGCAGATCTGCGATGATAAAGTAGATGCCGATGGATGGTTACATATCCATAAAGCGGCACACGATCTCGGCATGCACAGCAATGCAACCATGCTGTATGGTCATATCGAATCATTCTACCACCGCATCGATCATATGGATCGACTGCGTCGTCTGCAGGACAAAACTGGAGGCTTCAATACTTTTATTCCGCTCAAGTTCAGGAATAAGGAAAATGAGATGAGCCATATCCCTGAATCTACCGTAGTGGAAGATATGCGTATGTATGCAGTAGCAAGGCTCTATATGGACAACTTCCCCCATATCAAGGCCTACTGGCCGATGCTGGGCAGGCAGAACGCGCAATTATCACTTTCATTTGGCGTAAACGATATCGACGGAACGATTGACGATTCTACTAAAATATACGCGATGGCGGGAAGTGAAGAGCAGACACCAGCTATGAGCACCACCGAACTGGTTACATTGATCAGACAGGTAAAAAGACAACCCATTGAACGGGGTACTTTATACAACGAGATCAGGGATTATTCCAATGTTGAACCGGAAGAGCCGGGCGTTGATCCCCAGTTAAATTAAATACTTATCAGCCTGCATTTGCAGGCTGTTCTTTTTGATGCTGTTCCGCGAGTTCCACCTGTTTCCTCGTAGGTAATAATATCAGGCGCAATGTTGTGTCATTGGTAAAGTAACTGATAGCCCAGTTGATAAAAATGATCAGCCGGTTCTTGACACTAACGATCAGCATCAGATGCAGGAACATCCATACAAACCAGGCAAGCCGGCCCTGGAAACTCATGAATGGTAAATCCACTACTGCTTTCCGTTTCCCTACAGTGGCCATTGTACCCGGATTCTTGTATTTGAATATTTTCATTTCCCCGCCTTTCTGCAAACGCGAAAAATTAGAAGCAGTATTCTTTGCCTGCGCTATGGCAACATTGGCAAGCTGGGCATGGCCTTTGGGAAAATCCGGTGTTTCCATATAAGCGATATCACCGATTGCAAATACATCCTCTATTCCTTCTACCCTGTTATAATGATCCACTTTGATCCGGTTTCCTCTTACGAGTGCAGACTGAGGTATACCCGGAGGCACATTACCTGTTACACCCGCGGCCCAGATCAGGTTATGCGTAAGAATGGTTCTGCCATCTGCCAGCATCACCGTTTTACCATCGTAGTCTTTTACCTGTGCGCCGGTCCAGACTTTCACGCCCATTTTTTCCAGGTATTCCTTCGATTTTTCCTGCGAGGCTTTGCTCATCGGTCCTAGTGTTGCGGGGCCGGCTTCGAGCAGGTACACATTCAGCCTGGAGAAATCCATATCAGGATAATCCTTAGGCAATACGTTTTTTTTCATTTCGGCAAAAGAACCCGACAACTCCACTCCCGTAGGGCCACCACCTACCACCACAATATTCATGATCGCTTCCAGTTCATCTGCAGACGCGGATAAAGCATCTTCAAAATTGAGCAGGATCCGGTTGCGGAGTGTAATGGCTTCGGTAGTCGACTTCATAGGATAAGCATATTTCTCAATGTTCTTATTCCCGAAATAATTGGTGGTACATCCTGTCGCAATTACCAGGTAATCGTAGCTGAAATCGCCTTCATTGGTGATCACACGTTTCTGCTGTACATCTACGGATTCTACACAGGCAATACGCACATGCACATTTCTTTTTTTCTGAAAAACTTTCCGGAGCGGAAATGAGATGGAGCTTGGTTCAAGTCTTGCTGTTGCTACCTGGTAAAACAATGGCTGGAACTGGTGAAAGTTGTACTGGTCTATCAGCGTGATCTCATAATCCGTGTGTACGATATGCCTTGCCACCTGCAGTCCCGCGAATCCGGCACCCAGGATAACGATCTGTTTTTTCGCCATAACCTCAGTTTAATGCCTTACTGAAAATGCTGTACCAAAGGTACAACACATTATACCATTACCCTGTTAAAGCAGGCTTTATAACCACAAAACAGTCAAAAAAAGAGCTGTCACTTTGCAGCGACAGCTCCCTGTTAATCATTTTACAACCAGTTCTTACTTGCCAAGTTTGGCTTTCAGATTCTGATCCAGTGCATCCAGGAATTCCTCGGTGTACAGGTAATGCTCACCATGGTTTACTTTATTTCCATGAATACATACGGCCAGGTCTTTGGTCATTTTACCGCTTTCTACGGTTTCAACACAAACCGCTTCCAGTGCATGACAGAAATCGATCAGCTCCTGGTTGCCATCCAGCTTTCCGCGGAACTCCAGGCCTCTTGTCCATGCAAAAATCGAAGCGATCGGGTTGGTAGAAGTTGGTTTTCCTTTCTGGTGCTCACGGTAGTGGCGGGTAACCGTACCGTGTGCCGCTTCTGCTTCCATCACTTTACCATCTGGTGTTACCAGGGTAGATGTCATCAGACCCAGTGAACCAAATCCCTGTGCTACAGTATCGCTTTGTACGTCGCCATCGTAGTTCTTACAGGCCCATACAAAATTACCGTTCCATTTGAGGGCGCTGGCTACCATATCATCGATAAGCCTGTGCTCATAGGTGATGCCTGCTGCTTCAAATGAAGCTTTGAATTCTTTCTGATAGATATCTTCGAAAATGTCTTTAAAACGGCCATCATATTTTTTCAGGATGGTGTTTTTGGTAGACAGGTACAGCGGCCATTTTTTCATCAGCGCCTGGTTAAAGCAGGCACGTGCAAAGCCGGTAATACTTTCGTCAGTATTGTACATGGTGAGCGCAACACCATCGCCTTTGAAGTTGAACACTTCAAATTCCTGTACGGTTCCGTCTTCACCTTCAAATTTTACAGTAAGCTTTCCTTTTCCTTTGGTTACAAAATCCGTTGCACGGTACTGGTCGCCGAATGCGTGACGGCCGATGCAGATCGGAGCGGTCCAGTTAGGCACCAGCCTCGGAACATTGGAACAAACGATCGGCTCTCTGAATACGGTACCATCGAGGATATTCCGGATAGTTCCGTTAGGGCTTTTCCACATCTGTTTCAGATTGAATTCTTTTACACGCTCTTCGTCTGGTGTAATGGTTGCGCATTTGATACCTACGCCATATTGTTTGATGGCATTGGCTGCATCTACAGTCACCTGGTCGTTTGTTTCATCACGGTATTCTACGCCGAGGTCATAATATTTAATGTCCAGTTCAATGTAAGGCAGAATCAGCTTCTCCTTAATGAATTTCCATATGATCCTTGTCATCTCATCGCCGTCCAGTTCTACCACCGGGTTGGCTACTTTGATTTTGTGCACCATCTTTTGTTTTGCTTTTGTATGTGATATAAAACGGTTACAAATGTAAGCTAAAACTGTTTTAGTGCATCCCCGGGGTGTCATCTGTTTGCAATAAGCCTGAAAGAACAAAAAAGCAGCTCCGTAGAGCTGCTTTAAGTGCCGGCAGATAAACGGTTACTGGTCGAGTTTGATCTCGCCCACATCTGTAACGCCTCCTTCCTGTACCATCAGGCCTTCTTTTACAGCTGTTTTATAGGGCGGTACTGCTTCTACTACCAGTTTATACATGCCTGGTTTTACGTTGCCCACTTCAAATCCTCCGTTCACGATATCGCCCCTCAGCGTATCCGTGGTGGAAAGCACCCATACAACCGATGCGGCTTTTACCGGAGTGATCATTCCCTTTACAGTTCCTGCCTTAAATGCACGGAATGCCAGAAAGCCTGCCATTACGAGGAAAGCAAGAACCAGGGTGAGTAATGTCTTTTTCATATGATATGGTATTTGAGGTGAAGAATTGCTGAATAATATCCAGACGAATAACTATGCCCGAACCCAATTGTTAAAGCGGGCTGTTTTTTTTAACATTTAGAACGATCTGCTCCCTAAATGGTAGAATAAATTCAACAGTCGGGAACCATTCTGTGTTGGAACAGGTTTTTTTTCTACGCAGCATGGTTACAGGATTAAAAAACATATTGGTTCCGGTCAATTTTACAGCCAGGAATAGCTGGGCCCTTCAGAAGGCCACGGAAATGGCCAATACTTTTCATGCACATATTCACCTGGTGCATGTGATCCGAAGCAGGTCATCGAGTATTTTCTGGCATAACAATACCGTGGCGATGCAAAGGGCTACGGAACGTTTACTTGCCCTGAAAGATGAATACAGGCCACAGATCTGCAGCAAAAGCAATATCGAGATCAGTGTGATTGAAGGCAATCCTGCCGAAGCACTGGCAAGCTATATGCAGCAATATAAAATGGACCTCGTGGTGATCGGCATCCCGCGTTTCAGTATTTTCCACCACCTGCGTTCTTCTTTCTCTATTTACAACACAGTGCAGCGTACAGGTGTTCCGGTGCTGGCAGTGAAGCACGACGGACTGGTGAGCCATTTCAAAAAGATCGTAGTGCCGATGAACGATTCTGACTACGCTTTACAGGTAAAACTGGCTGCAATGCTGGGCAAGCATTTCCGGTCTACTATTTATCTTTTATCATTACGTGGCAGTAACGGGGAGCCGGATCATATCAGCATTATGCAAAGCATGGAAACCATTCATAAAATGGCGGCGATCCCGGTTCAGACAGTAACCCTGGAAGATGCCAACCTGGCAAGCGGCACACTTCGTTTTTCGAAAAAGATCAATGCAGACCTTATCCTCATCAATCCTGCCAGGGAATTTATCCTCCCTGGATTATGGAACAGGCTTACGCGAAAACTGTTATCGTACGACTCTGGTATTCCGGTCGTAACCGTTCCGCAAATAGCTTAGATATTCACGATCAGCACCGGGATCTTCAATGCGTGACGCACGTCTTCGATGGTTTCTCCGAAAATATAATCTTTCAGTCCGCTATGCCTGTGAGCCCCCATCACGAGCATTTCTGCGCCGGATTCTTTCACCATTCTTACAATTTCCGGGGCCCTGTTCCGGTACCCCAGTGCAATATCCACCAGGTATCCCATTTCCTTTAACTGTGTTGCATAGGTTTCAAGCCTCAGCCTGTCTTTCCGCGTTTCATCATCATCACTTGCAGCACCAAGGTAACCGGCAGAAACACTTTCCACTACATGCATTAAAATATAACGGGTATTATGTTTACCCTGGCTAACGGCATGAGCGATCAATTGTTTATCTGCTGCAGTAAAATCCAGCGCAACTGCAATTTTATTGGCGGGTTGAACACTCAGATCGCCGAGATTGGCCACATCACTGTGCATGGATGCCGTAAGATGCCGGCTTCTCCGCTTCCGAACAAGCGGAAGGAAAGTCATTACAGAAAAAAGTGCAATGAACGCGAGCACAACCAGTACCAGCAACACTTTCCAGCCCCAGGCCGCATTGGTTTCAAATACACCGATCACTTCTTCCGCCACCAGTTTTACATTGAGAAATACAAGTATACAAGCCACGAGCCAGGAAATGATTTTAGTTTTGGTACCGATCGCGAACTCTCCCATCGTGTCTTTGTCGCTCACAAAATGGATCAGCGGGATCACTGCAAAACCGAGCTGCAGGCTTAACACCACCTGGCTGAAGATCAACAGGTCGTCTACTTTGGAGTCTCCGTACAGCAGTATCACTACTACGGCAGGTACGATAGCAATCAGTCTCGTAAGCAAACGTCGCAACCATGGGTTCAGCCGTAGTTTCAGGTAACCTTCCATTACGATCTGCCCGGCCAGTGTTCCGGTAACGGTAGAACTTTGTCCTGCTGCTATCAGGGCCACAGCAAAAAGGATCGGGGCAAGATGCGTGCCCAATAAAGGCTGAAGCAGCTGGTGTGCATCTTCGATCCGTGCCACTTCCGTATTACCTGTTTTAAAGAATACTGTAGCCGCGAGCACAAGTATGGCAGCGTTTACAAAAAAGGCCGCGTTCAGTGCAACAAAACTATCTATGAAGTTGTACTTGATCGCACGCCTGATCCCGCTCCGGTCATTGCTGATCTTGCGTGTCTGCACCAATGCGGAATGCAGGTAAAGATTATGCGGCATCACTGTTGCGCCGATAATACCAACAGCGATATATAATGATTCATGTGTAAATGCAGACGGGATAAAGCCTGTAGCTACTTCAGCCAGTTTAGGCTTGGCCAGCAGCAGCTCAACCAGGAAAGAAGCTCCGATAGTAGCCACGAGTGCAATGATGAAAGCTTCCATTTTACGGATCCCGTATCGCTGCAGGAGCAGGAAAAGGAAGGTATCGAAAATAGTGATCACCGTTCCCCAGATCAGCGGCAACCCGGTAAGCAGGTAAATACCGATGGCCATACCCAGCACTTCGGCCAGGTCGGTTGCGGCGATAGCAAGCTCGGCAAGGATATAAAGGCAAAAATTGACAATGGGCGGATAGGTCTCCCTGTTGGCCTGGGCCAGATCGCGCCGACGTACAATACCAAGCCTTGCACTGAGGCTCTGGAGCAGAAGTGCCATAAGGTTACTCATCAGTAATACCCAGATCAGGCTGTAGCCGAATTTTGCACCACCCTGCAGATCCGTGGCCCAGTTACCGGGGTCCATATAACCTACACTCACCAGGTATGCGGGGCCGATATATGCCAGTATCCTGCGCCAGCCTTTTCGCGGAACGGTAGTATCCACCGATTCATGTACTTCGCTGAGTGAATGATCCGAATGTATCTTTTCTGCCATTGACTAACCATTAAATTTAGACAAACCTAAAATTAATTCCTGATTAAATTATATCAAAAACATACACTTCACCTGAAACGCTTACATTTATTGTATGAAAAACTGGTTCTTCTGTTCTGTTTTACTGCTTTTGATGTCCTGCGGAGAAAAAAAGACCGACTTCTCCGGTAATACCCCGCTGAAAGCCGCGGATTTCGCTGCTGCTTTCCCGAAGCTCAAAGGAAGCCTGCTGATTGCAGACACCAATATGCTCAAGCTTGCAGACACCTTACAGATCGGCTATAAAGCTTTCAACCAGTTCATCCCCGACAGCGCTATTGAAGCTATTGTGGGAAAAGAAAAAAAGCTGGTCATACGCCCGGTAGGACTAATCGAGAAAGAAAAAGAAAATTACCTGCTCACCACTTTCACCAGTAGAAAAAAGACGCGTGTGGCAGTGTTTGTTACGGATAAAAAAATGAAATTTCTTGCGGGAAAGGAATTGCTGTCTAACATGAATGACGATGGTTATTCGCATTCAGTATCTGTTAACCGGGAACCTACATTCATTATCAGCAGGGAAAGGATCGGCAAAGACAATACCTTACAATTTTCGCGTGCGGGTTGGGTATATAACAATGCAGGAGTTTTCATGGTAGTGATCAACGATTCTAATGAAGACACCAAGAATATGGTGGTGATCAACCCAATAGACACCTTACCGCGAAAGAATAAATTCAGCGGTGATTATGTGCAGGATAAACGTAATTATATTTCGCTGCGCGATGGAGCCAATACTAATAGCTACCTGTTTTTTGTTCATTTCGAGAAAAACAATGGTTCCTGCACCGGAGAATTGAAAGGTATATTAAGACTAAAAACCAATACCACAGGCCAGTTCAGCGAAAACGGCGATCCCTGCGTGATCGATTTCTCCTTTGAAGGAAATGAACTGACCCTGAAAGAACAGGGCAGCTGCGGCAATCACCGTGGCATCCGCTGTTTTTTCGATGATACGTTCCGTAAAAAACGGGAACCTAAAACCAGCAGGAAAAAATAGCGGTCATTTATTCATTTCAATCCTTCATTATCTTTTTTACACATATTCAAACTGTGTAAAAAGTACATTTTTCAGAAACCAGTATCTTAGCAAGGTAATTATCTATGTAAAAGCAGATTTATGAATTTCAGAAGTTATAATGTTCCCTATCAGTGCGATGAGCAATACGCAAAAAAAGTAGCTTATTTTTCAATGGAATTCGCGGTACATCAGCCGTTGAAAATATACAGCGGCGGTCTGGGTTTTCTTGCAGGCTCGCATTTGCGCAGCGCGTATGAATTAAGGCAGAACCTGATCGGCATAGGCATTTTATGGAAATACGGTTATTACGACCAGACACGTAACCAGGATCAGACACTGCAGGTCACATTCATGGAAAAGAACTACAGTTTTCTACAGGATACGGGTATTAAATTCCAGATCATGATCCATGATCATCCTGTATGGATCAAAGCTTACTATCTCGCGCCGGAAACGTTTAACAGCGCACCACTTTTCCTGCTGAGTACCGATCTTCCGGAAAATGACTATATCTCACAAACGATCACACACCGCCTTTATGATGCCAATGTAGCTACCAAGGTAGCACAGTTCATCCTGCTGGGCGTAGGTGGCGCTAAACTGATAGACGAGCTGGGCTTTAACCCCGATGTATACCATCTCAACGAAGCCCATGGTATTTCTTCTGCTTTTTACCTGCTGAACAAATTCAAAAGTGTGGAAAAAGTGAAAGAACATCTTGTTTTCACTACGCATACCCCGGAAGAGGCCGGCAATGAAAAACATGATATTTACCTCTGCCATAAAATGAGTTATTTCTGTGGTCTCAGCATCGACGAAGTGAGAAAGCTCACCGGTATTACAGACGATCAGTTCAATCACTCACTGGCAGCCCTCCGGTTTGCAAGAAAAGCCAACGGTGTATCGGCATTGCATGGAAATGTGAGCCGGGAAATGTGGAAGAACTATGAAGGCATCTGTCCTATCACTTCCATTACCAACGCACAGAACTGGCGTTACTGGGCCGACAAGCAGATGTACAAAGCCATGGAAGACAATGATGATTACAGCTTCGACGACAGAAAAAAACACCTGAAGAAAAGAGCTTTTGAAATTGTTGCAGACCAGACAGGCAAAGTATTCGACCCTAATGTACTTACCATTGTATGGGCCAGGCGTTTCGCAGGTTATAAAAGAGCAGATATGCTCACCTACGATATGGAGCGGTTCGAAAAAATGCTGGCCAGTACCGCACAACCGGTACAAATCATCTGGGCAGGCAAACCTTACCCGGTAGATTATCCTGCCATTTCACAGTTCAACAACCTGGTGCATTTAAGTAAAAATTATAAGAATGTAGCGGTATTGATCGGCTATGAGCTTGGATTGAGCAAACGCCTCAAACAGGCAGCAGACATCTGGCTGAACAATCCACGTGTGCCACGGGAAGCATCCGGAACAAGCGGCATGACCGCTGCTATGAACGGAGCCGTCAATTTTTCTACTGATGATGGCTGGATACCGGAATTCATCGACCATGGTCATAATGGTTTTGTGATCCCGAAGGCAGATTATGAGAACATGACAACGCACGACCAGGATGAATACGACCTGAATACTGCATACGATATGCTTGAGAATACGATCATACCGTTATATTATAACCAGTTTGATACCTGGAGGCAGATCATCAAAAACGGCATGCGCGATGTGCGTTTCCAGTTCGACAGTAACAGGATGGCACATGAATATTATGACATCATGTATAAGTAATGCAAAGAGATAAGATCTTTGCATTTCAAATAACAATATGAAGAGAAAAGTAGTCGTTGCCATAACAGGAGCCAGCGGATCAGTGTATGCCAAAGTACTGCTCGATAAGCTCACAGCAATGAGCGGTCAGTTAAGTGATGCAGGTATTGTGATGAGTAAAAATGCAGAGCAGGTCTGGCAGACGGAACTCGGCAATACAGCTTACAGCGAATACCCGTTCCGCTATTACGACAAATATGACTTCAATGCGCCTTTCGCTTCAGGCTCGGCTATGTATGATACAATGATCATAGCGCCCTGTAGTATGGGTACGCTTGGACGGATAGCGAATGGTATCAGTGACGACCTTGTTACGCGCGCTGCAGACGTGATGCTGAAAGAAAGACGGAAACTGATCTTAATGGTAAGAGAAACGCCCTATAATCTTGTACATATCAAAAACATGGAGCAGGTAACACTGGCCGGAGGAATTATCTGCCCGGCTACACCGTCGTTTTACAGCCGGCCGGCCACTATTGAAGCTGTGGCAGCCACTGTTACAGACAGGGTCCTGGATCTTGCAGGATTCGACAATAACGGGTACAGGTGGGGCCAGGATTGATCGATATCCTATTCTTTCCAGTACGGTATAATAAAACAAAAGGCACTCTGTTTCAGAGCGCCTTTTGTTTTATTAGCTATAGCTGTTTTCAGGCAGCGACTTTTGCAGTTTTTGTGTTGTTGACGGTAAGCAGGTAGTAGCTTCCGAACAAAATACAGGAGAATACCACTGTTGCAATGATTCCCATTTTATAGAACGGTAATCCGTCGGCCAGGCAGGTCATCAGTCCTTCAAAAGTCTTAGGGCGGTGATAACCACCGTTACCGGCCCATACAATCGTATTCGACACCAGGAAATAAGTAGTAGGAGCAGCCAGCGCCGCGCCGAGTACATTAGATGCTTTATCGGGTCTGATCAGGAAACCAAAGAGGGTAAGTCCGGCAAACAGTAAATAATTTACCCATTGGCCGCCGTAAAAACCTTTGATCTCGCTCAATCCGTTCAGGTAAAGAACTTCATACAGCAGGTCGGAAATAAACATGGAAAGCAGCGGCATTACAAAAGCCCATTTTTTATTCTTAACAAAAAGAGCTCCGCTGAACAGCGCAACAGCGATCTGCGGTGCAAATCCGTAAGGCCTGTTGGGCATAACACGATATAATGCGGTAACTACCACGGTGAGCAGTAATGCAATCAAAAAAGACCGGTTGTTTTTCATATTAGATCATCTTTACGAAACAAAAATACATTTAAAATTCTATCCTTGTACCAATGACAGCACTATTCCTGTTCCAGCGGCACAAGTGCCCGGAACAATACACAGGAACCCGATGATTCGATTGTGTATTCTGTATCCGGTAAAATAGCGACAGCATCCCCCCTTTTCAGTACAGTGCTGTTATTTACAAGGGCACCACCTTCCATTGCAATGATGATTTCCAGGGAGTACGTCCGGGATTCGTAAGACATTCCTCCTGTAAGCGAGATCCTGCTGATACCAAAATCCGGCACCGGGCAGGGATAGACCAGTTCGCCCGGCAGTGCTGAGATTCCGGTAAGTATGGCAGGCTTAACTTCGTCGAAGAGAATATGTTTCATCAATTCAGGTACGTCGATATGCTTGGGTGTAAGTCCGCCACGCAACACATTATCGCTGTTTGCCATCAGTTCCATATTCTGGCCTTCAAGATAAGCATGAGGAACTCCTGCGCCCTGGAAAATGGCTTCACCCGGAGCCATGTTAACAATATTAAAGAAGAAGATGGAGAAGATACCACGGTCAATGATCTCAGGATCCGGATCGGCGGCATAGAATTTTGCAACCCACCAGTGCGGATCCTGCCTGGTCAGTTCACCGGCAGATTTCTGTCGTAAAGCCCGCCTAACAAGTGGTGATAACATCGTATTTACTTCCGGCTGTTCCATCTCCATTACAAAGCGGTAAAGGCCTTTTATACCTTCGCGCCGGAAAATAGGGATTAGAATATTGAACCCCGGAACTTCCAGAAGGGTCTCTTCTATTTTTTGTGAAGTTTTAAATCCATGCAATAACCAGAAATTGCTCAGGGCAACCGTAATCTCAGGCTTGTGATTACGGTCTTTATAGTTACGTTGCGTAGCACCGATGGGAATGCCCGCCTTTTCTTCATTGTCAAACCCTTTTTCGGCTTCTGATCGGGAAGGATGTACCTGGATAGAAAGCATTTCGCGCACATCCAGCACCTTAAAGAGATAAGGCAATTCGCCGAATTTCCGGTATACCCTTTCAGAGAGAGCATCTACGGGGTGAGCACTGATCCAGGTATTTAATGGCGTATTTCCACCTGAAGTCTGTATTATAGCCGAAGCAGAAGGATGTGCCCCAAGCCAGTATTCCGCAAAAGGGAGCCCCTCTTTATTATCTATACCAAGCAGATCAGGGATAAAAGAGACTCCGCCCCAGGCGTAATGCTGCACTTTACCTTCGATCCGTAAAATTTTATCCTGTATCTGTACCAAACTTGTTCGGATTTAGAGGGTAAATATCGCTCACAATTCATTTATTTTTTAAGAAATAAGAAATTATTAGCATGAAGAATAATAAACATACCGGCAGTGCGGGCGAGCAGCATGCCGTGGACTTCCTTACCCGGTCAGGTTATGAGGTATTGGAAAGGAACTGGCGTTTCAGGCACTGGGAAGTAGATATCATTGCTTCGCGCAACGGGAAACTGCATTTCGTGGAAGTAAAAACACGCACTTCGCACCGTTTCGGGCACCCGGAAGAGAGTATCACTATGGAAAAAATGCGGCATTTACGTAATGCTGCTGAAGAATACCAGTACAGGCATCCCGAATGGAAGTATATCCAGTTTGATGTACTGGCCATTACGTTTCAGGACAATATACTGAAGGAAGTGTTTTTGATAGAGGATGTGTACTTTTGAGTTGTGATTTGTTTTGAACCGTCAAGCTATAGTTATGCAATTAGCCGATCTGAATGCACTATCCCGGGATTTTATTCCTACACCCACTATGCCGGTATTGTTTATAGGCCATGGCAGTCCTATGAATGCGATCGAAGAAAATGAATTTGCGACCGGCTGGCAGAAAGTTGCGGCAGGTTTACCGAAACCCAATGCGATTCTTTGTATTTCCGCACACTGGGAAACAAACGGCACATGGGTAACAGCAATGGAACAACCCAGAACGATTCATGATTTTTACGGTTTCCCTAAGGCACTTTTCGATGTGCAGTACAATGCACCCGGAAGTCCGGCATTAGCCCGTCTTACCAGCGAAACCATTCAAACCACTGGTGTGGGGTTAGATCAAGACTGGGGATTAGACCATGGAGCCTGGAGTGTATTGAAACATATGTATCCGGATGCGACTATCCCGGTATTACAGATGAGTCTGAATAAAAACCAGCCACCTGAATGGCATTACAGTCTGGCACAGGAGCTGCGGTTGCTCAGGAACCGGGGCGTATTGATCATCGGCAGCGGCAATATGGTTCACAATCTCGGAATGATGAACTGGAGATTGCCCGATGCAGGATTTGACTGGGCAGATGAGGCCAATAATATGATCAAGCGGTTTATACAGGAAAATAATTCCCTGCTGTTAACACAATACCACCAGCTCGGACGTGAAATAAGCATGGCAGTACCAACGCCCGAACACTACCTTCCTTTACTTTATATATTAGGATTACAGCAAAAAGAAGAAGCCATCTCTTTCTTTAACGATAAAACTGTTTTTGGTTCTATCTCCATGACATCTTTGCAAATCGGGAACTAAAAAAAGGGTATAAATACGTATTGTGATCCATTGTAGGCGGGTGTAGTTTTGGGAGATGAGAGGATATAGTGATGCAGGGATATATGTAGATCCGTTTACAGATTTTTCTTTTAAAAAATTATTTGGTCCGGAGCAGAACCAGGATTTGCTTACCGATTTTCTGAATGCGATATTAAAAAAGTCGGTCAGATCCGTCATTCATCTGAATACGGAACGAATGGGGCGTACACGCACGGGCAGAAAAGTCATTTTTGACCTTTTTTGTGAAACAGACCAGGGAGAGAAAGTCATTATAGAATTACAAAATGCCAGTCAGTCAAAGTTCGCAGACCGTAGTCTTTTTTATGCTACCATGGCTATCCAGGAACAGGAGAAAAAAGGGAAATGGAATTTCGGGCTGTCACCGGTATACATGATTAATATACTTAATTTCTCGTTTCCATTATCACCTGGTCAGAATGCAGTGCATGAGATCAGCCTGAGAGATGACCACAGCTGCCGTTTATTCACCAACTGTCTGCACCTGATCTATATTGAAATACCCAAATTCACCAAACAGGAATCAGAGCTGGCTAACCGTGGAGATGAATGGCTTTTTCTGCTCAAACACATGTCCACTTTCCAGGATATACCCAAGGCATTCAGCGGAAATGCTGTATACAGAAAATTATTTTTCACTGCCCGGCTGGGCTCATTAAATAAAGAAGAAATGACTATTTACCAGGTAAAATTAAAAGAAAAAAGAGACCGTGAAAATCAACTGGAGTTTGCTGAACAAATCGGGATTGAAAAAGGCAAGAATGACATGTGCAACGAAATCATCAACAGAATGAAAAGTAAAGGGTATTCCTGTAATGAAATCGCAGGCATAACGGGCATATCTATTGAGTACTTACAATGACACATTTAATTATTCAATAAATTAATCAAGGCATAGACATGACCATCTACCAGGTAAAATTAAAAGAAAAAAGAGACCGTGAAAATCAACTTGATTTTGCTGAAGAAATCGGGATTGAAAAAGGCAAGAATGACATGTGCAACGAAATCATCAACAGAATGAAAAGTAAAGGGTATTCCTGTAATGAAATCGCAGGCATAACGGGCATATCTATTGAGTACTTACAATGACACATTTAATTATTCAATAAATTAATCAAGGCATAGACATGACCATCTACCAGGTAAAATTAAAAGAAAAAAGAGACCGTGAAAATCAACTGGAGTTTGCTGAAGAAACCGGGATCAAAAAAGGAATTGAAAAAGGGATCGAAAAAGGTAAGAATGCCATGTGCAATGAAATCATCAACAGAATGAAAAGTAAGGGGTATTCTTATAACGATATTGCTGACATTACCGGATTATCTATTCCGGAAGTGCATCCATAGCCACAGAAAATATGTACAGCACTTCATTGGCAATGCTGCGTTGTACATATCTGCCGCGTTTAAAATCGTTGCAAAGGACTCAGAACTGAAGCAGAAATGCCGTCCCCTTACCTTCTACGGATTGCACCTGTATGTTTCCTTTATGCAGCATCATGATCTGCTTGCAAAGGCTCAGACCGATCCCACTGCCATTTTTCTTTGTACTGAAAAAAGGAATGAAGATATTGTTCATCACATCTTCAGTCATACCAATGCCGTTATCAGTAACCCTGACCGTCACTTTCTGATTGGGGTTCAGCACAGCTGAAAGAATGATCCTTGGTTCTGCTGCGTCTTTAACAGCATCGATCGCGTTCAGTATAAGGTTAATCAGTACTTGCTCTATCAGGTTAGTATCAACATCTACAGTCAGATCAGGGTCTTTCAGGATGATCTCCAGTTCAATGTCCTTCTGTTCCAGGGTTGGTTCCATCAGGTTGTGCATGTTTTCAAAAAGATCGCGCACAAATACATGTTTTAGTGTTGGTGTGATGATCTTATTGAGATTACGGTATACCTCCGCAAATTTGAGCAATCCTTCACTACGCCTTTTAATTGTATTGATACCAACTTCCAGGTCGTCCACTACCCCATTGGTATTATCCAGATGTGCTACAGATTCCTGCAATCGGTTTTTCAATGTATCGGCCAATGAGGAGATGGGTGCAACAGAATTCATGATCTCATGGGTCATTACGCTCAACAGTTTCTGCCACGCTTTCGATTCGGTTTCATCCAATGCTTCATTCACATTCTGGAAGGCGATCAGGTGAAATTTTTTCCCTTCTGTCTGAAAAGCCGTTGCCGACAACAATATCCTGAATGTGTTTTTTTCCTGATGGATCGTAGCTATTGCAGTATTCCCGGGCTTTAGTTCTATCACCTGGTTATACAATGTTTCATCCCGTTTAGCCAGTGAATGAATCGTTTTCAGGTAAGGCGTTAACAACATCCTTTTTAGAGATTCATTCATCCACACTACTTCACCACTTTCTGTTTCATAAGATAAGATCCCTGTATCTACCAGTTCTAGGATCTTCTGCAAATACTGGTACTGGGTTTCTTTTTCCTTCGAAATAACTTTGAATGCCGATGTAATATCATTAAACCCTTTCCTGAGTGGCTTCAATTCATAAGGCGCCTGTGATACATTGAAATTCCTGGAAAAATCACGGTACTGGATCGACTCCACAAACTGGGCTACTTCTTTCTGCGCAAGCTTATGAAAATTGTAAAAATCCATTACCTGGTAAATAATAACCGGCAACAGCAATACTGCATATATATACAATTTCAACACCAGCAGAAATGCCGTTGCTGTCAATACCACAAAAAGCAGGATCACCCTTACCAAGATATCCCACTGAAATCTTTTAAATATCATATTTACTTAGTCTTCTGTATAAGGCTGTCCTGGTTAACCCTAGCTCTTTCGCTGCTTTGGTGATATTTCCGCTATGTTTATCAATCACTCTCAGGATGGTATTCTTTTCCATAGTGCTCAGCTTCATATCTTCATCTTCGCTGGTTTCCTGTACGGGCATTTCCAACGGTGAAAATAAAAGATCCTTCGCTTCAATTTCCTGGGCATCCGCCATGATAATAGCGCGCTCTATTGCATATTGCAGTTCCCGCACATTTCCGGGAAAGCTATACTGCCGCAATTTTTCCAGTGCATCCGTCGCAAACTGTATATTGGGTTTCAGGTATTTGGCTGCATAAATACGTGCAAAATGTTTGGCCAGCAGCAAGATATCATCTTTCCGCTTTCTCAGCGGCGGCACGGTGATCTCCACGGTATTGATCCGGTAAATCAGATCTTTCCTGAACCGGTTCTCATTGGCGAGTTCGGTCAACGGCAGGTTGGTGGCACAGATCAATCGTATATCCACAGGAACAGCCTGGTTGGTTCCCAGCTTTGTGATATGGCGGTTTTGCAATACCGTCAACAGTTTTGCCTGCTGCTGCAGCGAAATATTCCCGATCTCATCCAGGAACAGTGTTCCGCCGTGGGCAGCTTCAAAACGACCGGTCCTGTCTTCCCGCGCATCCGTAAAAGCGCCTTTTTTATGTCCGAACAACTCGCTTTCAAACAAACTTTCCGTCAGGGCTCCCACATCAACTTTGATAAAAGGCTTTTCCGCGCGCAATGACTGTTCATGAATAGCACTGGCAATCAGGTCTTTTCCGGTTCCGTTTTCGCCAAGGATCAATATATTGGCATCTGTGGGTGCGATTTTGGATATTTTGTAAAAGATATCCTGCATTACTTCACTTTCGCCTACCATTGTGGTACTTTTCGCACCCATGCTTACTTTCGCGGCCGCACCGCTTTTGGGCTGGGCTGTCTTTTTAAGCACATCATCGAGGGTTACCAGCAATTTTTCATTATGCCAGGGTTTTACTACAAAGTCAGCCGCTCCTTCTTTTAAAGAGCGTACTGCCAGATCTATATCACCATAAGCTGTAATCATGATCACAGCTACAGAAGGCTTTAATTCTTTAATCCGCTTCAACCAGAAAATTCCTTCGTTGCCGGTATTGATCGATGCATTGAAGTTCATATCCAGCAAAACCAGGTCAAAATCCTGACCGGCCAGCAGCGATGGAAGATTTTCCGGGTTTTTCTCTACTGTTACATCACGCACTTCTGTGCGCAGCAATAATCGCACAGCGGTTAATACATCTGTATCGTCATCTATGACCAGGATGTTTGCTTTTTTCAGGCTCATAATTATTTCTCACATTGTTGTTCCCCTTAAGGAGCCATAAATATACCAGTAAGATAATAATCTGAACGCGAAGGTTTTATAAAAAAGGCCGTCCGGGGGAGTGTATCAAAAGCGGACACTTGTTGTACCGCATGCGGACAGGTCTGCGAACACAATTCATGTTAATTTATTGATTATCTATCAGTTAGATTCTGGCACCATCCTTTCAATACCATGCCAAACAACAATAATTACCATGAACACTATTTCCCGGCAAAAAGACTACCTGGTTGGCCTCGCACTCTTCGCGGCCGTGCTCGCGATGGTATTGCTGGTTCATCAGTTCTCGCAAAAACCATTAATTACCGATCAGCAGGGAGTTTCCTTATTAAATTTCAATACAGCCAAATTGATCTAGTCAAACCAAAACAAACATTCAGTGGACAGAGTCATCAAAAAAAAGAAGTGGAACAGCAAACGGATCATTACCATCCTGATTGCAGCAGGTGTTATTATCCTTGCAGGAGCCAGCTATTATTTTACGTCGGGGAATGCCAAACTGAACGTTGATACCGAGCGTATCACTGTCAGCGAAGTTACCAAAGGCACTTTCCAGGAATTCATTCCTGTGAATGGCGCTGTTCTCCCCCTTACAACCATTTACCTTGATGCGCTTGAAGGCGGCCGTGTTGAAGAAAAATTTGTTGAAGATGGTGCTTTCATGAAAAAAGGACAGCCTATCATGCGTTTATCCAACACCGACCTTGCCCTCAGCCTGGTAACACAGGAAACACAGGTTTACAACCTGCTCACCCAAATGCAGATCGCCAGGAACGCTGCCCAGCAGAATACCGTAACGAAGCTGAACCAGATGACGGATGTAGACAATGCCCTGAAAGAAGCGCAGCGTGTTTATGAACTCAATAAAAAACTGTACGACCAAAAAGCCATCGGTTCCCAGGAATTCAAACAGTCTGAGAATAGTTATAATTACCAGCTTCAGAAAAAGAAACTGACCCAACAGATCCTGCAGCAGGATTCCGTTTCTACCAAACAGGGACTGGAACAGGCCAAACAGCTGTATGAAGGCTCACAGAACGCACTCCAGCTTACCCGCAAAAAAGTAGGTGACCTCGTTGTCCGTGCACCTGTAGACGGCCAGCTTACCTCTCTCGATGCCGAGATCGGTCAGAGCAAAAGACAGGGTGAAAGACTGGGCCAGCTGGATGTGGTTGACGGTTTTAAAATACGTGCAGACATCGACGAACACTATATCTCCCGCATATTCATCGGCCTGATGGGCGAATTCACTTTTGCAAACAAGACCTATAAATTAAAGATCAGCAAAGTTTACACGCAGGTTACCAACAGCAGGTTCCAGGTAGACATGCAGTTTGAAGGTGAAGTGCCAAAAGGTATCCGCCGCGGCCAGACCCTGCAGATCAGGCTGGCACTCAGCGATGAAACCACAGCTATTCTGGTTCCCAAAGGCGGCTTCTATCAGCAGACCGGTGGCAACTGGATATTTAAAGTGAATGAAAGCGGCAATGCTGCTTACAAAGTTGACATCCAGCTCGGCAGACAAAATCCCGATTATTATGAGGTACTGCAGGGACTGAAACCAGGCGACAAAGTAGTTACCTCAAGCTATGAGAACTATACGAACATGCAGGAACTGATATTAAAAAAACCATAACAAGCAATCACTCATCATTATAAACCATCCAAATGATAAACATTACCAACCTCGAAAAAGTGTACCGTACCGATGAGGTAGAAACCATCGCTCTCAACAAATTATCCATCGAGATCAAGAAAGGAGAATTTGTGGCAGTAATGGGGCCTTCAGGCTGCGGAAAGTCTACCCTGCTGAACATACTCGGTCTGCTCGATGATCCTGATGCGGGAAGTTTCGTCTTCAACGGAACTGAAATTGCCAAATACAATGAACGTCAGCGTGCAGAGCTGCGTAAACATAATATCGGCTTTGTATTCCAGAGCTTTAACCTGATTGACGAGCTGACTGTTTTCGAGAACGTTGAGCTTCCGCTCATTTACACAGGTGTTAAAGCCTCTGAACGAAAACAGAAAGTGGATGAAGTGCTTGAAAAAGTACAGATCATGCACAGGCGCAATCACTATCCGCAACAACTTTCGGGTGGTCAGCAGCAGCGTGTTGCTGTTGCCCGGGCAGTAGTCAACAACCCCAAACTGATCCTGGCGGATGAGCCTACCGGTAACCTTGACTCATCAAATGGTAATGAAGTAATGGAACTGCTCACCAACCTGAATGAACAGGGCACTACCATCATCATGGTAACACACTCTGAGCACGATGCAAGATACAGCCACCGCATCATACGCATGCTCGATGGACAAACCGTTACAGAAAACATACTGATCTGATTCAAAGCTGTCAGCCACTTACAAACCTAATTACATGTTCAAGAATTATCTGAAAATTGCCTACAGGAACCTGATGAGAAACAAAAGTTTCTCACTGATCAATATCTCCGGCCTCGCCGTTGGTATGGCCAGCGCTATCCTGATCTTTTTATGGATCCATAACGAGATCAGCTACGACCAGTTCCACGAGAAAAAAGACCGCATCTATGAAGCATGGAACCGGGACGTTTTCAGCGGCAAGCTGCAATGCTGGAACACAACACCCAAAGTACTTGCACGCACACTCGAAAAGGATTTTCCCGAAGTAGAAAGTGCTGTACGTGTGAACTGGCCCAGCAGCTTTCTGCTCTCCATCGGCGAAAAAAACTTTGCCGGAAGGGGAAATATGGTTGATTCTCTTTTCTTCGACATGTTCACGATCCCGTTTGTAAAAGGCAACAGCCAGACGGCATTAAAGGAAACCTATTCCATTGTGATCACGGAAACCTTTGCCAAAACATTATTTGGCAATGAGGAACCAATGGGCAAAACCATCAGGATCGACAATAAAGATAATTTCACCGTTACAGCCGTTGTAAAAGACGCGCCCAACAATACCCGTTTTCGTTTCGATTATATCATGCCCTGGTCTTACCTGCGCAAACAGGGTAACGATGACGAATACTGGGGAAATAACTCTACCCGTACTTATGTTCTGCTGAAGCCAAACGCATCACTGGCATCGATCAACGAGAAAATGAAAACCCTGCGCAAAACTTACGACAGCGACGAACCTAAAGGCGAAATGTTCCTGTACCCGATCAGTCGCTGGAGATTGTATTCAAAATTCGAGAACGGGAAAGAAAGCGGCGGCCTGATTGAATTTGTCCGCATGTTCAGCATCATCGCCATATTCCTGTTGCTGATCGCGTGTATCAACTTCATGAACCTCAGCACTGCACGCAGCGAACGCAGGGCCAAAGAAGTAGGGATCAGGAAAGTAGTTGGTGCCAGCAAATTCTCGCTCATCGGCCAGTTCCTCGGCGAATCGATCCTGATCGCATTTATCTCGGGCGTACTCGCTATCATTATCGTTCAGTTAAGCCTGCCTGCCTTTAACAAGCTTACAGACAAAATATTGTTCATCGATTATTCAAATGCTTATTCCTGGTTATTCTTCATCGGCTTTATTCTCTTCACCGGCATGATAGCAGGAAGCTACCCGGCTTTTTACCTGTCTGCATTCAAACCTGTGAAAGTATTAAAAGGCACTTTCCAGAAAACAAGAGCACTCATTACACCCCGTCGCGTACTTGTTGTACTGCAGTTCACATTTGCCATTATCCTGATCATCTCTACCATCATCGTGAAAGAGCAGATCCATTATGCAAAGAACAGGGAGACCGGGTACGACAAAAACAAGCTCGCATACATGTTCATCGTGGGTGATATCGAAAAAAATTATGAACTGATCAAAAATGAACTTTTGTCTTCCGGAACGGCGGTATCCATTACCAAAACAAGCGCCCCGATGACACAGGGATGGAGTGATACCTGGGGTATTGAATGGGAAGGAAAAGCCAAAGACGACAAAACCGATTTTGATCGCTTCTGTGCCGATGATCACCTGGCAACCACTGTTGGTCTCCAGATGGTAGCCGGCCGCGATTTCGATCTTAAAAAATACAATACAGATTCTTCAGCTGTATTACTCAATGAATCTGCTGTTAAGGCAATGGGCTTCAAAGACCCGCTAGGTAAAACCATCAGGGATAATGGCAAAGAATGGCATGTGGTGGGCGTGTTCAAAGACTTTATACTGCAGTCGCCCTTCTTCCCGACCAAACCGATGGTTATTGAAGGCGCCAAAGGCTGGTTTAATGTAATGCACATCAAATACAACGACAAGAACAATATGGCGGCGAATGTAAAATCGACCGAAGCCATTGTCAAGAAATACAACCCTATGTACACGTTCGAGCATCAGTTTGTAGATGACGAGTACAACACCAAGTTTAAAGCCGAACAACGCACGGGTACCCTCGCTACCCTTTTTGCGGGGCTTACGATATTCATTTCCTGCCTGGGTCTTTTTGGACTCGCTGCCTACACTGCAGAAAGCAGGATCAAAGAAATCGGCGTAAGGAAAGTACTGGGTGCTTCTATAACGAGCATTACGTCATTATTATCGAAAGACTTCATAAAACTGGTACTGATATCATTCGTGATCGCGTCACCGATCGCATGGTGGCTGATGTACAACTGGCTGCAGAATTACCCGTACAGGATCAGCATTCACTGGTGGATATTCCTGGCCGCAGCACTTACCAGCATTGCAATTGCACTGATCACCGTAAGTTATCATGCAATACGTGCTGCAAAAGCCAACCCTGTAAAAAGCCTGAGAACCGAATAATCTTTATCTAAAACCACTGCAGATGCTGAAGAACTATTTCGTTACCGCTTTCAGGAACCTTGCACGCAATAAAAGTTTCCTGCTCATTAATGTAGCAGGCCTGACTATTGGCATTGCATCCTGCCTGCTCATATTCCTGGTAATCCGCTTTGAACTGAGCTTCGATGATTACCATGCTAAAAAAGACAGGATCTATCGCGTCACAACCGTATTCGACCGTTCGGGCGGGCTTGATTACAGCAGCGGCGTATCCGTTCCCGTTGCACAGGCTTTGCGTGTAGACTACCCGCAGCTTGAAGTGGCGAATATGATGTCGAGAGGCAACGATATGATCACCGTACTGGAAGACGGCAAACCCGTTAAAAAGTTCCGGGAACTGAAAGGCGTGTTTTTTACAGAACCCCAGGTATTCAAAATCTTCGACAACAAATGGCTGGCAGGCGATCCTGCTACTGCAATTACCGATCCGTTTACCGCTGCCTTATCGCGTTCGCTCGCCGTTAAATATTTTGGCAGCTGGCAACAGGCAGTTGGAAAAAGTATCGTTTACGAAAAAAGCCAACCCATCAAAATAACCGGCGTATTTGAAGATGTTCCTGAGAACTCTGATTACCCGTTTGGAGTTGTGATCTCCCAGAGCAGCAACCGTTCGCTGATGACTAATACCGACTGGCAAAGCACAACCAGCGACCAGAACTGCATCATTGTTCTGCCTGAGAATATGTCAGCAGCACAATTCAACAACATGCTGATCGCTTTCAGAAAAAAACATGCACCAGAAAGTTCAACTACGCTTACCAAAATATCATATCATCTTCAGCCGCTGAATGAAATCCACTTCGACGAGAGATTCGGCACTTATAACGAACGTACTTTCAGCAAGGAACTGATCCGCGGCCTTGCACTGATCGCAGCATTTCTGCTGATCATCGCATGCGTGAACTTCATCAATCTTTCTACTGCACAGGCGGTAAACAGGTCAAAAGAAGTTGGTATCAGAAAAGTACTCGGCGGCACGCGCAGGCAACTGGTATTTCAATTCATGGGCGAAACCTTTATTATCACTTTTATAGCAGCCTGCCTTGCAACAGTAGTCACATGGCTCATGCTGCCATTCCTTTCCGACCTGATGGAAGTCAGCATCACGCCCGGAGCCGGGCAGATCCCGCAGTTGCTGTTATTCCTTGTTGCCGTGATCGTATGCGTTACTTTTCTTTCGGGATTCTATCCGGCACTCATCCTTTCCGGCTTTAACCCGATCAGCGCGCTGAAAAGCAAGCTTTCAGCCAAAAGTATCGGTGGACTCTCTTTAAGACGCGTACTGGTAGTTCTTCAGTTCGGGATTGCGCAGGTACTGATCATTGCCACGCTGGTTGTGATTTCACAAATGAACTTTTTCCGCTCCACCTCGCTCGGCTTCAACCAGCAGGCCGTGCTGAATATCCCCCTTCCGGCAGACAGTGTTAGTCATTCCAAAAGGAATATTGTCCGCGAACGACTGATGCAGCAACCAGGCATCAGCAATGTGAGCTACAGTTTTTCTGCACCTGCCGATTTCGGCGCGTGGTCCAGTGATTTCAATTTCGACCATTCACCAGTGCCCATCAATTTTGAGCCCAGCCTGAAATGGGCCGATACCGGTTATTTCAGTACCTATGGCCTGCAAATGGTGGCCGGCCGGCCTTATATTGAAAGTGATACAACCAGGGAATTCGTGGTGAATGAAACGCTTGTGCGCAAACTCGGTTTGAAGAGTCCGGAAGAAGCGCTAGGAAAAGAGATCAATTTCTGGGATGGCAGGATTGTAGCGCCGATCGTTGGTGTGGTAAAAGATTTCCACTCCAACTCGCTCAAAGACGAAATGAACCCTGTTGTAATGGGAACCCGCGAACGCAGTTACCGCATGATCAGTGTACGCATCGACATGAGCAAATCCAAGGAACTGCTGGCAAAAATAGAAAAGATCTGGAACGAATCATTCCCTGACTATGTATACGAATATCAGTTCATGGATGAAAAGATCAGGAACTTTTATCGGCAGGAAAACCAGTTATCACAACTGTATAAAGTATTTGCCGGTATAGCGATCTTTATTTCCTGCCTGGGTTTATACGGACTTGTTTCCTTCATGGCAGTACAACGAACCAAGGAAGTGGGCATCCGCAAAGTGCTGGGTGCATCTGCGGCCAATATCATCTATCTGTTTTCGAAGGAGTTCACCTTACTGATCAGTATTTCATTTCTCATAGCAGCACCGCTTGCTTATTATTTTATGCGCGACTGGCTGAACAAGTTTGTATTCCGGATAGACATGGGCATCTGGTTCTTCGTTGTTTCAATAGCAGGCTCATTATGCATCGCATGGATCACTGTCGGTTACCGTGCGGCCAAAGCAGCGTTTGCCAATCCTGTGAACAGCCTGAGAAACGAATAATACATCAATCAATTAAAAAGTAATTTATGTTCAAAAACTATTTAAAAATAGCATTCAGGAATCTCTGGAAACATAAATCATTTACGCTGATCAACATTACGGGCATGGGTATTGCTTTTACGGCAACTATTCTGCTCGCGATGACTGCTATGAATGAGCTGACATTTGACAGCTTTAATAAAAACAAAAATTCATTATACCAACTGTATATAGAGACGCATCGTCCTAATAATACGGAGACCAACTCCACGATGCCCGTGCCACTCACGCCGGCGCTCAAGGCAGAGTTCCCTGACATTGTACATATATCCCGCTACGGAAGCATCGGAGGCAGCACGATCCGATACAATGGCAAAGAGTTCAGCAAGCTGATCCGTACCACAGATGCCGACTTTCTGCGCATGTTCACTTATCCCCTAATCAGTGGTAACAAGGAAACTGCACTGAACAACAAATCTGATATTGTAATTTCCCAGAAATCGGCAGAAGCCATTTTCGGGAAGGAATACCCGGTTGGCAAAACACTCAATATCAAAATACATGATGAGTGGAAAGATTATACCGTTTCAGGTGTAATGGAGGATGCTCCGCTCAATTCAAGCATCACATTTGATATGATCACCCGGTTCGAGAACTTTCCCAATTACGAACCTTACGCCGATAACTGGTCTAGCTCAACACATGACGTTTATATACAGCTGAATACCGGCGTAACCCAGGCTGCATTTGAAAAAAAGCTGATTAACTTCATACATAAATATTATAAGGACGATCTTGAACAACTGAAGAAAGATGGCGGCCGTCCGGATGCAGATGGTGAACTACTAAGGCTGAAACTCATCCCTATCACAGATCTGCATTTCAGCCCCATACTGAATACCGGTGGCGTGAGCAGGTTTTACGCTTATCTCCTGCTTCTGATCGGCGCCTTTATTCTTTTTATCGCTTCTGTAAACTTCGTTAATCTTTCTCTCGGCCGTACGTTTACCCGTGCAAGGGAAATCGGAATGCGTAAGGTCATGGGAGCCGGCAGACGCCAGATACTACTCCAGTTTTGGGGAGAATCATTTGTCATCTGTCTTTTCTCCCTGCTGATGGGTATGTTACTGGCCAGGCTGTTGCTCCCTTATTATAAAACCAATTTTTACCAGGCTTTCTCAACAGACATCTTAAGGTCACCGCAACTGATTATCATTTTCGCGGCGGGCTTTTTACTGGTTAGTATCCTGGCCGGAGGTTATCCGGCCTGGATCATGTCTGCGCTGAACACCTCCCAGACCGTAAAAGGCAAGATCACCACAGGAAAGAATCACAGGCTTCGCAATAGCCTGATGGTTGTACAATTTGTATTATCAGGCTTGCTCATCATCTGCACATCGATTGTATGGCAGCAGTTGAATTATATGAGAACAAAACCTCTTGGTTATAACAAGGAACAGATCATCAGTATCCCGATCGGGAACAATATCGGGCAGGAACGAGCGCTGGAATTAATGCGTGTTCAGCTGGCCAAAGTACCGAATGTGCTGAGTGTAACAGGAACCGACATCAACCTGGGCAGAGGTCGCGATGGCAGCACTTCAAATTCCGTGATAGGATTCCAGTATAAGGGTAAAACAGTAAAGACCAACTGGCTGCGTGTTGACTATGACTACATCAGTACATTAGGCCTTACCCTGTTACAGGGCCGCGATTTCTCAAGAGATTTCGGAACAGACTCAGGTGTTGTGATCATTAATGAAGCGATGGCCGCCGAGATCGGGGAAAAGAATCCGCTCGATGCAAATCTTGATTTAGATGGTTCTCATCTGCAGGTTGCGGGCGTGGTCAAAAATTATCATTTCAAATCCCTGCACAAAGAAATTACACCCTTAACCATGTGCATCAGGAAAAACTGGACGCTTTCTTACATTTTCGTTAAAGTAAAACCAGAAAACCTGCCTGCATCAATGGATGCCGTTAATAAAGTATGGCATACTGTAAATCCAAAAGCAGAAAGCCAGATTTCTTTCCTGGATGAGAACACGGAAAAGCAGTATCGCAAAGAAGAACGCATATCCAAAATATTCATCAGCGGCGCTGTATTGGCCATTCTGATCTCATGTATGGGACTGTTTGCCATCGTTGTGTTGGTCATCATGCAACGTACAAAAGAGATCGGCATCCGTAAAGTGCTGGGAGCATCGGTGCTTAATATCACAACACTTATATCGAAAGACTTTATCGGTCTGATCCTGATCGCTCTCACTATTGCAACTCCTATTGCATGGTGGGCGATGAACAAATGGCTGCAGGATTTTGCTTACAGAATCCATATCAGCGCCTGGATCTTCCTCTTGGCCGGCGGTATTGCGCTGCTGATCGCACTGGTAACAATCTGTATACAAACCATCAGGGCCGCGATAGCAAACCCGGTAAAAAGCTTAAAGAGCGAATAATTAAAAAGCGACAACCATACATATATGTTCACGAATTATTTTAAAACAGCGTTCAGGAGTCTCTGGAAAAACCGCCTTTTTTCAGGCATCAACATCATCGGATTAACCATCGGCATCAGTTGTTGCCTGCTGATCGGGTTATATATAAAGCATGAACTCAGCTATGATGACTTCCAGGAGAAGGGAAGCCGGACAGTGCGCGTGATCATGGAATACAGCTTTGGCGAAAATGTGACCAAGGGGAATTTCACCAGCACCAAAGTAGCACCGGCGTTTAAGAAAAATTTCCCGGAAGTGGAATCCGCTATTCGTCTGTACGACGCCAGGAATGTGGTAAAATACAACGACCGGCTGTTCAATGAAAACGGCTTCGTATATGCAGATTCCAACTTCTTTAACATGTTTACTTTTCCGCTGCTGAGCGGTGACCCCCGTACTGCATTGCAGGGGCCTGACAAAATTGTACTCACAAGGTCCTCAGCCAAAAAATATTTCGGAGATGAGAACCCGATCGGCAAAACCCTTGCTGTGGGAAGCAACGCGAGACCATTTGTGGTTACGGGCATTACAGCTGATTGCCCCTCCAATTCACAGATCAAATACAACATGCTGGCATCCTTTTCTTCACTCGGCCCGGCACAGGAAGAAACATACTGGAACGCAAATTATACCACTTATCTCCTGCTGAAAAACGAAGCATCCATCGCTTCGCTTCAAAGCAAGATCCCGGCTTTCATGAAAAAGGAAATGGGTGAGACATCCAAGACCTATATACTGTTCCACCTGGAACCGATGAAAAGCATACACCTTTACTCTCCTTACAGCGGATTCGAACCGAACAGCAGTATTACCTATATCTGGATCATCATAGCAGCAGCATTACTGATGCTGGCGATCGCCTGCTTTACCTATATCAACCTCGGCACGGCCAGTTCTATGGAAAGAGCTCGTGAAGTAGGGATCAGGAAAGTACTGGGTGCGGCCAAGAATCAGCTTTTCTACCAGTATATAGGCGAGTCCTTCCTGCTTTGCGCAATTTCGCTGGTGTTGAGTATTCTTGTACTCCTCATCACACTGCCTTATTTTAACCAGCTGGCAGACAAACAGCTTTCCATTATATCATTATTGGAACCCGTACCGCTGGCACTGACGTTATTCGTTCTCGGCAGTGTCAGTTTTCTGGCGGGGAGTTATCCTGCGCTGGTGCTGGCGGGCTTCAATCCTGTTAAAGTCTTGAAAGGCAGTTTCAAGAACACGCGATCAGGACTTTTTACCCGGAAATCGCTGATCGTTTTCCAGTTCGTGATCTCTGTGTTCCTGATCGTATGCACGTTTGTGATACAAAACCAGCTGCATTATATCCAGCACAGCAAACTGGGCTATAACAGGGAACACACGTTGATAGTACCGATGGATCAGAAGATCCTCGACAATATAGACGCCATCAAAACCGGTTTCAAAACAAATCCGGGTGTACTGAATATCTCGAGGGCAATGAATCCACCTACAAAAATTGTTGGTGGTTATAACATGCGTAATGCTACCATGCCGGAAGATGTGCAGATCAATGTAAAGGCAAACCCTGTTGATGAAGAGTTTATTAAAACAACAGGCCTGCAGCTGATCGCCGGGACTGACTTTTCAAGGCAGGATATACTTGATCTTGGAAAAGAAGTACAGGAAGAGAACATCTATCACTATGTCATCAATGAAACCGCTGCGCGCCAGTTAGGCTTGACACCGCAGCAGGCTGTTGGCCAGAAAATGTTCCTCGGCAATCATCGTCCGGGGCTGATCAAAGGCGTTGTAAAAGATTTCAATTTCGAATCTTTGCATACACCCATCGGCGGTCTCGTTCTTTTCCCCGAGCCAAGAGGCGCTACCATGCTGATCAAACTCAGCGGCCAGAATATGCAGCAGACGATTGCTTCCCTGGAGAACAAATGGAAAGAACTGATCCCGCACAGGCCTTTTGATTACAGCTTCCTGGATGAAGTATACAACAAGATGTACAGTTCCGAGATCAGGTTAGGCAAGGTTATGAGCCTGTTTTCGGGAATAGCGATATTACTTGCCTGCATGGGACTGTTTGGTTTGTCGGCTTATGCCGCCCAGCAGCGTGTGAAAGAGATCGGTATCCGGAAAGTGTTAGGAGCATCTGTGATCAATATCATTGCAACACTTTCAAAAGAATTCGTGATACTTTCAGGCATAGCGGCGCTGATCGCTTTTCCTGCCGGCTGGTGGATCATGCATAAATGGCTGGAGGATTTCTCCTACCGCACTACCATCAGTGCCTGGACATTCATCCTCGCCGGAGCGCTTGCAGTGATCATCACCATCATCACCGTTAGCCTCAGAGCTGTAAAAGCCGCATTGGCAAATCCTGTTAAAAGTTTAAGAACCGAATAATCCAGCATCATGATAAAAACGGATATCAAAACATCATTGCGTACGATACTGAAACAGAAAAAAACAACTATTATCAATATCGTCGGATTATCCATCGGTATGACCGCTGCCATCCTGATCCTGTTCTGGGTTCAGAATGAAAAGAGTTATGACCGCTACCACGCCGATGCCGACAGGATTTACAGGATCACCAATCATCTTACAGTCAGCAGCGGTGATACCTGGGTATGGGAAAACTCACCGCTGATCTATGCAGATGCCGCCAAGAGAGAAATCCCTGAAATCGAAAACACAGCAAGACTTTACAGCGCCGCATGGAATCCGCTGATCATTAACCGGAACGGAACCCTGATGAAGGAGCATGGCGGAGCATATGTAGACAGCAACTGGTTCAGCATGTTCAGTTATAAAGTATTGTCGGGAAGCCTGGCTTCATTTAACAGGCATCCAAACAATATCATTCTTACAGAATCCCGTGCCAAAAAACTATTCGGCAATAGTGATGCGGTAGGCAAAAGTCTGCTTTCAGATACAATGAGCTACACCGTTCAGGCCGTAGTAGCAGACAACCCGACCAACTCCAGTTTCCAGTTCGATATATTCATACCCATTGAAGCCAGGCTGGCAGACAAAGACACCCGTAATGACGAAAATGACTGGGGTAATTTCAATTACCTCACATTTGTAAAACTGCGCCCGACTGCAAAAAGCAAACAGACAGAAGCAAAGCTGACCGCACTGATCAGGAAAAGCAAACTGGAATCAGATATCAAATCAAGCCTTACCGCATTGCCCGATATGCACTTTGAGACAGGGCTGCAAAGTTCGGCCACAAGACATATCAATGAAAATACCATTCACGTCTTTTCATTACTCGGAATACTTTTACTGCTGATGGCCTGCATCAATTACGTGAATCTTACAACGGCAAGGGCCAGCCTCCGTGCCAAGGAAGTAAGCATCAGGAAGATCGTTGGTGCCGGCAGAAAAGAACTGTTCCTGCAATTCATTACCGAATCTTTCCTGATGAGCCTGTTATCGGTAGTACTTACACTGGTTCTGCTCAGGTTATCGCTCCCTATGTTCAACAAGATTACCGACAATCATTTCATTCTTGCCCTGAACGATATTTTATTGTGGAAGCTCATCGGCCTTGCTATCCTGGCAACAACCGTCCTGAATGGCATTTACCCGGCCCTGCTGCTCTCCTCTTTCAACCCATTACACGTATTCCGGGGAATCGGCTTACTCAGGATAAGAGATGCTTATTTCAGGAAAACACTGGTGGTAGTACAGTTTTCAATTGCAGTAGGCCTTATCATCGGCACGATCGTTATTTTTAACCAGATGCAGTACATACAACGGTCGAACAGCGGTTACAATAAATCGCAGATCGTAAACGTGATCGTTCCATGGAAAGCTTTCGGGGGATATGAAGCTGCAGAAAAGCAAAAAAGCGGCATGAACAGCATCGTGCAGCAATTGAAGGCAGAAAGCTCCATTGCTGAAGTATCTGTTGCGCAGGATAATATGGTCAATAACCTCAGCCTCTCATCCGGCGGGTTCGACTGGGACGGCAGGCCTGAAGATTTTAAACCTTCGATTACCCGTTTTTCGGCAGATACCAATTTCAGGAAGATGTTCAACATACAGCTTGCAGAAGGTGAATGGTATACCGAAGATCTCAGCTCTGTAAAGAAGTTCCTGCTCAACGAAACGGCAGTAAAAGAACTGAATATCAGGAAACCTGCACTGGGTCAGCGCTTTGTGGTTGGAAAAGACACGGGCATTATCTCCGGCGTGATCAAAGACTTCCATTTTAAGAGCATGCACGACAAGATCAGTCCGCTTGTAATGTACAATGACCCATGGCGTTTCCAGTTGTTCATACAGGTTCAGCCGGGGCAGAATGCAAAAGCTTTGGCCGCCATTGAAAAGATCTGGAAAGCGAACCTGTCGAAATTCCCGTTCGAATACTGGTTCCTGGATGAAATGTTTAACAGCGTATATGCCACAGACAACAGGATCTCCACACTTGTACTGATCTTCTGCGGCATCGCACTCTTCATTTCCGCACTGGGTCTGTTTGGGCTTACAGCATTCACTGCGGAAAGAAAAACAAGAGAGATCGGGATTAGGAAAGTGCTGGGCGCAAGCGTTTTCAATATTGTCACCTTATTATCGAGGGAATTCATACTGCTGGTAACCTTGTCTATACTGATCGCCATCCCGCTGGCATTAATGATGATGAACAGCTGGTTGAATAATTTTGCATACAGGATCAACATCGGTATATGGATATTTGCACTGGCCGCGGCACTGGCTCTGCTTATTGCATTGGCAACGATCAGTCTTCAGGCAGTAAAAGCAGCACTGGCCAATCCTGTTAAAAATTTAAGAACCGAATAAAAACAGAACATGATACAATTAGAAAAAATATTCAAATGGGTTAATGCCGGTAACAACCGGACATTCCTGCTCAAAGACATCAACCTTACCATCAACGAAGGCGAATTTGTATCCGTGATGGGGCCTTCCGGTTCGGGCAAGTCTACCCTGCTCAATATCATCGGCATGCTGGATGAGCCTTCTGAAGGAAGCTATCATTTCCTCGGCAACGATGTATATAAGATGAAGGAAAAACAACGTTCCCAACTTTACAAAGAGAACATCGGCTTTGTTTTCCAGGCTTATCATCTTATAGACGAGCTGACGGTGTATGAAAATATCGAAACACCTTTATTATACCAGAACATCAAATCATCGGAACGGCAGGCAATTGTTGCAGATATGCTCGACAGGTTCAATATCGTAGGCAAGAAAGATCTCTTCCCTTCGCAGCTTTCCGGCGGGCAACAGCAGCTTGTAGGGGTAGCCAGGGCACTGATCGCCAAACCAAAATTATTGCTGGCCGATGAACCGACCGGCAATCTTAACTCCAAACAGGGTGAAGAGATTATGGAACTGTTCCGCCAGCTGAACCAGGAAAGCGGAACTACCATTATACAGGTTACCCATTCAGAAAAAAATGCGGAATATGGTCAGCGGATCATTCACCTCCTCGACGGAAGAATAGAAAAATAAATACCGCAGCGTATACCAATCAAAAGAACATGACAAAAGTGAAAGCATTAATAACAGGATTTCTTCTTTGCGCAACAGGCTTTTCCTTTGCACAATCCACGGAGCGGCTCAGCGGTCAGGTTACCCTGCAGCAATGTATTGAAACTGCTATCAAAAATAACCTCCAGGTGCGGCAGGCAGCTTACCAGGCACAGGCAGACCAGGTTTCCTACCAGCAGGCCAAAGGCAGCAGACTGCCTTTTATTTCGGGTAATGTTTCGCATGGTATCAACCAGGGGCGCAGCATCGATCCGTATACGAATACCTATGCCGATCAACAGATCAATTTTGCCAATTACAATATCAACACCAGTATCACATTATGGAATGGCTCTTCCATCCGGAACAATATCAGACAGAATGAATTCAACGCAAAAGCAAGCGAACTCGACTGGCAGCAGGCAAAAGATAATATTACTATCAATGTGATCCTCGCCTATCTGCAGGTACTTAACAACCAGGAACAACTTGAGATCGCACGCAAACAGGTTGAAGTTACAAAGAACCAGGCCGATCGTCTTGAAGTACTGAATAAGAACGGAGCTATCGCGCCCGCAACCTATTATGATATGAAAGGCCTGCTCGGCAGCGATGAGCTCAACCTGATCTCGGTCAGGAATAACCTTGAAAATGCAAAGCTTACACTTGCGCAGCTGATGAATGTCAATTATTCAAAGGATGCAACTTTTGAAAGCATCGGCTCACAGGTAAATCCTTCTTTATACGACGGCACTCCTGATGTGATCTATGATGCAGCTACCACACAGCTGGCACTTGTAAAAGCTGCAGACCTGCGTGTAAAAAGCGCGCAGAAAAGAGTACTGAGCACAAAAGGACAAAAACTTCCGGTATTGAGCTTTAATGGTTTCCTGGGCACGAACTATTCAAGTGTAGCATACAGGCAACTGCTTGTAAGTACGTCAGACGTAAGTACGAATCGTTATGTGATGTCGAACAATACCAAACTGCCGGTATTTGAACCGCAGAATGTTTACAATACACAAAAGATCTCTTACGGCGATCAGTGGCGCAACAATTTCAACACCTCCTTCAGCATCGGCATCCAGGTTCCGATTCTCAACGGACTCCAGGCCAAAAGCCGCGTAAGGCAGGCAGAGATCGCCGAGAAGCGAACCAACTTTGAAACGCAGACCGTTAAAACACAGTTGCGCCAGTCGGTAGACCAGGCTTATATCAACATGAATACGGCATTTGAGCGTTACAATACCTTATCGAAACAGGTGCAGGATTTCACAGAATCCTTCAAGGCTGCAGAAGTTCGTTTCAATGAAGGTGTCAGCACATCTGTAGATTACCTGGTTGCAAAAAACAATGTAGACAAATCCAATTCGAATTTTATCAGCGCAAAATATGATTACCTGCTCAGGGTAAAGATCCTGGATTTTTACCAGGGTAAACCTTTATGGTAATTTAAAAACGGAACGGCATGCAAGCATGCCGTTTTTCTTATCTTCCCTGAATGAAGAAAAGTGGTCTGTATGCCATCCTGCTATTGCCCGTACTGCTCCTGACTGCCGGCTTCATCAGAAGCAGCCACCCGGAACTTGCCGGGCTACGGGGTATTAAAAGGACTGGTACATATATGGCAAACCTGCTGCCACTGCTTCTTTTTGTTCTCTTCGATGCACGCCGTCATATCACTTCAGACCTGTTAAAGACCTTTGCAAGGTCTGGCTATTACTGTTACCTGTTCATGGTACTGAAGCTTACGCTTTTTCTCGTGCCGCTGAAACGCTTCTCCTTCTCTTACTGGAAACATCACCTTGATGACCGCATGCATCATTCACAGGGCATGAATACAACCCTGTTCCGCATATTCCATGATTACCGGGATCTATGGAATGAGCAGATCGTAGGCAATTTCATCATGCTGCTGCCATTGGGCATTTTTCTGCCTGTGCTGTACCCGGCTTTCAACAATTTTTTCAAAACAATTGCCACAGCATTTCTTTTTTCAGTTTCAATAGAATTATTACAGGTACTTACAGACCACAGGGCTACGGATATTGACGATGTACTGCTGAACACGTCGGGAGCCATTGCCGGGTTCCTGCTTTTTAAAACCGGTCTGTTCAATCGTTTCAGTCACCGTCCGGTATTGGCAGGAGCTTAATGCTTTTTTAAGTATTTTCATGGCAAACAACAACTGCCATGCGAACCAACCTATGCCTGCTTCTTTTATTATGCCTGCTTACCAGTCAAAGCCGGTCACAGGATAAAAGCAAAGACATTTACTACCAGACCAGCGCCATTCAACCCTATATTGCCCAGTATGATGCAGACAGGGGAAGTCTCGGCCGGTTTTATACCATCCTGAATTCCCCGGAAAGAAGGAACCGTTTCATCAGCTTTTATAAAAGCAACCTGCAGCAACTGGCCGCACTCAATTTCGACCAGCTGAAGACCGATGCGCAGGTTGATTATATCCTGTTTAAACGCCAGCTCGAAAATGAACTCCGGCTGCTCGACAAGGAAGAGAAAGAATACAAACAGATCTATCCCTATGTTTCATTCGCCGATAATATTTATGAATGGGAAAAGCAGAGACGCCGTGGCACTTATCTCCCCAGTGAGCAGATCGCAGGCAGAATGAATGCAATGCTGAAAGAATTGAACACGCAATCCGCAGCACTGACCACAGCACAGGAAATGGAAATGCCGCTCGCAATCAGGGCCGAAGCAACTGTAAGAGGATTGCAGAACGCATTGAGAAGTGTTTACCAGTTCTACAACGGTTATGATCCTGCTTTTTCGAAATGGATCCCCGCTCCTTACAAATCTCTCGACAGCGCTTTCACCGTTTATGCACTGCAACTGCGTAACAAAGGCACAAAACCCGCTTCACAAAAAGATGACGGCAGTGGTATTATCGGCAACCCTATCGGTCGTGAGGAACTGATCCGGCAACTGCAGTATGAAATGATCCCTTATTCGCCGGAAGAACTCGTTGATATCGCCAACAAAGAGTTTGCATGGTGCGATGCAGAAATGCTGAAAGCCTCAAAAGAAATGGGCTTTGGCAACGACTGGAAAGCTGCGCTGGAAAAAGTAAAGAACACCTATGTTCCCGAAGGAAAACAACCCGAAATGATCATGGGGCTTTATCACCAGTCGGTCGACTTCATCAAAAAGAACGACATGGTTACCATACCGCCGCTGGCCGAAGAAACCTGGCGTATGATCATGATGTCGGCCAACCAGCAACTGGTAAGCCCGTTCTTCCTCGGAGGGGAAGTATTACAGATCGCTTACCCTGTTACCGGCATGGATTCGGCAACGCGCATGATGAGTATGCGTGGCAATAACCCGCATTTCTCAAGGGCAACCGTGCATCACGAGCTGATCGCCGGGCATCATTTACAGGGCTTCATGAATAACCGTTATAAATCTTACCGCAATTTCAACACGCCGTTCTGGACAGAAGGCTGGGCCTTGTACTGGGAGTTTCTTTTATGGGATGCAAAATTCCCGAGATCGCCGGAAGACCGCATCGGCATGCTGTTCTGGAGAATGCACCGTTGTGCAAGGATCATTTTTTCACTTAATTATCATCTCGGTAAATGGACACCGCAACAATGCATCAACTTTCTTGTGGATCGTGTAGGCCATGAACGTGCCAATGCAGAAGGCGAAGTTCGCCGGTCTTTTACAGGCAATTACGGACCATTGTACCAGCTTGCTTACATGACAGGCGCTTTCCAGTTCTATGCACTTAAAAAAGAACTGGTAGACGGCGGCAAGATGAGTCTCAAAACATTTAACGACGCCATACTCAGGGAAAGCAGCATGCCTGTTGAAATGGTCAGGGCAACCTTATTGAAAAAGCCGCTGAAGAGAGATTTTGTTACTTCCTGGCGGTTTTACGACAAATGATAAGATCATCAGTAGAACATAAACAAAAGCCGCGGTTGTTAAGTACCGCGGCTTTTTGTTTGTAAATTATTTACCAAATTTTTTCTTAAGGATATTCAGCGCATCATTCACATTCATGCTGCTGAGGTCTTCTTCTTTCCTGGCGGGCTTTCCGTTCCCCTGTCCGTTTCTTGGTCCGCCACCACCCTTTTGCTGCCGCGCCGGTGCCGGTATGGTTTGTTTGATGGAGAGAGCGATACGTTTACGTGCGATATCTACTTCGAGCACTTTTACATTTACCTTCTGCCCGAGTTTGAGGGCTTCGGAAGGATCGGTGATGTATTGATGTGCGATCTCGCTTACATGCACGAGCCCATCCTGTTTCACACCGATATCGATGAATGCACCGAAGCGGGTAAGGTTGGTAACCACCCCGGGCAGTTCCATTCCGGGATGCACATCTTCGATCTTATAGATATTGGCAAATTCAAACTGTTCCAGTTCATTACGCGGATCCAGGCCTGGCTTTTTCAATTCGCTGATGATGTCTTTTACCGTCAGTTCCCCGAATTGTTCCGATACATATTTAGCGGGATTGATATTCTTCAGCAGGTTCTCATTACCGATCAGCGAGCTTACGTCTACCGAAAGATCAGCAGCCATGCTGCGTACAAGCGGGTATGCTTCAGGGTGTACGGCGCTTGAATCGAGTGGGTTATCGCCATCTTTGATGCGCAGAAAACCTGCACATTGCTCAAATGCCTTACCCCCAAGGCGGGGAACTTTCAGCAGCTGAGACCTGTCTGAAAAACGTCCGATCTCATTCCTGTGTTTTACAATGTTTTCCGCAAGTGATGCACCGATACCGCTCACATAGCTAAGCAGGTGTTTGCTGGCAGTGTTCAGGTTAACGCCAACCACATTCACACAACTTACAACCGTCTGATCGAGTTTTTCTTTTAAACGGAACTGGTTCACATCATGCTGGTATTGACCAACACCAATACTTTTCGGATCGATCTTTACGAGTTCTGCAAGGGGATCCATCAGCCTGCGGCCGATACTAACCGACCCTCGCACCGTTACATCCTGGTCGGGAAATTCTTCGCGTGCGGTTTCAGAAGCAGAATAAACAGAAGCGCCATCTTCATTCACGAGGAAAACCGGCAGCTGCAGTTCCAGTTTTTTAATGAACTGCTCCGTTTCCCTGCCGGCAGTTCCGTCGCCGATGGCAAAAGCTTCGATATCGTATTCTTTTACGAGGCGGCGGATCTTCTGTGCACTCTCTTCCATGCGGTTATTCTCATGCACAAAAATGAGATCCGTTTTCTTTAATTCTCCTTTTTCGTCGAGACAAACCACTTTGCACCCGGTACGGTAGCCCGGGTCAATCGCCAGGATACGTTTGCTGCCCAGGGGTGATCCCAGTAATAGCTGGCGAAGGTTTTCGGCAAAAACGTGGATCGCTTCTTCATCCGCTTTCTGTTTCAGTGCACTGCGGAATTCACTTTCAAGGCTGGGTTGCAATAATCGTCTGTATGCGTCTTTAACCGCTTTTTTCACATGCTCGCTCCAGGGGCTCATTCCTTTTACAAAATCGCGTTCCAGCATAGCGAGTGTTTCTTCTTCCGACGGTGCGATGGACATACGCAGGAAACCTTCCAGGAAACCACGCAGTATAGCCAGCGTACGGTGCGATGGTATTTTATGGATCGGTTCCGAAAAATCGAAATAGTCTTTGTATTTGATGCCTTCTGTCTCTTTATCTGCAAGCACTTTACTCTGCATCACCGCGGTATCTTCAAATAACTTACGCAATTTGGAACGCACCTGCGCATCTTCATTCACGGTTTCGGCAATGATATCGCGTGCGCCCTGCAAAGCTTCATCTGCCGTTTTCACATTCTCATTAATATATGCCGCTGCTTCTGCTGCAACATCATTATCAGCCTGCGCCAGCATTAGATTTGCCAGTGGCCCGAGGCCGTTCTCACGTGCCGTCTGTGCCTTGGTTTTACGTTTGGGCTTATAGGGCAGGTAAATATCTTCCAGTTCTGCAAGGGTAGTTGCATTGTTCAGTTTCCCCTGGATCAGGTCGGTCATCTTACCCTGTTCGGTGATCGCTTTTTCAACAAAGGTTTTGCGTTCCGTGAATTCCTTCAGGAATTTCGCTTCATCCTGTATCTGTTGTATCTGTACTTCGTCCAGGCCACCCGTCTTATCTTTCCGGTAACGTGCAATGAAGGGAATGGTAGCTCCTTCCGCAAACAATGCCAGTACCGCTTCTGCCTGCGTGGTACGTAAATTCAGTTTCGACGAGATCAATGCTGCAAATTCAATCATAATGTATCCTGTTGGAAATAAGATATTGTTTAAGGGTTGCGAATGTAGGCGCTCCGCGGGAAAAGAAAAAATCGGCTGAAAGGGAAGAAATCTGTATAATTTAACCTGGAATTGCCTCAGGCGATCCGTGTGATCTTCGCCGGGTACCGGTCTTTATAATTCCGGATCATGGAACGCATTACTTCGTTCTCGGGATAACGTGTAAGACAGGCTTTCAGTGTTTCCAGTTCTGTATGAGGGATATCCGTATCAAGGGTACCCATGCCATAAAAAACACCATCTTCCACCAGCACGCAGCTTTGTTTCTCCCTGATAAGGAAGGTTTCTCTCGTAGCATGCAGCCAGGAAACCGCTTCCCGTACGGATGCATTATAGGTTTCAGGCAGCGGCAGGTCCGTAGCAGCCGTTTTATCCAGGAAACAGAGCACAGGGTGCAGGTTGAATTCTTTTACCAGTTTCCACAGCATCCGGTGAGCGTCGGCCAGCATGCCGAATGCCATCACCGGTTCGAGGTGCTTTTTCTTCTTGTCGATGGCCAGCCGCTGATAACCGATACTATCCTCGAAAATATAAATACCCCAGAGCTGCTCAAACCGTTTCTGGCTTTTATTGTGCAGCGGCCAGAGCCGTTTGATCTCCACACTTTCGAAAAGGGAGGCGATGAATTCCGTAGGACAGACTGTATGCGTTACAGCGTATACCGAACGCATCAGCTCCTGGCGTTTCTTACTGGCGTCCATGCCTGTAAAATGACTGATCACCCTTTTTTTCAGGTTGCGTGCTTTACCTACATAGATCACTTTCCCTTTTGCATCGTGGAAATAATAAACACCAGGCTCCTGGGGCAATGATTTGATATGCTGTTCGGGAAGATTGGCCGGCAGTACCTGGCCATGGTTTTCCTTCTTCAGCATTTCAGAGATCAGCCGCAGCCCGTTATTCCTGAGTACCAGGTCGAGCACTTCAGTGGTAGCCAGCGCATCACCACCTGCACGGTGGCGGTTCTCGATACGGATCCCGAGTTCGCGGCAGAGATTGCCCAGACCATACTTACGGAATCCCGGGAATACTTTCCGGCTCAGGCGGATGGTACACAGTTTAGGCGTTTGCAGTGTAAAACCGGCCTGCTGCAAATGATACTTCACAAAGGAATAATCAAAATTGACGTTATGCGCTACAAACACCCTGTCTTTCAGCAGGTTATGAATATTAAAAGCCACGTCCGCAAAATCCGGTGCAGCAGCTACCATGGCATTGCTGATGCCGGTCATGTTGGCGATAAAAGGCGGTATCGGCTGGTGCGGATTGATCAGGGTTTCGTATTTCCCTTCGATCGTGTTCCCATCATGCAATACTATAGCGATCTCGGTCAGGCCGTGCTGTTCCGGGAATCCTCCTGTGGTCTCAATATCTACGATGGCGAACTTCATGACGGGTATTGTAAATTCGGGAATTATTCCATATTTTACAAAAAGGAAGGCAAAATTACGCCAGGAGCCGGCTATCTGTGAGGTTTTAACTTATTAAGTTTTCCATTTCCCTGAAAACATCCCCTCATTCATAAAACGATTGCGATGGAAAATACAGATCAACCTACCAGGCAGAGCCTGCATCCGGCCAATATTGCCATTATTGTACTGATAGCGATAACCGTACTGGCTCTTTCCTATTTCGAATGGCGCAGCAGTCACTGATTTCCTGAAGCCGGTCACTTTAATTTCAGGCAGGTGTAAGAAAAAAAGCTTTCCGGTTACTAATTAATTAATCCCGCGGCTGTAACATTTAATATAAACAGACGTTAATTATAATTAACAATGATTAACGCTCGGCTTACTCCGGCCGGGATAACTTTGATCTCAGAAAAAAACCTGCTATGAAACTTATTTCTTTTGTATGCTTTCTCAGTGTCTGCCTTGGCTGCACTAATATGAACGGCGGAGAAATAAAAGGCGCCTGTGCCAGCCTGAAAACGGTATGCAGCAAATATGTGAGCATGCCAGTTGAAAAAAATATTCTGAAAACAGCAGTTGCTGCTTCCGGAGAAGCCACGGGAACAACGCCTTTCCAGGTTTCCATACTCGAATGGAATGAAGATATGCGCATTTGGTAGCGCATATACCATAAGATAGAAAAAAGGTCGTGCCTCCCGCACGACCTTTTTCGTGAATGGCTCCCCCGCTTTCCTTACTTTTGCAGACCGTTAGCATCATGAATTTTAATCAATGGAACTGAGTAAGAATTTTATCCCGAACGAAACAGAAGCCAGGTGGTACGAACATTGGCTGGAAAAAGGTTATTTCAAAAGCGAACCCGATGAAAGGGAAGCCTATTCAATTGTGATCCCGCCGCCGAACGTCACAGGCGTACTGCATATGGGTCACTGTCTGAATAATACCATTCAGGATATCCTGATCCGCCGCGCGCGCATGCAGGGTAAAAACGCCTGCTGGGTTCCGGGAACTGACCACGCTTCCATTGCCACAGAGGCCAAAGTAGTGCAGATGCTGCGCGAAAGAGGCATCAGCAAATCCTCGCTCAGCCGGGATGAATTCCTCTCCTATGCCTGGGAATGGAAAGAAAAATACGGCGGTATCATTTTACAGCAGCTGCGGAAACTGGGCTGCAGTCTCGACTGGGACCGGACTTCCTTTACCATGGACCCGGATTATTCCGCATCGGTGATCAAAGTATTTACAGACCTCTACAGCAAAGGCTATATCTACCGGGGCAAACGCATGATCAACTGGGATGTGAAAGCCAAAACGGCGCTGAGCGATGAAGAAGTTATTTATAAGGATGCGCAAAGTAAACTTTACCATGTACGCTACCGGATCGACAGACCCGATGGACCTGAAGAATATATTACCATTGCCACCGTACGCCCCGAAACCATTCTCGGCGACAGCGCGATCTGTGTAAACCCTGCCGATGAGCGATACAAACATCTCCAGGGCCAGTACGCCATCGTACCGCTGGCCAACAGGCGTATCCCGATCATTGCAGACGATTATGTAGCCATGGATTTCGGAACAGGTGCCCTCAAAGTAACGCCGGCACATGATATGAACGATTACCAGCTGGGCGAAAAATACAACCTGGAAGTGATCGACACCATGAACGACGACGGCACCATGAGTGAAGCCGCCGGTATGTTCATTGGCATCGACAGGCTCGAAGTACGTAAACTGATCGTACCCGAACTGGAGAAAGCAGGAAGTCTTGTAAAAATTGAAGATTATAATAACCAGGTCGGTTACAGTGAACGTACCGACGCTATGGTAGAGCCGAGATTGAGCCTGCAGTGGTGGGTAAGCATGAAAAAAATCTCCGGCCCTGCACTCGATGCAGTAATGCAGAACGATATCAATTTCCATCCGGCCAAGTTCAAAAACCTGTACAGGCACTGGATGGAGAATATCAAGGACTGGTGTATCAGCCGCCAGTTATGGTGGGGACACCGCATCCCGGCTTATTACGCTCCGGATGGTTCCTATGCGGTAGCTGCATCTAAGGAAGAAGCGCTGGCCGAATTACAGCAAACACAACCGGCACTTACAGCTGAGGATCTCAGGCAGGATGAAGATTGCCTGGACACCTGGTTCTCCAGCTGGTTATGGCCTTTTGAAGTATTCAAGGGCATGTCGGCTCCCGGTAATGCCGAAGTGAAATATTATTATCCTACCAGTACCCTGGTAACTGCTCCCGAGATCATCTTCTTCTGGGTAGCCAGGATGATCATGGCAGGTTATGAATACATGGGTGAAAAACCATTCAGCGATGTTTATTTCACGGGAATTGTACGTGACAAACAGGGCAGAAAAATGAGCAAAAGCCTCGGGAACTCACCGGACCTGCTCGGGCTGATCGATAAATATGGGGCAGATGCCGTAAGGTTCGGGATCATGATCGCTTCTCCGGCGGGTAATGATATCCTGTTCGATGAAGCTTCGCTCGAACAGGGCCGTAACTTCAACAACAAACTCTGGAATGCGTTGAAGCTGGTGAAAATGTGGGAAGGAAGACAATCCGGTGATGCAGTTGCAGACAGCAATTTTGCCGTGAACTGGTTTGGAAACAGACTGAGTCAGGTAAGGGCCGAAGTAAATACACTGCTTGAGCAATTCCGCCTGAGCGAAGCCCTGAAAACATTGTACTCACTGATCTGGGACGATTTCTGCAGCTGGTACCTTGAGTGGATCAAACCTGGTTTTGAACAGCCGATCAATGCAGCTGTTTACCAGCAGACACTGGTCTATTTTGAAGAACTGACCGAACTGCTGCATCCCTTCATGCCATTCATTACAGAAGAGATCTACCACCTGCTCAGGGAACATAAAGATGATCTTTGTGTAAAACAGCAAAAAGAAAACAGTACATCCGATCAGCATGTACTCGATGCAGGGGAATTGCTTAAACAGGTAATTTCCGCATTGCGCGATGCAAGGAACAAAAATCAGATCAAACCCAAAGACAGCATCAACCTGCAGATCCGTACGGCCGATACAGCCAGTTACCAGCCGATAGAACATATCCTGGCCAAGCAGGTAAATGCCGGCTCAATACAGTACACACAAAATGATACTGTTCCGGGCAGCATTGTGGTAGCAGTTGAAAAAGACAAATTCTTCATTGAAAGTGAGCAACAGGTAGATGCAGAAGCCCTGAAAGCGAACCTGCTGAAAGACCTCGCCTACCAGGAACAATTCCTGGTGAGTGTGCAGAAGAAACTGAGCAACGAACGCTTTGTGCAGAATGCAAAACCCGAAATCATTGCGCTGGAAAGAAAAAAAGAAGCAGACGCCGAGGCAAGGATTCTCACGATCAGGCAGAGCCTGGAGAACCTGTAACAGTTCTGTTAAATTCAGATTTTCTTCAGCATTGCGGTCGTAATATTATGCCATGAAAGTGACTAAAGCCCTGAAAAGCATCCTGGTCTTTGCCGGATGTTTCTGTTTTTTACTGCAAACATCCGCCCAGGGACAATGGGAAGTGGATATGCTCCGCAGCATCAATCCGCAGGATCCGTCGAGCAGCACCTGGCGGGGCATTTCTGCTTCTGCCAAACCGGTTGGCGTAGGCATTCCGCTGGGAATGGTGGCCATTGGCCTGATCAACAAGAACCTCAAACTGAAGGAAAATGGTATTGAAGCGCTGGGCAGTGTAGCCATTGCTTCCCTTTCTACCCAGATCATGAAAGCGGCATTCAACAGGCCGCGTCCTTACAAGACCTATACGGATATTTATCCTGATAATGCGGATAACAGCAAGGCATTTCCGTCAGGACATGTATCGCTGGCTTTTGCTACGGCCACATCGCTCTCGCTTCAGTATAAGAAATGGTATATTGTTGCGCCCCTGTACGCATGGAGTACCGCTATAAGTTATTCGAGAATGTACCTTGGGCAGCACTACCCTTCCGATATACTCGCCGGCGCCGTTGTAGGGGCCGGAAGCGCATATTTATCGCATGTGCTTGCCAAAAAGATCTTTGCAAAACCCAAACATAACAGATGAGCATCCCCGCATTAAGCATACGAGAAGCAGGTGTCGCAGATATTGAATCCATCAGGCAGATCGCTTTTGCAACCTGGCCCTCTGCTTATGGAAATATTATCTCGCAGGAGCAGATCAGTTATATGATGGATATGATGTACAGTCCGAATGTGCTGGAAGAACAGATGAACAAGAACCATCTTTTCTATATGGCAGAACTGGATGGCCAGCCACATGGCTTTGCAGGAGTATCCGATGAAGGCGCAGGCATATTCAAACTGAACAAGCTCTATGTGATGCCCGATACGCAGAAAACCGGCGCAGGGAAAGCATTACTTGCTGCCGCGATCGGTTATGCAAGATCGAAAACAGGAAACACGCTGATCTTACAGGTGAACCGTCATAACCCGGCCAGGGGATTTTATGAGAAGCAGGGTTTTACCGTCAGAGAAGACGTGGACATCCATGTTGGCAACGGCTTCTACATGAACGATCATATCATGGAATTCGCGCTTTGATCAGAAGATAGCGCCAGTAATTCATGGTGTAGCTGCAGCACCTGGGGAATCAGCAGTTCCGTATCGTTATTGAGGATCACACGGTCGCAGAGCCGCATTTTCATTTCCTCGTCTATCTGTCTGCTCATCCTGTCGAGCACTTCCTCGCGGCTGATACCGTCTCTTTTCATAACCCTGCTGATACGTATCGTTCGGGGCGAATAAACACCGATTACGAGGTCGAGCCCTGCAGCGGAACCCGATTCAAAGAACAGCGCTGCTTCTTTAATAGTATAAGGTGCGTCCTGCGCTTCTGCCCAGCGTTCGCCGGCAGCAATGGCAGCGGGATGTACCAGTGCATTGAGTTTTTCCAGTTCGAAGGGATCTTTGAAAACGATATTGCTGATGTATTTTCGGTTCAGCTTTCCTTCCGCGAAACTTTCCGGGCCGAATAATGCGATCAGACCTTCACGCAATGCCGGATCTTCTTCCATCAGCCGGCGGGCAGCTTTATCGGCGTCGAAGACCGGTATACCCAGCACCCTGAAAATATTGGTGACAATGCTTTTGCCGCTTCCGATCCCGCCTGTGATACCAACTTTATACATAGTTACAGATATAAAAAAGCCCGGAACATGTTCCGGGCCTGAAATTAAGTTATTTCGGAGAGATTATTTTTTCTCTGCAGCAGCAGCCTTGTTAACGGCAGCGCTCCATTCCATGCTGATAGAAGAACGCTCGATCTTCAGGTAACTGCCCGGACTAACTTCCAGTTGCAGTGTGTTATCATCATTCACTTTATTGATGGTTCCGTGGATACCTGCAATAGTTACCACTTTATCACCTTTCTGCATGTTATCAACGAATTTTTTCTGCTCTTTTGCTTTTTTAGCCTGCGGGCGGATCATAAACATCCAGAACACGAGGATGATCGCTCCCATCATAACCAATTGAATAGTACCGCCACCCTGTTGCGGGTTACCTGCCAATAAAACTGAATTTAAATAAACCATGATTTGCTTTTTAAAAGTAAATATGAATACCCGGAGCGCAAGCTACAGGTTTTTAGCTTGTAAACGGTAAGCCTAAGGCTTTTCTTTGATAAATCCGGTAAAAATAAGTGTGCGTCCCGCGGCTCCGTTAAACGTATTGGTGGTTACCGTGATCGTTTTACGTACATCTCCCGGATGTGAGCGGTTACTGTCGAAAGCAGCCTGCACCATGCCTACCGCGCCGGGGGCAATGGCTTCCTTGCTGTAATCGGCAACAGTGCATCCGCATGAAGGCGTTACATTACTCAGCAGCAAAGGCTTGGTTCCTGTATTCTTTACCCTGAAAACGATATTGATCTTTTCGCCCATGGTAATGCTGCCGAAATTCACGAGCGAATCGAGCCATTCTGCCTGGGTAAAATTAGCGGTATCGGTCACCGGCAGTTTATTCACCGCTATTTTTTTATCCTGGTTATTCTGGCAGGCTGTTGCAATCAGCACAGTTCCTGCAAAAAGACAGATGAGACGCTTTACCGGTTTCATATAGCTGCTGTTATTTTTTGTAATTGATTTTCTGGATCTTCCCTGCCTCATCCAGTTCTTTGTGGATATTGTCGAGAATACCATTCACGAACTGACCGCTCTGTGCTGTACTGTACTCTTTTGCCAGATCGATGTATTCGTTGATGGTCACTTTTGTTGGGATGGTCTCAAAATATAATAATTCGCAGAGTCCCATGCGCATCAGGATCATATCCAGCACGGCGATCCTTTCCGCATCCCAGTTCTTCAGCTTGGGTTTGATGAGCTCCATTGCCTGCTCTTTACGCTCCAGTGTGGTAGTGAGCAGTGAACGCGCGAACTCCCATTTTTCCCTGCTTACCATTTCCTGCAGGTTATAGGAAGCAGGTTTCTGGAGATAACCGGCTACCAGCTGGTCTATCATATCGGCATCATCATCCCAGTTGTTGAAATGTTCTTCGATATGTGCAATAAAATCTTCATTGGGCAGCATCAGGTTCGTGAAGATCAGTTTGATGATATCGCGTTCTGACTGTTTTTCCCTTCCCTGTACGGCAATATATGCTGCGTATTGCTCGGTTTCGGTCAGGTCTTCGTAAATCTTTTTTATGAGGGCTTTATCTGCTATTTTCTGGGGCAGGTAATCTTCCAGCGCTTTTTTAAAGGAAGGACTTTCCAGTATCTGCCATAACAGTTCGTTGCCGGCAATCTTGATATTTACATTGAGATCTTCATTGCTGGGCAGGTTACGGGAAGCTCTTTTACGGGCGCTGGTCTCGGCATAGCGGGCTACTTCTGTAAGGAAGTACAGCAGGTAAACGAACAATTCAGCACTTTTATCCAGCTGCTTTTTCAATTCATCCTCGGGCTTTTTAAATGTCACGGCACTATCGGCAGTTTCTATGATATAGAGCAACTGCATTACTTTAACCCGGATATTTCTTCTACTGATCATATCTGATAAGAGCTTATTTGGGGAGCGCAAAGGTATTGTATAAATACAGGCATTCAAAATGAAAAACCCATCCGGGAACGGACGGGTTTCAACCTTGATACAACCTATATAAACTGGCCCCGGTCTTCCGGACCGGAACCGGTTATGAATACCTCTGCATTCACAACCTGATTACATGCATAGTTAATTACAAATCAATCACTTAAACTCGATCATTCCTCAACTCCTTCTCGCCAATACATTATATACGTAAAATCTGTCCGGCCGGATTTACCTGTTTTAAACAACCCGGCCAGCCGGTCAGCTGCTGCAAAGTGTTATACGATTATGAAATTTTGGCACTGTGAATTGAAAACTTATCCCATCTTTGCGGCCGGCTCTGCCATATTTGTCGCTGCACATGACTTAAACCGGCCAGACTGAAAAAATGGCTTATTTGCACCGGATGGCATAAAAATCGAGGTAGGGCATCCATAATTATTAACTCTATTAATTAAAAACCAATAACGTATGGCTAAGAAACTCAACGTTACCCCTCTGCATGACAGGGTTATCGTTAAGGCTGCCGCTGCTGAAGAAAAAACTGCAGGCGGAATCATCATCCCTGACACAGCGAAAGAAAAACCACAGCGCGGAACCGTTGTAGCAGTCGGAAGCGGCAAAAAAGACGAACCGGTTACCGTTAAAGCCGGCGATACCGTTTTATATGGTAAATATGCGGGCACGGAGATCCAGATCGAAGGTCAGGATCTGCTGATCATGCGTGAAAGCGATATCCTCGCTATCGTTTAATCTTACCCAACCGGGCTTATTGTCTAATTTTTCTAAACTGAAATAAAATGGCTAAACAGATCTACTTCGATATCGAAGCAAGAAATAAAATGAAGAAAGGCGTTGACACCCTGGCCAACGCTGTAAAAGTAACCCTCGGACCCAAAGGCCGTAACGTGGTTATCGAGAAAAAATTCGGTGCACCTGCTGTAACCAAAGATGGTGTAAGCGTAGCAAAAGAAATTGAGCTGGAAGATGCAATCGAGAACATGGGCGCACAGATGGTGAAGGAAGTAGCTTCCAAAACTGCGGATATCGCAGGTGACGGTACTACTACCGCTACCGTACTGGCCCAGGCTATCATCAGCGAAGGGCTGAAAAACGTAGCTGCAGGTGCTAACCCGATGGACCTGAAACGTGGTATCGACAAAGCCGTTGCAAAAGTGATCGAGAACCTCCAGTCGCAGTCGCAGGCCGTAGGTAACGATTCTAAAAAGATCGAGCAGGTAGCTACGATCTCTGCCAACAGCGACGGTGAGATCGGCAAACTGATCGCACAGGCGATGGCAAAAGTTGGTAAAGAAGGTGTTATTACCGTTGAAGAAGCAAAAGGCACCGATACAACAGTAGATGTAGTGGAAGGTATGCAGTTCGACCGCGGTTATATCTCTCCTTATTTCGTTACCAACAGCGAAAAAATGGAAGTAGAACTGCAGAGTCCATATATCCTGATCTACGACAAGAAGATCAGCGCTATGAAAGACATCCTCCACATCCTGGAGAAAGTAGCACAAAGCGGCCGCCCGCTGCTGATCATCGCTGAAGACCTCGAAGGTGAAGCACTGGCAACACTGGTTGTGAACAAACTCCGCGGAACCATCAAAGTTGCTGCTGTAAAGGCACCAGGCTTTGGCGACCGCAGGAAAGAAATGCTCAACGATATCGCTATCCTTACTGCAGGAACTGTAGTAAGCGAAGAGCAGGGCTTCAAACTGGAGAACGCAGACCTCACCTATCTCGGACAGGCGGCTTCTGTAACCATCGATAAAGACAATACCACTATCGTTGGCGGTAAAGGTAAAAAAGCTGATATCCTGGCGCGTGTGAACCAGATCAAAGCACAGGTAGAGAATACAACTTCTGATTACGACCGCGAAAAATTACAGGAACGCCTGGCTAAACTGAGCGGCGGTGTTGCTGTACTGTACGTAGGTGCTGCTACAGAAGTAGAAATGAAAGAAAAGAAAGACCGTGTAGATGATGCATTACATGCTACCCGCGCTGCCGTTGAAGAAGGCATCGTACCTGGTGGTGGTGTTGCTTATATCCGTGCGGTAGAAAGCCTGGAAAAACTGAAAGGCGGCAACGAAGATGAACTGACCGGTATCCAGATCGTGAAAAGAGCGATCGAAGAGCCACTGCGCCAGATCGTAGCCAACTGCGGTATCGAAGGTTCTATCGTAGTTCAGAAAATCAAAGAAGGCAAAGCCGATTTCGGTTTCAATGCCCGCACTGAAGTTTACGAGAACCTGTTCAAAGCAGGCGTTATCGACCCAACTAAAGTAACCCGTGTTGCATTGGAAAATGCTGCTTCAATCGCTGCTATGTTGCTCACAACAGAGTGCGTGATCGCAGACAAACCAAAGCCTGAAGCTCCGCATACACATGGTGCTCCTGATATGGGCGGCATGGGCGGATACTAATCAGATCTCCCGGCTGTAAGCCAGATCATATAGCAAAAGCCACGTTCATACGTGGCTTTTGCTATTCATGTAATTACGCTTACTTTTTCTTTTGCTGATCGGCCTCAATGCGGGCCATATCCTGGATAATGGCAATAAGCATTTTCTTCCCTTTTTCATCCAGCGGTTGTTCGCGGCCTCCGTTATAAAGCTTATAGCTGATCACGCCATTCGCATCCGGTTCTGCAACCATCCGTACATCATCTCTTTTGTACTTCACGTAACCACCGGTGGAGATAAACGCGATAGAACTGTCGTTCCCGGCCAGTTCCACATCACCGGCATACTCGATCTTGATCGATACATGATCATTGTTGATCTCGATCTTTCTTTTAACACCCGGCCCGCAACCGGTAAACAACAGCGCGGGCAACAGCCACCAGAAAAATGTCTTTTTCATGTCTCAGCAAATTATAATTGTTTGAAAAATGGTGGTTGGAGCGGGAAAACATAAAGTTCAAAAGATCTTTTCTTCCTTCAAAAACAAAATGTTGAACGGCAACCAGGAGGATCTACCGCTTTAAAACAAATTGCAGACGGTAATGCAAACGCCGCAACAGAACTGCTGCGGCGTTTGAAACGCAAAAATAATATCATTCTTTATTTATACGCGATCATTTTCTGCTCCGCTTTTACGATCTTCTCGAAAAAGCTTTTGAATGCCGCATACTCCGAAGCCGGGATCACATTCCTGTCGCTCCTGAAGTTCCGCGTAACGGTCAGTTTGCCTGGCGATTGCAGCTTATAGGTAAGGCTGTAACTCATTTTCCCGTATTTCAGTTCCTGGTTCACCGGCAGCTCCACAAATTTCTTTCCGGCAGGCGCATCGATGTGTACAATGGTCTGGTACTCGTCGGCATCTTCATAATTCAGGTATTCGATACGGTAGGTTCTTGTATCAGCCGTAAAATTATTCAGCGAAGCCACCACATCCGGGTAAGTGATACGGAAAGTGTACATGCTGCCGATCTCCGCTATTTCATTCTTCACGGTATAACGGTAATTATAGGAAACAGAATCGCTGAGCTGGCCGAGATCGTTGAATTTCAACGACAGGAGCTTGATATTATTCTTGTAGGAAGAAGCGATCACACGTTCCATTTCGGTAAGCTGTTTTTCTTCTTCGAGGTTTACATAATCCTGCCTTGTATTTGCAGATAATGCACCGTACTTCAACGCACTGATGGAAATATCGAGGTCATTTTCCGAAGGTTTGATGCGGATCGTTTTCCTGACGATATCTTTTGTACGGTGAACAGCATCCAGAGATTTCAGCTCACTTCCGGCCGCATCGGTTTTCTTTGGCGGGATCTCAAGGATCAGCGCATGCAGAAGGTTGTTAGGCACACTGGCAAAAGGCAGGTAATTATCTGTGAGTTCAATATAATACTCTTTATTGTCGAGCTTCGCTTTTACAATACAATGGTTGAATTCCAGCGATGGCAGGATCATGTCTGTGGCACCATTATCCCGGGTATCCGTAAGTACCAGCTGGCATTCGATTCCAGCCATACGGCAAAGTGTTACAAAAAGATTGGAAAGGTCTTTACAATCCCCAAGCCTTGTAGTAAGTGTGGCTGATGCACGCTGCGGCACGTATGCGCCCTGGCGGAAGGATACGGAACTGTAACGGATATTCTTCTCAATATAATTATAAATGGTCTGCGCCTGCTTAAACTGAGTCTGCTTATTTTTCGTATCCGGGAACAATGAGCGGTAAAGCGCGGTGATCTCGTACTCTTCTTCAGACCGGTTGCTCGTAATATCCGCATACCAGGTGGCGATATCCTGCCAGGAAGCCAGCGTTGAAATATGAAGCACGGAAGCCACATCAACATTCACCGGCATCAGCGGCTCTTCTTTCAGCGGTTCCATCTTCACCACTTCCCACGAATACATTTTAAAATCTTCCACGTTCTTTGTAACCGGCTGCACGTTACTGTTGGTAAACGTATAACGTACTTTCTGATCTGCAGGCAGCAGCAGGTTATAAGAAGTTACAACGGTGTAAACCTGGCCATTGAAATGGAATTTATCCCAGTAATCACGGGCAAACCTTCCGGAACCATAATGCTGTAAACGGTATTTGAACACCACCACATCCCCTATTTCGAGGTTGGTGAAAACAACCTGGTTATCATTTCTTTCACCCTGGATCCGGGTGCCTGACTTCTTCACCAGTTCTGCTTTTTCGATCAGCAGTTCCTGGCTGCTGCCATAACCGATGCTTGACTCCTTGTAACGGTCGATCCCTTTTTCGCTGGTGATCTTCACCATGAACAATGCATATACTTCTGTAGCCCCGCCGGGGTGCATGATCACATTCTTTTCATCGCGCAGGATATAATAACCATAATCCGTGCTTTTTGGTTTTTCTGTACCGTTTTCCCTGATCACTGCATCTATATCTGTTTGCGGGAACAGTTTATATGTTTCAGGTTTGCCCTGCAGCAGTCTTACTTTATTGATCAGTTCATACTGGTTGGGCGAGAACTGCAGCGAGCGGTTATAGGCGGCTATCGCTTCCGCAGGCTGTTTATTGTCGCGTTTGATATCGCCCAGCCTTTCCCAGTAATATTCATTATAGGGCGATAATGCCAGCGCTTTGCGGATATAAGGCTCAGCCTTCTCATAATCTTTGATCCCATGGTAATAATTGGCAACAGACGCATAACCTGAAGGATCGTACGGGAACATACCGATCAGCTTATTCTTCTCTGCCAGGTTCTTTTCCGACTGCCCCTGCTCTTCCAGCAACTGCGCATATTTGAGCACTGCTTCATAGTTGAAGTTATTCTCAAAATACTTTTCATAGATACCGAAAGCGGCTTTGGTGTCTTTATACACCTCTTTCTTGATCGTATACATCATAAACTGCAGCCCCGGCAATTCGGGGTATTTTTCATACGCTTCTTCTGCAGCCTTCAGCAGTTCATCATATTTATTCTGTTTGGCAAGTATGCTGATGCGGTACGAAACCACATCCTGGTCTTCGCCATATAACGCTGCTCTTTTCCCGATAGACACCAATGCATCTTCCAGCTTTTCATTGGCGATCTCATCCTTGATCTTCAGCTCCATGGCAAGGAGGCTTTCCGGATCTGCTTTTTTGATCTTTTCGATCTCTTCCAGCATCTGACTCCTGTTGTCTTCCTTACCGAGTATTTCAATAAGCTTGAGCCTTAACAGGCAGTTATCCGGTGCACGTTCCAGGGCTTTCTCTGTCAGGTGGCGGGCTTCCAGCGTTTTCTTATTCCTGTTGTATACACTTGCGAGTAGTAAATAATTGACCATATTAGCCGAATCGGCTGCGATCTTCTGCTGAAAAAATGCTTCTGCAAACTGGGGAAGCAATTGATGTGCCGTTGGCGATGTTACCTTATTATAAGGTTTATACTGGCTGCTGCCGTTCAGTCCCGGTATCGCTCTGAATTGCTTGTCGGTTAACCGGATATTGAAATTCGGGTACTGGCTGTTGGAATAGCTCAGCTGCACCAGCACCCGGTTCACGCCTTTTTTTAAGTGCGCGGCAACCGTATAAGCATCCATTTCCGTAATGCGCTCCTTGTATTCGCTGATCAGCAGTTCATCGTTCAACCATACTTTAATGGCACCTGTTACGCCTGCATTCAGCAGGATATCCATGTCTTCTCCGGCCGTTACAAAGGTCTGTGCATATGCCACAGCTGTTCTTTTATTGAACTGGAAGCTGACGGGTGTCCACCCGTCTTTGATCTCCGCTGCCGGCGTGAACCATTTAACGGGCGCATTGGTAGAAGAAAGGAACACTGCTGAACTGTCGGGGTTTTCAAGAGGCCCGTAGTTTTTATAGAATCCGCTTTCCGAAAGGTTTTCAAAGGGGCCGGCATATTGCCAGTTACGAAGGTTCCCAACTTTACTGTAAGCGATCGCAGCGCTGTCCGGCCGGCCTGAGAACAGCAGGTGAGCACCTTTCTGGTAGTGTGCGGAAGCAACAAGGGTACCTGGTGCTTTCTGATCATTAATCAGTTTTTCGATCATGAGCAGCTGGTGCGGATTTGTTTTCTTTCCATAGCTGCCAACTAATGCATCACTGAACCAGAGTGCGTAGATATACGGATAAGGATTTTCCGTTTTATCGTAGAAGTCCGCAGCGAAGGTTGTATTGAAACGTTCCCTGCCGGTGTATTCGTCGAGATAGATCTTTGTAATGAACAGGTCAGGAGAAAAATTACCGCTTTTAACCGCAGTACCGAGCAGGTTGGCTGCGGCAGTATGATCATGCCGGTTTAATGCGGCCCATGCCTGTTTGTAATTATCCTGTGCGGAAAGCGCGCTGCAGCATAAAAGCAGCAGGCAAGATACCAGAGACCTTTTCATGTTGTGTAGCAGTTGTTTTGGGAGGTGAATATAACAACTAAATCAGGTCCGGGGTTTTCTTCTGGTAACATTTTGCCATACCGGTTACAAAAAGATATTGCGCCACGCCGTAGGTGATCATCACCAATATGTAAACCTTATTCCCGCCATGCCAGTAAAACCTGTTCAGGGCAAGCAGGGTATTGGAAAGCGTGAAAACCAGGCAGGCTGGAACAAACCGCTGCATGGCAGCCATGCCATACCTGAGGCTGGTGGTCAGGTTCACTGCTATCGCTGCCATACAGGCAATGATGAACATATAAATAAATACCGGCCATTTATATTTACCCAGTTCCGCAGCGAGGAAATGGTAGGCGGCAACAGCAGCTGATCCGTAACAGCATAATGTGATCAGTATTTTCTTTATTCCCATCCTTCTCACTGGTTGTAACCGGAGAAAAAAAATACTGTAACAAAGCATCATCAGTATAAAAGCGATCATACCGCTGAGGAAGAAAGTAGTATTGACAATGATGAGCAGCATATCTCCCACCAGTGCAAATCCAAGACCGGCATAAAAGAAACGGCGCGGCACAGCGCTATTTTCCGGATTTTCCTTCAGTAACAGGTAAAAAAGCAAGGTAGGTACCAGCAGCAATTTCGTGATTGCCATATAGGGTATATAATAATACAGCAACACACAGTGAAGCGCCAGTATTGCCCAGAAAACAACCAGGATAAAACGGGAAGCTTGGTTCATAGTAAGGTATTGCTGCAGGTAAGCCTTTCGGTCTGTGAAAATATCATCTTTTGGCAATATCTGTCGTTTTTATACGCGCAAGGGGTGTTCAAAGAATAACTATAGTACATTTGCCGCATGTTAAGTGAGCAGGAAGAACGTTTTATCCAATATTGGTCGGTCAATGGCGAACGCCAGAAAACCAGCATCCGTCCCTTCCTGGTAGGTATGTCATCCGGGTTCGTGGTGGGTATTATGGTGCTGGTGGTATTATCATCGGGCTGGTACGAACGGGCCAATATGGTGGCCAATACAAGATTCAACTCCGTTGTATTCATTCTTGCCATCCTGATCATCTCTTTTTTTATGGCTTTTCTGTACCGCAAATTCCGCTGGGAAATCCAGGATCAGCAATACCGGGAGCTGATGGCAAAAAAAGCAAAACAAAAAAATCAGCCTGAAGCAGCCATTCAGGAAGATGCGGGGTCTACTACATAACATAAGCAACTAACCAACCATAAAACGAAAACGCTTCATGAAAAAAACACCCTTCTTCCTGTTTGTCTGTGCTTCATTTTTTATTTCCTGTGGTAAGACCTCATCGGGTTGTGACCCGGTTCCTGTAACTTCTGAAAAAGCGGTGCTGGTGGCATATTGCCAGGCTAATAATATCAATTATACAGAACATAGCAGTGGTATCCTCTATGAAATTATACTGCCAGGTTCAGGTATGACTCCAATTGCTACCTCTACTGTTTCTGCAATATACACACTGAAATTGCTGGATAATACCCAGCTTCAGGCCGTAGCCAACCCGGTTACCTTTTCACTGAGTGCGGTGATCGATGGCTGGAAAATAGCAATTCCGCTGATTAAAAAAGGGGGCCGCATTAAAATGGTCGTGCCGTCCGCTCTTGCATACAGTTGCACCGGTAAGGACAATATCCCACCGAATACACCACTTTACTTCGACGTAAGCCTGGCGGACGTATATTAAAAAAACCAATATTACAATACAAAAACCGGAGCAAACTCCGGTTTTTTAATGAAAATAACGGGCAAAAACACTGGATTTCAGCGGATTTCAGCAACAAATTGACCATTTTTCACCATTAGCCCGATTTGCTTTTGACGGTATTGAATAATTCATTACCATTCCCCTATCTTTGCCCACTCTAAAAAAAATTAGTAAACCATTACCCGTATGCAACTGAAAGGTTTAGTGCGATTTTTTGCAATTGCCCTGATTTTGATCTGCTTGTACCAATTATCTTTTACCTGGTTTGTTCACAACCACGAAAAGGCGATGGAAGCCAAAGCAACTGAATGGATGAAAAGGTTCCCTTCTGCCGAATCGAAATATCCAGGAAATAAAGAATTACAGGCTGCTTATACAGACAGCCTCGGTGAAGTAAAGAAAAACAGGCTGCAGCACTTGCTGGACAGTACCAAAGACACCAAGCTTGCATTTGGCCTGACTACCTACCGCAGCGCAAAAGAGAAAGAGCTGATGCTCGGCCTCGACCTGCAGGGTGGTATGAGCGTAACAATGGAAGTTGGTCTTGACGGACTGATCAAATCGCTGGCCAACTTTACAAAAGACGCCCAGTTCAACAAAGCGCTGGAGCAAGCAGTTGTACGTAAAGCCAATGGCGGTGCCGATCTGATCACATTGTTCCGTGAAGAATATAAAAAAATCAATCCGACCGGTAAACTTGCTCCTTTCTTTGCAACACGCAGCAATGGCAAGATCAAATTCGATTCAAGTGATGATGCGGTTGGCAATTACCTGAAAGAGCAGGGTGTTGCCGCATTCAACAATACATACCGGATCCTGCGTACACGTATCGACCGTTTCGGTGTTGCATCTCCGAACATCAACCCCGATCCTGCCAAAGGTATCATCAACATCGAACTGGCGGGTACCAACGATAAAGAACGCGTAAGGAACTATCTTCAGTCAACCGCCAACCTCCAGTTCTTCGAAGTATATACTTTCGAAAGCAGGGATCTGCAGAATGGCATCGTAGCTGCTGACAAAGCACTCGAAGATTACCTCAACGGCACTAAAAAGGATACTGCTGCAGCAAAAGCGGTTGATACTGCTAAAACAGCGGCTGTAAAAACAACCACAGAAGATACTACCAAAGCGGCTACCCTTTCTTCTATCTCAACAGACAGCAACAACACAACAGCGAAAGCTGATACTGCGAAAGCAAAAGGCAACAAGAACCCGCTGGGTTCGCTGATCCAGTTTACACAGCCTTATGCAGATAAGAACAATAAGCCTGTTTTCCCTGCAGCACTGGGCTATATCATGTCTAAGGACACAGCAACTGTAAATGAATACCTGGCAATGGATTTTGTAAAGAACAAATTCCCGTCTAACCTGGTGTTCATGTACGGTAAAGCCGATGCAGGAGACGATCCGAAAGCAAAAGACATCCTGATGCTCTATGCGATCAAGACCCTCGATAACGGCCAGGCTGAGCTGGAAGGTGACCATATCTCCAGTGCATCTCAGGATTATGATGAGAGAGGACGCGTGGCGATCAAAATGAACATGGATAAGATCGGTACAAGCATCTGGGCTAAACTGACCACACGTAACGTGGGCAAGCCTATCGCCATCGTACTGGACAACTTTGTATATTCTGCACCTAACGTAAACGATCCGATCACAACCGGTAGTTCTCAGATCAGCGGCAACTACAGCATCAAGGAGGCAAAAGATCTTTCAGAAATCCTGGAAAGCGGTAAACTTCCTGCTCCTGCCAAGATCGTACAGTTCCAGGAAGTAGGTCCTACCCTGGGTAAAGAATCAGTAACCGGCGGCGCCATGTCGTTCCTGGTATCATTCATCGTGATCTTCGCCCTGATGCTGCTGTACTTCAATACCGGCGGCTGGGTGGCAAACATCGCCCTGATCCTGAACCTCCTGTTCACCATCGGCGTACTGAGCGCACTTGGCTTCACACTGACTGCTCCTGGTATTGCGGGTCTGGTACTGACCATCGGTATGGCTGTGGATACGAACGTAATCATCTTCGAGCGTATCAAGGAAGAGCTTACAAAAGGTAAGAGCTACCAGCTGGCTGTGAGCGATGGTTATAAGAGGTCTCTGTCGCCGGTGCTGGATGCTCACGTAACCACATTACTGACCGCTGTGATCCTGGCTTATTTCGGTCTGGGTCCGGTACTTGGTTTTGCAACCACACAGATCATCGGTATCCTCCTGTCGCTGTTCTGCGGTATCCTGGTATCGCGTCTGATCACCGACTGGTATACAAATAAGAACCGTCACTTCGAATACTTTACCGGCATTTCGAAAAGGATCTTCAAACATGCACAGTTCAAATTCATCGAATACAGGAAAGTAGCATACGGTATTTCTGTTGTGATCCTGATCCTGGGTGTGGCTTCACTCTTCAACGGTTTCGATGAGGGTGTTGAATTCTCGGGCGGACGCAGCTATACAATCCGTTTCGACAGGGCGGTAGATCAGCAGCAGATCACTGATGAGCTGAAAGCTACATTCGGTGAAGCTCCGGTGATCAAAACCGTAGGCGGCAACCATCAGCTGAACATCACTACTTCTTATAAAATCCACGAATCGGGTAACACTGTAGACGCGGAAGTAGAAAGCAAACTGTACACAGGTCTTAAGAATCACCTGAAACCAGGTACTACATTCAACGAGTTTGAAAAGAACTACAAACAAAGCTCACAGACTGTATTACCAACTATTTCAGATGATCTGAAGGCAGGTGCCACAAAAGCAACTGTATTCGCTATCATCGCGATCTGTCTGTATATCTTCATCCGTTTCCGCGACTGGAGGTATTCACTGGGTACCATCGTGTCATTGCTGCACGACGTATTCGTAACACTGATCGTATTCAGCTTCCTGAGAAAAGTAGTACCATTCCCGCTTGAGATCGACCAGCATTTTATCGCTGCGATCCTGACGGTGATCGGTTTCTCGATGAACGATACCGTAATCGTGTACGACCGGATCCGTGAAGACAGCAAACTGATGAAGGGTCAGAGCAACCATACTATCATCAACAGGGCGATCAACGATACCCTGAGCCGTACCATCATGACATCACTGACCGTGTTCCTGACCATCCTGATCCTCTTTATCTTCGGAGGTGAGGTAACAAGGGGCTTTGCGTTCGCAATGCTGATCGGTGTACTGACCGGTACCTATTCTTCTATCTTCGTAGCGGCACCGATCCTGGTAGATTTTGCCAAGAACAAGCCGCTCGGCAAGAAAGACTAAACAGTTTATTTTCTATACAAAGCCCGTCCCACATGGAATCATGTGGGACGGGCTTTTTTTTGTGCAGACAGGACAATAGTTACGGACACAAAAAAGCCGCACAGATTGTGCGGCCTTAAAAATCAGAATAAATGTGATGTTACACTGCGAAAGACGTTCCGCAGCCACAGGTTTTGCTTGCGTTCGGATTACTGAAGGTAAAACCACGGCTGTTAAGTCCGCCCTGCCAGTCGATTTCCATGCCATGCAGGTATAACTGGTGGCTTTTATTGATGATACAACGTACACCTTCGATCTCAAAATGAGCATCATTGGCGTCGGGCTGATCGAATCCCAGCACATAGGTCATACCGCTGCATCCGCCGCCTTTCACACCCACGCGCAGGTATTGTGAAGCATCGAAGCCGTCGGCGCTCATGAGCCGGCGCAGCTCTTCCACCGCTCCGGCGGTAAGTGTAACTGGAGTTGCTGTTAATGTATCCATAATAGTTGTATACTGTTTTATAATACAAATTTACATTTTATCGTGCAATCGGCGTGTTAAAGGCATTTTCGATAGCCGGAACATCTGATTGGTGCAGCAGTCTCATGTAAACCACTTATTCCTCCTTATTTTTGTGCCCTAAGTAAAAAACACAAGGATGCTGGACACCACTATGATGCTTACCGTTGTTATAGCCGTTATGATTGCAGCATTGCTGGGCTGGCTGATCTACCTGCAGCGAAAAGGCAGAAGAGAAGAACAACAGCAGCAGAAAAGCCCCTCCCCGCTTATCCTCCAGGCTTATGAACGTATCGCATTGATGACAGACCGGATCGCATTGCCCAACCTGGCGGCGCGTATCAGTCCTGCAGGCCTCAGTGCCCGTGAAATGCAATACGTGCTGACCAAAACCATACGTGATGAATTCGATTATAACGTAACCCAGCAGGTATACCTTGCTCCGGAAATCTGGAATGCAGTAAAAGGATTGAAAGAAAAGAACCTGCTCATCATTAACCAGATAGGCAGCATCGTGCCGGAAACGGCAAGCGGAGCCGATCTGCTGAAAGCTATCCTGGAATTTCTGATGAACGATGAAAAAGCGAACCTGCACGAACTGGTAAGTGAAGCTTTGAGCTTCGAAGCCAAGAAACATCTTTAACGATTCCCCCACAGACAACGATTGCAACATGAACCCTAGCCAGAAATTAACCGATAGCGGTATCGAGATAAAAGAATTGTACACGGCCAAAGATCTCCCGGCAGGCAAAGCTGAAGAGATGCCCGGCCGGTTTCCCTACACAAGAGGCGTACAACCCGACATGTACAGGGGCAAATTATGGACGATGCGCCAGTACGCCGGCTTCTCCACTGCCGAAGAAAGTAATAAACGTTATCATTACCTGCTCTCACAGGGGGTAATGGGGCTCAGCGTGGCATTTGATCTTCCTACCCAGATCGGCTACGACAGTGACCATGCACTGGCCGAAGGTGAAGTAGGAAAAGTAGGTGTGGCGATAGACAGCATTGAAGATATGGAAACCCTATTCCAGGGTATTAAGCTGGAAGATGTAAGCACATCCATGACCATCAATGCCACTGGTTTTATCCTGCTGGCTTTTTATGTGGCATTAGCGAAAAAACAGGGTGCAGACCTGAAAAAAATTGCCGGCACGATACAGAACGATATCCTGAAGGAATATGCAGCCAGGGGCACTTATATCTATCCGCCCAAACCTTCCATGCGCATCATTACGGATATCTTTCAATGGTGCAGTACGGATCTTCCCAAATGGAATACGATCTCCATTTCGGGTTATCATATCCGGGAAGCGGGCAGCACGGCTGTACAGGAGATCGCATTTACACTGAGTAATGGTAAAGCGTATGTAAAAGCAGCACTGGAGAAAGGGCTGAACATCAACGTATTCGGCAAAAGGTTATCATTCTTCTTCAACGCTCACAATAACCTGTTCGAAGAAGTAGCAAAATTCAGGGCGGCAAGACGCATGTGGGCGACCATGATGAAGGAACTGGGTGCTACTGACGAAAAAGCCATGATGCTCCGTTTTCATACACAAACGGGCGGAGCAACACTTACCGCACAACAACCGCTTAACAATATCAGCCGCGTAACCATACAAACCCTTGCAGCAGTGCTGGGCGGCACACAGAGCCTGCATACCAACGGCTACGACGAGGCGCTCAGTCTGCCCACGGAAGAAGCCGCACGTATTGCATTGAGAACACAGCAGGTTGTGGCATTCGAGAGCGGCGCACCAGACACTGTGGATCCGCTTGCAGGCAGTTATTATGTGGAATCACTGACCAATGAAGTAGAACAGAAAGCCTGGGAACTGGTAGCGCGCATCGATGCGATGGGCGGCAGTGTGAGTGCGATCGAAGAAGGATTCATGCAGGATGAAATTGCAAGGAGTGCGTATGAATACCAGCGCCATATTGAAGATGGCAGCAAGATCATCGTTGGTGTAAACAAATTCACGATCGACAAAGAAGAGCCGGTGCCGGGATTCAAGATAGACGACAGTATCCGTACGGTACAGAGCCAGAAGCTCGCTTCACTGCGCGCCAGAAGGGATGCAGCCAAAGCAGCACAATGCCTTGATGCCATTGCAGCAGCAGCCGTAAACGGAAATAACCTGATGCCGCTGGTGATCGAAGCCGTTGAAAATTACTGTACGCTGGGCGAGATCGCGGATACGTTGCGGAAGGAGTTTGGGGAGTATAGGTAATGAGTGAGGCCAAAGTGAGAGGCGAGCAGCGTTCCCTGCGTGAACGTCTGCTGAAGAAGGTTAGGCAGCAACGGAGTCCTATATAACCGTTATCCGTATGAAACCATTGGTCACTTACTTTCTTCTTGCTTACCTGATCAGCTGGATTATCTGGTTTCCCTTGTATGCGCCTGCGGCAGGAATTGAGGGATTGCCCGTTCTGCCGTTCCACCATGCCATTGGAGGGCTCGGTCCTTTGATCGCCGCGATGATCAGCACCTGGCGATATGAAAAACGGCCCGGCATCCTGCAGTTATTCAAACAAATGCGACAGGGGCAGGTTGTTTACCTTCTGATTGCATTACTCAGCCCTTTTCTGCTGGCGGTTATAGCATCCTTACTGAATTCTATCATCAATGGTAGCCCTGTTGCGCTCTCAGGTCTGCTGACAACCGGAGAATATCCGGCATTTGGGTTTGCTGGCTTTTTTCTGTTTAATCTGGTCTTCTTTGGATTCGGCGAAGAAACAGGCTGGCGCGGATTTGCACTTCCGCGGCTACAGACAAAGTTCAATGCACTTACTGCCAGTCTTATCCTTACCATCTTCTGGGCATTATGGCACCTGCCGCTGTTCTTTTACAGACCAGGATTCACAGGCATGGACGTTGCAGGCATTTTTGGCTGGGTATTCAGTCTGCTAACAGGCAGTATCTTACTTACCTGGTTTTATAATTCATCAAAAGGAAGCATTCTTGTATGTGCGATCTTTCACGCAACAGTAGACATCGCTTTCCTCGCAGATTTTGCAGACAAAAACACCAACAACTATATGGGTATGCTCATTACAATCTGGGGCATTGCAATTATACTTTTTTATAAACCTAAACACCTTTCGGCAAAGGAAAAAATAGTACGCTGACATTCACTGATAATTTTGCATAAGACTGAAGTTAAAGTATTGAAGGAATGAAGTACGGTGTAAAAACTTTTTTTCAAACCCGGAAAAAAGGCAGGTATCAACCGGAGTTGCGCTTCTTTTCTTCCATCATATATATTATATTTATAAAAAATGCTATGAGAATACTTGCCTGTATTTGTACAATCGTTTTACTTGCCGGGTCCTTTATCAGTTCTCCTCCGTCACGTACAATCAATACAACAGGTCCGGGTTCAGTAACACTGGCAGGCGAAAAAGCTGTACCCCCGCTTTCTGCGCCGGGAAAATGCACCGGCAGTGATCCTTGCAGGGCCTGTAGCAATTGCAGTGCATGTAAACATTGTAAGTCGGGCGGCTCCTGTGGCGTATGCAACGACCGGGGTAAAACAAAGTCGCCCTCATCTCCTTCTATACCGCAAAAGAAAAACAGCAGCCAGTGCCAGGCAACAACAAAAAAAGGCAGCAGGTGCAGCAGAGCTGCAGCAACAGGCAGCAGCTATTGCTGGCAGCATGGGAAATAAAATAAAAATGCCGCAAATTTCTTTGCGGCATTTTTTATCAGTTGCCTTATCTTTTATTTTGCTTCGGCCATATCAGGGATTGCTTCCACTTTATAAGCACCGGCATCGAGCTTGGCTTTGGTTTCGGTGAATGCTTTCAGGGTTTCCTCGATATCTGCATCGGTATGCGCTGCAGTCGGGATTAACCTGTAGATGATATGTCCTTTAGGAATAACAGGGTAAACTACAATAGAACAGAAAATGTGGTAGTTCTCACGCAGGTCCATTACCATGGCAGTGGCTTCTTCCACACCACCTTTCATGTAAACCGGTGTTACGGGTGAATCGGTTTTACCGATGTCGAAGCCTCTTTCTTTCAGTCCGTTCTGCAGTTTCAGTGCATTGCTCCACAGTTTATCTTTCAGCTCCGGCATTGTGCGCAGCATTTCCAGCCTTTTCAGGTTACCGATCACGATCGGCATTGGCAGACTCTTCGCGAAGATCTGTGAACGGATATTGTAACGGATATAATCGATGATGATCTTCGGACCGGCCATGAATGCACCGATAGAAGCCATTGATTTTGCAAAAGTAGAGAAGTACAGGTCGATCGCGTCCTGGCAATTCTGCTCTTCGCCGGCGCCGGCACCTGTTTTACCCATGGTACCAAAACCATGCGCATCATCTACCAGCAACCTGAATTCGTATTTATTTTTCAGTTCTGCGATTTCTTTCAGTTTACCCTGATCGCCCGCCATACCGAAAACACCTTCGGTAATGACCAGTATACCACCGGCATTTTGTTTTTCGATCAGTGCGGCAGCACGTTGCAGTTGTTTATCGAGATCTTCCACATCGTTGTGTTTGAACACATAACGGTGGCCCGGGTGAAGGCGAAGGCCGTCGATGATACAGGCATGGCTTTCTGCGTCGTAAACGATCACATCATGGCGGCCGCAAATAGCGTCGATCGCACTCATAATACCCTGGTAACCAAAGTTCATCAGGATCGCGTCTTCTTTCTGCTCAAATTCAGCCAGTTCCTGCTCCAGTTGCTCGTGATAATTGCTGTTTCCGCTCATCATACGTGCGCCCATCGGGAGGGCCAGACCAAATTCTTTTGCAGCTTCAGCATCCGTTTTGCGGATTTCGGGGTGGTTGGCAAGGCCGAGATAGTTATTGAGACTCCAGACAATCATTTCTTTCCCACGGAATTTCATACGGCTGCCGATATCGCCTTCCAGCTTGGGAAATGCGAAATAACCATGCGCTCTTTCACGGTGCTGACCAATCGGTCCGTAATTCTTAACCAGTTTCTCAAAAATGTCTGCCATATTATCAAATTATTACTTTGGTTATCAATTAGCCGCAAAAGTAACCCTAAAACACTGAGCCAGCAAGCAGATTTATTCACCTGGTGTGCATGCCTCCTCCCCCGGCTGCCAAACTGATGTTAATTTTCAATGGGTTATCTTACCTTCACAACCTGCTTATTGATCAAACCTTCACGAACAATGAAAAAACAGATCGTACTCATGGCGGCCCTGCTGCCGGGTTTAGGCCTCCTGGCACAGAAAGCTGCAAAAACGGCTCCGGAACAAGGTATTGAAAGACCCAAACTGGTGGTGGGCATTGTAATCGACCAGATGCGCTGGGATTATCTCTACCGTTTCAACCCGCTGTTCAAAAGTACCGGCGGCTTTAAAAGAATGCTGAACGACGGCTTCTCCTGCGAGAACACCTTTATCCCCTATACGCCTACCGTTACCGCCTGTGGCCACACCTGCGTTTATACAGGCAGCGTGCCCGCCATTCACGGCATTACGGGTAATTCCTGGTGGGACAGTCAGCTGATGCGTACGGTTTACTGCAGCGAGGATAAAAGTGTAAAAGGCGTGGGCAGCGTTACTACCGAGGATGGCCAGATGAGCCCGAAAAACATGCTGACCACTACTATTTGTGATGAACTGAGGCTGGCTACCAACTTCCGCAGCAAAGTGGTAGGCATTGCCCTGAAAGACCGCGGCGCAATCCTGCCTGCAGGCCATTCGGCCAATGCCGCTTTCTGGTATGAAGGCAAAAGCGGCAATTTCATTACCAGCACTTATTACATGAACCAGCTGCCCGATTGGGTTCAGCAGTTCAACCAGCGTAAGCTCGCCGATTCCCTTTACAAACTGAACTGGAATACGGCACTTCCGGCTGCACAATACGCAGATTATGCTACAGCAGATGTAAAAGACTATGAAAGCAAACCGCATGGCAAAGATGCATTGGGCTTTCCTTATAATTTCTCCGCTTATGTGGGCAAGGATTACAGCAAGATCTCCACTTCACCACAGGGTAATACCTTAACCGTGGAAATGGCCAAAGCTGCCGTAATAGGCGAAAATCTTGGTAAAGGTGCTGTAACCGATTTCCTGGCGGTAAGCTTCTCGTCTCCCGATTATATCGGCCACTCTTTTGGTCCGAATTCGGTTGAACAGGTCGATAATTATATCAGGCTGGATGAAGAACTCGGCCGTCTGTTTGCCTTCCTCGATGCAACTGTTGGTAAGAACCAGTACACGGCATTCCTCACCGCAGACCATGCCGTTTCTCATGTACCGGGTTTTCTGAAAGAAAATAAACTGCCTAACGGTCTGTACAGCGCCAGTGGTACCATGCGAGATCTTAACAGCCGCATCAAGGAAAAATATGGTGTTGAGAATGCGGTAGTGAGTATGTACAATTACCAGGTGCACCTGAACCACAACAGACTTGATTCTGCAGGTGTTGACAAAGCAGCTGTAAAGAAAATGATCATTGCGCAGATGCGTAAACTGGATGCGATCTCCAATGTATTTGAAACTGCAGATATTCTTACCACCCCACAACCACAGGTAATGCGGGAAAGAATGGCCAATGGCTACTATCCTACCCGTAACGGCGACATTCAGATCGTACTGAAGCCCGGATATATCGAAGGGGGGGCAACCGGTACCACCCATGGATTATGGTACGCTTACGATTCACATATTCCGCTGCTCTGGTATGGCTGGGGCATCCGCAAAGGAAAGACCAACCGCGAAACTTATATGACGGATATTGCCAGCACCGTTGCCGCACTGCTCCGCATACAAATGCCGAACGGCGCCGTTGGCAAAGTGATTGAGGAAGTGATGAGTAAATAAACTATTTTTATTTATACGGACAGCTGCATGCTTTTTCATGCAGCTGTTTTTTTTCCAGCACATTCCAATAGAAACCAAAGCAGCACCGACGCCTGACCTGCTGCGCTGAGACATCCCGCGGGAGACGTCAGCAGAGGCAACGTAAAATCATTGTGATTAACCATTTCACCAAAAGAACCAAACCAGTCTTTGCAGAGGCGCCTCTTTGGATTCGGTGCCCAGCGAAGCGGAGGTAATCAAAATGATGCGCAGCACATTTTGATAGAGGCCAAAGCAGCGCTGGCGCAAAGACGAGGCCCAGCGGCCTGAGCGACATAACACCAGCACCCGCGTGAAGCCTAAAATTTATAAACGGCGTTTAGAAATAGCAAGTGCGTGCTGCGCTGAGTCCCCTCCGGGAGACGTCAGCGGCGGAAGGATAGCAATGCATGCTGTGCTGAGTCATCCTGCGGGAGACGTCAGCAGAGG
>NZ_FUWH01000009.1:8585-175955 GCF_900167075.1 Sediminibacterium ginsengisoli | reverse complement strand
AGGGATCTTCCGAAAATCCCTTGTAAAAAGATCCGTCAGCTCTGCTTTGAATGATATAGACGTAAAAAGCCATAAAACAAAAAAGCCTCACATTTTATTGTGAAGCTTTTTGCGGACCGGACGGGACTCGAACCCGCGACCTCCGCCGTGACAGGGCGGCATTCTAACCAACTGAACTACCGATCCAAAGTTCTTTCAAAAGAGAACTGCTTTATAAGAAAACTCATTAGCAGTTAGTTTTGCCCTTACGTATTCCGTTTTCGGGACGGCAAAGATAAGGGGAAACATTTTTCAAAAACAAATCTTTCTTAAAAAAATTTCAACCCCTAATTTTACACGCTCAACCCAATGCTATGCCCCAATACCCAAACCGGCAATTCCTTGATTTTGAAAAACCTATTAAGGAACTGTACGAGCAGATTGATGATACCAGGAAATTAGCGGAGAAAAATCCGAAGATCGACTATAAGTCCAATATAGAGCAGCTCGAAGCCGCCATTATTGAAAAAAGGAAGGAGATCACACAGCACCTCACGCCCTGGCAGCGGGTGCAGCTGAGCCGTCACCCGGACAGGCCTTATACATTGAAGTACATCGAGAAAATGTGCACCAACTTCGTGGAGCTGCATGGCGACAGAACCTTTAAAGACGATAAAGCCATGGTAGGCGGCTTTGCCGAGCTCGATGGTGAAACCGTGATGATCCTCGGTCAGCAGAAAGGAACCAATACCAAACTCCGCCAGCTGCGGAATTTCGGTATGGCCAACCCCGAAGGCTACCGTAAAGCACTGCGGCTGATGAAGCTCGCGGAAAAATTCAACAAACCCGTTATTGCCCTGATCGATACTCCGGGCGCTTATCCCGGCCTGGAAGCTGAAGAGCGCGGTCAGGGTGAAGCCATCGCCAGGAATATCTTTGAAATGATCCGCCTGAAAGTACCTGTGATCGTAGTGATCATTGGTGAAGGCGCATCGGGCGGTGCACTCGGCATCGGCGTGGGCGACCGCGTTCTGATGATGGAAAATACCTGGTACACCGTTATCTCTCCCGAAAGCTGCAGTTCTATCTTATGGCGCAGCTGGGAGAAAAAAGAAGTGGCCGCAGAACAGCTTCGTCTTACCGCTACCGATATGAAAGGTTTCGGACTGGTAGACGAGATCGTGCATGAACCACTGGGCGGCGCCCACTGGGATTATACAGAAGCAGCAAACATCCTTAAATCATACCTCGTGAAAAATTTACAGGAAATCAAAAACAAAACACCGGAACAGCGTGTGAACGAACGTATCGAGAAATACGGTCACATGGGATTCTGGGAAGAAACCGCAATGGCAGGCGCGCCCGAACTCGGTAAACGCGAAAGCCCTGAAGATTTACTATAAAACTAAACCTCAAACAACAACACAACAATGTCTGTACGTCAGCAATTACAGGGAACCGGTGTAGCACTGGTAACACCCTTCGGATCCAATTTTGAGATCGATTTTGAAGCCTTGGGAAACGTGATCGAGGCCATGATAAAAGGAGGGGTTGAATACCTCGTAACCCTTGGAACAACCGGTGAAACTCCCACCCTTGATAAGCAGGAGAAGTTAGACATTGTACACTATACTTTTGAGAAGGTAGCGGGCCGCGTACCCGTGGTAGTGGGCATCGGCGGAAATAATACCGCCGAACTGATCAAAGAACTCCATTCTTTCCCGCTCGATAAAGCCGCTGCTGTTCTTAGTGCCGCTCCCTATTACAACAAACCTTCGCAGGAAGGACTATTCTACCATTATAAAGCACTGGCCGAAGCTTCACCCAAACCGGTGATCCTGTACAACGTGCCGGGCAGAACCGGCCGTAATATGGCTGCTGCCACCACCATCCGCCTCGCCAATGAAGTAGCCAATATTGCCGGTATCAAGGAAGCAAGCGGCGATATGCTGCAATGCATGCAGATCCTGCGCGACTGTCCCGACGATTTCCTGGTAGTCAGTGGTGATGATGCACTGGCCCTGCCGCAGATCGCCTGCGGCATGCAGGGCGTGATCAGCGTGGCAGGGAATGCCTTTCCCGGCGATTTCTCCGGCATGGTGCGTACAGCCCTCAAAGGCGATTTTGCGGCCGCTAAACGCATTAATGACCGCCTTATGGACGCATATGAGATCATGTTCGCGGAAAATAACCCGGCGGGTGTGAAAGCTTTCATGCATGAGCAGGGACTGATCGGCAATTATCTCCGCCTTCCCGTAGTGCCGCTGAGCGCCGGTTTGCATAAACAGGTAAAAAACTACCTGGGACATTAAGAATTGTGTAACTTTTGGAAAGTTTTAAAACTTTCCAAAAGTTATCTGCCATGACTAACACCCTGCAACCCGCACACCGGTTACTCCCCATCGACCTGCTCCGGGGTATCGTAATGATCATTATGGCGCTGGATCATGTCAGGGATTATTTTCACATAACCGCCATGACCGCCGATCCGCTGGACCCGGCTACAACCACACCGGTGCTGTTCTTTACACGGTTCATCACGCATTTCTGTGCACCGGTATTTGTGTTCCTGGCGGGGACTTCCGTTTTTCTTGCGGGACAAAAGCTCTCCAAACAGCAATTGTCGGCCCTGCTGCTGAAACGCGGACTGGTATTGATGCTGATGGAAATAGTAATATTCAACCTGCTGTTCTCATTCGACCCTTTATATCGTTTTTTAGGTTTGCAGGTGATCTGGGTAACGGGGCTTTCGATGGTGCTGATGTCGGGCCTGATCTACCTGCGTTTGCGTACGTTGTTTATTATCGGGCTGATAGTGGTTGCAGGTCATAATCTCCTCGACCATTTTAATTCAAAGCCTGGAGAAGTAATCCCGTTATGGTGGGGGATACTGCACCAGCAGTATTTTGCCAATTATGCACCGGGCAGGTTTTTCGGGGTGATGTACCCGCTTTTGCCATGGCCGGGTGTGATGATCCTGGGCTATTGCCTCGGCAGCTGGTATACTTCTGCAGATCCGGCACAGCGGATCAAACTGCTGAAGAAAACAGGCTTGCTGGTAACACTTGCTTTTTTTATCCTTCGCTGGGTGAATATATACGGAGATCCCAATCCATGGACATCACAACATGACCATCTTGCTACTGTTTTATCTTTCTTCAACGTTACCAAATACCCGCCGTCATTACAGTATCTCTGCATTACCATCGGCCCCGCACTGATCCTGCTGGCATGGCTTGAAAAAGCAAAAGGAGCATGGACGAATATTGTAGTTGTTTACGGTCGTGTTCCGATGTTTTATTACCTGCTGCATTTTTTCCTGATACACGTTTTATGCACTATCGCTTTTCTTTTATCCGGAAGGCCGATGGCAGACGCTTTTACAGGCATGATGGCATTCCGGCCAAATGATTTCGGTTTCTCATTGGGTGTGGTTTACCTGATCTGGATCTTTGTTGTGGCTGTATTGTATAAGCCTTGTAAATGGTATGGACAATACAAAGCCGCGCACCGTAAATGGTGGCTGACCTATCTGTAGGAACTTTCTCTTTTTCTCTTGCCGGTTTCACGATAACTTGCCATCAAAAAGAATATGCATACAGCTGGTATCGGTTCAAAAGTAGAGCATCCGCATTTCGGGCGGGGAGTGATCGTAGACAGTGGCACTGAGTTTTATGTGATCTGGTTCAAATCGCAGAACGGAACAAAAAACATCGGTAAGGATTTTGCAGAACTGCGCATCATTGAACAGGCAGACGCAACAGAATCACCCGCTGCAGGCATTTCGCTGGCCGATATTGAAATGGCGCTGAATAATATCCTCGAGCAACGCATGCACGAATTTCAACTGGTTCCCATGGCCAATAAATGGAACGACGGTATGCTGGTGATGCAGCCGAAAGATGATTCCTTACAGGCTAAGGAAATGCCGATCGAAACCTTCTTTCATAAAATAGTAATGGTGCGCGACCGACTCCGCCTCATCGAACAGAAGATCAACGCGCATAAAGTGCTGACCGATGAGGAAAAAGTAGATATCCAGCAATATATTACCGGTGTATATGGCTCGCTTACATCCTTCAATATCCTTTTCAAAGAAACCCATCACCAGTTCAGGGGAGCAAAATAAAAAGAACTGATCAGGAATGATTAATCCCTGATCAGTTCTTTGATCTCATTCAGTTTCATCAATGCTTCTACAGGTGTTAAACGGTTAATGTCTATATCCTGCAGTTTCTGCCGTATCGAATCGAAAGTCTGCGAATGTGCATCGAAGATGGAGAGCTGCATTTTCGGAGCGTTGAGTTGCCTGATATTCTGCTGCAGTTTTTCTTTTGCCGATCCGCTTTCCGATTCATTACCGGATTCATCAACATGTTTGGTCTCCAGCTGTTTTAAGATCTCGTTGGCACGGTCGATGAGTGCTGGAGGCATGCCGGCCATTTTCGCCACATGAATACCAAAGCTGTGCGTGCTGCCTCCCGGTGCCAGCTTACGTAAGAAGATAATGCGGTTGCCAACTTCTTTATTGGTGACATGGAAATTGGCTACGCGCGGCAGCTTTTCTTCCAGTTCATTCAGTTCGTGATAGTGTGTGGCGAATAAAGTTTTAGGAGCGGATGGAGACGCATGCAGGTGCTCTACAATACTCCAGGCGATCGAAATCCCGTCGTAGGTAGATGTACCCCGGCCGATTTCATCCAGCAGTATGAGGCTCCTGCGGGAGAGATTATTGATGATGCTGGCCGTTTCATTCATCTCCACCATAAAAGTAGATTCGCCGCCACTCAGGTTATCGCTGGCTCCCACACGTGTAAAGATCTTATCTGTAAGCGGAACGATTGCCGCAGACGCCGGAACAAAACTGCCCATATGCGCCATGAGTGTGATGAGCGCAGTTTGCCGTAAGATGGCACTCTTACCACTCATGTTCGGTCCGGTGAGAATGATGATCTGTCTGCCCGACGGATCGAGGCAGATATCATTGGTTACATAATGTTCTCCGGGTGGCAGGTTGCGTTCAATAACGGGGTGGCGGCTGTCTTTCAGATCGAGTGTGTCTGCATCTGTCAGCTCCGGTTTCTTATAATTATACTGCAGTGCATTTTCCGAAAAGCATACAAGGCAATCCAGTACGGCCAGTATATTTCCGTTTACCTGGATGGGAGGGATGAAAGCCTGCAATGCCTGCAGCAACTGATCATAGAGCTGGAGTTCAATGGCCAGTATTTTATCTTCTGCGCCGGTGATCTTCTCTTCGTATTCTTTCAGTTCCGGTGTGATATAACGTTCGGCATTGGCGAGTGTCTGCTTGCGGATCCACTCAGGCGGTACTTTGTTTTTATGAGAATTGGTTACTTCAAGGTAATAACCGAATACATTATTGAAACTGATCTTCAGCGATGAAATTCCTGTTTTCTCTGATTCCCGTTGCTGTATATTCACGAGGAATTCCTTACCCCCCGCTGCAATGGCGCGGAGCTCATCCAGCTCTGCGTGCACGCCTGCTGCAATCACACCGCCTTTACCGGCTGCTACCGGCGGCGTTTCCTGCAGCTGCTGCAGGATCTGTTCCACGATGGCATCACAAGGATCCAGCAATGATGCAAGATGCTGCAGGTAAGGTTGTTCCTGCCTGCTGCAGGCTTCTTTGATCAGCGCTACCTGCTGTAAACCCCTGGCCAGCTGCATCACTTCACGTGGATTGATCTTGCGGGCGGGGAGTTTACTTACCAGCCTTTCTATATCGCCGCAGGCTTTCATGGCCTGTGCCAGCTGCTGCCGTAGATCGGGCTGAAGAATGAAATACGCCACGGTATCCAGCCTTTCACGGATCTTTTCCGGTGATTTCAGCGGGAATAACAACCACCTGCGCAGCAAACGTGCACCCATCGGGCTGACGGTATTATCGAGTACTTTCAGCAGGCTTGTGGTCTGATCGCCTCCTGCGGGCAGCAGCTCCAGGTTACGGATCGTGAAGCGGTCCATCCATAAAAAATCATCGCGTTCGATACGCTGGATGGAAGTGATATGCTGCAGGTTGGGATGCTCTGTCTCCTTGAGATAATAAAGGATGGCACCCGCTGCAACAATACCCTGCTGCAGGTTCTCGATCCCATAACCTTTAAGCGACTGTGTCTGGAAATGTTTGAGCAGGCTCTCGGTGGCAAATGCCTCATCGAAGATCCAGCTTTCCATGGTATAGGTATAGAACCTTGTGCCATAAGTTTCCTTGAAATGTTTCTGGTAACTCCGCTGAAAAATGACTTCGGCGGGCCTGAGGCTCTGCAGCAGCTTATCGATATAGTCTGCATTTCCTTCGGCCACAAAGAATTCTCCCGTGGAGATATCCAGGAAAGCCGCTCCGGCATGCGTATCAGTAAAATGAATGGCTGCAAGGAAATTGTTGCTGCCCTGTTCCAGCAGTTTATCGTTGGTAGCTACGCCCGGCGTTACCATTTCCGTAACCCCGCGTTTTACGATCCCCTTTACTGTTTTGGGATCTTCCAGCTGGTCGCAGATAGCAACCCGGTAACCGGCTTTTACCAGCTTATGCAGGTAAGTATCCAGCGCATGGTGCGGGAAACCCGCCAGTTCGCTGGCTGAAGCAGAGCCGTTATTCCTTTTGGTAAGCGTAATGCCCAGCACTTTAGACGCGATGATCGCATCCTCTCCAAATGTTTCGTAAAAGTCGCCCACGCGGAAAAGCAGTACGGCATCGGGGTATTTCTGTTTAATAGCCCGGTGCTGCTGCATTAACGGTGTTTCGGCAGTTGATTTTGACATGGGAGGCAAATATAAATATTGGCAGCGGCCTCTAGGTCACATCTTTCCGGGATGGGGAAAACTGGCGTTTCGGAGAGATTAACAGCACCGGCAGGGGGATGGAGTGCTTTTTGCAGGCGATGGATTCAGTAATAAACCAAACCTGAAATACTATGAAAAAGACAATGTCTGTACTGGCCCTCGCGCTGGTGATGATCTTGAGTTCCTTCACCAACGTACATGCTTCGGCCCTTGCCGAAAAAGCGGCCGTGGAATCGAAAGAAGCCATCAAAGCCCGTGTAGCGGCAATGACCGATGCTGAAAAAGAAGAGCGTGCGAAATATATCAAGGCCCGCGTGGAAGAGATCCGTACAATGGACAAATCCATGCTGAACCGGGCGGAACGCAAAGAACTGCGTAAAGAACTGCAATCCATGAAATACGAGGCAAAAGCGATCGGATCGGGGGGCGTTTATATTTCCCTCGCCGGTATCCTGCTGATCATCTTACTGCTGATCCTGATCCTGTAATAAAGGATTGATTATAAATAAGAAAGGGCCGGCAGTATCTGCCGGCCCTTTGTATTATCGGGAATCCATTAGAAGTTCCTGCCGCCGGCCGGACGTGGCTTAGGCATTTCTTTTCGTGGAATTTTTGCCTCACGTTGCGCTGCATTGTAAGCGAAAGCAGCAACGATGGTTGCGATCTGTTTCAGATCTTCTTCGATCAGGTGATCGTATACGTCCATATTGCTATGGTGTGTACGCTGGTTGTACTCGATAGGATCCTGGATGAACTGGAATCCAGGCAGACCGATCGCATCAAACGACTGGTGGTCGGTACCGCCGGTGTTTGCGATGGTTACGGTTGTGGCACCGAGGTCTTTGAACGGAGCCAGCCATTCGGTGAAGATACCTTTAGCCTGGGCATTACCCTGGAGGTAGATACCACGGATCTTACCGGTACCGTTATCGATATTGAAGTAAGAAGAGAATTTCGCATGAGCAGGGGTTGTCTGCATGGTGCTGATATCGCCGAAGGTATTTTTCACATAACCTCTTGAGCCATGAAGACCTTGTTCTTCACCACCCCAGAGACCGATACGGATGGTCCTTTTCGGCTGAATACCCAGTGTTTTCAGGATACGCATTGCCTCCATCATTACAGCAGAACCTGATGCGTTATCAGTTGCACCGGTACCTGTCTGCCATGAATCGAGGTGACCGCCGATCATTACCACTTCATCTTTCAGCGCAGGATCTGTACCCGGGATCTCGGCAATTACGTTATAGCCCTGGAGATCCTTATCGTAGAATTTGGTTTTTACATCCACATCCATTTTAACCGGCGTGCCAGATTTTGCAAGACGCAGGATGGTGTTGAAATCTTCCAGACCCAGTGCCAGGTCCAGGAAGTTCTCAGGGTCAGTGCCTTTGTAAGCACCGCCGCCCTGTGCGAAAATAGTACCGTCGTGGCTGCGAACACCGCCGCTGCTCAGCAGGGCAATTGCGCCTTCGTTCTTAGCCATTTCTTTCAGCAGAGCCCCAACACGCGCAGCGCCACCGCCGCCACGTGCTGCCATTTGTTCACGCATTCTGCGCATAGCAGCTGTATCAGCCGGGTTTGCAGCCTGTCTTGGAGCCTGAGGCTGTTCAGCGGCCATTTTAGCCAGCTCTTCGTCTGTATACCTGAAAGCATCCGGTTTGAAGCTGTGTTTGTAATCGGTAGGCTGATCCAGGATGATGATCTTACCTTTCAGCTTTCCTTTGTAAGCTTCCAGTGCAACTGTATCTTTTGCAGAGATCACGATCACTTCTGCAGATTTCTGACCTTTGGTACCACCACACCATGCTTTAGGGAAAGCCAGCAGGGGTTTATAATAAGGAGCTGTGATAGCTACATAGCTTTTTTCCAGTTCCCAGCCTTTACCGAATTCGCCGAACGGATCCAGTTTCGCACCGGAAACACCCCAGCTTGTCAGTGCATCCTTCGCATAGTTGGCTGCACGGAAATAGCCGGGTGAATTCATCAGCCTGTTACCGCTTTTGTCGGTCAGGTTAAAGGCAATTTCCATTACTTTGGAGTTCTCCAGCCCTTCTTTACGGATCTTCTGCATCATGGCAGCGTCAATTTTCTCCTGGGCAAGGGCCGCAAATGGCAACGAAAGAGCCATTATTGTGGTGTAGCGACTTAGTTTTCTCATTTTTAAGGTGGTTGTTTAATTAAGGTTGGCCAAAATAACGATTCCTGCTTAACTAAGTAGAGCCATTTTATGAGTGGTTGAGTATAACTTTGCGCCATGCGAAAACTGAGCATGGATGAACTGGGCCGGAAAACGGTAGATGAATTCAGGATGGCCGATAAACAACCGCTGATGATCGTGCTGGATAATATCCGGAGCATGCATAATGTGGGAAGCGTATTCAGAACGGCCGATGCTTTCCTGGCAGAAGGGATCTGCCTCTGCGGTTACACGCCGCAGCCCCCGCATCGCGATATCCATAAAACAGCGCTCGGTGCTACCGAAACGGTGGACTGGCTGTATTTTGCCTCTACGCTTGAAGCAGTGAACGCATTAAAAGAAAAAGGCTATAAAGTATATGCCGTAGAACAGGCGCAGGGAAGTATCTCGCTCGAAGCCTATACCGCTCCGCAGGGAAAACTTGCAGTGGTATTCGGAAATGAAGTGGAAGGTGTGGATGCCGCGGTACTGGCGCAATGTGATGGTTGCATCGAAATCCCCCAGCTCGGTATGAAACACTCCCTGAATATTTCTGTTGCTGCCGGTATCGTATTGTGGGAACTGGTGAAAGGAAATGTAAAAAACAGTTAGGGCAGAAGCAATTTTTAATCAACTTTGAACCGGATATACGTTTAAAAAAATTCAGAGATACGGATAATACCCAGCCTTATCTTTCACCCATATTGCCGATGCCTATGCCCAGCTTTAAAAATTACCTGAGTCTTGTAAAATTTTCCCATACGATCTTTGCCATGCCTTTCGCTATGATCGGCTTTTTCCTGGGCGTGGTTGATGTGAACAGGAGCGATGCAGAGATCGATAAAACCGTACTATTCATCAAATTCCTGCTGGTACTGGCCTGTATGGTTACCGCAAGAAGCGCAGCCATGGCTTTTAACCGCTACCTCGACCGGAATTTCGATGCCCGTAATCCCCGCACCGCCATCCGTGAGATACCCAAAGGCATTATCTCCGCAAACAACGCACTTCGTTTTGTGATCATCAATTGTCTTTTGTTCGTGATTGCTACCTGGTTTATCAACAGGCCATGTTTTTATCTCTCGTTCATTGCCTTGTTCGTGGTGTTGTTTTACAGCTATACCAAGCGTTTTACGCCTTTATGCCATCTTGTGCTCGGGCTGGGGCTCTCACTCGCGCCCATCGGTGCCTACCTGGCAGTTACAGGGGTTTTCAGCCTGCTGCCTGTATTGTTTTCATTAAGCGTGATCTTCTGGGTGAGCGGGTTCGATATTATTTACGCGTTGCAGGATGTAGACTTCGACCGTTCGCAGCAGCTCTATTCCATACCTTCGGTACTGGGTAAATCAAAAGCCCTGCGTGTGTCGGAATTACTGCACCTGTTCAGTGCTTCCTGTGTGGTTGCAGCGGGTATTTATGGTGAATTTCACTGGCTGTACTGGGTTGGTATCGCCGTTTTTACAGGGATGCTTGTTTACCAGCACTCCATTGTAAAACCCAATGATCTCAGTAAGGTAAATATTGCTTTCATGACCGCAAATGGTGTTGCGAGCGTTGTGTTCGGGGTGCTGGTGATTGCTGATCTGTTCCTCGGCTGGTAAACTTTAAATCTCATTATGGCAAGGATACTTTGTATAGATTATGGCGGAAAACGAACCGGGATAGCAGTAACCGATCCTTTGCAGATCATTGCAAGCGGGCTCACCACCATTAACAGCCAGGAGCTGATCCCTTTCCTGAAAAATTACATGCTGTCGGAACCTGTAGAACTGATCCTGATCGGCGAGCCGCTTAATCTCGATGATTCCGATACACATGCCACACCACTGGTCCGCGCAGCGATCGAAAAGCTGAAAAAAGCATTTCCCGCTATTCCGATCCGTACTGTTGACGAACGCTTCACTTCCAAAATGGCATCCAGGGCCATGATCGATATGGGACTGAAAAAGAAAGACCGGCGCAATAAAAAACTGGTGGATGAGATAGCCGCAACGATCATGCTGCAGGAATACATGCAAACTTTTGGAAAGTTCTGAAACTTTCCAAAAGTTATATCTCGTATTTTTGCTGTTTCATTGCAGACTCAAATACACTAAGATCGATGATTCTTCCAATTGTAGCATATGGTGCGGCCGTACTCAGGAAAGTAGCCGCAGACATTACTCCCGATTATCCCGGCCTTGAGCAGCTGATCGCTGATATGTGGGAAACCATGTACGCGAGCAACGGTGTTGGCCTGGCCGCTCCGCAGATCAATAAAGACATACGCCTGTTTGTGATGGACAGTGCGCAGATATTCGACAACCAGGATGAAGATGAGGAAAATAATTATCCCGATGCGCCCGGCACCAAAAAAGTGTTTATTAACGCGCATATTAAAAAACTCAATGGCAAGGACTGGGCCTATAATGAAGGCTGCCTCAGTATCCCGAATATCCGCGAAGATGTGAACCGTCCGGAAGAAGTGGAGCTCGAATACATGGACGAACATTTTGTAAAACATACCGAAACGTTCAATGGCATTACTGCACGCATTATCCTTCACGAGTATGATCATATAGAAGGCAAGCTGTTCATCGATTACCTTAAACCGCTCCGCAGGAAAATGCTGCAGGGAAAGCTGAACGATATCAGCAAAGGGAAATCTAAAGTGAGTTACAAAATGATCTACATCAAATGATGCGTGGCTGTATAGTATTGCTTTTGTTGTCTGTACTCCGCTGTGCAGCGCAGGATACTTCCGTATTCATCAATAACCAGCATGTTACACTGGGAGAAGTGGTGGTGCGGAATAATTTCGATTATAAGAAATTACTTACACAGATCAAAGAAGACACTACGTTCTATAAAGCGTTCCGTAACCTGCGTATCCTGGGCTTTTCTTCGTACAACGATATTCAGATGATGGATAAAAAAGGTGCTGTACAGGCATCTCTTTTCAGCAAAACCCGCCAGAACCGTACAAATGGCTGCCGTACCATGGACGTACTCGAAGAACGTACCACTGGTGATTTTTACAACCGGAAAAAAGAATACAACTATATGACCGCTGAACTATATGCCGGTCTTTTCTTTACCAAGGGAACGGTATGCGGAGAAGATAATATAGTGAAAGGGCATATCATGAACACCGGCAACAAATCGGGTATGGATAAACACAAGGAGCAGCTGAAAATGTTGTTCTTCAATCCCGGTAAGAAAATCCCGGGTATTCCTTTTGTTGGCAATAAACTCGATCTGTATGACGAAACCGCGCATAAATACTACGATTACAAACTCGACGTGCAGGAATACCATGGTACATTATGTTATGTGTTTTCCATCACACCCAAAGAAGGAATGACCAAGAGCGACCGTATCGTGGTAGACCAGATGGTCACCTGGTTCGATCAGAAAACACTTGAAGTACTGGGTCGTACCTATTCACTCAGCTATAAAGCGGGTGTGTATGATTTTGATGTCAGCATGGAAGTGGAAATGGCGCGTTTCCAGGGACTTATCGTACCTAAAATACTCCGCTATAAAGGCAATTGGGATGTGATCTTCAAAAAAAGAGAACGAGCACTATTCACTGCTACGCTGTTTGATTTCAAAAAATAAGGGCCGCAAAAACTGCAACCCTTATACCCCCTGATTATCGAAAAAAAATTATAGTCCGTTCAGATATGTAAGTATTTGCGGCAATGTCTTCTTCTCCGGTGTTACTATATAACGTACCACCGTGCCCACGTCATTGATCTCTTTTATGCCCAGGTAGAAATCCGCACCGATCCTCGTCAGAGAAAGTATGGTGATCTTGCTTTTTAATGGAATGCCCGTTACTGCGAAAGAACGTGATGCATAATCCTGTGGTAACTGAACTACTGTGCGGCTATTGGCAAATACGGCAAATACAACTGTATTCTTATTGGTGAAATTTGGTGGCAGAACTGCTGTTATTTTAGTGGCAGGTAATGTACTGTCGAGATACCTGCATGCCGCAACCCAGCGCAGGTGTTTCGATACAAGTTCGTACCCCTTAAAAACAGTACCGTTGGTGCCGCCGCTGCTGCGCTGGTATGTTTTGATCCAGGAGGTATCGGTATCGGGTATCCAGTCGTGCAATGTATCTATGCGTCTTGTCTGTAATGGCAGCGTTTCTTTTGCATAGAAAACTTTCATGCCCTGTTTGGGATCATCGATGTCGGAATAACGGATGGTAAAGCTGGCATTGGGTGCAAGTGAGATCTCTCTTCCGTCCTGGCTTACGCGGATAAAAAAGGCGCCGGAAGTTTCGAGCAGGTGGCCATTGGAGACAGTGGGTTTGAATGCCTTGATGAAATCCCCTTTGCTTTTCAGCCGGAACAGTTCCAGTCTTACTTTGCCTGAGGCTTTGTTGCTGCCGTCATAACAGCTGCCCGGTGTGAATGCGATCTCCAGGCTGTCGCCGAAATGAAGCGTATCGCCGGTGCTGCAATCGAATTCATTGATCACGAGATCCGGTAATAGGATGCCCGGAAAATCCCATACAGCTGCGTTTGCAGGAATGGATCTCTGCCAGGTGGTATCGTTCAGCGGATTGTTCGGGTAAAGCCCGATATCATTGGATACTTCCTTTTTACAGGCCGTAACCAGGATGCCGATCAGTCCCGCAAGCAATAACGTCTTTTTCATTGTCTTGATGATTACTATATACCAGATACGCTGTGCTTTCACTGCGTTGCCTGTTACCTGTTTAAATTAAAACGCAGGCCTACGGCGAGTCCGCCAAGGCTGAAGCGTTGTTTGAATGATGCGTCGGCTGTGGTCATGCTGCCGAGATTATACCGGAAATAAGGCTCGAAGAAAAGATGGGTATTATCGCCGATCCTTTTCATCAGGCTGATGCTGCCGTATAACCCAAGTCCCAGCCTGCTTTTATACATTCCGCCGGCATCTTTGTTCACAGGCACCGCTGCCAGTGAAGTATCCAGTATCACACCTTCGTACCAGGATGAGAGATTGAAGATCACACCGGCATTGATGCCTACCCTGATATCATTATCTTCTGTGCCGAACTGGTAACCTGCCGTTAAAGGAATATCGATACTGCGGAAACGGTTACGGATGGTATTGTTGCGGTAACCGATCTGCTGCAAAGTGCTGGTATCGCTTACCAGTACCGTATCGCCCGGCGCACGGATGATCTGCCTGGTAGTTACAACCGTTGTTGTTCTGATCTCGTTCTCGGTTCGGTACGTGAACTTTTCATTCATCTGTGTATACTGGATCCCCGTTTTCAGCAAAAACTGATCGCTTAAAGGTTTTACGATGCGGATACCTGCTGTAAAGCCCGGCCGCATACTGGTGCTGCTGTCTTTGCGGGCCATATACTGCGCACTGGCCGATACATTCTGTACCGATCTGAACGCCATGTCAGGAGATGCATACACTTCCAGCTGCCAGTCGGTATTGAAAATGCCGGTACCTGTACCCGGGCAACGATAAGTATTCGGGAAACTTCTCGTATGCGTTACGGCATTCACCATTTCCGGTGCTTCAAAATTATTACGCAGGCTGAACCGGCTGCCATTTACCGTTGCTGCTTCACTGAAATTGAAAGCAGAGTAGTTCGCGTATTCTTCTGCAGCGATAACAGGAGTTTGTTCTGTATAGGATGGTGTGTATTCGTTACCGATGGCGTTGGACAGGAGGGATGCAGGTATTTTGGATGTTTGGGGTATGCCGGAGTGAGGAGAAGTGAGGTGAGGTGAGGTGGCTTGCTGCGCAACGATAAGATTAGGTGCCACAGATGTTTTGTTTGCCTGCATGCCGGTTTCATTCAGGTCGCTTTGCTCATGTGTCCCGCTGTCTTTTCCTGCCGCCGCAGCAGTTATGCTTTCATTTATTTTTGGATCAGTATTACTGTTGTTATTATCTGGTGAAATAGCAGTTGCCATGCCGGTTGCATCCTGCCCGGATTTGCCGGTGAACCAGAAATAAGAACCGGCAACAAGCCCGGCTATGATTGCCGCGAGGGCCAGCCATGCAGCGGGTCTGCGGAATAAGGGTACAGCCCTGCGCCGGTCTTTTTCAGGATGGATCTTATCCCAAAGACCTTCCGGCACAGGCGCAGCGTGCTCCCTGAGACTGTTCCTGATAAAATTATCAAATGGGCTATCTGTCATTTTATACAGCAATTTTTTGCAATTGTAAGATTTGATGTTGAAGCATTTTACGTGCTTTTACCAGCTGGCTTCTGCTCGTTCCGGGCTGAATGTTCAGCATTTCGCCTATCTCTTCATGGCTGTAGCCTTCAATCACGTTCAGGTTGAATACGACACGGTACCCTTCCGGCAACTGACTGATCAGTTTCATCAGGTCGTCTTCTCCCAAATGCGTATAAGCCTGCGGCGGAAGCTGAGGCACATGCGGACCATTCTCGTCTATATCCTTAAACCGAAGCTTTTTCTTTTCAAGATGCCGGATCGCTGTATTGACCACAATACGCCGGATCCAGCCTTCAAAAGACCCTTCAAATTTAAACTGTTCTATGTAGCGGTAAATCTTGATAAAAGCGTCCTGCATGATATCTTCTGCTTCCATGCTGTCATTGGCATATCGCAGACATACGCTCATCATCTTACCCGCATATCGCTCGAAGAGCATACGCTGGCAGTTGGCCTGTTGCCTGATGCAACCCCTGATCAGTTCGTGTTCAGTCAAAGTGAACGTATTTAGTCTTGTACAGTTACACCATAGATACAGGTTTATGGCCGGCCGTTGCCCGGAAGTTCAGATTTATCTTTAATGAGCCAGGAACTGGTCGTGGATATAGTCTACCACACTCACCAGGCTGCCTGTCTGCTGATAAACAGCCAGTTGCCTGTCGGCTCCGGTTCCGGTTTCGAAAATGCCGGGGATATTGGCCAGTACATGCCTGCTGCCGAGGTCGTCTACCACATCATCCACAAAATCGAGCAGTTCATAGATCAGGGCGCGGGTATTCACTTCCGTTTCCTTTCCGAAATCGATCAGGGTTCCGTCTATGCCATAACGGCTTGCCCGCCATTTGTTCTCGTTAATCACGGAACGGTGGTACATCATAAAATTCAGGTTCTGGCTGCGGAGTTTATAGATTTTGGCGCAGATAGCCTGGAAAAGTGCTGCAATGGTAATGGTTTCCTTAATGGTCAGCGGCACATCGCAGATCCTGAATTCTACCGTATTAAAGAAAGGATGAACCCGCAGATCCCACCAGATCTTTTTGGCATTGTCGATGCAGTTGGTTTTGATCAGGAGATTCACATAACCTTCGTAAGCTTCGATATTCTCAAAATATTCAGGGATACCCGTGCGCGGGAACTTATCGAATACTTTGGTGCGGAAAGACTTGTAACCCGTTAACCTGCCTTCCCAGAAAGGGGAGTTGGTGCTGAGTGCATACACGTGCGGGAGGAAATAACGGGCGGTATTGGCTATATGCATGGCCATGCGGCGGTCTTCCATGCCTACATGCACGTGCAGACCAAAGATCAGGTTGCTCCGCGCCGCTTCCTGGAGTTCGTTTACAATCTCGCTGTAGCGCACATGGTCTGTGATCAGCTGGTTTTCCCAGTGACTGAACGGATGCGTACCGGATGCGCCCACCCAGAGGCCCAGGTCGCCGGCTATGGCTGAAATGGTGCCGCGCAGTGTGGCCACGTCTTTGTAAGCCTCTTCAATATCCGCGCAGATATCGGTACCCACTTCAACAACGGCCTGGTGCATTTCTGCCTTTACCTTGTCTTTGATGATCTTCTGGCCTTCCAGCACAATCCGCTGCTCATGGCTTTTGAGTTCACGGCTTTGCGGATCCAGTACCATGTATTCTTCCTCTACGCCAAGCGTAAAATGTTTGTAGTTGATGCTCATGTGCTTCAGATCAGTTTTTGTTTGGCGCTGCTTCGTTTTACATATTCTCCCCAGGTGAGGTTATCAGCACCTGGCACCAGCGATTGTGCTTTCTCAATGGCAAATGTAGCGGCCGTTTCCACCACCCATTCAAAATTATCCTGGCCTACGCTTTTCAGATCGGCATCGGGTGCGGGGTTGCAGAAATCGATGGCATAGGGAACACCGTCGCGCAACGCAAGCTCCACCGTATTGAAATCATAACCGAGATAACGGTTCAGCCGTAATACCAGGTCTTCCATCATTTTCAGCTTCTCGGGCGAAGGGGTGAAATCTGCTGCATAACGCAGGTGATGCGGGTTCCGGGGCTCATAAGACATAATGCGTACGTACTTGCCGCCAATGCAATAGCAGCGGTAATATTCCTCAAAAATGATCTCTTCCTGCAACAGCATTACCAGCTGGCCGGTTTCGCTGTGTTTCTCGAAGAAATCGTCCATGTCGTTCAGTTTATATACATTCTTCCAGCCGCCACCTGCAAAAGGTTTCATATAAGCAGGGAAGCCCACATAACTGAAGATATCATCCCAGTTGAGCGGGTAGGCGAGGTTGCTGAACGACTGATCCGTAGTATCCGCCGGCAGGTCGCGGGAGGGTAGTATTACAGTTTTAGGTACCGGCACACCGATCTTGGTGGCCAGGCAGTTATTGAAAAATTTCTCGTCGGCACTCCACCAGAACGGGTTATTGATCACGGCGGTACCGCAGAGCGCTGCATTTTTCAGGTAGGCCCGGTAAAAGGGAACGTCCTGGCTGATGCGGTCTACGATCACGGCATAGTCGGTGGCTTCGCCCTGCATTACTTTATCGATACGCACAGGTTCAGCGGTGATCCCGTCGATCTGTTTCTGGTTGATCCGTTCAACAAAGGCCATCGGAAAACTTCGTTCCTGCCCGAACAATATGCCGATCTTTTTCATCCGTTTCTTGTTTTAATGTTTAAATAGAAAGGTGTGATATGATTTGCTCTGAAGTTAACAACAAATTTCCGATCCGCAAGCAGGAGGCTTTACCGCTACAAAAAGTTAATGACACCATCTACGGAAGAAGTATTTTCACGTCTTTCCCCTTATTTTTGGCTCATGGCCGTAGCTCCCGCTTTTTATTCGATCCGTACAGAACAACTGACCATTTTTTCGGAATACCTCGAAAGGGAAGTACTGCTGGATGTATATATGCCCCTGCAATTACCGGCGCCGGAAATGATGAGTCTTTTACTGATCAACGATGGCCAGGACCTGCTGCAGATGGGCTTCGATACTATGCTCGACGAACTGGTGTCTGCCGGCACCATAGAACCCCTGATGGCGATCGGTATTCATTGCGGGCCCGACCGGAAAATGGAATACGGAACGGCTTATTCTCCCGATTATAAAGGACGTGGCGCCAAAGCTGCCAGCTATCATAAATTCATCTTTGATGAACTGATGCCCTATATCCGCAAAACCTACCAGGCTCCGTCTTTCCGCGACAAAACCTTTGCAGGATTTTCACTCGGTGCCTTAAGTGCACTCGATATCGTATGGAATCATGCGAGTGAATTCAGCAGGGTAGGTGTGTTCAGCGGCTCATTATGGTGGCGCCGTAAAGGTTATGATGACGGATATGACGATGAAAAAGACCGTTTAATGCACCTGCAGGTCCGTAAAGGTGAAATGGCACCCTGGCTGCAGTTCTTTATTGAATGCGGTACGGCCGATGAAACAGCGGATCGTAATGCAAATGGTGTGATCGATTCGATCGATGATGCGCTCGACCTGATTGTTGAACTCAAAGCCAAAGGCTATACCGATAAACATATCCGTTACCTGGAACTGGAAGGCGGCACGCATGACGTTGCCACCTGGACCATTGCCATGCCCGTTTTCCTGGAATGGGGCTGGGGTAAGAAAAAGGATTAAGCCATTTCCTCTGCCCATTTATCGCGCTCATCCGGCGAGAATTTCCATGGGGCAAAGTTGTTCTCCGTATTGCTGAACATACTGTTCCATTCCTGCGGCGCATTACTTTCTTCCATGACCAGCGAACGACGCAGTTCGAGGATGATCTCCAGCGGGGAAATACTTACCGGGCATTCTTCCACGCATGCATTGCAGGTGGTGCAGGCACGGAGCTCTTCTACTGAAATATAATCGTGCAGTAAGCTTTTGTTATCGTCCTGGAAACTTTTGTTGAGGTTGATGTTCCTGCCTACTTCTTCAATCCGGTCGCGTGTTGCCATCATGATCTTCCTGGGACTGAGCTTTTTGCCGGTGATGTTGGCAGGACAAGCCGCTGTACAACGACCGCATTCGGTACAGCTGTAGGCATCCATCAGGTTGCGCCAGCTGAGATCGAAAATGTCTTTGGCCCCGAAGCGTGCAGGCGGTGCGGCATCTGCCGGCGCGAGTTCTGGTTGCATGGCATACAGTACTTCGTTCTGTACAGCAGGCATATTGTGCATTTTACCCTGCGGTGCCAGTCGTGCAAAATAGGCGTTGGGGAATGCCAGTATAATATGCAGGTGCTTGGAATAAGGCAGGTAATTCAGGAACGCAAAAATACCCGCGATATGCAGCCACCAGCAACTTCTTTCGATCAGGATGAGGCTCTGCTCGCTCATCCCGCTGAATACAGGTACGAGAGCTTTGGAAAAAAAGAAACTGCCGGTCTGGTGATAATGTTCGCTGCCTTTCAGCTGCAGGGCCTGGTCTGTTGCATTGAGAACCAGGAATAAGGTCATTAGTACGATCTCGGTGATCAGGATAAAATTGGCATCGCTTCTTGGCCAGCCATCGAGGTCTTTGCTGATGAACCTGCGCAGTTTCACCAGGTTTCTGCGGAGCAGGAAGATCACACAGGCCAGCAAAACGCCCACTGCAAGGAATTCGAATGCATTGATGAGCCAGTTGTAGAACTGCCCCAGCGGTGCAGCAAAAAGGCGATGTGTGCCAAGTATGCCGTCCAGCACAATTTCCAGCACTTCCACGTTGATAATGATAAAGCCTGCATAAACAACAAAGTGCAGTAAGGCCACCATCGGGTTGCGGAACATTTTTTTCTGTCCGAACGCCAGCAGTAATACATTTTTCCAGCGCTCGGCATTATTGCCTGCAGGTACATCGTCCTTACCCAGGAAAATATTGCGCCTGATCTGGCCCGCTTTTTTTGCAAAAAGCCAAATTGCTGCTGCTGATAACGCTAAAAACAGAACCTGTTGAATATATTGCATACAACCTTGTTAATGCTGCTAAGGTAATGGTTTTAACGAACCTGAAACAGCAGATTTAATCCCGGTTTTTACTCTTGCCGGTATTGTTGTTACATTTGAAAAGAAAAAAAATACATGGCCGATAAAAAATACATCCTGAGCAAAGAAGCGGCAGCGCAAAAGCTGAACCGTATGGCACTGGAACTGGCAGAGCACCTCAACGGAGACCAGGTGCCTGTAGTTCTCATTGGTATCCGCAACAGCGGTATGGTGATCGCTGAAAAGACAGGTGAACTGCTGGCACAGTATATCACTGCGCCGATCACTGTTATTTCAGCTTCGCTCGATAAATCTTCGCCTGCAGAAGTTACCCTGAGTAAAACCATGGATTTTAACGGGCTGCATGTAGTGGTGATCGATGATGTTACCAACAGCGGCCGCACTTTATTATACGCACTCAGGCCCCTGCTCGATGCACATCCGAAAAGCATTCAGACCCTCGTTCTTGTTGAAAGAATGCATAAAATGTTCCCGGTTAAGCCCGATTATGTAGGCTTGTCCATCGCCACCACCCTCGCAGACCATATTGAAGTGGAAGTGGAGAACGGACAGGTTGCCGGTGCTTTTCTCATGTAGTATCTTCATCAATCAATCAGAATATAAAACATATAATATAATGGACGCAGCTATACAGGACAGAGTGAATGCCTGGCTTAACGGTAATTACGACCAGGAGACCAAAAATGCCATCAGTAAAATGCAGCAGGAGAACCCGGACGAGCTGGCCGATGCGTTTTACAGGAGCCTGGAATTCGGCACAGGCGGCCTTCGCGGCATCATGGGCGTGGGAACGAACCGCATGAACCGCTATACGGTAGGAATGGCCACACAGGGTTTTGCCAACTACCTCAAAAAAACGTATGGCGATGCGGAGATTTCTGTTGCCATCGGGCACGACAGCCGGAATAACAGCCGTTTTTTCGCAGAAACAACTGCCAATGTATTTGCCGCAAACGGCATCAATGTATTCCTTTTCGAAGCACTGAGACCAACACCGGAACTGAGTTTCGCGATCCGCAGACTCGGTTGTAAGGCAGGCGTTGTCTGTACGGCCTCACATAACCCGAGGGAATATAACGGGTATAAGGCTTACTGGAATGACGGCGGGCAGCTTGTACCGCCCCACGATAAAAACGTGATCCGCGAAGTGGAAGCGATCACCAATGTGGATGATGTGAAATGGGAAGGCGGATCCAGCAGGATCTCGCTGATGGGAGCGGAGATGGATGAAGCGTATATGTCGATGGTGCAGCAACTCAGCGTATACCCCGAAGTGATCGCGCGCCAGCACGACCTGAAGATCGTTTACACTCCTATACATGGAACCGGTATCACACTGGTACCGGGTGTATTGAAGCGTTTCGGTTTTACCAACGTAACCATCGTGGAAGAACAGGCTACACCGGATGGAAATTTCCCTACGGTGGCGTATCCCAACCCTGAAGAAGCAGAAACCATGAGCATCGGGCTGAAAAAAGCAAAAGCCATGGATGCGGATATATTACTGGGTACCGATCCGGATGCAGACAGGGTGGGTATCGGCATCAAGAACCATAAGGGAGAATGGGTGCTGATGAATGGTAACCAGACAGCGGTTCTGGCATTCGCCTACATGATAGAAGCCCGTAAAGCCAAAGGCATTGCACAACCCAATGATATGGTGATCTCTACCATTGTAACCACCCAGATGATCAATGAAGTGGCAAGGCAGAACGATATTGCCTGCTATAATGTGCTAACCGGCTTCAAATGGATTGCAGAGCTGATCAAGGAAAAGGAAGGCAGCGAACATTATGTGATCGGTGGTGAAGAAAGCTTCGGCCTCATGATCGGCGATCAGATCCGCGATAAAGATGCTGTCAGCGCCGTAGCCCTGATGTGTGAAATGGCAGCTTATGAAAAAGACAAGGGCCGCTCACTCTTCGATAAAATGATCGAACTGTACATCCGCTACGGATTGTATTACGAAGACCTGATCAGCATTACGAAAAAGGGAATGAATGGTCAGAAAGAGATCGCAGCTATGATGGAAGGCTACCGCAGCAACCCGCCAGCAGCGATCGACGGTTCAAAAGTAGTGGAGCTGCTGGATTATGAACTGCAGCAGGGCAAGAACCTTGTTACCGGGGAAACCCGTGCATTGAACCTGCCCAAGAGCAATGTGCTTCAGTTTATCACGGAAGACGGCAGCAAAATATCCGCACGACCTTCAGGTACGGAACCTAAGATCAAATTCTATTTCAGTGTGCATACCACACTTGCAAACAAAGAAGATTTCGATGCACAATATGCTTTGCTGAAAAATAAAGTGAACAGCATCATAGCAGATATGAAACTGAAATAATCATTACCAAAAGCATGCTGCAGTTTATTCCGCAGCATGCTTTTGGTATTATCGCTCTATGATCACCTCTTTGAAGGAGCCATTACTTACTGCTACTTCACCCGTCTTGTTCCCCAACGCATCGAAGAGGAAATATTTAAAGATAAATGTACCCTCGATCATATCCTTACGCTGCGCAGTAACAGTTAACTGCCCGTTCTGAAAGAAATGGTACCTGAACTGGCTGGATGGCGTAGTTTGTTTCGCTTCAATGAAATTGCCATTGAAATTGCTATTCAGTGCATGATTCACGCTTACGGCAGTTGTTCTGGTAAAGTCCGGGATGGTGAAGCGGATCTGCACAGCGCTGTCGGCAGTGATCTGGCGTGAACCGGTGATCACCAGCTCATAGCCACCGGCATTGTCCGGCCTCGACACCGCGGTAACGGGTTCGGCAAAAGAAAGCTGGTTGCCGTTTACGGATGCGGTAAATTCCGGGAAAGTGAGTTGCCTGATACCGTCGTCCTTCTTACAGGAACAAAGCAGGAGGGTTAGTATCGCCGGGAAATAAAAAAGTCGTTTCATACAGTAGAATTGGCCGCAAAATGCATCTCAGGGGGCAGATTTCCTGTGAGAAGACGGATAACCGGCAGAAATGGCATGCGGGCGGCTGTCAGAAAGTTTTTGCATACACAGCAGATGTGCGTTAATTTACACAGACCATTATTTCTTTTCACAAATTCCTTCAACCGGTCTGCCAGATGGATGAACCTGTATATTCGTACCGCTTATGAGACAATACGAAGACACATATCAGCACAAGGGCATGCGTCGCCGGCTGGTGAATGAACTGAAAGAAAAAGGGATTACAGACGAAAGAGTACTCGACGCCATCAATACCGTTCCCAGGCATTTTTTCCTCGATTCGGCTTTTGACAAGATCGCTTACGAAGACCGTGCTTTCCCTATTGGCGAAGGACAGACCATTTCCCAGCCTTATACGGTAGCTTACCAGACCCAGCTGCTCCAGATCAAAAAACTGGATAAAGTACTGGAAATCGGTACCGGCAGTGTCTACCAGGCTACCATACTTGCCGAACTCGGCGCCTGGGTATATACGATCGAAAGGCAGAAAAAATTATATGAGAAGAACAAGCAGTTCCTCTTCAAAAGCAAATATCCCAACCTGAAATTCTTTTATGGTGACGGGTTTGAAGGATTGCAGCCTTACGCGCCGTTCGATAAGATCATCATTACCGCAGCCGCACCCTTCATCCCCCCCAAACTTGTGGCACAACTGAAAGTGGGCGGGTATATGGTGATCCCGGTAGATGAAGGTGAGAACCAGCGTATGCTCAGACTCGAAAAACTGGCCGACGGAACACTCCGCGAAGAAGCATTCGAACAATTCTCCTTTGTGCCGATGCTTACAGGAAAGAACGATTAAATCATAAAACCGGCAGACTTCAGAACAGCTGCAAAGGTTTCAACGAAAAAGCCCCGCTGTTTGAAGAGCGGGGCTTTTTATGTAGTGTAACTTAAGTTTAGTTATTGCCTCCCATCATGTCCATACCACCTGACTGATCTGCCTTGTTGTTCTTACGTTTGAACAGCGTAGCATCGAATTTACCGAAACGGTAGTTGAAGTTCAGGCGAACCACCTGCTGGTCTCTTCTTCTTTCGCTGGTCTGGTTAAAGAACACGCTTTCAGAATAAGATTTGAACACCTGCGTACGGAATACATCATTGATGCTGAGCGTGAGTGATCCGCTCTGTCCGTTCTTCCAGGTCCAGTCTTTACGGATACCCAGATCGAACCCATAACGTGGCAGATTGTAGCCCTGTGCAGTAGATTGCTGGCCACCGCCAAACATCATACCGCCGCCACGTCCGCCGCCACCGCCTGAGTTAGGAGGTAACACGGTTTTAGCCTGGTAGTCGCCGCTGAACTGAACAGACAGCGTTTTGGTGATCTTGAAGTTACTGTTCATTTTAGCGAACCAGCTCACGCGTGAGTTATCGAGATTCTGGCCGGGAACAGATGCATTGATCTTGGAGTTGTACAGGTTAAAGCTCAGTGTAAGATCCCACCATTTGGTTACAGGCATTTTGTTGGTCAGTTCAACACCGTAGGTAATACTGTTATCCGCATTGATGTAAGTGTTGAAATAAGCACTGTCGGTCGGGCTCAGTTCGTTCTTGTCCCTGTAAACATACCTGGTGATCAGGTCTGTGGTATACTTGAAGTAAACCGAAGCCAGGAAGTTGGAACCGCGCTGGTATGCATTGTTATAAGAAACTTCGAATGAATTGGTGAACTCTGGTTTCAGTCCTGCATTACCCATGTTGATGTTCTGCGGATCGCTGTAATCCGGGAAAGGCATCAGCTGGAAGAAGTTAGGACGGTTGATCCGTCGTGAGTAGTTCAGCTGGAAGTCCTGCTTGTCGTCGTATTTATAAGTAATGAACGCACTTGGGAAAAGGCTCAGCGGATAGTTCACTTTAAAGGTTGCAGAATCTGCGCCTGTTGTTTTTAACAGGGTACCTGTATAATTGGAACTTTCTGCACGCAGACCTACCTGGTAGCTCCATTTTTTGATTTTGAAGCTGTATGTGCCGTAAGCGGCAAATACCTGGTCGTTGAATTTATAATTGTTGCTGATCCGTGGTACCAGTTCGTATTTGTTGGTTACGCTGCTGTACCTGTACTGGCTGCTGTTATTGGCGAAATCCCTGATCGCGGCCCTTGCGCCGGCTTCAAATTTGGTATCATCGGTGATCGGGTTCTCATAATCAGCCTGAAGGGTATAAAAACGGTTGGTACCGTTTCCTGCAGTCTGCTGGTGCAGCGGTTCTTGTTTAAGAGAACCGTTCGCTAACCTTGTATAAGTGCTGATCGTAGAAAAATTATCGTTCTTGCTCGAGTTATAGTTCATATCGGCAGAGAAGTTCTCGCCGTTTTTGGCAAAATTGTGTTTATAGCTCAGCTGTGATCCGAAGTTCTCGAAGTTGGAGCGGCTGATATTGCTGATATCATTATAAGAGGTGAAAGCATTGCTGATCGTTGAATCCACGCGCTGCATGTTTTCACTGTTGAACTGGCCTTTATTGTAGTTACCAGAGATCGAGATGGTGTTGCGGTTGTCTACCAGGTAATCAATGCCGCCGCGCATGAAACCGAAATAGCCATTGCTGGTGCTGTTGGTGGTATTGTGCACGCTGCTGGGGATAGTGAGGAAGTTATTCCTGTCGATCACACCATCAGAAATGGATTTGCGCTGGTTGTAGTTACCGCTCAGGGTAATATTCACCTTGTTCTGACGCAGGTTGATATCACCGCCTACATTGAATTTGGCCCTTGAATCGATACCTGCTCTCAGACCGCCGTTATAGCCGGTTTTCTTATTCTTTTTAAGCACGATGTTCAGTATGCCTGCGTTTCCGCCCGATGCATCGAATTTTGCAGATGGGTTGGAGATCAGTTCCACTTTGTCGATGATATCGGCCGGGATCTGGTCCATGGTAAGTGTAGTTGGTCTGCCATCGATGAAGAGCGTAGGTGTGGCATTACGCATGGTCACGTTACCATCGATGTCCACGTTCAGTGACGGGATATTCTTCATGATCTCGGTAGCAGTCTGCCCGGTGCTTACCAGGTTCTTGTCTACGTTGAAGATCTTACGGTCGATGCCCATTTCAAACTGGGGTTTGCTGGCCACAACGGTTACATTGCCCAGGTTGGTGGCATCTTCTTCCATTTTAATATTACCGAGGTCTTTATCGGCCATGCCTGCCATCTGCTGCATACCGCCGCCTTCACCCGGCTGAGGCATTTTTATACCGAAACTTACCTGTTTTTCCTGTGCTTTGTAGTTTAATGCGCTGAGTCTCAGCTTGAAATTACCCATTAACGGAAGATTTTCGAAGCTGAAATCGCCATTTGCCTGAGTGATCATCGTGTTCATGATCACTTCCTTCATTTTCTTGGTAGCTGTATCAAATTTGTTCCCAACGATCTGAACGCTGACACCGTCAATGCCCTTGTTGGTCTTGCTGTCTACGATCTTTCCATACATGTGGCCGATATTGCCGCCACCGTTTCCGGCTCCCTGGCGACCTCCGCCGGGAAACTGGGCTGTGGATGCAAGCCACGTCAATACTGTAACAACCGATAATAAAATTTTTCTCATGGGGTCTTTTGTATGTTATTATGTGGTGCAAAATTGCACACCTTAATGGTTTAATGGCTTTTTCATTATACAAGCGGTAATAAGGCCCGCCTGAATGGACAAAGTGCTATCCCGTTGTGGTACAATCAACCGGCTTTGTCGGTGACTATTGTAACAGGGTGATGAGGACCTGCAGCACACCTATCAGGAATCCCAGCACTCCACCCAGGATTTCCACGAAACGGAATTCCCTGGACATGATTCCCTGCAGTACACCTTCCAGCTTATCTGAAGAAAATCCGGAAACCTTGCTTACCACAATGGCTTCCAGATCGAGTTGCTGCTGAAGATTGCCCATATATTGCTTCATCAGCTCCGGGAACAGCTGCTGCAGTTCGGCCAGGAAAACGGATTTGAGCTGGGTAACGGTCTTGTCGCCGATGAACATGCTGATCACAGGCATTTCCTGGGCGAGCCGGTTGCGGAGAAAATTGTCGATATGGCCTTCTACGAGCGGCATTAACTTATCGATATTCTCCTTATTGGTGATCTTTTCCTCGATTTCCCGGAAGGATAGAAGTTCCTGGCTCACCAGCCGGCCGAGTTTTTCGGCAAACTGTTTCTGTCTTTTCGGGAAAATACCCTGGATGGTTAAACCGAAGATCTTCCGGGGTTCACGCGGGTGAAACAGCATTTTAATGGCTATCCAGTTCGTAAACCACCCGATGAAAGCGGAAATAAGAGGAATAAGGACCTGTGCGTATGTCATGCTTAAAATTTAAAAACCTATAAGAACTGTTCTTATAGGTTTTACCAGGGAGAACGATGGGTTTCGAACCCACGACCTTCAGTGCCACAAACTGACGCTCTAACCAACTGAGCTACGCTCTCCGTTTTATCGGATTGCAAAAGTAAGGGAATTCGGCATTTAATAAAATTGATTTTATACTTTTTTTACCGTCCATCAAAACCTTTGTTAATTGACCGGATCCCCCCGCATGTAAGTCTTTTTTCAGTTAATTTTGGAAACGATCATGCGTTTATGCAAAAAACTTTACGATTTATGAAGAGCAGAAAAGGTTTGTTATCCATTGCTATAGTGTTATTTGGCGGATTATTCTTTGCTTTCAGAAGTACAACCTCTGTTGATACGGATACTATCCTCAGCCAGCGTCAGCAACTTCTGGCGGCTGTGGGAACCCTGCTGGAAAAACAGCATTACAGCCCGAAAGACATCAATGATGAGTTTTCAAGAAAAGTATTCAATAAATACCTCAGCGATCTCGACGGTGACAAAACCCTGTTCCTGAAAGTAGACATCGATTCGCTCCGTAAATATGAAAACACCATCGATGATGAGATCCATGGTTCGGCTATCCGTTTTGCCCCTTCTGTGAGCAATACCTATGATATCCGTTTTAAACAAGCCGTTGCTCTATATAAAGAGATCCTTGCCAAACCCTTCGATTTCACTGCCAACGAAACTGTGGTCATGAACAGCGATAACCTTGCTTATCCGGCAACAGAAGCAGAAAGAAAAGACAGGGTAAGAAAGCAATTAAAATATTATACACTCGAACGTTTTGTAGATCTCCAGGAACAAAGGGAGAAAAACAAAGGTCAGAAAGACTTCGTGGTGAAATCCGATGCAGAGCTGGAAAAAGAAGCGCGTGAGAAAGTGCTGAAAGCGATGGATAAACGTTATGACCGCATCAAAAGTACTTTCAATGAAACGCAGCGTTTCTCTGCTTTCCTGAATGCTATTACCGGTGAAATGGATCCGCATACCGATTACCTGCCACCAACGGAAAAAAGATCTTTCGATGAGCAGATGAGCGGCCGTTTCTATGGCATCGGAGCGCAGCTGGCACAGGACGATTACGGTATAAAGATCGCCAGCATACAAACCGGTGGTGCAGCCTGGAAATCGGGCCAGCTGGCTGTAGGCGATGTGATCATTAAAGTAGGGCAGGGTAAAGCGGACCCGGTAGATGTGAGTGGTTTCGCAACGGAAGATGCCGTAAAACTGATCCGCGGTAACAAAGGCACGGAAGTAGCGCTGACCATTAAAAAAACAGACGGAACCATTAAAACCATATATATCCTCCGCGATGAGATCGTACTCGATGAAACATTTGTGAGAAGCGCGGTGATCGGCGAAGGAAAAGATAAAGTGGGTTACATTTTTGTTCCGGAGTTCTATGCAGATTTTGAGAAGGAAGATGGCAACCGTTGTTCTGAAGATGTGGCCAAAGAACTGGTAAAACTGAAAGCCGAAAACGTAAAAGGTATCGTGATCGATATGCGCAGCAATGGCGGCGGTTATCTGTATGAAGTAGTGCAGATGGTAGGTCTTTTCATCAACCAGGGCCCGGTAGTGCAGGTGCGTGAAAAAGACGGCCGTTCTACCATCCTGAGCGACAGGCAGCCGGGTACTTTATATGATGGCCCGCTGGCGGTTATGGTGAACGAACTCAGTGCATCCGCAAGCGAGATCTTTGCAGCCGCGATACAGGATTACAAACGTGGCATCATCATCGGCAGTACTTCAACTTATGGTAAAGGAACTGTTCAGAAATCCGTACCGTTCGGTAACCGTACCGACCTGTACAGTGCCCGTACCGAGTATGGTGCGATGAAACTGACCTTCCAGAAATTCTACCGTATCAATGGCGGATCAACCCAATTGAAAGGAGTAACACCTGATATCGTGCTGCCTGATCCTTACGAATACCTGAAGATCCGTGAAAAAGACAATCCGGCTTCATTACCATGGGATGAGATCGCACAGGCGCCTTTCCAGGCATGGCAGGGGGATCTTCCTTACGAAACCGTGGTGCAGAAAGAAAATGCCAAGATCAAGCAGAATCCGTCGCTCACCCTGCTGAACAGTAACCTGCAGTGGTTATCAAAAACCAGTGAAGAGCCGGCCAGCCTGAATATCGATAAATACAAACAGCTGCAGAAGCAGATCCGTTCTACCGTTAAGCAGAACGAATCCCTGCTCAAAGCCAGCAAAGACCTGACGGTAGATGCGGTACAGGTAGACAGGGACAAATACTACAATAATCCGGATAAAGCCAAAGGCGATCGTTATCTTGCATGGCTGAAAGCGCTGAAAAGTGATATGTACATCGACGAGACCGTAAAAGTGCTCTCAGAAGTGGTACGTTCACAAACGCAGACTGCTGCTGCAACCAATTAGGCAACGGTAGCGGGCTTTAATGCTGTTATGCTGTTGCTGCTGTGCGATTAACCCTTTGTGTATGACGGATGAAAAAAAATGGTATGCCCTGTATACCAAACCGAGATGGGAGAAAAAGATACATAGCGTGCTCCTGCGCAAGGGTGTAGAGAGCTGGTGTCCCATACAAAGGGTAAAGCGCCAGTGGAGCGACCGCAAGAAAATTGTGGAAGAGCCGCTTTTTAAATCCTATGTTTTTGTGCGCATCAATGAGGCAGAACGAGTAAAAGTGCTCATGACAGACGGCGTGCTCAATTTTGTGCATTACCTCGGGAAGCCTGCTGTGATCAAGGAGGAAGAAGTGAACAGCATAAAAAAATACCTCGCCGAAAAAGATGCACGCATTACCGTACTAACCGAAGAAGGGTTCAGGCAGGATGATAAGATCACCGTTAATTACGGTGTCTTCATGGGCAACCATGGTACGGTGATCCGTGGCGGCCGTAAAAAGGTCTACGTAAAGCTGCAGAGCTTAGGCCAGGTGATCGTTGTAGAGTTTCCTGCTGAATATTTATCCGAGGCTGAAGTCTGAGTTGAATAGCTTTATTATAATGCCCAGTCTACTATTTCGTTCGCCCATTCTTTCCGGTAAGGAGTTGTGATACGGATATAGTTATCGGTATAACCTTCCATCATCCCGTTCTTCTCGAACATTTCGAAGAGTACCTTACGTTTCTGGTTAGTGTGCTGTTGTGTAAAGTATTGCATCTTCATATAAGAAAGATTGCGTAATGTTTTGTTACGTTCGTTTCTTACGGATACAGGGATCACAGGTTTGATTTCCAGGGCTTTGGTCTGATCTCTTTCCGAATAAGTAAATACGTGCAGGTAAGACACATCCAGCGAATGCAGGAAATCGAACGTTTCCTTGAAATGTTCATCCGTTTCACCCGGAAAACCTACGATCACATCCACACCGATGGCGCAATGCGGCATAAGGGTTTTGATCAGGCTTACACGGTCGGCATACAATTCACGTTTATAACGTCTTCTCATCAGCCCGAGGATCTCATTGCTGCCGCTCTGGAGCGGAATATGGAAATGCGGCATGAACTTGTCGCTGTTAGCCACAAAGGAAATAATATCGTTGGTGAGCAGGTTCGGTTCAATGGAGGAGATACGGTAACGCGCGATACCTTCAACCTTGTCCAAGGCTGTAACCAGGCCATAAAAATCCTCGGCATGTTTTCCGCCATCCGGTCCCTTGCCGAAATCACCAAGGTTAACGCCGGTGAGTACGATCTCTTTTACCCCGTCTGCCGCCAGTTTGCGGGCATGTTCCACAACACGGTCAATACTGTCGCTCCTGCTTTTGCCGCGAGCCATGGGAATGGTACAGAAAGAGCAGTTATAATCACAGCCATCCTGCACTTTGAGAAAAGTACGGGTACGGTCGTTCTGGGAAAATGAAGCGGTAAAACCGGTCACATCCCCGATATCGCAGCTGCAGACCTTCGCCTCATCGGTATTGTTTTTGGCCAGTTCCCCGATATGTTTGGCAATATTGAACTTTTCAGCTGCGCCGAGAACCAGGTCAACGCCAGGTATGGAGGCGATCTCCTTCGGCTTCAGCTGGGCATAGCAGCCCGTGATCACCACAAAGCTCTCCGGCGAGCGGCGCTGGATCCTTCTTACGAGGTGACGGCATTCTTTATCGGCATTGTCTGTAACGGAGCAGGTATTGATCACATAGACATCCGCAAGATCATCGAAGCCCTTCTTCTCAAAACCTTCCATTTCCAGCATGCGGGAAAGGGTAGAGGTTTCGGAAAAGTTAAGCTTGCAGCCAAGCGTATGAAATGCCACGGATCGTTTCTTGCTCATAGAACCGCAAAGATAATAAGTCTACGGCAGTTGCTGTGGCCAAATCGCCCGGAGGGCTCCTATAACATTTTCTTAAAATAGGTAATTCCCCCGATGCTTTTTTCCTTTTTACGATTTTAAAGTTATGTTTGCGAGTGTTTTAAAACCAAGACCTAATATGCAGTTTAACAGAATCAATAACATTGTTGGCTGGGCCGTATGTCTGCTTGCCTGCACTGTGTACATTTTAACCGCAGAGGCCGGAGGCAGTTTCTGGGATTGCGGCGAGTTCGTCAGCAGTTGTTTCAAGCTGCAGATTCCTCACCCTCCGGGAGCTCCTTTGTTTGTGATCCTGGGCAGGTTATTTATTGTAATATTCGGGAATAGTCCTGATGGTGCTGCCAAAGCCGTGAATATCATGAGCGCACTGGCCAGTGGATTTACCATCCTGTTCCTTTTCTGGACCATCACGCACTTCGCAAGGCGGATTGTACAGGTTAAAACAAGTGATATTCTCACCAGTTCACAGGCCTGGGCCATCATGGGTGCAGGTGTTGTAGGTGCACTGGCTTATACTTTCAGCGATTCTTTCTGGTACAGCGCAGTGGAAGGTGAGGTGTACGCAATGTCATCTTTCTTTACAGCTATCGTATTCTGGGCCATCCTGAAATGGGAAAACCATGCAGATGAACCCGGAGCCGACCGCTGGATTGTGTTCATATTCTTCCTGATGGGGCTTTCCATCGGCGTTCACCTGCTGAACCTCCTTACCATTCCGGCTATCGTGATGGTGTATTATTTCCGCAGGAGAGCTTCTTTCAATTATGAGGTTATCCGCAAATGGTTCCTCCGTATTACAGTGGTAGGCGGTATCGTGGCCTTTATCGGCGCACTGGTACTGGCAAGCCGCGATGTAAATGAAGAAAGAGGTATGTCGTTCGACGGAACCCTCGCCGGTATGGTGATCATGGGTGTGATCGGTGCTATCGCGCTGCTGTTCCTGACGGAGAAATTCAAAAAAGACAAGAAAGCCTATTATGGCGGTATGTATATTTTCTTTGTGATCGGCTGTGCCATCACAGGTATTGTACAGGTAGGTGTGATCCAGTATACCGTAAAAGTGGCCGGTGCATTCGACAGGTGGTTCGTGAATGATTTCGGCCTGCCGTTCTTCTCCGGATTCACATTCTTCTTTATACTGGTAGCAGCGCTGATCTGGTACGGTTTCCGCTTTGCCGCTAAAAAAGGCTGGGCTTATCTCCGCCTGAGCCTCTGGTGCCTTGCATTCATGCTGGTAGGTTACAGTACTTATGTAACTACCATGATCCGCAGTAATGCAAATCCGTCTGTGGATATGTACAATGTAGACAACCCGATGAGCCTTGTAGGTTACCTGGGTCGTGATCAGTACGGCGATTTCCCGCTGTTGTATGGTCAGAAATACACTGCCGAGCCACGTGTGCTGAACAATGCAGGTATGCGTTACCAGAAAGGCGGTAACAAATATGTGCCAATCGGTGAAGACAAGAAATATGGTTATGCACCGGAAGACAAAATGATCTTCCCGCGTGTATGGGATGCAAGTGATGATCAGAACCACGCTTATTTCTATTCTGTTTATCTCGGTATCAATAAAATGAAAGACGGCAGCTACGAGCGTGCGCCGAACCAGATAGATAATATTAAATTCTTTGCAGGTTACCAGGTGAACTGGATGTATTTCCGCTATTTCATGTGGAATTTCGCCGGTAAGCAGAATGATAATCAGGGAATATTCGATGGTAATGTGCGGGATGGTAACTGGATCACCGGTATCGGACCCATCGATTCCATGCTTTACGGCGATCAGAGCGCTATGCCGGATAGCCTCAAAAACAACAAAGCACATAACAAACTGTTTGCACTGCCGTTTATCCTTGGCCTGATAGGCTTGTTCTACCAGTTCAAAAAACGCGGTGATGATGCTGTGGCCAATTTCCTGATGTTCTTCTTCACAGGTTTTGCCATCGTGCTCTACCTGAACCAGGCCGGATTCCAGCCACGTGAACGTGATTACGCTTATGTGGGAAGCTTCTATGCTTTCGCAGTATGGATAGGCCTGGGTGTGCTGAAAGTAAGGGACTGGCTGAGCAAAGGCCTGTCGCAGGCTACAGCTGCATCCCTTGCAACCGTGATCTGCCTGCTGGCTGTACCGGTACTGATGGCACAGCAGGAGTGGGACGACCATGACCGCAGTAAGAAAGTGCTCGCTCCGGACCTGGCAAGGGATTACCTGGAAAGCTGCGCGCCAAACGCCATCCTCTTTACCTACGGCGATAACGATACTTACCCGCTCTGGTATGCACAGGAAGTAGAAGGCGTTCGGCCGGATATCCGTGTGATCAACTACAGCCTGCTGGGTATCGACTGGTACATCAACCAGCTCCGCTATAAAGTAAACCAGAGCGATCCGATCGATGTGATCTGGAGCGCAGACCAGATAGAAGGTGAAAAACGTAACTATATTCTTTACCGCCCCAAACCAGGCATTCCCGAAGACAGGTACTACGATATGTACGACCTGATGAAGAATTATGCCGGCAGCGATGATCCTGCTAAAATGGAAGACAGGGGCGGCGGAGAAATGGTGAATACATATCCTGTACGAAAAATGTCTGTACCCGTAGACAGGGCAACAGTACTGCAAAACGGCACAGTGAATGCAAACGACAGTATCGTACCTGAACTGCGTTTCGAGATCCCGAAAGCAGCACTCATGAAGAACGACCTGGCCGTACTGAACGTGATCGCAGCAAATAAATGGAAAAGGCCGATCTACTTTACCAATCCATCCGCAGAACTCGGTTTCGACCAGTATATCCGCAGGGATGGTATGAGTTTCCGCCTGGTACCTGTTCAGGGCAGCCGCGTGAACACCGACTGGATGCTGGATAAAGTAACCAACAAATTCCGTTTCGGTAATGCGAATGTGAAAGGTGTTTATTTCGACGAAGAAAACCGCCGTCACCTGAACAGCATCCGTTCTGCATACACAGAACTGGCAATGGACCTCTCTTCTAAAAACCGCAAGGACGATGCTAAAAAAGTGTTGAACCAGGTTGATAAAATGATGGATCCGTCTAATTTCCCTTATGGTCTTACCAGCAGGGCAAACCTCCACAACAGGAACTCACTGCTCTTCCTGGAAGCATGTTATATGGCAGGCGATACCGCACTGGCCAATAAAGTATCAGCTTCCGTGAAGACCGACCTGGAGCAGCAGATCAAATACTACAACTCGCTGAGCGGTAAAAAAGCGGATAACATGGCCGATGAAAAAAGAACGGCAGAAAGTTACCTGCAGGGACTTCAGCAGATGAAAACCATGTATAATCCGGCAATCCAGATCCCGGGGAAAATGATGGCGGCAGAAGATTCTACGCCAAAAAAATAAATCCTGATCCAGGAATATAAGTACAAGGCCGGTCTTTTTTAAAGACCGGCCTTGTTTTTTGTGATTTGAGCTTGTTAATAATGTTGTAACATTCTTTTATGTAGCTTACATCTTATTTCCTGCCAGCCAGGAACAGTTTATCCGTTTTTTACGCTTCCGGCAGTCCGGAACCTTACTTCCGGTGGAATAATAACAAGATCGTTCACGCATCAAATATGTAACAATGATTGGTCACAGATTTATCCGGTTTAATCCCGATGCGCAACAAAAAAGCAAATTTGAACAGTTGCTGGATGTATTCACGCAACTGCTTACCTATACCAACGGAGATGCTTCAGAAGCTTTGCAATGGCTCAATGAACTCGACAGGCAGTACAAGCTTTCAGATGAGGATTATGGTATGGGCGATTTTATCGACGACCTGAAAAACAATGGCTATCTGCAGGAAGATCCGCAGAGCGGGCAGTACAGTATTACAGGTAAATCGGAACAGGCCATCCGCAAGAAAAGCCTGGAAGAGATTTTCGGCAAGCTGAAAAAGAGCAGGCAGGGGAATCACCAGACGTTCAAACCCGGCCAGGGCGACGAGCAGAATTCAGACACGCGGCCCTACCGTTTCGGCGATATGCTGGAACAGATCGATTTCACGGAAAGTATCCGGAATGCGCAGATCAGCAGGGGCGTGGAGCAGTTCTCGATGCATGAAGACGATCTGCAGATCAGGGAAAGTGATTTCAAGACCCAGACTTCCACCGTGCTGATGATCGATATTTCGCATTCGATGATCCTTTACGGCGAAGACAGGATTACCCCAGCCAAGAAAGTGGCGATGGCGCTGAGTGAGCTCATTACTACCAAGTATCCCAAAGACACACTTGATATAGTTGTGTTCGGCAATGATGCCTGGAGCATCGAGATCAAAGACCTCCCTTATCTGCAGGTAGGCCCCTATCACACGAATACCGTAGCAGGGCTCGAACTCGCGATGGATCTGCTTCGCAGGCGTAAGAATCCGAACAAGCAGATCTTCATGATCACCGATGGAAAACCCACCTGTCTTAAAATAGGAGGCCGTTATTACAAGAACAGTTTCGGGCTCGACCGAAAAGTGGTAAACCGCTGCATCAATCTCGCCGCACAATGTAAAAAGCTTAAGATCCCGATCACAACATTTATGATCGCTTCGGACCCATACCTGCAAAGCTTTGTACAGGAGTTCACTGAGATGAATAACGGGAAAGCTTATTTCGCATCACTGGATAAACTCGGTGCTTTCATATTTAAGGATTTCGAGAGCGGTAAACGTAAAACAGTGTATTAAACGATCATTATAAGAAAGTATTCAAACAGGAAAGATGGATATAAAAAAAATAACAACATTAGGAGCGTTAAAGAAAAGTGGCTATACATCTAAAAGTGTGAAAGAAGAGATCAGGGCCAACCTGATCCGCAGTATTAAAAACAGGGAAGAACCTTTTACCGGCATCCTCGGTTACGAGGATACTGTAATACCTGATACGGAAAGGGCTTTGCTGAGCAGGCATAATATCCTGTTCCTGGGTTTGAGAGGACAGGCCAAGACCAGGATGGCCAGGCAGATGGTAGACCTGCTCGACGAATATATTCCCGTGGTAGCAGGCAGTGAAGTGAACGATGATCCGTTACAGCCTTTAAGCCGTTTTGCACGCGATCTTGTTGCCGAATATGGCGATGAAACACCCGTACAATGGCTGCACCGCAGCGAACGTTACGGCGAGAAACTGGCTACGCCCGATGTAAGTGTAGCGGATCTGATCGGCGATATCGATCCCATCAAAGCTGCGAACCTCAAGCTCAGTTTTGCCGATGAAAAAGTGATCCACTATGGTATTATACCGAGAAGCAACCGCGGCATTTTTGTGATCAATGAATTACCCGATCTGCAGGCAAGGATCCAGGTGGCTTTATTCAACATTCTCCAGGAAGGAGACATTCAGATCCGCGGTTTCAAACTGCGCATGCCGTTGGATATCCTGTTTGTGTTTACCGCGAATCCTGAAGATTATACCAACCGGGGCAGTATTGTAACACCCCTGAAAGACAGGATCGAAAGCCAGATCCTCACGCATTACCCCAAAACAATTGAAACTTCTCTTGCCATTACCGAACAGGAAGCAAGCATTACACCAGCACAGCAGGAACTGGTAACTGTAAGCGATCTTGTAAAACGACTGATAGAACAGGTAGCATTCGAAGCACGCTCCAACGAATATGTAGACAAGAAAAGCGGCGTCAGTGCAAGGCTTACCATTGCCGCATTTGAGAATGCAGTGAGCAGCGCAGAAAGACGTGCGATCATCCATAATGAACAACAGACCCAGGTCTGGATCAGCGATCTGTCGGGCATTATCCCGGCCATTACCGGTAAAATTGAACTGGTATATGAAGGCGAACAGGAAGGTCCTTACCAGGTAGCGGTGAACCTGCTCGATAAAGCCATCCGTTCACAGTTTGTACAATACTTCCCCAATCCTGAACTGCTGAAGAAGAAAAGGAATACAGGCAAAAGATCGCAGCAGGAAAAGGAGCCGGAGAACCCTTACAAATCCGTGACCAGGTGGTTTGATGCAGGTAATCATCTCGACCTGTTGATGGATATGAAAGATGATGATAAGATTGCAGCACTTTACCAGGTAGACGGACTGTTCGGCATTGTCAAGAAGTTTTATCCGCATGCAAACGAAAAAGAAAATGCATTGCTGATGGAACTGGTACTGCATGGCCTTGCTGCTTATTCCATGGTGAGTAAAAAAGTGATCGACGGACGTATTGAATTCAAAGACCTGATGGGTAGTATGATGAACCTGGGTGCCTTCAGCGCTCATGACGACGAACATTCCGACCAGGATGAAGAAGACGATTTTCAATAACAGGAATAACTATAAATACAAAGCCACAACAATTTGTTGCGGCTTTGTATTTTATCTGAACAGGTATTCCTGTATTAAATCAGCTCTTTTAATTTTTCCACCACCGAATCGATCTCTGCTTTTGTATTGTGCTTGCAGAAAGAGAAACGGACAGTAACCTGGTTTGGGTTATTGTTGATGGCCCTGATCACATGAGAACCCTGGTCTGCGCCGCTGGTACATGCACTTCCGCCACTGGCGCAGATATGGTTGATGTCGAGGTTGAAAAGGATCATCTCGCTTTTTTCAGTTTTCGGGAAGCTTACACTTAATACGGTGTAAAGGCTGCGTCCCAGCGGATCGCCGTTGAAAGATACACCCCTGATATTCTTTTTCAGCTGCTCCATCATATACACTTTCAGGCTTTTGATGTAACTGCTGTCCTCTTCATAACCGGCGCTTGCCAGTTCCAGTGCTTTGGCAAAACCGATGATACCATAAAGATTCTCTGTGCCCGCCCGCATATTACGTTCCTGGCTTCCGCCGTGTACAAAAGGTTTGATCTTTACATTCTCGTTAATATATAACATACCAACACCTTTTGGTCCGTGGAATTTATGACCTGCACCGGTGATAAAATGTACAGGTGTATTCCTGAGGTCGAACGGGAAATGACCTACTGTTTGTACGGTATCGCTATGGAAAATAGCATTGTATAATTTACAAAGCTCACCAACAGCATGAATGTCGAGCATATTGCCGATCTCGTTGTTGGCATGCATCAGTGTAACCAGGCATTTTTCTTCACTTTCGGCCAGCAGGCGCTCCAGGTCTTCAAGATCCACATGCCCGTTCGGCAGCAGTTTTACATAGCTTAATGCTGCTTCTCCATTGTGATAGAGGTATTCAACTGTATGTGTGGTTGCATGGTGTTCGATCACAGAAGAAATGATATGCCTGCAACCCAGATCACGCACAGCGGCAGTAATGGCAGTATTGCTGCTTTCTGTGCCGCCGCTGGTAAAGAAAATCTCGGCCGGGTGGGCATTCAGCAGTTTTGCAACTGATTTACGCGCATTTTCCACTGCCAGGCGTGACTCTCTGCCATAGCTGTAAATAGAGGAGGGATTACCGAAATGAGTGGTGAAATAAGGCATCATGGCCTCTAGCACCTGCGCATCGAGCGCTGTTGTAGCTGCATTGTCGAAGTAAATTCTTTCCATAGCGCGGCAAAGTTACTGATTTTATAAAATAGACAGGGTTACATCACTTCCTGTATATCCTTCATTATTTTGGCTGCAATATTGGCTGCTGTAGTTTCAAAATTGCTTTCTGCATAAATGCGGATGATGGGTTCGGTATTGCTGGTGCGCAGGTGCACCCAGTCGGTATCGAATTCTATCTTCAGACCATCTTCCGTATTAATAGGTTGCGATTTGTATTTATTCTTGATATGATCGAAGATTTTCACCAGGTCAAAACCTGCAGTGAGCTCGATCTTGTTCTTGCTGATGAAATAATCCGGGTAGCTGTTGCGCAACTGACGTACGGATTTTTCCTCCTTTGCCAGATGTGTAAGGAATAACGCGATACCGATCAATGCATCACGACCGTAATGCAGGTCCGGAACAATGATGCCGCCGTTGCCTTCACCACCGATCACTGCATTCACTTCTTTCATGCGGTTTACTACATTCACTTCGCCTACAGCACTTGGACTGTAAGTACCGCCATGTTTCAGGGTTACGTCTTTCAGCGCGCGGGTAGAAGACATATTGCTTACCGTATTGCCTTTGCGGTTGCGGAGTACGTAATCTGCCACGGCTACAAGCGTATATTCTTCGCCGAAGAGGCTTCCGTCTTCACAAACAAAACAAAGCCTGTCCACATCCGGGTCTACGGCTATGCCAAGGCTTGCATCCTGTTTTTTTACTTCGTTGCAGAGCTGGTTCAGGTGTTCGGGCAGCGGTTCGGGATTGTGTGCAAAACGTCCGTTCACTTCACCATTGAGTATGGTAATGTCTTTCACGCCCAATGCTTTCAGCAATTCAGGAACGGCAAAAGCGCCGCTGCTGTTGATCGCATCCACCACTATTTTAAATTTCGCCTTTTTGATCGCAGCAACATCTACCAGGGGGTAGTTGAGGATCGCTTCGATATGCTGCTGCAGAGCGGTGTCATTCTTTGTATAAGTACCCAGCTGGTCTACACCAGCAAACTGGTAGTCGTCCGCCGCAGCAATTTCGAGTATACGTGCGCCGTCTGCCGCGCTGATGAATTCACCTTTTGCATTCAGCAGCTTCAGGGCATTCCATTCTTTTGGATTATGGCTCGCCGTCAAAATAATACCTCCCGCTGCTTCTTCAAATACAACGGCCATTTCTACGGTAGGAGTGGTGCTGAGGTCCAGGTCAACCACGTTCAGTCCGAGTGCATTCAGCGTGCTGATTACCAGACGCTGTACCATTTCCCCGCTGATCCTGCCATCGCGCCCGATCACTACTTTTTTGCTGCCCGGTTGCTGCAGCAGCCAGGTGCCGTATGCTGCCGTAAAACGAACCACATCCAGCGGACTGAGGGTTTCGCCGGGTTTTCCGCCGATGGTGCCGCGTATGCCTGAAATACTCTTAATGAGTGCCATTTACTGAGGTTTTAGAAGGGTGCAAACATAATTGAAAATTTTTGTTTGCCGTTCAGTTGTAATTTCGCAGTACAAAGGGAATGTATGGTGGATAAAGCGTGGTATAAAGACTGGTTCAATTCGCATTATTATCATTTGCTGTACCAGCACAGGAATGATGAGGAAGCAATGGCTTTTATCAATACCCTTATCGGGTACCTGAAGCCGGCTGCTGCAGCCACAATGCTGGATGTTGCCTGCGGTAAAGGCCGTCACAGCAAGGCACTGGCCGATATGGGCTTCGATGTAACCGGTATAGACCTGTCGCTCGCTTCCATTGAAGAGGCAAAAGCCGATGAGTCGCCTAATCTGCATTTCTACCAGCACGACATGCGCCTGCCTTTCTGGATCAATTATTTCGATTACGCGTTCAATTTCTTTACCAGTTTCGGCTATTTTAAAACAGCGCGGGAGCATGACAATTCCATCCGTACCATTGCGCAGAGCCTTAAACCGGGAGGTATTTTCGTGATCGATTACCTGAATGTGCATTACGCAGAAGAAAGAATGCAGCAATCCTTCACCACCACCATAGAAGAAGTGACGTTCCACATTACTAAATGGCAGGACGATGAGCATTTCTTCAAACAGATCCAGGTAACGGATGATACCAATAAAAGCCCCCGCCACCTCTACACCGAACGGGTGGCCAAGTTCTCACTGGGCGATTTTACCGATATGCTTGCTTACCAGAATATGCAGGTACAGGAAGTTTTCGGCGATTACCAGCTGGGGAGATATGATGTACGGCAATCGCCAAGAATGATCATCGTAGCCAGGAAATAAACAGAAACGATCCGTAATTTTTCCGTGTATACGCCTTGCGTTAACTTTACATAGCTATGATCAATTTTGCCTTGCTGAGCTCCTTTTTCAACAACCTGCTGAACCGGCTCGACGAACTGGACAGGCAGCTGTTCCTGAAGATCAACAGGCAGTGGACCAGCAGCCTGCTCGACGCTGTCTATCCCTGGTGGCGCGAAGCAACTGCCTGGGTGCCTTTATACCTTTTCTTTATCGTTTTTGCCCTGTTTAATTTCGGGAAGAAAGCACTGACCTGGATATTTTTCGCAATCGTAACCGTTGTCATTACCGACCAGCTGAGCAGTACCGTGATCAAACACTGGGTACTGCGCCTGCGTCCGTGCAACGATCCCTATATGGCCACACAGGTTCGCCTGCTGCTGGATCATTGCGGAAGCGGCTACAGCTTTACTTCTTCCCACGCCACCAACCATTTCGGGTTTGCCATGTACGTATTCATTACTACAAGGGCCATTACGGGCAAATGGGGCTGGCTGATGTTCGCCTGGGCGGCTACCATCGCTTACGGGCAGGTTTATGTAGGCGTACATTACCCTGTGGATGTTTTCTGCGGAAGTCTTTTAGGTTGCCTGGTCGGCTACCTGACCGCAACTTTCTTCAATAAAAAAACCGGGCTTGCCGATATCGTCAACCCTCAATCCGGTCTTGCATGATCACCAACCGAACTATGCTGCTTGTCCTTGCGTCCTGCCTGCTGGCCTGGCTGCTGGGAATGATATTCATACCTGTTATGGACATCGATGCCGCCCAATATGCTTCCATCAGCCGGGAAATGCTCGATAACGTCAGCTTCCTGCAGGTGTACGACCTCGGTAAGGATTACCTGGATAAGCCGCCGATGCTGTTCTGGCTTTCGGCCATCAGTATGAAGATCTTTGGTGTGCACGACTGGGCGTATCGTATTCCGTCCATGTTGTTCGCCATGCTGGCGGTGTACAGCACTTACAGGCTTGCGCTTCTTTTTTATAACAAAACCATCGCGCAGCTGAGCGCACTGGTGCTGGCATCCTCTCAGGCTATGTTCCTCCTCATGCACGATGTGCGCTGCGATACGATGCTGATGGGCTGGGTGGCATTCAGCCTCTGGCAGATGGCAGAATGGTATGAGAACAGGAAATGGACCCATTTTCTCGGCGCATTTGCCGCTATTGCGGGTGGTATGATGACCAAAGGCCCGATTGCGCTGATGGTCCCGGTATTTGCATTTGTACCTCATTTTGCTTTACGCAGGGAATGGAAACAGTATTTCCGCTGGGAGTACATACCCGGTCTTTTACTGATAGCATTACTGCTTGTGCCGATGAGTATTGGGTTATACCAGCAGTACGACCTTCATCCCGGTAAAATAGTGAATGGCGTGCCCATTCAGTCGGGGCTTCGTTTTTACTACTGGACGCAAAGTTTCGGCCGTTACACGGGCGAGAACCAGTACCATGAAATGAGTTATTTCACGTTCCTGCTGGAAAATATGCTGTGGAGCTTTATACCCTGGATCATTCTGTTCCTGGCAGGACTGGTTTTTGCCTGCCGTGATATCATAAGGAAAAGGTTCAGGCTGGGTAAAACGGAAGAATGTATTACAACAGGCGGATTTATCCTTACGTATTGCGTGCTGGCAAGGAGCCAGGCACAGCTGCCACATTATATTTTTGTTGTGTTTCCGCTGGCATCGGTTATAACGGCGCGTTTCCTGCACAGCCTGTTATTCACCGAAAACCTGAAAGAATGGAAGAAGCCGGTACTGGTGATACATGCTGTGATCTTTGTACTGCTATGGTGCGCGCTTATAGTGCTGATGACATTCGTATTTAAAAATATTCCCCGGGTTATTGCTGCTGCTGCGGCGGCTGGATTGCTGGCGTTATTGTATATGCTTTTCCGTAACCGTAACGGGGGATTGCCTTTATTGCTGAAAACCGCTTTCTTTACCGTGGCGGGAATCAATATTTTCCTGAACAGTTTCTTTTATCCGAATCTTTTGAAGTACCAGCTGGGAAATACTGCGGCGGCAGTTTTGCAGGAGCAGAAAATAGACCCGGCAAAACTGGTGCAGTATAAGATCATGGAAAGCAGGGCACTGCATTTTTATGCACAGCATATCATCCGCAGAAAGGAAACCGCAGACCAGCTGAGGCCGGATGAAGTGGTACTCACCGAAAAAGACAGTCTTTCTACATTGCAGCAACAATTTCCTGCAATGAAGACTATATTTGAAGGAGAATATTTCGGCATAACCATGCTGACGCTTCCATTTCTGAACCCCGCAACCCGGGAAAAAGAAGTGACGCGCTATGTGATCGCAGACCTGGACGGCAAACCCTGATCTGCTATCGCAACCGCAGACGTCTCCCAAAGGAACTCTGCGACTTAAAAAGAATAATGATAAGATGACAGAAATATTGATCATACTCGGACTGGTTATATTGAACGGGCTTTTTTCGATGGCAGAGATCGCGCTGGTCTCCGCACGTAAGGCAAGGCTGGAAGCGCAGGCAATGAAAGGGGATAAAGACGCCCGCCGTGCGCTGGAAATGGCCAGCCACCCGGATACATTCCTTTCCACGGTACAGATCGGGATCACACTGATCGGCGTACTGACGGGCATTTATTCCGGCGACAGTTTCAAGAAGCCGGTAGACGAATGGTTGCAGCAGTTCTCATCCCTCAAACCATACAGCAGTACTATAGCCACCACTTTAATTGTAGTGGTAGTAACTTATCTCTCACTTGTACTCGGTGAACTGGTTCCGAAACGTATCGGTCTCAGCAACCCGGAAGCCATTGCCAAAACCGCAGCAGGCCCTATGCGGATCGTATCGTGGCTTACATTTCCCTTTATCTGGCTGCTGAGTAAATCTTCGTACGTAATTGTAAGACTGATGGGTGTAAAGGCGAATGAGAACCAAGTAACGGAAGAAGAGATCAAAGCCATCATCAGCGAGGGAACCGAGCAGGGAACGATCGAAGAAGCAGAACAGGAAATTATCGAAAGGGTATTTCACCTGAGCGACAGGAATATTACTTCGCTCATGACCCACAGAAGCGATATCGTATGGATCGAAGCCAATAAAACAGTAGGTCAGGTGCGTAAAGAACTGGCCGATGTGATCCATTCCGTGTATCCCATCTGCGAAGGCAATATTGATCATATCAAAGGCGTGTTATCCATTAAAGACCTGTTCTCAGCGCCAGGGGAGAAGAAAGTAGGGGAACTGATGCGCGATGCCATGTATGTTCCCGAAGGAAATACCGCTTACCAGGTGCTCGAGCGTTTCAAGCAAACCAAAATACACCACTGTTTTATTGTGAATGAATATGGTTCTGTTGAAGGTCTGATCACATTGAATGATATTCTTGAAGCGATCGTAGGGGATATCCCCCAGGAAGAAGACGAAGACTACGAAATTGTGGAACGGGCAGATGGCTCATTCCTGATAGATGCACAGATTCCTTTCTACGACTTCCTGAGCCGTTTTGATAAAACAGAATGGATGATGGAAGGCGACCAGGATTTCGATACCCTCGCAGGATTTATCATCCAGAAACTACAGAAAATACCGGCCACAGGAGATACCATGGAATGGAAGATATTCCGCTTTGAGATCGTGGATATGGATAATCACCGGATCGACAAAGTGCTGGTGTCTGCTACAGAACCACTGGATCTCGATACCTTTTAAAAATTAAAACTGGCCAGGTTTTTCGGGTAATCGAGCTTGTAACTTTTTTCCACTCCGTTCGATTTTACGTGCAGGAGATTGGTCTGGCTGGTTTCGTAATCGTATAAAAGTTTACAGTCGATGTCGGCCGTTTTCAGCGCCGGGATCTTTTCAACCTCAAAATAACACCAGGTGCTTTCCTGTTGCTGCTCATAACCGATAAAGCGGGGATAGACAGCCTGTCCGTTCAGTTTCAGTTTTACCGTCTGGGAAATATACGCAGCCAGCTGACGCTCCATCACGGCCTTATTGGGCGGATTGATCAGATCTATTTTAGCTGTAGAATATTTCTGGATGGTTTTTTCCAGATCGTCCGTGTACACCCGGATGCTGATCTCAACGGTTTCTTCCTGTTTATTGTGGTTCAGGTCTACAACCGAAACAAAATAGGGATGAAACAGCGGTAACAAAATGCCCATCAGCCATTGAACCATTATATTTGCCATTCAGTATTGAATTTTTTACGTTCGCAATCACCATCATTAATTTGAATCTCTCAAATGAACGACTTCGGGTTATATTTTAAGATCGGGTACCAGCATATCGCAGATCTGCGCGGGATCGACCATATCCTGTTTGTGATGGCACTCTGCCTGCGCTACCAGTTCTCCGACTGGTCAAAGATACTGATACTGGTAACAGCATTCACCATCGGTCATTCGATCACACTCGCTTTAAGTGTTTTTAACATAGTGCAATATTCCGTGCGCTGGATCGAATTCCTGATACCCGTAACCATCGTGATCACAGCTTTCAGTAATGTGTTTGTGAAGAAATTCGCTTACCGTCAGAAATTCCCGCTGATCTACTTTTTTGCCCTGTTTTTCGGATTGATACACGGACTGGGTTTCAGCAATTACCTGAAAAGCCTGCTGGGGAAAGACAATAATGTGGTGATGCAGCTGCTGGCGTTCAATGTGGGGCTGGAAGCAGGCCAGTTGCTGATCGTTCTGGCAGTGCTGATCCTGACTTTTATTTGCATAAATATATTTCGTTGCAACCGGAGAGAATATTTATTGTACCTTTCAGGAGGTATTTTTGCAATAGCGTTGCAAATGGCAATAGAAAGAATACCATCATAACTAAACTATAATAATAACCATCAATGAGAAGATTGACCTCCCTTGTTGTAATGGTCTGCGGCGCGGTATCGCTGAATGCGCAGAACATTCTCAACAACCCAACGTCCAATCACGGCAACAAATTTGAGCAGCTGGGAACCATCTTGCCTACGCCAAATGAGTACAGAACTGCCAGCGGTGCACCCGGTCCGAAGTACTGGCAGCAACGTGCGGATTACAACATCAAGTGTGAGCTGGACGAAGCGAACCTGAAACTGAAAGGAAGTGAAACCGTTACTTACTTCAACAACTCTCCGGATGTGCTTACCTATCTGTGGCTGCAGCTGGACGAGAATGAGCACAGTACGGTGAATAATGCCAATTATCAGGCATCCAGCTATATGCAGGGTGTAACAACCGCTACTATTGATAAACTGGCGGAAGAGAAAAAGGACAATGGTTACGGTCATATCATTTCAAAGCTGACCGATGCAACCGGTAAGACACTGAAATATACCATCAACAAAACAATGATGCGTGTTGAACTGCCTGCGCCGCTGAAACCGGGCCAGCAGTTTGTATTCAACCTCGACTGGAGCTACAAGATCTCAGATCGTCTTGCTTTTGGCGGCAGGGGAGGTTATGAATATTTCCCTGAAGACGGCAACAGCCTTTTCACCATGGCACAATGGTTCCCGCGCCTTTGCGTATACAGCGATTTCCAGGGCTGGCAGAACCACCAGTTCACCGGCCGCGGCGAATTTGCGCTTGCATTCGGTAACTATAATGTACAGATCACCGTTCCTGCAGACCATGTGGTACTCGGAACCGGCGAATGCCAGAACTATGCACAGGTATTATCACCTGCACAGCTTGGTCGCTGGAATAAAGCACAGACATCCAAAGAGCCAGTAGAAGTAGTAACACTGGCAGAAGCTGTACAGGCAGAAAAACAAAAGAGCAGCCAGAAAAAAACATGGGTGTTCAAGGCGAATAATGTGCGTGATTTCGCATGGACTTCAAGCCGTAAATACGTATGGGATGCGATGCCAGCCTATGTAGAAGGTAAGAAGATCATGTGTATGAGCGGTTACGCTAAGGAAGCTTATGGTTTATACCGTAAATATTCAACCAAAGCCGTAGCACATACGATCAAATCTTATTCCCAGTTCTCAATCCCTTATCCTTATCCTGTTGCGCAGAGTATTGAAGCCAGCAATGGTATGGAATACCCGATGATCTGCTTCAACAACGGCCGTACCAATAAAGACGGTACTTACAGTGAAGCAACCAAGTACAGCATGCTGGGTGTGATCATCCACGAAGTGGGACATAATTTCTTCCCGATGATCGTGAACAGCGATGAGCGTCAGTGGAGCTGGATGGACGAAGGTCTGAACACTTTTGTGCAGTACCTCACCGAGCAGCTGTTCGATAACAAATATCCTTCACGCCGCGGACCGGCTGCCATGATCGTTGATTACATGAAGAGCCCTAAAAATCAGCTGGAGCCGATCATGACCAACAGTGAGAACATAGCCAACTTTGGTGCGAACGCCTATTCAAAACCGGCAACGGGTCTGAATATCCTGCGTGAAACCATTATGGGCCGTGAACTGTTCGATTATGCTTTCAGGGAATATGCAAGAAGATGGGCATTCAAACACCCGACACCTGCAGACCTGTTCCGTACCATGGAAGATGCAAGCGCTGAAGACCTCGACTGGTTCTGGAGAGGCTGGTTCTACGGTATCGATGCATGTGATATCTCTATCGATTCAGTACGTTATGCCGTATACGATCCTAAAGCTCCGGCCCCTCAGGCAGGCGCAGGCCGCTTCGGTGCGGGCGCAGGTGGACGCGGTAATTTCGGAGGCGCAGGTGGTGCACGCGGTATGGATAAGCCGATGACCACTCCTGAAGACATTTCCAAATTCAGGAACCGTGAAGATAAACGCATTGTGTTTGCAGTAGATGCAGATACCAGCCTGCGTGATTTTTACTGGAGGTATGCAAGAGGCATCGAACCTTACGATTCAGTTACCAAAGTAACAGCCCCTGCATTCACAGCAACAGCACCGGAGCCACTGAGCGAAGCTGATCAGGCAAAATATGCAGATGTAAACCTCTATGAGATCTCTTTCAGCAACAAAGGAGGTCTTGTAATGCCGATCATTGTTGAATTCACTTTTGCGGACGGCACCAAGCAGATCGAACGCATTCCTGCACAGATCTGGAGGGCTAATGAAAATAAAGTGACTAAACTGTTCATGACCAAGAAGAAAGCAACAGCGATCAAACTGGATCCATGGAAAGAAACAGCTGATATCGATGAGTCTAACAACAGCTGGCCGGCAAACGCAGAGCCTTCGCGCTTTAACCTCTTTAAAGCAAGACAGGCAGCAGCCCGTGGTGCAGCATCAGGTGCAGTGAACCCCATGCAGAACGCACAGAAATCGAAATAACCGTTACGATAAAGATTAAATTAAACCGCCTGATGAATTTTCAGGCGGTTTTTTTGTGATCTTTAAGCCCAATTGATCCGGTATGAAAAGATCCATTTACCTCCTGCCATTACTCTTCTTCTGTTTCAAACTGAATGCCGCTTACGTGGATACGGTAAACGTATACAGCAACAGTATGCGCAAAGACATCAAGACAGTAGTGATCAGGCCGCAGTCATACAGTACCGCCAGGAAATACAATGTGGTTTATCTGCTGCATGGTTATGGCGGCAATTACAGCAGTTGGGTTAAAGATGCTCCGCAGTTGCCTGCAAAGGCAGATGAAATGGATGCCATATTTATTTGCCCGGATGGTGGTTTCAGCAGCTGGTATCTCGACAGCCCGGTAGATTCAACCAGCCGTTACGAGACGTTTGTGGCCACAGAACTGGTGCAATATACAGACAGCCATTACAGTACTGCAGCCGGAAGGGAACACAGGGCTGTAACAGGTCTGAGCATGGGCGGACATGGTGCCTTATACCTTGCCATCAGGCATCGTGATATATTCGGCAGCGCAGGCAGTGTTTGTGGTGGCGTGGATACAAGACCTTTTCCCAAAAACTGGAATATGGCCAAAGTGTTCGGAGACCCGGTTACGCAAAAAGAGAACTGGGATCGTAACGTTGTCGTCAACCAGGTAGATCATCTTAAGAATGGTGAGCTGCAGCTGATCATCGATTGCGGAACCGGCGACTTTTTCCTGGCGGTAAACCGTGAACTCCATCAGAAATTACTTGATCTTAAAATAGATCACGATTATACCGAAAGACCAGGTGCACACAATAAAGCATACTGGGGCAACAGCATCGATTTCCAACTCCTGTTTTTCAAAAAATATTTCGACAGAACCACTGCTAAAATTTAATCCTTATGAAACGTTTCGCTCTTCTGCTGATCTCAGTATTATTTACGGGTATGCTCTTAGCTGCAACCGTTGACACGGTATCCATTTACAGCAACAGCATGAAAAAGGAGATTAAAACCGTTGTGGTCAAACCTGCACGGTATGGTTATGATACGCAAAGATATCCTGTGGTATACCTGCTGCATGGTCATGGGGGAGGTTATGCCAACTGGATCACACGTGTACCGCATATACAGGAGCTCGCTGACCGGTTTAATATGATCATCGTTTGCCCTGATGGCGCTAAAAGCAGCTGGTATTATGATAGTCCCATCGATCCGAACTTCCAGTATGAAACTTTTGTAGCGAAAGAAGTTCCGGCCTATATCGACAGCAACTATAAAACCATTGAAGACCGTACAGGCAGGGCTATTACCGGTTTGAGTATGGGTGGCCATGGCGGTATGTTCATCGGGTTCAGGCATGCGGATTTCTTCAGCGCCTGCGGCAGCATGAGCGGCGCCCTGAATACAACAGTGATCACACGTGGTTATAATGTGGAAGAAAGGTTGGGTGATACGGCAACCAACAGGAAATACTGGGAGGACTGGAGTGTAATGAAAGTAATTGAGACCTATCCTAAAGATTCACTGGCTATTATTGTCGACTGCGGCACCGAAGATATGATCGTTGCCATGAGCAGGGCTGCACATGAAAAAATGCTGAAACTGAAAATCCCGCACGATTATATTGAACGCCCGGGCAAACACGACTGGAAGTACTGGAATACAGCGGTAGATTACCAGATGCTGTTCTTCAGGAAACATTTTGATACAGTAAAGAAAAAGAACTGATCTCCGTAAAGCGGGCTTAGTCGGTATACCTGCCGCCTGCAGCGATCCAGTCGGTGATCTTGGTCTGATCTACTTTGCTTAACGGAGTAGCGGGCATAAAAGTAGGTAATCCGTCAACCGCCCTTACCTTAATACGATCGGCGCTGTTCACGATCACACAGTCGTTCGTGAAGTCTTTGCCGCCATTGGCATTAGCGCCGCTGTGGCAATTATTGCAGTTGTTGATCAGCAGCGTTTTAACCGCATTATATAAAGTGCCGGCCTGCTGCAGCGGAACATTTACGGAACCGGCTTTGGAGCAGCCTGCCATATCTTTCACCAGCAGCATATGATCGCCCTGCGAAAGATTGGTAAAAGTAGGAGAGGTCTGGAAACCGCCGCCATCGATGCTGTATGTAAAGCCGATACTACCGGTAGCGTTAACGGTAACCGTACCGTTTTTTACGCAGGGTGATGTGGCAACATAGGTAGACGTAAAACTAATGTTTTTACCAGCGCATGGATTTGTTGGTATAACCGGTGGCGTGGGATCAGCAACAGCAGTATCCTTTTTGCAGGCAGCAATCAGTGCAATGGCCGCCAGAACACCGTACAGCACGGATTTCTTTGTTAGAGCAATCATAAGCAGGGTTTCGTTATTGCAATATACGGAAGGATAGGCATTGCAGGTATACTGCGTTTCTAAGGTAACGGAGCGGCTAATTAACAATAAAATATAGGTGCGGATAATTTAATATGTTATAATATTTTAATATTAAAAACTATGTATTTTTGAGAAATTCCCGTTATGAATAAAGTACACAGGCCAGCAGTTGCTACGATAACTATTTCATATAGTCTTCTTTTTGTGGGATTTGCCGCACTATTACTATTGATGGTATTGCTCAGGTATATGGATCAGAGATACAATCTTGGGATAAGGTTTACAGAATATATACAAATAGGATCCTTAGGGACCGTTACCATAGGACTAATATATAATTCGGTGTCTTTACAATATAATTACTGCCTTAATCAATTGAAACTTGACAGAGAGAAGAAGCGATCAATTTGAGAAAAATAAAACTCTCTTATGATATAACTTCTGCATGGTTCAAAGGAGATATGGCAAATAATGCAGAAATAGCAAGGCGCTTTATTGCTCCTTACAAAGGCGCATTGAAACAGCACGATAAACTGGAAGAATTTAAAATGAAACTGGAAATCTCTTCAGGAATTGAAGAAAGGAGGGCATTGGTTGCAATATTGAATTACTTTGAATGTATTTCTCTTTTACTGGAAGATGACTTAATCGATGAAGCGATTCTTAAAAAATGTTTTAAAACGACTTTTAGAACTTATTATATCAATTTGAAAGAATTTATTGAAGACTGGCAAAGGGGAAATGATGGCGCCAATCACAGGATATTTATAAATTTTGTTGCGTTGGCAAAAAAAATGGAATGAAACGGAGTGACCGCATTTAATTTTGAATTCTAAAAAACAGATTTTATGAATACCAGCGTTTTCAGAGATTTTGAAGGGCTTTAATTAAGTAAGTCACCCGTACTTTCATAGTATGGGTGGCTTTTTCGTGCTATTCATGGGTTCTCGGAAGAATTTAAGAAATTTACTCTTTGATTTAGTTGACGAGCGAAGCGGAGGTAATTGAAGTGATACGAAACTTATTTCGAAGAGCCAAAGCAGCGCTGGCGCAAAGATGAGGCCAACGGCCTGAGCAACAAGAAGCAATGCGGCAAGTGAGGTTACGACCAATAAACAATTTCAGAATAACAGCAACATGCTGTGTTTTCAGGATTCATTTACAGAAGATAAGCCGCCAATGCTCTATCCGACACGTCCATCCCTGACCTTCACCTTCTTACCTGCATTCTTCTTTTCAAAATCCAATACTTCCTTGGGCTTGGGTTTTTCTGCAGGTGCTTTTTTGGTTGCAGTGGTATCGGCAGCGCCCTGTGCGGTTACATTCTTTTTATTCTCCCCGGGAACATAAGGTTCATCCAGGAGATATTTTTCCGTACGCATTAACTGGCCCGATTGAGGATTGAAAAAGCGCCAGGTACCATGTTTCAAAGCCCTGCCCTCCGATTTCACGATCACCTGCTCATATTTGTCAGGATCGATGATATCCTGTACCTGGATGGTATCATAGGCTTTGGCAGGGTTCATGGCCAGCCAGCTTTCTTCATGTTCAATACCTGCAATAGTAAAATAGCGGCATACCCCGTTTTTATAACCCCACTTATAGTTTTCTACGGCAAGCAGATCTCCCATCAGATTGTATCTGCGCCAGGTGCCTTCCTTTGAATTGTTTACAAAACTCCCTTCTTCTTCATAGCCGGGTTGTCCGCGTAACGGTGCAACCTGGACTTTCCATTTTCCCTGTTTTACGCCTTTTACATCGGTACAGTTCAGTGTGTCGCCTTTGTCAGTTAACCGGAAGGTTTTACACTGACTCATACCCCAATGGCCTGTGCCCAGGAAAATAGCTGCAAGAAAAAGGTAACGCATATGCATCGATTGATACTGCAAGTTACCGAATTACCGGCCCGGGGCGGCATTGCAGGTTTTTTTTTAACAGGTCGGGTGGAGTAGCTGTTAAAAGAAAAAGGCCCCTGATCAGGGGCCTTCCGGTATTATGCTTCTACCGCTTCGCGGAGGTATTGTTTTTCTTCCTTGAACGCTGCCCTTGGTTTTAAGCCGAGCAGCTGGAACATCGCATTATCCTCATCAAATGAAGGGTTTGGTGTGGTGAGCAGTTTGTCACCTGCGAAAATGGAGTTGGCTCCTGCCATAAAACAAAGGGCTTGTTCTGCAATACTCATATCTGTTCTTCCTGCACTGAGGCGTACCATGGTAGCCGGCATCAGGATCCTGGCGGTTGCGATCATGCGCACCATATCCCAGATATCCACTTTCTGGTTTTCACCGAGGGGTGTACCCGGGATCGGAACAAGGGCGTTGATCGGCACACTTTCCGGGTGCTCGGGCATGGTTGCCAGCGTATGCAGCATTTTGATCCTGTCATCATGCGATTCGCCCAGGCCAATGATACCGCCGCAGCAAACGGTTACACCCGCTTTACGCACGTTCTCAAGTGTATTAAGACGGTCGTCGTATGTGCGGGTAGTGATGATCTCGCTGTAATGTTCCTTACTGGTATCTAAATTATGGTTGTAAGCATACAGACCGGCATCGGCCAGTTTCTGTGCCTGGTCGCCGGTTAACATTCCGAGTGTGCAGCATACTTCCATACCCATCTCATTTACGCCTTTTACCATATCCAGCACGCGGTCGAAATCGCGGTTGTCGCGTACTTCGCGCCAGGCTGCACCCATGCAGAAACGGGTAGAGCCCGCATCTTTGGCTTTCTGGGCATATTCAAGCACTTCTTCTTTCTTCATCAGGGCCTGTACATTTACGCCGGTGCTGTAACGTGCAGCCTGCGGGCAATAAGCACAATCTTCACTGCAGCCTCCTGTTTTAATGCTGAGAAGTGTACATACCTGCACTTCAGCAGTATCATTGTATTGCCTGTGCAGGGTTGCCGCTTTGTAAACCAGCTCCAGCAGGGGAGTGTCGTATACAGATTTTATTTCTGCAAGTGTCCAGTTATTACGGATGTCGTTTGACATAAGCTCTTATTTGGTTTGGGTTCTCTGTTCTGAATGATTAGATAAAGTTAATCCGGAAGAAAATACGGCTCATCATTTTGTGATATAATTCCTCCATTTATTGATCACACTTTCCATATCCTGCGGTAAAGGTGATTCGAAAAACATTTCTTTTTTGGTTACCGGGTGTATAAAACCAAGCGTTCTTGCGTGCAGTGCGCAACGCGGACATAATTCGAAACAATTGTCTACAAACTGTTTGTATTTGGTATAGATGGTTCCTTTCAGGATTTTGTCGCCACCATATTCCCAGTCGTTGAAAAGCGTATGGCCGATATGTTTCATGTGAACACGGATCTGGTGTGTACGGCCTGTTTCAAGTACACATTCCACCAGGGTTACGTAATTGAATCGCTCCAGTACTTTATAATGCGTGATCGCATGTTTACCTGTTTCACCTTCAGGATAGGCATCGAACATTTTACGGTATTGCCGGTGCCTGGCAATATGCGCAACAATGGTACCTTCATCTTCCGCCACATCGCCCCATACCAGTGCCACATACCTGCGCTGAACGGTATGATTGAAAAATTGCTTGGCCAGGTGTGCTGCCGCATCGCCGGTTTTTGCGAGTACGATCAGACCCGTTGTATTTTTATCGATGCGGTGAACGAGTCCGAACCTCGGCAATGTCTCTTCATCAAGATCAGGATTCTGCTGCAGCAGGTGATAGGCCACGCCATTGAGCAATGTACCGGTAAAATTACCAACACCCGGATGTACTACCATGTTGGGTGGTTTATTCAGTACCATCACTGCATCATCTTCGTAAACGATGTTCAATGGAATATTTTCGGGCTTCAGCTCGGTATGTTCGGGATTGATGAGGCTCATCATCAGGATCTCATCTCCCGGCTTGATCTTGTAATTGCTTTTAACCACTTTGCCGTTCACGGTCAGAAAGCCGGACTCGATGCCGCGCTGCACTTTATTGCGCGTGGCTCCTTCGAGGTGCATCTGTATCCATTTGTCGATCCTGAAAGGCTCCTGCCCTTTATCCACAACAAACGATCTGCGTTCATATAACTGTTCCTCAGGCGTCTCTTCCGGTATTTGCGCTAAATCTTCCGACATGCGGCAAAAATAGCACTTCACCGGGTAATCCGTGTAATTGCATAATTTTGTACCATGTTACAGGAAGTGAAGTTTCAGGACCTTGGCGCCCGTGGTTATCGTGAAACCTGGGATTACCAGGAAAACCTGCTCAGGAACAATACCAACATCAAGGCCGAATCAAGAAAAACAGATGTGCCCGCTCAACTTACCCCAACAAGCCATCACCTGCTTTTTGTTGAACACCCGCCTGTATACACTTTAGGCAAAAGCGGTAAGGAATCGCATGTACTGATCTCTGCCGCAGAACGTGAAGAAAAAGGGATTGAATATTTTCATATCAACAGGGGCGGGGATATCACTTTTCATGGGCCCGGACAACTCGTTGGTTATCCGATTCTCGACCTGGAAAAATTCAGGACCGATATCGGCTGGTACCTGCGTAGCCTGGAAGAAGTTTTTATCCTGACCATGGCCGAATACGGATTAAAGGGCGACCGCAGTCCCGGTGAAACAGGCGTTTGGCTCGATCCGGATCTGCCAGGCAAAGAACGGAAGATCTGCGCTATGGGTATTAAGTGCAGCCGGTGGGTTACGATGCATGGTTTTGCCTTTAACATCAATACCGATCTTGATTATTTCACCTATATCGTTCCCTGCGGGATAGAAAATAAACAGGTTACCTCCTTACAGCAGGAACTGGGAAGGGTAGTAGACGAAGCTGAGGTGAAAGAAAAGGTTTGCAGGCATTTTGAAGACGTGTTCGGTTGCAGACTGGTTACGGATTAATTTTTTTGCAGGTAAAATTTATTCTTCTCCTTCAGTTTGTCATCCTCATAGAGCTCGAAATGAAACCAGCCTGCATGTATAAATGCAGCCTTGTCGAGCGTGAGCGGGCTTTCCCTGATCGTCTTTACCTGGAATAATTCCGTACCGTCTTCTTCAAAGAAAACAATGCGGTAATGATGTTGTTTCAGTTCGGGTAATTGTATCAGCAGCAGCCCTTTTTCGTTGGTATAAACATGCTGGGAAGGTTTCCACATCACTTTGGCCATGAAAGGGCGCCATTGAACTGAATCCGCATCGATGGTGTATAAAGAATCTTTTGTTTTACTGATAATGGAATCCCGGAATTTGATATAGTCGGGGTACTCAAGACTGAACATCAGCTGGTCTTTTTTAAAGATGCGGATCGTTGTTTGCGGTTCTGCAACTTTGGTATCCGGAACCCGGGCAATATAGGAATCCGCAGAAGGAGATTTGGTATCGGTGAAAAAATAAGCACCTCCTTTCAGGACATAGAAAATGCGATAGTATACGGTGATGCCAGGCGGGAATTTCGTATCCACAAAACCATTGGCCGGCAACTCCGGAGAGATGGCGGAGAAAATGGTGCGGAAATTTTTCAGGCTGTCGAATGAACGCTGTACTGCAAGCTGGATGCAGCTTGGGTAAGGGTTTATCCAGCTGATCTGCGTTTTCTGTTTATTCAGTTCACGCACGGTAAAACCGGGAAGAGCCATCTGGGCTCCGGCAACAATCGAAAAACTGATCAGGCAGCAAACAAAAAATAATCGACGCGTTTTCATGGGTATGCAAATATAAAAGCTCAAGCGTTATCAAAAAGGTAATGTGCCGGCGGGCAAAGAACCGTTGCCCTGTAATCCGCCGGTATGTATCAGCAACAAGCGGCTTCCTTCGGGAAATTCTCCTTTACGTGCAAGGTCACAGACACCAAAAAACATTTTGGCGGTATATACGATATCTGTGGGGATTGTTTCTGTTTCCCACAACTCACGCATAAAAGCCAGTAAAGTTTCCGGGCAGCGGGCATAACCGCCGAAATGATACTCATGTATGATCTTAAACGGTTTCTGTTTTTCGTTTTCGTTCAGCATAGACTTTACGGCTTCCGGCATCTCATCATAACCTTTCAGTACGGAAATACCTGTTACCAGCTGCCGTTCTGAAGCAGCTTTTACCAGACCTGCCACTGTTGTTCCCGTTCCTGCTGCGCAGATGATATGCGAATAGAGATCCTTGTTTACAGTATCCAGTATCCCGGCAGCGCCATCGGCCCCGGTTTTCCCCGAGCCACCCTCCGGCACCCATAACCAGCCGGGTTTGCCATACAGCGTCATCACATTCGCAGGTTCCCGGTATTTTTCCCGGGAAAGAAATACAAGTTCCATACCAAAGGCTTTTGCATCCCGTAAAGTATGGGAGAGTTGTGGAGGTTCTTCGCCACGGATAAAACCAACGGTTTTAAGACCCTGTTCCCGGGCTGCAAATGCCGTTGCAACAATATGGTTGGAATAAGCGCCGCCGAAAGTGGCAATGGTGTCTGCACCACTATTGAGCGCCTCTTCCAGGTAATACTGCAGCTTGAACCATTTATTGCCGCTCACAACGGGATGGAGCTCATCAAGCCGGAGCACATCCGCAGTAATCCCTGTGGCCGGAAAGTGCTTTAAAGGGTGCAGGCATATATTTTGATTACGAACTATCATGATATATTTGTTACCCGAACTGAATGTTTTAGCTTCGTTATCCCAAAAACAATCATATGAAACCAACTTTAGTGATATTGGCTGCTGGCATGGCCAGTCGTTATGGAAGCATGAAGCAGATCGAATCTTTCGGTCCTGCCGGCGAAACTATTATGGATTATTCAATTTACGATGCGATACGGGCAGGTTTCGGAAAGATTGTGTTTATTATCCGCGAAGAGTTTGCCGAGCAGTTCAAATCCATCTTTGAACCGAAGCTGAACGGTAAAATAGCCACAGATTACGTATTCCAGCACCTGGAAGATTATACCGGCGGAAGAACGCTTCCTGCAGAAAGGACCAAACCCTGGGGTACGGCTCACGCAGTGCTTTGCTGCAAGGGTAAAGTGAACGAGCCTTTCGCCGTGATCAATGCCGATGATTATTACGGCCGCGATGCGTTTGTAAAAGCATATGATTTCCTTACCACACAATGCAACGAACAAACCTATTGTATCATCGGGTATGAGCTGAAAAAGACGCTGAGCGATAATGGTACGGTAAGTCGCGGTGTATGTGAAGTGGATGCTGATAATAATCTGACCGATATCAACGAGCGTACCAAGATCTATCGTAACGATCAGGGTGTGATTACTTATGAAGATGAAGCAGGCGCACATGAAGTAAGTGAAGACAGCCTCGTAAGCATGAACTACCTGTGCTTCGCTCCCGGTTTTATCGATCTCTGTGAAGAACAGTTCAATGTATTTCTCGATGCCCATATGAACGAACCCAAAGCCGAATTCTTTATTCCTACAGCTACCAAATACTTTATTCAATCTGGTAAAGGAAATGTAAAGGTAATTCCGACTACTGCGCAGTGGTTCGGTGTAACTTATAAGGAAGATGCTCCTTCTGTACAGGCCAGCATTAATGCACTGGTAGCGGAAGGCGAGTATCCGGCTTCGCTTTGGGCGTAGGTTGGCGTAATGAATGTGGAAGAAGAGGGTTGGGTGAGGGCGAAGTGAGGGGTGCCTGCGGCACGGTGAGGAGGAGTGAGGAGTAGGCCGCCCCATAGTCCGCCTCACCCGAGCACAGCTCGCCCTCACCCCGCCCTCACCAATTTCATCAACACGCTCTTTACCGAAAATGCCGTAACCGGAACCAACAAAAAATCCCGTCCAAAACAGACAGGATTTCTTTTATACAGGGTGTTGGATCGTTATTTGGTGTAAGATTTTACATAGAATACGCAGTCTTTCACTTCCGCGATCTGCTGTTTCAGTTGTTGGCCCTTGATGGTACTGCGTGCAGGAAGTTTAATTCTTGAGACAGAAGAGTCTGCTTTTTTGAGGTTATCCACGATACGGTAGATATTCTTCGATTTAACGGCAAATGCTACTCCCTCGGCCTGTGCCTGGCGGGTGCTGAGTACGCCGATCACTTCACCGTTGTTGTTGAGAACTGGTCCGCCGGAGTTACCGGGGTTGGCGCTGATCTGTACCTGGTACGATAATGAATCGCCGTTAAAACCGGTCTGCGCACTCATATAACCCATGCCGAGTACAATATCATTGTCTGTGCGCGGATAGCCCAGTGTATATAATGTTTCACCTAATTCAACATTGCTTTTGCGGATGCTGTAGGGGAGTGATGTGATGGGTTTGAAATCCTTATCGTTGATCTTCAGGATTGCAAGGTCTTTTTCCTGGTCGATATGGAGAATATTGGCCCTGAATTCCTGGCCTTTATTGTTCATGACAATGGCGCCGGAACCTTTCAGTACGTGGGCATTGGTAACGATATAACCTTTTGTATCGATCAGGAAGCCGGAACCGCCGCTGATGAAACGTACATCGGCAGGGATCTTGCTTTTTACTTCGTTGATGATGGAGCCCTGTACCTGCTGGTTGCGTTTAATGTCTGCAATGTCTTTGCCGAGTTGCTCAAGCTGGTTGCCGTTTACGGCAGGACCGAAATAAAGCATCAGGCCGCTGATCACCAGTGCTATGATGCCGCCGACAGATGCGGCAATGGCTGTAACGCGTTTGTATTTGTTCCAGAGCTGGATCACTTTTCCTTTGGCCGACAGTTCTCCGCCCTCGTTGATATCGCCACGCTCGAGCAAACGGGCATGGGCTTCGTGCAGGCTGTGTTTCAGGCTGCGGTGTGAGGCATACATATCCATCTGGTGCAGGAACATGCTATGCTCCACCACCATCTGGTCTATTTCGGGTGTGTTCTTGCGAAGTTCCTCAAAATAGGCGCGTTCGGAGGCGTTCATGTCGCCGCCGAGATACCTTTCGATCGCTTCCATTAATAACATGTCTTCCATAATACTACTCTCCGATATTATATTGCGTAAAGAACAGCTTCTTTAAACGCATTAAACACTTGTATTTCTGGTTCTTGGCATTGTCTGCATTCGTGTAACCGAATTCAGCGGCCAGTTCCTGCATGCCCATTTTCTTCAGGTAATAACCTTCAAGCAGGCTTTTGCAGGGTTCGCCCAGGCTGTTCAGCGCCCGGTCCATCATATCGAAATCCGCATTTCTCTTCTCGTGCATTTCCAGGTCTTCTTCCACAGGCACTGTTTCATCGAGATTGTCTACCTGTCTCGAAAAACGTCCCATCTGTTGTAAACGCTTCAGCCAGAGGCGTCTGCATACGGAATAGAGATAGGTTCTGATCTGGCAGGTAAGTACAAATGACTCATTCTGCGCTTTTTCATAGAGTGCGATCATGGCTTCCTGGAAAATATCCCTTGCATCATCGTAAGAACCATTGTTATTCAGGATGAACGTCTGAATAATGCTGAAATTATCCTTATACAGCATATCTATGGCCCTGGAATCATTGCCGGCCAGTCCTTTCAGTAATGCTTGTTCGTTCGTATCGGCTTTCACTATGTACCTTTTAATACCGTGAGGAGGGTAAAAGTAACCCAAATTAGCCCTAAAAAAATTTTTTGAAAAAAATCGGTTACCCCGGGTTACCTTTTATTATATAGTGGTATTAATGTAAAATTCACTCACAAAAAAAGAACAAAAAAATGAAAAAGCTGTTATTCGTATTAGCACTCGGCGCATTCGCTGCTTGTAACTCAGGTGAAAACAAAGATGCTGCTGCAGCTGCTGCTGATAGCGCACGTATCGCTGACAGCATCAAAGCTGCTGCTGCCGCTGCTACTCCTGATACTACAAAAGTTGATACTACTGTAGTAAAAGTAGATACTACTACTAAAAAGTAATTACACCATCGTTACGTGCACAGGAAAATGTGTTGATGGCCCGCTTGCCGGCCCGGAAGTAACGAGCAGAAATTTTTTCATATGGCAAGCAATCGTTAGAGGCCGCTCCGTTTCCACGGAGGGGCTTTTTTCTTTTATATGCCTGCCCCACTTTTTTATTACTCCGATGCAAACTAAAGTTTGTTAGTAAAAAAAATATCCTTGCATCTGATTTTTGTGTATAGTCTCTTCCTATATTTGACATGCAATGAATAACACAAGTGCAAATACCTTTTATTTTTTCTTTTATTACTTCTTTACCAAAAGGAGCCGGGTGGTATTTGCAAAAGCGTAAGCAATCAACGAATCAAAATACAATCCCGGCCATCAGGTCGGGATTTTTTTATCCCTTAATCCAACAAGAAGAACAGCAACATCAAAATGAACAACAGCATCGCAATACAAGGTTACGAAGGAAGCTTTCACCAGGTGGCGGCACGGCATTTCTTCGGAAAGGACGTAGAAGTATTACCCTGCGCCACTTTCCGCGAAGTGATCAGAACCGCGGAAGACAAAAAACTGTCGGGCGGCGGCATCATGGCCATCGAGAATTCCATTGCAGGCAGTATTCTTCCCAATTACAACCTCATTCAGAAAGCCAAACTGAAAGTGACCGGCGAAGTCTTTCTTTCCATCAGCCAGAACCTCCTGGTAAATCCCGGCGTAAGACTGGAAGATATACGGGAAGTGCACAGTCACCCCATGGCCCTGCTTCAATGCATCGATTTCCTTGAACAGCATAACTGGAAACTGGTTGAAACGGAAGATACAGCTCTCAGTGCAAGACATATCCATAAACACCGCAGTAACCATGTAGCCGCTGTTGCCGGTAAACTCGCCGCAGAACTTTTCGATCTTGAAATCCTCGCTCCCGATATCCATACCCTCAAAAACAATGTGACCCGCTTCCTGGTACTGCAACGCGAAAAAGATGCGGTTGAACCTGAAGACGCTGATAAAGCTTCCCTCTATTTCCAGACCGATCATTCCAAAGGCTCTCTCGCCAAAGTACTGGGTAAAATAGCCGACAATGGTCTTAACCTGAGTAAACTTCAAAGCATGCCCATTCCCGGCAGCAATTTCAAATATGGTTTTTATGCCGATATGGAATTCGATAACAGGAAACAACTGGATAAAGTACTCACTGCCATCAATGCACTGACCATCCAGGTAAAAATGTTCGGGATCTACAAAACAGGAAAAGCAGTAAAAGGATAAGTTATGAACATCACAACAGCAACACGACTGGAAGGAATTGGTGAATATTATTTCTCTCAGAAGCTCCGTGAGATCGAAGGATTGAATGCAGCCGGAAAAGATATCATCAACCTTGGTATCGGCAGTCCTGATCTGCCACCGCATCCCGATGTGGTAAAAGTTCTTACGGAAGAAGCTGCCAGGCCCAACGTGCATGCTTACCAGGGTTATAAAGGTGTACCTGCTTTCCGTAAGGCAATTGCAGGGTGGTACCATACCTGGTATAACGTAGAACTGAATTCCGATACAGAAGTACTGCCGCTGATCGGCAGCAAGGAAGGCATCATGCATATCTGCATGACCTATCTCAGCACCGGAGACAAAGCATTGATCCCCGACCCGGGCTACCCCACTTACAGCAGCGCAGTAAAACTGGCGGGTGGTATTCCTGTAACCTATACATTAAATGAAAATGCCGGCTGGGAACCCGATTTTGAAGCACTGGAAGCTGCCGGACTGGAAAATGTAAAGCTGATGTGGGTGAATTATCCGCATATGCCAACAGGAAGTTTGCCAACGGAGGAATTGTTCCGGAAACTGATCGCGTTCGGTAAGAAGCATCAGATCCTGATCTGTCATGATAACCCTTACAGTTTTATCCTGAACGAAAAGCCGGCAAGTCTGCTGCAGGTGGAAGGTGCAAAAGAAGTAGCTGTAGAACTGAACTCGCTCAGTAAAAGCGCTAATATGGCCGGCTGGCGTGTGGGTATGTTATGTGGCGCGAAAGAAAGGATCGAAGAAATACTTCGTTTTAAAAGTAATATGGACAGCGGGATGTTCCTGCCGGTACAATTAGCCGCAGTGAAAGCGCTGGAGCTCGGGAAGGACTGGTATAGTGAGATCAATGCGATCTATCATAAACGCCGCGAAAAAGTGTGGGAGCTGCTGAACCTGCTCGGTTGCAGTTATTCGGAATCGCAGGCGGGCATGTTTGTCTGGGCACGTATTCCGGCTGGTTATAAGGATGGTTATACGCTGAGCGATAAAGTGCTGTATGATGCCAATGTGTTCATCACGCCAGGCGGCATTTTCGGGCAGGCCGGTAACGGGTATATCCGTGTGAGCCTTTGCGGCAGCATTGAGAAATTCGAAAAAGCAATTGAAAGAATTACCGAAGCCATTGGCAGCGGTGAAAAATAAACTGATGAAAACAAGAACGGTAAGCATCGTGGGAATGGGATTGATCGGCGGATCAATGGCACTGGCACTTCGCGAAAAAGGCTTTGCGGACAAAGTGATAGGAGTTGAATCGAATCCCGCACACGCTGAAAAAGCATTGGAGCTCGGGCTCGCAGATGAAATCCTGCCACTTCATAAAGCAGTGGAAACCTCTGATCTCGTGGTACTGGCCACACCGATCAATGCAGCGGAAACATTATTGCCAGTAGTGCTCGACCTTGCTACCACGCAGGTGATCATGGATGTGGGATCTACCAAAAAAACAATCTGCGAATCTGCCGACCAGCATAGCAGGCGTGGCCGTTTCGTGGCATCGCACCCGATGTGGGGTACAGAGTACAGCGGCCCTGAAGCCGCAGTAAAACACGCATTCGCCAATAAAGCCACCGTAATCTGCAACCGCGAGCAGAGCGATGCCGATGCAGTAGCACTGATCGAAGAATTGTACGGGTTGCTCGGAATGCACCTTGTATATATGAATGCGGAAGAGCACGATGTACATGTGGCTTATGTAAGTCATATATCTCATATCACATCTTTCGCCCTTGCCAATACCGTACTTGAAAAAGAACGCGAAGAGAATGCCATTTTCGAGCTGGCCAGCGGTGGTTTCGAAAGTACGGTGAGGCTGGCCAAAAGCAACCCGGCCATGTGGGTACCCATTTTTATGCAGAACAGGGATAATGTGCTGGATGTACTGAATGAACATATTTCACAGCTCCGTAAGTTCAAAGTGAGCCTTGAAAAAGAGAATTACGCATACCTGGAAGAACTGATAGAAAAAGCCAACGGTATCAGGCGGATCCTGAAATAAATGCCCTGGCAGTGGCAGCAGTTGCTGCAAAATGATCTTTGACAGACTGGTTTATGATAACAGAGAAACAACAGGATAATGCTGCCTGGTTGCCATCAATTGCTTCAAAATGAACGCATTGAAACAAAAAAGCTGTAAAGCCCCCTATAAAAAGTACCTTTGCAGGAAATTTTTTAATACATGATGACATTTGAAGGGTTGGGAATTGATGCAAGATTGATTCAGGCAACCGACGAGTTGGGGTATGTGAACCCAACTGCTATTCAGGAACAGGCGATCCCCGTATTGCTTAGCGGTACAAAGGATTTTATTGGCCTGGCCCAGACAGGAACAGGAAAAACAGCGGCATTTGGCATACCCTTGTTACAGCTTATCGATGCTGCAGCAAAATATCCGCAGGCACTGGTGGTTTGTCCTACCAGGGAATTATGCCTCCAGATCGTAAAGGAAATAGAGCTTTTTAAGAAATACCTGCCTTCTATTTCAGTAGTGGCTGTATACGGTGGTGCTTCCATCGGGCTGCAGATCCGCGACCTGAAAAGAGGTACGCAGATCGTAGTAGCTACTCCGGGCCGTTTGATAGACCTGATCGAAAGAAAAGCGATTAACCTGGAACAGATCAGCTATGTGGTACTCGATGAAGCAGACGAAATGCTGAACATGGGCTTCAAGGAAGATATCGAATTCATCCTGCAGAACACCCCTAAGCGCGAAAGCACCTGGCTGTTCAGTGCTACCATGCCTCCTGAGATCCGTAAAGTAAGCAAACGCTACATGAAAGATCCGGTAGAAGTAACGGTTGGTAAAGTGAACATGGCCAACAAAAGCATCGATCACCAGTATTATGTAACAACTGCACACCACCGTTACGAAACACTGAAAAGGATCATCGATTTCAATCCCGGTATCTATGGTATCATCTTCACACGTACCAAACTGGACGCGCAGGAGATATCAGAAAGACTTACAAGGGAGGGCTACGATATCGATGCCCTGCACGGAGACCTTACCCAGGCACAGCGTGATAAGGTAATGGGACAATTCCGCGATAAAAGCCTGCAGTTACTCATTGCAACCGATGTGGCTGCCCGCGGGATCGATGTTCAGGGCATTACGCACGTGATCAACTATGAACTGCCCGATGACGTTGAAGTATATACCCACCGCAGTGGCCGTACCGGACGCGCCGGTAACCAGGGTATCAGCATCGCGATCGTGCACTCGAAAGAGATGTTCAAGCTGAAGCAGATCGAACGCATCAACAATTCGAAATTCAATAAGCTGGATATCCCGAGCGGAAAAGATGTATGCCGCAAACAGTTCTTCCATTTTATGGATAAACTGCTGTCGGCCGATATCAGCCACGGCGATTATGAAACCTATGTTCCCATGCTTGCAGAGAAATTTGCAGACGTGAGCAAGGAAGAAGTACTGAAACGCGTTGCTGCGATGGAATTCGACCGATTCCTCAAATACTATGAGAACTCTGAAGATCTCAATGTAAGGGAGAGAGACAGGAGCGACCGCGGTAAGAACGACTTCAACAAAAAAGGTTCCCGTAACGATGCTTATGGCGCCGGTAAAAATGAATTCAGAAGCAAAGGCGGTGGCGGATACAGCCGTCTTTTTGTGAACCTTGGTACCAAGGATGGTTTTTACAAATCAAGTTTCCTTCAGTTCATTCTCGATATGAGCGACCTGAAAAAAGAAGTATTAGGTCGTATCGATATGAAAGACATGAACAGCTGGATCGAAATAGACAAAGGCGCAGCAAAGCAGATGATCCGTTCCCTCGACGGAAAGAATTATAAAGGCAGACGCATACGCATGAACGATGCTGAGACCGGTGGCGGTCGGAAACCCAGAAGGGGCGAGGAGTAATCCCGGCTCCTTCAATCGGGTGGTTCGGGCGATGATGGTTAAATAATGTGTTGCAGAAGCTGTTTATCATAAGCCGGTCGGTAACATATTATTTAACCGTAATCATCACCAATAAACCATTCAATCAGAATAATGGAGCAAGCAATCGAACAGGCAACAGGAGTGGAAGGCCTTTTACAGAAACGTCCGCTCATCATCTCAGGTCCCTGCAGCGCAGAAACAGAAGAGCAGGTTGTACAAACCGCTACAAGACTGGCTGCAACAGGCAAAGTAGATATCCTCCGTGCAGGTATCTGGAAACCACGTACACGCCCCGGCAGTTTTGAAGGCATCGGCACCAAGGGCCTGCCCTGGCTGCAGCAGGCTAAAAAAGCCTCCGGTCTGCCCGTAGCTGTGGAAGTAGCAACAGGCAAACAGGTAGAAGATGCATTACACTTTGATGTAGACGTTTTATGGATCGGCGCACGTACTACCGTGAACCCGTTCAGCGTTCAGGAAGTAGCTGATGCACTGAAAGGCGTGGATGTTCCCGTCCTCATCAAAAACCCCATCAACCCCGACCTCGAATTATGGATCGGCGCAGTAGAGCGTGTAGCGAAAGCTGGCATCCGTAATATCGGGCTCATCCACCGCGGGTTCAGTTCCTACGGCAATACCGAATACCGCAATGCACCCATGTGGCACCTGGCCATTGAAATGAAGCGCCGTAACCCGGATATGCTGCTGATCAATGATCCTTCGCATATCTGCGGCAGAAGAGATATTCTCATGGATGTAGCGCAGAAAGCGATTGATCTCGATTTCGACGGCCTGATCATCGAAAGTCATATCGACCCCGATAACGCATGGAGCGATGCCAAACAGCAGATCACACCGGAAAAACTGGGTGAAATGATCAGCTCGATCATCTGGAGAAAAGAAGATATCAATTCCGAAGAACTGCATGCGGCCATGGAAAAAATGCGCCAGCAGATCAACCAGCTCGATGATGAATTACTGCAGTTGCTGGGCCAGCGTATGAAAGTGGCGGATAAGATCGGTCAGTATAAAAAAGACAACGATATCACGATCCTGCAAACCAACCGCTGGAATGCGATCCTCGAAAGAGCATTCGATAAAGGGGAGAAGCTCGGGCTCAGCCGCGAATTTGTTACCAAATACTTCGATGCCGTTCACATGGAAAGCATCAATCACCAGAACAAGATCATGAATTCATAAACCGGTCATGCGTCATTTGTATTGTTGTAAACAGCAGTACAGATGTTGCCCTATATCCATCCGATGAAACACAAACAGTTTTCATTTTCCCGATCAACGGTAGATTATTATTTCAATGCTGCTTTTGCCGACCTGGGCAAACTGGTAGTACAGGAACAGGCGGTGCTACTGACCGACGAGCATGTGTTTGCCGCACATCAGAAAAAGTTCCGCGGCTGGAACACCATCGTGCTCAAACCCGGAGAAGAATACAAAGTACAGCAGACGGTTGACATGGTGATCGACCAGCTGATCGATCTCGGCGCAGACCGGAAAACAACACTCATCGGGGTAGGCGGCGGTGTGATCACAGATATTACAGGTTATGTGGCAGGCATTTACATGCGCGGTATTCCCTGCGGATTTGTACCCACATCCGTGCTGGCTATGGTAGACGCATCGATCGGCGGTAAGAACGGGATTGATGTAGGTGTTTACAAAAACATGGTAGGACTGATACGGCAACCTTCTTTTTTATTGTTCGATTATTCATTCCTGAAAACATTGCCGAGAGCAGAATGGCAGAACGGTTTTGCGGAGATCATCAAACATGCGGCCATCAAAGATGCACCCATGTTCAGACAGCTGCAGCAGCGTAAACTTACAGACTATCGTAAAGACGATCGTTTGCTGGCAACGCTGATAGAGAAGAATGCGCTGATCAAAACAAAAGTTGTGATGAACGATGAATTTGAGCAGGGCGAAAGAAAACTGCTCAATTTCGGTCACACGCTCGGCCATGCGATCGAGAATATGTATGAGCTGAGTCACGGACAGGCAATCAGTATCGGGATGACTTATGCAGCTATTATCTCGCAGCATCTGAACGGATTCGGAAATACAGATGAGCTGGTGGCTTTACTGAAACAGTACGGCCTGCCCACTTATGCGGTTTTCGATAAGGAAGCGGCATTTAAAATACTGCAGAAAGACAAGAAAAAAGAAAAGACCAGTATCAGTTATATCCTGCTGAAGAATATCGGCAAAGGTGTGCAGCAGACCATAGCGTTTGCAGAACTGGAAAAGATTTTAAAACAATTATAGGAAAGGAAATGATAGTATCAGTTGCGCCTTCGCGGATCAGCGGAAGCATACTTGCGGCAGCAGGAAAAAGCAGCATGCAGAGAGCCTGTGCCGCAGCGTTGGTAAGAAAAGGAAAAACGGTGATACAGAACCCCGGCAAAAGCAATGACGACCTCGCTGCGCTGGATGTAATACAAAAACTCGGCGCAGTTGTTAAACAGGAAGCAGACGGAAGTATTACGATTGTATCGGCTGGCGTTGCCCCTGCCAGTGATGAAGTGAACTGCGGAGAAAGCGGGTTAGGCATCAGGATGTTTACGCCCATAGCAGCGCTTGCAACAAAACAGATCACACTGAACGGAAGCGGCAGCCTGTTAACACGTCCCCTGGATTTTTTCGATAACATATTACCTCAGCTGGGCGTCCAGACGCAGTCAAATAACGGCAAACTCCCGCTTGTGATCAAAGGACCATTGCAACCCGCGGATATAACGGTAGATGGTTCACTGAGCTCGCAGTTTCTTACCGGCCTGCTCATGGCTTATGGTGCAGCAGGAGCAGATCATGTGACCATTAAGGTAAATGACCTGAAAAGCAAACCATATATCGATCTAACGCTCCGGGTGATGGAAGATTTCGGCTGGCAGGTGGAAAACCGGAATTATGAGGAATTCGTTTTTACATCAGCCTCTCAAAAAACAGTTCTTGAAACGATCACTTATGCAGTGGAAGGCGACTGGAGCGGTGCAGCATTCTTGCTGGTGGCCGGTGCCATTGCAGGCGATATTACAGTGAAAGGGTTACAGGTAGATTCCACGCAGGCCGACAAAGCAATTCTGCAGGCTTTAGCTGCTGCAGGGTGCAGGCTTTCTGTAAGGCAGGATGAAATAGAAGTAGGACCATTACCTTTGAAAGCCTTCCATTTCGATGCAACCGATTGCCCGGATCTTTTTCCGCCCCTGGTAGCGCTTGCAGCTTACTGCGAAGGAACAACGGTGATTGAAGGTGCAGACCGGCTGACGCACAAGGAAAGCAACCGAGCCATTACGTTGCAGGAAGAATTCGGGAAACTGGGAATAGAGATCAGGCTGCAGGATAACCTGATGCTGGTAACAGGTACCGGCAAACTGAAGCAGGCAGAAGTGCACTCCCATCATGATCATCGGATTGCAATGGCCTGTGCAGTGGCGGCATTAAAAGCCGACGGACCGGTTGTTATTGCTGAAGCCGATGCTATTAATAAATCATATCCCGGTTTCTACGAACATCTGCAGTTACTGGGAGCAACAGTTACTACCATTCAATAAATAAGAATATGAATTCATTCGGACGTTTATTTCGTGTACATATCCTTGGCGAATCGCATGGCCATTGTGCCGGAATTGTGATCGATGGCTGCCCCGCAGGACTGCCGCTCGACGCAGCGGATTTTGTTACGGATATCGAACGCCGCAAAGGCGGATTACAGAAAGGAACAACACCGCGTAAGGAAGACGATCTGCCGGAATTTAAAAGTGGCCTGTTCAATGGACATACTACCGGCGCACCGGTTACAATTCTCTTCGCCAACAATAATACGCGCAGCGGCGATTATGAAAAGCAACGCGCGGTACCCCGTCCCGGTCATGCAGATTTTACAGCGCACGCGAAATATGGCGGTTATGAAGATTTCAGAGGCGGCGGCCATTTCAGCGGCCGGCTTACGGTTGCACTGGTAGCAGCCGGTGTAATTGCAAAGAAACTGCTGGCTGGTATTACAGTTGAATCAACAATCCTGGAAGTTGGTGGTGAAACTGATATCGAAAAAGGATTGCAGAAAGCGATCGATGCGAAAGACAGTATCGGCGGGATTGTGGAATGCACTGTAAAAGGATTGCCTGTTGGTCTCGGCGAGCATTTCTTCGACTCGGTTGAATCACTGATCAGTCATGCTGTATTCGCCATCCCGGCCATACGCGGAATAGAGTTCGGAACCGGTTTTGCCGCAGCCCGCATGTTCGGTACAGATCACAATGATGCTATTACCGACGCAGCAGGTACTACGGCAACCAATCACTCAGGCGGGGTAGTAGGCGGTATCACCAATGGAAACCCGCTGGTATTCCGTATAGCGGTGAAACCCACATCGTCTACACCCAAAGAGCAGCATACCTGGAACCGGGAAACCGGCAATATAGAATCGTTTTCAGTAAAAGGCAGGCATGATCTCTGCATTGCCCTGAGAGTACCGGTAGTGCTGGAAGCAGTGACAGCTATGGTACTTGCAGACCTGATGCTGCTGGAACAAAAGCTCAGCAGGGTGAATCCTGTTCAACCATCCTAATCATTATTGCATATGCATAACTTCCTCGTTAACGCATCCATTCAGTTACTACCGCTTACCACAGACAGGCATCCGTACGAATGGGTGGATGAAGCCATCGATATCATACGCCTTTCAGGTATCAGGCATGATATAGGTCCGTTTGCAACAGTACTGGAAGGAACCTATGCGGAAGTTATGAAAGTGATAGGGGATGTAAATGAACACCTGTGTAACCGCGGCTGTCCTGAATGGATCACCAGCCTGCAGATCCAGATCCGTTCTGCAGGGGATATGACCGCAGATGAAAAAACGGATAAGTACCGGTAATTTTATTTATCGCTGATGAATGCATCATATACACGGTTGCCCCAATAACTGTAACCTGCTTTCTTTTCATATTTTGTACCGCTGAGCAGGGTATGGATAAAGCCATTCCTGGCCACCTGTTCGGTGTGATAGATTTTGCCTTCGGGATTTTCTTTCAGTAAAAAGACAATTCTTTTGTCCGGTGAGATAAAACGGCTGAATGCGGTATCGGCTGAATGCTCAAAGCGAAAACTATTGCTTAAACGTTGCTGCATCAGTTTGCTCCTGTACCAGGTGCCCCCTGTAGGGCTCACAAGCGGCTTGCCGTTATAGATCACCACACTGTCATTGTAAGCGAGTACATTCAGGTGATGTTTTTCCGAAGCACTCAGCCACTGAACCAGTTTGCCGGTATGCATTGAATCTTCATAACCATAATCACTGTCTATAAAACAGATGCGCTCCACGATATCAGGAATGGTTTTCACTGCATCTATATAACCGAAAATAAAACTGCCGCCACTATGACTATTCAGTACAACCGATGGCTGGTAAGCCGTGAACATACCCGTAACTGAATCAACAATACGCCTGATCTCTGCCGGTCCGTTGGGTGTTTGCCTTTTCCAGGCAGGCCAGCTTTTAAGCCGGTTGGCCAGGTAAACTGTTACCAGGTTTTGGTCTTTCATTACCTGCCTGAGGTATCTTGTCTGGGCACCGATATGCTGGATATCATAATGCCAGTCGTCTCCCGCAACCATTTTCTTACCCTCGGTCCATTCAATACTATTACCATTGGGCAGCGCAAAAAACACCAGTGTAGTGCTTTTTGCAGGGTCCATTACCGGCAGATCAATTTTTATGATCACCTGATTTACCGGATTATCCAGCCGGATTTCAGTTGCCTGTGGGGGAGATGAGACTTTTTGGCGTGCCCCGCAACCTTGGAAAACCAACACACCCGCCAGGAAAAATACAGCTATAAACAGCCGCTGCCAGCCATTCCAAACCCCGGAATTAGTTCTTCGATCAGAGGGTGTTTTTATTAACATATTGATAATCAATTAATTATTTTTAATCGAATTGAAATTTTAAGAAATTAACCTCTATTTTGGCATGGTGTTTGGCAAGCCTGCAAGAAGTTTTAAGCCCGCAGGCTGAAAATGCTTACAAACCAAAACTTGCAGGCCGGAAGTTCACTGAAGGCCTGAAGTTAATATAATTATGAAAGGAATCATTTCTCTTCTTGTTGCCATCTTTTTGGGCATTACCGGCTTACAGGCGCAGCAGCTGCCGTCGGCCGGCGATACCTCTTACTGCCTGGCGCCGGAATATTTTAATGTTGCTCCGCCCGTAGTTACTAAAACATATATGGGCATTGCCAGCTTTTACAGCGCTCACCTCGACGGTACCAAAACCGCCACGGGTGAGACCTTCCGTAACAGCAAGTTCACAGCTGCCAGCAATCATATGCCGCTGAATACCTGGGTACGTGTTACCAATCTGAATAACGGGAATTCTGTTATTGTACGCATCAACGACCGCATGCACCCGAGAATGAAGAAAAAAGGCCGGGTAGTAGACCTCAGCCGCGCTGCTGCAAAAGCGCTCGACTTCATGAAAAAAGGCCTCACCAAGGTAAAAGTGGAGGAGGTTCCGGCAGGCACCATAGACTAGGTGCAAAACAAGATATAGGATAATTATTAAAAATGAGTTAATGCCTGTACTTTTGTATTCATAACTAAAAACTTCTGTATGAAGAAAATGTTCTTGTCTACAATTGCACTTGCACTGGCTGCTGCTTCATTTTCACAGGTTTCTGTTTATAAAAAAAGACCCACTCTGGGGATCAATTTTATTTTACAGGACATGAACACGGTTGCAGCCATTGAGAAAAGCTCCATCGGATCTGTATTTAATAACAAGCAATGGACCAAGCTCCGGGATATGAGCCCCGGTCTGAGCATCCAGTATTTCGAAGGAATTACAGACCATCTTGATTTTATGGCTACACTTGGCGGTTCATTCACCAAGTATCCTTTCTACGCTAAATCCGGAATCCAGCAATCGAATAACAGCCGCTTCCTGCTTGAAACAGATGCGAATGTGAACGTTAAATTATTATCCGATAAATACTTCATGGTGCCTTACCTGAGGTTCGGTATCGGTGCCTCTATGTATGGCGGTACCTATTTTGCAGCATATGCACCAGCCGGTGCAGGTCTGCAGTTCAACATCGGCGAAGGAACTTTCCTGAATGCCCAGATGACTTACAAGGCAGCCGTTTCATCACTCGCTGTTAACTACCTGACCTATTCTTTCGGTGTTGCTTCCCCGCTTACCAGCAAAAAACCAGCACCGGTAGTTGTAACCCCACCGCCTCCGCCGCCACCGGTTGTAACCGACAGGGATGGCGATGGTATTCCTGATACCCAGGATAAATGCCCTGATGTACCGGGTACAGCCAAATACAATGGTTGCCCTGTTCCTGATACCGATGGCGATGGCATCAATGACGAAAACGATAAATGTCCTACCGTTAAAGGAACCGCTAAATACGATGGTTGTCCTGTTCCTGACACCGATGGCGATGGCATCAACGATGAAGATGATAAATGCCCTACCGTTAAAGGCGTGGCACGTTACCAGGGTTGTCCTGTACCAGACAGGGATAACGATGGCGTAAACGATGAAGAAGATCGTTGCCCTGATGTGCCGGGTACAAAAGAAAACTACGGTTGCCCTGTTGTAAAAGAAGAAGTGACCAAGAAAGTGAATACCAGCGCGAAGAATATCTTCTTTGTAACCAACAGCGATAAACTGATGCCTAAATCATTCAAGGCGCTGGATGAAGTTGCTGCTATCCTGGCCGAAGACAAAGCACTGAAACTGGATATTGAAGGTCATACCGATATTACCGGTGGCGACAAGATCAACGTGCCATTGAGCGAAAAACGTGCGAAAGCGGTATTTGATTACCTGTCTAAAGCAGGTGTTGATGAATCCCGTATGACGTCCGCTGGTTTCGCATCAAGCAGGCCGATCGCAGATAACAAGACTGCAAAAGGCCGTGCGCTGAACAGAAGGGTGGAAATGAAGCTGAAATACTATTAATCGCTAACAGCACAATTGTTATAAAAGAATGCCGGCGCCCAGCGCCGGCATTCTTCATTAGGGCAGTTGAATAGTATTGAAAAGCATCACTTTCTTAAAAACACCTTTTGCATTGCGGAATTCACGGCGGATAAACTGCTGGTCTTTTTTTGAATACCAGATCACCGACATGGATGGACCTTTCCCCGATGTAACCTTCCAGCAGGGCAGTAAAGTATGATCTGGAAGAACAAGTGTATCTGACCCGGTCACCTGCAGAGAAGTAAAGAACTCAAAATGATTCTTACCGGGATTTAGTGACCGGTAGGTGGCCTGGTAACCTTCTTTCAATGGTAATAAAGAAAAGATCAGGTCTTCCATAGGAGCGAGCAGGGAAAGCGGAACTTCTTTGTCTTGCCGGATTACCGAATCGGCATAACGAATAGTAGTACGAACCGATGTGCCGTTGAAATCTATCGACTCCTTATACCCGGCACTGGCAATATCGGACCGGTATTGCAGAGGCATCAACGTTTTGGCATCGAAAAAGCTGGTATCGTAATCGGTACCTTTCTCATTACTGTATTGCTGGATAAAGATGTAAACAGCTTTACCCGCAAGCGTTATAGTACTTACCGTTCTTGTTTCAAGCGCAACAAATTTTGTCTTGCCGTCGGGCATTTCCCAGTACAGCAGGTATTGCGATTGTTGCGGCTGTATGTTGCGTAAAGGCAGAGTCTGCCCCAGGTGTAGCGTATCTGTTTTGCCTGCTATGCTGAACAACGGCGTCAACAGGAAGAATAAAAGATATTTCATGGAGTGAATGATTGGAATGAACTGTTTTGTTATTACATACTGAAACCGAGTTTGATCTTATACCTGTAACGTCCGGCAAACTCCTGCTCCAGTTTCAGTACCTCACGGGTTTTCTTGCTGATCCAGAATACTTCATGATTGTTCTTGCTGTTGTGTTCCAGCAGCCAGCAGTCCACTTTCTGCTGATCATAACCGGTAAGCGCAGCACTTCCTGTAACGGTATAGGGCACTTTTTGTGGTGCACTGAAACCCGGATCGTAATAGTTGATCATGAACGTGGTGTTATTGCGGAACGGCAGCTGTGGAAACACTTCCAGATCGAGGTGCCAGTTCAGGAAATACTCGCCTGTGGCTTTGGTGAAGGCAGAGAAACGTTTCAGGTTCACGGAATCTTTATCGGCAGCATCCGTTTTTTTACCGCCGATCGTCATTTCTTTTTTCAGGAAATCGAAAGTTGCCTTACCGGTCTGTTTCCACCAGCTCTCGTGGTACAGCGTAGAGAAATCTTTACTGTCGCATACCGTATAAGCAGTATGGCTTACACTGTCTTTGTCTTCCCATTCCTGAGTAACACTGATCGCATTACGGCCTTCGTACTGAAGCAGATCAATTTTGCGGGTCCACAGCGAATAGAGTTTGCGGGTACTGTCTTTGCCCATTTTAAAATAAACAAGCCAGCGGTGGGTGCCGGGTATCAATACGCGGGTATTCAGATCGGAAGCTTTCACATACACGGTATCCGAAGCTTTGAGTGAAAATGTGCTGAGCAGTAAACATACTGCAGGGATCAGTTTTTTCATAAAGTAGGGTATTAATGAATACCGAAATTGGACTGTATCTTTAAATGCATGCTTGTTCATTCAATGGATGGAAGTTTTCGTTCAATACAATGAATGATTTTTTTAATCCGGTCATCGGTTTAAAAATCAGGCCCATCGGTTGAAACTGCATGCATTACCCTGTGCTGAATAACTATTTTTGAAATTATGACGGAACAGAAGCAACTGCCACTGGGCCGGATCCAATGGATGATCTGGCTGTTATTGTTTGCGATCAATGTATTGTCGCTGCTCCAGTATGATGTATTATCACAGGCACTCAGCTACTCGGCCATCAATGTCTCTGCCAATGTATGCGTGGTTTACCTCAATGCCCTGGTACTGATACCGGTGTTTTATGAACGGAAACGAAGACTGGTCTATGTGCTGCTCGTATTGCTGATGCTTGGTATTGTTGCCGCATATAAGTACACAGCTTTGACCACCATCTACAATACATTTTACGCAAAGAAGCCGGAACCTTTTAAATGGAGCAATGTATTATCGTCCTTCACGTCTATGGCGCTGATCTATTTTGCAAGTGTGCTGTTCTACATCACCCTCAGGTATTTCAGGCTGCGCCAGAAGCAGGAGCAGCTGCAGAAGAAACAGGCCGAAGCTGAACTGGGTTTGCTGAAAGCACAGGTACAGCCGCATTTTCTCTTCAATACCCTGAACAACATTTATTTTATAGCGCAACGAGAATCACCTGCAACGGCAGCATTGCTGGAAAAGCTGTCCGATATCATGCGTTATTTTGTAGACGAGGCGCCGAAGCAGCAGATCGAACTGAAAGATGAATTGCTGTTCATCCGCAATTATATCAACCTGGAAGAAATGCGCATGCGTTATCCGATGCGGATCTCACTTAATGTAAATGAAGAAATACTCAGCCAGGTATCCGTACCGCCGATGTTACTGATACCGCTGGTGGAAAATGTGTTCAAACATGGCATTGATAAACGCAGGGAAGATAATTTTATAGAACTGACGGTTGAACGAAAAGACAAACGGTTGTATATCACAGTTGAAAATCTTTACCTGCAACTGCCGGTAAACGGGCAGACAGGCGGCTTGGGATTAAGCAACCTGCGCAGCCGGCTGGAACTTTTATACGGGCCGGATTTTTCGCTGGAAACGTCGGTAAAAGGTCAGCATCATTTTTCTTACTTAAACTTTCCGTTGTGAACAGGATCACCTGCATGATCGTAGAAGATGAGCCGCATGCCATGCAGCTGCTGGAAGATCATATTGGCAAAACGGCCCTGCTCGATCTCCGTTCCTGTTGTTACGATGCCGGAGAAGCACTGGCTTTTCTGGCCACCAATAAAGTGGATGTGATCTTTCTCGATATCAACATGCCTTTACTGAGCGGACTCGAAATGGCAGCCATGATTGCCCCCGATCAGAAGATCATTTTTACTACAGCCTACTCGGATTATGCGCTGGATAGTTTTGAATTTCATGTGATCGATTACCTGCTCAAACCCGTTACTTTCAGGCGGTTTATGCAGGCAGTCAGCAAATTGCGTGCTTCATTGCCGGCACCGGCAGGAGAGGGTAGTGTTGTTGCAGAACCCGCACCGGAAGAAACCAGTGCCGATCATATGTTTGTGAAAAGCGGCCGCCAGCTGCACAAGATACAGTTCAGTGAGATCAGGTATATAGAAGCCATGAAAGAATACCTGCGCATCGATACTGGTAAAGAAAAAGTACTGGTTTATAAGCGGATGAAGGAAATGGCACTGTTGCTTCCGGCGTCTTTTGTGCGAGTGCACAACTCTTATATCGTGAACATGAACCATGTCAGCAGTGCCGATGCAGCAAGTGTTACCGTAGCGGGTACCGTATTACCCGTAAGTGCAGGTTACCGTGATGGTTTTATGACGAGGATCAGGCATTATCTGGTGTGATGGAAGATAGGAGGATAGAGGGCCGAAAGTGAGACAGACGTCTCCCGCATTCTTGTCCGTGCAGACGTCTCCCGCATACATGTCCCTCGCAGATGTCTCCCGCATACATGTCCCTCGCAGATGTCTCCCGCATACATGCCCCTCGCAGATGTCTCCCGAAGGGGACTCTGCGAATCAACGCCTGCCTAATTCTATGATCCTGCAATCCCGTATATCTTTCCCGTCGATCACAAAGCGGATCAGCGTGCGCATGGTATGCCAGCCTTGTCTGCCGGCAGCACCCGGGTTCATATATAGGCATTCCACTGCCGGGTCGTACATCACGCGCAGGATATGGGAATGGCCGCTGATAAAAAGTTGCGGTTTTCTTTCCCTGATCAGTTTTTTTGCCTGTGTATTGTACCTTGGCGGATAGCCGCCGATATGCAGCATCATAACGGATACGGCTTCACATTTCCATTCCAGTAGTTCAGGATATTCGTTCCTGATTTCCCTGTCGTCTATATTGCCATAAACGCCGCGTAATGGCTTGAAGGCGCGTAATGCATCCGCTACCTGCATATCGCCGAAATCACCGGCGTGCCAGATTTCATCACAATCAGAAAAATGACTGAATACAGCTTCGTCGAGAAAACTGTGCGTATCAGATATCAGGCCGATCTTCATCATACATTAAGCTGTTGAAAATGATGCAGGTTAATCTGCAAGATCATCTTTTTTCAATTGTTCGAAAACGAGCAGTACCCCGGGTACCTGGCAGGGTTCCTGTTCATAATCGGCCAGGCTGAAATAACGGATCGATCCGATCTCTGCAGCAGCAACAGGCTCCTGCAGCAGATCACATAAAAAACATTCCTGTTCCATTTGTATGCCTTCCGTTTCCCCGTAAGCCGGTGCGGAAATATGGCAGTAATAATGCAGCATGCCTGGTTCGAGGTTCAGCGAGAGTTCTTCGCGGATTTCCCTGATCAGCGAAAGTTCAGCTGTTTCGTCATTCTCTGTTTTGCCACCCGGCAGGTAAAATGCTTTTTTCTTATTGCTGAAAGCCAGGAGCAGCTTCCGGTTACGGAGCACAACCAGGCCGCTTGTATGTAGTTTTTTAACGCTGCTCATAACTGAAATTAAAGTACATTTATATCAGATTGCAACAATATGCCATTTCACCGCAATTTCACCTACTGGATCGATAAAAGAGTGTGGAAGTATTATTTTCTCATGCTCTCACTGCAGCTGTCTAAGTAATCTTACCACAGCCTTGTCACACTCATGTATTGATTTTTACCAGTATTAAAATGTATTCCCATGCCACATTACCAGATACGCGGATCGGTTCCGCATAAACGTCATACCCAGTTCCGCAAGCCCGATGGCGGTCTTTATTCCGAACAATTGTTTTCTACAGAAGGATTCAGTAACGATTATTCCCTGCTCTATCATATTCATCCGCCCACACAGATCATACATACAGATGAACCTGTTAATATAATGCCCCGGGTAGCTGAAGAGAAAATGCTCAAACACCGCAGTTTTGAAGGATTTCATATCAAACCACAGCAGGACTACCTGCAGAGCCGTAAAGCAGTACTCGTTAACAACGATTGTCATATCGTGCTGGCTGCACCGCAGGAAAGCATGAACGGATATTTCTTTAAAAACGCCGATGCAGATGAAATGATCTTTGTGCATGAAGGCAGCGGCAGGCTGATCACACAATACGGACAGCTTACATTCGCATACGGCGACTACCTCGTGATCCCGCGCGGCACCATTTACCGGATCGAATTCGATGGAGCGGATAACCGTCTTTTCATCGTGGAAAGTTTCAGTCCTATCAGGTATCCCCGCCGTTACCAGGGGCGTTACGGCCAACTGCTCGAACATTCGCCTTTTTGCGAACGCGATATCCGCACACCGGAATGGTTCGAAGCAATTGATGAAGCCGGCGACTTCCTGATCAAAGTGAAAAAGAAAGGAATGTTGTACGGCCTGCATTATGCACACCATCCTTTCGATGTGGCAGGCTGGGATGGCTGCTGCTATCCCTTCGCTTTCAGTATACATGATTTTGAACCCATCACCGGCCGGGTTCACCAGCCACCGCCGGTGCACCAGACTTTCGAAGCGAACAATTTTGTGGTATGCAGCTTCTGCCCGAGATTATATGATTATCATCCACAGGCCATTCCTGCACCTTACAATCACAGCAATATCGACAGCGATGAAGTGCTGTATTATGTAGATGGCGATTTCATGAGCCGCAAAAATGTAACAAGGGGCATGATCACACTGCACCCCGCCGGTATACCCCACGGACCGCATCCCGGCGCAGTGGAGAAAAGTATCGGTAAAAAAGAAACAGCGGAGCTTGCGGTGATGGTAGATACATTTCATCCTCTGCAGTTAACCCAGGAAGCACTCGAGATCGAAAATCAAGGGTATACGATGAGCTGGGCGGAGTAGGAGTGGGAGTGGGAGTGAGGGCGAAGTGAGGATGGGTGAGGGGTGAGGAGGATCGGGGCAACAGCGCCCTGCCTCCCCCCTCACCGAAGCGCAGCTTCCCCCACTTCGCCCTCACTCAAGTATAGCTCCCCTCACCGAAGCGCAGCTTCCCCCCACTTCGCCCTCACTCAAGTATAGCTCCCCCTCACCGAAGCGCAGCTTCCCCCCACTTCGCCCTCACTCAAGTATAGCTCCCCCTCACCGAAGCGCAGCTTCCCCTCACTTCGCCCTCACTCAAGTATAGCTCCCCTCACCGAAGCGCAGCTTCCCCACTTCGCCCTCACTCAAGTATAGCTCCCCCTCACCCAAGCGTAGCTCCCTTTATAATAATCCTCACCATATCCAGAAAAGTCGTAACTTATAGCCAATAAAATGCATTGCTATATGATCAAATTCAATGAGATTAAAATCGGAGACTATGTTCGTGCAGCGTATGAAGGCAAAGAATGGGAAGGTGAAGTTGTAAGACTGAACAGTTCTGAAAAGCAGGTCTGCGTACAAACAGATGTGCAGGAGTTCTGGTTCGATGAGGAGCATCTTTTCCCTATTCCGCTGAATGAGGCATCGCTGATGGCGCTTAATTTCTCCAGGCAACCTAATGACGATGGTACTGTAAAGTACATGAAAGGACCGTTCAGGATCGTTGCACCGTCGGCAGATGACTTTTCGCACATTGAAATGTGGTACCGCGAAGACCGCCGGCATCATCCCGATGTGCATTTCATCCACCAGCTGCAGAATCATTATCTCGACATGACCAAAGTACATCTTACCCGCGAAGCTGTATTCTGATCACTGCAGTTTATATTGTTTCAACCGGGAACCCGCAACAGCGGGTTCCTGTTTAAAAGAAAAATTGGAAGTATATTTTGTAGTCCACTATATTTGTAGACTTTTAAATCAAAACAGGAATATGAAAAAAATATGGGCCGCATCGGCTTTGTTGATCTCTCTGGGCGCAGCCGCACAACAAGGCGGAGCTTTTTCGGTAGACGGGAATTATCGTGTTGAACTGCCGGTAAAATGGGTATACCTCACTTACCGTGGTGCAGAAGGCAAAAATGTAACAGACAGCGTACAGGCAACTGCGGATAGTAAATACCACTTCGCAGGCAAAATAGCAGAGCCGGGCCTGGCAACTTTACGTGTGAAATACGAGCCTAATACAGACGGTACACCACGCAAAATACGTACATCACGTGATTATGCAGCGGTATATCTTTCGCCTGCAAAAATCGATATCAGTTCCGTAGATTCTTTCAGCAATATCTCGGTGAAAGGATCTGCCGCGCATGATGAATATGTAAAGATCAATGCGGCGCTGAAACCATATAACGCCAGAATAGATGCACTGATGCCTGAGTATATGAAAGCCAATTCTGAAAAGAACGAAGACGCGAAAAGTGCAGTAGTTGGCAAGATTCAGAACATCCAGAAAGAAAGCAAACAGGAATACCTGAAATATGTAAAGGCAAATCCGTCATCACCCATTGCGCTGTACGCAGTTACGCAGTATGCTGGCTATGACATTAACGAGCCGTATGAAATTGAAAAACTCCTGAACTCACTTTCTCCGGAGAATAAAAATTCTGCTTCGGGAAAGAGCCTGGCAGACCGTGTTGAGATCAGCAAAAAAACGGCGATCGGCAGGCCGGCGCTGGAATTTGTGCAGAACGACACACTGGGTAAACCCGTAGCTCTTTCTTCATTAAAAGGCAAATACCTGCTGGTAGATTTCTGGGCAAGCTGGTGCGGACCATGCCGCGCGGAAAACCCGAACGTGGTTAAAACCTACCAGGCCTATAAAGACAAAGGCTTTACCGTACTCGGCGTAAGCCTGGATCAGCCGGATGCGAAAGACAAATGGCTGAAAGCGATTCACGACGATAACCTTACCTGGACCCATGTTTCAGACCTCAAGTACTGGGACAATGAAGTAGCCAAATTATACGGTATCAGGGCTATCCCTGCCAACCTGCTGCTCGACCGCGACGGCAAGATCGTGGCGAAGAATCTCAGGGGCGAAGACCTGAAGAAGAAACTGGCCGAACTGTTACCATAAGGATAAGTCCGATATACATGAAAACCGGAGGTGTTGCATAAGCAACACCTTTTTGCTTTAACATCCTTTGCTTATCTTCAAAAATAAAAGCATGTTCCTGCGTCGTATAATGTTTTTGCAGCTGGCCTGTATCTGTTTTACAGCGCTCCGGGCGCAACAGTTCGGTGGCAACAGGCCTGGAATAAAATGGATGCAGATCAATTCCGATACGGCGCGTATCATCTTCCCGGAACAGGCGGCCGGAAAAGCGCAGCGTATCGCTTCCGTGGTGCATGAACTGCAGAAAAACCATACTTCGGGGATCGGCAGCACGCTGCGCAAGATCAATATTGTGCTGCAGAACAAAACCCAGGTCTCGAATGGTTTTGTGGCACTCGCTCCTTACCGGAGTGAATTTTACATGGCGCCGGTACAGAATGCATTTGAACTGGGTGCGGTTGATCCGCAGGTGAGCCTTTCCGTACACGAATTCAGGCACGCACAGCAATATGGTAATTTCAGGGAAGGGTTGTCGCGGGTCGCTTCCTTCGTTTTTGGCGAAGAAGGACAGGCTGTAGCCAATGCAGCAGCGGTGCCCGACTGGTTTTTTGAAGGGGATGCCGTGTTCAATGAAACTTCTTTTACAGGGCAGGGCAGGGGAACACTGCCCCTTTTCTTTGCGGGTTACCGTTCTCTGATGGAGTCGGGCTATAGTTATAATTACATGAAACTGCGCAACGGCTCCTATAAGAATTATGTGCCCGATCATTACAATCTCGGTTACCTGCTGGTAGCTTATGGCCGCAACCGTTTCGGAAATGATATCTGGAAATCTGTTACTGCGGATGCAGTCCGGTTCAAACCTCTTTTTTATCCTTTCCAGGGTGCTGTTAAACGACATACGGGGTTACCGTTTGATCGCTTCGTGAATGAAGCCCTCGGCTATTACCGGCAACAATGGGAAAAGGAAAAAACACCGGCACCTGACTGGCTCACGCCTGCAGACCGGAATAAGGTAATCAATTATAATTATCCCTATATAACGAAAGACGGATCGCTGATCGTGCTGAAAAGCGGCTATGACCGGATCCCTGCCTGGTACCGTATTGGCTCAGACAGGAAAGAGCAGCGCATTGCAGTAAGAGGCATCGCAGTGGATAATTATTATTCCTACAATAACGAACGCATGGCATACTGCACCTGGAAACCCGATCTCCGCTGGGGGAATACAGATCATAACCAGGTAAACATTTATGATATAAAAAATGACCGCCGTATAAAAGTGGGTAATCCCGGCGCGTATTTCTCCCCTGATATCTCACATGCAGGTGATAAAATAGTGGCAGCGCAAAGTGGTTCCGATTCGGCCAGCCTCGTACTGATAGAGGTAAAGGACGGGATACCCGAAACCATCATAAAAGGGGAAGGCCAGGTCTTTTCATACCCTAAATTTTCTGCGAACGACCGGGCTGTTTACTGGATAACGAGGAACGGACAGGGAGCGATGGCACTCAGAAAAACACAACTGGGTTCGGGAAAGGAAGAAACACTGCTTCCGTTCAGTAACCGCATCATCGGCTTCCTGCAAGTGCAGGGCGATACCCTGGTATTTACAACCACGTATAAAGGCAGGGATGAGATCTGGGCGCTGATAGACCGCCAGCCTGCGGAAGGCCCTTTCAGGATGGCATCTTATTCGGCAGGCTTATACCAGGGCACGGTTACCGGTAACCGTGTAGTGGCTTCTGCCTTTACTGCCGATGGCTACCGGCTCGCAGGCATCCCTGCATTATGGGAGAGGGTCGTGTTTGAAGATGAACTGTCGGCAGCTTATGTGCCTGCGGCCTATAACCGGTCGTTGCATCATTTATTCGATACGGCAGTTTTCCCGGAAAGAACGGTGATGCCTTATAAAAAAGGATATAACCTGCTGAACCTGCACAGCTGGCGGCCTTACTACGATCATCCCGAATATTCTTTTACTGTTTATGGTGAAAATGTACTGAATACCTTCCGTTCGGAACTGGCATATATCTATAACAGCAACGAACAAAGTCATGCAGCTTCCTATACCGGTATTTACGGCGGAACTTTCCTGCAGCCGCTTTTCGGAGTGAGGCATACCTGGCAGCGGAGCGGACTTGCGGCCACATCACCCACAGCAACATCGCTGGTGAACTGGAATGAACTGACAGCTTATGCAGGTCTGCGGTTGCCATTGAATCTTACGGCCAATAAACGCTTCAGTAATCTCACGCTGCAGGCAACACTGAATACGGAGCAGCAGCGCTGGACCGGTGTGGCAAAAACAATTTTCCGCAATGCAGATTTCAACTACCTCGAAACAAGACTGCAGTATAGCAGCCAGGTGCAGCAGGCCGTGCAGCATATATACCCGCGCTGGGGTCATGCGCTCGGATTGCAATACCGTTCCATCATCAGTAAATACGAAGCCAGGCAGGCCATGGCAACAGCAGCGGTATACCTGCCGGGAATGATGCCGGGTCATAGTCTGGTGATTACCGGAGCGGTACAGGGCAGGGATACGATGCAGCAATATTATTTCGATAACAATTTCCCTTTTTCGCGTGGATACCGGGGGATAGATTTCCCGAGAAGCTGGAAGCTGGGAATAAACTATCATTTTACACTGGCTTACCCGGATGCAGGCTTCGGGCAGATCGTTTATATAAAGCGGATCCGTGCAAATGCATTTTATGATTATACCGAAGGGAAAAGCCTGCGAACGGGGATTGTTTACCCGTTCGGAACGGCAGGCGGGGAATTGTACCTGGATACACGCTGGTGGAACCAGCAGCCGGTTACTTTCGGATTGCGTTACAGCAGGCTGCTGAACAGGGAATACGTAGGGGTTACCCGGCCCGACGTCTGGGAATTTATCCTGCCCGTAACCTTGTTCAGGTGATCAGGGGTAAATAAATGATTGATTTCATGTATATTTGCACCCGGAAAACAGGCTTTTTAAGCAGTTTTCCACATTTTTCAGTTTTTTTTACACGAAATTTTCATATTTCGGTTGCATTTTAATATCTTTGCAGCCCCAAAAATCGTATGTCAAAACAACCACTGATTAAACAAGATGGCGTAATACTGGAAGCTCTGAGCAATGCTATGTTCAGGGTGAAGTTGGAAAACGGCCACGAAATACTGGCAACCATCTCAGGTAAAATGAGGATGCACTATATCAGGATTTTGCCTGGTGATAAAGTGGGAGTAGAGATGAGTCCATACGATCTGAGCAGGGGAAGGATCATATTCAGGTACAAATAATTAAATGCCGGGTGGAGACACCTGGCGGGAAAGCGCAAAAAACAACGCAATGAAAGTCAGAGCTTCTATCAAAAAACGTAGTGCAGATTGCAAGATCGTGAAGAGGAAGGGGAAGTTGTATGTAATCAACAAGAAAAACCCTCGTTATAAGCAACGTCAGGGGTAATTATCCGTTGATCGCATGGGATGATGCGTTCAGCTCATTTAAAAGTTTAAAATTTTAATTTAATATGGCTCGTATTGCCGGTATTGACTTACCAAAGAACAAAAGAGGCGAGATTGGTCTGACCTACATTTTTGGTATCGGTCGCTCAACTGCTCAGTATATTTTAACCAAAGCTGGTATTGATTTCGATAAGAAAGTAAACCAGTGGAATGATGACGAGCAGACTGCTATCCGTAACATCATCAATGCAGAATTCAAGGTTGAGGGTGCGCTGCGTAGTGAGGTTTCTATGAATATCAAGCGTCTGCTGGATATCGCCTGCTACCGTGGTCTCCGTCACCGTAAAGGTCTGCCGGTTCGTGGTCAGCGTACTAAAACCAACAGCCGTACAAGGAAAGGTAAGCGTAAGACAGTTGCCGGTAAGAAGAAGGCAGCTAAGAAATAATAATTGAGTCGTGAGTATCATAAGGTGCTCACGACTTCTTTATAAAATCCGGTTCAGCTTGGATCTCCCGATATGATCGGGAAGGAGAGTGAAGCGGTTCCCGAGCTGATCGGGATTTTTCATTGTTAAACCATTCCCGTAGAGCCGGGATGATTACCTCAAAAAGCAAACATGGCAAAACCACAAAAAGCGCAGAACAGTGCAAAAGCTGCTGCCAAGAAAAGGATCGTAAAAGTAGATGCAGCCGGTGAAGTGCGTATCTCAGCAACATTCAACAACATCATTATCAGCTTTACCAATAAGTCTGGCCAGGTTATCAGCTGGAGCAGCGCAGGTAAAATGGGCTTCAGGGGTTCTAAAAAGAACACTCCGTATGCAGCTCAGATGGCAGCGGCAGATGCAGCAAAAGTTGCACTGGAAGCTGGCCTGAAACGTGTTGACGTATTCGTGAAAGGCCCGGGTGCCGGCCGCGAAGGTGCGATCCGTTCTATCGCTCAGTCTGGCGTTGAAGTAACTTCTATCAAAGACGTTACTCCTTTACCGCACAACGGCTGTCGTCCTCCTAAACAACGTAGGGTTTAATCGTTGAAACAGCCTTAACCGGCAACTTCAGCATTATTATAATCAAGGATGCATCATTGATTTTAGATTTTTAGGATGATGCATCGACACTAAAAAATCGCAAAACAAAACAAATGGCACGTTACACAGGTCCCAAGACCAAAATCTCAAGAATCTTCGGTGAGCCGATCTTAGGCAATGGCAAATGGCTCGGAAAGAACAGCAACCCTCCCGGTCAGCACGGAGCGGCACGTAAGCGTAAAACACTGGGTGAATACGCACTGCAGTTAAGAGAGAAACAAAAAGCAAAATATACTTACGGATTGCTGGAGCGCCAGTTCCGTAAAACCTTTGAAGAAGCGCAGCGTCTGAAAGGTGTAACCGGTGAAAACCTGATCAAATTACTGGAAGCGCGTCTGGACAATACAGTATTCCGTATGGGACTTACTGCAAGCCGTCCTGAAGCAAGGCAGCTGGTAAGCCACAAACATATCACTGTGAACGGTGAAGTAATGAACGTACCTTCTTACTCCTGCAAACCAGGTGATGTGATCGCTTACAAGGCGAAAAGCGCTGATAATTCTTCAGTAACCAGCAAGAGCCGCGGAAAAAATCCTAAATTCAGCTGGTTAGACTGGAATGAAGGTGACAAAAAAGGCACATTCATTACATACCCTGAGCGTGAAAGCGTTCCTGAGAACATCAAGGAGCAGCTGATCGTTGAGTTGTACTCTAAATAATCGTGGAACGTAAGCCGGTAGCAGTATAAGCTGTTGCCGGTTTGCGGATTACGAAAACCCATTATCCCGGAGCCGGAAGGTAAAGGGCAACAAACCCGTAAAAAACAAGTTTTAATATGGCCATATTAAGCTTTCAGAAGCCTGACAAGATCGTTTTACAAAAAGCAACAGATTTTGAAGGACAATTTGAATTCCGCCCTCTCGAGCCAGGCTACGGTCTGACCATCGGAAACGCTCTTCGCAGGGTGTTACTGAGCTCTCTGGAAGGTTTTGCTATCGTTGGTATCAAAATCGAAGGTGTAGACCACGAGTTTGCTACTATGAAAGGTGTAACAGAAGATGTTACCGAAATCATCCTCAACCTGAAGCAGGTGCGTTTCAAGAAGCATGTAGAGCACGATGTAGCCAACGAAAAGATCGCTTTATCCATTAAAGGCCGTTCTGAATTCACTGCCGGTATGATCGGTGAGCTGTCTCAGAACTTCCAGGTAATGAATCCTGAACTGGTGATCTGCACCATGGATCCTACCGCTAAAATGGATATCGAACTGACCATCTCCAAAGGACGTGGCTATGTTCCGGCTGAAGAGAACAAGATCAAAGATGCTCCTTTCGGATACATCGCAATCGATTCTATCCATACCCCGATCAAGAACGTGAAATACGGTATCGAGAACTATCGTGTGGAACAAAGGACCGATTACGAGAAACTGATCCTGGATGTGGCTACAGATGGTACCATCCATCCTGAAGATGCTGTTAAACAGGCTTCACGTATCCTGATCCAGCACCTGATGATCATCACAGACGAGAATATCACTTTCGATAACAAAGAAGATAAGAAAGAAGATGTTGTTGATGAGCATGTACTGCAACTGCGTAAAGTATTGAAAACACCACTGGAAGACCTCGATCTTTCCGTACGTGCCTTCAACTGCCTGAAAGCAGCCAAAATCAACAGCCTGAGCGAACTGGTTCAGTACGAGCAGGAAGACCTGATGAAATTCAGGAACTTCGGTCAGAAATCACTCTCTGAAATTGAGCAGGTGCTTACTGAAAGAGGTCTGAGCTTCGGCATGGATCTGAACAAACTCGGTCTGGATAACCTGGACAACTAAACAAACCACCTGCCGTATTATAAACAGCAGGTTTATTCCTAAAATATCTTGCAATTCCTGACACGGTGCAAGATCTAAAACAAACAAGTCATGCGTCACGGAGACAAAATCAACAACCTGGGTCGTAAGAAAGCGCACAGGGAAGCCCTGCTCGCCAACCTGGCCAGCCAGCTGATCACACACAAACGTATCGTAACTACTTTGGCAAAAGCTAAAGCACTGCGTACCTACGTTGAGCCGCTGATCACCAAAACCAAGAAAAGCGACGACAAGGAAACCATTATGCACCAGCACAGGGTAGTATTCAGCTATCTGCAGGACAAAAGCGCTGTAAAGGAACTCTTTACCGTGATCGGTCCTAAAGTAGCCGGCCGTCCAGGTGGTTACACCCGTATCCTGAAACTCGGCATTCGTCCGGGTGATAACGCAGAGAAAGCCATGATCGAACTGGTTGATTTCAACGAGATCTATGGTAAAACTGTTGCGAAAGCAGAAGAGCCGGCTAAGAAAACACGTCGTAGCCGTGCTAAGAAAACTGAAGTTGCTGCTGAAGAAGCACAGGTGGTTGCTGAAACCCCTGCTGCAGAAGCTCCTGCAACCGAAGAAAAGACTGCTGAATAATCAGAGGATAACAGCTCTTTATATTAAAAGGCAAGACTTTTCGGTCTTGCCTTTTTTTAAGCGTACCCTGGAAAAAAATATACCGTTTTTTGAAAAGGATGAACTTTTTTTGCATCGTAAAACAGAATAATTAGCAATGCCCCACACAAAACAACCCGCTGTTCTGGTATTGGCCGATGGTCATGTTTTTTACGGCCAGGCTTTTGGAAAAACCGGAACAACAACCGGAGAGATCTGCTTCAATACCGGTATGACCGGTTATCAGGAAGTTTTTACTGATCCGAGCTACACTGGTCAGATACTGATCATGAACAATGTGCATATCGGTAACTATGGTGTCAAAGACAGTGATGTTGAAAGCAACACCGTTAAGATCCGCGGATTGATCGCCCGTAACCTGGAAGAGCAATTCAGCCGGATTCAGGCTAATGGTGATGTGGACAATTACCTCAAAGCCAACAATATCGTTGCTATCGAGGGTGTGGATACCCGCGCACTGGTTGCACATATCCGTACCAAAGGTGCCATGAACTGTATTATCTCATCCGAGATCACAGATGTTGAACAACTGAAGGCCGAACTGGCCAAAGTACCCGATATGGATGGTCTCGAGCTCTCCAGCACCGTTAGCACTACCGAAGAATACGAACTGGGCGATGCCGCTGCTGAACTTAAAGTTGCAGTGCTCGATCTCGGGGTTAAGAAACATATCCTGGAATGCCTGGTTCAGCGCGGTGCACACGTACGTGTGCACCCTGCCAAAACCCCGCTCAGCCGCCTGAAGGAATTCAACCCGGATGGTTATTTCATCTCCAACGGCCCCGGCGATCCGGCTGCCATGGATTATGCGATCACTACAGTGAAAGATATCCTGGAAGAAAATAAACCTGTATTCGGAATCTGTCTCGGTCACCAGTTGCTGGCACTCGCCAATAATATTCCTACATTTAAAATGCACCACGGTCACAGGGGACTGAACCACCCTGTTAAAAACATCATCACCGGCCAATGCGAGATCACTACGCAGAACCACGGTTTTGGTGTAGATCCTGAAGCGGTACGCAAGCATCCGGATGTGGAGATCACGCATGTGAACCTGAACGACGAGTCTATCGAAGGTATCAGGCTGAAGCATAAACCTGCTTTCAGCGTACAATACCACCCGGAAAGCACACCAGGTCCGCACGACAGCCGTTACCTGTTCGACAACTTTGTAAGCATGATCAGGGAACACAAACAATAGCCCTGGTTTTGAATCTCATACAGAGCCGCAGGATAGCATCCCGCGGCTCTTTTTTTTATTGTATTTTCGGGTAATGAAAATCGCGATCATCAACGGACCCAACCTTAACCTGCTGGGAACCAGGGAAACACATATATACGGTAACAGCAGTTTCGATCAATACCTGGAACGGTTGCGTACCTTGTTCCCGGAGATCACATTTCATTATTTCCAGAGCAATATAGAAGGAGAACTGATCGATGAGCTGCAGCGGACAGGCTATGATTTCGACGGGATCGTACTGAACCCGGCCGGTTATACCCATACATCCGTAGCTATCGGCGATGCGATCGCTGCCATCAAAGCGCCGGTGATAGAAGTTCACATCAGCAATGTGCATGCAAGGGAAGAGTTCCGCAGGCTGTCTCATGTGTCGGGCAAGGCAGCAGGGAGCATCATCGGACTGGGGCTGAAAGGTTATGAGCTGGCCATCAGGGCATTAACAGATCAAAAAGACTAAGGTCTCCGCACCAATATCATGAACAGGCAATATTCAAAAATGGTCTGGTGGCTGATCGGTATCAGCGCGCTGGTTAAGCTGATCGCTTCATCCCTGCTTGAACTGGGGAATGATGAAGTGTATTACTGGACCTATGCGCTTCAGCCCGACTGGAATCATTTCGATCATCCGCCCATGGTAGGCTGGCTGATCCGCGTTACTACGTTCAACCTGCATTGGGTAAGTGAAGTTTCATTGCGCCTCGGCGCTGTTCTCTGTGCCGCCCTGTCTACCCGCATCATCTTCAAACTGGGTAAATTACTGGCAGGAGCCAGACTGGGCTGGTATGCGGCTTTACTGTACACCTGCTGCGTATATACAGGCTTTATATCAGGATTGTTCATTCTCCCGGATTCACCACAGATGCTTTTCTGGACAGCCGCACTGTACCTGATGGCACATCTGTTCATTAAGAATGCCGATCAGAAAACGAGTGTATGGATCCTGCTCGGACTGATGATCGGTCTTGCTGCATTGTGTAAAGTACATGCACTGTTCCTCTGGGCCGGCTTCGGATTATTCCTGCTTATAACGAACAGCCGGTGGCTGCTCAACTGGCGCTTCTATATTGGTGTGCTGGTTACCGCAATTTGTATTATCCCCATCGTTTACTGGAATATTGAAAATGATTTCATCACCTATCGCTTCCATTCGGAAAGGGTAACACATACTTCGCTGCAATGGGATATGCTGGGCCGTGAGATCGGTGGCGAATTTGCTTACCAGAACCCGGTGGTTTTCATACTGACCGGCATTGCTTTATTTGCATTACTCACCAGGCGTATTCGTTTCGGTACCAAAAAGGTGAAAACCTGGCTGCTCTGCATGAGTATTCCGATGATCCTGCTTTTCTGGACTGTGGCGCTGTTCAATCCTACATTACCACACTGGAGCGGGCCGGGATATATTCCTTTGTTTTTCGTTGCTGCACTGTTTCTGGAACAGCGTTCCCGGCAGGTATTCCCCGTTGCGCTTACGGTAGCCTTTACGCTGGTGCTGGTTACGCTGATTAGCGGTATCGGTATGATCAGGCTGGCACCGGTTAATTTCGGAAGCCATGAGAAACAGAATTACGGCGAATATTGTCCAACACTCGATATGAGTGGCTGGAAAACATTCAGCGCCGATTTCAGTGCATTGGTGCAGAAAGATATTGCTGCCGGGAACATGAAAGCGAATTCACCCATCATCACAGACAAATGGTTTCCAGGCGGGCACCTGGAATTTTATACCTCAAGGGCCTCGGGGTTACGTTTATTAGGCGTAGGACAGTTGCAGGACCTGCACAAATTCGCCTGGCTGAACAAAGTACGAACACCGTTATTACAGGGTGATGATGCTTATGTCATCGTTCCATCCAACCTGCCTTTCGATCCTGCAGCAGCGTACGGTAAATATTTCACGAAGATCGAAGCCCCGGTTGTGATCAACCAAATGAGAAGTGGTGGTATTGTCCGTTACTTCTATGTCTACAGGATGAAGCAGTGTAAAATAGTGCCGCCTGCTGTTATGTAAATCTGATGTAAGATCATTTAGATGCCGGCTTCGCAGTATCTGCCGGGGATTTGAAGATGATATCATTTTCCTTCCTGCCAAACAGGCTCTCAAAATCCCTGCGGTAGGAGATACTCGCGCCCTGCCTGTTACGACGGCCATAAGCAGCCCCTGAAGTAATATCAAGACTGTTTTTACTGAAAATGATAGCGCGCAGCTTTCTGTCTTTCGACAGGATGATCTCGATATTCAGATCAGGCAGCCATTGGAAATTACCGTTCTGCACCGCAGATGTATTGCCGAGGTTGAAATCGAAATCGCCGCCGAAGGTTACGATCACATTGTTATTAAAGAAACTTTTACCCAGTTTGAAATTGACGCGCGATCTGTCGAGACGATTGGAATTTGCACTGATACCCGCATTCGGATCTATCACACTGGCACTACTGTAAACCGTTGTACCCAGGTCGAAACGGAGGCTTTTGTCGCCCGTTAATTTATACAGCACATTCGAGAATACCTTGTTCACTTCCTTGGTAAGGATCTGTGATAATGTGTTAACCCCGATCGTTGTAAGTGAATATGGGTTGGTGCCTGTTGTACCCGCGCGCTCGCCTACCGGGTAGAACGAACCTACGGCAATAAGAAATGCTACCTGTTTCAGCATTTCATTCTGATCGCGTTCTATCCTTGACACATATTTGTCGAACTCGCTGTCTGTTTTCGCCGGGCTGCCCTGCGGGAAATCGAGTTTGAACGTGATATCCGGCTTCAGCAGTTTATCCCTGAGCTGTACCACTACATATACATCGCCACGGTATGCTTTTACGGCGCCGCTGAAGGTATTATCTCCGATGAGATCGCTGAGGCTTACGCGTTCGGCCGTGTACTGCGCATCGATGTGCACATCGGCATTCATCGGGTCGCCGGTCCATTCTATATAATTACCCGCATCGGGAAGCAGCGCAAACGGCTTCCGTACAAGGCCCTGCAGGTTGAAATCATAATTACCACGTTCGATATTGTATCGGCCTCGGATCGATAAGGGGTCTGTTGTACCTGCTTTGATCCGCAGCCTGCCGCTGCCGGTTGCCTTGATCACATCGCCCGCAAGATCATCCAGGATCACATCGATATCGGTCTGGTTGGTGGCTGTAATGTCAAGATCCACGGAAAGGTTGAAGTCGCTTTTTTTACTCACTTCCACCATTTCAGTTCCGTATTGTTTGAACACGATAAAGTCTGCCGTACCGCTTTCCCTGCTCACACCGTTTGGAATGAATATATGCGAGCTGTCGTTCGATTCTGCAACAATGGTCATTTTAGCGGCTGTCTCCGGCCCTTTAAGGCTCAGTGTGGCTTTACCGATCGCTTTTCCGTAGAACTGCTGGTTGTCTTTCAGTTTGGTATCGATCAGCAGGAGCTTAGGTGTTGAAAGGTCGAAGTCGAAGGCCATGTTCTTAAAGCCCTTTTCGAACAGCTTGCCTTTCACCGTTCCGGTGTTTTTATACCGGTCTTTGATCGTGAACTCACCGAAGTTGATACCATCTTCTTCAAACCGGATATCCGCGGAATCGATGGTATAATACACCTGTGTGTAATTCACTTTCATACCTGCCTGCCGCAATTTCACACGGCCTGCAAGTACCGGTGCTGAAGGATTTCCGCTGATGCTGAGTTTTCCGGTTGCCTGTCCTTTGAGTTCGGTGAACAGATCGCCCAGGAACATGTGCAGGATGTCGATCCGGGTATTGGCAAGATCGATATCCGTCTGCAATGGCTGGTTGATGCTGTCTTTCAGGTTATACGAACCTTTGGCCGCAAAGCGATATGCCGGGTTGTTGGATCGTATATCCCAGGGGATGATGCCCGTTTTGCTGTCGTAACCCGAGATCACGGTAACCAGCCCGATCGAATCATTGTTCATCCGGAACTGCTCCACATTCAGTTTTGCATCTGCCCTGAATTGTCCGAAGAAATCACTGAGTACTACTGTTCCGCCCGCTACGCCTTCGAAATGAGGGTCTTTGATAAAGAGCGAAGTGATATCGCCCAGGATCACATTCTTCAGTTTGGCTACCAGGTTGCTGGTATTGCCGCCGTCTTCCTCTTCCGTTACCACTGAAATCTCCTGGAAGCCCTGCACGAATTTGATATTGCGGGCGCTTACAAAATGTGTTCTTACGATGATCTCGCCTTCTTTTTCAATATTCCATTTCTTATCATTCAGCACAAATGAAGAAGGACGGAACTGTATGCGTACGCCGTCTTCCAGCGTGTATACGTCGGCATAGAGGTCCGCATCATTCAATGTATTGTCTGCACTGGTCTTTATCGATACAATGGAATGATCATCTTTTGAAATGATGTTCAGCTTGGTATTCGGGAAACGCATACTGTCGCCCAGCTGTATACTGCTGATCTCGCCGTTGAGCGACAGCGTATCCATATTGCCTGCACCTTTCAGTTCTATACCATTTACCGTATAAGTATCGAACCTGCCATATGGTACCAGCATCCGTATTTTCAGTTCGTTCCTGCGTGTATCCACGGAGCCTTCAATAGATGCATCATTGAACCCGCTTAACTTTTTACTGAGCACTTTCAGGTATGGTTCAATATAATTGGTGGTTACCGATATATTGAACTGCTGATTCACTGGCGTGTTCTGCGGCGGTTTTACATAAGTTGGGAAATAATGATTCAGGAATGCCTGAAAGCTCGCCGGCAGTTCAAGGATACTGAAACTGCCATAGATCGCCGCATTGAAATCATTACTCGCAAGGCGCAGGTATTTTACACTGTCTGCATAATTGGATGTGAGCGATAATGAGTCGAAGCTGATCTGTGTATCATCCCTTTTTACATTCGCACTCAGGAATTTCGCCGTGCCGAGGAAGTTATCGATGTTGCTGCCGGTAAAGTTAACGTCGATCAGGCCCGACAGGTGGATCGGGTCTTTCGCGAACTTCAGTTCCTGCATGTTCAGCTCAACAAGATCGCCCAGCATGTTGAAGCTCGGCTGGTCTTTGGAAAGATCGATCTGAACAGAACTGGTGAAATTCAGGTTCGGATCGTTGATCTTCACTTCACCGCTGAAATATTTACGCTGGAAGGTTCCGTCGGTGGTAATGTTCTTATAGGTGTACCCGTTAAAATCGAGCGAAGATATATCTCCGTTCAGCGATGTTTTCAGCTTCTCTAATGTAAAGCTGGAGCCCGTTACTTTTCCTTTGAAGTCTACCAGGCCGAGCTGTGTATTGTTCAGGAATTTGCCAATGTTGAAGCGCGTGGTCTCTATAAAACCGGTATAGGCCGGTTCGCCTCTTCGCGGCAGCTGCATGCTGATATTGGTTCGCAGCCCGCCTAACTGTGAGCTCAGAACACCTGCTGCGGTGAAGTTATTGATCGTACCGTTGAAATTACCGCGGTAAAGCAGGTTGCCCAGCGCTGCAAAATTTGGCTGGGTGAGATCTTTGAGCATCGGTACAAATATCGCGAGGTCTTTGCTGTTGGTCTGTATGGTGCCGTTGTTGAAACTGATCTTTGTTGTGTTGATATCCGGCAACCCTTTCATAGCCAGCGAACCATAAATATGTGTTGTGCTCCCGCTTCTTGCAGAAAAATTACTGATGTTGAAATTATCTACCGTGCCGTTAAACTTCCCGCTGAGTATAAGCTCACGGTTCCAGTCTTTCAGCTCGGGTGCGAAGTAGGCGATATCATCGGTATGGACCCGCGACTCTTTAAAGTTCGCCTCCATCACCACATTGGTAATGTACTCGCCGAAGTCTTCGTTGAAATCTTTGAACTTCATGGCATAATAATTACCCAGCCTGCTGCGGTTGGTCTGCAGGTCGAGCGCAGCCAGTTCCATGATCTGCGGGGTGAGCCTGAAGTCTGTCTTCAGCTTTTTCACTTCCAGCCCGCAACGGTCTTTTACAGAGAGGTTGATCTTAGCCCTTAAGGTATCTTTGATAAAAGCGATATTGGAAAGGGTCCCGGTAAGTTTGGTAAGCTGTATATGCGCGCCATCGAAATGTTTTACCGGTACATCTTCGTCCGAATCAAGGAAGAGGCTTCCGTTGGTGATCTTCAGGCTGGCGAGCTTCATGATCATGTCACCTTCGTTGAAATACATGCCGGTATCCGGCAGCGCTGCTGTTTTTCTTTTCAGTGAATCAGGGCGCAATGGTGTTAAGCCCTGTATGGAGAGGTACGGTTTATCGAGTGCGAGATCGTTGAGCAGGAATATGCTTCTTTTCAGGTCTATCGTTTCTGCATCAAGCAGCATGCTGCCTGCCCGGGCTTCCATACGTTCCCCGCGCCAGCGGTCGTTGCTGATGAAACGTACATTTTTAAGATCCAGTTTTTTCAGGTTCAGTTCTATACCGCCGCCACTGCTTTTTTTCTTTGGTGATGGGGAAGGAGAAGCGAAGTAATCTGCAATGAACTGGTAGTTCCATACTGAATCGCTGCGCTGAAGTTTAATAACGGCATCTTCAAGACCGATGTATTTCAATACGGCTTTGTCGCGCAGGAAGAACCAGTCTGTGATACGGACTTTTAACTGGCCGGCATAAAGGATCGTGTCTTTCTGCTTATCGCGAACCAGCGTTCCTTCCATGTTCAGCCTGTTGAAAACGGAGAGGCTCACTTTGCGGATACTGACTTCCGTGCCCAGTCCCTTCGACAGCTTTCTGGTTGCTATACCCACAAGCCAGTTCTGCACCAGTTCTGTCTGTATGGCAATAAATACCAGCAGAATAAGGGCAATGATAACGAGCAGGGTGCGGCGTAGTATTTTTAAAAAGCGCTTCAGGACGGGTTTGGTTTATTTTACTTACATAACAAAAATAGGTATTCGTTCTTTGAAGGCAAATTCAATACCAAACTTCATACCGCTGCCGGTCAGGGCTGTTTGATCTCGCCCTTTTTTACTTTTTCCAGGTATTCGAGGCTGCCGCCTTTCGGAATGCTGAGCGCAACCCAGCGGTCGCTGCGTAGGGCTTTCCCGATCTGTACGATCTGGCCTACATGGTAGGGATAATGCGCCAGCTGCCGCAATATGGCATCATAAACATATAACGGCTCTGTACGGATAGTCACAGTTTTGGTCAGATCTTCCGGTGTGAGGCTCTCGAGTGTTTCGAGCAGCTTGTCCCAGCCTTCATTCCATAAACGGAGTATTTCTTCTTTGCTGCGCAGTGCTGCATCAAATTCTTCATCGCGTTTGCGCCATTCCTTTTCGCCGTCTTCCGTGAGGAAATTGGTCCAGCGGCTAAGCATATTGCCGTGCATATGCTGTATGATCATGGCGATGCTGTTGGCCTGTTCCGACTGCTGCACAAGCAGGTCCTGCTCATCCAGCTGGTTCAGTGTTCTTTCGCCCAGGTCCCTGTAATTGCGGAAACGTTTGATCGTGTCTTTCAGAAATCCCTGTCCTAACTCCATTGTTTACTATTTACTGTTAAAAACCAGCAACCGAATCATCGCCGCGTTTATCGGCTACTGCTTCCCGTTTGCCATTCAGTATCCTGATCCCTTCCGTGCGGCCGATGCCTCCTCTTTCTTTCAGTTTATAACCCATTGCTTCCAGCTGTTTTTTCGTTTCAGCAGAAAAGTCTTTTTCCACGCTTACCTCATCCGGGAACCACTGGTGGTGGAATTTGGGTTTATTGATCGCATCATCGAGGTTCATGTTAAAATCGATCAGGTTTACCAGTGCCTGGTACACCGATGTGGGAATGGTTGTACCGCCCGGCGTGCCGATGGTGAGGTATGGTTTATTGCCTTTCAGTACCAGGGTTGGCGTCATGCAGCTGAGCATTCGCTTGCCCGGTGCGATGGCATTGGCTTCGCCGCCGAGTGCGCCGTACATATTGGGTACGCCTGGTTTGGCGCTGAAATCATCCATTTCGTTATTCATGAGGAATCCTGCACCACCTACTACGGTTTTGCTGCCATAACCTCCGTTGAGCGTAGTGGTTACCGCTACCATATTTCCTTCTGCATCCATGGTGCTGAGGTGTGTGGTCTCTTCACTTTGCGGGATCTGCCCTGCTTTCACATTGGCGCTTACACCTGCTTTATCCGGATCATAATCTGCCATACGCTGTTTCAGGTATGCATCGCTGGTTAACGTTGCCACCGGTACTTTCCAGAAATCAGGATCGCCCTGGTGCTCGGCCCTGTCGGCATAAGCGCGGCGTTCTGCCTCGATCATCAGCTGCACCGATTTTACTGTCTGGAACTGGTATTCTGAAACGGGGAATGATTCGATCATTTTCATCATCTGCGCCAGCAGGATACCTCCGCTGCTGGGTGGTGCAAAGCTGATGATATGGTGACCACGGTAATTGAACTCGATCGGTTCTCTCAGTTTGGCCGTATAATTTTTCAGGTCTTCTTCCGTGATGATGCCCTTGCCACGCTGCATTTCCTCAACGATCAGCCTGGCGGTTTCGCCCTGGTAGAAACCTTTGGCACCGTCTTTCTGCATCCTTTTCAGGGTTGCGGCCAGTTCCGGCTGCACCAGTGTATCGCCGGCTTTCCACTTGCCTTCTTTGGTAAAAGCAGTAGGGCGCGTACTGTATTTCAGGAAAGACTCACGGGCTGAGTTCAGTCCGGATGCTTCACGTGCGGAGATCACATAACCTTTTTCCGCCAGGTCGATGGCGGGCTGCACCAGTTGGGTAAAAGGAAGTTTGGCATAAGGTAAGGTGGCAAAAAGCCCGGCTACCGTTCCGGGGATACCGGAAGCGAGATGACCGTTCTGGGAGAGATTCAGCTGGGCATTGCCGTTCCTGTCAAGGTACATGTCCCTGGAAGCCGCAGCAGGAGCTGCTTCACGGTAATCGAGACCTACGATCTCGCCGTCTTTTTTCCTTCCAACCAGGAAACCTCCGCCGCCGATATTACCGGCTTCAGGGTATACAACTGCAAGTGCAAGCTGCGTGGCAATGGCTGCATCAAATGCATTGCCCCCTCTTTTCATAATGGCAGCGCCCACCTGACTGGCAAGCGGATGCGCGCTGGATACCGCTGCTTTACTGAACGTACCTTTTTTTACAATCGTGTACTTGTAAGGATCTACCGCTTTACCGGCTCCAACGATCTGGGCCTGTAATGCCTGGCAAAGGACCAGGGCTGCCACCCATATGACAAGAGTCTTTTTCATAGGTGAAAATTAATTGCTTTTTACAAGAATCGGCACAATGATTTATAAAAGGCTGTGTAAAAAAAATGCTCGAATTATAACAGCGCTACTTTCATTCTTTGTTACATTCACGCCTTATATGATTTATATGAAAAAAATACTTACTGCATTTTTGTTCCTGGCAGCTGTAAAAATGGTTGCTGCACAAACCCTGCAGAGTCCGGAACAGTTCCTCGGTTATAAAGTGGGAAGCAAATACACAAGGCATTACCGCATTGTAGATTATTTCAGATCAGTAGCGCAGGCAAAACCGGCCATGGTGAAGCTTGAGAAATACGGCGAAACCAATGAAGGCCGGGAACTGATGATGGCTTTCATCTCTTCCCCCGAAAATATACAGCAGCTGGATGCCATCCGTAAGAATAACCTTGCAATGGCCGGTCTCGGCGATAAAACAGCCGCCATGCGTGACGCACCTGTGATCGTATGGCTCAGTTACAACGTGCATGGTAATGAACCTTCTTCTTCGGAAGCGGCGATGCTTACATTATATGCATTAACGGACCCGAATAACCAGCAGGCGAAAGAATGGCTGCGGAATACAGTGGTAGTAATAGATCCCTGTATCAATCCCGATGGCCGCGACCGTTATGTGAACTGGTTCAATTCAATGGTAGGAACGCATTTCAATGCAGATCCGGCCTCCCGCGAACATTCAGAACCATGGCCGGGCGGCAGAAGCAACCATTATAATTTTGACCTGAACCGCGACTGGGCCTGGCAGACACAGATAGAGACCAGGCAACGGCTGAAAGTATACAACCAGTGGCTCCCACAGGTACATGTGGATTTCCATGAGCAGGGCTATAACGCACCTTATTATTTTGCTCCTGCCGCAGAACCCTTCCACGATGTGATCACCCCCTGGCAGCGCGATTTCCAGGTAATGATCGGGAAGAACAATGCAAAGTATTTTGATACCAATGGCTGGCTCTATTTCACTAAAGAAAATTTTGATCTGCTGTATCCTTCTTACGGCGATACATATCCTATTTACAATGGTGCTATCGGCATGACCTTCGAGCAGGGCGGACATAGCCGCGGAGGTCTTGCAGTAGCAACCTCTTCGGGCGATACACTCACACTTACAGATCGTGCAACGCATCACTATACAACAGGTCTTTCAACCATCGAAACGGCTTCCGCCAACAGGGAAAAACTCATCAGTGAATTCAGGAAATTCTTTGATGACGGCCGGAATGGTAAAGTAGGAGAATATAAAACATATGTGCTTACCGATAAAGACCCCAATAAACTCCGTGCGGTAGCACAATTGCTGGCACAGAATGGCATTGCATATGGTAATGTAAGCGAAAAGAATTTCAGGGGACTCAATTATGTAACCGGCAAAGACGAGGCTTACGCGGATGAAGGCTACAACCTTGCTGTAAGTGCCTACCAGCCACATGGTGTAATGGTAAAAGTATTGATGGAACCTAAAACCATGGTAGCGGATTCCAATACGTATGATATTACTGCATGGAGTGTTCCTTATGCTTATGGTGTGAAAGCCTATGCACTGAAAGAAAAACTCGATGTAAGCAGTTCATGGAAGGATAACAGCATTGTCACGGATGTAAACGCATCTTATGGTATGCTGATCCCTTATACATCTTTTAACGGATCCCGCTTGCTGGCGCAGCTGCTGAAAAACGGTGTGAAAGTCCGTTTCGCGGAAAAACCATTTACCTATAAAGGAAAAACATATAACCGTGGTACGCTCATCGTGATCAAAACCAACAATGCCGGAAACTGGAGCGCAGTTGTAAATGCCGCCTGCCGCCAGTTCAATATACAGGCGGATATTGTTGAAACAGGTATGATGGATAAAGGTGCGGATTTCGGATCGCCGGATACAAGGCTCATCGCGAACGCACCGAAGATCGCAGTATTCACAGGCGAGCAGGCATCATCGCTGGGGGCAGGTGAAGTATGGCATTTCTTCGATAAAGTGATCGATTATCCTGTGAGCATGATCAACGCTGCAGATGCAGGCCGTATAAACCTGAAAAATTATGATGTGCTGGTGATCCCCGATGGTTATTACAGATCGCTCAGCGAAAAATCCATTTCCGACAAACTGAAGGATTTCGTAAGAAGCGGCGGAAAGATCGTTGCACTGGAAGGCGCGGTATCTGCACTGGCTTCGGGCGACTGGGGTATTAAAGTAAAAGAAGATAAAAGTGATGATAAAGGGGAATATGCAAATGTGAAGAAATATGGCGACAGGAATACTTCTTCGCTGAGCGGATCTATACCAGGCGCTATTTATAAGATGGAACTGGATAACACACATCCACTTGCATTCGGTTATCCCGATTATTATTTCACCCTGAAACAGGATGCAACCCTGTTTGAATTCATGAAAGACGGCTGGAATGTGGGCGTAATGAAAAAAGACGCTTACGTAACTGGTTTCGCCGGTGTTAAGATCCGCAGCAAACTGAAAGACGGAATGCTCTTCGGTGTGCAGGATATGGGAAGCGGCAACGTGGTTTACCTGGCCGAAAACCCGCTGTTCAGAAGTTTCTGGGAAAACGGCAAAATGTTATTCGCAAATGCAGTGTTCCTTGTAGGTCAGTAATGATCAATTTATAATGAGGTGCGGTAGGGTGTTAACCATTCATACCGCACCTCTTTGTTTTTAGAAATGCTTCCCTAATTTCGTTTCTACCAAAAGAACCGGGTATCATGACCAGATCTTCAGTAAAATTCAGGATAAGAACAGTAATATTAAGCGGTGCGATGTTGTTGTCGCTCTTGTCGGTAGCACAACAGTCCCGGATAAGGAACAGCGCGGACATCTACATGCAGATGAAAAAGCTCAATGTATTGGGAACGGTACTGTATGTTGCCGCACATCCGGATGATGAGAACAACACTTTATTACCTTACCTCGCCAAAGAACGTCTTTACAGAACTGCCTACCTGAGTCTTACAAGAGGAGAAGGTGGTCAGAACCTGATCGGGCCTGAGCAGGGTGTGGAATTAGGACTGATCCGCACACAGGAGCTGCTGGCAGCGAGGGCTATGGACGGAAGCGAACAATATTTCACCCGGGCTTATGAATTCGGGTTCAGTAAAAGCTCAAAAGAAGCTTTGACGTTATGGAACCACGATGATGTATTGAGTGATGTAGTGCTGGCCATACGCAAACTCCAGCCCGATGTAATTGTTGCCCGTTTCCCGCCCGATGCAAGGGCAGGCCACGGACACCATGCCGCATCAGCGATCATTGCAGCCGAAGCTTATAAAGCAGCTGCAGACAGCACAAAATTCCCGGAGCAGCTGCGCGTGATGCGATTAAAACCCTGGAAAGCCAAAAGACTGGTATGGAACAGTTTTAACTTCAGCGGCGCCGATGCAGCACCCACAGCCGGGCAGGTAAAAATGGATGTAAGCGCCTACAATCCTTTCCTGGGCGAAAGCTACGGCGAACTTGGCGCAGAAGCCCGTACCATGCACAAAAGCCAGGGCGAAGGCCGGCCGAGACGCAGGGGAAAACTGTATGAATTCTTTACGCATGTAGACGGCGACAGTGCAGCAACAGACCTGATGGATGGCGTGGTAACAAACTGGTCTAAGATCGAAGGCGGGGAAAAAATAGCGCAGCTGATCAGTTCAATGATTGCGGGCTATAGAATAGATAAACCGGAAGCCTCGGTTCCTGCCCTTGTGGAATTGTACAAACAGGTACGGCAGCTGCCCGAAACTACCTGGCAAAAACAAAAATTGCAGGAGCTCGCCCGGCTGATACAGGATTGTGCAGGGCTTTATGCCGAAGCGGTAACAACGCAGGCGACAGTGCTCGAACTCGATAGTGTTAAAGTAAATGTACAGCTCGTAAAAAGGAATGATGTAAAAGCAACGATCAAAAGCATCCAGTTTAGCGATCCGCGCCGGCAACTGACGCCAGGGCAGGAGATGGAAACCGGTAAAGCATACGGTTATGAATTCATAGCGCCTGTAGGAAGAGCGTCCAGCCAGCCATACTGGTTGTTCCAGAAACGTATAGAGAATATGTACAATGTTCCGGTAATGAACTTTATCGGTGATTCCTGGAGCGCACCTGTTCTTACTGCAACGATGAAAGTGGAAATAGAAGGTCTTGCACTGACCATTACAGAACCTGTAAATTATAAGTATACCGATCCTACCAGGGGTGAACTCTTTCAGCCGCTTGCGGTAGCGCCGCGTGTATCCATGTATCTCAGCCCGGCCGTATTGCTGCTGAATGTAAAAGACGATAAGAACAAACAGCGTGCAGACTCCATGCTCCATATCGTATACAATTCAAACTTTACCGCTAAGCAAATTCCTTTTACAGCCTATATACGCCAGGATTCCGTGCGTACGGTTTTCCGCGACGAACCACGCGATTTTGAAAAAGGTAAACAGTATGTGATCGATGTGCCCGCAAGCACTTATTACAACCCGAAAGGAAAGATCAATTACCTGGAAGCGAGCCTGTCTGCAAAGGTGGGAGGAAAGGATATGGTGTTCAGCGATTTCTTCAAGAAGATCTCATACCCGCATATACCTGATATGTATTATGCTTTCAGGGATAATATCAAAGTGATCGACAGCGAAATAAAAGTGAAAGGCTCGAAAGTGGGTTATGTTGCCGGTTCCGGCGATGTGATCCCTGAATCGCTGAAACAGCTCGGGTTTGATGTGAAGATCCTCACAGATGCAGACATTACCGATGACAACCTGAAACAATTCGATGCCATCGTAACCGGTGTAAGGGCTTATAACATGAACGAATTCCTCACCAACAAATACGACGTGATGATGCGGTATGTAGAGAATGGCGGGAACCTCGTTGTGCAATATAACCGCAACCTGATGGTGGGTGCAGTGCCCGCACGTATCGGTCCTTATCCTTTTAACATCAATTCATCATTGCGTGTAACGGAAGAAGAAGCGGAAGTGAAATTCCTGCTGCCGGGGCATACGCTATTGAATTATCCGAATAAAATCACACAGGAAGATTTCCGCGACTGGATCCAGGAAAGAAGTACTTACCAGGCAGACCAGGCAGACAGCAGGTACCAGGCGCCACTCGGCATGCACGACAGCAACGAGAACGAGAGCACAGGCAGCCTGATTACCGCGCCATATGGAAAAGGTAATTTTGCTTACGTGAGCCTGGTATTGTTCAGACAGCTGCCGGCGGGCAATCCGGGAGCATTCCGTTTACTGGCAAACCTTGTGGCAATGCCTAAAAACAAATAAGTATGCAACCGAGAAAAAGAATAGGAGTAGTGACCTTGCTGCTGATAGGATTGGGGCTTGGCTATCTGATCAAAAATGTAAAAATAGGGCTGATCATCGGCCTCGGACTGGGGCTGCTTGCCGGCGGATTACTGAGTTCACGTAAATAAAACAACCGTAGTGGAAAAACCTGTTAAAACACCGCTTTTCTCATCCTGGCGAGGCTGGTACGTGTTTGTGATCGCAGTACTGGTGCTGCTGGTAATATTTTTCGCATGGTTCACTAAATATTTCTCATGAGCAGCATCGATTGGATTGTACTGGTAGTAACACTGGCAGGTATCATTGCTTACGGTCTTTATAAAAGCCGTACCTCAAAGAACCTGGAAGGATATTTCCTGAGCAACAGGAGTATGCCCTGGTACCTCGTACTGCTGAGTATTATGGGAACGCAGGCGAGTGCGGTTACTTTCTTATCGGCACCCGGACAGGCATTTACAGACGGAATGCGTTTCGTGCAATACTATTTCGGCTTACCACTTGCGATGGTGGTGCTGTGTATCACGTTTGTACCATTGTTCAACCGGCTGAAACTATTCACGGCATATGAGTTCCTGGAACAGCGCTTCGATCTTAAAACGAGAACATTCACTTCATTTCTTTTCCTTCTGTCGAGAGGCTTGTCAACCGGTATCAGCATCTACGCACCATCAATCATTCTTTCGTCGCTGATGGGCTGGGATATTTTCTGGACCAATCTTGTCATGGGCGGAGTACTGATCATTTATACCGTAACCGGAGGTGCAAGAGCCGTGGCTTATACACAGCAACTGCAGCTGGTGATCATTTTCACGGGTATGCTGATCGCCGGATACCTCATCGTACACTATCTGCCTGAAGGGGTAGGTTTTACCGACGCCTTGAAAGTAAGCGGCGCTTCAGGTAAACTGAATGTGATCACAACAGGGATCTCGGAAAAAGGATTCGACTGGAAAGACAGGTATAACCTGATCAGTGGCGTGATCGGAGGTTTCTTTCTTGCATTGTCCTATTTCGGAACAGACCAGTCGCAGGTGGGCCGCTACCTCACTGCAAAAGATACAACAGAAAGCCGGTTAGGCCTATTGATGAACGGGCTTGTAAAAGTTCCGATGCAATTCTTTATCCTGCTGCTCGGTGCATTGCTGTTCACTTTTTACCAGTTCAACCCGGCACCGGTATTCTTTAACAAGGCCGTAGAAGAAAGGGCCATGCAAACGCCTTACAGGGATTCGTTACAGGTGTTGAAGAATAAATTCGATTATCATCAGGCCATCCAGCAGCAATGGAGCCGTGATTATACGATCGGGAAACGCGAAGAACTGAAAGACAGCATAGGTAAAGGCGCGGCAGCTATCAGTAAAGTACAGCAGGAATACAGGGCAGTACTGAAGAAAGCGGTTCCCGGCGCGGATAACAACGATACCAATTATATTTTCCTCCGGTTTGTGGTGGATTTTCTGCCCACCGGCCTGATCGGATTACTGATCGCCATCATATTCCTCGCAGCATGGGGTTCCATCGCAGCAGCATTGAACTCACTGGCTTCCTGTACCATGGTAGATTTTCATCTCAGGCTGGGAAGTAAAAAAGGAGCGGAGACCGGTATCAAAACAGACGCAGAATGCAGGCGTGAATACCGGCTCTCAAAATATTACACCCTTGCCTGGGGGGTGTTCTGTGTAATGACAGCAGAGCTGGCCAGTGGTATGGGCAGCCTGATAGAAGCTGTAAACGTATTGGGTTCCTTATTCTACGGTGTGATACTCGGGATATTCCTGGTTGCATTTTATATGAAAAAAGTACAGTCCGCTGCCGTTTTCACTGCTGCCATTGTCGGCGAGATCCTTGTGATCGCAGCGTTCATCATGGACAAATACAATATCATCGGGCTCGGTTTTCTCTGGCTGAATGTATTGGGCGCGGTTGCCGTGGTGCTGCTCGCCTGGGTACTGCAGCAATTCCCTTTTATGCAGAAAACTAAAACCGCTCCGGTCGTGTAATTACGTATTTTCGGTCTATGACAGAACCTTTCCCGGTTGCAGATTGGGTGCAGGCAGCCAATCTCTATGAAGTAAATCTGCGGCAATACACACCTGAAGGAACATTCAATGCCTTCGCTTCGCATTTACCCCGGTTGAAAGATATGGGCGTTGAAATCCTCTGGCTTATGCCGGTAACACCTGTCAGCATCAAAGGGCGACAGGGTAGCCTGGGCAGCTATTATGCCTGCAGCAGTTATACAGATGTAAATCCGGAATTCGGCACCCTTGATGAACTGAAAGAACTCGTTGCCGCCGCACACCGGCATAGGATGAGAGTGATCATCGACTGGGTGGCCAATCATACCGGCCAGGATCATCACTGGACAATCGAGCATCCCGAATGGTATCTCAAAGATGATGCAGGGAATTTCACGGAAAAGAACGGCTGGAAAGATGTGATCGATCTTGATTTTACCGCACCGGGTTTACGCGATGCAATGGTCGGTGCGATGAAATTCTGGATCGAAACCTGTAATATAGACGGATTCCGCTGCGATATGGCGCATCTTGTACCGCTCGATTTCTGGCGTGAAGCCAGGATTGAATGCGATAGCCTTAAATCGCTCTGCTGGCTGGCTGAATGCGAACAGGTCGATTATCATGAGGTTTTCGATATCACTTATGCCTGGTGGTGGATGCATGTTACGGAGCAATACAGGGCAGGCGAAGCAAAACTGGATCTGATCCGGGATGTACTGCATGCCTATTCAGAATATCCCGCAGCTGCATTGAAATTATTCTTTACGTCTAACCACGATGAGAACAGCTGGAACGGTACCGAGTACGAAAAATACGGCGATACCGCAAAAGCCTGGGCCGTGTTTGCTTTAACATGGGAGCGAAGCCTGCCTTTGTTGTACAGCGGCCAGGAATTACCCAATTATAAAAGATTATTATTCTTTGATAAAGACCCGGTCAACTGGTCGGCACCGGTAACATTGCATGACTTCTATAAAACATTATACACACTGCGCCGCACCAATAAAGCGATCGGTGCTGGAGAAACAATATTACTGCCTGCTGCAGACAATAATGAACTGATGATTTACCTCAGGCGTTATGAGCATGAAGTAGTGCTGGTATTACTCAATGTTTCTGCAAAAGACCGCATTAGCTGTGAACTGTCGCACGAATATCTTACAGGAAACTTCCGCAATCTCTTTTCAGGACTCCGGTTCAGTTTCAATGGAAATCCCTCTTTTGAATTACAGGCAGGCGAATATTTTGTGTATGTGAAAGAATAGTGGTCCTGTCAATAAATCATAAAAAAAGCGGTTGTAGTTGTACAACCGCTTTTTAGTATCGTTGATCTGTTCTGTTAATCGTCGCCCAGGCTTACAGGGTAAGTGTAAGAACCTTCAAAGCCGGGATACAGCCCGTCGAAACGAACGGTTCCTCTTTTGATCACTGCAAGTACTTCTTTCAGTTCATCCAGGCTTTTGATCTCTTTACCGTTGATACCGGTGATCACAAAACCATCCTGCATACGGCTTTTCTTCAGCAGGCCTTCACCTACTTTTTTAACCAGTACACCACCGGCGATCTCATTAGCGGCAGCAATTTTCTTGTCTACATTCTCAAGTGTTCCGCCCAGCTTTTCGATCACGCTTGCGTTTTTAACCACTTCAGTATTACCTGCCTTGTTCTTCAGTACTACATTGATCGTGCTTTCCTTACCGCCACGGGTATAGGTAAGTGTGATCTTATCGCCCGGTTTGAAACGTGCAACCTGTTCCTGCAGTTCGGGGCCGCCGGTTACAACAATATTGTTGATCTTGGTTACCACATCGCCTTTTTTCAATCCGGCAATGGCAGCTGCGCCACCTTCAGGCACATCGGTAATATAAACGCCCTCGCCTTCTTTCAGCGCAATACCCAGTTCCTGCTCCAGCTGCCTTTTCTCAGCATCGGTCATGTTTTCCAGCGGCGGGTAATTGATACCGATATAGGCACGCTGAACAGTACCGAACTTTACAATATCCGTTACGATCTTCTTTACAATGTTTACAGGAATCGCATAAGAATAACCTGCATAAGAACCGGTTGGTGATGCAATGGCAGAGTTGATACCGATCAGTTCACCTGATGTGTTGATCAGCGCACCACCACTGTTACCAGGGTTTACCGCAGCATCTGTCTGTATGAACGATTCTACCGGCGCCTGGCTTTGCTGCCTGTTGATACCGATGGAACGCGATTTGGCGCTTACGATACCTGCTGTAACGGTTACATCAAGGCTCAACGGATAACCGATCGCCAGTACCCATTGTCCGAGTTTCACCTCATCGCTGTTGCCATATACAAGATAGGGAAGGCTTTTACCTTCGATCTTGATCACCGCAATATCGCTGCTGGGATCGGAACCGATCACTGTTGCCTTATATGATTTCTTGTTGGCCAGTGTAACGTTGATCTCGTCTGCGCCATCTACTACGTGGTTATTGGTTACGATATAACCATCTTCCGTAATCAGCACACCGCTGCCGCTGGCTGCCTGCTCCGGTATGATCCGCGGACCTCCGAATACATCGCCGAAATCATCACCGAACAAATCGGCAAACGGGTTGCGGCGCTGCTGCCTGCTATTGCTGACCTGGCGTGCTTTTGTTTTCGTTTTGATATGCACAACTGCCGGCGTGGCTGTAGTTGCTGCCGGAGTAAAATCTACCGTTACGGCCGGGGTATTTCCGTTGTTAAAAAAACCTGCATAGTTCACCGGCAGCTTTCCGGGCTCCTGTACGCCCGCATGCTGGTAAGCCGCATATTTTCCATAACCCCAGATGCTGACTACTGCTGTACATGCACTGATCGCCACAGTAGCTAAAATGTTCTTGAGATTCATATTCTGATTGTTTTAATAAAATGCCCTGGTTCAAATTGTATGCCTTTCTGATAGCAAATAAACGAAGCTGTTTAATTGACAGTTCGTCCCGTAAATGCATTTAACAAATGTTTTACGGCAACTGTCGTAGATACACTTCTTAGCCTGCAAAAAAGACAGTACGCTGATGACTGAGCGTTTGTTTAAAGATACTATAATCCCATCAGAAATGCCATGGTGTCTACACCATCGGCATAGTCGGTCAGCCCGGGTTGCTGCGCTTTCCCGAATGGAATACCGTCTCTGCCTGCCACGCACTGGATTTCTTCGCTGGCGGAAAGGGTAGCGAGCACCTGTGCCTTGTCTGTATAGAAGGTGTAATGCACCTGGCTGACCGGTGAAAAAGGAGAACTGTTCTCCGTAAGGATGATGGAATCGTTATTCATATAATACTTGCTTCCCATGATCAGCAGTGCGAGGTGATAATCGTAGTTATGCTTGTATTTGTGATAATCTGTAAAGTACGCGTACTTCCGCAGTACATCGAGTAACGGAACGAAATCATAATTCTCCGGAACGTAGAGCTGCGTGATGTTTCGGCATCCCAGTCCGAAATACCACTGGATATCGTCGGCCAGTGCATTCAGTTCTTCCAGGGTTTCTGTTCCGTCGAGCACGGCAACCGAAGTTCTGTTCCGGCGGATGATATGCGGATAACGGCCGAAATAATACTCGAAATAACGCCCGGAATTATTACTGCCGGTGGCAATGTATGCATCGCAACCTTTCAGCTGCTCGGCGAAAGACACCACATTCTGCACGGTGATCTCCCATTCGTACAGTTTTTTTACGAGGTAGCGGATCAGCACTTCATCTTTGGAAGAAGGTTTGATCACCACCTGGTGGCCGCTGATGAACACCGACAGGAAATCATGGAAACCTACCAGCGGGATATTGCCGGCCATGACCAGTCCTACGGTTTTCGGTGCCGGCTGTTCGTCGGGCACCTGGTAAGATGCGGCCCAGGTATTGAGTTTCTGCAGGTCCAGGAATTGGTCGCAGATACCGGCTACAGCCGCGTCTATAAACTCGGGAATGAACCAGGCATTTTCGCGGTAAGCCCGCTCTTTTACTGCCTGCCAGTCCATATCCTCACTACGCATATGGTTGCCCAGGCGAACCATTAATTCAATTCGTTCTTGTAAAGTCATTTGTCAGCCGTATTTTTGACACTGCAAATGTAAAATCACAAACTGAACAAACCTGTATTAATATGGCAATCAAAATAACAGAAGAGTGTATCAACTGCGGCGCCTGCGAGCCGGAATGTCCGAATAATGCGATTTATGAAGGCGGAGTAGAATGGGCTATTGCAGACGGAACAACCATCAAAGGCAGTTTTGTACTGATGGATGGCAGCACCGTAGACGCAGACCAGCGCTTCGAACCCTTGAGTGTAGATACTTATTATATCTCCCCGAACAAATGTACCGAGTGCCAGGGTTTCCATGAAGAACCGCAATGTGCGGCCGTATGTCCGGTAGACTGCTGCGTGCCTGATGAAATGTACCAGGAAACAGTGGAAGAATTGCTGGCGAAAAAGGACAAAATGCACATTTGATGCACATTCCGGTGTGCGAAAGTTTAACAGTTAAAACTTGCAGAAAAGCGGCCACTGTAGTAGCTTAGACATAAGTAATTGTTGCCAGGAAAAGACAACAACCAGTAACGGCGGGTGATATTTCCCGTCAACGTGAGGTGAAGGGACGGAAGCTCCTTCACCTTTTTGTTTGTTTAAAACGGATGTTAATTTTCCATCTGTATACGCTTAATAACGTATTTGAGTTCCCCTGATCCTGCAACTCCCTATATTTGTCAGATAAATCCACAGACAGAATGAAGAAGAAAATAGCACTGGTAACAGGCGGTCTCAGCGGCGAAGCGCAGATCAGCTACAAAAGCGCGGTTACCGTCGGAAATAATGTAGACAGGGAAAAGTTCGATGTATACCGTATTGATATTAACCCCGAAGGCTGGTGGTATGAACCCGCCGACGGCAGCGCGCGTTCCAAAGTGAACAGGGATGATTTTTCGGTAACGGATAACGGAAACCAGGTACATTTCGATGCAGTACTGCTTTGTATCCACGGAACACCCGGGGAAGACGGAAAATTACAGGGCTATTTCGACATGCTCGGTTTACCTTATACCAGCTGTGATGCAGCTACTTCAGCACTTACTTTCAATAAAAGATATACTGTGGCAGTGGCCGCATTCGGCGGCATCAATGTGGCCAAATCGATGCACCTGTTCAGCCACACACCGGTAAGTCCGGATGCAATACTGGCCAACCTCAGGCTGCCTGTATTCGTAAAACCGAATAACGGCGGCAGCAGCATCGGTATGAGCAAAGTGAATACTGCCGCAGAACTGGCACCCGCACTGGAAAAAGCATTCAGAGAAGATACACAGGTGCTGGTAGAAGAATTCATCAGCGGCCGTGAGTTTACCATCGGGGTATTCAAATCAAAAGGAAATACCCGTGTATTGCCGATCACAGAGATCATTACCGGTAACGAATTCTTCGATTTCGAGGCCAAATATCAGGGCAAAAGCCAGGAGATCACTCCCGCACAGATCGATGCAGGCATGCAGCAACAGCTGGAAGCAGCTGCAAAGCGTGCTTATGAAGTACTGAACTGCCGCGGCGTGGTACGGATCGACTTTATTTACAATACTGAAAGAAACGAGCCATATATGCTGGAAGTGAATACGGTTCCTGGCCAGAGTGAAGCCAGCGTAATACCGCAACAGGTACGCGCCATGGGCATGAGCCTTACCGATTTCTACTCCGCAGTGATAGATGAGGCTTTCAGCAACAGGTAATTATTTTTTGACAGGAACGAGGGGTTGTTTACATTCAATTATTAAAATCATCGCCGACAAGTGTTCAAATTCATAACAGAGAAACCACTTTGGGTCAATATCCTCGCAGGTGTTGCAGTGATCTTTTTGCTGATCCTGCTCTTTTTCGGTTTACTGGGCTGGTTCACCGGCTACGGTAATTATGAGAAAGTGCCGGCTGTAACAGGACAAAACGTTGTAGCTGCCCAGAAGCTGCTTGAGGATAAAGGTTTCGATGTGGTGATCCAGGATTCGGTATTTGTAGATAGTGTTCCGAAACTGGCAGTTACCCGCCAGTCGCCTGAAGCCGATGCAACCGTAAAATCCGGCAGGACTATTTATCTTACCATTAACAGGATGGTACCGCCACAGGTGGAAATCCCGAATTTTTCCGGTTATTCTATCAAGAGTGCAGAAATGTACCTGCAGAGCCTGGGGCTTAAACTCGGTACTGTTACTTATAAACCCGATATCGCCCGAAACTCCGTGCTTGAGCAGTTGTATAACGGTGCACCCCTTGCACCCGGAACAAAAGTGCCGCTGGGCAGTACCATCAGCTTTGTTCTTGGAAGCGGTGTTGGAGGCAGTGATATAGATGTGCCGGATGTGATCGGGATGACCTTGCAGGAAGCCCGCAGTTACCTGGCCACCGTAAATGTGAACATCGGCTCAGTAGTACCCGTTGGCGCAGTGCGCGATTCTGCCAACGCATTTGTGGTGAAACAAACTCCAGCTCCTTTATCGGAAGGAGTAGGCCCTCAGGGCGAACGCGTGCCGAACAAGATCAGGCAGGGGCAGGTAATGGATCTCTATATCAGCGCCACTCCTCCAGCTCGCGACACCACACTCACACCCATGAGTAATAACTGATAACAACCTATTTACCATCTCTTACAATAAAACCTATGCAAACAATTACCGTAAACGAGCTCAAAGCTAAAATAGACGCCGGCGAACAGGTAAACCTGGTAGACGTGCGCGAACCGCATGAAAATGCAGAATTCAATATCGGCGGCATCCTGCTGCCATTGGGTAAAGTGCAGACCATGCAGGTTGATGAAATAGAAGACCTGAAAGATGCTGAAGTATATATTTATTGCCGCAGCGGAAACCGCAGCGGACAAGCCTGCCTCATTCTCGAAACCATGGGTTTTTCCAATGTTGTGAATGTAACCGGCGGTATGCTGGCCTGGCAGGAGCAGATCGGCAGATAGATCAACCGGAATAACGAATAATATAAAAGCAGAAGCCACCCTCGCAGGTGGCTTCCTTGTTGGTTGGTGGAGGTTACAAACCGATGTTCAGACCAAACACAAAATTGGTTCCGGCCATTGGATAGTAACCGTTTTCCGTAACGGTTGCACCACCACTGATATAGTTATAAGTAAAGCCATTCGGCTCATATTGTTTGTTAAACAGGTTGTTCACCTGGGCAATTACACGGCAGTCGCGGAATAACCTTGTATTCACCTGCCAGCTCAATCGCGCATCCTGTACAAAGAATGCATTCAGTTTGCGGTTTTCGTTTTGTGTATTGTCCATATATTGTTTACCCACCCATTTGCTTACCAGGCTTAAAGTAAGCTGCTGAACAGGTAATACATTCAGGGTAAGTCCACCCACTACGGCAGGCGAGTAGGAGATATTGGTATTGCGGTGTGCGATCGCGTCCTGCCCGTTTGTATCATAGTTGTCGATGTATTCTGTAAATGAACTGATCTTATTCCTGCTGAACGCGATGTTGGCAGCAACATTAAAATGATCAGACAGTATAGCGCTGCCCTGCAGTTCCAGTCCTAAGCGGTAACTGTAGGGAACATTGATCCGGGTACTCGCGCCTACATCATTGATCTTGCCCGTCAGTACCAGCTGGTTCCGGTAATACATATAATATACATCAGCAGCAAAACGGAAACGGCTGTTTTTCTTTTCAAAGCCAAGCTCGAAATCGTGCATGGTCTCCTGTTTGGGCTGGTTCAACGGGCTCGCCTGGAAATCATCGCGGTTCGGCTCCTTGTTGCCCAGTGCATAACTGAAGTACAACTGCATGCCATTGCGTGCATAAGTGATACCGGCTTTCGGGTTGATGAAATTGAAATTACGGTTCACCAGCAGCTGGGGGTTACCCTGGAAGCCATTCATGGTATGATTGACATTACGGTATTGCAGATCTGCAAAAGAAGTAAAATACCTTCCGAGCTGGTGTTGCCATTTTGCATAGAAGTTCACATCTTTCTTAACGGCATCATAATCATAATAACGGTAATCTTTAGGTGCACTGCTTAACTGGATCCAGGGAAGCGTACCAAAGTGTGTACCGTCATAACGCGTCCAGCCGCCACCAAAAGTGAACTCATTGCCGCCGTTCTTATGGCGGAGCGAAAAAGTCTGGCCATAAAAATAGTTATCGAGCCAGCGCTGACGCACGAGATCAGAAGAGGTGATGGTTGTACCGCCGATAGTAACATTCGGTAAGCCATATTTCGAAAAAGCCGCATCTGCTTTATATTCTTCGTAATAACCATATCCTCTTGTAAGGAACGCAGCTGTATTGAACGACCAGGTATTGCTGAACGCATGGTTGAAGAAAAGCTGGTAGTGGGTCTGTGTGTAGTTGTCGGTCTGGTTATCATAAGGAGCACCGCTTTTCTCAGTTCCTGCAGGATTGTTGGTACGATCCGTATGCAGCAGCGATTCTGCCACACCATACCAGGCCTGGTAGGTTTTCTCCTTACCGGAAAACAGGTTGAAACGGAGTGAGGAACGTTTGTTCATCCAGGCTGTGCTCAGGTAAAAAGAGCTGAGGTCGCTGGTGGCGCGGTCGATATAACCATCGCTGGATATTTTACTCAAACGCGCATCAATGGTGAAATGACCGTCGATCAGGCCGGAACCGGCTCTTACGGTATTTTTCCAGGTATTGAAAGAACCAAAACTGTTATTGAACTCGGCATAGGGTTTTTCATTGTACTCGTTGGTGGCAAGGTTCAGTGTTGCACCGAAAGCACTGGCACCGTTGGAAGAAGTACCCACGCCGCGCTGTACCTGTATGCTGTTGACCGAAGATGCGAAATCGGGCAGGTTTACAAAAAAAGTTCCCATGCTTTCCGCATCGTTATAAGGAATGCCATTCAGCGTAACGTTGATACGGGTGGCATCCGAGCCGCGGATGCGCATAGCCGTATAACCAACACCGTTTCCGGCATCCGCATTTACCACTACGGAAGGGGTCTGGTTGAGCAGGAAAGGAATGTCCTGCCCCAGGTTGTTTTTACTGATCTCTTCTTTACTGAGATTGGTTTTGGCAAAAGGCGCTTTGTCGGACGCCCTTACCGCTTTTACTTCCAGCGGCTCCAGGTAAAGCACAGCGGGTTCGAGTGCGATGTTCAGTTCGGTTACCGCATCTTTTACCGCCAGCTCCTGAGAAAAAAACTGGTAACCGATACTTGACACTGCCAGCCGGTAACTACCCGCACCGACCCTGCTGAACAGGAAATGCCCGGTTTCATCGGTTACGGTACGGATACTTCCCAGTGAAATACTGGCGCCAGCCAGCGGAACACGGGATTGTTTGTCTGTAATAATGCCTTTTACAAGCATCTTGTTTTGCGCAAGGGCAAAAAGGGTGAGGAATGCCAATGACATTGTTCCCAAAAACTTTTTCATTCTGAATCTTTAAAAGTTAATAATGGGAACAGGGATTGAATAGCTACAGCCAGGAGGGACTACAGAAAAAATGTACACCTTCCCTTCGCAGGAATTACCCTGTTCAGGTTCAACGGGTATTATCTCAGCCCTTACCGCCATGCGTGCACTCATGGCGGCAGAGCACCCCGAGGAATGATCCGCTGCAAAAATAGATAATCATAAAATCAATCCCAACTGTAACTTTAATTTCAGGATTCCGTTATAAATAAAATGAAGTTCGCCCCCATGAAGAAAATATTGCTCGCATTCCTGGTCATCGTAACCGGAGCCGTATCAGAAACGGTCCATGCGCAAAATGAAAAAAATCTTGTATATGATGCCAATGCCCAGGTGCGGTCCGTTGGCAGCTTTACCGGGATCGAGGTATCCGGAGCTATCGATCTTTACCTGTCGCAGGGCGGGGAAGATGCTGTGGCGGTAAGTGCCAGTTCCGATGAGATCATGAACCGGATCCGTACCGAAGTAAGAGGCAGTGTATTACATATCTATTTCGATGCCAAGGGCTTAAACTGGAAATCCTGGGGCAACCACAAAATGAAAGCTTATGTTACTTTCAGGAAAATAGACCGGGTAGAAGCTTCCGGAGCCTGTAACGTGAAGTTCACGGAAAAGGTGAAACTGGATGAACTCTGGCTGGAAATGTCGGGCGCCAGCGACCTGACCGGTGAGGTGATCACCAGCAAGCTGAGGCTCGATGCCAGTGGTGCTTCCAAGATGAGCCTGGCAGGAACAGCGGAAAAAACCAATATCAATGCTTCCGGCGCGAGTGAGATCAAAGCATACGATCTGAAGATCGACTATTGTAAACTGGATGCCAGCGGTGCTTCCGGCATCCGCATCACGGTGAATAAAGAATTGAGTGCCAGTGCCTCAGGTGGTAGTTCCATCTACTATAAAGGTACAGGTCTGATCAGGGATATCAGTGCCAGCGGTGGTGCTACGGTAAAACGGAGAGACGATTAACCGTAGCGCCATTTCCGGCAGATAACGGCCTTTGTAATGTATAACAGCTTCATTACAAAGGCCGTTTGTTTTAAGCCCGCTAAATTATTTTGCGAATACTTTCAATAATATTTGGCTGCTAAATTGCATACCCTTACTTTTGCAATCCAATACATCGCGAGGTAGAGCAGCGGTAGCTCGTCGGGCTCATAACCCGAAGGTCGGAGGTTCGATCCCTTCCCTCGCAACAGAGAAAAGGCCCTCCTGAGGGCCTTTTTTAATTAATGGCGTTTAATCGTTAATTTACCGGTACCATGAAAGCGGGATTTGTAAACATATTCGGAAAGCCGAATGCCGGCAAAAGCACCCTGCTCAACGCGCTGGTAGGTGAGAAAATGGCTATTGTGTCTTCCAAAGTGCAAACTACCAGGCATCGGATCAAAGCTTTTCTGAACAAACCAGGTGAGTACCAGGTGATCTTTTCAGACACGCCCGGTATCATCGACCCGAAATATAAACTCCATCAGCGCATGATGGCGGCAGTGAAAAGCGCCCTTGAAGACGCCGATATTGCCCTGCTCATCGTGGATGCCAACGATAATTTCGAAGAATGTGATGCTATTTTCCAGTCGCTGAAGCTTAGCATACCCTGCCTGCTGGTCCTGAACAAGATCGATGCAGCGGCCAATGGTAAGATCGCGGAAGCGGAAGCTTTTTTCGGACAACGGCCTTATTACAAGAAAATAGTAAAGATCGGGGCGCTACAGAAGATACACCTGGATAAGCTGTTGAATGCCATTCTGTCGCTTTTGCCTGAGTCGGCTCCTTTCTATGACGAGGACGACCTGAGTGATCTGCCTACTAAATTTTTTGTAGCAGAGCTGATCCGAGAAAAGATCTATGAACTTTTCGGGGATGAAATTCCTTACCACACCGCGGTGATGGTAAATGAGTTTAAGGAAAAAGATACCCTTGTAAAGATCCAGGCCGATATCATCGTTCAGCGGGAAACCCAGAAAGCGATCATCATCGGAGATAAGGGGAAAATGATCCGGCAGATCGGTACCAGTGCCCGTAAAGACATTGAAGCATTTATTGGCCAGAAAGTATTCCTGGAGTTGTTTGTGAAGGTAAGACCCAAATGGAGGGATAATGAGATGCAATTGAATGAATATGGATATAAATAATTGATTATTAATTTATTGTAAATTATAATTGCGATTTAATTTGATCCATTTCAGGCAAGAAGAAAGATTGAAACGCCATGTTTAAGTTAGGTAGGAATAGAATTTGACGCATAAAGCCTGGAAAAAAATTAATTTATTTTTTATTTTTTCAATATGATCTGATTTTCAATTTGTTGAAAGGTTATATTGAATCATATATCGGAATAGTTATGAAGAGTTATACAGTTGCGATCGTTGGTCGCCCGAATGTTGGAAAAAGCACTTTCTTTAACCGCCTGCTGGAGAACCGCAAGGCTATTGTAGATGATGTGAGTGGTGTTACCAGGGATCGCCAGTATGGTATTGCCGACTGGAATGGTAAAGTATTCAACCTGATCGATACCGGGGGATTTGTTTCCGGCAGCAGCGATGTGTTTGAAACGGAGATCCGCAAGCAGGTACGCATAGCCATCGATGAAGCCAATGCGGTTATATTCATGGTAGATGTGGCAACCGGTATCACGGACCTGGATGAGTCTGTGGCCGACCTGCTGAGGCGCTCGACCAAGCCGGTTTATGTGGTAGTTAATAAGGTCGACAATGGTACGAGAGAGCTGGAAGCAACAGAGTTCTATAGTCTTGGGTTTGAACATAACTTCTTCATTAGCAGTATCTCTGGAAGCGGAACTGGAGAATTACTTGATGCTATTACGGCCGATATCGAACCGGTAGACGTGGAAGAGGCGATGCGCGAAAGCGAAGTGCCTAAATTCGCAATCATTGGTCAGCCGAACGTTGGGAAATCGTCCCTTCTCAATGCACTGATCGGCGAAGAGCGTACCATTGTAAGTGATATTGCCGGCACTACCCGTGATACCATCCATACCCGTTATAATCTCTTTCAGAAAGAATTTATCTTAATCGATACTGCTGGTATCCGTAAAAAGAGCAAAGAGAAGGATGACCTGGAGTTTTACTCTATTATACGTGCCATCCGCGCTATGGATGAAGCTGATGTATGCCTGCTGTTGCTCGATGCAGACAAAGGAATCACTGCCCAGGACGTAACGATCTTCAGCCTGGCTGCACGGAAAGGAAAAGGGATCGTGGTATTGGTTAACAAGTGGGATCTCGTTGAAAAAGAGACGAATACAGCCCGTGATTACGAAAAAAACTTGAAGCAAAAACTGGCCCCTTTCTCTGATGTACCTGTTCTTTTTATCTCGGTGCATGAGAAAACGAGGATCTTCAAAGCCATTGAACTGGGACTTGAAGTGTTTGAGAACAAGAAACGTAAAATCCCTACTTCCCAGCTGAATGATGTAATGCTGAAAGCCGTGCAGGCTTATCATGCCCCGGTAGTGAGAGGCAATACGGTGAAGATCAAATATGTGACACAATTACCGACACATGTTCCTTCATTCGCTTTTTTTACCAACTACCCGGACGATATCAAACAGCCTTACCGTAACTACCTCGAGAACCAGCTGAGGACCCAGTTTAACTTTAAAGGGGTGCCGGTTAGAATATTTTTCAGAAAGAAATAATTTTTTTTCGTTAAAACTTGCTTAATTGACAGCGGCAATTATCTTTGCGCCGTATTTAAAACGTATTAAAAAAACAAGTACAATGAAAAAAGTATTCGCAATCTTAGCTGTAGCTGGTGTTATGGCTGCTTGTAACTCAGGTGAAAACAAAGATGCTGCTGCTGCTGCTGCTGATAGCGCACGTATCGCTGATAGCATCAAAGCTGCTGCTGCCGCTGCTGCTCCAGTTGACACTACTCACGCAGACACTACTAAAGCTGCTGCTGACACAACTAAGAAATAGTATTTGTTTTAAAAATATTACTTCTTGCAAGAAGGTCCTCCCGGTTTACCGGGAGGATTTTTTTTTCCAGGTTATGCCAAATCTGCCTTTTTATAGCGGATGGCACCAATATTGAATTAATTTTACCGACTGGATAATTGGCTGTAGTCCGGCTGCCAGGTGACATATTGACCATAAAGTAAGTTATGTTGAAAGAGAAATTGTTTTTCAGATCTGAAGATGATACGGATTTTATGCCCATCATTCCTATCAATGAGAATGATAGTGAACTGGACAAACCGCTGATAATCCCGGAAACCCTCCCCATACTTCCGCTCAGGAATACTGTGCTGTTCCCGGGTGTGGTATTACCGATCACGGTAGGGCGCGACAAAAGCATCAAAGCGGTAAACGATGCCTACAAACTGGATAAGCTGGTAGGCGTGGTTGCGCAGAAAGATGTGGAGATCGAAGATCCCGAGCCGAAGGATCTCTGTAAAATCGGTACAGTTGCCAAAATTGTGAAGCTGATCAAAATGCCGGACGGCGGAACTACGATCATTATCCAGGGCCGGAAACGTTTCGAGCTGGAGCAGATGGTTAGTGTAGATCCTTATTTCAGGGCATCGGTAAAGTTGCTGGAAGACCCCGAAGTGCCGGAAAAAGAAGATTTCGAAGCTTATATCAGCAGTATCAAGGACCTGGCTACCCAGATCATCCAGTTATCGCCCAACCTTCCTACGGAAGCAGCGATCATCCTGAAAAATATCGAGAACCCGTCTTTCCTCATCAATTTCGTAAGCAGTAACCTGAACAGTGAGCTTGATGAAAAACAGCTCCTGCTGGAAATCGCAGATGTGCACGAACGCGCTGAAAAGCTGGTGCATATCCTGCAAAGAGAACTCCAGTTTGCCGAGCTGAAAGACAAAGTGACCAATAAGACAAGAACAGAAATAGATAAACAGCAACGGGATTATTTCCTGCAACAGCAGCTGAAAAGCATCAAAGAAGAGCTGGGTGGCGACTCCAATGAAAGGGAGATCGCAGAGATGAAGAAAAAGGCCGAGGGCAAAAAATGGCCGGAAGCGGCAAAGACGCTTTTTCAGAGTGGCATTGCCAAACTGGAGCGGATGCATCCCACCACACCGGATTACTCAGTGGTGTACAACCACCTCGACCTGATGCTCGATCTGCCCTGGGAGGATTATACTGCAGACAACTATGATCTGAAAAATGCCAAAAACGTACTCGATACAGAACATTATGGCATGACCAAGATCAAAAGCCGCATCCTGGAATACCTGGCCGTACTGAAACTGAAAGGGGATATGAAAAGTCCTATTCTTTGTTTTCTCGGGCCTCCCGGTATCGGTAAAACATCACTTGGGCGTTCCATTGCACATGCGATCGGGCGTAAGTATGTGCGGGTGAGTTTTGGCGGTCTGCATGATGAGAGCGAGATCCGCGGTCACCGGAAAACCTATATCGGTGCCATGCCGGGCCGGATCATACAGAATATCCGTAAGTGTAAATCTTCCAACCCGGTGATGATACTGGACGAGATCGATAAGATCGGCAGCGATTTCCGTGGCGACCCTTCTTCTGCATTACTCGAAGTACTGGATCCGGAACAGAATCATACATTCTATGATAATTACCTGGAACTGGAATACGACCTCAGTAAAGTATTGTTTATCGCTACTGCCAATAATCTGCAGAATATTCAACCTGCCCTGCGCGACAGGCTGGAGATCATTGACCTGAGTGGTTATGCGGTAGAGGAAAAAGTGGAAATAGCCAAACGACACCTGCTGCCTAAACAAAAAGAAGCACATGGGCTCGGTAAGGTAAATTTCAGGATTGCGGATAAAGTACTGGAGAAAGTGGTAGAGAATTATACCCGTGAAAGCGGAGTGCGTGAACTGGACAGGCAACTGGCTTCGATTATGCGCTACCAGGCCAAAGAACTGGCCCTGAAAAACAAAGTAAAACCGACCCTGACGGCGGCAGATGTGGAAAAGATCCTCGGTCAGCCCCGTTATTCCAACGAAATATATAAAACCGCCAACCTGCCTGGTGTGGCTGTAGGACTTGCATGGACTTATGTAGGCGGCGATATTCTCTTCATTGAAACCCTGCTCAGTGATGGTAAAGGCGAACTGAAACTCACCGGTAACCTCGGAAATGTAATGAAGGAAAGTGCGAGCACGGCCCTGAGTTACCTGCAGGCCAATGCAAAAAAATACGGTATCGATCCGGCAGATTTCCAGAAGAAAAGTATTCATATACACGTACCGGAGGGAGCTGTTCCGAAAGACGGGCCAAGTGCAGGTATTACCATGCTCACGTCACTGGCCTCCGCATTTACAGGCCGCAAGGTGAAACCTTACCTGGCGATGACCGGTGAGATCACGCTGCGCGGACAGGTATTGCCTGTGGGCGGCATCAAGGAAAAGATCCTGGCAGCGAAAAGGGCCGGGTTGAAAGAAATTATCCTTTGCTGGCAGAATGAAAAAGATGTGAACGAGATAGACAGTGATTTTATCAAAGGCGTCGAGTTCCATTATGTGAAGACGATGCAGCAGGTTACCGAACTTGCGCTGGTATAACTGAAAGAAATCAAAGCAATCCCCGTATCATCCCGGTACGGGGATTTTTATTGCCGCATCCCTCTGTAAAATCGCTTAGATTTGATCAGGGATCCTCTATTATGCATTACCGCGTCCTGTTTTTTTTCCTGCTGCTTTCCGGTTACGGACATTCCCAGACCCTGGGAGGCAACGCGGTATTCAATTTCCTGAACCAGCCGAATACTGCACAGCTTTCCGCATTGGGTGGTGTGAACATTTCTGCAATCGGCAAGGATGTGGGCATGGCTTTTCATAATCCAGCCTTACTGAGAGAAAACATGCACGGTCAGGCTGATCTCTCATTCAACTCTTTTTTAGCAGGCATTACCGCGTATAGTTTTACAAGTGCTTTCAGGTGGAATGCCGCCAATACCAACATAGGTTTCGGGGTGAATTACCTGAATTACGGAGAAATGACACAGACCGATGCTTCGGGAATCGTGGGCGGATCGTTCAGGCCGCGGGATTATGTGGTGCAGGCTATGGCATCGAGGCAGTATAAAGACAACTGGTGGTATGGTGCAACTTTGAAATTCATTTATTCAGGTTACGGGCAATACAGTTCTTCCGGAATTGCTGCAGATGTTGCCGTTACTTATTATGACCCGGAAAAACAGGTGCAGGCAGGGGTAGTGGTTAAAAACCTGGGCACGCAGTTAAAAACCTATGATGGCAGCAACCGTAAGGAAGAATTGCCTTTCGACCTGCAGGCCGGCGTTACGGCAAGGTTGAAAAATGCACCGTTACAATTTTCGCTTACGGCACACCATCTCCATCGCTTCAATATTCATTACAACGATACTGCTTTCCGTGCTTCCGAAGGAGATCCGCAATATAGGGAAGGCACTACGTTGCAACAGGTGTTTTCGCACCTCGTGCTTGGGGCGCAATTATTCCTTCATGAAAAAATTGAAGTAGATGCAGGATATAATTTTCTCCGCCGGCAGGACCTGAATGCTTATAACATGACAAGCGGCCTCAACGGATTTAATCTGGGAATAGGGGTGCTGCTGAAAAAAGCGCGCTTCCGTTATGCGACGGGCTTTTACCAGCAGCAGCTTTTCCACCAGCTTTCGCTGAACATCAGCTGGAAAGGAGAAGGGCTGTAACGCCAGGTATACAGCCCTTCGATAAATTTCGCCGCAGAAAAGAACGTTGCGAAGCACGCTTCTGCAATTTATATGGAGTTCATTGATTGATTATCTCCCAACCCTTTTCGGAAGCACCGCTTTTGGCTGCTGCTGTTCCTGCGGTTTGTTGGCCGGTTGTGCGGGTGGAATATTCACTGGTTTCTTTGTAGGATCTACCGGTGGTTTATTACCCGGTTTGTTCTTCGGATCTTCGATCTTGATCTGTGATTCCGGGGGAGCAATATCTTCCGGTTTGATCTCCCTTGGCACTTCATAATCGTTGGAACTGCCGGTACCTACATCTTCACCTTCACCGCCGAGTATCGGAGTAGTGCCATTTACATAGTCGATGATGAGGTCATTGGTCATGGATTCAGGTTTCACAAAAGTGAGGCGTGTATCGAGTCCGCAATTGGCATCTGCTGCAGATTTACCATAGAAGTAAGCCCAGATCGGCATAGCGGCACGCCCGCCCTGGCCATTCAGGCTCTGCGCATCGAAGTGCACAAAACGATCGTCGCAACCAACCCATGCGCCTGCGAGCAGCTGTGGGGTATAGCCCATGAACCAGCCATCGCTGTTTTCGTTGGTGGTTCCGGTTTTACCTGCCACTTCCACTCCGCCCGGCATATCATAACCCCATACACCGCGACCGGTACCGATGGTCATTACGCCCTGCATCATTTTAATAACAGAATAAGCGGTTACATCACTGATCACTTCTTTACGTTGTGGTGTAAAAGTGGCCAGCACATTACCATTCCTGTCTTCAATGCGTGTGATGTACATCGGTTTCACATTGAAGCCACGGCCGGGGAACATACTGTAAGCCTGCATCATTTCAAAGAGTGAGATCTCGCAGGAACCCAGTGCAATGGAAGGGTATGGTTCTATTTTAGTTTTGAGGTCGCATTTTTTCAGGAAGTCTACAAAACGTTTGGCGCCATTGTTACCGGTATTATCCAGCTGTTTCATGATATAAGCCGAAGCACAGTTACGCGAAAACGCAAGTGCATTGGCCATCGGCATGGAACCGCCTTTGCAGGATCTGCTGGTGGCAGGTACTAATCCGTAACCTCCGAAACTCTGCTGCTCATCATATACAATTGTATTCGGTGTGAAACCCGCTTCTTCAATTGCAAGACTGTACAGAAGTGGTTTCATGGTAGAACCTACCTGTCTGCGTGTATTGAAATTTGCGTGATCGTATTTGAAAGTCTTAAAGTCGATACCACCAACCCATGCTTTCACCGCACCGCTTACAGGGTCCATGGCCATAAAGCCGGCCTGTAACATCTGGCGGTGGTATTTGATCGAATCATAAGGTGTCATTACCGTATCCTTACCCCTGGTATTATTCCAGGCAAACACATGCATCGGTGTTTTCTGGTCGAAGGTTTTGCGGATATCTTCGTCGCTCATGCCTTCCTTTTTCAGGTTGCGCCAGCGGTCACTTTGCCTGATATTGGATTCGAGTACATTTTCAAAACCTTTCCATACGGTTCCTTTTTTGATATTTTCCTGGCTGTTGAAAAGCTTTTGCATATAACTCATATGCTTGGCCACCGCTTCTTCCGCATAGAGTTGCATGCGCGGATTGATGGTGGTGTAGATCTTCAGGCCATCGCGGTAAAGATTATAACTGTCGCCATTGCTTTTCTTGTTCTCCTTACACCATTTCTTCATATCCTCGCCTAATACCATCCTGAAGTAGGGGCCAAGACCATTATTCTCATCCAGTTTTTTATAATTCAGGGTGATAGGGGTCATCTTTAACCGGGCAGCCTCTTTCTCTGTAAGGTAATTACTGCTGACCATACGATTCAGTACCAGGTTCCTCCTGTCGAGCGCCTGTTTGGGATTACGGCGTGGATTGTACAGTGAGGGTCCGTTCACCATACCCACCAGTACGGCCGCTTCTTCCACACTGAGGCGATCCGGCTCTTTCTGGAAGAAAGTCCTTGAAGCATTGCGGATACCATATACGTTATCGCCATAAGCTACCGTATTCAGGTATAATGTAGCGATTTCTTCCTTGGTGAAATTGCGTTCGAGTTTAACGGCAATGATGGATTCCTTCACTTTCTGCAATACACGCAGGAAAATATTCCGGGTATTCCAGTTATTGGTAAAGAGGTTCTTTGCTGTTTGCATGCTGATGGTACTCGCACCACCTTCGCCGCCGAGATAAAAGAAGGCGCGGGCCAGTGAACGTGGGTCGATACCGCTGTGATCGTAAAAGCGTTTGTCTTCCGTTGCCACCAGCGCGTTGATCACATGTTTGCTGATGTCCTTATAGTCGGCATTAACCCTGTCTTCAATATAATATTTTCCCATCGGTGTGCCGTCCTCCGCATATACCTGGCTGGCCAGCGAAGCGGTTGGGTTCTCGATGTCGTCAAGATCTGGCATGGCACCAAGCCAGCCCCAGTTGATCATGAGCAGCAGGAGGATGAAGAAGGCAAATCCTCCGAAAAAAATACGCCAGAATATTTTTACAGGTTTCGACATAATCAGATGTTATATATGATGCAGTGGGAACAGTTGTAAAACTATAAAACAGTTTCACAATCCGTTTCAACTATGCGTTAAAATTATTCAGGAATGATCTTTTGCATGAACGCGCGGTAACCTGCTATGTCTTTGTTGTTCTTTAACTGTTCCAGGTTCGCTGCGTTGATGATGATAAAACTGTATTTATCGGCCGGCAACCACGGTACAATCCTCGTTTTGGCTTCCGGTTTCACATTTTCAATATAAGATACGGCAATTCCGGCACTGGTGAACGGCCCCATCAGCACGAGGCTGGTGGTCTGATCAAGTGTTACCGTATTACTTGGGATCCGCTGACGGCTGTAACGTTCCTGGTTATAACGGTTGAATGCATTTCTTCCTTCGCTTACAAACACCGGGTCTACCTTGTCGAGAATGATGGCCACATAATGAGAATCCAGCGGGTTGAATGCGTAAATCCCGTTACTGATCACTCCTGCTGCCGTTGCACCCGGAGTTGCAGTAACACCCGAACCTTTTATCTGCTGTGGTGTTTTGGTCCCGGCAATACTGTCCTTGCCTGCAGAAGCGATGGTTTGCTGCGGAACGTTTTTATCTTTCAGCGGCGGGATCACGGCTACTGTATCTTTTGCTACCGGGGCCAGATCCAGGGCTTTGCCATCTGCGGTCAGTCGTGTACCCAGCGAATCTTTCTTCACAGGCGCCATGGCCGTTACCGGCGTGTTCAGATCTACGCCACGGGTAACCAGGTCTTCCGTGCGCTCGATCTGCAGGTTGGTAAGGTGATTCTCTATTTCCGCCCTTCGTTTCAGTACATCGATCATGGTCAGCGCTTTTTCTGCCATCGGAGTTTTAGGAAATGCGGATGCGAGGTATTGGAGCCGGTCGATCGCTGTACTGTCTTCACGTTGTTTCACGTAATAAATGGACTCGATGTACAGCATCTGCGGTGTCCAGTATGTTTTGCCGTATTGCTTATCTGCCTTCTCCTTGGCTTCCCTGGCCTGTGCAAACCTGCCCTCTATGAACATGCGGTACACAGATTCATATTCTTTGGTAGCGGCATCTGCCTGTTTGCCGGCCGGAACGGCACTGAGTTGTGCTGTATATTTTCCCGAAGGATAATTGCTGCGTAGGGCCGACCGTACAGAATCGGCTTTCGCGATCGCGTCTGTTTTCTGGTATGCGAGCGACAGCTGGAACAATACCTGTTCCGTTTCAGGAATGCCGGGGTATCTTTTTAAAAGTTCTTCGTACAATGCAATGGCAGAAGGGTAGTCGCCCAGCTGATTCTGGAAGATCACGGCATTTTCCAGTAATGATTTTATGATCAGGCCTTTTGCGCTAAGCCGCTGTTCGTCGGTCAGCGGAATATCTTTCATCAGACTCTCCATCGTCGGCTCGTTGTTTGCTGCGGCACCGGCTTTTACTTCTGCCAGCGGAGAGATTTGCTGCTGACCGAAAGCGCGGTCGATGGCATTCTGGCGGCGCCAGTTATCCGTATTCGGCCTGTTGCCCCAGCGCGTTTTGAACTCAGCTGCACCGCGGGTTTTAACAGATGTATTCAGGAAATAGAATTCATTGCCGCCATTGCCGAAAAGGTCCGAAGCCACAGGTGCCGCATTGGCTGCGAGCGATGCATTGGTGAGTGCCGCTTCTTCCTTCAACCCCTGTTCTTTTCTTAACTGACGCAATACTTTTCTTACAGCATCTTCACGGTCGTTCGGTTGAAGAAGGGCCAGCTGCTGCAGGCTGTCTTCGCGGTTTACCGCCAGCTGGTTGCGCGTGATCACATGCAGTGCCGGTTTCCTGACCAGGATCCGCTGCTGGTCTGATTCACCCAGTAATTTGGTTTCAACACTATCGTAAAAACGGGATGCGGCGATATAGGTTTTATTATCGTAGTTCAGGTCGCCGAGTAAAAGGAAGGCCAGCTGCTTTTGCGCAGGATTGTCGTTGCCTGCGGCGATGCTTTTCAGCAGCAGTTTCTGGGCTTCCGGATAATTTTTACGCTGCAGTTCCAGTTTGGCTGCAGAATAATAAATGATATCACGGTAGTCGATGTATTTATCGCGTTTTGCCATTTTGAGCAGTTCATCAATATACTGCTGTAATGAATTTTCATTCTTTCCGCTTGCTATTGCTGCCATGTTGAGGCGGGCATGTACTTCCATCAGCGGGTCAACGGTATGGCGGATAGAGCGCTCATACAGGTCATTGGCCTCGGTATTCTTATCAGCCAGCGCATACAATTGCGCCGCCAGGAATTCCCAGCGTGCAGCCGATTGTTTTACCGGCGCATTGGGCAATGCTTTTACCAGATAAGCGGCAGCACTGTCGTACACCTGCTGTTTGTAAAACCAGTATGATAGCATTTCATACAATGGGGCATGTAAACGTTGCGGGAAATTGGGATCTGCTCTCAGTATTTCCAGCAATCCGGCTGCTTCGGATAATTTACCCTGTTCGAGGTAAGTGCGGGCCTGCCAGATAAAACTTTCGTTACGGCTCGGACGTGTGGTGGTTACTTTTTTCCAGAAACTGCGCTTTTCGTTCGTTGCAACGGTGAAAACGCCGTTGGTATTGCTGCTGTTGCTTCCGAGCAGCAGGTCATAATCGCCGTCCTTGGGTGCATATGCGTAATTGATGTACTGGAAAACTGCTGTAGCCGAATCAAAATCCTTACGCAGCAGATAAGCTTTCCCGAGCAGAACGTACATATTGTCTACCCAGTCGTTCCGCAGGTCATGCAACAGTATGCCGGCATTGCATTTATAGATCACCGAATCGATCTGGTCTTTCGCGGTAACATCCAGGCTGTAATCATAAAAGGGGAGGAGGCGGGTATAATCATCTTTGTTCGCATCCCTTGCCCGGGTAATGATATCGTTTACTTTATTATTCGCATTGAAATAATAATTGAAACGGGTCACTGTATTATTATAGATCCGTTTGGTAACAGGGAATTTGGAATTGCCTGTTTTTTCCGCAGGAAGTGTCCGGTTCTCATAAGGTTTGGGTTTAGCAACCTCTATAGTGGTGTTAGGTTGCGCACCTGCAAACAGGAGAAAAGCAAACAGTGAGCAGAACAGGCTGCCCGCTTTGGCAAAAAGATCCATCCGGAAAGTTGTAAAAAGCGGTTTCAGGTACATAAAATGTGTCTAAAATTACAGCTATTTCCTGATTGAAGGCCTTCTAAAGCAGATTGATTATTACCTTTATGCTGATTTAACAAAATGGCGACTCCCGAAAACAACAGTACACTCAGAAGATTGCGCAACCGCTACAGGCTTGTGGTGATGAACGATGATACTTACGAAGAAGTGATCACGTTTCGTCTGTCGCGCTTAAGCGTTTATATTGGTATGAGCACCGTCTTTGTGCTGCTCGTGGGGCTTACCATTGCCCTGATCGCATTTTCGCCCCTGAAATATTATATCCCCGGCTATGGTACCCGCGAAAGCCGTACTGCGCTGCAGGCGCTGAAGATCCGGACCGATTCCCTGGAACAGGCCATCCGTTATAAGGAACAGTATATCGACGGGATCCGTAAAGTGCTTACCGGCACCACGCCTTCACAGCTCGACACGATTCCCGATGTGATCCCTAAAACCGAGCCTACAATCGAATAGTTCCATGCGGCAACAGGATTCCCGTAACTGGATACGTTATACCGGCCTGGCCAGCCAGCTGGTTGCAGGTTTATTACTCACCGGTTATGCCGGTGTGTGGCTGGATAAACGGATCGATGCGGCTAAACCGGTCTTTGCGTGGTTATTACCATTATTGTTACTGATCGGGATGCTGGTTAAAATTGTAAAAGACAGTTCTGTAAAACATGATGACAAAAATTAATAAAAACCCTGTTGTACCCGTTATACTGGTGTTTATCTTCGCCAATGCTGCCGCACTTGTATGCAGGAACCTGCTCGCCAAAGCACGCATCGATTATGAAGTATTGCTGGTAGCCAACCTGCTGCTTTTTATAGCTAGCCTGCTGAGCCTTTATCTGCAGCATAAGTCAGCGAAAGCAAAAAATCCGCATGTGATGGTACGGAGTACCATGGCTGCCATGGGCCTGAAACTGTTTGGACTGGGTGCAGCATTGATCGTATATATTTATAAAGCCGGCCCTGCAAGAAGTACGAATGCCATTTTTGTTGCCATGGGATTGTATGTACTATATACCTGGCTGGAAGTAAGGATCACTTTAAAGGCGAATAAAAAGAAGCATGCCGGTAACTGAGCATCCGATGCAGGCGCTGGCATTGTTCCTGCCGGATGGCGCTTTTGAAAAAGTGGTTGAATATATTCACCATTATAAAGTGCACCTGACTGTAAGCCGGCAACGTAAGTCGGTTCTCGGCGATTACCGCCATGCCGCCTGGCACCGCAATCACCGTATCAGTGTGAACGGCAACCTCAACAAATACGAGTTCCTCATCACATTATTACATGAAATAGCGCACCTGCTTACGTTTGAGCAGCATCGTAACAAGGTAGAGCCGCATGGTAAGGAATGGAAGCAGTTTTACAGCAGGCTGCTGACCGATTTTGTACGGCTGAAGATCTTTCCACCCGATATCGAACAGGCTTTGCAGCGATCTATCCTCAACCCGGCCGCAACTGCCAACGGCGAAACGGAGTTGTTACTGGTTCTCCGTAAATACAATCCCGTTCAGAAAGCAGGTTATATGCATGTGGCAGATGTGCCGGAAGGTTCCCTGTTCCGGATGGATAATGGCCGGGTCTTCCGTAAAGGCCCCATCCGCCGTAAAAGATACGATTGTGTGGAAGTAGCTACCGGACTGCATTACTCATTCAGCGCGGTAATGGAAGTGCGGGTAGTGGAAGGGTAGTTACATAAAAAACAAAGCCCGTCCTTACGGACAGGCTTTGAAATATAGTGATTGCAGGATTATGCAACAGCTTTCTTCACCAGGTCAGCAGCTTCGCTCAGCAGGATAGCCGATTGAACTTTAAGACCGCTTTCATCGATCAGTTTTTTCGCTTCAACAGCGTTGGTACCTTGTAAACGTACGATGATAGGGATTTCGATATTACCCAGTTTGTTGTACGCTTCGATCACACCGGCAGCAACCCTGTCGCAACGAACGATACCGCCGAAGATATTGATCAGGATCGCTTTTACGTTCGGGTCTTTCATGATGATACGGAAACCGGCTTCTACGGTTTGTGCGTTGGCAGTACCACCTACGTCGAGGAAGTTGGCTGGCTCACCGCCGCTCAGTTTGATCATATCCATGGTAGCCATGGCCAGACCGGCGCCGTTTACCATACAACCTACGTTTCCGTCGAGCTTAACAAAGTTCAGGTTATACTGACCAGCTTCAACTTCAGTAGGATCTTCCTCTGAAACATCGCGCAGCGCAGCTACATCTGCATGGCGCATCAGGGCGTTGTCGTCGATGTTCATTTTACAGTCAACCGCAATGATCTTTTCATCGCTTGTTTTGAACAGCGGGTTGATCTCCAGCATACCGCAATCCAGCCCAACATAAGCGTTGTACAGGTTGGTAACGAATTTCACGCAGTTTTTGAACGCTTCGCCGCTCAGGCCGAGGTTGAAAGCGATCTTTCTTGCCTGGAAACCCTGCAACGGGCCACCAGGGTGTACCCACTCTTTAAATATTTTATCGGGTGTATTATGGGCTACTTCTTCGATATCCATACCACCTTCTGTACTGTACATGATCACGTTCATACCGGTTGCACGATCCAGGAGGATGGAGAGGTAGAACTCTTTTACCGGGTTAGGACCAGGATAGTAAACGTCCTGTGCAACCAGGATCTTGTTCACTTTTTTACCAGCAGCGCCTGTCTGAATGGTAACCAGGGTACCGCCGAGCAGGTTTTTGGCAATTGTTGCCGCATCTTCTGCACTTTTGGCAACAGCCACACCGCGCTGTTCTGTTCCTTCGATCTTACCTTTTCCGCGGCCGCCGGCGTGTATCTGGGCCTTGATCACGGCAAAATTGTTGCCGGTTTGGGTTTTGATCTGACGATAAGCTTCTTCTGCTGCCATTACTGTATCAACCGCAATGCCTTCCTGTACGGGTACATTGTATTTTTTCAGTAATTCCTTGGCCTGGTATTCGTGAAGGTTCATACGTTGAAAATTTCCGGCGAAGATAAGAGAATCCTACATTCATATTATCGCCTTTATTATTATTGTTGTAACATTAATTTGCATAATTTTACGCCGTCCTTGAATTATCTTCAAAACCTAAAATGAAAAGTATATGAAAAAAACATTGTTCGCACTGGCAGGCATGGCGCTGCTGATGGGTATTTACTCTTTTGTTCCTAAAGCGGATACTTATAATGTGAACGTTGATAAGAGCCGCATCGACTGGATCGCTTCCAAAAAGAACGATTTCCACACAGGTGCTTTCCCTCTCAAAAGCGGACAGGTTGTTCTTGAAGGCAATAAACTGAAGGGTGGTAAATTCGTGATCGACCTGGCTAACCTGAAAGTAACGGACGCAGCGGGCGACAGACTTGCAGGCCACCTGAAAAACGCAGATTTCTTCGATGTTGCCAAATTCAACGAAGCTACTTACGAGATCACAGGTGTAAATTATACCAGCGATAATACAGCTGCCCTCACCGGTAACCTGGTGCTGAAGGGTGCAAGCTTCCCTGTTAACCTGACTGCCAACATCCGCAATGCTGATGATAAGGCTTTCTTTGCAGAAGCTTTCTTCAGCCTCGACAGAACTGCTTTGGGTATTACTTACAACGGCCCTTCAAAAGATGTGCAGATGGCAGTACACATCTTCGCAAACAAATAATTTATTCTCAGCGATATCTGCGGCCCCGCCTTTTACGGCGGGGCTTTTTATTACAATACGCTCTGTATTGCATCACGTTTGTATATTAGTGCCATGAGAAAGATCTGTCTCCCCCTGTTTTTCCTCCTGGCTTCCTGTGCTACCGGTAAAAGAGTATTGAACGTTAAACCTGCCGGTGCCGGTTTAAGCGGAACCGCGTTTTATAACCTCGCTGCCAGCTGGAAATGGAAACAGCGCGATTCTCTTGCGGTAAAGGAGATATTGTCGGGTAATTACCCTTCGTTCCTGCAGCAGTTTGCCCGTATCGATGTGGAGATAGACGGAACTGAAGGGAAAAAAATCAAAGCCCATTATTATGTAGCGCCGGATTACCTGGCAGTGGGCAACAGCAAGGACTGGGCGCGTATTCCGCTTACACCCATGGCGGCCCAGGTTATTGCAGATAGTTTTCATTGTTTTCTGCCAACACGTAAAATTGTGGATGATATTTACCGCCAGGCTGTTGTTAAACTCGACCCGGTTCCTATGTATGCTTTCAGAGACAGCAGCGTTACCATGTGGCAGCATCACCTCATTATCGAAGGGCAGCGTGGCGGACGTAAAGGCCTGATTGCAGGTATAAAAAAAGATGTGGTATTATCCGGTAAAGTGAGTCGTGATGCAAGACCCGACCGTGAAGCAATCTATGGCTGGCATAAACCGGATGGTAAAGCGATACAGCCCTTATACACTGGTCATATCAACTGGTGGGTAGATTACAGTCATGGCATCAGGCTGGTATACCGTACGATCTGGGTGAACGGGAAGCCGATGGATTATACCGATGTACTGAAAGATCCGTCGCTGCGCGGATTGCTTTGCGATGAAGGTGAAGGCTGTGATTTTTACCGGTACTAGAGATAACGTTCTTCAATGATCTGCTTATGATGAAGCAAATGTCCGAAGATCATAAATGCCAGTGCATTTGCCGTGGTTTTGTGATCGCTGGATATGCCGGCATAGGCGAGCTGGTGTTCCTGTAATGAAGCAAGGAAAAGATCTGTTGACCGGCGCAATGCGCTGAATTCTTCTTTCAGTGAAGCAAATGTTCTGGCCGATGCTTCAGCGTTTTCGGCAAAACTGTTCTCATCGAAAGACGGGTTGGGCGTGTTGTCTTTTCTTGAGATCCGGAGTACGCGGTAAGCAAAGATCCTTTCCGTATCCATCACATGCTGCAGTACTTCTTTCAAGGTCCATTTATTGTCTGCATAACGGTAGTCTGCTTTTTCTTCGGGAAGATTTTCATAGAATGTGAGCAAGGCTGCCGAATGATTGCTGATCGCTTCGGATACGTCCCGGGCATCAACAAGCGAAATATATCTTCCGAAATAAGGTGCGTGATCGGTTGAAAGCGGTCTGGACATCAGTTGTTGTTTTGGTTGGTTTGTTGCTGCGAAGAAATATGAATAATCTCTTTTGCCATTGTTTTTTTAGCCTGGTCTGCAGCCTGTACTGCATTGTATGCATTGGCAATTCCACCTGTTCTGGACAGGTTGCCGAACGGTACAGGAACGGGATCGCCGCCCGGTTTGAGGCTAACCTCTTCCGGTGCCGGGATCAGTACAGATTGCTCGATGATCTTTTTTACCTGTACCGCAGTCAGTTCGGGATAGTAGGAGCGGAGCATTGCTGCTATGCCCGTTACAACCGGTGCAGACATACTTGTGCCCTGCAGGTTCCCATATTCATTCCTGCCGGGAAGTGTTGAATACATTTTCACACCCGGTGCATATACATCCACATTCTTCCTGCCGTAATTACTGAAATCACTGGTAATGGTTCCCGTGATCTTCGGATCACTGCTGGCACCTACATTGATGAAGTTTGTTGCAGTGCTGTTCCAGGCTTTCAGCCACGGATTGGGGAAACCGGTTTTCACATCCAGGTTATATCCTTCATTACCGGATGCATGAACGATCAGCACATCTTTATTTTCTGCGTATTTTACTGCACTGTCTACCCACATTTTTTCCGGTGAGAAATATTTGCCGAAACTCATATTGATGACCCTTGCGCCGTTATCTACTGCATAACGGATGGCCAGTGCAACGTCTTTGTCGTATTCATCACCGTCTGGCACCACACGCAGTATCATCAGCTTTACATTATCTGCCACACCATCTATGCCAATTCCATTGTTACGTTCTGCTCCGATCAGGCCGGCTACGTGCGTGCCGTGCATTGGTGTTGGCCCCATTACATCATTATTACCGTAAAAACGGTCGTTGAAATTGCTGTAATCATCCTTTACAATATCCGCACGCGGATCGCGGGGTGGTGCATCTTTGGATTCGAACGACAGTTTCTTGCCCTCTACATATTCTTCCAGCTGGTTGAGAATGCTGGCATTGCTTTCATTTTCCCGGTCGCTTGCAGAGATACCCAGTAAACGGATCCCGGTCAGATATCCGAGTTTGGCTTCTTTTCCTGTGCGTGTCTGCGGCTGAAATTGCTCCAGTTTTTCACAGGTAAATTCTTCGGTTCCCATTTCTTTACGTAACACTTTATCGTGCCGCTTCAGGGCTTTGCAGGTTACATCCAGGATGGCCACTTCCATCTGTTCTTCAGCGCTGAAATTGAGTTCGCCGCTGGCGCGGAGCCAGGTATGGTATGCTTCCTTTTCGGCTGTGGTAAAACCTGTGGTATCTGGTTTCTGCTGGAATTTGTCTTTCCAGCGGTGATATACGCGTGATCTTTCATCGGGCGCCCTTTTAATGCTGCGCCCATCTTTACCGCCAAGGAAATTCCAGCCATACACGTCATCTATATAACCATTACCGTCATCATCGATACCGTTGCCGGGAATTTCGCGCGGGTTGCGCCAGAGTACATGTTTGAGGTCTTCATGTGTGGTATCTACACCCGAATCGAGCACGGCAACGATCACAGGTTGCGACGGGCGCTTCTTTTCACGGAGATAATCATAGGCTTTGCCTAGGCTGATGCCATAAAACGAATCCTGCCCGCGGTCAAGCTGATACCAGTTCTTAGGAACCGGCTGTGCATGGCTGCAAACGAAAAAAAGTGGCACGGCCACAATACTCAAAACAATCCCACGACGCATGATACAGTGTACATTTCTTTCTATACAAATATGAGCAATGATAATGATAATATAATACCCCGCCCGGAGTTTTAGGAAAATGTTAATGCCACTCCGTCTCTTGTCGCCTTCTCCTGTTTTTGTTAACAATCCTCTAACAGGCTGAGGAAAAGCGCAGTAAATGTGTAAAAGCTTCAACAGGTAACCAGCCAGTTGATACTCCAGACCATGATGGCATGAGAATTTTTAGTTGAAAGGAAATCAATATTCATCTAAAACCTAAAAACATTGTTATGAAAACAATATGGACTAAACTCAAAAAAGGAGCAGCCCTGGCATGTACAGCTTTAACGGTTGCATTTATTTTTGCAAGCTGCGAAAAAGATGAGGTAAATGCTGGCATTACGTACAACCTCAGCGGTAATGCAACATCAGGCCAGGTAATACCTGTAGGCAGCAGCACCAGTAACGGTACGGCTACCATTACCGGTACTTATAATTCTACTACCAAAGTAATGAGTTATACTACTGCCTGGAGTAACCTGACCGGCGGACCTGTTGCAGGTGGATTTTTCAGCGGTGCGGCAGGTCAGAACGGTAGTTCTGTGTCTGTATGGACACTCGGCAGTGGTCTGAACAATTCCGGCAGTATTTCAAGCAGCATTACACTTACCAACGACCAGGAAGCACAATTGCTGAATAATAACTGGTATTACCTGCTTTCTACTTCCAGCAATATTTCGGGCGAAGTAAGAGGCCAGGTAACAGCAACAAGGGAATAAGCCGGCTAAATCCTGAACAAAACAAACACCCGCACAGGTTAACCTGTGCGGGTGTTTTGATGAATAAGGTTGTTCTTTAGCTTCCGCCGAATACTTTTTTCAGGATATCCGTTGTTCTTGCCACAGGATCTTTGCGGATATGTTTTTCTTCAGAAGCAAGCTGGCTGAAGATCCCCGAAAGCGCACGTTCGGTTACATAGGCCGAAAGGTCGGGGTTGATCTTCTGCAGGCTTACTTTATTGTAGGTAGTGATGAGCGTATTCCAGTATTTGGTGGCATTCACTTTTGCGAGGGAGCTCTCGATCACAGGTCTGAAGGCTTCTGTAAGCTGTGGTGTGGTTTTGCCTTTGAGATAAACAGTTGCTGCCGAATCTGATCCCTTCAGTATACCCAGCGCATCCTGAAAACTCATTTGTTTGATGGCGGAAGTGAAGATCGGCGCTGCACTTTTACAGGCATCTTCCGCAGCGCGGTTCATAGACAGGATCGCTTCATCCACCTGGCTGCCAAGGCCGATTTTACGCAGGGTGCTTTCTACTTTCTGCGCTTCCGGAGGCAGTAATATCTTGAGTGCGGCGTTGGCAAAGAAACCGTCGGGTTTGGATAACAGTGCGGTTCCTTTCTGCGTTCCTACGGCCAGCGCTTCTTTCAGTCCGGCTACAATATCGTCGTTGCTGAGTCCGGCACCGCTGCCGCCTTTCAGTACATTACCGAGCGTACTGTTGCCTGCAGAATCTTTTTTTGTTACTTTTTTGATAAAGCCCCCGAGTCCCTGGGCATTGAGCCCGGTAGCCAGTGCTGAACCGAGCAGGAGGATAATGAACTGTTTCTTCATAAATAAAAGAGATATCTTAAACGATAGAATGCCTCAAAAATAGCGAGAAACGGCTGCGGTGTATGTGAACGATTTGCTATAATCGGTTCCTGCTTGAAAAGCTGCGGTATTCTTATTACCTTCAGAGCATAAAACTATTTGTTATGAGACCGGTAATGTATCTGCTTGCTCTTTGTACTGCCTGCCTGTTTGTGTTGCCCGGAAAACTCCATGCGCAGACAACAACCTATATCATTCTGAGGCATGCCGAAAAAGACACAACTGCACCCGGTTCCACAGCCATGCAGGCCGATCCGCCGCTGAGTAAAAAAGGGCAGGAACGCGCCCAGCTGTTGCTGGATGTATTGAAGGAATACAAACCCGATGCGATCTATTCCACCAATTATGCCCGTACAAAAGCGACCGTAGCGCCGCTCGCCAAAAAATTCAATAAGGAAGTTCAGATCTACGATCCGCGTAACCTGGGAGCATTTGCCGGACAGCTGGCTAAAGAAGAAGGAAAAACCATCATTATCGTAGGCCATTCCAATACAGCGCCTGCCCTGGTCAATTTCCTCATCAAGGAGAAGAAATACGAGCCGCTCGATGAGAGCATTTACAACCAGTTCTGGGTGGTAACCATGCTGCATGGTATGGGCTCTGCCAAAGCGATTACTTATTAGCCAGTTGCATATACACATACAAAGCATATCCTGCCGCAGAAACGTTCCTGCGCACGGGGAATGCCGTTATGGATGCAATAAGCCAATAATCCAATACCTTTGCGCACTTTATTATGAAATACGAGAAGGAAATCAACAGGCGCAAGACATTCGCCATTATATCGCACCCGGATGCCGGTAAAACCACGCTTACGGAGAAATTGCTGCTGTTCGGTGGTGCAATCCAGACTGCCGGTGCCGTAAAGAGCAACAAGATCAAGAAACATGCAACGAGCGACTTTATGGAGATCGAACGTCAGAGAGGTATCTCGGTGGCTACTTCCGTAATGACTTTCGAATACAACGATACGCTGATCAACCTGCTGGATACGCCCGGTCACAAGGACTTTGCGGAAGATACTTACAGAACCCTTACGGCGGTGGACAGTGTGATCCTGGTGATAGACAGCGTGAACGGGGTAGAAGACCAGACCCGCAGGCTGATGGAAGTATGCCGCATGCGCGATACACCGGTGATCGTATTCATCAATAAAATGGATCGCGACGGAAAGAACCGTTTCGACCTGCTGGAAGAGATCGAAGCTGAGCTGAAATTATCCCTGCACCCGATGACCTGGCCGATCAACAGCGGTAAGGAATTCAAGGGCGTATATAATCTCGATGCAAAAAACCTGCGTCTATTTACCGCCAGCACCAAAGCCGATGACGATGATACCATTGCCATCAGCGATCTTTCCGAAAGCCTGCTCGATGAAAAAGTAGGTGAGCGCGATGCGGAGCAGCTGCGTGAAGATGTGGAGCTGATCGATGGCGTTTACGGTGCACTCAATGTGAACGATTACCTGCAGGGAAAAGTAGCACCCGTATTTTTCGGTAGCGCCGTAAATAATTTCGGGGTGAAGGAAATGCTCGACACGTTCATTCATATTGCACCCGTACCACGCAGCCGCGAAACTTCGGCCCGTACAGTGGATGTGGGTGAGGATAAATTCAGCGGTTTTATCTTTAAGATACATGCCAACCTCGATCCCAAACACCGCGACCGGATCGCGTTCATGCGGGTGTGCAGCGGCAAATTCGAAAGAAATAAATATTACCATCATGTACGGCTGGACAAGGATATGCGGTTCAGCAACCCGTACAGCTTTATGGCCCGCAGCAAAGACATCATTGAAGATGCTTATGCAGGTGATGTGGTAGGCCTGTTCGATACGGGAAACTTCAAGATCGGGGATACACTTACGGAAGGAGAGGATTTTTATTTCACAGGTATACCTACATTCTCCCCGGAGATCTTCAAGGAACTGGTGAACAAAGATCCCATGAAGACCAAACAGATGGAAAAAGGTGTGAGCCAGCTTACAGATGAAGGCGTGGCCCAGCTCTTTACACAGTTTGGCGGGAACAAGAAGATCATCGGTTGTGTGGGTGAACTTCAGTTTGAAGTAATCCAGTACCGTCTGCTGCAGGAATATGGCGCAGCCTGCGAATTCAGAACGCTGCCGTTCTACAAAGCCTGCTGGCTCACGAGCAAAGACCAGAAAAAACTGGATGATTTTCTCCGGTTCAAACAACAGAATTCAGCAGAAGACAAAGATGGCAACCCTGTATACCTGGCCCAGAGTGAATGGTTCCTGAATACCGAGATCACCAATAACCCGGATATACAATTCCATTTTTCAAGCGAAGTGCATAAATAAATTACCGGATGCAGCAGACCAGCACTGATCTCATTATCATTGGCGGCGGTCCTATCGGACTGGCCTGCGCGCTGGCTGCCAAAAACAATGGTCTGGGTTACGTAGTGCTGGAAAAAGGCTGCCTTGTGAACTCGCTCTATCATTATCCGGTGAACATGACATTCTTCTCCACTTCTGAAAGACTGGAGATCGGCGGCATCCCCTTTGTGAGCAACCAGCCGAAACCCGGGCGGAATGAAGCACTGGAATATTATCGCCGTGTTGCTGTAGCAGCTAAATTGAATATCCGACTGTTCGAAAAAGCAGAAACAATTGTAAGAGAGAGCGGGCAATTTGAAATAAACACATCAGCCGGAAATCATTTTACCGCAAAGTATGTGATCATTGCCACCGGTTTTCATGACCTGCCTTATTTACTGAATGTTCCGGGTGAAGAGCTGCCTAAAGTAACACACTATTATAATGACCCGCATTTTTATGCCTTTCAGAAAGTGCTGGTAGCAGGAGCCAATAATTCAGCTGTGGATGCGGCGCTGGAAACCTGGCGTAAAGGTGCCGATGTTACCATGGTGATCCGGAAAGGAGAGATTGGAAGAAGGGTAAAATACTGGGTGAAGCCGGATATCGAGAACCGCATCAGCGAAGGCTCCATCAAAGCCTATTTTAATTCTACAATTACCGCTATCCGCGAAACGGAAGTGGATATACAAACACCAGACGGACCTGTTACCATTGCCAACGATATGGTAATCGCTGCTACAGGCTACCAGCCCGATCTGCCTTTTCTCCGTAAAGCAGGGATTGAGCTTTCGGCAGATGAAACCCGTAAACCGGCATATAACCCGGATACGCACGAAACCAATGTGCCCGGTATCTATCTTGCAGGTGTGATCTGCGGCGGGATGGACACGCATAGTCTTTTCATCGAGAATTCGAGAGAACACGCTGAGAAGATCATCAGTCATATTATCGCTGCTAAATAATACATACAAATGGAATTATTTCAGACAGAACGGCTATTCATACGCCGGTTTACACCAGGCGATGCCGATGATTTTTACAGTTTCAACGGCGATCCTGAAGTGATGAAATATATCCGCCCCGCAAAAGACCGTGAAGGCTGCGATGCGTTTCTTGCGGAGAACATCAGTTTGTATGATCCGGGAAATGTAGCAGGACGTTATTTTACCGGCGAAAAAGAAACAAAGCGTTTTGTCGGCACATTTTCATTACTGCAGATTCCCGGTGAAGACGGTATGCATATCGGCTATGGCCTGCTGCCGGCATTCCAGGGTAAAGGATATGCGCTTGAAATGCTGATGGGTGGAACAGATTTTTTCTTCCGCAACAGGCCCGATCCTTTCCTGATGGCCATCACAGAAAAAGAAAATACCGCTTCACAGAAAGTGTTACGGAAAGCAGGTTATATGTTTCATGCAGATCTGCAGCAGCATAAACCCTTGTATATGTATCGTATTGCCCGGCCTCTCAGTGAACAACCGGCAGTGTGATCGTAAACACCGCGCCTCTGCCTTTACCTTCGCTGCAGGCGGTTACTTCGCCACCATGACGCCGGAGAATTTGCCTGGTAAGGTATAACCCCAGTCCGGTAGACTTTTCCCCGGCCGTTCCGCTTTGTCTTTTTCCGGAGAATCGTCCGAACAGATCTGCAGTATCTGCCGGGTTGAACCCGATTCCTTTATCTGAGATCCGTATAAAAGCTTCTTTCCGGCTGTTAAGTCCGGCTTCTATCTCAACAATGTTGCCCGGATGCGAGAATTTTACGGCGTTGCCAATGAGATTGCTGATGGCCTGACATAAAAGATTGGGGCTGCAATAGAGCATGGTTTGTGGCAGATCACCCGTTATGATCTGTACATTTTTTTCCTTAGCCTTGAATTGATGCTGTTCAACCGCATCCTGTATAACCAGCGCCAATGCTTCCGCATGATCGGTATTGAAGGCGGCGGGATGGCCGAGACGCAGCATCTGCAGAATATCTTCGAGTAATTTCAGCTGTTGCCTTGCTGTCTGCTTCATAGTGGCAGCATGTTTTTTTGTGCGCGACAGATCCGTTTCAAGTTCTATCAGGTGTGCAAGGCTGTCGAGCGTAGCCAGCGGTGAACGGATATCGTGAGAGAAAAGGGTAACGAGTTCGCTTCTTTCCTGTAATAGTTTATCCTGTTCATGAAGGGTATGCTGGATTTCTTTCAGTAAGAGGCCGGCTTCATCTGTATAATTAACGGGAAGTTCGGGGAGTTTCTCTTTTTTAACATAATCGCTCAAAGCCGACTGTGCCTGGTTGAGCGGCCAGAGCAATCCGCGCAGAGCCAGCAGCGTAGCAGCGGTAGCAGCCAGAGTGGCAAAAAGAGTGGTGAGAACTACCTGCCAGCCCGTAAGCTGAATAAAACCGGAACTGATCACAATGATGAGTACGATCAGCGGAATATGAATACCGATAAATGCAATAAAAAGAAATTTTGCAGTATAACTACGGGATAAAAAAGGAATGCCGGAAACCGCTTTGTAAACGTTCTTCATGCAGGTCAGTTATTGGACAGCCTAAATTAGGAAAAAATGTTATGTGGCTGTATATCTCATAAAGCTGCTTTTCTCTTGTTCAGCAATTTGAGGTAATTTTGCCGCTTATGAAAGTGCGAAGCTTAAAGAAAGACAAGGTTAATATCATTACCCTTGGCTGCAGTAAAAACCTGGTTGACAGTGAAGTGCTGAGTGGCCAGCTGGCAGCGAATGATATTGCCGTGGTGCATGAAAATAAAAAACTGGACCACAATATCGTGGTGGTGAATACCTGCGGCTTTATCGACAAGGCCAAGGAAGAAAGCATCAACACCATCCTGGACCAGGTTGAGCTGAAACGGAGGGGAAAACTGGATAAAGTATATGTGACCGGCTGCCTGAGTGAGCGTTACCGCGGCGACCTCGAGGCGGAAATGCCCGAAGTGGACGCCTGGTTCGGAACCATGGAATTACCCCTGATCCTGAAAAGATTCGATGCTGATTATAAAAAAGAGCTGGTAGGGGAACGTTTTTTGAGCACACCGCAACATTATGCTTACCTGAAGATCAGCGAAGGCTGTAACCGTACCTGCTCATTCTGCGCTATTCCGCTGATGCGCGGACAGCACGTGAGCCGCACTATAGAAGACCTGGTTGCCGAGGCGGAGAGTCTTGTGAAAAAGGGTGTGAAAGAGATCATGCTGATTGCACAGGAACTGACCTATTACGGACTGGATATCTACAAAAAGAGGGAATTACCACGTTTGATGAATGCGCTGGCAGATGTGAAAGGGCTGGAATGGATCCGTCTGCACTATGCTTACCCAAGTAAATTCCCGATGGAGATACTGGATGTAATGCGCGAGCGCGATAATATCTGCAAATACCTGGATATGCCTTTGCAGCATGCCAGCAATAACATGCTCAAAGCCATGCGCCGCAACATTACCCGCGAGGAAATGACCGAACTTATCCACGAGATCAGGAAACGTGTACCCGGCATCTGCCTGCGAACAACGCTGATCGCAGGTTTTCCGGGAGAAACACAGGATGATATAGAAGAATTGAAATCATTCCTCGCAGAACATCGCTTCGACCGCGTAGGGATTTTCAATTACAGCCATGAGGAAAATACCAGCGCATATGACATGACGGATGATGTACCTGCCGAAGAAAAAGCAGCACGTGCGCAGGAAGTGATGGAAGTACAGCAGGAGATCAGTTATGAAAAGAACCAGGAGAAAGTAGGCAAGGTGTTCAAAGTACTGATCGACAAAAAAGAAGCCGGACGTTACCTCGGCCGCACAGAATTCGACAGCGTGGAAGTGGATAATGAAGTGGTGATCCATTCGAAGAAAAAACTGCAGATCGGAGATTTTGTACAGGTTAAGATCACAAAAGCATACGACTACGACCTGGAAGGGGAAGTAACAGAACCATAAGGTTCAGCAAAGAAAAAGGCTTTATTGTTGCAGTAAAGCCTTTTTTATTAGACACAGGTGAAGGGTGGGTACTATTTTTTCAATACAATAAAAAAAACAGTATGAGCATCGATAATATCATGCAGCAGGCGGCAATTGCTTTCCAGCAATACCGGGAAACAAAAGCAGAACAGAAAGCAGTTTTCCTGGAAACGATCGCGGCCAATATGGAAGCGGCAGGTGCAGCACTGATTGGGCAGGCGGCAGAAGAAACACATTTGCCCCAAGCCCGGCTGGTGAGCGAACGGGCACGCACTACCATGCAGCTCCGCATGTTCGCAGCGCTGTTGCGTGAAGGCAGCTGGGTGGAAGCAACCGTTGATACCGCTGATGCCACTGTTAATCCGGCAAAGCCAGACATCCGCAAAATGCTGATTCCTTTAGGACCCGTAGTGGTATTCGGGGCCAGCAATTTTCCATTTGCCTACTCCACAGCTGGCGGAGATACGGCAAGTGCGCTGGCTGCGGGTTGTGCTGTTGTTGTAAAAGCACATCCAGCTCATCTCAAAACCTCGCAGCTGGTGCACAAGGCGATAAAGGATGCCATATTCAGTTCCGGAATGCCGCCGCATGTATTCCAGCATGTGGAAGACGGTTCTTTTGAAGCAGGAGAGTCGCTGGTAAAACATGCAGCTACCGCGGCCGTTGGCTTTACCGGTTCTTTCGCAGGTGGTAAGGCATTGTATGATCATGCTGCCGCCAGAAAAAATCCGATACCGGTTTTTGCAGAAATGGGCAGTACCAATCCCATCATACTTTTACCCGATACCCTCGAAAAAAATGCAGAAGAACTGGCCAGGCAATACATTGCATCGGTTGTATTGGGCATGGGGCAATTCTGTACCAATCCCGGGATTGTACTGGGCATAGAAAGCGAAGGACTTTCCCGTTTTATAGCAGAAGCCGAAAAAGAGATCGCAGCTGCAATTCCGCAGCCCATGCTGCATGAAGGCATTTACAAAGCGTATCACGCAAAAATGGAAAAAGCCTTACAGCAGACCGGTGTAAATGTAGTTGGGCATAGTAGTACAGAACCGGGAGCCGGAGAAGCCTGGCCTACACTGGCGGAAACAGATGGTACCGCATTCCTCTCAAATCCTTTGCTGCATGAAGAGGTATTCGGCCCCTATGCTATCATAGTGCGTTGCACGGATCTGGATCAGTTGCAGAAAGTATGGCGTTCACTTGCAGGACAACTCACTACTTCGCTCATGGGAACCGAAAAAGATTTTACCGAACATGCTTCCATGCGCGCGCTGGCTGAAAGTATTGCAGGCCGCATCATTTTCAACGGAGTACCAACCGGCGTAACGGTATGCAACAGTATGGTGCATGGCGGCCCTTTTCCTGCCACTACAGATAGCCGTTTTACCGCAGTAGGTATCAATGGTATTAAAAGATGGGTAAGGCCTGTCTGTTACCAGAACTGTCCCCAAACTTTACTGCCGCCTGCATTGCAGAACGGAAATCCGCTCGGGATCTGGCGGCTGGTCAACAATGAATGGACGCGTTGATGTGATTATAACTGTAATGCTGTAATGCGTTTTTTCGTCTGCAATGAAACGAATACAGTGATCAGCGCGGAAAGGATAAAATAAGCCGCAAGTGAAGGAACCAATCCTTTTGCATGCGCTGAAATACCAAACCAGTCGCCTGTCAGGTATAATACCGAGCAGGCATACACATCTTTTAAAAGTTCCCATATCCACGCAAAGGGGTGCAGGTCCATCAGTTCAGTGAACGCATATACACAAAGGAAAATAAAGCCGCCATACACAAAAATACCCGGGCTGCCGATGCTGGTGATGTTGGCAAAAAGATAACTCACGAAAAGCAGCAGCAGCATGAATTGTATCCAGGTCCAGCCCATGAGCAGCCTGTTTGTGGAGGGTTCATACTTATCGAAACGGTATACATCTTCGATCTTGTGAACAGGGAAACGTTCAGCTACATCGGCCGGACGCCAGCCTGTGGGCATCAGCCAGATCCGGAATTTGTCTTTCAGATGTCGGGTATACCAGGCATCCCTGAACAGTAATCCCACATGCATGAAATTAATCCGGATCGGGTTCCAGGTCTGAACGGGTCTTGTAATACCGTATACCGCAGGAACGGTTTCCAGTTCTTCCTGGTAAGTACCGAAAAGTTTGTCCCAGATGATCAGGATCTGACCATAATTCTTATCTAAATATTCTTTGTTGATGGCATGATGCACCCGGTGATGCGAGGGTGTAACAATGATCTTTTCCAGCCAGCCCATACGGCGAATATGTTCCGTATGATACCAGAACTGCGCAAACAGATGCAGCGGTGCTACAACGGCAATCACCTGTTCGGGCACACCGAGCAATGCTGCGGGTAAGAGGAACACGGTAAATAATCGCACAAAAACAGAGATGCTTTGTCTTAAGGCGCAGGCCAGGTTGAAATCCTCGCTGCTGTGATGGATCAGGTGGTTATTCCAGAAGATATTGTATTCATGACTGATTCTGTGCACCCAGTAACCGGAAAGGTCGAGCGCGAGAAAAGCGATCAGGTAAGTGAGAAAAACCGGCGGGGTCTGAACCAGTGCAAGATGAGCGAGCATCCAGTGATAGCTGATGATGGCAATGCTCAGTCCGAGCACATCTTTGGTTACATTAGTAATGCCGGAACTGAGACTGGATAACATGTCCATACTGCGTACGGTCTCTTTGCCACGGTACCAGCCATACCATTTCTCCAGCAGGACGAGCCCGAGGAAAACCGGCATGGCAATCAGCAATATTTTTCCGTAAGTCTCCATGTAATGTACAGGGGTCTGGTAAAACAAATGTAATGAAAATCGGCAGGCGCGGCATATCCCTGGAACCCAGCTTTTCCACGGTATTGATTCCCTGCTTTTGACGGGAATCTTAATCCCATTGTTTTCCCTGACAGACAGGATTCCTGCAACAAAATGCTATTCAATGCAATATTTTGCGGTATTTTGTTGGCGATTAATAAAACGACGTATGCAAATCATTATCATAGGCGGTGGAATCATCGGTTTAAGCAGTGCCTGGTACCTCAGGGAAGCAGGGCACGAAGTAACGATCATTGACAAGTCGGGCATTAACGGCAACTGTTCCTATGGTAATGCGGGTTATGTATGTCCGAGTCATTTTGTGCCGCTGGCCACACCCGGTATTGTGAAACAGGGGCTTAAGTGGATGTGGAATTCTTCCAGCCCGTTCTATGTACAGCCGCGGTTGAGCAGGAGCCTGATAGAATGGGGTACCCGTTTTATGCGTATTGCTACCCCGGAGCATGTGGCAAAATCTGCCATTCCGCTGCGCGATATTGCATGGATCAGCAGGTATGCTTATGAAGACTGGTGTAAACTGCCCCAGTTCAATTTTGCTTATGAGCATAAAGGACTGCTGGAAGTATTCCAGACACAGGCTGGTGCAGACCATTCTGCCCATCTGGTGGAACGTGCGCATCAACTCGGGCTCACTGATACGGCCTACCTCAGCTATGACCAGTTGCAGGAACTTGAGCCGCACACCGAGATCAAAGCGATGGGAGCCATCTGGTTCCGCTGCGACGCGCATCTTTACCCCAATAAGCTCATGAACCAGTTGCAGGAAGACCTCCGGCAAAAAGGCGTGCGTTTCTGCATGGGTGAAGAAGCAATCGGTTTTGAAAGTAACAATGGAAATATTACCCGTGTAAAAACGGATAAAGACATCTATAATGCCGATACTGTTATTGTGGCAGGCGGAGCCTGGAGTCGCCAGCTGGCTGAAAAAATGGCTGTGAAGATCCCGATGGTAGGCGGCCGGGGGTATTCGGTTACGCTGGAAGACAGTCCTTATAAACTCAATCACCCGGCCGTACTGGTAGAAGGCCGTGTAGCACTGACGCCTATGGATGGCAACAAGATCCGCTTTGGCGGCACCATGGAAATCACGGCAACCAATACACCGCCGCGCCTGAAAAGGGTACAGGGTATCCTGGATGCAGTAAAACGTTTTTACCCGCAGTTCAATGTACCGATGCCTTCGGTAGAGAATATCTGGTATGGTTTCAGGCCCTGTTCGGCAGACGGACTGCCATACCTTGGCAGAACCCGCAAATGGAAAAATGTAGTGATGGCAACCGGGCATTCGATGCTGGGACTGAGTTTGGGCGCAGGTACGGGAAAACTAGTGAAGGAGATCGTGGAGGAGGAGAAACTTAGCATGGATATTGCTCCCTTCCATCCCGACCGGTTTGCTTAGCCGGGCCGCTGCCTGATTTATTATTTGAATGGAAACGGTGGTTGGCAGTAAATTGTAATTTTGCGGCTTATGATGAAGTCTACTTCTCTCCATGTACCCTATGGCAGTACAGGTTATTTTTCCAGAACAGTTTCAGATTACCTGCATCGTGAGCCGGCCCTAAGCCCTTTTTACAGGCACCAGCCCGATCTGGAAGGTATTAAAGCCGCAATAGCCGCAAGGAAGAACTTTGCCACACCCAGAACATTACTGAAAGAAGTACTCCTCAGTCAATACGAAGGATTACCTGTTTCCGGAGAACTTGCGAAGAACATCGGGCTGCTGGAAAATGAGAATACCTTCACCATCACTACGGCACATCAACCCAATATATTTACCGGTCCTCTTTACTTTATCTATAAAATATTACATGCCGTAAAACTCGCCGCCGAACTGAATGAACAGATCAGCGATGCCCGTTTTGTGCCAGTTTATTACATGGGGAGTGAAGATGCAGATCTGGAAGAACTTGGCTATATTAATGTTGGCGGGCAAAAACTGGTATGGGAAACCAAGCAAACCGGTGCGGTTGGCCGCATGAAAGTAGACAAGGCGCTGATCAAGATCCTGAATGCAATACACGGACAGGTTGGTGTATTGCCGCACGGTGAAGAACTGATCAGTCTGTTGCAGCAATGTTATACGGAGGGAAAGACCATCCAGCAGGCAACCCTTGAACTGGTGAATGCGCTGTTTGGTTCTTACGGGCTGGTAGTGCTCATCCCTGATCACGCCAGATTGAAAACCGCTTTTCATGATGTAGTGAAAAAAGAGCTGGAAGAAGGTTTTTCACACCGCCTGGTAGCAGATACCATCGACCGGTTAAAGAGCAACTACAAAGTGCAGGCAGGAGGAAGGGACATCAATCTTTTTTACCTGCTGGATGATAAAAGAGAACGGATAGAAAAAGAGGCGCAGGGTGATAAATACGATGTGAAAGCACTGGATCTGTCGTTCTCGAAAGAGGAAATACTGCAGGAATTGCAGCAGCATCCTGAACGCTTCAGTGCCAACGTAATTCTGCGCGGCGCTTTCCAGGAAACGGTATTGCCCGATGTTGCATTCATAGGCGGAGGCGGAGAACTGGCTTACTGGCTGGAACTGAAAGATGTTTTTGATGCAGTGAATGTACCTTATCCCGTTTTGGTGCTGCGTAATTCCTTCCTGTTGTTATCTGAAGAACAACTGCATAAAACAGAATCATTGGGCTTTACGCCGGATGAGTTATTTCAATCAGAACACGAACTGATGAATCGTCTTGTCGGGCGTCATTCGGATCACCAGCTGCAGTTAACGGACGAGATCAGCGAAGCTGAGAATTATTACCACAAGCTTGCAGGGCTGGCCGGTAAGATCGATGCCACACTGGTGCCGCATGTAAAAGCATTGCAGGAAAAAGCCATCAGCCGTTTACAAGAGCTGGAGAAAAAAATGCTGCGGGCAGAAAAAACGAAATTCGACACACAGCAACGTCAGCTGCAGACCTTACGTGCGCAAGTCTTCCCTGGCAATAACCTCCAGGAAAGAGTAGAGAATATGGCTTTATGGTATGCCAAATACGGCCGAAGCTGGCTGAACCTGATCCTCGATCAATCGGAGGGGTTGCGCCAGGAATTTACCATACTTACGGTTGCCGGTAACGGAAAATAATTGTTTACTGATCGAAGCCGTTGTTCCAGTCCTGCTTTAATCTGTTCACTTTTTCGTTCACTTCGTTGTTGAGCTGGGCTTTGTATGCATCCATTGCAGCAGCTACGGTCTGATCTGTGCTGCCGATGATCTGTGCAGCGAGAATACCTGCATTCTTGGCCGCATTCAGGGCTACCGTTGCCACAGGAACGCCGTTTGGCATCTGCAGGATAGACAGTACAGAATCCCAGCCATCGATTGAATTGGAAGATTTGATAGGAACGCCGATCACAGGTAATGAAGTAATGGCTGCAACCATCCCCGGTAAATGCGCCGCACCACCGGCCCCGGCAATGATCACCTGTAAACCTCTCGCTCTCGCACCTGTGGCATAATCAACCATCCGTAACGGGGTTCTGTGTGCAGATACTACGGTAAGTTCAAAAGGAATATTGAAATGTTGCAGCATTTCAGCAGCAGCCTGCATGATGTTCAGGTCGCTGTCGCTTCCCATAATAATACCTACGATTGGTTGTGATGTTGCCATAAGATTGAAATATGCACGCAAGATAATTGTAAATGCGCAATAGCTGAACAGGCTTTATTGTCAAGGTCTGAACGGGATATTGTAAGCCGCTATTCCACGCAATACCGGCTCTGCTTTTGTATCGTTTATCCTGATCCGGATCCTGTCGGTTTCCTGCCCCTGAAACACGGCTATCTTTTTCCTTCCGATGGTACTGCCTTCAAAAACGGTCTGGTATGCTGTACCGTTACGGCAATCTATGCTGAAAGAGATCACTCTTTGACCGTAAGAGATCATTTCTTCCAGCACCAGTGTATTGATCTTTTTCTTTTCCTTCAGTTGAATTTCGATCACGGTTCCCTGTTGTTTACCCGATGCCCACCAGGTATCGATATTATGGTCTGTGAGCAGTTTGAGTCTTGCCTGGTTACCTGTATTGGCTTTAAGCCGGCTTCCCTGCAGCAGGTCATCTTTGAATGCCTGTTTTACCAATGTGGCAAGCCCCATCAGTGCGGCCGAATCTGCTTCGTGGATATGACCGCGCATGTCGGGCGGTACATTGAGCAAAAGGTTCCCGCCGTTACCTACGGAGTGCAGGTAGATATTGAATAGTTCTGCCGGCTGTTTTACTTTGCTGTCTTCACTGCTCCTGTAAAACCAGCCCGGCCTGATCGACACATCGGCTTCTGCAGGGATCCAGTTCCTGCCATACATATTACCGCGGTTAAGCGTGTCTTCCGGTGGTGCGCCATGACCTCTTTTAAAACCGGCTGTATCCAGCAGGTTCCAGTTGGTGCTGCCGATCAGCCCTTTTTCATTACCCACCCAGCGTGCGCCCGGGCCGATATCGCTGAATATGACCAGGTGTGGCTGCAGGCTGAATGCGGCTGCTTCAAAACGATTAAAATCATAGACCTGTTTACGTCCGTCCGGCCCTTCGCCATTGGCGCCATCCCACCATAATTCAAAAAATGGCCCGTATTGTGTGAGCAGCTCCTTCATGGTGGCAATGTATACATCGTTATAGGCGGGTGTTCCGTAAGCAGGATGATTTCTGTCCCAGGGCGAAATATAAACGCCCATTTCAATCCCCTCCAGCCGGCAGGCTTCTGATAGTTCTTTCAGCACATCTCCTTTGCCATTCTTCCAGCTGCTTTCCCTCACGGTGTGTGTACTTTGCCTGCTGGGCCAGAGACTGAAACCGTCATGGTGTTTGGCGGTTATGATAATACCTTTGGCACCGCTTTGTTTTGCAATACGTGCCCACTGGCGGCAATCCAGGTCGGAAGGGTTGAAATCGGAAGGTTTCTCCTTGCCATCGCCCCATTCCTTATTGGTAAATGTGTTGGGCCCGAAATGCATGAAAAGATAAAATTCCTTCTCATGCCATTTCAGCTGGTCTGCTGATGGTAACGGCAGAACAGGCTTGATTTTCTGCGCCGGCAAACTGGCGGCGAGAAAACAGAAGAGCAGACTAAGACAGGTTCTCACGTGCGTATTTGCTTTAAAGATAAGCTTCGGCCCCGATGAACCGTTGTTTATTTATTGCAGTTGTCGCTTGTATAACTGAACGGTATTCTCATAACCCAGGTAAAGTGCATCACAGACCAGTGCGTGACCGATACTTACTTCATCCAGCCATGGGATCTGTTGTTTGAGATACTGCAGGTTGGTCAGATCAAGGTCATGACCGGCATTCAGGCCCAGGCCAAGTTCTTTTGCTCTTGCGGCCGCAGTGAGATAAGGAGCTATGGCAGCTTCTTTGTTACCTGCTGCAAAACCATGGGCATAAGCTTCCGTATAGAGTTCAATGCGGTCTGCGCCTGTCAGCATAGCGCCTTCCACCATCGCCACTACTGGGTCTACAAATACGGATACGCGTATGCCGGCATCTTTAAACAGCCTGATCACGGTTTCCAGGTAATCCCTGTTGCCAACCGTATCCCAGCCATGATTGCTGGTAAGCTGCCCCAGTGCATCCGGAACCAGTGTAACCTGGTGTGGCTTTGTTTCCAGCACCAGATCGATAAACGACTGTTCTTTGGGGTTGCCTTCAATATTGAATTCGGTAGTAATGATCTTCCTTATATCTCTCACATCCTGGTAGCGTATATGCCGTTCATCGGGCCGGGGGTGTACCGTTACGCCATCTGCACCAAAACGTTCTGCATCCGTTGCAGCTTTCACCACATCAGGATTGTTGCCGCCCCTGCTGTTCCTTAAAGTAGCGAACTTATTAATGTTCACGCTGAGTTTCGTCATGGGGTAAAGGTATTGAGTTTTGAGAAATACGGGAGAAAGTGCGGTGGGATGGGGAGAAGGCGAGGTGAGTGGGGGTGGGTGAGGGAGAAGTGAGGGCGAAGTGAATGCGAAGTGAGGGGACATAAAAAAACGTCCCGGAGGACGTTTTTTTATGTTTGTATTATAGTATAAGTTTTCCTCACTCACCCTCACCGGAACGCAGTTCCCCCTCACTTCGCCCTCACCCCTACAATAAAAAGTTCAGCAAATTCTTCCGCCCATACCGGCCCCAGTCGGCCATGGCTTTCTGCATGGTTGAGGTTAATTCTTTATAGTCGGTCTTCTTCAGTTTGCCGGGAGCAGGCGGCATGAGTTTTTCGTTTTTAGGCTCTATCATTTCCAGTTTGGTAGCCATGATGGTGAGGTTGAGCCTTGGAACCGCGATACCCATGATCATACCGGGCAGGTTACCATAAGAGAGCGGGCCGCCGCTTACAGGGATCTGGTCGGTATAGAAAGCGATGATGTAAAGCGTGTCCAGGATAAAACCTACTGCTTTACGGCATTCGAAACCGGCAATGTCGCGGGTCTCATTGATCAGCTTCCAGTCGATCTTGCGGATAGAATCCGACAGCAGGAAATTCTGTTCGTATACTTTCTGCTTTTTCTGGAATGTGCCTGCATTCAGGTCGTTGTAAACGATGTCATCGATAGTACGGTCTTCACCCCAGAAATTATTGGCGGTTGGCTCATCGCTGTCGCGGCCTTTTTCATAACGTGTTTTGCCGTCTTTAAAATAAAGATTGAAATAAGTGGTCTGGAACTTGGGGATCTTATCCTTGAAGTTATCGTACCATGAATCCCCTTCGATCTCCTTATGGATATTCAGTTTTTTCTCAAATTCGATCTTACCCTGGGTAATGAACTGTGTCTGCGCGCCTGCTGCAAAAGCAAACAGGGTGAAAAGTATTACAAGTGCAGATTTCATATCGGTTATTTATAAGTATGTATGCGTTAGATAAATGGATGATTAGTCTTCGTCCTCGTTTTGCTTTTTGTTCTTGTTGAACTTCCAGCGGAGCGATAACATAACATAGTTCCCTACAGTAGTATAGGTGTTCTGCGTAATGAAGTTGCTGTTGATACTTCTGCTGAAACCAATACGCTGGTTCAGGATATCATTCACAGAGAAAATAGCAGTGATGTCCTGTTTCTTGAAGAGTTTTTTCTCCAGTGATGCATTCCAGATAAAAGCATTGGTGCTTCTTTCTGATGCAGACAGTTTCTGCCTGAAGTTGGCATCGATATCCGTATTCAGTACCCAGCCTTTTACCGCACTTACGTTCAGTTCGAAATAGATCGTCTGGATCCAGTATTCAGTTACACTTCCGGAGTTAACGGAGGACTCTGAATGGTTGAATGTTGGATTATAAGACAGCCAGGCATAGAATTTCTTTTCTACGGATTTGTTCAGGCTTAATGATGGTGTAATGCTGTATGAGTTTGTTACGTTCTCTTTTGAATTGATAAAGCTTTTATAGCGGCTTCCGTTGAAACGCGGACCGAAACTGAAATCGAGTTTCAGGGCTTTGATCTGGCGGCCATAAGAGAGCTGTGTATAATAGTCGTAGTTGCCGCCCACATTCACCGTCTGGTTGGTCCTTTTACCTTTATCATCCACATCGCTTCTCGATGTAAATGCATTTTCAGTGAAGTTATAACTGGCATAGAAATAAATATTCCTGTTGGTCAGCACTTTGTATTCACCCAGGTTGAGGCTGAAACTGTGACGGAATGCCGGTTTCAGGTTCGGGTTACCGATAGTCAGGTTCAGCGGATCGATGTTGTTCAGGATCGGCTGTAACTGGCTCAGCGAAGGTTGCTGCGTGTTACCATTATAGTTCAGGTTGAAATTACCGGTCTGGGAAAACTTCCAGCGGAAGTTGGCACTCGGGAAGAAATTGGTGAAGTCGCGCGCAAATGAAGAATCCTTATAGATATTGGTCTGCTTCAGCGACAGCTCCTGTACGGCAAGACCTGCACGAACCGTTACTTTTTTATTGATATAGTTAAAGGTCAGGCCTCCGCGATGTGAAGTGTTCACATACTTGAAGTGGTTACTGAACAGCAGGTTCAGTGAATCATATTTACCTGCCTTTTTTTCAAAAGAGCGGCTGTCCTGCTCGCTGTTGCTGGTATTGAAAGTATAGTTCAGGTTCAGCGACATTTTTTTGCTCAATGGCTGGATATAGCTGGCCAGCGCCTGGATTGAGCTGGAAGAATTCTCCCCTGTTTTACGCTGATCGATCAGTTGTGAAGAATCGATAAAACCCGCCGGATTGTAATAATCCGTCCTGTTGGTGAGGTACCCGTCGCTGTTTGATGTATTTCTTGTAAAACCGGTACTGATAGTGAATGAACGTGTGCCTGCTTTGTTCAGTGTTTTTTTCAGGAAAATATCTGCTTTCAGTGCGCTGTTGTCGCCCTTTGAATAGTTATTCCGCCTGCTGGTATTTACAGTGTCGAACTTGCTGTTCAGGTATTCACCGTTACGGAGCGAGTTCTGCTCAGACCTGCCCCATGAACCTCTTGCATTAATGGTAAGGGTAGTGCTCGAATCGAGTTTCAGCTCGTTTTTGGTATTGATGGTATGCTTCAGCCTGCTGCTCTTGTTCTGCTGGTAGAGGTTATTGTAATAAACACTGTCCGGCAGGATATAGGTAGACTCTGTAAGACTTTCGCCTGCCAGGTTCTGGTGGTTGTAGGTATAGTTATTGGTGATATTGCTTTTCAGCTTGCCGAATTTCTTATTGTACATCAATGACCCCTGCAGGTTCTCAGGGATACCCTGTGTATTGTAGCTGCTGAATTCATCGCCTTCGGAATACATATACATATCACCGCCGTCCATTACAGTAGTAACATTGCCGAAATCCTGCATTTCTTCCCAGCTCATTCCGTTACGGCCTGTTCTGTCGGCCGTTAAGTAAGCGCCTGCTTTCATGGTGCTGGTGAAACGGTTGGCGGTTGCTTTGGCCTGGTAATATTTATTGAAATCAGTGCCCGCCTCCACTTTTCCGAAATAACCTTTTTTGGCATCTTCTTTCATAACGAGATTGATGGCTTTCTGTTTTTCACCATCATCAATGCCCGTAAGTGTTGCCTGGTCGCTTTTTTTATCGAATACCTGTACCTGGGCCACGTCTTTGGAGTTCAGGTTCTGGGTTGCCATGGTGGGATCGTCGCCGAAGAACTCATCGCCATCCACATATACTTTCTGTACTTTTTGTCCCTGTGTGGTGATTTCACCTTTACTGTTAACGGTCATGCCGGGCAGCACTTTCAGCAGGTCTTCAACGGTAGCGCCCGGTTTAACGCGGAAGCTGTCTGCCATATAAATGGTAGTATCGCCTTTGATCCGGATAGGAGCGATGGTCTGTTTAACGATCACCTCCTGCAAAAGATGCGCTTTTGTATTCAGGGCAATCCTGCCCATATCCAGCGGTGTCTGTGAGAGCACAACCGTATCGATCATTTCTACATAACCGGGATAACTAACCATCATCAGGTATTTACCGGCAGGTACTTTGGCCTCAAAATTGCCTTTTACATCGGCACGGAGGTATTTTACCAGCACGGAATCCTTCGCCCTTTGAAGGGTGATGACAGCGTTGTAAAGATGTTGTTTGCTGACAGTGTCTGTAACATTCCCCTTAACGACAGATTCCTGTCCGTACGAGTAAGCGCATAGGAATGCACAAATAATTGTGAGAAAAGCAGCAGTTTTCTTCATAGTTTTAAGCAGTTAAACAGTTGGATGCATTTTCATGCAAAATCCATAAACTTGGGTGAACGTTCTAAGGAAAGCGCCCAAATTTATGTTAAACATATTCCTAATCTTTTTAAAGAGTGATGTATGGCTTCAAATGCTGATGAAAGACAAAAAGATGCCTTGCATGCAAAAAATAACCCCCGAATAAGAGAATCGGACGTCCGAAAGGTTGGAATAACTGCGTCACTTAAATATGAAGAACAGCATTTTATAGATACACGGCAGCCCGTCTGGAACTATTCGCGGTTCACCGATGATGCTATTGCCAATTTTCAAAACGGGACACATTATAATCTTTACGAATACTTCGGCAACACACAACTCGAAGTACTGAATACACCCGGCACTTATTTCGCCGTATGGGCTCCCAATGCTACGTATGTAAGTGTGGCCGGTGATTTCAATAGTTGGAACCGGCAATCGCATCCGTTAAGTGTAAGGCAGGACAGCTCCGGCATCTGGGAAGGATTTATTCCGAACATAGGAAAAGGTGTTGCCTATAAATATCATATCCATGGCTACAAAGGGATCAGACTCGACAAAGGCGATCCTTTTGCGCATTTCTGGGAGCTGAGACCTGCAACCGCTTCCATCACCTGGCAAACGGATTATGCATGGCAGGATGCAGGCTGGATGGAGAGCAGGGCAGCACATAATGCTTTGAATGCACCTTTTTCGGTATATGAAGTGCATCTTGGCAGCTGGATGCGGCCCGATAAGAATAATGAGAACGCCTATAACACCTATGACCAGGCAAGGGAGCGGCTGGTGCCTTATGTAAAGAAAATGGGCTTCACTCATGTTGAGTTCATGCCCGTGATGGAACATCCTTACGATGGCAGCTGGGGTTACCAGGGTGCAGGATATTTTGCACCCACATCCCGTTTCGGTACCCCGCAGGAATTTGCAGCACTGGTAGATGCTTTACACCAGGAGGGGATTGGCGTGATCCTCGATTGGGTGCCGTCGCATTTTCCGTACGATGCACACGGGCTTTTCATGTTCGATGGTACCCATACTTATGAATATGCGGATATGCGTAAAGGTTATCATCCCGACTGGAACTCTTATATATTTAATTATAAACGCGGAGAAGTAAAATCCTTTCTCATCAGCAGTGCACGTTTCTGGTGCGATCGTTTTCATGCAGACGGACTGCGTGTGGATGCGGTAAGTTCTATGCTCCGTCTGGAATACAGCCGTGAGGAAGGGGCCTGGGAGCCGAACGAGTTCGGTGGCAACGGCAATATAGAAGCGATCGCATTTGTGAAAGATCTCAACGAAACCTTATACCGCGATTTTCCCGCCATACAGGTAATTGCGGAAGAAGCGACAGACTGGCCACGCATCAGTAAGCCAACTTACGAGGACGGGCTAGGCTTTGGTATGAAATGGATGATGGGCTGGATGCACGATACACTGGATTATTTTAAGGAAGATCCGATCTACAGGCAATTTCACCAGGATAAATTCACCTTCAGCATGATGTATTTTTATGATGAACATTTCATGCTGCCCTTAAGTCATGATGAAGTAGTGCACGGCAAAAGCCCCATGCTGTATAAAATGCCCGGCGATGAATGGCAGAAATTTGCCAACCTGCGTTTGCTGTATACTTATATGTTCACACATCCCGGCGCCAAATTGCTTTTTATGGGCAATGAGTTCGGGGCAACAGCAGAGTGGAATTATAAAAGCGAGCTCCAGTGGGAATTGCTGAAATACGACAGCCATGCAGGCATGCAGTATTGCGTACAGCAGCTCAATCATCTTTACCGTTCGCAACCTGCATTATATGAGAAACAATTCAAGCCTGACGGTTTTGCCTGGGTAGACCTGAACCACAGGAGCGAATCCGTGATCGCCTACCAGCGTAAAGGAAACGATCCGGAGAATGATCTGCTCATCATACTGAATATGACACCCGTTGCAAGGCCTGGCTGGCAGATCACTGTACAGGGTAATAAAACCTGGAAAGAACTGTTCAATAGTGATTCAAAAAGTTTCTGGGGTACCGGTGATTTACAGAATCCTGCAATTACAGCAAGTCCGGCAAACGATGGCGGGCAGTTGCTGAACCTCAACCTGCCGCCTTTGGCCGCTATTGTGCTGGGATAACAAATTTTCGGACTGCTGTAACAAAGCCGCTGCCGGTCCGTTACAATAAAAAAAGAGTATGAAAAGAATAACCCTTGCATTGATCTGTCTCCTTTCGATCACCTCCTTCACCTACAGCCAGGAAAAAGTGGTGTATGGCGAGAATGCTGAAAAAAGATCAGTAGACGCTTTTCACGGTGTGGAAACATCGGCCGGAATTAAAGTAGTGCTGACCAAAGGCTCAAAAGAAGAACTGGTAATAACCGCCAGCGATGCCGAGATCATCCCCCAGGTGAAAACAAGAGTAGAAAATGGCGTTCTGCGTGTAACACGGGTACAGGACGACTGGAAGTTCTGGAAAAAATGGAAGAACTGGCAGATCACCGTATATGTATCGTATAAAGATATTGACCAGATCAAATGTTCGAGCGGCGCCAGTGTGCATGCAAGCGATCTTGACCTGAACCGCCTGGCCGTTAAAATGAACAGTGGCGGAACGCTTAAACTCTCCGGGAAAGTACAATCCCTCTCCGTAGACGGCAACAGCGGCGCACAGTTCGGAAGTTATGACCTGGTTGCTGAAAACTGCAAAGTAGATGTGGATAGTGGCTCAGGTGTGAATGTAACCATTACCAAAGAGTTATCGGCAGATGCCAGCAGCGGTGCATTTGTGCGTTTCAAGGGCGAAGGGCTGATCAGGAATATTCACGTGAGCAGTGGTGGTACTGTGAAGCGGATGTAAAATAAACTTTATACGCATTTAAACGTTTACGCCTTCTTAAGAATATTAAGAAGGCGTAATTTTATTTAAAATTGAAGAGAAATGGAAAAGCGGTCAAATCATGTCATTCCATCGCCTGCAGGATGGCCGTGCATAAATTCTATATCAATGATCTGCTAAAGCCCGTTTTATATGTTCTGGTTAAGAATAAATTCTCTCCACGAAATTTATTAAAAGAAAAAAGGTGAATTCATAACAGCTGACATTGCTGAAAGTTATATTGAAACAATCACCATTCCTGAATATGTAAAGGAGATCAGGCGAGCGTTGAATAAAATCATACCGGTAATACAATCCTGAACGTTGTACCCTTACCTGCTTCACTCCATTTTACAAAAAGCTGGCCTTTATGGTATTCCTCAACAATTCTTTTGCTGAGTGAAAGGCCGAGTCCCCAGCCCCTTTTTTTGGTAGTGAATCCCGGCCTGAATACTTTTTTCACAATGTTCTTCGGGATGCCTTTGCCGGAATCGGTTACATCTATTATAAAAGCGTGCGCGAGTGAAGTGCAGGTGATGGATATTTCGCCGTTCCCTTCCAGTGCATCCAGTGCATTTTTGATCAGGTTTTCCATAACCCAGTCGAACAGCGGCGGACTAAGCAAAGGATATGTTGTTGTTCCTGTATGATGAAAAGCGAATACTACATGCTTACCCGTACGCTTTTTCATATACTCGATGATATGCGAGATCTGAGGCACAGGATTGCTGCGCTCAAGTTTTGGCTGACTTCCGATTTTGCCGAACCTGTCTGTAATCAATAACAACCGGTTAACATCTTTACTGATCTCAGGAACGATCTTATCATTGACCGTATCTTCTTTCAGGATTTCCAGCCAGCCTTCCAGGCTCGATACCGGCGTGCCCAGCTGATGGGCCGTTTCCTTTGCCATGGCGGCCCATAATTTGTTCTGTGTATTCTGATAACTCGTGCTGATCGCTACCAGCGCAATGGTAATAAATAATGCAACAATGATCAGCTGTACTATAGGATAGAGCCTTGCTTCTTTCAGCAACGTACTTTCACCGTAATAGTAATGATTGGCAGTATAGGGCGTATCCTTTAACACCAGTATAATCGGAAACCTGTTGTACCTTTTAAACTGCAGCAGTTTTTCCCGGAGATAAAGCGGATTGTCTTTTACAGTAGCAGAATCGAGATTGCGGTAATTGCCTGTGATGCTGTCTCTCTCGTTGGTCTCAATAATCGGGATCTGCGTATTTTCTGTAGAGATCCTGGTTGCAAGGTTGATGCTGGCCGTATCGGCTGAATTCAAAATGGTCCTTTGTGCCTCTACCCATGCTTCCACGTTTTTTCTTTCTTCATGAGCAATCTTCCCCGCTACGTAACGCGAATAAAAAATAGTACCGCTTACCACAATAATGGCAATCACTACAAGTATTATTTTCCAGTTAAGCCAGGATGGGATCATGGTTCTAAAAATACAGCTTTTGTGTCAGCGTTAGATTGTCTCAATGTGCAGATAATAAAAAAGCAGTCCATGCGGACTGCTTTCAGATATATATAGGGTAACGATATGACTAACCGAACAGACCGCCTTTTTTCAGTGTTTTCACACCTTCGCCAATCTTGAAACCATTATTATAGATCTCGATCTTGTAATCGCCGATGAGGTATTTATCATTCTGCCTCCAGTCGAAGCTAACAGGTATATTTCTTCCCTGCTCGTAGTTAACGGTTACTTTGCTGGTGAAAGATTTTGAACCTTCTTCCCTGGTCTGGAAAGACCCACCTTCAGAGATCACTTTACCATCTGGTGCGGTAACTACTACAAAAATATCTTTGCTGCCACTTGGTGTAACCCTGTTCTGATCGAGATTGAAAGAAATACGCATTACATCAGCTCTTTTTGCGGTAGAAGTTTCTTTTTCTTTACCGCTGCTGTTTACCTTCAAAGCAGCGATGCCGATATTGGAAGCGTGCAGGGTAGAAGCCACATCTACTTTTTCTTCGAGTTGTTTCTTCTCGGTTTTGGTAGTGTTCAGGTTCTCTTCCAGGTTCTGTTTATCAGTGGTGAGTTGTGTTTTTTCGGTAGTGAGCTGCTGGTTGGATGCAGTCAGTACCTGGTTTTCACCTTTCAGTTTTTCAATTTCGGCAAACAGTCCGTCTACTTTCCCATTCAGCTCGCCGATCATTTGTTTGGCCTGTGCAAGCTCAGATTCGCTGGCATTTTTTTTCTTCAGGATGCCGGCGATATTGCTTTTTAATTTCTGAATTTCAGTGCCTCTGTCTGCAAGTGCTCCCTGTAACTGTATATTTGACTGCGTAATGGAATCGGCTTTGGCTGAGACTATTACGAACTCCTGCTGGATCGCATTGCGTGCACTGTCTACATTACCGATTTTATTTTCAAGCATAGTAACGGTTTCATGAGTCCTGCTTTTATCATAGATGATATAGCCCCATGTACCGATCAATGCGGCGATCAGCACGCCGTAGATTACTTTACGATTGTCTTTCTGCTGAGGCTGATTAGAAGATGAGGTTGCTTGTGGGTAGCTCATAAATATTCAATTTAATGTTAAACGTGTTTTTAAATGTAAGATGATATGCTAACAGATTTATTACTACTTGATATTGAAACAGTGCCGCAGGCAGCGTCGTTTGAACAACTCGATCCTGACTGGCAGCAACTATTTCGGGACAAAATATCTAAAACCGTGCCAGAAGGGGAAGAACCCGCGGTTCTGTACCGGAAAAAAGGCGGAATTCTGGCAGAATTCGGTAAAATCATTTGTATCTCAACGGCTTTCTTTTATTACGATGAAAAGCAAAACCGGAGCCTTAAAATAAAAAGCATCTCCGGTAACGATGAAAAAACAGTACTGGAAGAGTTCACGGTTCTTTGCGACCGGATGCACCGCCATAACCGCGACTTTCGTTTTGCAGGGCATAATATCCGGGAATTCGATATCCCCTATATCTGCCGGCGTATGCTGGTGAACGGGCTGCAGTTACCGGATTATCTCCGGTTGCACGAGCGTAAGCCATGGGAGGTGAAAATGTTCGATACATTGAGCTGGTGGAAATTCGGCGACAATAAAAATTATATATCCCTCCACCTGCTCGCTTCCGTACTGGGAATACCTACTTCCAAAACAGATATGGATGGCAGTATGGTGCAGGATGTATATTATAAAGACAATGACCTGCCGCGCATTGTGGAGTACTGCCAGCGCGATGTGATCGTGACCGCCGGCGTGATCCTGCGCTTTCAGAACCAGCCGCCCCTGCAGCCGGAACAGGTAACGGTGGCCGGTTAAACTGTTGATTGATTTGTTTACAACTTTCTGCCTGATTTAGAAGCAGGTAAAGGATATTTGCAGCCATGTCGGCAGAAAAGATCATCGGAGAATGGAAAAAAGGAACTTTCAAGCCTGTATACTGGCTGGAAGGTGAAGAACCTTTTTTTATCGACCAGGTTATGCATTACGCAGAACACAAGATCCTGGCAGAAAGCGAAGCAGGGTTTAACCTTACTATTTTTTATGGGAAAGATGCCGCATGGACTGATGTGGTAAATGCCTGCAGGCGTTACCCGATGTTCTCGGAAAGACAGGTGGTATTACTGAAAGAAGCGCAGCAGATGCGGGATATCGATAAACTGGAAGGTTATATCGAGAACCCGTTGCCCTCTACCGTATTTGTGGTCAGCTACAAGGATAAAAAAGTGGACGGCCGTTCCAAATTGTCCAAGCTGCTGAAGCAGAAAGGAGAAATGCTCACCACAAAAAAAATGTACGACAGCCAGCTGCCTGAATGGGCTAACCAGATGGTACTGCATCATGGGCTGGGCATTACACAGAAAGCGCTGCTGTTACTGGTAGATCATATCGGCAACGACCTGAGCCGTATCCAGAATGAAATAGAAAAACTGGCTGTGAACCTGGGGCCACGCAAGAACATCACGGAAGATGATATCGAAAATTATATCGGTGTAAGTAAGGAATTCAATGTATTTGAGCTGCAGGATGCAGCGGCTAAAAAAGATATGGCCAAAGCTATCCGGATCATCGGGTATTTTGAAGCAAATCCTAAAGCAGCTCCGATTCAACTGGTGCTGCCGGCGCTCTATAATTTTTTCAGTAAGGTGTTCATGTTGTTCAGCATGCAGGGGCAGGATGAGAAAACGATCGCATCGGCCCTGGGGGTGAACCCTTATTTCATGAAGGATTACCTGGCTGCAGCCAAACGCTACGATTACCGTGGGGTAGAAAACATATTGCTCCTGTTGCACCAGTACAACCTGAGAAGCATCGGTATCCACGACAGCGGCACATCAGACGCCAGCCTGATGAAAGAACTTATTGTAAAAATGATGGCTTAAAAGCTCAGGCGCCTGCAAGAAAATCAAGAGAGCGTTGTCTGTCGAGCGCCAGCTGGTTCTTCAGCTCGTCGAGCCCGTTGAATTTCACTTCGCCCCGCAGGTGATGTAATACACGGACCTTCAGCGTCTGGTCATAAATATCAGCCGAGAAGTCGAAAATATTCACTTCGATCACGCGTTTTTTACCATCTACGGTAGGCCGGACGCCGATATTCATCATACCTGAATATTGCTGATCATTCACGATTGCATGCACTACATAAACACCATTACCCGGAATCAGTTTATCTTCTGCCGCAACATGCAGATTGGCGGTAGGATAGCCGATGGTACGGCCGAGCTGGTTGCCTTTTACAACCGTCCCTTCGAAGAAATAAGGATAGCCGAGAAATGCATTGGCCGTTTCGATGTCGCTGGCGGCAATGGCATGGCGGATGCGGGTAGAGCTGACTGTGATCTCGTTGCAGAGCGCTTCCGGAATTTCCTTTACCAGAAATCCAAGTGATGCGCCAAACTGCTCCAGCAGCTGGTAATTGCCTTCGCGCCCTTTTCCAAAACGGTGATCATAACCAATGATAACGGTATGTGGTTTAAAATAGCGGTACAGGAATTCAGTAATATAATCTTCCGCACTCTGGTTGGAAAAATGATGATCGAAAGGAACTACTACCAGGTGGTCAACACCGGCAGCTTCGAGCAGCGCAATCTTTTCTTCGGGGGTATTCAGGAGCCTGATATCACCGGGGACGGAAGAGACGATCTTGCGCGGGTGGGGATGAAAAGTAATGATTACCGTTTCGCCGCCTATGCGCGCCGCTTCTTCCCGGAGCTGTGCAATGATCTGCTTATGCCCCTGGTGGACCCCATCGAAAGTGCCGATTGTAACAACCGCATTGCGGAATTCCGGTAATGACTCCAGTTCACGATATACCCTCATAGCGGCGCAAAAATAAGGCAGCCGGAGCACTTTCTGCTGAAGTATGACCCATTTAATCCCTGCTTGCAATTGCTCTATGTGTTACATTTGCAGTTCAAATATCAATATTCCTCCATGTCTCTCTATTCTCAACGCGGTGTTTCGGCTCAGAAGGAAGAAGTGCATACTGCTATCCGTAAGCTGGACCAGGGACTGTACCCGCATGCATTCTGTAAGATCTATGCTGATTTTTTATGTGGCGATGATGCCTGGGTCAATATCATGCATGCCGATGGTGCAGGTACCAAAAGTATCCTGGCCTACCTCTACTGGAAGGAAACCGGCGATGCTTCTGTCTGGAAAGGAATTGCACAGGATGCGGTTGCCATGAACCTCGACGACCTGCTTTGCGTAGGCGTAACTGACAATCTCCTGTTCTCATCCACCATCGACCGTAATAAATTGCTCATCACCGGTGAAGTACTGGAGCAGGTTATCAACGGCACACAGGAATTCTTCGATACGCTCCGCGGTTATGGTGTGAATATTCACTACCTCGGCGGCGAAACGGCCGACGTAGGAGACGTGGTGCGCACCATTGCCGTGAACGGAACCATGACGGCCCGCTGGCCCAAAGACAAACTCATCACCAACGAAAAGATCGCCGCCGGCAATGTGATCGTTGGTTTTGCAAGTGCAGGGAAAGCCAGTTATGAAGCAGCTTATAACAGTGGACTGGGCAGTAACGGTCTTACCAGCGCCCGTCACGATGTGCTCAGTAAATATTATGCAGAAAAATACCCCGAGACATTCGAGCCCAAACTGAACAGCGAAGTAGTGTATATCGGAAAGAACGGCATGACAGATACCATTGATGTTCCCGGTTATGGAGATCATACTATCGGGCAGTTGCTGCTGAGCCCTACGAGAACTTATGCGCCACTGATGAATGTGCTGCTGGGTAAATATTTCAATGAGATCGCCGGGGTGATCCATTGCAGTGGCGGCGGCCAGACCAAGTGTATGAAATACCTGCCGGAACCATTACGCATCATCAAAGACAATCTTTTCGAACCACCGGTGATCTTCGGCCTCATCCAGTCGAATTCAGGGGCCGATTACAGGGAAATGTACCAGGTATTCAACATGGGGCATCGTCTGGAGATCTTTACAGATGAAGCAACAGCCGGCGGAATGATGGAAGAAGCCGCAAAACTGGGTATTGAAGCGAAGATCGTAGGCAGGGTGGAAGAAGCAGAAGCAGCGGAACTGATCCTGCGCGGTGGCTTTGGAGAGATCTCTTATCAATATTAACAGATCTATAATACCGCACCTTCTTATTTAAAGGGAGCAGCGGGATAAAAATCCGTTTACAATCAGTAATTTAGCTTTATGTCAGAAACAGTAGTATCCATACGGAATGCCAATATATACCAGGGCAGTAACCTGGTGCTGCAGGATGTGAATTTTACCATTAACAGGGGAGAATTCGTATACCTCGTAGGTAAAACAGGTACGGGCAAAAGCAGCCTGCTGAAAACCCTGTACGGTGAGTTGACCTTAACAGAGGGCGTGGCGTCAGTGGTAGGTTTTGACCTGAAGGCGATGGACTGGAAAAAAGTGCCGTTCCTGCGTCGTAACCTGGGCGTGGTATTCCAGGATTTTCAGTTACTGACCGACAGAAATGTGCATGAGAACCTGAAGTTCGTACTCAAGGCAACGGGCTGGCAGGACGAGCGCCTGATAGAGGAAAAGATCAATGATGTACTCGATAAGGTAGGGCTTAAAAGCAAGGGCTTTAAAATGCCGTTCGAAATGAGCGGTGGTGAGCAGCAGCGTGTGGATATTGCGCGTGCACTGCTCAACTCACCCAAACTGATCCTCGCCGATGAGCCAACCGGAAACCTCGATCCGGAAACCAGTGATGAGATCATGCAACTGCTGATCCAGATCGCAAAGGATTACGGAACGGCGGTGATCATGGCAACTCACGATTTCATCGTAATTAACCGTTACCCGAGCCGTATTCTCAAAACAGAAAAAGGCCACGTGATCGATAGTGCTGCGCAGGTACAGTAAGTATGAACTTCAACAGGAATTAAATACAGGGAGCTTCGGGCTCCTTTTTTGTGAAATAGAGTGATGGCGGGTGAGGGGCGTGGGGCCATGTTGGTCGCCTGACCGACAAATAACGGTACCAACCTGAAGGTTGAAATATATAAACAGCTTCAGAAATAGCAAGTGCGTGCTGCGCTGAGTCCCCTTCGGGAGACGTCAGCGGAGGCAGCGTAAAATC
>NZ_FUWH01000009.1:0-8295 GCF_900167075.1 Sediminibacterium ginsengisoli | reverse complement strand
CCCCTTCGGGAGACGTCAGCGGAGGCAGCGTAAAATCGGTACGATTAACCAATAACCCAAAGACGAGGCCCAGCGGCCTGAGCGACCCAGAAGCCGGCCCCGCCAGAAAGTTGGAATTTATAAATAGCTTTAGAACTAACAAGGGCGTGTTGCGCTTGTCCCTTCGGGAAACACCCTGCAAAAGTGGATAACTACGCATTTTTTCCACTTTCCTCCTTTTTATTAAATCCGCAACCGATTCTGTAATCGCATAAAAATCAGTCGATTATTATTGAAAAAAGAACACATGTATATTTTTTTAAATTTCTCCACCTATTATGCACAGCACCCATAGTTTTTATCAGAAATCAGCCGTTTTACTGTATGTTCGCAGGTACTAAAATGGGTAGCAAGTGCGATTAAAATCATTAGAGATTAAAGGATTTAAAAGTTTTGCCGATAAAACGGTGGTAAGTTTCGACGAAGGGATTACCGGTATTATCGGACCTAATGGCTGCGGAAAAAGTAACATCATAGATAGTATCCGCTGGGTGATCGGGGAGCAGAAGATCTCCGCACTCAGGAGCGAGAACCTGGAAGCGCTGGTATTCAACGGAAGCAAGACCCGCAGTCCGAGCGGCCTTGCCGAAGTAAGTCTTACTTTCGAGAATACAAAGAATCTCCTTCCTACAGAATTCAGTACCGTAACCGTAACCCGCCGCTTTTACAAGAACGGTGAGAGCGAATACAGGCTCAACGATGTAACCTGTCGCCTTAAAGACATTCACAACCTTTTCCTGGATACCGGTGTAAGTACCGACAGTTATGCCATCATTGAACTGGGAATGGTAGATGATATCATCAAGGACAAGGAGAACAGCCGCCGCCGCATGCTGGAACAGGCTGCGGGCATCACTATTTACAAAACCCGTAAGAAAGAGGCCAAAAGCAAACTCGATGCAACCGAGCAGGACCTGGCGCGTATCGAAGATCTTTTGTTCGAGATCAACAACCAGCTGAAAACCCTGGAGAACCAGGCCAAGAAAGCGGAGAAGTATTTCGAGATCAAAAAAGATTATAAAGAGATTTCAGTAGAGCTTGCAAAAGCTTCGCTGGAAGGATTCAATACTACTTACAAAGAACTGAATGAGCAGCAGGAAACGGAGACCGATAAAAGGGTTCGCCTCGAAGCTGAGATCGCAACGGAAGAAGCGGCAATTGAACAGGAGAAAGTAGGTTTTATCGAAAAAGAAAGGGCTTTGCAGAGCATGCAGCAGGAGTTCAACGATTTGCTGCAGCAACTGAGAAGCAAGGAGAATGAAAAGAACCTCGCTACCCAGAAACTCCATTACCTGAAAGAAAAGGAAACCGGTCTGAAGGATTTCCTGGAGAAAGCGGAAGGGCAGCTGAAGACCATCGGCGATTCAATCGAATATACACAACAGCATGTAGGCGAAGAAGAAGCCAGGCTCAGCGAATTGCAGGATAAGGTAGATACTGCCAAAACGGATATCGAAGAAAAGCGCCGGATTTTTGATGAGAAAAGGAGTGGTGTGGATGTGCTCCGGACAAAATACCAGCAGATCCAGCGCAGCCAGTTCGATGCCGAGAAAAAAGTAGCCGTAGCGGATACTTCCATTCAGAACCTGCAGCGTGCCCATGCCCAGCTTGCGGAAGAGAAGCAGAACCGCGAATACCAGCTGCAGCAACTGGCAATAGAGCTTGCAGAAAAAGAAGAAACATTAGAAGGGAAACGCATAGACCTGCAGCAACTGCAGGAGCAGCACGAGCGTACAAAAGAGCAGATCTTCGAAACGCAGGGACAGCTGGAGCAATTACGCAACAGCCTCGCGGAAGAAAGCCGTAAACTGGATGCCCGCAAAAACGAACACGACCTGCTGAAAAGCCTGATCGATTCCATGGAAGGTTATCCGGAGAGTATCAAGTTCCTCCATAAGAACCCATCCTGGAACCACCAGGCGCCGATCCTTTCGGATATCATTTATGTAAAGGAAGAATATCGCGCAGCAGTAGAGAATGTGCTCGAGCCGTACCTGAACTATTATGTGGTGAAAAACCTGGAAGAAGGTTTACAGGCAGTGCACCTCCTCGATGCCAATAAAAAAGGGAAGGCAAACTTTTTCATGCTGGAGAAATTCGGCGACGTGAAAGTGGAAACCCACCAGCCTCCACATACGATCCGCGCTATGGATGTGATAGAAGTGGATACACAGTACAGGCAGCTGGCGGAATATCTCCTGGGTAATGTATATATCGGCGAAAATGAAGAAGCGCTGAGCAACAGCAACGGCGCAGTTGTACTGGAGAAAACCGGTAAATATGTAAAAGGAAAGTATACCCTCACCGGCGGAAGCGTTGGTTTGTTTGAAGGAAAAAAGATCGGGCGCGCTAAAAACCTCGAAAAATTACACGAAGAGATCGTGGCGCAGGAAGCGGTTGTAAACCAGCTGAAAGCGGATATTCAGGCAAGACATAACGAAGTGATCGCCTTCAATGAACAGTTGAAAGAACACGCGATCAAACAAACGGAGAACGAGATCAACCAGCTCACCAACCAGGTATTTGCTACCCGTAACCGGATCGAGAACCTGCAGGCCGCACAGCAGAACGCGCAGCAGCGGCTGGAAGATATCGAGGTCAGGCTGCAGGACGAGCAGGACGCTATCTCCGCTACGAGGGAAGAACTGGGCGAACTGAACGACCAGTTGCAGGCAACCGCAGAAGAAATGAAAATGGTAGAGCAGGATTACCAGCTCGCAGAACAGGAATACAATTACGCATCCGTTCAATATAACGACAGTAACCTGCAGCTGACACGCCAGCAGAGCAAGATCAGCTCGCTGAAACAGGAACTCGTGTTCAAGGAAAACCAATTGAACGACCTGCACCAGCAGATCCAGAGCAATACAGCCCAATTGTCTGAAGCCGCTGTGAATATCCGGGAAGGAGAAGAAGCGCTGAGCGGATCAGAGTCATTCCTGGTTGAGCTGTTACGTAAAAAAGAAGAAGAAGAGAAAAAACTGAATGAAGCAGACCAGGCTTACTACAACCTGCGTAATATCCTGCAGGAGAAAGAAAGCGAGCTGCGTCATAAAGTGAAGAGCAAGGAAATGATCGATCACCTGGTGACCGAAATCAAGGATAAACTGAATGAACTGAAGCTGCAGCTGGCGGGGATGAAAGAGCGTCTGAGCGTTGAGTTCAAGATCGAACTCGATGAAATCCTCGACCAGGCCCGTACCTCGGATACTGCTGTGGAAGAACTGCAGGCTGCTTCCGACCGTATGAAGAAAAGGCTGGAAAATATGGGCGAAGTAAACCCGACGGCCATTGAAGCTTATACGGAAATGAAGAAAAGGTATGAGTTCATCCTCGAGCAGAAGAATGACCTTGTTTCTGCAAAGGAAAGCTTGCTGCAGACCATCCAGGAAGTAGAAGCCACCGCAAACCAGCAGTTCCTCGACACTTTTAACCAGGTACGTGAGAACTTCCAGAAAGTGTTCAAGGCGTTGTTCACGGAAGAAGATACTGCAGACATGATCCTGGTGAATCCGGAGAACCTGGCCGAAACCGGTATCGATATCATCGCGAAGCCTAAAGGTAAAAGGCCTTCATCCATTACCCAGCTGAGCGGTGGTGAAAAAACCTTAACGGCAACTGCACTGCTGTTCTCTATTTACCTGATCAAACCGGCACCATTCTGTATCCTGGATGAGGTAGATGCGCCGCTGGATGATGCCAACGTAGGTAAGTTCACACAAATGATCAAGAAGTTCAGCGATAACTCGCAGTTCATTATTGTAACGCATAACAAACAGACCATGGGCGCTGTAGACGTGATCTATGGTGTTACCATGCAGGAGCCGGGCGTAAGCAAACTGGTTCCGGTAGACTTCAGAAGTCTTTCCAACTGATCTGTTCAACTATAAATTAAAAACGGTCCCAGGAAACTCCGGGGACCGTTTTTAATTTTAAGAGGATGATTATTTCAGATCCCACACCAGTGCCGAAGCGCCAAGAATGGCTGCATCGGATTCTTTCAGGTGGCTCACCAGGATTTTAACTTTATGCTGGTAGATGGGCAGTAAATTCTCTTCCATATGCTCCCTGGTCGGTTTCAGGATCATATCGCCGGCTTTGGTCAGACCGCCGAAGAGAATGATCGCTTCGGGACTGGAGAACATCACAAAATTAGCCAGTGCCATTCCCAGGATCTTACCTGTGAATTCGAAGATGCTTTTGGCAAGTTCGTCGCCTGCAATAGCGGCTTCATATACTTTTTTAGAGTCGATCTGGTCCTTGGGCACTTCACGTAAAATGCTTGGCTGATCACTGTTCTCGAGCATTTCAATAGCAGTGAGGCATACACCTGTGGCGGAAGCATAACTTTCAAGCGATCCTCTTTTGCCGGTTCCTTCATGTAAACGGCCTCCCGGAATGATCACACTGTGTCCCAGCTCGCCGGCATTGCCATCATGCCCGTAGATCAGTTTGCCGTTCGCAACAATGCCGCTGCCCACACCCGTGCCGAGTGTGATCATGATAAAATCCTTCATGTCTTTGGCCGCGCCATACATCATTTCGCCCAGTGCCGCTGCATTGGCATCATTGGTAAGTACAACGGGCAACTGGAAGATATCTTCTACCATCTTCGAAAAAGGAATAATGCCTTTCCAGGGAAGATTGGGCGCGTATTCGATCGTACCGGTATAATAATTCCCGTTGGGGGCACCGAGACCGATGCCTTTGATCCGACCTACGCCACCAGCCTGTTCGATGAATGGCATCACGCGTTTGTGCATTTCTTCAATGAAATGATTTACGTCGTTATAGCCCCTGGTAGGCATTTCACTGGAGAAAAGCAGGTTGCCCACGCGGTCTACGATCCCGAATTTGGTATTGGTGCCGCCGATGTCGATACCTACAGCAAGCTGTTCAAAATTTGTTTTTATTCTTGGCATTGGCAATGGTTAGGTCTGTACTTGATTAGTATTAAGGAATAAAAGCAATGCAGTTTCTGGCTGTAAAATAAAGAGAAATTAAAGACCTGCGCATTTTAAAAAGTAGAATTTGACGGAAAGCTTTTAGTTCCTAACTTGAAAAGCGAATATTCAAAACGACCGGCATGGAGATCATTCATATCAGTGCAGAGTGTTATCCCGTAGCAAAAGCAGGCGGGCTGGGAGATGTGGTAGGGGCGCTGCCCAAATACCAGTGCCGTGCCGGGCATGTGGCAAAAGTGATCATGCCCATGTACCGGACCAAATTCCTTTACGAGAATGAATGGGAAGTGCATTTTAAAAGCGCCGCCAACCTGGGCGACTGGCACTTCGATTATACCGTGATCAAGGAAAAGACCAACAAACTTGGTTTTGATCTGTACCTGGTGGATATCAATGGCCTGCTCGACAGGCATAAGATCTATGGCTATGCAGACGATACGGAGCGCTTCACTGCTTTCCAGGTGGCTGTGGTAAACTGGATCAGTAAATGGGAACACCGGCCTGATATTGTGCATTGTCACGATCACCACTCTGGTCTCATTCCGTTCATGATGCAGCATTGTTATGATTTCAGGCACCTGGCAGCCATTCCTACGGTACTGACCATTCATAATGCCGAATACCAGGGCTGGATGAGCTGGGATAAAAGCCGCTATATTCCGCGCTGGGATCTGTGGAAACGGGGCCTGCTCGATTGGGACGGAAACATCAACCCGCTCGCTTCAGGCATCAAGTGTGCGGCAAGGGTTACAACCGTGAGCAAGAGTTACATGGAAGAACTGCGGACGAGTGCAAAAGGCCTGGAGCGTTTGTTCGAGTATGAAAGAAGTAAATGTGTGGGAATTCTGAACGGGATCGATAACGAAGTATGGAATCCCGCAACTGACAAATACCTCACAGATCGTTTCGGAAAGAAAGATGTTGCAAAAGGCAAAAAGAAAAACAAGCAAACGATCTGCGAACGGTTTGGACTGGATAGTACCAAACCACTGTTTGTCTTTATTGGCAGACTGGTGGGAGAGAAAGCGGCGGATATCCTTCCCGGTGCCATAGAAATGGCCATCAGCAGTACTGCCGGCAAAGCATCTTTCCTGGTGCTGGGCAGCGGTGATACCACTATAGAATGGCAATTACAGCAACTGGCACTTTCCCGTAAAGGAATATTCCATGCGGTGATCGGTTATGATGAGGCATTGAGCCACCTGTTGTACGCTGGCGCGGATTTTTTACTGATGCCGAGCAGGGTAGAGCCTTGCGGACTGAACCAGATGTATGCGATGCGCTACGGTACATTACCCATGGTAAGGGATACCGGTGGTTTGCGTGATACGGTAACAGATATGGGCGATGGCGGGTTCGGGATCCGCTTCAAACATGCTACAGCGGCCGATCTTGATCATGCCATTAGTCGCGCAGCTGCTGTTTACAGCGATACCGTGCAGATAGATAAAATGCGTAAGCAAATGATGGATGCCGACCATAGCTGGGAAAGCACCGTCAGTCAATATATACAATTGTACCAGTCCGTGCTGTAACAGGCGCATTAACAAGATAGAAGCAACATATATGAACAATATTTCCAAATCAGTTCTCGCCGTGATCCTGGGCGGTGGTGCAGGTACACGTCTTTTCCCCCTTACAGCTGCAAGGTCGAAGCCGGCAGTACCTATTGCGGGTAAATACCGCCTGGTGGATATTCCTATCAGCAATTGCATCAACAGCAATATCAACCGCATGTTCGTGCTTACGCAGTTCAATTCTGCATCGCTGAACAAGCATATCAAGAATACCTACCTGTTCAGTGCATTCAGTACGGGTTTTGTAGATATTCTCGCTGCCGAACAAACACCCGATAACCCGGGCTGGTTCCAGGGAACGGCAGATGCGGTGCGGCAGTCGCTAAGGCATATTGTTAACCTCGATTTCGATTATATCCTGATCCTGAGCGGCGACCAGCTTTACCAGATGGATTTTACCGATATGCTCAATGCTCATAAGGATAAAGGAGCTGATATTTCCATAGCCACGATCCCTGTAAACGAAAGAGAAGCACCAGAATTCGGTATTCTTAAAACCAACGAGGAAAGCCTGATCACTTCATTTATAGAAAAGCCGGCCAAAGAATTACTGCCTCAGTGGGTAAGCAATACCGGCAGCGAGATGCAGGCGGCAGGCAGGAATTACCTGGCATCCATGGGAATCTATATTTTCGGCAAGGAGATCCTGTTCAGGTTATTGAACGAAGTGCACCCGAATGCCACAGATTTTGGAAAAGAGATCATTCCCGATTCCATTGAAAATTATAAAGTAGCCAGTTTCCAGTATGATGGTTACTGGACGGATATCGGTAATATCTATTCTTTCTACGAAGCCAACCTTGCGCTTACGCAGGATATTCCGCCTTTCAATCTTTTCGACAATACCAAAACCGTTTACAGCCGTGCGCGTATGCTGCCGCCGGCCAAGATCAGCGGAACTACACTGGAGAAGACTATTATTTCAGAAGGTTCTATCATCAATGCGAGTAAGATCGAGCAGAGTGTGGTAGGGATCCGTTCCCGAATCGGGCACGGTACTGTAATCCTGAATACTTATGTAATGGGGAACGATTATTATGAAACGATTGAAGAAATGCAGCAGGATATAAGCAAAGGGATCCCCCGCCTGGGTATCGGCGAACGCTGCTATATCAAAGATGCCATTATCGACAAAAACTGCCGGATCGGAAATGATGTGAAGATCATGGGCGGAAGCCATCTTGAGAACACGGATCACCCGCTGTACACAGTAAAAGACGGTATTGTGGTGGTAAAAAAGCTGGCCATATTACCGGATGGTTTTGTGATCTGAAGTTGAACGTCAACCTGGTGTTATAGGTTGATATTTCAAATTGATGTTGGTCAGGCGACCAACAACGGGAGATGAGTGAGGTTGTAAAATCGCAAACTTCTTCATTATGGCAGGAGCGCCTCTAGCTGAGTCCTTTCAGGAGATTGCCATAGGAGTGTCCGGAAACTTTAATAACAAATATATCTACCAGTCTTTGCAGAGGCCAAAGCAGCGCTGACGCAAAGAAGAGGCCCAGCGGCCTGAGCGACCCCAAAGCTGCACTCGCCTGAAGTTTGAATTTATAAACAGCTTCAGAAATAGCAAGTACGTGCTGCGCTGAGTCCCCTGCGGGAGACGTCAGCGGAGGTAGCGTAAAATCGGTATGATTAACCAATAACCAAAAGCTGCACTCGCCTGAAGTTTGAATTTATAATAGCTTCAGAAATAGCAAGTGCGTGCTGCG
>NZ_FUWH01000007.1 GCF_900167075.1 Sediminibacterium ginsengisoli | reverse complement strand
GGATCTGAAGGCTGAGGATGTGACGGAAGTATACCGCCGAAGGTGGGATATTGAAGTCTTTTTCAAATTCATCAAGCAATTATTCAATTTCAGTCACCTGGTGAATAGAAGTGAAAATGGGATTAAGGTTGTTCTCTATGTCACAATGATCGCAGCCATTTTATTAAGCGCTTATAAAAAAGAAACGAAACAACCGGGATATAAAATACCCAGGCTGAAGTTCGCCGCTGATCTCGAAGCAGAGATAATTAAATATCTGATTATCAAGTGCGGCGGTGATCCCGAAAAAATGAACGCTATTTTATTGTGTAACTCCTCATAAATATCTTTCGAACACCTGTGGTCGCCTGACCAGCAACACAGCAAACCGCCGCGGTTCCTCACCCACCTCCCTCACTTCGCCCTCACCCCCCCCTGAAAAAATGGGTGTTTTTCACGTATGCAGCGCCAAAACCACACAGTATGTTTGCATCATGAAAGGGAGAAAACGCAGCGTTGTTTTACAACATTGCTGCCGGAATAAAGAGATAGCGGTCATCTCCGGGGGGAATATGGCTCGCTATCTCTGACTCTCTTGATTACAAAAAGTCTGACAGTTTTTTTATGCGTTGATTTATATTGGGGGCAGGAGAGGTGTTTACCTCTCCTTTTTTATGATCATATCTGCAACCCGTTCTCCATCCATCGCTGCACTTACAATGCCACCTGCATAACCGGCACCTTCGCCGCAGGGATAAAGACCTTTTAAAGAAGTATGTTCCAGTGTAGCCGGATCACGAGGTATCCTTACGGGCGAAGAAGTGCGGCTTTCGGTAGCAACAACAACGGCGTCATTGGTATAATAACCCCGCATCTTTTTTCCGAAGGCCCTGAAGCCGCCCTGTAAACTTTTATGAACAAAGGGCGGAAGTACCCGGGTAAGATCCGAAGATGCAATACCGGGCAGATAACTGCAATCGGGCAGGTCGGCAGAAATCTTATTGCTGCAGAAATCAGCCATCCGTTGTGCAGGAGCAACAAACTTACCGCCACCTGCTTTGAATGCCGATCTTTCGATGGCTTCCTGGAAATACATCAGCAGCAACGGAGAGGCGAGCAGCTGTTCACGCGTTAAGCCGAGCAACTCCTGTTTTTGTTCAGCAACAATACGTCCCTGTTTGCCAAAGAAACTGGTGGCATCAGGAATATCTACCTGTACAACCATGCCGCTGTTGGCATAAGGATTATTTCTTTTACTGGGGCTCCAGCCGTTTACAACCAGTTCCTCAGGGTTGGTAGCTGCCGGTGCAATAATACCGCCAGGACACATACAGAAACTGAACACACCTCTGCCGTCTACCTGTTCTACCAATCCGTAAGAAGCAGGTGGCAACAGCGGATCGCGTACGGGACAATGGTATTGTATGCTGTCGATCAGTTCCTGCGGATGTTCTATCCGTACACCCAGTGCAAAAGCTTTGGCTTCGATATGAACCTGGTGCTGGTGGAGTAATTCAAAAATGTCGCGTGCGGAGTGGCCTGTGGCGAGGATCACGTCTTCGGCAAAAAAAGTATCGCCGTCGGCAGTGCCAACACCTTTCAGCTGGTTGTTTTCGGTGACCAGCCGGTTTACTTTTTTGCCGAAGAGGAATATTCCGCCGGCATCGGTGATCTGCTGCCTGATGGCAGTAATGATCTGCGGCAGTTTATTGGTCCCGATATGCGGATGTGCTTCGAACAGTACATTTTCTTCGGCACCGAAAAGAAATAATATATTAAGGATACGGTTAATGTCACCGCGCTTTTTGCTGCGCGTATACAATTTGCCATCACTGTATGTACCTGCGCCGCCTTCACCGAAACAGTAATTACTTTCAGGGTTTACGATACCCTGCTTGTTCAGCAGGGCCAGGTCGCGCCTGCGGGTACGTACATCAAATCCCCTTTCGAGGATTACCGGACGAATACCTGCTTCAAGTAATTTAAGTGCTGCAAATAAGCCTGCCGGGCCCGCCCCAACGATAATCACCTGTCTGGATGCATGGGTAACATCTTTGAACAATACGGGCAGGGCCTTTCTGTTTTCGAAAGGTTCGCCGATCCAGGCTTTTACATCCAGGTTGATCCAGACCTGCCGGCCCCTCGCATCGATGGAATGTTTAAGTACCTGGTAGCCGGTTACAGCCGATTCTTGCAGCCCGGCCGTTGCGGCTATCAGGCTGCGGATTTTGCCGGTATCTGCGGCTTCGGAAGGCAATAGCCTTAAAGTGAGATTTTGTTGCATACTGTTAGGTATTTATCCTAAAAAGCATTGAAGCGGATAATCAGTAAATAATGCTTCCCTTCCGGTTAGAACGGAAGATCGTCCACCACGTCGGATGGGGGCGGCATATCATTGTAGCTCATATCCGGCGGCATATTGTCCTGACCCATTTTCACGGTCTCCATACGCCATGCGTCAAGGTTGGTAATATAGTTTTCGCGGCCGTCTTTCACCCACTTGGTTCCCTTGATATTGAACTGCACTTTCACTTCGTCGCCCATATTGAAACGGTCGGGCATAGCCGTCTTATCCTGCACACACTGGAACTTCACGTAATTGGTAATCACCCTGCCGCCGATATCTTCAGATTTCTCTATTACAAATTCACGGGTTTTGAATGATTCGGTACGCTGAACGATATCAAATTTAGCTACGAGTTTTCCTACGATTTCGTACGACATGAGTATTGTTTTATGAAAGCGCAAAAGTACTATTAAAAAAATGATCCGTTCTTCTAAATTCTTCCGCCGGGAATCTGATAAGTTCCGTAACTTGTCAGGCACCCCCTGGCTGAGTTTTACAAGCTGAAATGAGAAAGCGGAAATGCTGAAAATGCTTTAAAACGAACGGGTGTTATTATGAATAAGAGGCCGGGAAAAGCGATCAAAGTTGTGATGCTGATTTTTTTTATCAGCTGAAATCCAGTGGTAGTGCCATACTGTGGTTCGATGCAAAAAAACAAGAGAATAAAAAGTTTTTTTTTCAACATAAAGTCTACATATTCGCACCCCCGTATTATTTTTTTCAACATTTCCACATGTGGGAAAAATAAGATAACTTGAAGGTTTAAGGCGATAAAAGACAGGAAGGCAGATTGCTTATAAAAAAGGATTTGTTGCTGAAAGGAATAAGACAAGGAAAAGACTTAACTCATTATATAAAATTCGTTCACTTTTTGTATGACTAAGAACGCTGAATCTGTTTGGAGCAATTGTTTGAAGATCATCAAAGACATTGTAGAATGGCAACATTTTAAAACATGGTTTGAGCCGATCAACCCGGTAGAACTGAAGGAAAATGTATTGATGATACAGGTGCCCAGCCAGTTCTTTTATGAATACCTGGAAGAGCATTATGTGAACCTCCTTGCCAAAACACTGAAACGTGAGCTTGGAAAAGATGCACGCCTTGAATACCGCATCATGGTAGACAGCGGGAATACCAACAGCCGCAACGGCTCTATGGATATCCCGGCGCGTAACATGAAGACCTATAATAACAATGAGATGAATTTTCCGCTGGTGATCGACAACCCGGTGAAAAATCCTTTTGTTATCCCCGGGCTTAAAAAAATGCAGATCGATCCGCAGCTGAACCATATGTACACTTTCGATTCTTTTATCGAAGGCGACAGTAACAGGGTGGCCAGGCGCGCCGGTAAAACGGTGGCGGAAAAACCCGGAGCCAACTCATTTAATCCCTTGGTGATCTATGGCAGCGTCGGACTTGGTAAAACACACCTTGCACAGGCCATCGGTAACGAGGTGAAGAGAACACATCCCGGCAAAGTGGTTTTATATGTAAGCAGTGAAAAGTTCATCAACCAGTTCCAGGATCATAGCCGCAATAACGCGATCAACGATTTCATCCATTTTTACCAGCTGATAGATGTACTGATCATTGATGATGTTCAGTTCTTCAGTCGTGCTGAAAAAAGCCAGGATGCATTCTTTGCTATATTCAACCACCTGCACCAGAGCGGTAAGCAGCTGGTACTTACTTCAGACAAGCCGCCCAAAGACCTGGATGGTATGCAGGAGCGTTTGCTGAGTCGTTTCCGCTGGGGGCTCAGCGCAGATCTGCAGGTGCCGGATTACGAAACCCGTATCGAGATACTGGAACGTAAGATGAAAAACGATGGCCTGGATATGCCGAAGGAAGTGGTGAAATATGTGGCCTATAATATCAATACCAATGTACGTGAGCTGGAAGGTGCGCTGATCTCATTGCTGGCGCAGTCGTCGCTCAATAAAAAAGACATTGATGTAGAGCTGGCGAAAAAGGTACTGCGGAATTTTGTGAAGACCAGCAGCAAAGAAATCACCATCGACGCCATCCAGAAAATGGTTTGTGAATACTTCGATGTTCCTTATGATAAATTACTGCAGAAAACCCGGAAGCGGGAGATCGTGCAGGCACGGCAGATCACGATGTACCTGGCCAAAGCATTTACCAAAAACTCTTTAAAGACCATCGGGGAACATTTTGGTGGCAGGGATCATACCACGGTGATCCATTCATGTCAGACGGTAAAAGACCTGATGGATACAGATTCTATTTTCAGGGAAAACGTAATGGAGCTGACGCAGAAAGTACAGCTGGCAGCCATGTAAGCCAGATCTGGCAATGGTTACAGCCTGTTTACAGAATAAGAACATTATTTTTTGGGATATTCAATCTCCTATCCTTATTTTTGCAGCCCTCTCTGAAAAGAGAAAGGCTAATTCAGCCCGGTGAGGTGGATGAGTGGCTGAAATCAGTAGTTTGCTAAACTGCCGTACGGGTTAAACTGTACCGCGGGTTCGAATCCCGCCCTCACCGCAAAGCCTGACAACATAATTTGTCAGGCTTTTTTATGTTCTGGCCTTCTTTTTAAGCAGGGCCCACTAGTTGTTTTTAAGGCTATTTCTTACCTGTCCGCCCTGGTTGTAATCCGCAGAAAATCACCTGTTAAGCGACCTGTTCAGTATGTAAAATATATTTTATCAAAAGCCCGATTTTGGCACCCTGAACAGTTATATTTGTGGGAAGGGATATATGTTATCAGCAATGACTTTCATACCCCTGTAGATGTGTTAGAATTCTTTTGACCTGACTCTGCTGCTTATCTTTTCTCCATACAAACAGAATCCTGACAGGGAATGTGGTGATGATGAAAATATATGTGACTGAGATAAGCGAAGCTATATCCCCGGCTTATATGCTCTCTTTTACACCGGGATTCTGAAGATTGTATTCATTGTACACAATTTTATGCCCGGTTGCCGGGAGGTTTATAATTCTTAATTTTTATGATGCGAAGAAGTTACTGGATCTTTCTGCCGTTCATTTTTATGTACGCCTGTCAGGGCCAAAAGAAACTGGTAAATAATTTCAGTTATTTCCAGAACGGAACAGACAGCCTCGGCAAAGCGGTGTTTAAAGAACCGGTTATCCAGCCGAATGATCTGCTGTCGATACAGGTGTACAGCGGAACGCTGAGCCAGGAGCAGGCGGTTTTGTTTAACCTGCCGAATGCAGGAGGTGCAGGTATGCAGAGTAACAATGCACAAGGTGCTGCAACTGCTAATGGTTACCTGGTGGATATGGATGGCCAGATCGCAATGCCGGTTATTGGTAAAATAAAAGCGGCAGGCCTTACACGCGGTGAACTGGCAAAAACGGTGGAAGCAAAGATTGCAGATTATGTAAAAAATCCCAATGTGCTGGTTCGATATCTGCAGTTCAAGGTGAATGTGATAGGTGAAGTAAAAGCACCGGGTACTAAAAGCTTTAATACAGACCGTGTTACATTGCTGGATGCGTTAAGTGCATCAGGTGATCTTACTGATTTCGGCAAGCGCGAGAATGTTCGTGTTTTCAGGGAAACGAACGGAGAAAGGAAAGTGTATGAGGTAGACCTGCGTAACGCTTCTTTTTTTCAATCGCCTGCTTATCAGCTGCAGCAGAACGATGTTGTATATGTAGACGCGATCAATAATAAATTGAAGCTTGTAAATGCGAATCCTAATGTTCAAAGAGATATATCACTTGTGCTTTCTCTCTTGTCAGGAGTAGCTATTTTATTAAATACTTATATTCTCTTAACACGTTGATCTATGTCTGAACAACAAGGTGTTTTATTTCAGAACAAGGAAAGGAAAATGACGGTCAAGGAAATATTTTTTAAATACTTTTCTTACTTCTCCTTTTTTATTTTATCAGTAATTATTTGCTTGGGTGCCGCGGTATTATATGTAAGATATAAAGTACCTGTATATACGGCGAGTGCGCAGATGTTTGTAAAAAATGATGAGAGACGGGGTGGTTCGGTGCGTGGAAGCGGCAGTAACGATCTCATAGACGCTGCTATGGGTGGATCAAGGGTGAATCTCGACAATGAAATCGAGCTTATCAAAGCCAAAAATATTATCACCCGCGCTGTAGTTCAGGGTGGGTTGAATATGCGGTATTTCAATAAGGGCAAGATCCGCACAAGTGAGTTGTACGCGTCACTGCCTTTTAAATGTACACTGGTGTCAAAAAAAGACAGTAGTTCGGGTTTTCTTCTGACGCTAAGTAACCTGACCGACGCAGGTGCCGATTTGAATATCGGTAAAGAGGTAAGTAATTCAGGAAAAAGAAAAATAGAGTGGGGCATTCCTTTTTATTGTAATGACGCATACGTTATTTTAAATAAAAACCAAGGAGTAGCATTCAATAATGAAACGCCATACCAGATAAGATGGGAGCCGGCAGCAAATACGGCATCTGAAATCGCAGGCTCATTAGGGGTGGCACCGCTGAGTCAGCGTACCACGATCATTGTACTTTCGCTGAGAGGATCCAGCCCGGAAAGATGTGCTGAAATATTGAACAATATTATACAGGCATATAAAACGGTTAACCTGGAGGAAAAGAACCGTATTGCAGGGAACACTATTCAGTTCATTGACCAGCGACTGGCTATTGTAACACAGGAGCTTGGCGGCGTGGAGACAAATCTGAAAGAATTCAAAACTGCAAATAAATTTATCAGTGCAACAAACCAGTTGCAGCAGTTCATGGAAGATTACAGCGCTACTGATAAAACAATACTTGATCTTGAAATCAGGAAGCAGGTTATTGGTAGTATCGAAGATTTTATCAATAACCCGGCAAATGCAGATCGGATCATTCCCAGTAACCTTGGTGTTGATGATGGCACATTGACTGCATTGATTGTGAAATATAATGAACTGATACTTCGCAAGGAAAGGGAAACTCCGATGCAGGCTCCCAGCAGCCTTGTGATTGCCGATATCAATAACCAACTCGGAGAAACACGTACTGCCATCAGGAACGGGGTTTCTCTGATCCGCAGAAGGCTGCAGGATGAGTTAAATAACTTTAAAACAAGAAGTAGCAGGTTCCAGTCGGAATTAATCGAAATGCCAGCGCGTGAGAAGGTCTTAAAAGAGATCAGCCGCCAGCAAAGCATTAAAGAAGGGCTGTATCTGTATCTGATGCAAAAAAGAGAAGAGACGGCTATTACTTCCTCCTCTACTATTTCCAACTATGAACAGATAGATAAAGCTGTATTTTCCTACGCACCAATTGAACCTGATGCCAGGAGAATTAAATTATTTGCATTGGTGTTAGGTGTGTTGCTGCCTTTCGGTATTATTTACCTGAAAGATATCATGAATGATAAAGTGATTACCCGCGATGATATAACAAAAAAAACAGATACGCCGGTTGTAGGTGAAATCGGACATAGCAAGGATATGCAAACACTTGTGGTTGCACATAAAAGCAGGAGCATTATTTCCGAACAGTTCCGGATCATCCGTACAAACCTTCAGTTTTTACTCGGTAATAATAAAACACTCCTGATCACTTCATCTGTCAGCGGCGAGGGTAAATCTTTTGTAAGTCTTAACCTTGCAGCTGTTATGGCTATTTCAGGCAAAAGAGTGGCTTTACTGGAATTCGACCTGAGAAAACCACGGATCATTAATCAGATTGGAGTAGAGCGAAAGAACAAAGGAATCAGTAACTATCTCGCCGGCCAGGCCGTTGATATTAATGATCTTTATTATACTCTGGACGATTATCCTTCACTGCATATTTATGGTTGCGGACCAATCCCGCCTAATCCTGCAGAATTGATGCTCGGTTCTTATATGCGGCCATTCTTTGACGCGCTTTATGCGAATTATGATATCATCATCATCGATTCTGCTCCGGTTGGATTGGTGAGTGATTCATTTACACTGCACGATTATGCCCAGGCAACAATCTACGTGGTAAGACAACGATACACGCTGAAAAAACAGCTGGAATTTGTTGATGAGATATATCGTACGCAAAAACTCCGCAATCTTGGCCTCGTGATCAATGATGTGATGGTCGGGGATCGATACGGCTATTATGGATTTGGTAATGGTTATGGCTACGGAGGCTACAGTTACGGGAATTATTTTGATGATCTGGAATCAAAACCGTGGTGGCAGCGTTTTAAATGGAGAAAAAATAAAAATTAGGAATTCCGGCACATATGTGCAGAATAGCAGCTATAATCAGTGAGGATAAACCGAATCTGCCTGCGCGCATAGCACAGATGACCCAAGCCATGCAGCATGGAGGCCCGGATGATACCGGTCATTATGTTGATGATGAGCTGCCTGTTGCATTGGGACATAAGCGACTTTCGATCATTGATCTGAGTTCCGGAGGGCACCAGCCTTACTTCAGCAATGACGGTCAATTGGTATTGAGCTTTAACGGTGAGATCTATAATTATCTCGAGCTGAAAAAAGAACTCCGGGAAGCGGGGTACTCTTTTCGTTCAGACAGTGATACCGAAGTGCTCATATATGCATATGCGGAATGGGGAACAGATTGTCTGTCAAAACTGGAAGGGATGTTCGCTTTTGTGTTGATCGATAAGCGTAAGCGAAAAGTAATTGCAGCCCGCGATCATGCAGGAATAAAACCTCTGTATTACGGTAAGAAAGGTGGAGATCTTTACTTCAGCAGTGAAATAAGAGGAATATCTGCCATAGATCAGGGCTGGCCTCAAAACACGCAATGGCCTGTCTGGTTTCTTTCTTTTGGTTTTATCCCAGAGCCTCATACTACCCTGCAAAATGTCTGGCATCTGCCTAAGCAGCATTATCTTTTATACGATCTTGATACACGGCAGTACGAGATCAGGTGTTATGAAAAGTTTATATTCACATCCGATATTCAGTCTTATGATGAAGCAGTGTCGGCGGTTCGCGAAACAGTAACACAGGCAGTAAAGAAACACCTGATTGCTGATGTGCCTACAGGGGTCTTTTTAAGCGGCGGGATAGATTCGAGTATACTTACGATCGCTGCGCAGCAGATGGTGCCGGAACAGCTGAAAACGCTTTCTATCTATTTCGAAGATGAAGCATACAGTGAAAAATATTATCAGGACCTGGTCATCAGAAAAACAAATGTTGCACACCGCAGCTATAAGGTGGGTAGGGGTGAGTTTGTTGAAAGCCTGCCGGATATTTATAAAGCAATGGACCAGCCATCTACCGATGGGATCAACAGCTATTTTATTACCCGGTATGCCCGGGAGGAAGGTCTTAAAGTTGTACTGAGCGGGTTGGGCGCGGATGAACTTTTTGGCGGTTATCCTTCTTTTAAAAGAACAGGAAACACCAGTATGGCCGCCAGGCTTCACCTGTTGTCGCATGTTCTGCCTTTTGGCCAGTTAAAATATCCGCAAAGGAAAGGTGCTTATTACAGGAAGAACCGCTGGTACAATGATTATCTTGTTAACCGCGGACTGTTTATACCACGCGATGTAGCAGCAATGCTGAATATCAGCCAAAAAGAGGTGAATGAAGTGCTTGCCTCACTACCCCCATTACAGGATTCCGGCAAAGTGGAACAAAGGAACAGAACGAGCCAACTGGAAAGCGAATTATACATGCAGAGCCAGTTGCTGAGAGACAGCGATGTTTACAGTATGTGGCATAGCCTTGAGTTACGTGTGCCTTTTCTCGATAAAAAAATAATGCAACTCGTTCACAGGATGGATCCCGTCGTTAAATTCAATGGCAGCATCCCGAAACAACTCCTGATCGATGCATTTAAAAATGAACTGCCGGAGGAAATCTGGAAAAGACCAAAGCAAGGATTTACATTCCCGCTTGAAACCTGGTTCAGAACAATACCGGCCTTCGAAAATCCACGGTATATACCTGTTCGGTGGCAGAAAGAGTTCAGCAAGAAAAGAATTAATTATTCCAGGGTTTGGGGCATATTTCTTTTAAAAACTTTGGGAGACCGGTTTCCGGCCGGAGAAACTGACTGCAGTAAATCCCCTGACCGGCTTTTCATGTATTTAGCTGCTTTTTCCAGAACAGGGGGCATTGAAAAAGTGAACAGGGCTTTGCTGAAAGCCTTTGAGGATGCTCAACCAGGTCAGACAGATGCATATAGTGTATACGACAACTTTGCAGATCAGCGGTATTTCCCAAGATCTATGTTCAATGGTTACAATGGAAATAAGGCAAGGTTCATGTGGAACATGCTTACAAAGCCGGTTCCATGGAAACATATTGTTGTTGGCCACATCAACCTTGCGCTTGCTGCGCGGATTTTGAAATGGCGGAAAAAAGATATTTCATTTACAATCATGGCACACGGGATTGAAGCATGGCCAAAGGTGGGAGGATTTAAAAAGTGGTTATTGCAGAATGCTGCTATAATAGCGGTAAGCGAGTATACCCGAAAACAGATATCAGCCAATAATAATATTGATCTTTCCGCGATAACGGTCCGCCATAATTGCCTCGATCCTTTTTTTTCTATTCCCCCGATAGGTAAAAGGCCGGATTATTTATTGAAACGGTACGGGATTTCTCCTGGCGAGAAAATTATACTTACTGTTACGAGATTATCAGATCAGGAAAAATATAAAGGATACGATAAAACGATCGAGGCATTAAGCAACATCGGTATAAAAGAAAACATCCGTTACCTCCTTTGCGGAAATGCTGATACAGCTGAAAAGTCAAGGATTGAAGAACTGATTTTATCCTGCAACCTGTCTGATAGAGTAATAATGCCGGGTTTTATTGCCGACGATGAACTGGAAGATCATTACAGGCTGGCAGATGCATTTGTTATGCCAAGCAAGGGTGAAGGGTTCGGAATCGTATTTATAGAAGCAGCCGCCTGCGGCACTCCTGTTATTGCAGGGAATTCGGATGGAAGTGCGGAAGCGGTACTACAGGGTAATGGTGGCTACCTGGTCAATGCCGACGATGTGAGGCAATTACAGGAAACGATCGAAAAAGTTCTCGGATCGGTTTTGGATCGGGAAGAATTGGGCAGACAGGTGCAGAAGGCGTTTAGTTTTAACAAGTACAAGAATAATATTTTATCTCATTTTTCAGAAACGAATCCGCCCATTCATGGAGATTGAAGAGATCGTAATCAAACCTGAGGTTTCCGAAAAAAATTACTGGCGTGATATCTGGCGCTACAGAGAACTTTTTTACATATTAAGCTGGCGGGATATCAAGGTCAGGTATAAACAGACTGTGATCGGAGCTGCATGGAGCATCATACGCCCTGTTCTGACCACGATCATTTTTACCATTATTTTCAACAGGATTGCACGATTGGATAACCCCGGTAATGCTCCATACTCATTGATGGTCTTTGTAGGAATGCTACCCTGGCAGTTTTTCGCGAACAGTTTAAGCGAAGCCAGCAACAGCCTCGTGGGCAATGCCAATTTAATAACCAAAGTATATTTTCCGCGTATAATAATACCTGCCAGTTCTGTTATTACTTCTATGGTAGATTTTGCGATCTCTTTCTTGATATTAATTGTAATGCTGGTATGGTACAGGTATTTGCCTGGTTACCATGTTGTTTTTCTGCCCCTTTTCATTATCATGGCTTTTGTGGCGTCCTTCGGAATCGGTCTTTACCTGACTGCAGTTAATGTAAAGTACAGAGACTTCAGGTATATCATACCTTTTATTGTTCAATTCGGATTATATATCACACCCGTGGGTTTCAGCAGTCATGTGCTGCCCGAAAAATACAGACTGCTGTATTCTATAAACCCGATGGTGGGTGTTATTGACGGGTTCCGCTGGTGCCTGCTGAACGAGGAATTATATATTCCGGGATTTATTTTATCCCTCGCTATTACTATCATATTGCTGTATGTAGGCGTGGCCTATTTCAGGCGTATGGAAAAGGGATTTGCAGATAACATATAATTGTAATCAACCAGATATTTGTGAAACCAGTTATAGAAGTAAAGAATATTGCAAAGTCCTTTATTATCACGCATGAAGGAAAAAAAGAAAATTACAAGGCATTGAGAGATGTGATCGCCGGCGGGGTGAAAAAAATGTTTTCTTTTTCAAATTCGATGAGGGGTCGCCAGACAAGTGAAGAATTCTTTGCTTTAAAAAATGTTTCATTTGAAGTAGAGGCCGGTGACAGGGTTGGAATAGTAGGACGTAACGGAGCCGGCAAAAGTACATTGTTGAAAATACTGAGCCGGATCACACCGCCAACTGCCGGGGAAATAGCAATCCGTGGACGGATCGCAAGTCTGCTGGAAGTGGGAACCGGTTTTCATCCCGAACTGACAGGCCGGGAAAATATCTACCTGAATGGTGCCATCCTAGGCATGAAGAGGGCTGAAATAAAGAACAAATTCGATGATATCGTTTCATTTGCAGAGGTTGAAAAATTTTTAGATACACCAGTCAAAAGGTATAGCAGCGGCATGTATGTAAGGCTCGCTTTCGCTGTGGCTGCTCATCTTGATCCTGAAATCCTGATCGTTGATGAAGTACTTGCAGTAGGGGATGCGCAATTCCAGAAAAAATGCCTGGGCAAAATGGAGGATGTGAGTAAAAATGAAGGCAGAACAGTATTGTTCGTGAGTCATAATATGGGAATTGTAAAAAGCTTATGTAATAAAGGCATTTTACTCAACCAGGGTGAAGTAGAACACAGCGGAAATGTGCAATCAATACTGTCTGCATATTCCGATCAACTGGTTTCAGATAATTCAGTTGTGTATAAGCATATTGCCGGCGATCAGCGCGTAGAGATAAAAAAAATCAATATCGCACGAAGAAATGAGCTGTCCGTATACGATAAAATAAGCATTTCAATAAACCTGGCGCAAACAGACAATGCCTGGCAGCTAATCACTAAATATCATTTCTTTTTATTATTCCATAATATGGAAGGCGATGTAATCTGGAGTGTGTTTCAAAAGGATAATGAAAATTACTTTGATAGGATGCCCGGTAATTCGGTAAAGGTAGATTTGCTCAATATTTTATTGCCGGGTAGCTATTTAATATCCGCAGGCATATTTGACCATAACGATCAGTTTGTAGATTGGGTCGAATATGCAGAAACACTTGAGATTCTGTCTGCTTTTGCAGGTAATAAGACTTTTGATAACCGTTATGGTAAAGTAACCACAAAAGCCGAATGGTATGTGGATTAATCAGTTACTGAAAAAAGCGATACGGAAAATAAACTACCGTGCTGGTCAGAAACGAGCCGCCGGCTTTAACAGAAAGTTTAAAAAAAGCGGACTGAATGTATTTATAATGCAACCGGTCTGCCTTGAAGGAATGGAGTTTATTGAACTGGAGGAATTTGTATCAATCGCTGCTTTTGTCCATATGTGGGGGCACGGAGGAATCAAAATAGGGAACAGAGTTATGATAGGATCCCATACTGCCATTTCCACCATAACCCATGATTATAGCCAGGAAATTATGTATGATACAGTAATTGCAAAGCCTGTGATAATAGAAGATGATGTATGGATCGGTTCCCATGCTGTGATTATGCCCGGCGTAACGCTTGGTAAAGGCTGTGTAATCGGCGCAGGATCTGTGGTTACCAAAGATGTGCCTCCCGGCGCAATAGTTACGGGAGTTCCGGCAAAAATTCAAAAAATGCGATGAAAGTGCTGACTTGCCCCGGCTGCAGATCGGGTAAATATGTTGAATTAAGCAGAAGCGGTGCATTAACTGAATCAAGGAACAATATTGATTTCGTACAGAATGCATATGCTGTTAATCAGTGCAATAACTGCGGCTTGTATTATAAAGATGAAGTTCTATCCGAAAAAGAATTCAAAGTGTATTATAACAGCTTTGATTTTAATCAGTGGAGCGACCCCCGAAATATATATCCTACAGAAGAAATCATAAAAAAACAACTTGGTAAAGCAATCTGGCAGGCAAAAGAAAAACTGAAAATTTTAGATTTTGGCTGCAGTGACGGCAGGTTGCTGCATTTTTTTGCAGAGCAATCCTTCTGTTTCGGATTTGATATCGATGAACGCATTTATAAAACATTATCTGAAAAAGGAATAGAGGGATTGACATCTAAAGAACTGGAAGACAAAGACAGCTATTTTGACCTGATTATCATCTCGGATGTATTCGAGCATTTACTCCATCCCACTGTGCTGATTCAGCAGGTCTGGAAAAAACTGGCGCCGGGCGGAAAGCTGATCATCAGCACAGGTTTCGCCGATTCTGATTATTGCAGATTTGATATAGCTGACTACTGGTATTTTAAAAATCTTCAGCATGTTTGCATGCTTGGAAATAGATATATTGATTTCCTGGCTGCAACACTGAGAGCAAAAGTCGTACTCAGGAAAGAGTGTTCCCATTATTCCGCCTCTTTCATGAAAAAAGCCGGTCGGAAAACTGCTTTTTCAATCCGCTTTTTTTTGTACAAACATATTTCAACTAAAAAATCTTCACGCCTGAACAGGATAGTGCGCAAAGTCCCTTTTTTAAATAAAATTGTGAAGTGGAATACACAGCCATTTTATCCCTTCGCAAAAGATCATATTGTAACTGTTTTCGAAAAAATGAATCCTTGATGAGTAAAATATTAATTACCGGGTCATCTGGCCTGATCGGCTCTGAAGTGTGTACACATTTCGCATCTATGGGATGGGATATACATGGTGTTGATAATAACCAACGGGCAATTTTTTTTGGTCCGCAGGGTGATACAAGATGGAACCAGAGCAGGCTGCAGAGAACACTGCCTCGTTTCACTCATCATGAAGTGGATATACGAGATAGAAATGCTATCAGGCAACTGGTGCACCAGATACAGCCTGATGCAATCGTTCATACAGCAGCTCAGCCCAGTCACGACAGGGCTGCGGCGATACCATTTGACGATTTTGATACCAATGCAGTTGGTACCCTGAATCTCCTGGAAGCGCTGCGCCAGCTCAGTACCAGCATCCCTTTTGTGCATATGAGTACCAATAAAGTATATGGGGATGCTCCTAACCGCATAGCAATGACAGAAGAGGAAACGCGTTGGGATTATGCTGATGTTGCGTATACAAACGGAATTCCCGAAACCTTTACCATTGACCAGAGCAAGCATTCTCTTTTTGGTGCTTCGAAAGTGGCCGCGGATATTATGGTACAGGAGTATGGCCGGTATTTTAATATGCCCACCTGCTGTCTCAGGGGTGGCTGCCTGACAGGTCCTAACCATAGCGGTGTTGAGCTTCACGGTTTTTTAAGCTACCTGATTAAATGTAATCTGGACGAAAAACCCTACACTATTTTCGGATACAAGGGAAAACAGGTACGCGACAATATCCATTCCTACGATGTTGCGAAATTCATAGAAGCATATCTTAACCGTCCGAGGTATGGCGAAGTTTACAACATCGGCGGCGGAAAAGACAATACATGTTCTATCCTGGAAGCATTCCGTATTACAGAAAATTTTACGGGTAAACCCATGAAATATACATACAGTGAAATGAACCGGGAAGGTGATCATATCTGCTATTACAGCGACCTGAGAAAGATCAAATCTCATTATCCTGAATGGAGCATACAAAAATCTCTGAAGGAGACCATTGGCGAGATTGTAGCTAATTATGGAAAAAGAGCAGCCGGTGAAAAAAGCTGATTATCCCAGGATCTTATATATAGCCGATGTTCCTGTAGAGCTCAGTTTTGCCGGTGCTACACTTATCTATCGCCTGCTGGAAGAATATCCAAAAGATAAACTCGTGATCATCCAGGGGATGACGGTGAACAATAGCAAAAGAATAAACGGGGTTGTTTATCACAACAGGCATTCAACATTCCGGGAACGGCTGAAGCAATCCAAATTCGCAAAATTTGTTTCCCCGTTTTTTTTCCTCCGGCAGGCTGTAGTTCATGCAGCGGATCGCCATATAGTCAGAACATATCAACCGGATATTATTCTAACCATACCTTTCCGGCTCCGGTGGGTACAGGCATACCGGATAGCGCGTGAGTATAATATACCGCTTCACCTGATATTGCATGACGACTGGCTTATAACAGAAAAGCAGCCTTTTTTTCAAAAGCAGCTGGAGAAAATATTCATTGAAATGTACCGGTTTTCACAAAGCAGATTATGCATTTCGCCCAACATGGAAGCGTATTACCGGATGAAAACAGGCAAAGACGGAGAAGTGCTGCTTCCTTCCCGGGGTGTAAATGATAAAATATTTTCTCCGAATATAACCAGACTCGCCAAAAATGACCGGATCAGCTTCTGTTATGCCGGTTCCGTTTTTACAAGCGATTTTCTGCCCATGCTCGATCTTATCGCAAAGCATACTGAAAATGAAGGTTGCGATCTGCATATTTTTTCGGATATAGCTGAAAACATACTGGAACGATACGAACACCTGCGGAAAAATCATGTTTGTTTTTACAGCATGGTAGATTCAGCAGTGCTGGTCAGGAAAATGCACAAGGAAATGGATGTGTCTATCGTGCTTAATTCTTTCGAAATGGAAGAGGCTTTCAGGTATAATTTTTCCAGTAAAATAGTTGATTATACATCTGCAGCCCTGCCGGTGTTTTTCTGGGGTCCATCAACCGGTGGGATTATTTCCTGGGCAATGGAAAATGGTTGCGATAACGTGTTGCAGGACAATGACGAGAAAAAACTGGCAGAACAGATCCGATTACTGAAAACAGGAGCAAATAGGCAAATGAATGCTGAAAAAATGCTGAAAAAGCGCACAGCGTTTGATTACGAACATAACCATGATATTTTTATAAAATCCATTTCCATTCATTCATGATCAAAAAAGCCAGGCGTCATTTTTACAATATGCAGCTCAGGATGCAGGGTGTAAAACTTCGGTTCCCTGTTAATGGATACGATTTTCTTTTCGGGAACAGGAGCGGATTTGAAACCGGGCAGCATAACATGCTGGAAGCTGGTGTTAAATTTAATATCGGAGCAAAAGGAAGACTTGTTCTTGCCGGAAATATTTATATTAATTCCTACACGATCATTGATGTACAACAGCAGGTAACTATTGGTAATCGGGTTCAGATTGGTCCGTTATGTTATATAACCGATTTCGATCATGATCTGCATGTAGATCTGACGCAACCGTTTCACAGGATGAAGGATTCGGTAGAACCAGTCACTATTGAGGATAATGTATGGATTGGGGCCGGCGCTAAAATATTAAAAGGTGTTACGATCGGGAAAAATGCAGTGGTCGCTGCCGGTGCTGTTGTTGTGAAAGATGTACCCGCCGATACATTGGTTGCCGGAGTGCCTGCAAGGGTAATTAAAATATTGACTCAATCTAATAGAGGGAATGAAGTTTCTTAAAGGACTATGGCGGGTAATACAGCCCGCCCGGCATTATTTATTTAAGTCACCGTTTGCTATGGTCGGTGCCTACTACCGTTATTTCGGGGATTTGAAAAAATACCGGGCGCAGGGTGGTAAGATAGTATGGAGTGACATCGCCCCTGTTTTGTACCTTAAAAATGAAGATGCACAGAGTGGCGGCGGACATTATTTTTACCAGGATATATGGGCATTGCGTAAGTTAAGATCAATTGCACCGTACGTGCATTACGATATCGGTTCCCGATACGATGGCTTTGTGGGCCAGGCTACCGCTATTACAAAAGTGATCTCAATTGATATCAGGAAGCCTTCTTTCTCATTGCCAGATTTTGAATTTCAGTACGGCGATATCACCAATCTGGATATTCCCGCGAACAGTATTTACTCTGTTTCATGCCTGCATACCCTGGAACATATCGGATTGGGCAGGTATGGAGATCGGATTAATCCCGGTGGTTTTTCTGATGGGTTACTTACACTGCAGCATATTATAGCTCCGGGAGGCCATTTACTCATCAGCTTTCCTGTAGGCAGACCAAGGGTAGAGTTTAACGCGCAGCGGGTATTGGACCCCACCATCTTCACCGACCTGCTGCCTGGTATGGAACTCTTAGAATTCAGTGTAGTGAATGATCATAATGAATTCATAGCCAATGCATGGGCTGCTGATTATATAAATGCAAAATATGCGTGCGGTCTATATCATTTTGTAAAAAAGAGCAGGACTTAAACGGGATATGCTTCGTAAAAAGATACAAAAATGGTCATAGTGCAATTAATGGGTGGAATGGGTAACCAGATGTTTCAATATGCATTGGGGAAACACCTTGCTATATTGAATAATACGCAGCTGAAGCTGGATACAAGTATCCTGCTTGACTGGTCACCCGGAAGACATGCCGTTAACCGTTCATTTGATCTCAATATTTTCAATGTAAATGAAGAATGGGCATCCAAAAAGGAGATTTCAAGGTATAACAGCCAGTTGATGAATATTCCTGAAAAAATAATATTTAAAGCCCGTAAACTATTTTCAGGCGATGCAGTGCTCGGAGAAAAGTTCTATCATTTTGATGCTGATGTGCTGAATGCAAGAGGTGAAATTTATATAGCAGGATTATGGCAGTCCTACCGTTATTTCGAAAGCATAGAGCAGAAAATAAGGACTGCATTTCAATTTAGATTGCCCCTTTCGGCAAAAGCTTCAGAACTGCATAAAAGGATAAAGGCAACCAACGCTGTCTGCGTAAATGTGCGAAGAACGGATTATGTAAATATAGCATCCACTGCAAATACAATGGGAACAATTCCTGTGGATTATTATAAGAAGGCATTGGACATCATAGCAGCAAAATATGACAAACCGGAAATCTTTATTTTTTCGGATGATATTGCATGGTGTAAGGAACACTTGAATATTTTCAAGTACCCTCATTTTTTTGTAGATCACACCTATGCGGGAGAACAGTTCAGTGACTATATGCAACTCATGACTGCCTGCAACCATTTTATTATACCCAATTCTTCATTTGCATGGTGGGCTGCATGGTTGAACACGAGTGGGGATAAAATTGTAATTGCTCCTAAAAAGTGGATGGCGGATACATCTGTTAATACCACAGATTTAATACCGAATACTTGGATCAGAATATAACTATTGTACCGGTATCGGTCATAATCGCAACAGCAAACAGGCCCTGGCTCCTTGAAAGAACACTGGCAAGCCTCAGGCAGCAGACTTTTCAGCCCCGGGAATTGATTATTATCGACGCGTCCGATAATAATGCTGTAAAAGAATTGTTGTCCACCTGGGATGCAGACAGCATAGCCCTGAAATATGAAAAAGCCGGTGTAAAAGGTGCTGCTTCCCAAAGAAACCAGGGCGTTGAACATAGCGTCTCGCCTTTTATTGCTTTTCTGGATGATGACATCATACTTGAAAAAGATTGCTTTGGCTTCTTATTCAATACTATTGCCGGAAATGAAAACGTTGGTGGCGTAAATGCTTTTATAACCAACCAGCATTCATTTCCTCCCGGTAAAATTACAAGAACGTATTACCGGCTCATCAGCGACAGGAAGCTGGACTTCTACGATGGAAAGTGCTTCGGGCCTGTTATAAATGTATTGCCGGTCGATTACCAGGGAAGCAGACAATTAGTGGAGGTTGAATGGCTGAACTCCACCTGTGTCATCTATCGCCGGGAGGCTTTGCCGGTACCGGTTTTTGATCCGCATTTTACAGGCTATTCTTTTATGGAAGATGTAGCATTGTCGTTGCAGGTTGGAAAAAAATGGCAGATGTATAACGTACAGACTGCAAGAATATTCCATGATAGTCAGCAATCAGGACATAAAAGCAAAAGGCGACTGTTGAGCAAACAACAGATCGTTAACCGCTACTACATTATGACAAGGATAATGGAGAAAAGAAAAACTGCGGATCTGATACGGCTCATTGCAGCGGAATTATTCGGAATATTATCCGGACTAACAGGTTTTAATGGCTGGAAAACATTGATTCCCGATATCGGCGGGAAAATAGATGGCGCATGGTCATTGATAATGCGAAAAGGGCAATGAAAATATTAATCGGGATAACTTCCAGGAACAGGTGTGCCGTGTTGCCGAAGGCCATCGAATCTGCTTTGTCACAGACATACGGCGATAAGCATGTAGTAATATTTGATGATGCCTCTACGGACGGTACAAAACTGCTGAAGGAAAATTTCACTGCGGTGGAATGGATATTGTCTGGAGAACAGAAGGGATTAATGTATGCAAGAAACCTGTTTTTAACATTGCATGATGCAGTTTATTTCTGTAGCCTCGATGATGATGCATGGTTTCTCGATGCGAATACCTTATTGGACGCTGTACAGTATATGGACAGAAACGAAGATGTTGCAGCATTGGCGTTTGATATATTAAGCCCGGATGATCACAATCGTGTTCAGAAAGAGAATATAATAACTGAAACCAATAACTATATTGGTTGCGGGCATCTGCTCAGGATTCGCCCTGTACTGGAAGCCGGCGGATATTTTACAACACCCGGATATTATGGAAGTGAAGAAAAAGATTTATGTATTCGTTTAATGAATAATGGGTATAAAATTATGAAGTCCTCTGGCTGGCAGGTGTGGCATGATAAGACCAGCATATCCCGCAATATAAAAGCGCAACATGAGTCAGGTGTTTGCAATGACCTGGTATTCATGTGGCGGAGAACGCCGCTATTATTGTTATTGCCGGCATTGTTTTCGAAGTTCTATAAGCATCTTGCATTTTCAGCAACATATGAAAACGAAAAGCTGCTGTTGCCGTGTTTAAACGGAATGAAACGTTTTTTTCGTTTCCTTTTTACTTTTAAAACCGGTCGGAAAGCAGTATCATTAAGTACGTTTAAAAAATATATCCGCTTAAATCAATAATATGCTGTCGCGGTTAGAACCTCTTTTATTGCGTATGCCTTATGGTTTGATGAGCAGGATCAGGATCCTGATTTTCAGGTTGCTCGGACTTACCATTGGCAGAAAAAACAGGATGGAGGGTGGTCGTTGCCGGCGCCTGACACAAATAGAGATTGGCGATAATAATGCGTTCACGAAAGGTTTTATGCTTTGGCCTGAAGATGCTGATCATAAAGGGATCAGGATAAGAATCGGTAATTACAACTACTTTAACAGGAACTGCATGCTGGATGCATGCGGTGAGATTCAGATAGGCAATCATAACATGATCGGTCCGGATGTATATATCACAGATTCCGATCATGCGCATGGTGTCGGAATTTCCCCGGCAGCGGAACCAATGAAAAAAGGAAGTGTAAAGATTGGCGATCACTGCTGGATAGGTGCAAAGGCTGTACTGCTTAAGAACGTAGCGTTAGGAGATTATTGCGTGGTGGCGGCCGGAGCGGTGGTAACAAAAAGTTTTCCCGCCGGTAGTGTTATCGGGGGAGTCCCTGCAAAACTACTAAAGCATAATGGTGAAAAACATTCTTAAAAAACTGCTGTTTTCAGGCAGCGATGCGCAAACCATCAGGTTTGGCCCTGCAAAGGGAATGCAGATAAAATACGACGTAACTCATCGCTCGCAGCATTTGCTTGGATTGTATGAAAGAGAGATCTATCCTTTTCTGGAAAAAGGTATGAGCAAAGCCGAAACACTGATCGATGTAGGTGCGAACGATGGATATTACCTGCTCGCTTTTTTAAAGACAGGTAAACAGGTTATTGCTTGTGAACCTGGCCCGATTGTAACAGAATTGGTTGCGAATGCAGCATTGAATGGTTATACGGAAGAGCAAGATTATAAAGTCGAAACCAGATTGGTAGGAAATCCCATGAAACAAGGTTTTGTAGGAGTTGAAGAACTTACATCTGGATCAAGGCCACCTTATTTCCTGCTTGTGGATATCGATGGCGGAGAGGCAGACCTGCTGCGCTCATGCGGAGACAATTTTGCTTACCATAATGCTACATGGCTGATTGAGACGCATTCTAAGGAACTTGAAGACGAGTGTATTGCTTTGCTGAAGGCAAAGAATTATAAAGTAAAGATCATCAGGAATAAATGGTGGCGTTTTTTTATAAAGGAACAGCGACCACTTGAACATAACAGGTGGCTGTATGCAGAAACCAAATAAATACCAGTAAGCGCAACGCGGTTTGAAAATATTAGTAGCACATCCGGGAACCCAACATTCTTTTCAACTTGCGAAAGAGCTAGAGGAAAGAGGGCTGCTTTTGAGGTTCTATACTTGCTTAGCCATATCTGATAAAAGCATAACAGGCCGCCTGATAACAAAGTTCCTTGGCGGATCTTCGCTCAGGAACAGGATTATCAGGTCGGTTCCTCAGAAAAAGATAAAATGTTTTCTCCGCCTTGAATGGAATACACAGAAACTGTTAAGGAAAGGCGCAGACAGCGAATCGGTACTGTTTGAAAGAAACCGGATGTTCCAGGAACTTATCCCGGATCATGAACTGATGAAAGCCGATATTGTTGTGGGTTTTGATACCTCAGGCTGGGTATTGGCTGAGCGCTGTAAGAAGTTAAATAAAAAGTTCATCTTAGATGTAAGCATTGCACATTCGCTTGCAAAGCAGGAAGTATACAAGAGCATAGCCAACCGGTATCCGCAATGGAAATCTACAATTCATTATAAATCGCCAGAGTATATTGCATACGAACAGCTCGAAATGGAAACGGCCACTTGTATCATGGCAGCGAGTTCGTTCACTAAACAAACGCTTATTGTAAACAACATAGCGCAGGAAAAAATACTGATCAATCCATATGGTGTAAACAGCCTTGATTTCAAACCCATTCCTAAAAAGAGAAAACAGGGCGATTCAATAAGGTTTGTATTTGTGGGACTTGTTGATGCACGAAAAGGCGTTCCGCTTCTACTAGAAAGCTGGAATTTGTTGTCTCTGCCCGGTGCAACACTTACATTAATTGGCCCTGTTGAAGAACAGGTAAAACATGAGATCCTAACACAATACCCTAAAGTTGAACTAGTAGGAAAGCTTTCATCAGCTGAATTAAGGGGTGTATTGCCAACATATGACGTATTGGTTTTTCCAAGTTTTTTTGAGGGCTTCGGACTTGTGGTACTGGAAGCAATGGCTTGTGGATTAGCAGTGATAACAACAACGGCAACCTGCGCTGTGGATCTGATGGAACATTTCAAAGACGGAATTATTCTTGAAGATTACTCTGTTGCCGGGCTTGCCGGTTCAATGCGTGTTCTCGCAGAAGATCAGGCATTATTGGAAACGATTTCGGGGAATGCGATCGTAAAAGCTGAAAAATTCAACTGGAAAGCATATGGCGACCGATGGGAAAGCACGCTAAAAAAAATACATGAGAAGCCAGGGAATTGATTTTTTACGGTTCATTGCAGTAGCGCTGGTATTGTTCAGGCATTTCGATACAGCTCCGGATACTGCTGCTGCAACTAATCTGGCCACGCTGGTACAGCCGTTACAGCGCATTGGCTGGATTGGGGTAGACCTGTTTTTCGTAATAAGCGGATTTTTGATCTCAAGACTGGTATTCAATGAACTTGATGAACGGCGATCGTTCAACGCGCGGCGTTTCCTGATCAGGAGGGGATTTAAAATTTATCCTTCTTTCTATATTTTAATTGGTCTCACTTTCGTTTTGTTTTTTTTAAAACATAAACTTGATACAGGGCAGTTATTTGCCGAACTGTTTTATTACCAGAATTATGTACAGGGGCTCTGGCCACATACCTGGTCGCTGGCCATTGAAGAGCACTTCTATTTTCTGATTGCATTTGTATTTTATATTGTTGGTAAAAAGAAAATAAACTACAGATCGGATTCTTTCATTTTTATTTTTTTTGTATTAATCCTGCTGATCAATTATATAAAATTTTCTTACCGCGGTGTTATCACAGACAGCAACAGGGTGCCTTATTATACACATACAAGAATCGATGGCTTGTTATGGGGTTGCATACTGGCGTATCTGACCTTATATAAAACGCGGGTAATCAGATTCTGGGAAAAATGGATAATGTTGCCATTTGCCGCCGCTGCAATTCCATTTATATATGCACAGGCAAATAAGGGAATCAGCGATGTGTCACAACTCTATTTCGGGTTTACCTTTTTCAGCCTTTATTCCTGTAATCTTCTGCTCATCGTATTAAAATATGAATCGGTATTTAAATGGAAACTCTTTGCTGCTCCCGCGTCTGTAGGAGTGTTTTCTTATTCGATTTACCTGTGGCATATGCCCTGCAAGTTCTGGATCATGGGAGCTATTAACAAACTGGTAAATTTATCTTACCTGCAGAGTCTGCTGGTTTATATTTTTTCAGCCATATTGGTTGGTGTGGTTCTTTCTAAACTGATTGAAATTCCTTTTCTGAAAATACGCAACCGGATCTTTAGCTGATACAAGGGAATCCGTTAAAATAGTTATATGAGTACCAGAAAAATCAACTGGGTTAGTAGTCTCAATCAAGTGCACGAAAATGCTATTGCAGCGCTGGAGCATAAAATGCAGCAGTATTATGCGCGGAATAATAATTATTATGAAACCATAGATTTCACGTCTTCCAACTGGGCTGATGTAAATGAAACCGGGTACAATGAAATACAAAACCTGGCAGCAGAGGCCGGCAGTATCTGTGAAATAGGTTGCGGTAGCGCAAATATCCTGTATCATCACCCAGAAATAGAAAACAGGTATCATGGTTGTGATTTTTCACCGCAGTTGATACAAAAAAATAAAGAACGTTATCCTGAAGCGCAGTTTAATGTAATCCGTGATCCTGCTGTACTGCCTTTTGAAGATAATTGCTTTGACCTGGTATTCTCAGTATTTGTGATCGAACACAGCGCAAGGCCTGCTTCATTCCTGGACGAATGTAAGCGGATCCTGAAACCGGGCGGACGGCTTATTATCCTGTGCCCGGATTTTATGGGCTATGGCAGGATGTCTTCCCAGAGAGCAGGATTCAGCCAGGGAACCACCAGCCAGAAAATTGCACAACGTAGATTTATAGATGCAGCAATCACTTTTTTTGATAACCGGATGCGTATACCGTTCAAGTGTTCCCGTCTGATAAGACAGGCAGAAAAAGAACCTTTATTTATGGTTAATCTTGCTCCTACAGTATTCACAGATGTTTTTTTACCTGACGTGGATGCGGTATATATAACGAACAGGAATGAAATGGTGGCTTACCTGCAACATGCATGTACATTGCAGGAAAACAGCCCTGCATTGAAGAAATACGAGAAGGAACGAGAGCTCATTTTTATAAACGCGATAAAAAGAAGGCATGAAGATTAACGTATGGCAATACCGCCTTATTGCCAGGATAATCCCACTGAAACACAGGTTGTCTTTTTTGATCAGCCGCCTGTTGAATGAGGGAGGGATGATTACTATCCCTTATTATAAGAATTATGCGATCTCTGTTAACAGGGATAATAATGCTGTTGACAAATCAACAATAGCAGACCTGATCTTTGAAGGATGCCGGTATTTACCGGAGTATTTCCTGGTAGGAAAAATAAAAAAATGCTGCCGCAGGGTTTTGTATATGTGGATGTTGGAACCAATATCGGCACAACCTTATGGCTGATGGCGGATAAGGCAAAGCAAATACACGCATTTGAACCGATGCCCCATCTTTATAATACTGTTATCAGTTCTGTTGAAACAAATAATGCAGGGAATATTAACATGAAGATGATGGCTGTCGGAAAAGAAAGTGGTAAATTAAGAATGTTTAAAAACAATAATTCTTCCATTGCGGCCGCCGAAAACGCCGATACAATTGAAATACCGGTCAGTACACTAGACTCGGAACTGAAAAATCAGGAACAAATCGACTATATCAAAATAGATGTTGAAGGTTATGAATACAAAGTGCTGCAAGGCGCATCCGGCATTATCGGAAAACATAAACCGGTGTTACTGATCGAAATTCACCCGCAGTTCATATTGAATTACCAGGATAACTGCGAAGACGTGATATCATGGCTGGAAAATCAGGGCTATTCCATTTCTTTTTATTCGTTTCTTGACGAACAGCGGAAGAGCAAGGCGCGCCGTTTCCTGAACCGCTTTTTCCCTTCAAAAGGACGGCAACTGAAAAATAAGGACGAATTTTTCTCGGATATTGAACTGACACCGCAATTGTTAAGCTACCATTTACTCTGCGAGCCCGTATATGCTTAAAATACATGCCATCATTCTCGCTCTAAACGAAGAGAATTTTATTACTGCGCAACTGGATACTATTTATCCCTTCTGCGACAGGATCTCCGTTATTACACAATACGACAGAGACTGGTATGGTACAGCCGTAAATACTGATGGTACCGTTGATATAATATTAAAATATCCGGATCCGGGAGGAAAGATCAATCTTGTTGTACGGCGTCTTCCTGATGAAGCAGCAGCGAGGAATATGGAAATGCTGGCCTTTAACAGGAAAAGTTTTAAGGGTATACAAACACACGGAAACCCGATAACGGCAGTTGAAGCATTTCACAACCCGCCTGATTATTTCTGGGTCATCGATGCCGATGAAATATATGACCAGACTACCATTCCATCGATTCTCTCTTTCCTTGAAAAGAAGAACCCGCGGGGAATGCGGGTAACAGGGTATAATTATGTGCGCACGTGGAATCGTAGGATACCGAGAACGACAATCGATTTTACGCATTTCGGGTTTGTTAAACCCGGAGTCCTTTTCGAACAACGCAGAGTTGTTTCCTGGAATGAGCACAGGTTAGCCAGGTTATTCAAAATGCTGCGGCTTCCGGATTGGTCTGCATTTTTCTTTGGCTTCATTAATTGCCCGGAACAGATTGGCGTGTTTCATCATGGATGCTGGCTGGGAGATAATGCCCGGATCAGAGATAAATTTCAGAAATCCAGCCACCGGGAATCGATTGGCTGGGAAGCTGATTCTGTAGATGATATACATTCCGAATATGTTCCAAATTCAAACCTGCCAATAAATATCCAAAAAGCAAAATGGCCGGATAATTTTACTGAACAAAATGGATGATCATAAAATAAAAGTACTGGCGATTGTTCCATCGGGGTTTTGCTTTGGCCTGCAGCACGCTACCATAGATCTTTTCTCAGCAGCCGCAGAACAGGTTGAACCGCATTTTATAATAACCCGCTGGACGAACGGAGAGTTTGAGAAACATGTTAAAAAAGCCGGGTTTGCCTATTCATTCAGCTGGCTGGGTATGTTCAGCCGTAACCTGAACTGGCAATACCTGAAAATGAGTTTTTCAGCTTTGATTAAGTTGCCGCGTCTGTATTCCGATGTACTGAATGCTTTTCGCAGGGAAAAACCGGATATTGTTTTTTTTGCAAACCATCATGAATTAATACTACTGCTTCCTGTATTGCTTTTCAGTAAACGGAAAGTAGTTTGTCATATGCACGATCCGTCTCCTGCCATTCCTTTCCAGGTGAGATTGTTTTCTTTGTATGCCAGGCCGGTTAACAGGTTTATCGCCATTTCACAAAGCGTCAGCGACCGTCTTCAGAAATTAGGCTGTAAAGCGAATCGGATATCTCTTCTCCATAATGGCATATCACTCCCGGAAAGGCAAGAACATAAATCCCGGAAAGCATATTCGGAAAAATGGCCCGGTAACAGTTTTATATTAGGGATCACCGGCCAGATGTCTGCAACGAAAGGACATGAAGATCTTCTCATAGCATTTGAAAAAGCAATTGGTAAAGTCTCCAGCCTGAGGCTCGTGATAGGAGGAAAGCAACTGGAACCCTTTTATAGTCATTTAAAGGAATTAATCAATAGAAAGGGGTTAAATGAATACATTGTATTCTCTGGCTGGAGTGAAAATGTGAATGATTTTTACACATCCATAGATGTGCTTGTTCTGGCATCCAGGCACGATGAAGGCTATGGGCTGGTAGTTGCGGAAGCAATGTCCTGCGAAAAACCTGTTATCATAACAGCGTCTGGCGGAGCAACCGAAATTGTTGAAAACGGCGTGAACGGGATCATTGTGCCTAAAGAAGATGTTGAAAAAATGACGGATGCAATAGTTTTTTATGCTACAAATCCTGCTTTATATAAAGAACATGCTTTAAAAGCAAGGAAACATATTGAAGATAATTTTAATATATGTAAAGTGGCAGATAATTTTATTCATATTCTGAAGGCTGTTAAATAAAAGCGGGTTTAAATAATGTTCGGAAAGATTAAAATACCAATTCTATTATGGTTAGCCGCAGGTGGCTATTCACTATATGCTTTAATCGCTGGCGAAGACGTGCTGTTGATCTCCCTGATCTGTTTTTACCCGTTACTGATCTATAAATTTTTCTGGATTCCGCAGCAGTCGAATGTATTGTTCTGGGGGCAATTGGTACAATGGCTTTCTGTTTCTATACAAATCTTATATTGTTCTGCCACCGGAACAACCCTTGCTGAATTGATGCGCAATACGATTTTCCCGGTTAGCCAGTTCCCGTTCACTATAACACTTTCTATTATTTCATTGTATTCTTTTTCGGCGGGGCTTTTTCTGGCCGTGCGGAAATTGAAACATCCCGATCTTAACACTATAGCGGTGCAGTATTCAGCTAAGAAATCTTTGTTTATCTATGTTGCAATATCTGTAGTGATTTATTTAACCCAGATCGTAATCTGGGCATTCCCGTCTGTTGTTCAGTTGATCTATTTCTTCTTTTATATCAAATGGGGCTTTTTCTTCCTGACATTCTACCTGGTACATAAAACTGCAAAAGAACTGCGGTTAATATTGTACCTGATTATCTGTACTGAATTCGTATTGGGATTATCTTCTTTTTTCGCCAGCAGCTTTCTGTATATCATGTTCTTCACATTTATTTCCATAGCTGTTTTACAGCGCAAAATGATCAATTTCCGGTCGGCCTTCCTGCTGCTCCTGGGTGCAGGCTTAATTGCGCATGTCAGTATTCTGTGGACTTCTGTCAAAAAAAATTACCGGAACTATGTTACGCAGGGAGTGGTTAGTCAGTCAGTAACAGTAAGCAAAAAAGATGCGATTGTAAACCTGATCCGAAGCGCGAATGACGTACGCGATTCTGAGTATAAAGATGCTATAGTAACACTGGTGAACCGGATCGGTTATGTACAGTACTTTGCAGCTGCTACGGCCTATGTTCCGGCGGTAAAACCATACGAATATGGTAAAATATACTGGTCTGCCATTTCCCATTACCTGGTTCCGCGCTTTCTTGATCCTGATAAAGAAACGCTGGACGACAGTAAACACACTAACTATTATACGGGGCTAAACCTGAGCGGTGCCGATCAGGCTACATCTTTCAGTCTGGGCACGGCAGCTGATGCCTATATAGATTTCGGCCCTGTATTTATGTATATCCCTCTTTTTCTGTTCGGTTTTTTTTGCGGAACCGCGTATAAATTCCTTTTCCGGCGAAGTATTAACCAGCTATGGGCAACAATATTTACCATGCCGTTTTTTCTCCTGGTAAATATTTATGGAGCCGATACAAAAAAAGCATTTGGCTTTATACTTATTTATTTTGTTGTAATCCTGCTAACTCAAAAAAAGATCCAGAATATAGTAGATCCGTTATTAAAGCAATGATCCCTGTAGTTTTTTTAAATTCGCATCCTATCCAGTATTTTGTTCCGCTATATCAGAAGATCACAGCTGAAAACAGCTCCGATCTTGAAATAATTTATTGCTCGGGTGCGAACCCGGATGGAAAGCTGGATAAAGAGTTCGGTAAGAAAATACAATGGGATATCCCGATGCTTACAGGTTACCGGTCGCGGTTTCTTAAAAATCATTCCTTTAAACCTTCTTCCGACAATGGATTTTTCGGATTAATCAATTTCGGTATCCTGAAATATTTATTCAAAAAGGAAAAATCGGTATTTATAATACATGGCTGGGGGTATGCGACTAATATCATGGCTATTCTCTTTGCAAAAACAGCCGGTCATGTTGTATGTCTGCGTGCCGAAACACCTTATGTTCATGAATTAAAGAAAAACAGGGTTGTCACATTTTTCAAACACCTGTGGCTGAGAATGCTGTTCAGCAGGGTAGACCGGTTCCTGTATATCGGAAATGAAAACAAAAGATTTTATACTGCATTGGGTGTTTCCGAAAAACAACTTGTTTTCGCTCCCTATTGTATAGATAACAAACGTTTTGCAGAGGTTGCCGATGCTGTCTCAAAAGAAGAAGCACGCGCACTGGTTAAATTACCCGGTTCGGAAAAAATCATTTTGTATTCCGGTAAATATATCAGCAAAAAAAGACCCTTAGACCTGTTGCAGGCGATGCTCCTGCTAAAAGGTATGAATATACATTTGGTCATGGTTGGTGAAGGTGATAAACGAGCGGAGATGGAAACATTTATCAATGACAATGAACTTGCGAATGATATTACACTCACAGGTTTTGTAAACCAATCGCAGATTCCATATTATTATGCGGCTGCGGATATTTTCGTAATGACATCAGGCTTAGGCGAAACTTGGGGGTTGTCTGTAAATGAAGCGATGAATTTCGGTCTGCCGGTTATCCTTTCCGATATGACCGGCTCCGCATTCGATCTTGTAAGAACGGGCTATAAAAACGGAGAAATATATAAAACGGGTGATATCGTAGCATTGGCAAACGGAATTCGTAAATACCTGAGCAGAAGTACGGAAGAGGTAGAAGCGCAAAGAAATGCAACCAGGCAATTGATCAGGGATGAGTACTCCTACGAAAAAGTAATACAGGCAATCGAAAAAATTAAAGAGCAAGCTGGTAAATGAATAAATTGCTGGTGTTTGCCGAATATTATTACCCGGGATATAAAGCGGGCGGCCCGATTCAATCACTGTTAAATATTACGGAGTGTATACGTGAAGATTTTACCATATCGGTATATACCAGTTCATACGATCTTACAGCAGCCGCTCCTTATGATCAGGTAACCCCAAATGAATGGAATAATATTGTTGTACGTGGAAACGAATACAGCATATTTTATAAAGCAGGCCGTGGGTTACAGATCCGCAGCCTTATACGCGCCGTCAGGAAAACAGATGTGATATATCTCAATGGCATTTTTTCCAGCTCCTTCTTTTTATTGCCGGTATTGGTCAACTTTTTTCTGAAAAAGAAAATGATCATTAGCCCCAGAGGAATGCTCCAGGCCGGAGCTTTAAATGTCAAAAGCAAAAAGAAACGTATTTATCTTTTCCTGCTTAAGAAAAGCGGCTTGCTTAACAACGCAAAATGGCATGCTACCGATCCTGTGGAAAAGGAAGATATTGCATCAGTTTTTGCTAAAAATAACGGTATTGTAGTATTGCCGAATCTCCCCCGCAAACCCCTTCCTGTTATTGCAACGCCGCAAAAAGAGGCAGGGAAACTGAACCTTGTTTACCTCTCGCTGATCACAGCCAAGAAAAATCTTGATCTGCTCCTGGCTGCTGTTGCAGAAATGGATAATGTTTATCTGAATGTATACGGGCCGGTTAAGGATGTCAAATACTGGGAGAAAAAATGCCTGCCGATTATAAGCCGTCATCCAGACAAAATCACCTACAAGGGCGACCTTCAGCCCGAAATGGTGCAGCAAACAATAGCTGCTTACGATGCATTAGCACTTTTATCTTCAGGGGAAAACTTTGGTCATGCATTATACGAATGCCTGAGTGTTGGCCGGCCGGTCATAACAAGTCCTTTTACTCCATGGACGGATCTGGAAATAAAAAAGGCAGGGTTTAACACGGAGATAAACAATGTGTCGACGGTCATTGCAACATTAGAACGAATGCGGCTGATGGACCAGACTACATATAAGCTGTTTTGTATACAGGCCCACCATGAAGCCTGTGAATATTATTTTGGAACAGATTTCAAAGCAGGATATAAAAAATTATTCACTTCATAACCAGCAGTGATTTAAAAATTAACAGATGATCATTCTTGGCCTCAATGCCTACCACGCAGATTCATCCGCAGCTATTTTTGTAAACGGCACCATGATAGCCGCAACCGAAGAAGAGCGTTCCCGTCGCATCAAACACTGGGCTGGCTTTCCTTCAGAAGCCATTGCATTCTGTTTGCAGGAAGCGGGTATCACCCTTGACCAGGTAGACCATATTGCCATCGGCCGCGACCCGGGCGCCAAATTCTGGAATAAACTGCGTTTCGTTTCACAATCACCGGTAGCGAGTCTCGGATTTATAAAAGACAGGTTCTTCAACCGGAAAAAAATAACCAGTCTCGAAGAAGAATTCGAACACCACTTTGCAATTGATAAAGCACTCATCAAACCGAAGATCCACGCGGTTGAACACCACCGAAGTCACCTTGCATCCGCATTTTTTGCATCGCCCTTTAAAGAAGCTGCTTTACTGAGTATAGATGGTTCCGGTGATTTTACTACCACCATGACCGGAACGGGCAGCGACAACAGGATCGAAGTATCAGACTCTATTGATTTCCCGCATTCTTTAGGGGTTTTCTATACAGCATTTACACAACTCCTCGGTTTTCCGCATTACGGGGATGAATATAAGATCATGGGACTGGCACCGTACGGCAACCCAAGGTATGCGAAGAAGCTGGAGCAGGTAATACATTGTACCGATGATGGGCTTTTTCAACTTGATCTTTCTTTCTTCAGATCGCCGCATAAAGGATTCGTTACCTATGGCGATGCACATATTCCACAGATCCCTTCATTGTATGGCCAGAAAATGGAAGAACTGCTGGGCAAGGCGAGAGCCAAAGACCAGCCACTGGATCAACACCATAAAGACATTGCGGCATCAGTACAGAAAGTAACGGAACAGGTTATTTTTCATCTGCTGAACCATCTCCATAAAAAAACAGGGCTTAACGAAGTATGTATTGCCGGAGGTGTAGCGCAGAACAGCGTTGCAAACGGCAAGATCAGCCGTAATACGCCTTTCAGACAGGTATATATTCCGTCGGCAGGTCATGATGCAGGTATTTCCATGGGATCCGCACTGTATGTACAGCACCAGCTGCTGAACATGGAAAGACAACCGGCTATTTACAGCGCCTATACCGGCAAACGTGCAAGCCCGGAGGAGATAGAAACACTGCTCGGCAGCCGCAACATCAGTTATAAAAAACTCGGCGATGCCGAACTTCCGCAATATGTTGCTGAAAAGATCGCAAACGGCGCAGTGGTGGGCTGGTTTACGGGCAGGGCAGAGTTTGGTCCAAGGGCACTGGGCGGAAGATCCATCATAGCAGATCCGCGGCGTGAGGATGCCAAAGATCTCCTGAATGCCAAGGTTAAAAGAAGAGAGAGTTTCAGACCATTTGCACCCTCGGTGCTCGAAGAATATGCGGCATCCTTTTTCGATCTGAATGATAAAGTGCCCTTCATGGAAAAAGTATTCCCGGTGCAGGAAAATAAACGCGCGCTGATCCCGGCCGTAACACATGTGGATGGAACCGGGCGGCTGCAAACCGTGAGCAAAGATGTTTCACCGCGTTATCACGCGCTCATCAGTGCATTTCATGCTATTACGGGTGTTCCGATACTGCTGAATACATCTTTTAACGAGAATGAACCGATTGTAAATAGTCCGGCAGAAGCGCTGGAGTGTTTTCTGCGTACACAAATGGATATGCTTGTGCTGGAAAATTATATCGTAGAACGCTGATGGGTTTGAAAATCACAATTATTACGGCAACCTGGAACAGTGCCGCTACGCTGGAAGACACACTGCGTTCGGTAAAAGAACAGAGCTACGCCGATATTGAGCATATCATCATAGACGGAGCTTCAACAGACGATACACTGAAGATCGCTGACCGTTTTCCGCACATCGCGAAGATCTGTTCGGAAAAAGACAACGGCATCTATGATGCCATGAATAAAGGCATTGCACTTGCTACCGGCGATATTATCGGGATCCTGAATTCAGACGATGTGCTGGCAGACAACAGGGTAATTGAGCGTATTGCTGCCCGTTTCGAAGACGCTGGCATTGATGCTGTTTACGGCGACCTTGTTTTTGTTGACCGCAATGATCTCAGCCGGATCAAAAGGGTATGGAAGGCCGGATCATACAGGTATGGCCAGCTTTACAGGGGCTGGATGCCTCCGCATCCTACTGTGTACGTAAGACGCGGCTGCTATGAACGCTTCGGGCTTTTTAATATTGATTATAAAGTGGCTGCAGACTACGATATGCTGATCCGCTTATTGCTGATCAACCGCATCGCACTTGCATATATTCCCGCAGTATTGATCAGGATGCGTACCGGCGGTGTGAGCACGGGTAGCTTCAGCAGAAGATTTTCAATCAATAAAGAAGACCGGCTTGTCTGGGAAAATAATAAGATAAGTCCCAGATGGTATACATTGTATTGCAAACCGTTGTATAAAGTAAAACAATTCCTGTTCCCGGCACTGCAATGGCGCTGGCTGTCTTATCGCAGGCGGAACCGCGGCTGATAGCGGAACAATATTACCTTTATAAGATGTTCGGATTATTCAGAAATAAAAAAACGGAGCCCACAGATCTGTCTTTTTTGAGCACAGATATGCACAGCCACCTGCTGCCGGCACTGGACGATGGTGCTGAAGACATTGAACAATCGGTACAGCTGATCACAGAAATGCGTGCGCTGGGTTATCGAAAACTCATCTGCACACCACATGTTATGGCAGATATGTACCGTAATACTCCCGCGTCTATTTCAGAAGCACATGCAAAACTTGAAAAACGCCTGGCCGATAACGGGCCTGCTGATATAGAGATCGCGTATGCGGCAGAATATATGCTCGACGAAGGTTTTACCCTGAACAGGAATAATCACTCATTGCTGAAATTAACCGGTAATTACCTGCTGATTGAAATGTCTTATCTCGCAGAGTCACCTTTTTTGCATAACGAAATATTCGAGCTCAGCCTGAGTGGGTACCAGCCTGTTCTGGCACATCCTGAGCGCTATAATTTTTATCATAATGATTACGCAGTTTATCGTAAGCTCTGCGATGCCGGCTGCCTGCTGCAGGTCAATCTCCTGTCCTTTACCGGATATTATGGCCCGGCCGTTAAAAATATTGCTACGCGGTTACTGAAAGACAAGTTGATCACGCTCGCCGGAAGCGATGTGCATCACATGAAACATATCGCTGCGCTTAAAACTCTTTCCCGTACTTCTGTATGGACGGAGCTTAAAAACTATCCCTTCCTGAACCATTCCTGGTTATAAATTTCCCCTCCGACGTTTTTATATTATACTATAGTTGAATGTGTAGGTAAAATCCTACAAATTAGAAATAATTAAGGTGCGGATTGTAGTAATAATCTTACATTAGCGGTACTAAACTATCTGCTTTCACCCCCGGGATTGTCTGTAAAAACAAGAAAACGCTTATGCTATCTGTTTTATCGATACTGTTTTTCACATTCCTGGTAACATACTTCCTGATACCGGTATTAATAGATGTATCAAAGATCAAGCATCTCTTCGACGATAATCTCGAAACAAGAAAAATACATATACAGCGAACGCCGAATTTAGGTGGCATTGCTATTTATACGGCTTTACTCCTTGGATCCGGTATATTGATCAAAGCCTCACTGGTTCCCTGGTTCAACTATTTTATAGCCGGCTCTTTTATTATCGCCCTGATCGGTGTAAAAGACGATCTGGTAGGCCTGGATCCGATGAAAAAGATCGTAGCACAGATAGCTGCGGCTTTCATAATGGCTTATATGGCAGACATACGTATTACCAGTTTTTACGGGTTAGCCGGGATATACGAACTGCCATTATGGTTAAGCGTTGCGTTTACCATGCTTGTTTCTATCTTTTTATATAATGCCATGAACCTGCTCGATGGTATAGATTGCCTTGCAACAGGGATAGGTGTTATTGCATGCTTTACCTATGCAGTTTGCTTTTATATGATGGGCAATAAAGGTGAATGCCTGCTTGCGCTCGCACTCGGCGGTGCATTGATCGCTTTTCTTTTTTATAATTATTCGCCTGCAAAGATCTTTATGGGCGATTCAGGTTCACTTACCATTGGCTTTATCCTTGCCATCCTGAGTGTGCGTTTTATTGAATTAAATAAAAATGGCGCTGTTCCCGCAGTTCGTTTTCATTCGGCACCGGCTATTGCCATCGGTATCCTGATCATACCGGTATATGATACATTACGTGTATTTTTTCTGCGTCTCTGGTTAAAAAGATCCCCGTTCAAAGCAGATAATAATCATCTGCACCATCGACTTGTTTATCTCAAATTCTCGCATATACAATCTTCACTTATACTGATATTGATCAATCTTGTGAGTATAGCAATGGTTTTCCTGTTGCAGAAAGCAGGAAATATGCCTTTGATCTGTGGCCTGCTGTTATTGGCATTATGCACCAATATTATTTTGTGGACCATGAAATCGAAGCGCAAGGCGGCAGGCAGGTTCCATCTTCAGAAAGCAGCATAATCACCTTGTCATGTGAATGATAGCCATTTCATGAACTAGCAATATTTACGAAATCTGTAATTTTTTACATAAAAGCGCCCGTTTTCTAAAAAAAACGGGCGCTTTTATGTATTTCCTATTGTAAAAAGCTATTCTTACCTGTACTTTTAGGCTGACGATCCAATATCCGACAGTTTATTCATAGCAGAATCCAATTTTAATGAAAACTGTGCATCAGTCAAGACAGTGCCGTAAATGTAAAAAAGGCACACTGGATACTCGTGTCGAAAGGGCAATGGTAATTAAAAAATTGTTCTTTTGGCTACCGATAAAAAGATACCGTTGTAGTCATTGCTACAGGCGCACCTACCTGTTCACTACTTCCGATGTTTTAGAGCCGGATTATGATGCGTTTCCTACCGTGGATAATATCTTCCACGGGCAACCGCAGCCATCTCAAAAGCATAAGCAACCTTCCACACCCAAATACAATGCTTTGGATACCCGTTCGCCCCGGATTTATGCCAACGGGAATTCAGGTGACGTGAAGATCAGGTACAAGGAAAAGCCGGTGGACAGGTATACATCCACATATACACGGATATAAACGATTGATTCATCAACTGTTCTTTTGCTCAGTCGCTTTTGCTTCTTCTTTTACGGCCTGGACTTCCGCTTCTTTTGCCTGGACAGTTTTCTTGCCTGTTTCCACTTCTTCCTGCCTTACCGTTACTGCATAAGGTGCCGGATGAATGGCTCTGCCGAATTGAACGGCATAGGCTTTTGTGAACTCAGCACCGAAATACAGAATAATGGAAGAATAATAAACCCAAAGCAGTAATACTACCAGTGATCCCGCAGTTCCGTAAGTACTGCCTACATTGCTTTTGCTGATGTAAAACGAGATGCCGAATTTGCCGATCATAAACAGGATGGCAGTAGTGACGGCACCGGTCATTACATCTTTCCACCGTATGTCTGCATCGGGTAATACCTTAAAGATCACGGCAAAAATGAGGGTGGTAGCTGCCAGTGTGATCACCAGGTTCAGGATATAAAACACAACTACCGTTACATCCGGGTATGCGTTTCTTAAACTGTTGCTGAAACCTTCTATTACTGTGCTGATGGATAAAGAAACCAGCAGCAGAAAACCAAGACTTACGATCACCGAAAAGGAGAGGAACCTGTTCTGTATCATTTTCAGCCAGCCTTTTTTTGGCTTGGGCTTTAAACCCCAGATCCCGTTGATAGAGTCCTGGATCTCGCCGAATACTGTTGTAGCACCGATGAGCAGCGTTGCGCCGCCTATAATGGCCGCTGTTTTGCCTTTCCCGCTTACGGATGCATTCCTGATGATCTGCTGAAGCTGCGCGGCTGTATCGCTTCCCACAAACTCTGCAAGCTGCGCATAGATCCTTCCTTCAACCGCTTCCCTGCCGAGAAATAAAGCACAAAGCGAAATGATCACGATCAGCAACGGGCCCATGGAGAATACCGTGTAGTAAGCCAGCGAGCCGCTGAGTTTGGTTACTTTGTCATCGGAAAAACCATCGATCGCATTCTTAAGTACTTCCCAGATATTTTTAAATGTATGTTTCTTTTTCATACGCCTAATTTTTTCAGACAGGATCTGATGTCGGTTGCTTTTCCAAAAACACCCTCAAACAGGTCGCCTTTTTTTTCAATGCGTTTGAATATATTCTGAATCGTGAACATGGAAGGATGGAGACCCGTTTTTACTTCTTTCCAATCGAGCGGAGTTGATACTGTTGCACCCTCTTTGGGCCTCAGACTATATGCTGAAGCAAGTGTCTGTCCCGTGCGGTTCTGCAGGTAATCCACATAGATTTTTTTACCGCGTTTGGATAAAGATCTTTCAAGACTCGTAAACCGCGGTACCTGCTCATGTACCAGTGATGCAATGATGTGGGCAAAATCCTTTACCGTATCATAATCATATTTATTACCCATCGGAACATATACATGCAGGCCGGTAGCGCCTGATGTTTTACAATAGGATAGGGCACCGGCTTTATCCAGTACTTCCTTTGTAGCACGCGCCACTTCTATCACCTGGTCGAACGAGTTTCCGGAAGACGGATCTATATCTATCACCAGGTAGCTGGGCGATCCTGGTTTTTTGACAGTGGAGTTCCAGGGATTCATTTCAATACAACCAAGATTGGCGAGGTATAACAGGGTGGCTTTATCGTTGCAAAGGATATAATGAATGATTTTATCCGAAGATTCGGAATAGATATCCGTTGTCTTTACCCAATCAGGCGCATTTTCACCTGCATCTTTATGAAAGAACCCTTCATCCTTAATGCCGTTTGGGTTTCTTTTCAGCGACATAGGCCTGTTTTCCAGGTATGGAAGGATATAAGGCGACATTTCATCATAAAATGTGATGAGATCGCCCTTGGTATAACCTTCATCGGGCCAGAACACTTTGTCCAGATTAGTGAGCGTTACCTGTTTTCTGTTCACCGTAATTGTCTTTTCCTTTTCGGCTGCGGCCTCAGGAGCTACAGCTTTTTTTATGCGCTTCGGGGCGGCTTTTACAGTTGTTTCTTTCATGGTAATTTCTTTTGCGTTTCTATCCGGTCTTAAACGGATAAAAACAGGATGACGCATGATATTGGATGATGTCAGTTCCGTAAAATTCAACTCTGCCACGAGCTTTGGTTTTACCCAGGTAACCGGTGAATTTACTTTTACAGGCTTACCGAAGGGGGATTGTGTTGTAATGAGCGGCTTCATCAAAGCGGCAAGATCCTTCAGTGATTGGGTATTGAAACCGGTGCCTGTATGACCGATGTATTCAAGCTTGCCGTTATTGTATTTACCAAGTATCAGTGCACCGAAATGCTGTCTGCTGCCACGTGGACTGGTATAGCCGGCTATAACCGCTTCATGCGTTTGCAGATGTTTAATCTTCAGCCATTCTTTTGTTCTGATGCCCGGATGATAAAAACTGTCTTTTCTTTTGGCAATGATACCTTCCATTCCTGCGGCTGATGCTTTTTTGAAAAATGCCATGCCGTTTTTTTCAATATGATCGCAGTAGCGGATGATGCCGTTGTTTCCGAGTATTTTTCTGAGTAGTTTTTTGCGCTCGGTCAGCGGTATTTCTTCGAGGCTTTCGCCTTCGTAAGAAAGCAGGTCGAACACATAATAGACGAGGGGAAGGCTGGTCTGATTGATATCGTAATGCTGCAGTTCCTGGAAATTGGGTTTGCCGTTTTCATCAATCAATACAATCTCACCATCCATCACCAGCCTGTGTTTTATTTTTTCAAGCGCAGTTACCAGTGGCGAATATTTCTCCAGGAAGGAAAGCCCGTTGCGCGAATACAACCTGATCTCATGATCTTCAAGTTCTGCAATGGCACGGTAACCGTCCATCTTCAGCTCAAAGATCCAGTCTTCATGGTCAAATGCTTCTTCAACAGAGCTGGCAAGCATCGGTTTGATATAATGACTGACCTTCTTATCGCCGATGATTACAGAAGCTGGTTCAGCGTGTGCGGGCTTTTTTTTTACTGCGCTGGTTTTCGGCTTTTTTGACGGTGCTTCCTTTTTATCTTCTTTCTTTTTGTTCTTACTGAAATCCTCGCTGTTATAGGTTTTATCGGTTGCATACCGGTCGCGGTGTTTGATCAGCAGCCAGCTGTTTCCCTTGCCTTCATCTTTTTTGATCTTCACCAGTGCAAAGCCTCCTTTCAGTTTTTTTCCTTTCAGTTCAAATTTAATGCTCCCTTTTTTCAATGCACTTTTTGCTTTAGCCGAGGTGATGGGTTCGCCGGCTTCATCTACCGGAATGTAAGCGCCATGGTCCCATACTTCAACGGTACCTGCGCCATAATTTCCTTCGGGGATGGTTCCTTCGAAACCGATATAATCAACAGGATGATCCTCAACCTGCATAGCAAGGCGTTTGTCGGCCGGGTTCAACGACGGGCCTTTCGGTACCGCCCAGCTTTTAAGTACGCCATCCAGTTCCAGCCTGAAATCATAATGTATATGCGAGGCATGATGGCGCTGTACTACAAAACGCAGCTGATCTGCTGCCGATACTTTACCGGCAGGCTCGGAAGTTTTATGGAAATTCCTTTTCTTGTTATAAGTAGTAAGTGTCATCAGGATGCTTTTTTGCGTGAACCTCCGAGGCTTGCCTTCAGCTGTGCCATCAGGTCGGTAGCTTTGGAATGAACCACTTTCAGGGTAGGAGCGGCGGTTTGTTTGCCTTTCGATTTAGCGCGGATGATCTTCATCAGTTTTTCGGTATAAGTGTCTTTGTATTTCGAAATATCAAAACTTCCGCTCAGCTGTTTGATCAGTTCCATGGCCATTTTTATTTCTGCGGGTTTACTGGTTGTGGCCGGTATTTTGAGTTCCGGCTGCCTGATCTCCTGTGCAAAACGGATCCTGTTGATCACCATTACATCATCCTCTGCTTTAATGATACAGAGGCTTTCCTTGGTTCTCAATACAAAACTTCCCAAACCGGCTTTCCCTGATTTCTTCAGTGCATCTCTCAGCAATGTATAGGCTTTGGCTCCGTTCTTTTCCGGTTCTGCGTAATAGGGCATTTCATAATACATGCTGTTGATCTCGCTGATGTCTATGAACTCGGCTATTTCTATGATCTTTGTTTTTTCCGGTGCGGCACCTTCAAAATCCTTGTCATCCAATATAACATATTTATCATCCATCAGGTATCCCCGCACAATATTTTCCCAGGCCACTTCCTTGCCGGTTTTTTCATTCACACGCTTGAATTTGATGTTGGCGTGGTCTTTTTTATCGAGCATATCCAGGTCGAGCTCACTGTTCTCCACAGCGCTGTACAGTTTAATGGGAATATTCACCAGCCCGAACCCGATGCTGCCTGTCCAGATTGCTTTCATAAAGACAAGATTTACATACGGAAACGAAAAAATACATGCCATACATCCGTAAAGGCCGAAAACAGGCTGGAAACCTCTCTCAGGCTGCCCGAAGCGCTGTTGCGTATTTTTTTCTACAGCCCACGCTTTGTCAGGCAATCTATTTAAGGCCCTGTTTTTTTATCTTGCAGTATAAACAGTGATTATGAGCCAGGCATTTGTAAGAGAGCAGGACGAGGAATGGCTGCAGGACGTAAAACCAGATCCGGCAGCATTGCTGCGTTTCCTGAAACGTGAGAATGGCGGCAGACCCGTACACGAACTGCGGGTAGAGGAAGATAAGTCCGGCCGGAAGCAATATGTGATGAGCAACGGGCTTACATATATGCTGGATATGGACAACCGCTGGCAGGTGGTGCTGTAAGATGCTGGAAACCAGGCCTATGGCTTCCGGTTTTCTTTTCTCAATATAATTCCACAATTTTTTTGCAGGTAAATCTTATTCCCCTACTTTTGCGTCCCTGATGTGAAAGCAGCGATGCTTGAACATGGCCCGGGAAGTAGCGCAGGCCGGTAGCGCACCTGGTTTGGGACCAGGGGGTCGCAGGTTCGAATCCTGTCTTCCCGACTGAAAACCTCAACAGAAATGTTGAGGTTTTTTATTGGGATAAATCTTGTAAATACTGGAAATTTTAGCTTTTCACAGCACTTCTTATCGATTTTCCTAAGTATCCATTTAAAATGCTTAAAGCCGCCAAATTTGACCATTCACTTCAAAATTGGGAAAGGATAACCAGACCAACATTGCACAAGCCAAGAAAACAGCCGTACTGATTGAACAGGATATGGCAAATGAGAAGTTTGACCAGACACTTGTCCGACATAAAGGGGAAACTGAAATCCCGGTACAGGAGAGGGTAATCGTAAAGTATTTCGAGGAATGGGTAACAATTTACAAGCAAAATGAGTTGTGGTACCAATATCAACTACTACCATCCTGGAACACACTGATGAAATGGGACAAATCCGATTGCAGCGATTGATGGGAATGATAAAAACTGGATAAGCGTCCAGCCTGCCATTTACTTTGCCTTATTCCCCCTGATCACCACTTCACGGTGACCCTTACCCCAACGGATCATTTCAGCTATCACTTTTCCAAAGGACCGGCAGTGCTCGGTGGGCGCATATTCGACCAATACCGGTGTTTCATCGTACACGGTTCTTTTGAGCAGTTTGCTCTGCTCCATTTCCTTTAACTCTTTTGATAACATCCGGGTCGTGATGCCCGGAATACTACGTTCGATCTCGCGGAAGCGGCGGTTCCCGTTACAGATCGAATTGATGATAGGGATCCGCCATTTACCGCCGATAAAGTACAAGGTGTCCTGTAATGCTTTAAGTTCCTGCTGCTGGTTTCTGGCCATGATTCAACGATTGATTACTGGTATACTACATGATACTGGTTACAAATGTATACCAGTTAACGGATACCTTTGCTCAAAATTATCAAATCATGGAATTGAAAAACAAAAAGGCAGTGATAACAGGCGGCAATAGCGGCATAGGTCTTGCAACTGCCAGAGAGCTGGTCAGACAGGGCGCTACCGTACTGATCACGGGCAGAAGAAAGGACGCTACAGAACAGGCAGCACTTGAAACAGGATCCATGCCATTCGTTGCTGACCAGGCGCGGGTAGAGGACATTGAAGCTCTGCGCGATCATATTGCAGAAACTTTTGGTAAAATAGATATCCTTTTCATTAACGCCGGGATTACCGGTGCCGCCGGCCTGATCGAAAATGAAAGCGAGCAGAACTTCGATACGGTTATGGATATCAATTTCCGCGGTGCCTATTTTACTTTAAGCAAACTGGTTCCTGTACTGAGTGATGGTGCATCCGTTATATTTCTGTCTTCCAATACGGCTTTTATGCACAAGCCGCAGAGTTCTGTTTACCAGGCCAGCAAAGCGGCCCTTAATTCGATCGCAAAAACGGCTGCCGCAGAGCTTAGTGGCAGGAAGATCCGGGTTAATACCATAAGCCCTGGACCTACCAGAACAAATGTCTTACATCATTCTTACGGTGAAGTAACCGCCAATGCTATCTGGGAGGATCTGGTGGATGTGGTACCGCTGAAAAGAATTGGTAAGCCGGAAGAGGTGGCTAAAATGGTTGTGTTCCTCAGCAGCGAACACGCCGATTATATTACCGGTGCCGACTTCCTCATGGACGGCGGTATGACCATTTAAAAAAACGTAATGGTTTTGTTGTTCTTCAGTATTATCTACACAGCTGCAACATCCGGACCGTTAATTGGCAATTGCAGGATGACCCCGACCGATAGTAATATGAACGGATTCTCTGCCAGAATAGCCAGCTGTTTTGTCATTCCTTTTGGCTAAAACAATCAGAAGTTCAGCTAAATCTGTTTTTTTCAGCCGGTGCAACTTTGCATAAGCAAAATAAAACAGTAAAAAAATGAACATTGTATTAACCGGTTCTCTGGGCAACATCGGAAAGCCGCTTACAACAGAACTTGTAAAAAAAGGGCATTCGGTAACCGTCATCAGCAGTAATGCAGAAAGAAAAGAAGCCATTGAAATACTGGGTGCAAAAGCGGCTATTGGCAGTATGTTTGATGCCGGGTTCTTAACAACAGTATTCACTGGAGCAGACATTGTCTATTTAATGGAAACGATGGAAGCCGCCGGTAATCTCTTTGATAAATCAGTTGATTTTATTACTAATATTAACAAAATTGGCAACAGCTACAAAAAGGCGGTTGAGCGGTCGGGCATAAAAAAGGTAATTCATTTGAGCAGTATCGGTGCTCATACCAACAAGGGCATTGGCATTCTCATCTTCCATTACAATGTAGAAAGCATTTTGAGACAATTGCCGGATAATGTCGCCATCAAGTTCATTCGGCCGGTCGGCTTTTATATCAATATGTTTTCCTTTGTGCAGTCGATAAAATATAATGGTGCCATTATTTCAAACTATGGTGGTGACAAAAAAGAACCCTGGGTTTCACCTTTGGATGTAGCAGATGTAATTGTTGAAGAAATGGACCAACCATTTGCAGGCAGAACGGTACGATATGTTGCCAGTGATGAAGTTTCTCCGAATGAAATTGCAAAAGTCCTGGGAAATGAAATTGGAAAACCTGATCTGGAATGGAAAGTAATACCTGATGAACAATTATTGAACAATTGGTTGGGAATTGGTTTTAATAAGCAGGTTGCTGAAGGCTTTATTGAATTACAGAGAAGCCAGGGCGATGGCAGTCTATATGAAGATTACTACCAACACCAACCAACTTTTGGCAAAATAAAACTGGCTGATTTTGCCAAAGAATTCGCATTGGTTTATAATTCTGAAAACAAGTAATCTTTCATATATGGAGGCTTCTGAAAATGCAACGAAAGTTACTCAAAGCTCACGCAGTTGATGGCAGCCCGATAAAATCAAAGTTGTTTTTGGTACTAAGCAGAATAAACAGGTTTACTTTACATTATGGAACAACGGCCAACTAAAAGAATAAAAACGATTAGCGAATTCCACCGGTTGAGAGGATTGATGCAGCCTGAGCATCCGCTTATCAGCGTGATTGATTACAGCAATGTTCAGCGGCCTGCCGATATTGCTGAAACAAACTGGGTGTTTGATTTCTACCAGATATCTGTCAAAAGAGGAATGAACGCTAAAATGAAGTACGGGCAGCAGCAATACGATTTTGATGAAGGTATTATGTTTTTTGTTTCACCTAACCAGGTATTCAGGATAGAGCCCGATAGAGATGTAGCTGAAAAGAAGTCGGGGTGGATGTTGCTCATTCATCCTGATTTCTTATGGAATACATCGCTTGCCAAAACTATTAAACAGTACGAATTTTTTGATTATTCGGTAAACGAAGCCTTGTTTTTATCAGATAAGGAAGAAAATACACTCAATCATATTATTGAAAATATTAAGCAGGAATATCATGCAAACATCGATAGGTTTAGCAAACAGATCATTATTGCACAAATTGAAAGTTTGCTTAGTTATGCTGAGCGCTTTTATAGCCGCCAGTTTATAACAAGAGAAAAATCAAACCACCAGCTTCTGGTCCGGTTGGAAAAATTGCTTGTAGATTATTTTAACAGCGATAATTTAATTGCAAAAGGATTGCCCACCGTTCAGCACATTGCAGACACGTTACATGTTTCACCAAAATATTTAAGTAGTTTGCTTAAAGTGCTCACAGGACAAAGCACACAACAACACATTCACAACAAACTTATAGACAAGGCGAAGGAAAAGCTGTCAACTACACAACTGTCAATTAGCGAAATTGCGTATGAATTAGGCTTTGAACACTTACAATCGTTCAGCAAACTTTTTAAGGCAAAGACAGATATTTCACCCGTGGAATTCAGACAATCATTTAACTAACAGATGGCGTAAGCTTTCGGACTATTGAAATTTCGTAAAACCGGGTATGCTTCCGGATGTAAGGGGCTGTAGTACTCATTTTTCAGACGGATGATATAAAGCAGTTTCTTTTTCCGTTGGATTGTAGAACTTGGTTTCTACGATCTTTACGATACCGCCGCCACCCTTCAGGTAATGCATTTCCTCTATCATGAAGCCGTACTTCCCTTCAGTCCAGAGATAGCGGTTGGCTGTAGCCCCGTTAATAGTGAAAGGAGTAATGATCGGATCGAGCAGAAGCGAAGTGGAATAGATATTGGCTAAAGAAACGGGTAGCCCCACATTTATGTTGTAAATCGGTAATGAACCTTCATAAATATAGGTACTGTATGCCTGCAGCACCTGGTAACCGGTAACTTTTCCATCTTTTACATATACACCTAAAATAGTAAAAGGATTGTGAGAACCTTTCATCGAAGGGATAGTGGGAAATGGAAATTCAGCGGTATCAAAGCTGTATGCCGTATTATGATATAACTCTACCGTAGGCGACACTTTATCCGCTACCCATTTTTTTACCTTCCATTTCGGATTGGCTTTATCCAATTCATCCAGTGTGATATTGAACTGTCCTTTGAGTGTTACCGTATTGATAAATGCATCTTTATGCGCCTGAGTTCTTGCTTTTGCAAGTGAATCGCGCCTTTTTTCCCTGGCCAGCGTTAATTCCGCCTGCTTGTCTGTGATGGCTTTCTGTTCTGATTTTACCAGGAGTTTCAGCTTGCTTATTTCCAGGGCTTTCTCTTCGTTGAAATTCGGATAGTCGGGGCTTTTTTCAAATTGAAGTATCAGGGGCAGTATATCATTGTTGGCGGAATCTTTTGCATGAAGTTCGCGGGTAGCCATGATCTGTAAGTACAGTATTTTACAGTTGGTGTTACCAAGCGCTTCGCGGACCTGGCTCAGGAATTCCAGTGTTTTTTTATAATCGCCTTTGCCGTAACTCTCTTCTGCGAGGAGATAGGCTGCTTTGGCTTCTATTGCATTTGTCTGGGCGTTCAGTGTATAACCTGTTATAAAGAACAGGCATATCATTATCAGTTTTCTCATATCGTTTATATGTTTAAAAATAGCCGGTATGAAAAAAATGCCCAATACTCCTAAATAGGTATAAGAATGAATTTCACATCTCTTGCTTCACAAAGCCCCTTTAACTTTTCGCTGATCAGGTTCCCATGGATGAAAAACCGGCTTATAGTGAAATGGCCGTTTTAAGAGAACATGGATCATACTGTCAACATTGTACCATTGCTGCACAACGATACCAACCTGGTCATCTGGCACGCAAAATCCTGCCGCTAACCAGCGGCAGGATAAGTTAATTTTTAAACCTACTATTTGCGGCTGCTTTTTCCCGGGCTCCCACTTGTGCCCTGGGCGGAAGAATTTTTTTTGCCCGTTGATACGGTGCTTGAATCCTTACTCATCTTTTCATTGTTACTGGCAACCGACTTGGTCTGTGCTATCGATTTTTTTGAATTCTGTGCCATAAACCTGAATTTTAAGTGGTTAATAATGCCACGTAAAAAGAAAGGATTATGCCATAGTTACAGATGCGTTCCTGTATAATAAAATACACGCGAAGCCACTCCAAGGGATTCTTCTTCCACATCTTTCCGCACTATTGCAACCGGCTATAACAGGTCAAGGTCGCGGGCAACGTAATAACTGGGCACAAGTGGGCGGTAACCCGCAAATTTCCTGATCTTCGATATGTCCATGATGCCTTCAAAAGGATCCAGGAGCGGTCCCTCTGCCTTGGGAAAAGTATCAGCAGCGAGGCCGAAAGAATCCGCGAGTTCGTACAGCGAAACCGGCGCATCATCTGCGAGGTTAAAAATCTGGCCATCCAGCCCTTCAAGGTTAAGCATCAGGTTAATACCTTGCGCCACATCGAGATGATGGAGCATTTGCATGCGCCAGCCGGGATGACGGTTCCATTTTTTAAGCAATGGCAGGATTTCTTCTATATGCGGGTCCTTATCGCCATAGACAAAGGAGAGGCGGAGTATGCGTAGGTCCAGACCATCGGTTCTGTGCAGTGCCAGCAGTTCCTGTTCAGCGGCAACCTTACTCGCTGAATACGCACGGGGGTCATTACTATCTACAAAATCAGTTTCCCTTGCCGGATGTCCGTAGCCGGAAACATATACATTGCCTGTGCTTGTGAATACAAACCTTTTTACACCCGCAGCAAGGGCCGCTTTGGCGAGTGCAACGGTTCCGTTGTGGTTGGTTTTTATTATTCCTTCGTTATCTGTAAGTGTCCGGAAAAAGGCAGCCAGGTGAACAATGGCATCGGTGCCCTCCACTGCCGGTACGAGGGATACCGGATCGAACAGGTCTCCGGTAACAGGTATCGCGCCGAGCGTTGTCAGCGTTTCTGCTTTGGCCGCATCGCGTACCAGGATCCGGACTTCATGCCCCTTTGCGATCAGGCGGGGAACTAACCTTGAGCCCACTTTCCCGGTTGCACCGGTTACTAAAATTTTCATATGTTTTGATTTAAATTCATCATGCAAAGTTCCTGCCCTCGCGGGAGCAATGACAACGAGATTCAAACCAATAAGTATGATTTTCAAACCTTCCCTTTCCGAAATGAATTTGGCGCTGCGCCTGTTATCCTTTTAAAATAATTGTTGAAGTAGGTAGTGTATTCAAAACCTAATGCATCTGCGATCTCTGCTATGCTGCAGTCGGTATGGAGGAGCAGCGCTTTTGCTTCGGCAACTATGCGGTCGGCAATATGGACAGATGTAGGTTTGCCGGTAACTTCTTTTACGGCACGGTTGAGGTAGTTTACATGCACTGCCAGGCCCGCGGCAAAGTCCTGAGGAGCGCGCAGCTTCAACGCTTGGCCGGAACGCTCCAGCGGGAACTGCCGTTCCAGTAGATCAAAAAAAAGATGCGTGATCCTGGTTGCTCCTTTTTTGAACTCCGGTACATTTTGCGGAGGCTGTATCCTGAGCGCTTCCCGGAGGATGAGTTCAATACAATTACTGATCATTTCGCCCTTTTGCCTGTAATCACTGTCATAAACAGACACCATCTTTTTAAAAATACCAGCTATGAATTCTGCCTGTTCATTGTTCAGTGCAATGTGAGGCGCGTCACTTGTACGTACCAGTGGTGAATTGTTCAGGAGCTGAGTTCTTTCCCTGCCAATAAAAAACGCAGGTGTAAACAAACAGGCGTAACCGGTTCTCTCCCTGGAACGATGGATAACACCATGCGGTACTTTGGGATTTACAAAAAAGAGAACCGGGCCATTCATTTCAATCACCCTGTCGCCATAAGTGATGGACATATCACCATTCACCAAACCCATTTTGTAAAAGTCGCGGCGGCCCAATGAAACAGGCAGATCCCGCGGGTTGGTAAGTACATGCGCCTTAAAGCCTTTGATTGTAAGGTCGGTCATATCTATCCCGGGTATCGCGGTATTGCGTTTTACTGCCATCCGGCAAAATTAATACAATCAAACCTTTAAAACAGATCTGAAATGTTTTGGTTATTGTCTTCAAAACGATGTTAGAAGCCTAACCCCTTAACTTTGAATAATTATGATGCCGCATAGACCAGTTCATCATTTTCTCAAGATTCCCTTCTCCACATTCTCCTTCAATAAATTCTCTGCATATTCCCAGATTGCTTCCGAGCCTTTTTTGATGACCGACTTCTTATCATATACCTGCTGATAGCCCACATTGAATTCAGCCCAGGTGCCACCGTTGTTGGATGTGTTTTGTAACAAGGGTTCCAGCCTGTCCATAGATCTTGCAAATTTGGCTTCATTGGTATGGCCGGCCTCAAATTCCTCCCATATGGAAATAAACTCCGAAGCCTGTTCAGCGGGCAATAACCCGAAGATCCGTTTTGCTGCACGTAGCTCTTCTTCCGTGTTCGTATGATTTTTGGCAGTGTCGTAAATAAATGTATCTCCCGCATCAATCTCAACAATATCATGGATCAGCACCATTTTTACCACTTTCAGCACATCAATAGGCTTGTTTGAATGCCCGGCTAAAACAATCGCCATCAGAGCTAGGTGCCAGCTGTGTTCCGCGTCGTTTTCGTGTCTGTCGCTGTTGAACAGTCTGGTTTTGCGGGTAATATATTTCAGTTTGTCGATTTCTTTGATGAAACCGATCTGTTTTAATAGGGTAGCTGTTTCCATGAGTGCTTTATTTGTATTGGCTGATGGAGAAATGCAAGTACCTGCAAATTAGATAAGAATGGGTACCTATTAATAGGGAAACGACAAGGCATATAAATTTTAATGATATGAGAGGAACTGTTAAGGACAAAAATCTATTTTACTAATTCTAATTTCTCATTTTGCATTTTGCAAAATGAGAAATTATTCATATATTTGACTTATGAGACAGCATAAAGGAATGAGACCTCAGGATATTGTTATTTTGCTAAAAATTGTCATTTTAGGAAATCAGGAATGGCAATTCCAGGATTTGGCACGCTCACTTTTTATCAGCGGCGCAGAAGTGTCAGAGTCCCTGAATAGGAGCAGCCTCGCCGGTCTTATTGATTATAATCGGAAAAGGGTCAACAAAATTAGCCTCTTCGAGTTTTTACAATACGGTATGCCCTATGTTTTTCCACAGTCTCCTGGACGGATGACGCGTGGAATGGCAACAGCTCATAGTCATCCGATCTTTTTGGAAAAAATCATTAGCAGTGAAATTTATGTATGGCCTGATATAGGGGGCAAAGATTATGGTCAGGCGATTGAGCCTCTCTATCCTAACCAAGTAAAGGCCGCAAAGGATGATCCTACACTTTATGAAGTGCTGGCGATGTTGGATGTTTTACGTACTGGTAGAAGCAGAGAGAAAAAAATTGCCTTAAAATATTTGTCAAAATTATTGTTGCATGATCTATCACGAGAACATAAAGAGGATACAGATAGTGAAGGAATCACTTGGTGATCTGAAAGATAAAGTTGTTTTTGTTGGTGGCGCTACTGTTGGTTTGTATACAGATAAATCATCTGCTGAAGCGAGACCTACCGATGATATTGATGTCGTAATTGAACTTTGGTCGCATAGCGAATATGCTGCTATAGATGAACGTTTGCGAGATATGGGATTTGTCAATGATCAGGCTTCAGGTATTGTATGCAGATATATTATCAGGGATATTATTGTTGATGTGATGCCTACACATAATGATGTGCTTGGTTTTTCTAACAGATGGTATCCGAAAGGGTTTGCAACAGCTATCGATTATGATTTAGGCCAAAGTTCCATCCGTATATTTTCTCCTCAGTACTTCATCGCAACTAAACTTGAGGCTTTTAAAAGCCGGGGGAATAACGATGGAAGAACAAGTACAGATTTTGAGGACATTATATTTGTGCTGGAAAATAACACACGTATATGGGAAGATATGGAGGCGGGAGATGATGAAGTGCGTACATATCTTAAAAAAACATTCAGAGAATTATTAGATAAACCTCATTTCGGTGAATGGATAGATTCACATGCCGGTTACGGATCACCGCCTGCAACTTATTTTATAATAAATCAATTAAGGGCTTTTGTGGACAACAAATAATATACGCGAACCGGATTATCATTTTTTTCGAAAATATCGTATATAAGTACACGATGGTGGAGAATCATTCTCTACCCATCCTGTCCGCAATCCCAAACGCTACCTGCTGTATCTTTCCAATGACCTTTTCACCCGTACGGTTGGATAAAAAGATCATGCTCAGGTTCTTTTCAGGGAAAAGCACAATGTAAGAGTAGAAACCGTAAGTGCCGCCGTCTGTCCAGATACGCCATGCATTTTTATCAGGATGGTATTGATACCAGTTTAAAGACAGAGAATAAACTCCGGGATTAACAACATCCATGGACGACGGCGGGATTATTTTATTGGTGGCAGCATCTATGAAAATACCGGGTGTCAGAACCATTTCAGCTTCGGGCGTTGAACGGTTCTGGAGATAAGTAAGGTATCTGACCATGTCTGCCGTGCTGGAACGCATTCCCCCGGTTCCTTTCAGCAACTGATGGATGAGATAAGGGGCGGGTTTGCCGGAAGGATCGTAGCCGGTCATAAGTGCAGACGATATAACAGTATTGCCAAAACCTGTGTTTTTCATCTGCAGCGGATCAAGGACATATCGTTTGATCAATGCATCGATCGGTGCCTTGTAAACATTTTCCAGTACAAGGGTCAGTAAAACAGCCGCGGTATTGGAATGCCGGGGCCTTACGCCGGGTATCGTATCGGGTTTAGCTGATGCCAGTGCTGCGAGGAATGCCTGCCTGGTAAATCCGGTGTCCAGTCCTGAAAACAAATTATCCGGAAGCGCTGAAGTAGTATTGGCCAGATGCAGGACCCTGATCGGAGCTCCGTTATATGCGAGACCAGGATAGTTCCCTTCCAGGTAATTACGCACATCATCCTCCATTTTCAGCTTTTTTTCACTCACGGCATGGGCGAGTACCAGGCTGGTAAAGGTTTTGCTGACAGAACCGATTTCATAGACCGAGACCGGCGTTGGTTTTTCTTTGCCGAAATTGTAAAACCAGTTGTCGTTCCTATAATGAATGCCGACCGATAATGCGGCTGTTGAGCTGTCTCCGGAAAATTCTTTTCCCAGGCGCATGATCAGGCTGTCGTAGCGGGCAGGCGCCTGCTGGGCATGAACAAAATAGTTGATCTGAAGCAGCAGGAATGTGGCGAAGAAGGTTTTCATGAATAACAATTTATCGTATTATGACTCCAAGATTACCCCTTTCAGGCTAAAGAACTCTTTCTTTTCGACGAAACCAGCCTTACAGGCGACATCCGGTCTGATAAGGTCTTTTGGAGAAACGGTCATTTTATTGACATCCAGGGTATTAAGCTTCTTTTTCTTCCGAATCCTGCGGTTTTCCGCGTTTTTTGTTGTGCTCGCCGAATAGGAGCCATATTGTTCTTAAAATGGTGAAAAATAGCTTGTTAAAACGTCAGATAAAAATTAACATTGTCTTAATATTGACAGTTCGCCGACGATAATTGACGGTTCAATGCTTAACTGCTGTTTTTTGCAAAAAATGCATGCAATGTTTTGCATGATCTTCCTGTCTATTATGAATGGCCAGCCTGTCAGCCGGGGTATTGATCAAAAACGAACCCAAAACACATGTTATGAGAAAGACGATTGCCGTGATGAAAGTGGTTACTTTATCCTTTTTTACTATCTCTCTGCATTCCACCGGGTAATCTTTGCCCGGAACCTCCCTGCATTGGTTTTCACCCCTGATACCAGGTACTAACATACACGAATACGCTAATCAAGATTTTAAAAACCCAAAAAGTAAAACAATGAGAAGATGGAAATTTTTCGGTTTGATCATGCTTCTGATGAGTATGATCACAAGCACCATGATGGCTCAAGGTGTTTCCATCAGCGGAACGGTACTGTCTGACGATGGTGCGCCGCTCGCTGGTGTAACTGTTACTGTAGTTGGTGCAAACCGATCGGTAGTAACAGCTGACAATGGTAAATTCACGGTCAATGCAGATGCGGGCGTACTGCTCGAATTTAGCTATGTGGGTTATACCACACAATCTGTGAAGGCGGCGGCCGGAATGGTAGTGCGCCTTGCAAAAAGCACTGAACAGCTGGGTGAAGTAGTTGTTACGGCGCTGGGTATTAAAAAAGAAAGAAAGGCACTGGGCTACGCGGTGACCGAACTGAGTGCTTCGGAACTGATGAAGAACAAGAGCACCAATATCATCAACTCTCTCGCCGGTAAAGCGCCGGGCGTTAATATTACACAGTTCAGCGGTGCAGCTGGTGCCGGTGCTTCGATCACGATCCGTGGCGGTAACTCCACATCGGAAGGCCGTCAGAACCAGCCTTTGTTTGTTGTAGACGGAATTATCTACGATAACTCAACCAGCGTTAGCGGTAATACCGGTACCGATGGTATGTCGCGCAGCAATACAACGTATTCAAACCGTGTAATGGACATCAACCCTGAAGACATCGAAACCCTCTCTGTACTGAAAGGTTCTGCGGCAGCAGCACTTTACGGTTCAAGGGCGGCTGATGGTGTTGTGATCATCACCACTAAAAAAGGTGCTGAAGGTACTGTGAAAGTAACTGCCACCAGCAAAATCACTACCTCGTGGGCTAACAAACTGCCTGAAGCGCAGACAACTTTCAAAAATGGTATTTATGCCAGCAATGGTGTTTTCAACGATATTACTTACAGCTCATGGGGGCCTAAACTGGGCGCATCCGATACGCTGTATGACAATATCAATGACTTCTTCCGTAATGGTATCATCTACGATAATAACGTGAGTGTATCCGGCGGATCAAAGAATGGTTCTTTTTATTTATCAGGATCTAATTTCAACCAGGATGGTATCGTTCCGAATACCGGCTTCCGGAAAACAACTTTCCGTTTCAATGGCGAACAGAAATACGGCCGCCTGACGCTGAGTTCAAATGTGGCTTATTCGATCGCCAACACAGACAGGACCTTAACAACATCCGGTTTGTACAGCGGTGGTGGTAACGGTACAATGGGTGCGATCTACGGCTTCCCTCAGAATTTCAACATGAAGAGGTATGAGAACATAGATGGGTCACAATACCGCAGGTTTGCCGGAACAGTTCCATTGGAGAACGATCTGGACAATCCTTACTGGATCATCAATAAAGATAAACTGACTTCAGAAACCAAGCGTTTCACAGGCGGTATCAATGCTTCATACAAAATCGCCAGCTGGTGGGATATCATTACCCGCTTAGGTTACGATCAGTATAATACCAATGATTATAACTACATTGCCCCGGGTTCAGCGGTGATTCCTTTGTACCAGAACGGTCGTTTGAGTAAAAACCTGCTGGGGTATACTTTCACGTCAACAACTGTGATGAGTAATTTCCATAAATCATTCGGCGATTTCGATGCCCGTGTGATGATCGGAAATACAACTGAAGCAACTGATATCGTCAGCCAGAATCACTGGGGCTTCAACTTTATCACTGCCGGTACCATCAGCTTCGGAAATATTGCCACCACCAACCAGTTCTTTAAAGACGGCGTAACCAAAAAACGCCTCGTTGGAACTTATGGTGAAGTGGGCGTGTCTTATAAAAACATTGCGTTCCTGACTGCAACCGGCCGTAACGACTGGTCATCTACACTGCCATTGGACAGCAGGTCTTATTTCTATCCGTCAGTGAGTGGTTCGGTAGTGATCACCGAGTTATTGCCTAAGAGCAGCATTCTTTCTTTTGGTAAAGTGCGCGGAAGCTGGGCACAGGTTGGTAAAGATGCCAATCCGTATGCAACCCTTACTTATGTGAACAACCCGATCACCATCGGTTCTTATACAGGTATCGGTAACCAGTACACCAGCGGTAATCCTTTCCTGAAACCTGAGATCCAGAATTCATGGGAAGTTGGTGGTGAGTTCAGGTTCCTGGGCGGCCGCGTAGGACTGGATGTAACCTACTACCACAGCCAGACTCAGAACCAGATCGCTCAGCCACGTTTGTCTAACGCGAGCGGTTATATCCTCACTTCAATCAACTCCGGTTCCGTGATCAACAAAGGTGTTGAAATAGCGGTAACCGGTAAACCGATATCACGCAGGGATTTCACCTGGGATGTAGCGGTGAACTTCTCTTATAACAAAGGCCGCCTGGGCGACTTCCTGCCAGGTGTAGCTTATTTCTACCCGACCGATGCACAGTTTGGCGGTGTGAAAGCAGCGTCTATTCCTAATGGCGGTTACTTCCTCGGCATGACCGGTACACGTTTCCTCCGTGAAGTGGATACCAAGGGCGTTGAGGTTGCGAATGGCCGCTACCAGGTAGATCCTACAACAGGTTTATACAAGATCAATACCAACAACCCGATCGTAGGTAACCGTGAGCCTTCATTCATCGGTGGTATCAGCAATACAGTACGTTACAAAAAATTCATGCTGTCATTACTGCTTGATATCCGTAAGGGTGGAGATATTTACAACGGTACAGAATATGCAATGGTGGTGAACGGTTTAAGCAAAAGGACACTGCTGAACGACCGTCAGTCTGTGACCGTAACCGGTGTTAACAGTGTGACCGGTGCTGACTTTTCACAAACTTACAATGCAGGTCAGAACTACGTGATCAACGGTGCTACACTTTCAGGTAACTACCTGATCCAGCAGTACTGGTCTAACTATGCAGCCAATTCAGAGAACTTCATCACTTCTGTAAACTGGGTGAAAGTACGTTCACTGTCGCTGAACTACGATTTCACAAGCATGCTGAAGAACAAGAGGATCATCAAGGAACTGTCTGCAACCATTGTAGGTACCAACTTATTTACATGGACCAACTACAAAGGAATGGATCCTGAAGTAAGTGCCGCGGGCGGAACAGGTGGTTCAGGTTCTACAGGTATCGATTACCTCGGTGTTCCTGCTGTAGCTGGTGTTACTTTCGGTGTAAATATTACGTTCTAATCAATGCAAAAAAGTTAATCATGAAAAATTCAAAATATATACTATTGGCTCTCCTGGTTGTACTCGGGGCCACTTCGTGTAAAAAGTTCCTGGATGTAAACAATGATCCGAACAATCCGAACAACGAAAGTGTATTGGTTGAGAACAGGTTGCCCTGGATCGAACACTTTTACCAGTATACTTCGGGTGTTTCCAATTTCCGCAGCTCATGTATTGCCGGCGTTTACTACAGCAACTCTGCGGCAGGTAATGCGCTCAGTACAACCTGGACAACTCATACCGGTAATACCACGCCTTACCAGACCTGGTTTGTGGAAGTGGCTTCTAACCTGAACGACCTTTACAAAACCGCACAGAAAAATGGCGCTTACCATTATATGGCAACAGCCAACGTTTTTCACGCACTCGGTTTTATGCAGATGCTGGATATCTATGGTGAAATGCCTTACACACAGGCGATCTCAGGTATAGCAAGTCCTGCTTTTGATGATGGCAAAGCAATCTACAAAGGCTGTATGGCAAAACTGGATGAAGCGATTGCGCTGTTCGGTAAAACACAGGAAGCAACAGCTGTTCCTTTGTCGAAAGGCGACCTCTGGAACAACGGAGACCTGAACAAATGGATCAAACTCTGTTATGGTCTGAAAGCCCGCTACATGCTGAAACTGTCTAAAAAATCAGATCTGTACAACGGGGATTCCGTTCTGTATTATGTGGCAAGAGGCCCTCAATCCAATGCGGAGAATACCATCGGACCAGGTTATAACAACAGCACAGTAACCGATTACCTGTTAGGAGATCCTGTTGTAACCAACGGTAACTTCGATTATGCCGCTTACGGAAGCAACCAGCGTATTTCACAATATCACTACAACCTGCTTACCAACATGCGTGGTTCAGGCGTAACAGATCCACGTATGACCAAGATCGTTCCTGCTGCGATGTCTAACATTCAGCTGGATGGCAGCGGTAAAGTGATCTCTTATACCTGGAACCGTTCTGCGGGTGTTGATATGCACGGTGCGGCAACAAGGCTGCTGAAAGGCGGGGCGGCGTCTATCGTAGCTCCTTCCTATGCCACTGCCAATACCAATATCACTTATGCGATTTCCGATGCAACAGACCGTGCTAATTTCATTGCTGCACAAACAACAGCCGGCCGTCCTTTCACCACAAGCGGCAATAACGTAACTGTAACGTACAGGGCAGGTTCTATTTATATCAATAGTACCAACTACCTGTATGCAGGTGATACTGTTTACGTAAACCTGCGCAGCAGTTCCATTGCAACATCTGGCATACCTGCACAGGGACAGACAGATGTAAGCTGGTATCCTTCAGTTCCGGCCTTTACAGCGGGAGCTGTGGCATCTACCGGTTCTTTCCAGATCCGCCCTGTTTCAGACCAGGAGATCCTGACCTATCATGAAATGTGCTTTATCAAGGCCGAAGCCTATATGAGAAAAGGCGACGCAGGAAGCGCCCATACAGCATACAAGGCAGGTATCCAGGCTCACCTCGATATGATGCAGGCCAAGCTTACGCAGTGGCAGGGTAGTGGCTATACAGCTACCAATCCTGACATGGCGCCAATGAGCGGCACTGCGATCACTGCTTATATGGCAAGTAACGCTGTGGTGCAGACCGCAGGTGCGCTGACCATGGCAGACATCATGTTACAGAAATACGTAGCAATGGGTTGCAGCATCGAGAACTGGAACGATATGCGCCGCTTTAACTTCAGTGCGGGTAATATTGGTGGTTTTGGTGTGGTTTACCCGGGCTTCGACAGAACACCGCTGTTCGCAGGAACTGCGCTTTATACCGGTGGCTCTAAAGCAGATCCAAGGTACTGGCCACGCAGGTTCATGTTACCAACCACGCTCGAACTCAACTATAACCTCGCGAATGTATTGGCCCTTAATGCCAATGCAACAGCCCCGAATATCTGGAGTATGCCGGTATGGTGGGATTGTGCAACAGACGACGAGTATTATGGATATCTTAAAAAATAAGGTTTAATACCCGATTTACGTGTTGAATCCTGGCAAAGAGGCTGTATCAATAAGATACAGCCTCTTTTTATTATGCTTACAGCAAAGATTGCCTGAACAGCCGGAATGATCTATATTAACTGCGCTAAAGCTTTTGCTGCATGAAATCCATATTCATATTTATACTGTTGCTGCTCACGATATCTGCCTCTGCTCAGAAAAAGAAAACCTATTTTTCGGCCTGGACATTTCAGCAGAAGAACGCTAATATTTATGGCCTGTCTGTAGGATTATGGAATTTTGCAGAAAACCCCAAACGCACAACCAGCAATGGCTTGCGGCTTTCACTGATCGGAGAAGGAATACTGGTAGCATGGATGCCGGCAAGCCCGATACCCGCGAACGACAGTGCATTCCTGGAAAGCAAAAAGGAACCCTATTCCGAACGGATCAATGGACTCAATATATCAGGTACCGGAACTGCCGGTGCTTACGATATCAATGGTATTTCCATCGGGGTGGTCGGCCACGCCGTTAAACGTGTCAATGGCATATCCGTTTCCACTTTAAATTTTGCTTTACAGCATAACGGTATTCAGCTCGGAATCTTTGTCAATGAATCGTATAAGATGCGCGGTATCCAGCTGGGCGCTTTTAATAAAAGCAGCAGAACCAAAGGCATACAGATCGGTTTCTGGAATGTGAATGAAAAAAGAAAGTTGCCATTGATCAACTGGAATTTTTAATTCAATAACTCCGAATGTCAGTAATAGCTTCACCGGATCACTGGCAAACAATTGCACTGTGGAGGTAAATTATTTCAGGTATTCTAAGGAGAACCGGCCCGTGTCGGAATTATACGAAGTGATGTGCAATATCGGTTGAAGAAACAAATCCCCATACGATCAAGGTATCACTGGGGCAATATTGCTACGCCGTGCATGTATCCGGTAATAAATGGCATTGGCATATGTATTGTGCGTGTTACGCATTACCCACCTGATAAAATCAACCTATGAAAGCAGCTGTATTCCATGCGCCGGGAAATATTCAATACGATACGGTACCGGATCCCGTGATAGAAACACCGCGTGATGCCATTATTAAAGTGACATCAACAGCTATCTGCGGATCAGACCTTCACATTTATTCCGGCGGCTTCCCGCAACCTCGCCCGATGGTACTGGGACACGAATTCATGGGCATTGTAGAGGAAACGGGCAGTGCTATAACCAATCTCAAAAAAGGTGATAGAGTGGTGGTGCCCTTTCCTATTGCATGTGGCCATTGCTTCTTTTGCCAGCACCAGTCACCCGGCAACTGCTCCAGCAGCAACCCGGAACATTATGGTCCGGAAGGTGGTATTGTGAAGGAAAAAGGCGGTGCCCTGTTTGGTTACACAGATCTTTACGGTGGTTACGATGGCGGCCAGGCCGAATATGTTCGTGTTCCCTATGCTGATTACGGTCCCCGAAAAGTGCCGGAAAATTTAACCGATGAAGAAGTGTTGTTCCTTACTGATATCTTTCCGACAGGTTATACCGGTATCGACTGGGGCGGAATAAGCGGCGGGGAAACGGTAGCAATTTTCGGTGCGGGTCCTGTTGGCTTGATGGCGGCTAAAAGCGCATGGCTCCGCGGCGCTCAGCGTGTGATCCTGGTGGATGTATTGACTTACAGGCTCGAGAAAGCCCGTCTTACTACGAACAGCGAAACGATCCTGTGGGAGGGCGATGGTGAAAATGTTATAGAAGAGCTTCGTGCCATGACGGAAGGACGCGGCCCCGATCTTTGTGTGGATGCAGTAGGTTTCGAACCTGAAAGAAACCTGATCGACCGTGCCAAAGCCGTGATCAATTTTGAAAAAGGTTCTGTCAAAGTACTGGAAGCCTGTATGAGCGCAGTAAGACGCAGTGGTATTGTCTCCGTGCTTGGTGTGTACGGTACAACTTATGATAATTTTCCGGTAGGGCAATTGTTCGATAAAGGCCTCACCATTAAAGCCGGCCAGGCACCCGTTCATAAATATATCGATCAGCTTCTGGATTGGGTTTCAGAAGGAAAAGTGGTGCTGAATGATATTATTTCACACCGGCTGCCGCTTTCAGAGATCGCGCATGGTTACTCGATATTTAAAAAGAAAGAAGACGATTGTGTAAAAGTGGTACTCGATCCCTGGAAATGATCGGTCTGTGTATTTTATTCCACCGCAAAACGGCATTATTTATTTCCCTTATTTTAAAAGTATTTTATGAAGCGAAGATTCCCTCTCCATATTTCACGCGCAGCCAGCAAAAGAGCAAGAATGATCTGTGTAGGCCGCGAATACACCTCTTTTACAGAAAAGCCATCCGACAGCAGAAACGGTAATGGTAATTCAAATCAAAGCAGTGCACATGATCTGTTCAATGCGTTTACTGCAGATGTGATCCGGGAGCGCAAAATATTTACAAGGTAACAGTTACCAGTTATGAAAAATAAGGCCGTAGCTTTCTTCTGAAATAATGTCTTTCCATTTCCGGATCAGGTCGCGGTAAGCCTCGCCCACGGGCATGATCTTCCTGTCGAGGTCATACAGCCCAAGCTCGTTTATGTTTCCCACATCGTTGCGTAATGCCGAATCCCAATCTACCTGGTGCAGCAGACTGTACCAGGTGAACCCGATCACAGGGATACCATCGTGTTTCAGCCGGTGTACATTGGCCCATTGCTTGATCAGCCACTCAACACAGGAAGGCATCCTGATATTCGTTTCTGTATGCATGATCGGTAAACGATATCTTCTGTAATACTGGTGTGTGATCACATAATAACCGAAGATTTCACCGGAAGCTTGTGTGGTACCATCCGGATGTACGATGTGTTCATTCGTAACGTAATAGTCATTCCCCATGATGCACCGCGCTTTGATCTGGTTGTCGAGGAACCAGTGATATTCTGCTTTCGACATTCCATTTGATAACAGGTATTCATACATCGCAACATTTAAGGGGTAACCGTAAGTGAGGTCCAGCGAAAGAAACCTTTTCTGGTTAAGGAACCTTGCCAGCGGCGTTGCAAGCGGGTCAGTTGCATGGAAATATTCCGAAGACTCACTCTGGATAAACGCTGCTTCCGGCTGAACGGAAAGGATCGCATGCATGGCCATCACATTTGCCTTTGCGATATGTTTCAGGGCTGTTACAAAATGCCTGTCGCCCTGCAGCCGTTCATTCCACCAGCCATATTGTGCCGAGAACATGGCTGCGATGAATATTTCATTTACAGGTGTATACAACTGCAGGTAAGGAAACCTTTGCGCAAAAGCTTTTGCATACTCTGCAAAATAATGCGGGAAATCCGGGTTTTGAAAATCACCTATCCAGTCGGGTATTCCGAAATGGCAGAGATCAACGATCGGTGTAATATTCATCTCCCGCAATGCATGGAATGTATCGTCTGTAAAATCCCAGTCATATACACCGGGCGCTGTATGGGTCTTATAATAAGGAGGGCCATAACGCAGAAATTCTATCCCGCTGTCCTGCACCAGTTTAAAATCGGTCTGCCAGTGCTGGTAATGGCCGGTCTTTTCCATTTCATCCACCCGTTTGGTAGACCCATCTGGTAAAAGGATCGTAGGATAGCTGTTCTCGATACCCGTTGCGAACATGAATTTATTGCCACGCATAACAAAAGATATTAAGCAGCTTTTTCACGGAAATATTTATCAATAGCTTCTTCCAGCGAAGGAAGCGTGAAGCCCTTACTGTTCTCCATCACGCTGTACCGCGGTTGCGGTATGGCCCAGTTCATTTCAGCAGCGGGCTTAGGCTGTACCAGGGATGCCGGCAAGTGTTGCCGCTGCGCAATAACACGGGCAAGCTCTGCCCAGCTGGTATGCCCGTTGTTACAGATATGCCACAGCCCTTTTTCTTCATCTATCAGGATGTCGAGCGCAGCTCTTATAAGATCAGGAATATAAGTAGGGGACAGTATCATATCATCCGCTGCTATGTATAACTGACCTTTCCGGAGCGTGGCTGATATGTCATGTATAAAATGCTTTTCATCCCAGGGACTAAAAAAAGGACTTGTACGTATGATCAGTGCATCAGTATAAACAGAAGAAACGAGCCGTTCTCCTTCCGCTCTGCTTTTACCGCAGGTATTAAGCGGCCTTACTTCATCAGTTTCCACATACGGTGCCTGTTTATTACCATCAAATACATGATGCGATGAAAAAGTAAGAAAGGGTAAGCCATGCTGCCTGCATTTTTCGGCAAGCAGTGCCGGTATTTCTGCATTGATATGAAAACAGGAATCTGTATTTTTTTCCGCCTCATCAATTTCCCAGATGCCGCAGGTATTAATGACTGCCCATGGATGATATGTATCGATCGCGGATTCAATTTCACGACTGAAAATTTTGTTAACCGGCGACCTGCCTAAACCCGTATAAGGAATATTCCTTTGCCTGCATGCGCGGACAAGTGCTTGTCCCAGGCTGTTATTGAGATTGGTGATCAGCAACGGTGATGATTGCAGAATAGGAATGTTCTGTGTTTTTGTAGCCCTTGCTTTATCCCACCAGCCTTTCCCCGGCAATAAGGGATGGTCATAAGTGCTGTTGGCGGAAAGCTTACTGACCATTCTTGCGAGTGCTGTGGGCCTTGGGTTTCCTTTCCGGAGATCGAATGCCCCTGTTTCATAACGTTTATGACGGTGTACAAGCAGGCTGTTCCAGTCATAAGCACCCAGTAATGACCAGGCAGTAACGGCACGGATATCGGCACCGTTACGTATAGCTGCTTTTGAAGCATTACATGCCTGGTTGAACCAGCGCAGTTGTTCTTCACGTGTGCAGTCCATATGAACTTCAGTCAGTGCGATGGGAATATGATATCGCTGCCAGGTTTCCTCTAATAGTTTCTGGAGCCCCGTACAACGGTTTACACGTACAGCTTCTGTATCTGCATAGGTATGACGGCCATTCCCGCCATGTGTGTGAACCGGGTATTTCTCTATTTTCTCATCCAGAAAACGTTCGGAAGTAACATAATAGTTCAATCCCATTATATCCGGCGGGCAGGGATTTTCCAGGAAGAAAATAAGTGTTTTCTCTTCAATCCCATTTTCAATAATATATTGCCAGAGCGGATGTTGTTTTGTTACCTTCCCGCATAACAGATCGAATGTCAGCCAGCGGCGATGGTTCTCGAAGTTACGTTGATAGATAAGAAGCTTTGTACTGTGCGCTTTCGCGAGATCTTCTGTCTGCACCAGCTTTGCCAGCGGGTTGACCTTCCTGATCTCTTTCATCGCAAAAACCACACCTTTTAATTGATTGATCAGCATCCGCAGGAAGTCTGCAGCATTATTTTTGTGCGGATACCACAACCCGTATAGCCCGCTGAACCTGGCTGTAGTAAGCGGTTCGTTAACAGGTGTGTAATATTCGATCCATGGAAATGCTTCAGCCGTTTGTTTTGCATAGGCCGCAAGACCTGGAGCAAAATCATCACGGTTAAGTGCCGTAAATGCCGGACCGCTTCCATGATGCACCAGTCCGGCTATAGGAATGATCTCCCTGGTCCTTAATATTTCCAGCTGTTGTTTTGCCCAGGTCCAGTCGATCCTGCTGTTCTTATGCGGCTGATGCTTTTCCCATAGCAGGGGAAAACGCAAAGCACAGATACCTGTATCCGCGATTGCGTTTATATAATCTGTACCGTTGTAACAGCCCATATCCATGAATTGGTCCGAATAATGATCACCAACACGGTTAATGCTGCATTCAATACCGCCCCAGATTTCAGGAAGTGATGGATGTTGTTTTTCTATGCCCATTGAGATGTATTTCTGGTGAGTGTTCCGCTATCAGCTTTTTAAAAAGCGTCAGCGATTGCGCCACTACCTGGTCCATGTTGTAATAACGGTACGTTCCAAGACGCCCTGTAAAATGCACTTTCGCCTGTGTGGCTGCAAGCAGCTGGTATTTTTTATAGATCTCTGCATTCTCCGGTCGCGGAATGGGATAGTAAGGATCGCCATGCTCGGTCGGATATTCGTATACAACCGATGTTTTGGAATGTTTCTGACCTGTGAGATATTTGAACTCTGTTATTCTTGTATAAGGATGTTCATTGGGATAGTTAACCGTTCCCGTTGGCTGAAACTGCTCCTGGTCATAGGTTTCAAATTTGAAATCGATGGAACGGTAAGGAAGTTTTCCGTAGCAGTAATCGAAATAGCTGTCGATTGGCCCTGTGAAGATCAATTCCTTATAGGCAACCATTGATGTGATTTCCTTATAATCTGCATTCAGCATTATTTTGATATTCGGATGCGACAACATTTTGCGGAACATTTCCGTATAACCGTGCAACGGCATGGCCTGGTAGGTATCTGTAAAATACCTGTTGTCCCGGTTGGTCCTTGTCGGGATCCTTGCAGTAACAGAAGCATCAAGTTCAGAAGGATCAATACCCCATTGCTTACGCGTATAGGAGCGGAAGAATTTTTCATACAATTCTTTTCCCACCTTACTCAGCACCACATCTTCTGAAGTACGGATCTGGCCCAGCTTTACGGCTTTGGATGCGAGGAAAGCTTCTACTTCATCTGAGCAGAGATTCATCCCGTAGAGCTTGTTGATCGTATCAAGGTTGATAGGGATCGGAACCAGCTGACCATCCACACTCCCCAGCACACGATGTTCGTAAGGACGCCATTGTGTGAATTGTCCGAGATAATCGAAGACTTCTTTGGAATTGGTATGAAAAATATGCGGACCATATTTGTGTACCAGGATACCGTCGTGATTATAATAATCATACGTATTTCCGCCGATATGATCACGTTTGTCTATGATCAATACCTTTTTATTTGCAACAGTAGCTAATCGCTCTGCCATTACGCTGCCGGCGAAACCGGCGCCTACGATGAGATAATCAAACATATTGCACCTCCTTTGCTCTGTTTTTAATGTTCGAAGCGGAAATGGTCCTGATGTGTGCGGCCATTTCAGCACAGGTTTTGTCCCATGAATGGTCGGCTAAAAACGTATCCACTTCCTTTAACCAGTTTCTTTTATCTTTTGTGGCTATTTCTTCTTCAACAGCTTCAACAAATTCGGTTGCCGAATGAGCGATATGTACGAGCTGTCGTGTGCCGTAAGGCTGTACCACATCCCGGATCGGGGTTGAAATAACAGGTTTGCCGGCTGCAAGGTATTCCGGTGTTTTGGTAGGGCTGATAAACTGCGTCGATTCGTTCAGCGCAAATGGAATGATCGCTATATCCCACCCGGAAATATATTGCGGCAGTACATCGTACGATTTAATACCCAGGTAGTGGATATTCGCAGCCTGTGGCAGGTCGCATTCCTGTACTTTCACTACAGGCCCGAGGAATACAAAGTGCCAGTCTGGTCTTGCAAATGCTACTTTGCTGATCAGGTCGCAGTCAAAACGTTCATCTATCACACCAAAGAAGCCGATCCGCGGATGCGGGATATCCTGCTGATCTTCGGGCTCTGCATTTTTTTGACGTGCCTTTGCAAAGTGTGCTTTATCAATACTGCTGGGGAAAGGATGTATGTTCGCATGTTTGTCCTTCTTGGCCTCATAGAGACTCTGGCCGCCCGTAAAGACCAGGTCGGCTTTACGGAACAGTTCAGCTTCCAGTTCCTGCAACTCGGCAGGTGCATAACGGAAAGCACTGAGTTCATCCATGCAATCGTAAACAGTCAGCTGGGGATGGAAGTCGCGCGTAAATTTCAACGCCATAGGGGTATAATACCAGAAGAAATAATCGTTAATACAGTACTCGTGCAGCATGCTTTTTAACAAAGCCGCCGTTCTCTGTGCGGTATCATTGCAGGGATCCCCCTGTAAATGAGGCACAGCGATATAAAGGTTATCGCTTCCGGTTTCTATCAGCATTTTGTCCATTGGCGCATTAAACACAGGCTCTTCCACAAAATAAACAGTGAATTTCTTTGCCAGGCGTGTCAGCACATGCTGCGGACGCTGGTATACAAAGCCCCATCGCAAATGCGAAAAACAGATCAGGTTCATAGGATGATTTTTCGGGTTAAACGAAAATGAAAGAATAGGATTAGATCACTTACATTCTTATGCCTGTAAAAAAGAAGCTATTGCTGTGGAGCTTCTTACACCGCAGGTAACACATGCGTATGAAGGTCAACGCGTGCGGTGGAACTACTTACTCATATGGTATTACACATGTTTTGCCTAAAAGAAAACAGGCCGGGTAATCACCCGGCCTGTTCTTTATAAATGTTTTTTGATCAATGTTACCAGGTCTGGTTCTGACGGCCTTGGTGCATCACCTGCAATGATCTTACCATCTTTCCCGATCAGGATATAACGCGGAATGGTAGTGATTTTATTCGCTTTGACAAAACTGTTGGTATCGGCATTTTCAAGAAGAAAAGAAGCCGGGTACGAATGCAGTTCTTCTTCCGCAGCAGCACGTAACCAGTCTTTTTTGTTCTGATCGATAGAAATATAGGCAAACACGATCTGCTTATTGCTGAACTGTGCCTGGATTTTTTTTGAAGCAGGCATTTCCGAACGGCAGGGTGCGCACCAGCTGGCCCAGAAATCGAGCAGGATCAGTTTCCCTTTATTAGCTTCAAAAAAAGCGCTGAGCGTAGTTGAGCTGCCATTTGTTATTGCCATTTCTCCTGTTCCCGCCGGCCTTACTGGTTTAAGAATGGATACAGCTTTGTCACGTATGATGTTACGATAACCGTTATCTTTTACGTGCTGGTTAAAATCTGCTACTGACTTCTGAACATTATTGAATTTGGGTGATAAGACCCGGAACAGGCAAGTCGCCAGTAAAAAGTCGCGCATGGTACCTGAGAACCTGGTTTGGGCAAATGCATATTTCCTTGCAAAATCATTTGTATCGGTAATATCCAGCGGAACCACCTGGTCAAAATGAATGCTGAGCGATTGCATAGCGGCATGGAGGTAAAAGATATTCGGCGCATAACCAATCTTTTCGAGCGAAGCGATACATTCATTCACGTAACTTTCAAACAACTTGTCACGCTTCAGCAGTTCGATGTTATTCCGGTAAAGCAGCAAAAGATCCTTAACTGCCGTACATTGTACAACCTGAATGGCAATTTTATAAAACGACTGACTGATTGAATGCTGCATCCGGAAGGATTCAATAAAATCAAGCCTGCTTTTTTCTTTACGTTTAATGGTCTGTATAAAAAGCTGAACAGAATCCGCAGTACGCACTTTCTTCTGGTAAAATTCAGGCCTGCCGCCATCATAGATCTTACCGGTCTGTGCTACCATGTCCTTAAAAAGTAACAGTTCATTACTGCGGACAGGGTCATCTTTCACAGAGAAAACAGCCCTGTTCTCCTTATCTTTTTCAACATACAATTTTTCGCCCGGATATACATAATAAGGGATCTGGTCCTGGTTGGCATGCAGTAACAGAACCGGGGAGGTGAGGGCAAGTCTGGTCTGCCCTTTATGGAGAACCACAGGCCTGCCCATTGCAACAGAGTCATGGTAATAAAAATAGAAATTTTCATCGGCATGGTTTGTAATCGTTGTCAGCTGCATCTCCTGCGCTTCCGGGCGAAATTGCAATAACAGCAATACAAGTAATAGGGCGGCTATACGTTTCATTTGTTCTACATTTTGTAATTAAGTTCTACAATTGTAGAATAAATAATCCGATTTGCCAAGAAAAACAACTTTTGGAAAGTTCTGAAACTTTCCAAAAGTTTATTTTTAACATTACCTCCTGAAATCGTCTGCCTGTTCCAGTAATTCCATCGATTTCATAACAGGATCCCATTCAGCTCCTGAAAAAATCAAGCGGAACCATTTCCTGTACCTGTTGCTGTAACGGATATTAATGAAGAGCCAGATGGCTGCTGCTGAAAAAAGAAGTGTGATGGGAACCTGGACGCTATAAAATAACAGGCTGTTCCTGCTGATCATATCCTGTGTGATGTAAAAGGTAGTCCATACCGGCAACTGCAGAAAAAGCAACCGCGTGATCCATAAGGTTGAAGACCTGAGGCGGGCCAGTTTTTCCTGTGTCTGCAGAACCGATGCACTGATATCTGTCTTGTAGATAAGAACAAGCTGATAGAGATACACGCCAATGGCAATCTTGGTAAGGATCACCTGGATCAGCGCAGAGATGATGAAATACCAGGATGCATACGTGTAGCTGGTGATGATGATCACATCCACAAATCCCACCCAGGCAATACCTGTAACCAGTGCAAACAGTTTTACTGGTTTCATGGATGAGAGCAGCGATTGCACTTTTAGCTGCGCAATATCTGCTGCCTGCTGCTGGTTGAATACCAGGTTTTGCAGTAAGCGTGCATCATAGGTTTTCCATAACTGCATAAGCTCTTTGTCTTCCATATTATCTGTCTTTAACGATGGCGAAATTTTGTTTCAGTTGCTGTTTGATCCGCCCTATTCTGGTTGCGACATTGGTCTCGGAAATGCCCATAATGGATGCCATTTCTTTATGGCTTTTCTCCTCGAGATAAAGCAGCATCAATGCCTTGTCGAATTCTCTTAAGTCTGCAATGAACTGTTGCAGCAGATCAAGATCATTTTGTTCCGGACCGGTGCCGGCTAACGGTGTTTCATATAATATACCTGCCGGCAGATCCGACACGATCTTTTTATGGTGCGACTGCTTCCTGTAGAAAGAGATGGCAGTATTTAAAGAAACCCGGTATATCCAGGTTGAATATTTATACTGGTCATTATACCTGTGCAAAGACCGCCAGAGTTGCACAATGATCTCCTGTACAAGGTCTTTCCTGTCTTCCGGGTCGGAGCAGTACGAATGAGCTATCTTGTAGATAATGCCCTTGTGAGCTTCTACCACGCTGAGAAATAGGTCGGAAGAGATCATGTCTGGCAATTGTTTATATATTATTCGCAGCAACAGCACAGAAATCACAGCCTTCGGGATTTTTTTTGATAATAACCTCATTTTTCCGAAGCTGTAATTCATAGTATCCGGGATTTAAAATACTCAATATCATTGGATAATGTATTATCCGGAAGCTGTAACAGCCTGCAGGCTTCCGCTGTAATAAAGACTGCACAATAAAAAAGGTACGGATTCGTTTTATAGTACAACCCAATGCTTACTAACCCATCCCTATAAACCCCGGCATCAGGCCGGGGTTTTGTTTGATCCTCGTCCGTTCGCAGTTTTTAAAAAATTACGTTAGTTTCATGTTTCGTTATCGTGGCGACAGTAAATCTTATTTATTATCATGATCAATCATAAAAAACCGGAGCTCAGAACCGTTCGGGTTACCCGCTACCAGGCGCCATTGCGCGAGGGTGGTTCTTTGCCCGCTATCGCAGAAGCCGACGATGGATTCCTTTATGTGCTGAAATTCAGGGGAGCGGGCCAGGGCGTCAAGGCATTGATCGCAGAACTGATCGGAGGGGAGATTGCCAGAGCTGCGGGACTGAAAATACCTGAGATCGTTTTTGCAGAACTGGATGAGGCTTTCGGTCGTACCGAGCCCGACGAAGAAATACAGGATCTGCTGAAAGCAAGCACAGGTCTGAACCTCGCGCTCCATTATCTTTCAGGATCCATCACATACGATCCTGCAGTTACTACTATAGAGCCTTTACTGGCATCGAAGATTGTCTGGCTCGATTGTCTGCTTACGAATGTAGACCGCACGGCACGCAACACCAATATGCTGATGTGGCACCGCGAACTCTGGCTGATCGATCATGGTGCTTCGCTGTACTTTCACCATTCCTGGAATAACTGGGAAGCGCAATCCGTAAAACCGTTTGTACAGGTAAAAGATCATGTACTGCTGCCACAGGCCAGTGAACTCGAAACAGCAGATCTGCTGATGCGTCAGCTCATTACAGAAGAATTGCTGCACGATATCGTGGCATTGATCCCGGAGAACTGGCTGCTGTCCGATACCGGTGGCGAAACTGCTGAAGAGCGCAGGAGCGTTTATTTCCAATTCCTGGCCAACAGGCTCAGGTCATCTGCAACATTTGTAAAAGAAGCACAGGATGCAAGAAGAGCGCTTATATGAATATGCCGTACTGCGTGTTGTGCCAAGGGTAGAACGCGAAGAGTTCGTGAACGTAGGCGTTGTGTTGTATTGCAGACAACTCAGGTTACTGAAGGCAGAAATACTGCTCAGCGAAGAAAAACTGCGTATGTTATATGAACATACAGATATTGAGCAAGTCAGAAAATACCTCGATGCTTTTGCAGCGATCTGCGCCGGTGATCCTTCCGGCGGACCTATTGCCGCACTGGATATTGCTTCCCGTTTCCGCTGGCTGACTGCCACACGAAGTACCATCCTGCAGACCTCAAAAGTGCATCCCGGCCTTTGTAAAGATCCTGAAAATGCACTGGCCCGGCTTTTTGCGCAACAGGTCTCGGGTTAAGCCAATATGAAGTTTTCGGTGCGGTGCAACGAATGGTTTAAACAGCCGGTCAGTCGCTCAAAAATCATTCATATGTTACGCTATTTCGCCATTATGCTTATCAGCTGCTGTTTTCTTGCCTGCCAAAAAGAACAGGAAGAAAAACTGCCTGCACCTGTTCAGGAACTGATCCGCTCTGCCGGAACCGAGTGCACCTGTCTTCCCTACATCAATAAATACCGGTGGAAAGGAAACATCGTTTATGTACTGGCTTACAAAGGGCCTGCCTGTGACTGGGCGCCTGCCTTTTACAATAGCAAAGGCGAAAACCACATCCTTCCGGCACCCGATAACTTCATTGATTTTTACAATGAAGCAGTGCTGATCGAAACCGTATGGGAATGTAATCCCGGCAAGAAATGACAAAAAATAAGCGCCGGCGATCATCGCCGGCGCTGCATAAAACTATTGGATTATAAATACGGACGGTGTCAGATCCGGTCATGTGTATGATCTGCTTTTTCTTCTTCCATCGCGTCCTGAGCATCAGGATTCAGTTCCTTGCGATCTTTCATATTCTTACGTGTAAGAAAAAATAACAGGGCAAGGGCCAGGACAATCACAACAACGATAATTCCGATATTCATGACTCGGTGTATGAGTTTAACTAAAGGTACTGCAAAATCCAATCCTCCGATATTATCAATTTGTAACCAGCCTTGCTACACATGAAGCTCTTCCTTTTTATCGGAATGAAAATTCAGCAGGAAATTGAAAAGGCTCACTTCAGTTGGCACCTGCAGTTTTTTCCGTAAACGATACCGGCTGAGTTCCGCACTTTTGATCGTGATGTTCATGATCTGCGCAATTTCCTTGGTGGAAAGATTGAGCCTTAAATAAGCACACAGTTTCAGCTCACTGGGCGTAAGGTTCGGGAAATGCTTCTTCAGCGATACAAAGAAATCACTGTGTACTTTGTCGAAGTGAACGATGAACTGATCCCAGTCTTTCTTGATCTTTTCCTCTTCCAGCATCCGTATGATCTTTTTATAATCTTCAGGCGCTTTTTCTTTTTCGGCAGACTTATTGATCTTCACAAACTCTTCCTTGATCTTGGTGAGTACTTCTCCTTTTTGTACCAGGTTCATGAACGATGATGCCAGTTCGGTATTCTTATGTTCTATTTCCGATTCCAGTTTTTCATTCCTTAGGCGGATGATCTCATTCTCGTTATGTTCCATTTCCAGCTGGTGCAGGTACTGGAGCCGCTTCTGTTCTTCTTCGTGCCTTTGTTGTTGCAGCGCGAATTTCTTTGCCTGGTTTTTGTAGAGCAGGTAAATGATGAACAAGCCTGCCAGGAGGTAAAAACATTGCGCCCACCACGACTGGTACCAGGGTGCCAGGATCACAAAACGATAGGTCGTTACAGCGGATTCTTCTCCGCCATGCTTTCTCGCTTTAATGAGAAATGTATAGGAGCCCGGAGGCAGGTTGGTATAGTCTTTTTCGTTTTTGGACGACCATTCAGACCAGCCTGTTTCAAAACCTTTCAGCTGGTATGCATATTCGAGATTGGCCTGTTGTCCGTAAACGGGAGATGCATATTCAAAATGCAGCGAATTCAGGGCATAGCTGATCCGTGCCGGCTCATTGTTCACACTGTCGGAAACTGTTTTGCCAAGGTTATTGTAACCCCCGTAGATAAGACTGTCGCCTTTGTTGATCACTTTAACAGACCGCAGTAACACCGGAATCACTTCCTGCCGGCTTTTATATGCAGCATAATTCACGAGGTAAAAACCTTCTTCGCCCGCCACAAAAACATTGTTGTCGTCATAAGGATATATAAATTCGAAACCGTTACCTACGATCTTGTCGTTCAGTTCTGTAATATTGGTCAGCTGTGGTTTCGTTCCGGAAAAATCGGCCACGCCCAGTTTCTTGCCTGTTATGAACCAGATATTTCCATGATCATCTTCCTTCAGATATTGGATCTTTTGCTGACCGAACAGGTCTGTAAAGAAAGCTGAACGTTCAAAATCACCGGCTTTCGGATTGTATTCAAAAATGCCTTTATCCGTTGTTAGTACCACACGGTTCTTGATCTTGAATAAATGATTCCTGTTGGATGAAAGAATGCCTTTATGGTCTTTATACACTTCATAATTCGGCTTGCCATTGTTGAAGTTGATGCGGTACACTCCTTTGTACGGATGCGATACCCAGATTGTGTTATTATCGATGGCTACATACCGCGCCGATTCGAAATGAGAGTGAATATCATGGTTCACAAATTTTCCGTTCTCATAATGGTAAAAATTAATGCCATTATAAGTGCCTGTTACCATCACGGGCGATGGCTGGATATCGTACAAGGGCATAAAGGTCCAGAAGCCGGAAGTCTTGTCTAAAGAAACCGCTGTATTGTTTTTGATCAGGTAAGCGCCATCGGTATGCCCCATCAGCAATTGCCCGTTTACTTCCGCGAGGTTCCAGACCTGGCCCTGGCTGTGCGGGATCAGGGTAAATCTGCTTTTGGAAAGACTGATGTCCTTACCGCCTGTCAGGGGCGCTTTGTACAAACCATTGGATGTGCCGATATACAGATCGTTTTTATATACCAGTGACACATAACCTGCACTGTGTTCCTGGTCGTCCGGAAAAATATGTTTGATGGCATTGTTATAAGCAATAAAATCAATCCCGTTATCAAGCCCCAGCCAGAGGTTATGGTTCCGGTCGAGGAGAATGCTCTGGATGTTGTTGTTCTGAAGTCCGTCCTGCTTAGACAACCGCTGCACCAGTATGCCCTTCAGGTTGATGATGAAACAACCGCCAAGGCTTGTTGCAAGTGCAATATGATCGGTGTCGATAACAGTAGCTGCCACAATATTTTTTGCAGCTGCCAGCTGAATATCCGGTGAACGGAAGGGGGCAACCGTATTTCCTGTCAGCAGGTAGAGGCCATGTTTGTTGGTAACCACCAGCGTGCTGTCGTTATTCAGCACAACCATAGCAGTTACCCAGGCATCGGCGGGCAGCACCTGAAAACCCGGAGCAGGATACCAGGCACCATTCCTGAACGTTACATAACCTTTGCTGTAATCATGCGCGATGATCTCGCCTTTATTGCAACCGATGAAATTCCAGTCGATGCTGGTGTATACAGAGATCTTGCCGCTGTTCAGATGAAAGATCCTCCGGTTCGATCTGAAAAAAAGCTGGTCGCGGCAAACAACAATATCCCATACATCTGCAAACCCTTTTTCATTATCCGGTATAAGATTGTTCAGTGAAGTATATACGAGGTTGCCATTCTTGCCGGGAGAAAAATAACCGATTTCATTCTGTGCGCCAACATAAATACGGTCGTCTTTAGTAACGGCAATGGACCGGATGATGGTTTCATTGGGAAGCTTGTATTTTTTCCAGTATGTCCCGTCGAACACCAGCAGGCCTTCGTTGTTGGCAAAGTAAAGAATGCCGCGGGAGTCCTGCTTAACATCCCAGTTCTGGGTACCGGCCTTATAAAGATTTTTGGGATAGTTGATGATATCCGGAAGAGCAATCGTGTTCTGAGCACACATTACTGAACTATACAGAAGTGTTACCACAAGCAGGATGGTTCTCATAGGCAAGCATTATAGAATCTAAGATATGAAGAAAAAATGATGTGGTAATGATGTGGTGTTTTGAAAGAAAATAAATACAAAAAACAGTTGTATGATGTGGTAATGATGGGGGAACTTTTTAATTCCCGAAGAAACCCGCAGGTATTTTCGTTGAAACAATCAAGCTCATGCAAAAAAAGTTTTCAACTGCTGTTTTTAACGGCCGGAATGCCTTCCTGCTGTTCTTTTTTTTCCTTTGTTTGAATCATAGTGTTGTTGCGCAAGGCTTTCTGAAAGCAAACGGGCAGCAGATCACCGATGGGAAAGGGAACAATATTTTGTTGAGAGGGATCGGCCTGGGTGGCTGGATGCTCCAGGAAGGGTATATGTTGCGCGTGAACGGGCATGGTCCGCAGCATTCCATCCGCCAGCGTATCGAAGCGCTGATCGGCAAAACGAAGACCGCGGCTTTTTATGATGCCTGGCTGGCAAATCATACCACCCGTGCCGATATCGACTCGCTCCGGGCCTGGGGATTCAATTCCGTGAGGTTGCCCATGCATTATAACCTGTATACATTGCCCGTTGAACAGGAGCCTGTGGCCGGAAAACAGACCTGGCTGACAAAAGGTTTTGCTATGACAGACAGCCTGCTGCAATGGTGTAAAGCCAATAAAATGTACCTCATACTGGACCTTCATGCCGCGCCGGGCGGACAGGGAAACGACCTGAATATTGCAGACCGTGATACAACCTATCCAAATCTCTGGCAATCGGAAGCCAACCGGCAGAAGACCATTGCATTATGGGAAAAGCTGGCCGAACGCTATAAAGATGAACCCTGGATTGGTGGTTATGATATATTGAATGAACCCAATTACGGCTTTACGGATCCGGCAGGCGACCGAAACGGTATCCGTGAACCACTTAACCAGCCATTGAAGGAACTGATGATGGCTATCACAACGGCTATCCGGAAAATAGATCAGAAGCATATCATTATTATTGAGGGGAATGGCTGGGGTAATAACTATAGAGGTATCCTGCCGCCCTGGGACAAAAACATGGTACTCAGCTTTCACCGTTACTGGAACTTCAATGATAAGGCATCTATCGGTTCTATTCTTGAAGCCAGGGAAAAATACAATGTACCGGTATGGCTGGGAGAAACCGGGGAGAATTCCAATGTATGGTTTACACAGGCGATCAACCTGCTGGAAACAAATAATATAGGTTGGGCATGGTGGCCCCTGAAAAAGCTTGGAAATAATAACCCGTTGGAAATCAAATCCAATCCCGCTTATGAGCGAGTGCTTCGTTACTGGAATAACAACGGGCCGAAGCCTTCGGCAGAAGAAGCGGCCGAAGGATTGACGGAGCTGGCCGCATCGCTTCAGAACAGTAAGAATATCATTCATTATGATGTGCTGGATGCCATGTTCAGGCAGCCTTTTTCAACAGCAACAAAGCCGTTCAGGTTACATCAGGTAAAATCCGGCACCGTGATCGCAGCGGTTGATTATGATCTAGGACGAAACGGCTATGCATACGCTGATCAGGATACAGCTGATTACCATGTATCAACAGGCCAGCGAGGGGCCGGCAATCGCGGCCGTATGTACAGGAATGACGGTGTTGATATCAGCAGGGATTCGGCAACCGGCGATTTTTATATCAGTCATACACAACCAGGTGAATGGGTGCAGTATACTATAGAGGTAACAGAACCCGGTACTTACCAGCTGGAATTCAGCATTGCAGCAAAGGAAGCAGGGAGCCTTATTCTTTCCGTGAACGGTTCAAACTCCCGGTCCCTGGCTCTGCCTGCAGGAGAGACGGGCAGATGGCATCCGGCAGAACTGAAAAACGTACAACTGAACCGCGGAAAACAGGTTATAAAAGTACAGGTGGAACAGGGTGGTTTCCTGCTTAAAAACATTCGTTTTTTAAAAAGTGTATAATTGACACATCATGATGTGGTATTGATGGGCTTTTTTACAGTGTTTTCAACAGCTGAAGGGGCTTATGATGTGGTAATGATGTGGTAAAAAAACGACAAACCGCTTTCATATAGGATATTTTTAAGGATCTAAATCAAACGCTGCCATATGAAATGTAAATTTCTACTCTGTTGTGCACTCCTATTGTTACAGGGGCTATTTACCGCTGTAACAGCACAAAACATTCCGGTTACCGGAAAAGTAACATCAAAAAAGACCGGAGAGCCGCTTGCTGGCGCTACGGTATCCGTAAAGGGAACCTCAGCCGCCACGCTGACGGATGAAAACGGAAAATTCGGCATCAATGCAAAATCTGGTGCAACCTTACTGATCACTTACCAGGGCATGATAGATGCGGAAAAGACCATCTCGGGTGCCGGTACTGTAAACATCCAGTTGGAGGAGAACAACACCGCCACGCTTTCGGATGTAGTAGTGATCGGTTATGGTACCCAGAAAAAAAGCGTGGTGACGGGAGCTATCTCGAGCGTAAAAGCTGCCGACATCGAAAACCAGCAGATCAACCGGATAGAGCAGGCCTTGCAGGGCCGTACTTCCGGTGTTACCATTGCTTCCACATCCGGATCTCCGGGTGCTGCGGCTACGGTTCGCGTGAGAGGCGTTACCTCTATTAACGCCAACAATCCTTTATGGGTAATTGATGGTGTGATCGTTGACAACGGCGGTATCGGGTATCTGAATACCAATGATATCGAGTCGATAGAAGTACTGAAAGATGCCGCTTCTGCTGCCATTTACGGAACCAGGGGCGCCGCTGGTGTTATCCTGGTAACCACCAAAAAAGGAAAAGCAGGTACCATGCGTGTGAACTACAATGGTTATTATGGTACACAGGCACCTGCCAAACGCCTCGATCTGCTCGATGCCACCCAGTATGCAACATTGAGGAACGAAGCTGCCGTGAATGGCGGCGGTGCTCCCATTTTTACCAATCCTTCTTCTTTCGGAAAAGGAACTGACTGGCAATCGGTGATCTTCAATGAAAGCGCGCCGATCCAGAACCACGAAGTGAGCCTGAGCGGCGGTGGTGAAAAATCGACCTATTATGCATCTTTCGGTTATTTCAGTCAGACCGGTATTGTTGCCAGCGATATTTCGAACTGGAAACGGTACAGCCTCAGGCTGAACTCCACCCATAAGATCGGTAATTATATTACGTTCGCACAGAACCTCGGCTTTGCACGTACGCGCAACCAGGGTATCAGTACGAATACCGAATTTGGTGGCCCGCTGAGTTCTGCCATCAACCTGGATCCGATCACTCCGGTGGTGATCACTGATCCTGCCATCGCGAATGCAGCGCCTTATTCAACTCAACCTGTGGTTCGTGATGACCTCGGCAGACCTTATGGTATTTCCCAGTACGTACAACAGGAGATGACCAACCCGGCAGCTTTCATGCGTACACAGCGCGGTAACTTCTCATCTGCAGATGATATCGTAGGTAATGCCTACGTAGAAGTGGAACCGATCAAAGGCCTGAAGATCCGGTCTACACTTGGTGCCAAACTTTCTTACTGGGGCGGCGACAGCTACAGACCCGTTTACTACCTGAACGCGGCACAGCAAAGCACCAATAACCAGTTCACACGTAACAGCAACCAGCTGTTCAACTGGAATATAGAGAATACCATTTCATATACAAAGTCTATCGACAAACATAATTTCACCATACTTGCAGCACAGGGTGCTTACCGTGAGAATTTCACCAGTGGTCTTTCCGTTACCAAATCCAATCTGCCTGTAACCACATTTGAAGATGCTTCCATGAACTTCAACGTGGCAACGGCCAATGTAACGGCAAGTGCTTCGGAAGGTACCGTACATGCGATCTCATCGTTGTTCGGCCGTCTGAACTATAACTTCGATGAAAAATACCTGGTATCTGCAATTGTTCGCCGTGATGGTTCTTCAAGATTCGGTGCCAACCATCAATATGGTATATTCCCGTCAGGATCGATCGGTTGGGTACCTACACGTGAAGAATTCTGGCGTCCGAACAATATCCTGAATACACTGAAAGTAAGAGCTTCCTACGGTGTGAATGGTAGTGATGAGATCGGTAATTTCGGATATGTATCTACAATAGGCGGCGGACGTAACTATCCGTTCGGTGTAGATAACCTGCAAACAGGTTACAGCCCCAACGCCCCTTCCAACCCCGATCTGAAATGGGAACAGACCAGTCAGCTCGACCTGGGTTTTGATGCGGTACTGTTCAGGAACCTGACCTTATCGTTCGACTGGTATTATAAAAAGACAACCGGCATCCTCCGTTCGGTAACGCTGCCCGGTTATGTAGGTTCTACCGGCAGTCCGGTGGCCAATATCGCAGACATGAACAATAAAGGTGTCGAGATCGAACTGGGTTACCGGAAAGAAATCGGTAAACTGAACTTCGATGTAAGAGGTAATGTAGGCTTTGTTAAAAATGAAGTGACTTACCTGGGTGATAATATTGCCTTTATCGGAACAGGTGCCAATTTCCAGAACAGTGATTTCGATCTGCAGCGTACATCTGTTGGTCTGCCTTATAACTACTTCTTCGGTTTCCGTACAGCAGGTATTTTCCAGAACCAGAAACAGATCGATGATTATGTGGGCGGCCCGTCCAATACCAAGATTCAGCCGAATGCAAAACCAGGCGATTTCCGCTGGGTGGATGCGAATAACGATGGCCGAATCAACGGAGATGACCGTGTAATGCTCGGCAACGCTATTCCTACCATGACCTATGGTATTACGCTGAACATGAACTACAAGAATTTCGATTTCTTACTGTTCGGACAGGGCGTTTCAGGAAATAAGATTTACCAGGGATTGCGCAGGCTGGATATCCCATCAGCCAACTGGCAGACAAAAGCACTTAACCGCTGGACAGGTGAGAATACCAGCAACAGCTTCCCCCGTCTCAGCACAAATGATGCGAACAGGAACTTTGCTTATCCGTCAGATTTCACCCTGGAGAGCGGTGCTTATTTCCGCATTAAAACACTGCAGGTGGGTTATACACTGCCACGTTCCATCACTTCAAAAGCAGGTATACAGCGCGTAAGGTTTTATCTCAGCAGCAACAACCTGCTGACGATCACCAAATACACAGGTTATGATCCGGAAGTGGGCGGTGCCCAGGATGTATTCGGATCAGACAATGGTGTGTATCCGCAATCCCGTTCTTTCCTGTTTGGGGTGAACATTGGTTTTTAATCTTAAAAAATGAAAAAAATGAAAAACAGAAATACCAGTTATGCCGCACTGCTTGCCGTTGTGCTTACGATGGCAGGTTCATGCAAGAAGGATTTCCTCGATGTGGATCCCGGTGCTACCATTATGGAAACAAATTATTACAAGAACCCGCAGGAAGCTTTTGCAGGACTTGTTGCAGCGTATGATCCGTTAGGCGTTGAAACCGTGAATACCTATCACAATTTCGGAGCGCTGAATGCTGCATCGGATGATACTTATGCAGGCGGTGGTGGTCCGGCAGATATGAATACCTGGCAGGTATGGGAGAAATATACGCTGGATGAATTAACAGGCCCGCAGGGCGATTTCTGGAACCGTAACTACAACGGTGTGGCAAGGGCCAATGTGATCCTTTCCAGGCTGGGTAATATTCCGGGACTGGATGATGCCACAAAGAAAAGATATATAGCGGAAGCCAAGTTCCTGCGCGGTTATTTCTATTTTGATCTCGTGCGCATTTTCAAGAATGTGCCGCTGTTCACTGCACCACTCACCACATCAGAGATCTATGGCGTGCTGCAGGCAAAACCTGAAGATGTATATGCACAGGTGGAAAAGGATCTGAACGAAGCAATTCCCGATCTGCCTACAACTGTTCCCAAAGCTACAGAAGGTGGCCGTGCAACCAAAGGCGCTGCGAAAGCGCTGCTCGGAAAAGTATATCTGTATGAGAAAAAATGGGCACAGGCTGCAGCGCAGTTTGCAGATGTGAACGGAACACCAGGCGGAACAAGTACGCTGGGTTACAAGCTTCTCACCAACTTCGGCGATATTTTCAGGCCGGATAATAAATACAATACAGAGTCCATCTTCGAGATCGTGCGTACATCTGTAGCCAACTCAGGCTGGGGCAACTGGGGATCATTTGAAGGAAACGTGGCAGTGACCATGTTTGGCCCGAGAGGCTATTCAGGTCCTACCTATGTTTCCGGCTGGAGCTTCAATCCCATCACGCCGCAGCTGAATGCTGCCATGGCAGGAGATCCGCGTAAGCCATTCACTATTGCCAATATAGATAGTATTGTAAATGCAGCACCGGGGCGTGCTTATGAGAAAGGTTATAACAATACAGGTCTGTTCATCGAAAAATATGCACCTAAAACACAATGGCGCAGTACAGGCGGTGGTGCGGCAGAACTGAACTGGCCGAATAACTACATCGAGATCCGTCTTTCCGATACTTACCTGATGGAAGCGGAAGCACTGGTACAATCCAATACCAACCTCACCCGTGCGGCAGACCTTCTGAATGCGGTACGTGCGAGAGTAGGTCTCGGACCGATTACAGCCACACTTGATAATATCTACAACGAAAGAAGGCTGGAACTCGCAACAGAAGGGCACCGCTGGTACGATCTTGTACGTACCGGAAGAGCGCCTGCTGTACTGGGATTCAGAGGATTTGTGGCAGGCAAACATGAAATTCTGCCCATTCCCCAGCGTGAACTGAATAATACCAAACTGGTACAGAATCCAGGTTATAAATGATCTCGTGTTTTGATTGGGTTTAATCAGCAAGCAACGTAAACCGGGGGTTTAAAAATGAGTAACAGCTGCCGGAAGGCGGCTGTTACTACATTATGAACAGCCTAATATCCAATAACTATGAAATCGAATTATATTTTATGTTCCCTCTTGCTTTTATCAGCAACGATGGCCTCCTGTCAGAAAAAAAACAACCGTGATATTTCCAATCCACCCGTATCGCCGCCGGTAACAACGCCTTTAAAAACCGATGTGGCTTTCTGGCTGACACAGGGAGATGGCTCGGTACAATTTCAGCAGCAGCGCGTAAGCCTGCTTTTTTCTTCCGAAACCAACAGTAATACTACCATCACGGTAGATACCACGCAAACTTACCAGCAGATAGACGGTTTCGGCTATACGCTTACAGGTGGAAGTGCCACACATATCAATTCATTGCCGGCTGCAGAACAGGATGCTTTGCTGAAAGAACTATTTCTCACTGACAGTACGCATATCGGTGTAAGCTATCTCCGTATCAGCATCGGCGCATCCGATCTGAGCGCATCTCCTTTTACCTATAACGATCTTGCACCCGGGGAAACCGATATGACCCTGCAGCGTTTTTCGATCGATAAGGAGCGCGAAGACCTGATACCCGTGCTTAAAAAAATCGTTGCACTGTTCCCGGATATCAAAATACTCGGTTCGCCCTGGTCGGCACCTGTCTGGATGAAAAGCAATAACAGCTTTGTTGGCGGAAGCCTGCTGCCTGCTTATTACAGTGTGTACGCACAGTATTTTGTGAAATATATCAAAGCAATGAAAGCTGAAGGCATCACAATAGATGCCATTACACCACAGAATGAACCCCTGCATGGCGGCAATAATCCAAGTATGGTGATGCAGGCAACGGAACAGGCAGACTTTATTAAAAATCACCTGGGACCAGCTTTCCGTAATAATAACATCAGCACAAAGATCATCGTGTATGATCACAATGCAGACAGGCCTGATTATCCACTGACAATCCTGGCTGATCCGGATGCCAGGCAATATGTGGATGGCTCGGCTTTTCATCTGTATGGCGGCCAGATCAGCGCATTATCGCAGGTACATCTTGCATATCCGGATAAAAATGTTTATTTCACAGAACAATGGGTAGGTGGTCCGGGTAACTTCGGGGGCGACCTGCAATGGCATGTGGAGAACCTGATCATCGGGGCAACCCGGAACTGGAGCCGTAATGTACTGGAATGGAATCTTGCTGCAGACCAGGCGTATAAACCCTATACGAATGGCGGCTGTAACACCTGTCTTGGTGCACTTACCATTGGCGGCGGTGTTAAAAGGAATGTGTCTTATTATATCATCGCACATGCGTCCAAATTTGTGCGGCCGGGATCTGTTCGTGTGGCTTCTGATCAGACAGGTAACCTGCTGACCGTGGCTTTCCGGAATCCCGAAGGAAAAAAAGTACTGATCGTTTTAAATAAAGGAAATGCGCCCGCTGTATTCAATATCGGTTTTAAGAACAGGTATGTTACCACTTCCCTCAATAACGGGTCTGTGGGAACCTATGTATGGTAAATCAGTTAAAAAGCTGCCGCATGAGGATCAGTAAAGCCGTATACGTTCTTGCTGCACTTTGTGCACTTGCTTTTTTATGGATAAGATGCACCGACAGCGCCGGTGCCGTTTCCCGCGATCCGCGGGGAAGCATGTATGCCGGAGATGCAGCCTGCCGTAACTGTCATAAGAATATTTATGACAGTTACCTGCAGACAGCACATTACAACACATCTTATCAATACAGCCGGGATACTGCGGGAAATATTCATAATCGTTTACAGGCAAGTATTCCGGATCAGGATTCACTTGCCGTGAACCCTTTCCGGCTGGGGCAGCATTTGTGGATCCGTATTGAAAAAAGGGACAGCATCCTGGTGCAGGCCGGTTATCAGGATAACCGTGAACTGGGTGCACATCCCTTCGATATGGCTTTTGGTTCAGGCGAAAAAGCTACTACTTACGCATACTGGAAAGGCAGGAAATTATACCAGCTGCCACTCTCGCATTTTACTGAAATCCAGAACTGGGCCAACAGCCCTGGTTTCCCGGCAGACAGGATCAATTTCGAACGGCAGATCATTGCGCGTTGTTTTGAATGCCATAGTTCCTATATCAATAAAGAACTCACACCGGGCGGCGGACTTACGGTTAACGAAGACCTGAACCGACAGACAATCATTTATGGCATCGATTGTGAACGTTGTCATGGCCCCGCTGCGGAACATGTTAATTATCATACTGCAAATCCGGCGGAAAAGAAACCGCAACGTATTGCCGTTACAAAAATGCTGTCCAGGAATCAGCAACTGGATGCATGCGCGGTTTGTCATTCTGGTAATGATAAAGCCACCCAGAAAAGCACTTTCTCATTTAAGCCAGGCGATACACTTTCTAATTTTTACTTTCCTGAATATGCGAGGTCGGTGAATACCGAACCTGATGTGCATGGCAACCAATTGCAGTTGCTCGCGCAGAGTAAATGCTTTATAAAAAGCGAAGTGCTTACCTGTAACAGTTGCCATAATGTGCACAATGGACGGCAGACAATAGCTGCTGCTTCTGTGAAATGTATGAGCTGCCACAGTGCGCCTGAAAAAGTTCATAAAACAGTTACAGCCCAAAATCTGCAGCTCACCAACTGCATCGATTGCCATATGCCCATGGAAGCATCGAGGAAAATCAGTTTCCGGGAAGCCGGGAATGAAAAGTTATCGGCTTATTATTTAAGGAGCCACCGGATCGGCATTTATCCGGCTGCACAAAAACCAAAATAGCTCCCTTTCTTACCGCAAACTATTGTTATTCCGGGCTTTATTACAGGCACAGTTTTTTTATTTATACCTGTAAAATGAAGCTATGATAACGAATCTTCCAGAAGCGGTGCAGCAAAGACTTGCTTTACCCGCATTAGAAAAAGTAGACCCCAACCGGCAGGATGTATCCGTTGAAACAGGACAGGTGGTAGATTCACATGCCCAGGCAGCTGTTACAGCTATGCTTACAGGTATTTTCAAGCTGACCAGAACTGCAGAAGGTGCAGCATTACTGATTAATGAGCCGGCACAGGGGGATAAAGTCTCTGTTGTTTTCGGAGATAAAGCCGACGAAGTGGTTCAGAAAGTAGCCGCCACCGGAACTGCAGGTGCCGAGAGAACCCGTGACCTGATGAACCGGATCTGGGATGCAGTTACAGCGATCATCCGTGAAAACACCGAACAGCCTGTTACGCCCGAATCGGTAGTAACGATGATGAGCAACGAACGGCATAATATCCTGGTATATCTCCCGGCAACCCTGCAGATGGGCGAATTGCTGGAAGATACCACGCTGGACGACCGCACCAATAAAATGGAAGGTCCGGTATCAGGTCTCATGCATAAGATCGAAAATATTTTCTCAGGCAAGGAATAATTTATCAAACGAAGAAATCATCACTTATGGAAAAGAATCTTCACAGCGCCGAAGCGGTAGCTAAATATAAATCGCTGGTAAGCGCAATAGGAACCTGTATGTTCACTACTTCCGGCGAATCGGGTCACCACGCTTCAAGACCCATGGCCATTGTGGATGTGGACGATGATGCCAATACCTGGTTTTTTACCAGTCTCAATTCAGAAAAGATCAAAGACATCCGTAATGATCAGGATGTTGCCATGATCTTCGCGCATCCCGGAAAAGAAATTTATGTGGATGTAAAAGGAAGGGCAGCGATCATCACTGACAGGGCTACCATGGAAAGCAAATGGAATCCGATTGTAAAAGTATGGTTCCCGGAAGGAGTGGACAGCCCGGATATCTGTTTGTTAAAAGTAAAAACAGACGAAGCGCATTACTGGGACAGTGACAGCAGCAAGATGATGCAGGCATTTAAAATGCTCGCATCCGTGGTAACCGGCCAGAACCTTGTAAAAGGCGTACACGGCGATCTGAATTTATAGCACACATAGGTTTTTATAACGAAAAGAGCAGGCTTGCCTGCTCTTTTTATTTCTTCTTGGTGATATTGCCGATGATAATAATGATCAGTACAACTACTCCGAAAACGGCAAGAATGCCAGTCCACATACCAGCTTTGAATATTCCTTCAATAGCGGCACATCCGCTGAGTGTAAATAAGAGGATTGATAGTAATGTAAATGCCAGGTTCTTTTTCATATTCGTCTTTTTAGCTGTTAAATAATATATAACAATAATTAAAAAGACGGGCCAGGGGAGGAATGACCATGCTTACAGGAAGGAATCGATGTCGGCCAGTTTTACGGGTTTCTCGAGTACTTTGATGACCGAGTCGTTCACTTCTGCTTCATGCGCAGATTTGAAGGCACTCATGAGTGTGATCTTCATGGCCGGGTTTACGGCAAGCAGCTGATCAACAATTTTCCAGCCCATGCCGTCGGGCAGGTTATTATCGAGGAGGAGGACATCAGGAGACAGCTGTGTTGCTTTTGCAATGCCCTCTTTCAATGTATGGGCAAGCGACACATCATAATTTTTTCTGGTGAGATGCACTTTCAGCAGCAGGCACAAATCCAATTCGTCATCGATGATCAAAACTCTTTTCATTTCTAAAAATAATTTTCAAAATCATACCATACGGTGTACTGGGATGATGTAGACAATATTCCTCAGAATGATTTTTCTCCTTGTTTTTATTACAGGTACGATTATTTCGATACCAGAAAGTATAAATGTAGTTACAAAAAATTAAAATTCATTTATTATGACAAATCAAGGAAAATTAATTCTGGGCCTGCTGGGCGCCGCTGCGGCTGGTGTGGCGATAGGGATGCTGATTGCACCAGACAAGGGTAGTGAATTAAGGAAAAAGATCAGCGATACGGCCTGTGACCTGGCTTCCAAAGCAACCGACATGATCGCTTCAGGAAAAAGTAAACTGGAAGACGTAGCGCAAACTGCTGTAAAACAGGCTGAAGGCCTTTACAATGATGTAACGAAAAGGGGTGACAAAGTTAAAGAGGCAGTATCCTGATTTTCCCGCAAAAGCATTGGAAAGGGGTGGTTGAATCTTTCATGGATCCGGCCACCCGTTTCTTAAATAAAATGACCATTATGGAAAAGGAAAAAAGTGAAGAAAAAGATCTGCTTACACTGGCAGGGGAATATGCAGAAAATTATTACAAGCTGACTGTTGTCAATATCAACAAAAAAACAGCAGATATCAGTGCAGGGGTATCTTTCGCTTTTTTTCTCGCACTGCTTACCTTTTTTATTTGTATGTTCCTCGGCATTGCCGCTGCATACTGGATAGGTGAGCGGATCAACAGCCTCAGTGGTGGTTTTGCCATTATCGGCGGATTTTATATTCTGCTGATCCTGTTGCTGGTTGTACTCAGGAAAAAACTTTTCTACCCTTTTGTTAAGAACATCGTAGTAAAAAATATTTATGACTAAGATTTCTACATACCAGGATCTTCTGAACGAACAGGCACGTCTCGAGTCTTCGCTGGCCGTAACAAAAACAGAGATTACAAAAGAAATAGCTGAATGGAAAGAAAAACTCAAGCCGGTAGGAAATGTGCTGAACACGGTAGGTAAAATGACAAACAGGGATACAAGCAACCCACTGGCCAACCTTGGCATTGACCTGGGCGTTAATTTCCTGCTGAAGAAGGTATTACTCCGTAATGCGGGCTGGATCACCCGTTTACTGGGCCCGCTGCTGGTAAGAAATTACCTTACACATGAAGTGAATAAACCTAAAAATATTTTCGGTAAAGCCGTAGACTGGATCAAAAAAAAGATCTGATCCACTTTAACGGTTGAAAGAAAAAACAGCAGCATGTTCGTGTTGCTGTTTTTTTATGAGTGCGGCAATGATATCGGCCGCCAGGTAGCTGAATGTAATGCCGTTTCCCCCGAACCCCAGTGCGAAATAGGTTCTTGGTCTTTCAGGAATACTTCCGATATACGGCAGACCGTCTTTGGTACTGCAGAATGTACCTGCCCAGGCATAATCCGTTTTAAAAGGAATGCCGGGGAACATCCTGGCGAAAATAAGTTCAAGCCTTTTCCGTTTCATTTTAATGGCTTTGTTACGCCTGTCTGCATTGTAAAAATCATCATCCCTGCCACCGATCAGGATACGGTTATCGGGCGTAGTGCGCAGGTAAGTATAGGGCACAGCCGTTTCCCAGATCAATGCGTTGCGATGCCAGAGGTACTGCTTTTCTACAGGCTCACTTACCAGCGCATATGTGCTATGGTTCTTCTGGATCTTTCTGGGGACATATTTTTCCGATTCATACCCGCATGCGATCACAAGATAGCTGCATTCCACGCGGGCATTGTCTTCGGTAATAAGTGTTACTCCTTTTTTATGATGTTGCAAGGTGGTTACTGTAGTATTGTCGAAAACCTCTGCTCCCATTTCCCTGCATAGCCTGATCAGTTCGTGTGTGAAATAATAAGCATCCATTTCGGCGCCATCGGCAGAAAGAATACCTGCGGGTGCTTCAAAACCGAACTGTTTCTTCACATCACCGGCATCGAGCCATTCCACGGAAGAGATCCGGTGTTTCTGCCGGAGTTCAAGTTCCTTCCGCAGATCCGGAACATGTTTGCGGTAACTCGCAAACTGGAAACTTTCGCGGTAGCTGAAACCGGCGTTATCGTTCATGCTGTTGGCCAGTTTACCCAATCCTTCAATGGCTTCAATGCATAAACGGTAGCTGGTGAGCGCATTTTCAAGTCCGACCTTTGCTGCCAGTTCATGAAGCGGTGTGTCGATCTCATATTGCAGTAATGAGGTACTGGCCGCAGTACTGCCCATAGCTACATGTCTTTTATCCAGCATGATCACACTGTAACCTGCCTGGCAGAGCCGGTAAGCTGCAAGCGCCCCGCTGATGCCGCAGCCGATAACGGCAATATCAGCTCGTGTATTCCGCTGCAAAGAAGGATAATGATGTAAAATGCCGCTTTTTAAGAGCCAGTAGGGACTTCCGCTTCTCAGGTCCATGATCCGGTGCTTGGGTTGGTAATATGAATGACTGTTTATATGCTTGATTGCTCTGTGTTATCAGGCCTTTCCTTTGATCCTGCCGGACTGATCTCTATGCTTTCTGTTTTAACAATATATACCGCCTGCTGGTTAGGCCTGATGCCTTTTCCTACCTGGTTGCTGTACACTTTGGTGAATTCAGCGCCGAGGTATAATATGATAGATGTATAATAGACCCAGACGAGTATCACTATAACTGATGCGGCAGTGCCATAAGTGATGCCCAGCTTGGAATTGCCGATATAGAAACCGATCAGGAATTTGCCGATGATAAAAAGAAAAGATGTGAATGCAGCGCCTGTTCTGCTGTCTTTCCACGAGATCTTTGCATCCGGAAGCACCTTAAAAACGATGGTAAACAATGCCGTGATCACAATAAAGATGATCACGATATTCAGTACATAGAACAGTTTGACCGATGCGTTGCTGAATTGAACCTGCAGTCTGTCGTGCATCACATCCATCAGTGAATTAATGATGAGCGATACCAGCAGGATAAAACCGATACTTACCACCAGCGAAAAAGAGATCAGGCGGTTGAAGATGAATTTAAGAATGCCTTTACGAGGTTTGGCCCTGATGCTCCAGATATAATTAATGGAACTCTGGATCTCGGTAAACACACCCGTGGCACCGATAATGAGGATTGCGAAACCGATAATGGTTCCTATTGTACCGCCCTGCCTTACCTGTACATTTGCAATGATATCCTGGATCTGCTTGGCTGCAGCTGAACCGATAAGACTGTTGATCTGAAAATAAACCCTGCCCTGCACAGCTTCCTGGCCGAAAAAAAGCCCTGCCAGCGATATCACAATAATGAGCACCGGCGCCAGTGAAAAAATGGTATAATAAGATAATGACGCACTCAGCTTCATGCATTCATCTTCACTAAACGCTTGTATCGATTTCTTCAGAATGGTGAAAAAACTGCCTATTTTTTTCATGGTTATGACAGATAAATTCCTATTCCACAAACCGGCACTACATATTGGGGAATAAGTTCCCCAGACCCTTTAAATCCTTTACCCGACAATATTTGGTACGCTTATTTCTACTATTTCTATAAAATGATTTTTATGAGAAGCATACTTTATATAATCGCTGTAATACTGGTAATCGGCTGGCTTATCGGATATGTGGGTTATAGTTCTTCCGGATTGATCCATGCGCTCCTGGTGCTGGCTGTTATTTCCTTACTGCTTGGTCTGATCAGGCGGGCTGACTGACGATAATTATATTTTTAAATACACGGTCACTTTTATTGGTACAAGGACTGCAGTTTCCACTGCGGTCCTTTTTTTATGATGTTGCCTGATAGGGTAAAGACATAAAAAAGCCACGGAATTTCCGTGGCTGATTAAAAAGGGGGACGGTTGTTATTTTTCTGACCTGGGCTTTTTCTCCATTTTCTCAACTTCTGTCATGAATTTACTGATATTCTCATCTGCATAAGGACCATATGCATCGATCAGTGTGCCTTTGGCGCCGTCTGAAGTTTCTATGGCATACAGGATGGAGTTATCCTGAGGGTCGCTTTGCCCTTCAAACCGGAAAAAGTTTACTACACTCACTTCTGCGGGTGAATACAGCTTTTCCGTCTTGAGCGATTTCAGCTTGCCGTCTGCAACCGTAAAATCTTCAGTGTAACCGTCGGTAACCATTTTATTCACACACTCTACCAGTGTTTTAAGATAAGGGATGGCTATTGCTTTCATAATGTTGTTGCTTTTAGGAATGAATATTCATTTACTGATGTTAATATTCTTTGAATTGAAAGAATCACTTAGTTATCAGGATAAATTTCCGTGCCATCGGAGAAAGATTGCGGATGCGTAAAAAGAGAGCTTTTTTTCTACAGATTTCGGCACATTGCGGCAGTTCAGGCACAGTATTTTATAGATGGATGATGAGTTTACCCGAAACTCTTTTTAAAACAAAAAAACTAAGGACATGAAAAAGATCTTATTAAGCATGGTACTGGGAGGATTTGTATTTTTTGCCGGTGCACAAACCACTACCAACTCTTATTCTTACAAAACCGCTTTGGGTGTTAAAGTATGGGATGGTGCTGGTATCAGTCTGAAACATTTTGTACAGGGCAACAACGCTCTCGAAGCTGTTGGTTTCTTCTGGAGAGATGGATTCAGACTTACAGGATTGTACGAGATACACGGAAATATCAACGGTGCTCCGGGCTTGAAATGGTATATCGGTCCTGGTGCTCACCTGGGCATTTATAACCCTCCTGGCCCGAACAACAGTACTACAGTCGGTGGTATCGATGGTGTTCTTGGTCTCGATTACAAGATCAACGGCGCGCCGATCAACTTCTCGCTCGACTGGCAGCCTTCCTTTGAATTCGGAGATAACAGGGGCTTTGTTGGCAGCTGGGGTGGTTTCGGCGTGAGATATACATTCTGATAACCGGTTCAGATAAGGGAACAGGTTACTGTAAATTTTCAAGAATATGAAGCAGTACCTGTTCCTGTTTATTTAATCCTGACTGTACCTGCCCGTTCTTGATTTCCGGAAAAGTATTCTTTCCCGGTTCAAAATATTTCAGGAGTACCGGATGAATATAATATTTACGGCATACGGCTTTGGTGTTGCCAAGTTTGCTGCTGACATATTCCAGTACAGAAGTCAGTTGTTGTTTTTTCCCTTTTTCTTCCTCGCATTGCTCAAGGTTGCCGATAGCTTCCAATGCATGGAGTGATCCTGCCCAGGTTCTGAAATCCTTAGCTGTAAAATCTTCACCAGTAATTTCTTTTATATAGGCATTGACGCTTCCGCTGTCGATCGGTTTTCTTTCTCCTGCATCGTTATAATATTGAAATAATTCTTTCCCGGGAATATCACGGCATTCCTTCACGATTTTTGCCAGCTTCCTGTTACGGATCGATACCTCGTGATGGATATGGGTCTTACCGGTGAAACTGAAACGTATATCATTTCCGCTGATGTGCACATGCTCATCATGAAGTGTAGTAAGACCAAAACTTCCATTTTCTTTTTCGTAAATACTATTGCCCACACGTATGTAGGTTCGTTCCATCAGACTGATGACTGTAGCCAATACCTTACGTTCGCAGAGATCCTTTAATGCCAGGTCTTTTTCAAGCTGCTTCCTGATTGCCGGCAATGCTTTCCCGAACTCGATCATCCGGTGAAATTTGGTTTCGTTGCGTAAATGGTTCCATTGGGCATGATACCTGTACTGTTTCCTTTTTCTAGCATCATAGCCCGTTGCCTGGATATGGCCATTGTCCAGGCGGCAGATCCAGACCTCCGTCCAGGCGGGTGGGATTGCGAGGCTGCGGATCCGGCTCAGTTCATCTGCAGCTTTGATGATGGTATTATTGAAATGATAAGAGAATCCTTTGCCTTTTTTGATGCGCCGGATCCCAGGTGTGCGGTCGGTGACATATACGAGGTGCGCTGCTTTCGCCGCCTGGTAATAATCCCTCGCCAGTTTAAGATGCTTTTGATGCGGTATGCTGATCTTTTCCATTTGCTTTTTTTAAAGACGCTCTCTTCTTCCTGTTCTCACTGTTTTTGCGGTCATCCAGATGTTCCGCCTCATCGATGGAATGGGTGCAGAAAATATCTTCTTCTTTTTCGGAGAGGGTAGAGAGTTTTACATAGAACTTTTTAAGCACCACCAACTCATCTTCCGTGAGGTCTTCGATATCTATCAGCCTGTTACTGGCTTTTTCGTTACAGGCGATCAGCTCGTTCAGTTTGAGCTGCAGCGCAATGGTGTCTTTATTCTGCGATTGCTGGATCAGGAATACCATCAGGAATGTCACAATGGTTGTTCCGGTATTGATCACCAGTTGCCAGGTGTCTGAAAAATGAAACAACGGCCCGGACACACACCATGCAATTACTACTCCGAGCGCCAGCAGGAAAGCCATAGGACTGCCCGTTGCCTTTGTCACTTTTGTTGAAAAACGGTCAAACAAGACCGCAAACCTGTTCTTTTTTTTAGGTTGCCTCCGTGCCATACGCTTCAGTTTAAACAGGACTTATTTGAATTATTCGTTCTTTTTCTTTTTCAGATCGGCATTACTTTTAGCTTTTGCCTTTTCAATGGAATCCTTGATCCTTTCTTTTTCCTTTCTCCTGAAATAACCCCTGAAGAGGAAATTGTTTTTAGCCGCATCCATATTGTCGCTGAAGCCATCTGCGCCTTTCTTGATGCTCTGCATGGTGGATCTTGTAGACGAAACCGTTGATTCAAGTTCCCGCGCCAGTTTATCGCTCGATACCAGCCTGCCAAGGCTTCCTTCGCCATTGTTTACCCTTTGAACAATGTCGGCCAGGTCGCCTGTAATGCTTTCAGCATTATTGAGAATACTGGTTGCTTTGGCAATCATACGATCCATGTCCGGTGGGTTAACGGTTGCGATCCGGTCTCCGTTTTTCAGGTTACCGCTCATGTTGCTTCCGGGTGATACCTGCACCAGTTTGTCGCCCATAAGACCGTCGTTGGTAATACTGGCTACCGCGTCGGGCCTGATATAAGGCTGTACAGAGGTCTGCAGGTTCAGATCAACGCGCACCGTTGTATCGTTCTCGATCAGGATATTGTTCACGGTCCCTGCATTAATACCCGCAAAACGTACATAGTTCCCCACCTGCAGTCCTGATACATTTTTAAATCTGGCCTGTACGGTGAATGTGCTGTTAAAAAGATTTTGCTGTTTGCCTATCAGGAATATGCACAGCAGCAGCAGTCCGAAGGCGATGGCGATGAATAAGCCGGTTTTCAATTTTTGGGAGGCTGTTACTTTCATATGTGTTCGTTGATTCAGTTAAAAAATGACCGGATAAATTCATCATCTGATTTTTCCAGTTCTTCATAAGATCCCTCTGCTATAAATTTTCCTTCGTTCATAATCACAATCCTGTTGGCGGTGATACGGGCGCAGGACATATCGTGCGTGATGATGATGGATGTTGTGTTATATTTTTTCTGGATGTCCAGTATCAGCTGGCTGATCTCACGGGATGTAATGCTGTCGAGCCCCGTTGTAGGTTCGTCGTACAGAATGATTTCCGGCCTTACGATCAGCGTCCGTGCCAGTCCCATCCGTTTACGCATACCACCGGAAAGATCAGAAGGCATTTTGTCAATGGCATCCTGCAGACCAACTGCTTCCAGTACTTCCATGGTCCGCGATGAGATCTCCGACTCATCCCTGATTTTCAATACACGCTGCAGGGGAAAAGCGAGGTTTTCTTTTACAGTCATTGAATCGTAAAGCGCGCCGCTCTGGAAAAGGAATCCTACTTTAGTGCGCAGTTCTTTCAATTCATCTTCGCCCAGATCTTTTACTTCTTCACCCAGTACTTTCAATGAACCAGCATCCTGTGTAAGCAGGCCTACGATACATTTGATCGTTACTGATTTTCCCTGCCCGGATTTTCCCAGCACCACCACATTCTCGCCCTTGTTCACGGTAAGGTTCACATCCTTCAGAACAGTGTTGTCGCCAAAGCTTTTTTGTATACCCTCCAGTTCTATAATTGCTTCCATACGCTACTTTTAATTATATACGAATGCACTGGTGATCTGAACTGCAATCGCATCTATGATGATGATCCAGATAGAAGAAGTTACAACAGCTGAATTGGCTGCTGCGCCTACACTTTCTGTTCCTTTGTTGGAATTGAACCCTTTATAACAGCCCACGAAACCGATGATGAACCCAAAGACAAGGGTCTTGATCACCGATGGGAAAAGATCTGCAAATACAAGGGCTGAAAATGATTTGGACATATATAGCGACAGGTTCATGGAGCCGGATATATTGGTGCCGAAATACCCGCCCAGGAAAGCCAGGGCATCAGCAACGCAGGTCAGTAACGGTATCACAAGCGTTGCCGCCAGGATTCTTGTAACCACAAGGTATTGCATGGGGTTGGCACCCGAAACTTCCATAGCATCGATCTGTTCCGTTACGTTCATGCTGCCAAGCTCGGCACCGATGCCTGATGCGATTTTGCCGGCGCAGATAAGTGATGTGATCACCGGACCGATCTCCCTGATCACGGAAATGGATACCATACTCGGAACATAGTTCTCCGCACCGAAATCCTGTAATGTTGGTAAGGATTGCAATGTAAGTACAAAACCAAGTATAAAGCCTGTTACTGCAACAATACCGCAGGACCTGTAACCGATCAGGAAACACTGTCTGATGAATTCATTCCATTCAAATCCGCCGCGAAAAATATTCCGGCAGAAAGAAAGGAAGAAATAAGCCTGATCGCCGGCAACAACAAGCGCGTTTTTCTGTTTGTCAATGAATTGTTTAAACATATAGCCAGCCTTTGCCCGTATGAAAGGCAAATGCCATACCCTTGTATTATTAACATTCTTTTCTGGAAAAACAGAAAGCCTGTGGAATTAATTACTCAGCGCCTGAGAAAGAACAGGCATATTTTTTTAAAAGCATGTATAAAATTGTATGTTATGAAAAATAATAAAACCCTGCAGAACTACTTATTGAGTTCAGCCCTGGCGCTAACGGCAGTTACAATGATTGTTAGCTGTAAGGACAAAAATGAAAATGAAGAGCCATCGGTGTATACGTCTGCGGCAACAGCAGCACCCGACACTACAAAGATCAATGCGCTTGACCCCGGTGCAGCCGGAATGCCAGACACGGCTACCGTAATGAACGCTACAGCAGCAACAACTACCAACAAGGCAGTGATCAATCCAAAGAAAAAAGGCGGTAAAGGAAAAACCGTTGTGATCTGGAGAAATATTGCTCCCGGAACAAAATACGAAATAGACAAAGAGGGCATTTATAATTATGCGGAAGTAATGCCGTCATTCCCCGGCGGACAGAAGGCGTTAGAGAAATTCATCGAAGACAATATCACTTATCCGCAGGAAGCACTGGATGAAGGAGTGGAAGGTGTGGTTTATGTACAGTTTGCCGTTGATGAAGCCGGTAAGGTTTATACACCGCAGTTGAAAAGCGATAAGCTCGGCTATGGTCTTGATGAAGAAGCGTTGAAAGTAGTACAGAAAATGCCACGCTGGAATCCGGGAAGAATCAAAGGGAAAAATGTAAAATCAAGATTTGAGCTGCCGATCAGTTACCAGATCTTGTAAGAAAACACAAACCGATACAAATTTTAGTAAAGGCCGCTGAAAAGCGGTCTTTTTTATTATTCGTCCGCTACGATGGTTGCAGTAGAAAGCCAGTAAGACCTGATCTCACGGATGGTTTTGAGGAGAGAGTCGAAGCTGACTGGTTTAACGATATAGGTATTGGCCCCCAGGTCGTAACAGCGGGTGACTTCCAGTTCATTTTTAGTAGTACTGAAAATAATCACCGGTATTTTACGGAAAGAAGGGTTTTCCTTGATTTCTTTCAAAGCCTCACGGCCATCTTTTTTAGGCATGTTCAGATCGAGCAGGATAAAACTGGGCAGGTTGGTATCTGTATTACCCGATGCGATCTGGTTAAGGTGATTGATCAGTTCCACACCATTTTCCACAAATTCAATCTTTTCTGAAGCGCCGGTTTCATCAAAGGCAGTCTGCAACAGGAACCTGTCGTCTGCATCATCTTCTGCTATTAAGACTGTTGTCCGTTTCATAAAAATTGCCTTTGTTCAAATGTATAACAATAACAGCTATACAAAATGATAATGTTTCTCCTGTCGGGCAGTGTAGAAAACATTTCCCAAAGGTATAATGTTTTGCGAAATCGTCCTGATGGTACGAAAATTTATGATAGGCTTTAAAATATGGATGTTATGGGTAAGAAATATGCAGGAGCAGAAATGCCCGACAAGGAGCTTAAGAAAGGAGATCATCCGTATGGGAGCAACCAGGCTCCCAAGGAAGAACAGCCCAGCAGGGCAGAAGACCTGAGCAGGCTTCACCGCTCAAAAGAGGTAGGAACAGCAGGTGCTGATCAGCGTAAGAAGGAAAAAGACCCGGAGAATGAAAATCTCGGAGACAATGATAAACTGAAATCAAAGCCATGATCATGAAGAGAAGCATTTTATTATTAGTGGCGGCTGCCGGACTGATATTGAGCAGCTGCAAGAGCCTTAACAAATCCCAGAAGGGAGTATTGATTGGAGCGGGTGCCGGCGGAGCTGTTGGAGCCGGTGTAGGTAAAATTGCTGGTAATACAGCCCTAGGTGCTATTATCGGTGCAACAGTTGGCGGTGCAGCAGGCGGTATCATCGGAAAAAAAATGGATGATAAGGCCAAAGAGCTGGAAAAGATCAAGGAAGCAGAAGTACAACGTGTGGGAGAGGGAATCAACCTTACGTTTAAATCCGGTGTCCTCTTCGCAACAGACAGTTATGAACTGAACAGTGCAGCGCGCCAGACATTGGCCAAAGTAACAGACGTGCTGGTTAAAAATGATGATGTCAATATCCTGATCGAAGGACATACAGACAATACCGGAAGCGATACTTATAACCAGACTCTTTCAGAAAGACGGGCAAGGGCAGTAGCAGATTTCCTGGTAGCGCAGGGCATAAAATCTGCAAGGCTGAAAACAACCGGTTATGGCAAAACACAACCTAAAGTGAGCAATGATACAGAAGAAGGCCGGGCAACCAACCGTCGTGTAGAGTTCGCTATTTATGCCAATGAACAACTGAAAGAAAGCGCAAAGAGCCAAAGTGGTTCCTAAAGAAAGCGTAAATAACTGATGCAATCGTTTAATCCATATATAAAATCCAAATCGTTTTAACCAAAAATCAGAAAAAGATGAAAACAATGCGATACCTTATACTGCTCATGGCCATGTTGGTCGGTCAGTATTGTTTGCAGGCACAAACCACAACTACAACAACAGAATTAGGCAGAGAATGGTCAGATACTGCTAAAATACCGGCATCCGGCATGGCGCAGCATACTGAATTCCTGAATAACCAGCAGCCGTATCCTGCAAAGCCCCGTAATATGTGGGAACTGGGTATCGGCGTTGGCCCTGCCTTCATATTTGGTGATGTGGCTTCAAAGATCGGTGTAGGTGGTAACCTTACCCTTCGTAAAGCGATCAGCCATGTATTCTCATTACGTGCAGGCTATACCGGCATGCTTACCTATGGCGAAGCGAAACCTTCACTGGGTATGCGTGGCTACACAAACAGGAGCCATATGCTGGGACTGGACCTGATCGCTTCTCTGAATGCAGCAAGCGGTTACCGTGGAAATCCTAAAACAGACTGGTACCTGCTGGCTGGTTATAACCTGATCGGCACACAGGTAGAATACGATGATGTGGCTTCTGGATCACGTCTTTTCTACCCAGGTAATCCTGCTTATCCATACAGCAACAATGCCCTGATCACTACTGTTGGTAAAGGTGATTCATGGGGATTGTTCCATGGTCTGAACGCCGGTCTGGGTGTAGCATTTAAACTGAGCCCAAGGGCTAACCTCGGTATCGAGCAGAAATTCACTTTCATTGCAAGAGGTGGTTATGATTACCTCGATGGTTACAGGGCTGGTAATAACAGTGACTTCTACAGCCTGTCTACCGTTCGCCTGAACTTCAACCTGGGCAATTCAACACGCAGAACAGAACCATTGTGGTGGATCAATCCTAACAACTATGTATACAGCGAGATCAATTCTCCACGTCACATGAAACTGCCTCCGGTTGTATTACCAGATGCTGATGGTGATGGTGTAACCGACCAGTTTGACCTTGAGCCTAACACACCTGCAGGCGCTCCTGTAGATGCACATGGCAGGGCTAAAGATACAGACGGTGATGGCGTTCCTGATTACAGGGATAAAGAAATCCTTACTCCGCTCAAATGTTTCCCTGTAAACAATGATGGTGTAGGTACCTGCCCTGAGCCAGCCTGCTGCAAAGAGATCAAGGACATGATGGCTAATATGGCTGCAGCACAACCGAAGAACGATTGTAATATCGGCAACCTGCCAAGCATACAGTTCAGCAATAACAGCGCAAGACTCAGCAGAGATGCACAAAGCATGCTTGCGTCTGCAGCTGCCAAGATCATCGCCAACCCTAACTGTAAGGTGAAGGTAACCGGCTACGGTGCTTCAAGCAAGGCCGCACAGCAAATGAGCTGGGAAAGGGTGAATGCAGTGATCAAATACCTGGTTGAAAAACAAGGTGTGGCTGAGAACAGGTTCATCTTCAGCTACGGCCAGGATGGAACTTCAAACACTGTAGATCTGCAGGGAACAACAGAAGACGGTCCTAATACAGTACCTTCTCCTTATCCAAACCTGCGTAAAGGATAATAAGGCATTAAAATAGCCATAAGTGAGGTTTGATATTTAACCTTACACGTGCCTGGTTGCTTCTGCGGCCAGGCTTTTTTTTATGCATATGCCAGATGATAAGCGCAAAAAAAAGCAGCCTTATGGCTGCTTTTCAATAATGTATTATTGCTGCTGATTAATCCACGCTTCTTCTTCCGCCGATAATAGAAAGGAGGAATAAAACAATGAAAATAAAGAAGAGGATCTTAGCAATTCCTGCTGCACTGGCTGCAATACCTGTGAAGCCGAAAATACCTGCTACCAGGGCAACGATAAAGAAGATGATTGTCCAACGTAACATAACAAAAGATTTATCATGAGGAATAGATTGTCAGTTAATATGATTAAAAAATCGTTCCACATTAAAGTCTGTTGCTGAGAAGATATTTCTACGGTTTATTTCCCTCTGGTCCGGTATAACATTTGGAGATATACCAGTAGCAAGCAACAAGATATGCAGGTATTCACGACTATAAAAAACAAGATCCGCCAGCTGGTCAATTTCATGATCGTAACGGTTATATGCCCCGGTGTGGAAGCAAGGCTGGAAGATCTTTTGTATTATTTCACCGGCATTTCACGGTATATGCGCCATATCCGGGATCTCCTGGATGGCCGATAGCAGTTCTAATAATCACCTAATAAACATATCTTATGCAGTTACAATTCACTTTACCCCAACAGCTCATTAACACTACTGCTGCATTTTCATTGCTGAGCAGCTTTGTTGAACGCATGAAAGAGCTGGCATCCGAAACCGGTCTCGCCATTGCATCCATGCAGCTCGATGAAGTAAGATCAAACGGTGAATCACTTAAAAAGGCAAAATTCAATGTAGTATTACCGGATGGCTCGCCCATGCACATTGCGGCATTCGCGCATCGCTGGGAAGATGCTATACTGAATGCGATCGATACCTGTGCGCAGCAGGTCACTTACAGCGGTAAATAAATATAGATGGTGCAACCCTGGTCGGGCTTGCCGCTTGCTTCGATAAAGCCGTAATGATTGGCGATCACCCTTTTTGCAATCGCAAGCCCGATGCCTTTACCGCTGTACTCGTCTTTCTGGTGCAGCCGCTGAAAGATTACAAACATTTTTTCCGCGAAAGCATTTTCGATGCCTATGCCGTTATCGCTTACACAGACCTGCAGGAACTGCTTGCCAATAACCGCAGAGCCCGCCGCCTCTCTGATATCTTTCTGCGATACGATCATATGCGAGATCTGTATCACCAGACGCTGGTTCTTGCGCCTGTATTTAAACGAATTCTCAAATATTTCCGTAAACAGCATTTTCAATTGCTGCGGGTATCCATTAACCGGGGGAAGATCATGGTTAAAATACCAGTTGTAATGATCCTGTTCCGCTGCTACCATATCGAAACTGTCTTCCACAACTTTATTGAGATTTACCTGCCCGAGTTTTTCCGGTTTGTTAAGCAGGGTTGTATAACTCACAAGATCCTGCAGCAGTAACTGCATGGCTTTGGTACTTTTGTCCATCCGCTGCAGCAGGCTTCTTTCTTCTTCAGAAAAACGTTCGCTGTATTTATTCGTAAACAGGTTGGTGAAGATGCTGATCTTGCGCAAGGGCTCCTGCAGGTCATGAGATACGGCAAATGCCATCTGTTCCACTTCTTCATTGCTGCGTTTGAGCTCAAGTACCGATTTTTCGAGTTCGGCCTGGTAACGCATCCTGCGCCTGTGCTGGAAAGCTATGAGTATGATTGAAATGACCGAGATGAGTATAGCCAGGATGAAACTGTACCGGATCAGTTGCGGGGTGAGCCGTTGTGTTTTTTCCTTTTCTTTCTTATAGATTCCCAACAGGCTCAGCTCTCTTGTCTCCATGTTATTGGCATAGACCCTGAACTTGTCCATGTGTAGTTTGCCTTCAACCATGCTGGTGAGAAAACCCTGGCTTCTTGTGTGCGACATAAAACCCGAATCCAGGAACATTCTCCGGGCATTGGCCGTTCTGCGTAACAGTTTGGCTTCTACCCGCTGGGCCGGATCATCCTGCACAAGACTGTCGAGCATATTCATTGCACTGTCGATGCTGCCGAGGAACTGGGTATAAGGAATGCGGAAATTTTCCTTGTTGGTTAACAGGTAGCCTCTCTGCGCCGTTTCTCCGTCGATCATCAGTTTTTCCACCTGCTTGATCGTTTTAAGCACGAGGTAAGTATGTTCCACCTTATCGGAATAGATCATCAGCTTCCGGTTGGAGTTCACCGATGTATACGCCATGGCTACCAATACCAGGAAGGAAAGGGCCAGGAGTGCATAGGTAATAAACGGCGATAGTCGTTTCATAGAATGTTGTGTGGAAAATAATCCCCAAAAAAACCGGTTCCCTGCCATCTGCGGTGATGAATTTAGCTAAAAATCCCGATTGATATTATTGATATTCAATCGCTTATGTGTTTTTTAACACATAATTGCTTTTTGGAACCGTTGTTGTGATATTAACTAGTACCAAAAGCCGAAAGCCATGTTACATCAGTCACAACTGCAAAAGAATACCTTAAAGATACTTCCGCAACAGATACAAATGCTCAATATGTATCATTTAAATAATATTGAGCTGGAGCTGCGTATCAAAGACGAACTCGATGAAAATCCGTTGCTGGAAATGGAGCAGGAAGATTCAGAACCTGTAGAGTTTGGGAAAAATGACGAGCCGCAGGATTACCAGGATTGGGATGAATATGGTTATGACGACCGCCCTGATTACCGCGTGGAACATGAATCCTATATTCACTCCAACAATTACAATATCCCGGTGAGGGAGAACGAAGATTTCAGGAGCATGCTGAAGATGCAACTGATCGATAAGAAGCTCAGCGAGCAGGAACTGGCTGTGGCAGAGTACCTGCTCGACAGCGTTACAGAGTCTGGTTTCCTCGAAAGGGATATGCAGGATATCTGTGATGATATTTCTTTCAGCCATGGTCATATGGTAGACATGGACCAGGTGGAAAAGATCCGTTTAATGCTTTTGTCGATGGAGCCCTTGGGCGTTGGTTGCCGCAATATCCGCGAATTCCTGCTGCTGCAGCTGAATGGTGTTGTATCCAAATGCCCGGTAACGCGTAAGGCGATACAGCTGATAGACCGCCATTATGATGATCTGCGTAAACGTTGTCTGGATAAGATCATGGATGCACTGGAACTGGATGAGGAAGAGCTGTCAATCGTTTTAAAACACATCGGCCAGCTGCAGCTCAAACCTGTTAACGAGCGTTATGAAGCTACAGTGGCAAAAGAAACCATCATACCTGATTTTGTGATCACGGTAGAAAATGAAATGGTGCTGGTGGATCTCTGCAGGCCCAGGGCGGGGGCGCTCACCATCAATACTTCACTGATGGAAGTTGCTGAAAAAAGTGATGCCGGTGCCGCACGCAACAAAAGCACCATGCAGTACATGAAAAGTAAGCTGAGCAGTGCTATGTGGTTTGTACAGGCTGTAAAACAGCGCGAGGAGAATATGCTCCGTATCATCAAGGCAATCGTTAAAAAACAGAAAGAATATTTCCTGCATGGCGATCCTTCCCTGCTTAAACCTATGATCCTGAAAAATATTGCAGATGAAGTAGGACTCGATATCTCCACCATTTCACGCGTTACCTGCAACAAATATGTAGATACACCTTTCGGGCTGATCCTGCTGAAGAACCTCTTCACTGAAGGTATCATCAACAGGGAAGGGGAATCAGTTAGCAATAAAGTGATCCAGATCACCCTGGAAGAGATCGTTCGTAACGAAGATAAAAACAATCCATATAGCGATCAGCAGCTGGTTGCATTGCTGGAAACACGGGGCATAAAAATTGCCCGTCGTACAGTAGCCAAATACAGGGACATCCTCAACATACCGGTAGGGGATATGAGAAAGATCTGGGCCAAGGCAATATAAAGCGAATAGTACTAATTTTATACTGTATTTTACTACAAATTGAACTATGCATAAGATTCTAATCATTGATGATGACATTGATATGTGCATGCTGCTGGAGCGTTTCCTGAAGAGACATGATTTCAGTGTGCGCTCGGCAAAAAGCGGGAAGAAGGGACTGGAAGAGATCGATACTGATGCGCCTGATATTATTCTTTGTGATTTCAGACTGGAGGATACAGATGGAAAAGACCTGCTGCTGCAGATCAAGCAAAGACTGCCTTCGGTACCGGTGATCATCATCACTGGTTATAGTGATATCAAGGTAGCGGTAGATGTGATCAAACATGGTGCATATGATTATGTGACCAAGCCGCTTCTGCCAGAAGAGATTCTCTCAACGATCAAAAACGCATTGAACCGGAAAGCTGCCTCAGTGCCGGAACAGCATATTGCCCCGCAACCGGAAGCCCAGACACAAGTGCAGAAAGAACAGCAGCCACAGCGTAAGATCAAACCATCAAGCAATAAACATATTTTTGGCGATAGCCGTGAGTTCCAGACCATCCTCCGCCAGATAGACCTGGTGGCGCCTACCAATTACAGTGTGATCATCTATGGTGAGAGCGGTAGTGGTAAGGAAGTGATAGCCAGTGAAATCCATCAGCGCAGCAAAAGGAAACAAAATCCGTTTGTTGCGATCGATTGCGGTGCTTTGTCGAAAGAGCTGGCCGCAAGCGAGTTATTCGGTCATGAGAAAGGTTCATTTACAGGCGCCGTGGGCCAGAAGATCGGTTGTCTTGAAATGGCCAACGGCGGAACCGTTTTCCTCGATGAGATTGCAAACCTTTCGTATGATATACAGGTGGCATTGCTGCGTGTAGTACAGGAGCGTAAGGTTCGGCGTGTTGGTGGTAATAAAGATATAGAGCTTGACATACGCATTATCGTAGCGAGTAACGAGTTGCTCTGGGAAGCTTCGCAGAAAGGCAAGTTCAGGGAGGATCTTTATCATCGTTTCAACGAATTCAGCATCAATGTGCCGCCATTGCGTGAGCGCAAGAATGATATCATGACATTTGCTTATTTCTTTCTCGAACAGACCAACCAGGAACTGGGCAAACAGATTACTGCATTCAGGCCTGAAGTGGAAGAAGTGTTTTTAAGCTACAGCTGGCCGGGTAACCTCCGCGAATTGAAGAATGTGGTGAAACGTTCAACACTGTTATCGGATGAAGGCGTTATCGATATTACGGCACTTCCTTTCGAACTGGTCAATCATCATAAACTGGCATTTGATCGTTATGAGGCTTCACCTGTTACAGAAAGACCCGCAGCTCCACCGGCAGTAACTGCTGCGCCACCGCCTGTAATTTCTCAGCCTGCACCGCAAATACCTGATCCGGCAATTGCCGCACCTGCCAGGCCGGTGGAGATCAACGGCCAGTCGCTGAAAGCGGTAAGTATTGATGCAGAATATGAAATGATCGTCCAGGCCTTACGCAAGGCAAATTATAATAAAAGCAAAGCGGCCAAACTGTTGAATGTAGACCGCAAAACGCTTTATAACAAGATGCGGCAATACAAGGAGTTTAATGAAGAATAATTGAAATGCTGACCCCCCTCATCAAAAATCTTACTGCAATACAACAACGCATAGATGCGAACGGGGATCTTGACTTTTTTGACCTTGATCTCAATTCTTTATCAACAGATCCGTTCCTGCTCTACCATACAACAACCGGCCGCATTACCTATTGCAACAAAGCTTTTGAAAAATCGTTCGGGATAAGCGGACAGGAGATACGTCTTCCGGAATTCAGATCAGAAACGCTGATCGATACTGAAGACGTATCTCTTTTTAATGCAAAGCTCGCCGAACTGGGCAGCCTGCTGCCTGAAGAACGGGCAAGTCTGCGATTCAGCTGCCGGTACCAGGCAAAGGAAGGTGCTGAATACATGTGTACGATGATGCGGCTGCTTGCCGATAACCTTGTTTTTATTGAATTGATCAGACCTGTCCAGTCCGGTTTTTTTGGCGTCACCAATAAAACAACCGGTGAGATGCTGGCCGATGCAGAACAGATGCTCGATTTTGGCACCTGGATCCATGACCGTAAGAGCAAACATATTTACTGGACAGACGGATTGAAACGTTTGACGGAATACCAGATAGATAAACCGGAAACTGCAGGTTCCATCGATGAAAGCTATTACAGGTCCCTTATTATCAGAGATGACGCCTATTATAGCCAGATCGAACGGCTGCGCGAAGGGATGCGCCAGGGCGGGTATGAAGTGAAATACAATATACGCACACATTCAGGCAACATAAAAACAGTGCTTGAAAAAGTAAAGCTGGAATATGATGAAACTCATAATATCCAACTTGGGATGGGCATTGTAAAAGACGTGACCGATTACGAAAAAGCATTGACCAGTCTGAGTGAGTACAGGATGATGATGCTGGAGAGCGAAGATAAATTTCATTACGGTTTGTGGGAGTATGATTATACAAAAGATGAAGTATTATGGAGCGATGGTATGTACCGGATCTTCGGATATGATCCTAAAACAGACCGCGAACTTGTAAAAGTAGACCGCGATATATACAAGAAGCATATCAATGAAGATGATCATTACAGGATCGAAGAACAAAGCCGCAAGATCAGTAACGGAGCGGATGATTATAGCTGGGAATTTGATATCACCACTGCCGACGGCCAGCTGAGAACCATATCCACCTATGCAAAAGTGTTACGAAACAGGCAGCAGGAAGCAGTGCGTGTGATCGGAACATCCAGAGACATTACACAATTGAAAGAGTACGAGCGCGGGCTTGAAACGAAGATCAAAGAACTGAATAAAAGCAACCGCGAACTTGAATCTTTTGCGTATGTGGCATCACATGATATGCAGGAGCCGCTTCGGAAGATCAGTACCTTCGGGCAGCGCCTGCAGAACAAATTTTCAGAAGAGCTCGGAGAAGACGGCCGGATGTATATCGACAGGATGATGGCATCTGCCGAGAGCATGCGCAACCTGATAGATAACCTGCTGGAGTTCTCGCGGATCACGAGCAATAATGCTTACGAAAAAACAGATCTTTCGCAAATTGTACAGCAGGTATGCGAAGAGCTGGATATGAAGATAGAGGAAAACCAGGCTTCGGTTGATGTGCAGGTATTGCCGGTAGTAGAATGCATTTCGAGCCAGATGAAGCAGTTGTTCAACAATCTTGTCAACAATGCCCTTAAGTTCAGATCTCCGGACAGGCCTTTGCAGATCCGGATCAGATCCGAGCTGCTGTCTCAGAAGGAAGTACGTGAGCGTCATTTGCAGCCGTATAAGAAATATGCACATATCATAGTGTCGGACAACGGCATCGGTTTCGAGCAGCAGTATGCAGACCGGATATTCCAGCTTTTCCAGCGTCTGCAGGGTAAGTCTGAATATCCGGGAACCGGCATGGGGTTAAGTATCAGCAAAAAGATCGTAGAGAACCATAATGGCATGATCAGCGCAGAATCAGCTGAAGACCAGGGCGCAACATTTCATATCATTTTACCATACAGCCAATAGAATGGAACAGTTACCAGTGTTTAAAATATTGATCGTAGAAGATGGTGAGGATGATTTCCTGTTACTGAATGATTATATAAAAGACCTGAACAGCTGGAAGATCGAAAGTAAATGGGTATTCCGGTATGAAGATGCCGTGCAGGAGATATGCACCGGCCAGTATAAAATCTGTTTTGTCGATTACAGGCTGGGAGCGAAAGATGGTATTGAATTCATCAAGGATATTGTGAAGAAAAGCTGCTCCACGCCGGTGATATTGCTTACCGGTAAGGGGAATTATGAGATCGACCGCGAAGCAACCAAGGCAGGCGCTTTTGATTATCTGGTGAAAAGCGACCTCAATGAAGAAAAGCTGGAACGCTGTATCCGTTATACATTGGAACGTGCAGCCACAATCGACAAGCTGAAAGAAAGTGAACGCCGCTATCGCTCCATTTTTGAAAAATCGAACGAGATCGTTTTTATCACAGACATGGATACCTGTATCATGGATGTGAATTTTGCAATATCGGAAATACTGGAAGTAGATGCAGACGAGTGCCGGGGCCGTTTCCTGGATAGTTTTTTTGTATCCGCGGCCCGGAAGGAAGATTTTCTCAATATGCTGAGCACACGCGGCGAAGTAGAGAATTTTGAAGCAGAAATGTCGGCAAAAGATGGGGTGGTGAAAACCTGCCTTATTTCGTCATCCGTAGAAACAGGGACAGAGGGAAACAAACATATACAGGGTGTGATACACGATATCACAAGTATCAAAAAAGCAGAACTGGCAGTCATTCAGACAGAAAAACTGGAAGCCTCAGGCCGTCTGATCCGTACACTGGCGCATGAAGTACGTAACCCGCTCAACAATATTAATCTTGCAATAGAGAATTTACAGGCAGGTGATGTTACGGAAGAGGACAGCGGACTTTATATGGATATCATTCAGCGTAATGCAACCCGTATCGGTAACCTTATTACCGAATTGCTGCAGAGTGCAAGACCTGCAGATATGAATTTCGCACAGGTAGCTATTAAGGACGTGCTTGATCTTGTGCTGGAATCAGTAAAAGATCGTATCCTGCTGAAGAAAATACAATTTACTATGCAGGTACTGACGAACTCGTCTATCCGCGCAGATATTGAAAAACTGGCAATGGCATTGCTGAATATTGTTGTAAATGCCGTTGAAGCTGTAAATGAAGAAACCGGCCTGATCGAAGTGATGGCTCATGAATGGGAAAACAAACTCGCATTAAGGATCAGGGATAACGGGATCGGGATCAGTAAAGACAATATCAAGAAACTATTCGAACCTTATTTTACTTCCAAGCGGAATGGTATGGGGCTGGGACTTGCCACAACCCTGAACATTATCCGTTCTCACGAAGCCAGTATTGAAGTAATATCCGAGCCTGGCAGCGGAACTGAATTTATCATCATGTTCAATATTCACGAATGATCTGCATTAGGTAAATAGATGTATAAATGAAAAAGGGCCATCCGGCCCTTTTTCGTTTTGTACCTTAAAATCCAAACCCAATGTAAAATGAAAACGCACTGTTTTTAGAGTCCCTGGTCAACTGACCACTCAGACTATTGTCTTTGCCGATTTCCTGCAGGCCATAACTGTAACGGGCGCCGAGTGTAGCATTGCCGATATCGAATCCGACACCACCTACAAGACCGAAGTCGGTTCCCCTGAAGTTTTCCCTGTTAAGGGTGGTAACCCCATTGATATTACCGTTATTGTCTACGTCTTTGATTTTAGCGGAAGTAAGGAAGGCAGCATATCCACCTGCGTGCAGGCTGAAATTCTGCGCTATGTTGAATACGGCAGTTACCGGGATCTCGATATAATCGAGGTTGAAGCGATATTTACCGCTACCGAGCACATTGTTGTATTCAAGCTGCGATCCCTTCATGGAATACAGTACCTCCGGCTGAATGGAAACTCCTCTGGCAACGGGAAGTTTTGCATAGAGACCGAAAGTACCACCTACTTTCATGTTCTCATTCTTAACATCATTCACGTATAAATTGGTGAGGTTAATACCACCTTTAACGCCGAGCTTTGGTGTTGGACGGCTTTCATAACTTGTTTGCTGTTCCTGGGCAAAAAGGCTGCCCGCGGTAAAACTGGTTACAACGGAGAGTATCATTACCCAGGCTTTTTTCATTACAATCTTTTTCATAATCTCTGGTTTAATTTAAAACTGACTGTAAAAAAAGAATGCCTGATGGATAATGTGCTGATTCAGAATAGATCGGGTAACATGTTCCTCATGAAAAAGCCATTTCCGTGGGGAAATGGCCTGGATATATAGCGGGTAATTATTGTTGGGGAAGTTATGCGTAATGATTGGATCCTTCGCCATACAGATTTTTGTAATTATATCCATGCGGCATGAACCAGTGTGAGATCATATTTTTGATCCTGTCTATAAATCCGTTTCCGGGCTCTGTATCATTTCCGTAATAGTTTACGTTGCTGATCCTTACTTTCAGCAGCACTTTGCCGGCAGGAGGTGTCACTTCTTTTTCAAGCGCCTCAATGCTTTGCGCGATCTCTTCCGGCTCTATCATGATCCTGGCCACGCCCAGCACATTGATGTAATAGGGCGAACCCTTTCTGAAATAATTGAGGCCCACAAGAAATTCTCTGTCGAATTCGTTAACGCTTTGTTCCGGTTTGTCGATATGAAACCAGACATTGCCTGTTTCGTCAACATGTATTGTATCTATAACGGCAGATTTTATTCTGAGGACCTGGTTGCTATGACAATGCATCACTGCGGTACCCAGGTTGCGGATCTTATCGCCGATGAATGAAAATGAATTGTACTGCATAACCAAAGTGTTTGTTAAAAAATATCAAGAAAATTCTGTACCGTTTTTTTGCCAAACGCAGACAATTATGCATTGGGGAATTATTTGCCCAGAAGCAATTTCCTGGTGGTTAAATTGGAAGAAATAGATACCCATATATTGGTATGTTTTTAGCATTTCAGGGGAATATGAAAAAATGGCCAAAAAGAATCCTCATCTTTTTCTCAGCACTAATTGCATTTGTAGTATTGGTCATTTTGCTGTTGCACACGGGTTTTGCCAAAAGAATAGTCAGGAATAAACTGGAAGCATTCCTGTCGGGAAAAACCAAAACTGAGTTTCATATCGGGGGTGTGAATTATCTGTTGCCAAAATGGGTTGAGCTGAACGGGGTATTTGTAAAGGATTTGCGCGGTGATACACTATTATGGGGTAAGAAGATCCGTGTTGATATTCGTATGCTGGGCCTGATCAAAGGTGAATACGATGTTCGCCGGATCGAACTGGATCAGTTATATGCATATATTACGAAGAAGCAGGCCGACACTACCTTCAATTACCAGTTCCTGATCGACGCTTTTACGAGTAAAGAACCTGTTGCGCAGGAAAAGAAAGATACATCTGCCCTCGCGCTCACTTTACGGAAAATAGAAATCAGGGGCTCGCGTTTCAGCTGGCTTGATGAAAGCGGCGGTCTGCAAATGACCGCTCAGATCGGATCTGTGGCTTTTGATATAGACAGTATTGATTTTAAGAAACAGGTATACGCGGTGAAGGAAGGTTCAATCGAGAATACCTATTTTAATATGCAGCAGCGCGCTGCTACAGGTACCGAGGAAACCGCAAATACCGCAGCTACAGTTTCTTCCACTGCTATGCCTGTTGTTAAAGTGAAGGATTTTACGGTCAGGAAGAGTGCATTTAATCTGAACAGTCCGGCTTTTGTAAGCAATAATATCATCAGTTATCTCGCACTTGGTAAACTCGATGCCGATCTTAACCGGAGTATGTTTTTGGTGGATAAAGCCGCCCTCGACAGCAGCAATATTGTTTTCGTACAAAGAGCAGTACAGACAGAGCAGGTTGCCGGAAAAACAGTAAAAGATACTGCCCTTTCAACGGGTTCCATGCTGGTGCAGGTAAATCAGCTTGATCTGAAAGGTAACCAGGTTGCCTTTGATAACGGCACTGGTAAGGTACAGTCAACCGCTATCGATTATAATCATCTGCTGCTGAAAGACCTGCTGGTGCATGCGAAAGGTATTTATTATGCAGGCAGTAATATGAAGGCAGATATCTCTCGCATCTCCTTCAGGGAAAGAAGCGGTTTTGTGCTCGACACTTTACAGGGAAACTTCGGAATGGATAGCAGCAAAATAGCGATCGCCGGTGCAAAGCTGATCACACCTCATTCAAAACTGTTTGCCACAGCATTGGTTTACCCGCGCAGTCTGCAAGGGCAGGATGCTTCATTGCAGAATAATGAGATTTCCATTAAAAATACAGTCTTGTCAAAGCCAGATCTCTTCATGCTTGCTCCCGGGCTTGCAGCAAAATACCGGAAAGAACTGGCGGCATTCAACAGTATTTATCTCAACGGTGATATCTCCGGAACCCGGGAACAGCTGAATGTCCGCGCACTCAGCCTGCAGACCAATAATAAAAATCTGCAGCTGTTTATAACCGGGAAGCTGAAGCATCCGCTGGATACAAAACGCTTGCAGTATGATGCTGAAATACATCGCCTCATCGCAACGCGTGAACTGATCAGCCCCTGGGTGAATAAAGGTTCAACACAACAGATCGATCTGCCGCCCGTGTTTTCCGTAAGCGGCCATGTGAATGGCAATATGTCTGTAGTGCGTCCCGATCTCAGGTTGCAAAGCAGTTATGGCGAGGCAGAGATAAAAGGCATGCTGGCCGGCTTCGACAAGCCGGCTGCTATGGAATACAACATGCAGCTGGTGGCGAAAAAACTGGAAACTGGAAAATGGATCAAAAAAGATTCACTGCTGGGGCCGCTTACGGGAACCGTTGTAGTAAAAGGACGCGGAACGGATTATAAAACGGCATCTATTACATCACATATCAATTTTCGTTCATTCCGCTTAATGGAACACGATTACCAGGCTTTCACAGCAGATATTGACGGCAGGCACGGACTATATGCGATTAAGGCAAATTCTGCCGACCCGCTGCTCGATCTTTCACTCGATGGAACTGCAGATGTAACCCGCAAATACCCTTCCGGTAAAGCGAGCCTCGATGTAAGAAATGCAGATCTGACAGGATTAGGTTTAACAAAGGATTCTTTGCGGATACAGTCTGAAGCAGATATTACGCTGAACAACGCAGATCCCGGTGCGTTGGATGTACATGCAAGATTAGACACTACCAGGATTTACCGCGGCTCTCAGCAGATCTACCTTGACAGCCTTGTACTAAAAGGTTTCAGGGACAGTGGTCTTACGTTTATAACCCTGCGTTCTGATCTTGCAGATGCAAGCCTGAAAGGAGAATTCGATTATACAAAGCTCCCGGCTGTTCTCACAGCATATGTAAACAAATACAGGGACAGCATACAGATCGATACCACATCGATCGCCAACACCAGCATCAGCATGCAGGCAGATGTTAAACCTAACCCTGTTTATGCCGTATTGTTGCCCGGCTTGTTTTTCGACAAGAATATCCATGTTACGGGCGAGCTGGTAACAAGAAATGCCGACAGCTCATTTTATGTTACAGCATCGGTGCCTTATCTGAAATACCAATCCAATGTAGTCAGCGCCCTCCAGGCGGATATCCGGGCTGTTAATGATTCGCTCAGGCTTGCTGTAGTTGCGGATACTATCCAGGCAGCAGGACTGCTGCTATACAAAACAACCGCAAGCGGAGAACTGAGTAACCGTTTTGCGCAGGCATCTGTGCTCACACATGACGCAGCCGGGAAAGAGCGGTATCGCATATCGCTGCGCGGGAATAAGGAAAACGATAATTACGCGCTTACACTGGGCGATACATTGCGCCTTAATTACAACAACTGGAACGTAAGAAAAGACAACCGGATTGTACTGGGGTCGAAAGGATTTAACATCAGCCAGCTGGAAATTACCAATGGCGCTCAACGGCTCAGTGCAAATAGTGAAACGGCAGTTTTAGGCGCACCACTGAAAGTTGAGATCAGTAAATTCCGGGTATCCAATATCGCCGGGATCCTGGATCAGGATTCACTATCGGTGAATGGTTTACTGGATGTGAATGTGCGTGCAGAGAATTTCAGTAATAAAATCCCTACGATAGACGGCACCATAAAAGTAGATAGTCTTACTTACAACAAGATCGATGTAGGTAATATCGCTATCACGGCAAATGGCGGTGCTGATGGTGTCAATTTCAATGGTGGCTTAACAGGTAACGGCAACAATGTTGATCTTAAAGGAAGTTATACAGCCAGCCAATTGGATGCAAGTATTAACCTGAATCCTGTAAAAGTAAAAACTTTTGAAGCATTCAGTGCCGGAACGCTTGCACGTTCCGGCGGAAATGTTTCAGGTCCGCTCACCATAAAGGGGCCGGTAAGTGATTTGTCGTGGAGCGGAAAGCTGCGATTCGACAGTGTAAACACATCCCTTGCGCAGTATGGAACCGTATTGAAAATTGATAAGCAGGAGATCACACTTTCTTCGCCTGAAATCCGCTTCAACAAATTCACGATCAGGGATTCGGCAGATCACACTTTTCAGGTCGATGGTACTGTACGGCAGGACGCAAAAGCCGCAGGCGGATTTACCACAGATCTTTCGCTCAACGCACGGAATTTCATTGCGGTAAATAATACGGCTGTTGACAATAATGAAATCTATGGTACAGCTATCGTAAATGTGGATGCAACCATCGCAGGTCCGCTCGCAACACCCGATATCAACGGTAATGTTCGGTTAAGAGATGAGTCCAGTATTACCTATGCACGTCAGCCAAGAGCTGCAGCACTGAAAGACCGCGAAGGTGTTATCGAATTTATAGACCTCGATTCAATACCGGATATCCGTAAAGTAGAAGATGTAAGCGAAAAGAAAAAGACAACTACGTTTGCATTGAATTATAACCTCAATATAGAGATCGACCCGAATGCGCAGCTGAGTGTGATCATAGACCCGGCAACAAGGGATGAACTGATCGTTAAAGGATCGGCCCAGCTGAATGCGGGTGTTACACCAAATGGCGAAGTGGCATTGACTGGCGCCTATAACTTAACATCAGGAAGTTACCAGCTGAATTACCAGTTTCTGAGAAGGCGCTTTGAGTTGCAGGAGGGTAGCACGATCATGTTCAGCGGAGATCCCAGGGAGGCTGAAGCCAATATTACCGCGATGTACGAAATGGAGGCCGAACCACTGGAACTGATCGGTAACGAAATCGAGAGCGGCGGCACTGATAATGCTAATTACAGGCAGAAGTTTCCCTTCCAGGTAATCCTGAAAGTGAAAGGGCCTGTTACGGAACCCCGGCTTGAATTCGATATCAAACTGAAAGAGGGCGTAGCCGGTATCAACAGTACTGTTTCTACTACCATCGAGAATAAACTGGCGCAGCTCCGGAATGATGCCTCGTCTATGAACAAACAGGTATTTGCATTGCTGGTAATGAACAGGTTTATCGGCGAGCAGAGTAAAGACTTTTTCGCTGGCAGTGGCAATAACAACAGTAACGAAGAAATGATCAGGGCAAGTGTGAGCGGGTTTTTATCTGAAGTGGTAAACCAGCTGGCTGCAGATCTGATCAAAGGGGTTGATATTGATGTAAACCTGAAATCAGTAGATGATTATGCAACCGCAACACAACGTACAGATCTGAACCTTGCACTCAGCAAACGTTTTCTCGACGACAGGCTTTCTGTTATGGTGGGAAAGAACTTCACGGTAGACGGTGAAGATCCGCTCGCCCGAAGCCAGAATAATTCAAACCTTTCTTTCCTGCCGGATATTACAACCAATTATAAGTTATCCAGGAATGGGAGGTACATGCTGAAGGCTTACAGGAGAACCCAATATGAAGCGATTCTGGATGGTTATTTCGTTGAAACCGGGGTGGCATTCTCCATCAGCCTCGATTACGTGAAATTCAGGCAGATTTTTAATCAATTGAAAAAGAAAAAGAACCGCAAGAACGATAATGAAAAAGAACGCTAAATATATATTATTTGCCTGCCTGGTCATGTTCTGTGCCTGCAATGTCAGCCGCAAGCTGCCTGCCGGTACCCAGTTGTATAACGGGGCAAAATATACCATAGAGAAGGAGGACGATAATAAAGCCAAAACCGGTTCGGTTAAAAGCCAGCTCAAAAAAATAACACTGCCCAGGAAAAATAAAATGATACTGGGATTTCCGTATAAGGTTTGGTTCTGGTATGCGATCGGCGAACCGAAGAAACAAAAGGGATTTAAATACTGGCTTCGCAACAAGTTCGGTGAACCTCCGGTTTTAAGCACCGTGGTTAACACCGAAGCTACCAGTGAAAGTTTTGCGGCATATCTTGAAAATAAAGGATATTTCAGAACAACCGCCAAAGGGGATACAACTGTGAAAGGCTATAAAGTAACAGCCAATTACACGGTAAAACTTGGCATGCCTTATTCCATTAATCATGTGCAATGGGTGCTCGACAGTAACCAGGAGATCAGCACAGATATTTCAAGGATGGATGAAAAAGAGAATTATCTCAGGAAAAAAGATCAGTTCGATCTGGATAATGTAAAAGCGGAGCGGACAAGAACAGACCTGTTCCTGAAAACAAAAGGGTATTATTATTTCAGTCCGGATTATATCAAAGGCTGGATCGACAGTTCTGCCGGTAATCATCAGGTGAATATATTTATGCGGCTGAAAGACAGTATACCTGTTGCTGCGGACCTGCCACAGCGTATCGGAAGGATAACGGTCTTCCCTAATTATACTTTGCTGAAACCACCGCCGGATACCTCAAAACGCGGACTGCTGGAATATGATGGTATTTATATCCGCGATACAATGAATCGTATCAAACCTTCAGCCCTGGTAAGATCTATTACATACCGTTCCGATTCTTTGTATAATATCAAGGAACACAATAAAACCCTTAACAGGTTTATCAATATGGGGCTGTTCAAATTTGTGAAAAGCAGGTATGAAGGCAGCCGCGACAGCAATAACTCACGCTACCTTGATGTCTACTATTATCTGACACCGATGAAAAAGAAAACGATCAACGCAGAGATCGGTGGCTTTACAAAATCGAATTCATTTACAGGTGGCCAGCTGAATGTAAACTGGAAGAACAGGAATACGTTCGGAGGTGCAGAGCAATTGAATATTAAGGGTTACACATCTTTTGAAAGCTCTTCCGTTGATTCCTTACGCGGAAACAGTAACTACCGTCTGGGCGGGGAAGTGTCGTTGCTTTTTCCACGCTTTGTTACCCCTTTCCGTATCAGGGAAAGCAATTATTTCCCGCCAAAAACCAGGTTCTCTGTCAGTTATGAATGGATGCGCCGGCAAAGTCTGTATACCAAGAACTTTTTCAGGTTCCAGTATGATCTTACCTGGAAAGAATCGCCAAACAAAGAACATACACTAGGGCCGGTCAGCATTACTTATAACAATACCACCAATACAACGGATGAATTCCTGAACCAGCTGGCGCAATTGCCATCCTTGCGGTATACCAGTCTGCCGGAACTGATCGTAGGTTCATTTTACAATTTCGTTTTCAACAGCGTCAATCCGAATGCCAAAAACATTTTCTATTTCAATGGGAATGCTGAAGCAGCAGGTAATATAGCCGGACTGGTTAATAAAGCAGCTGTGCCTTATTCTGCCAAATTGTTTGGCGCTTATTATGCACAATACGCAAAGCTGGATCTGGATTTCAGGTATACCCGTAAACTGGGTGATGACCTTTATCTTGCAAACAGGGTTATCCTGGGGGCGGGTTTTCCTTATGGTAACTCGTCATTTCTTCCATTCTCCAAACAATATATTATCGGCGGCTCGAGCAGTCTGCGCGGGTTCAGTCCGAGGCAGATCGCTGGACGCATACTGACATCAGCCGTTCAGCAGGCATATCTTCCGCAGGTGGGTGGTGATTACAAACTTGAGTTGAATTCGGAACTGCGGTTTCCGATTGCAGGCAAGCTTAAAGGCGCCGTATTTGCAGATGCCGGAAATATCTGGACCAAAGACACGCTGATCTATGGCGGCGGAAGTAAGCTGACAAGCAGCTTCCTGAAAGATATAGCAGTAGATGCAGGTGTTGGTCTACGTTTCGATGTAACTATACTGATCATCAGGCTGGATGTAGCTGCACCGTTGCGCAAACCCTGGCTGCCGAGAGGACAGGAATGGGTGATACGCGATATCGATATTTTCAACTCAGGCTGGAGACGCGACAATATTGTCTATAACATCGGTATAAGTTATCCTTTCTGATATGATGACGAAAAAACGAAGTATCTGGGTCATTGTGCTCGTACTGCTCCTATCAGGCGGGATCTTCTGGTGGACGACACGTAAGAAGGATATTGTGAAACAGGCCGTTTTAAATGTGGTGAAGAATAAAACGGATAGCCTGTACAAATTATCGTATGATTCATCCGAGCTGGATGAAGTGAATGGGAATGCCTTCCTGTATAATGTAAGCCTGCGGATAGACAGCAGCAGACTGAAAGCTTTACAGAGCAAGGGAGAATTGCCGGCAGTAACAATGGATGTACATGTAGCCAAACTCACCATTCTCGGTCTTGCGTCGCTGGATTTACTTACAAACACATCACTTGAAGTAAAGGGAATAGAACTTGAAAACCCGGTGATCATGATCAGCAGGTGGAAGAGCACAAAACCGGATCAGCAAAACGATACACTTGAATTATATCAAAGGATCACTGGTCGTTTCGAACATGTGAAAGCAGGTTATATCAGTATCAGGAATGGAAATGTAGTGGTAAGGGATACGGCAGGAAAAGCCACATTCAGTGCATTGGGAATCAGTACGCGCATGGATAACCTTTTGGTAGACAGTGCGCATAGTTACCGGAACATCATGTCCTATTTTGTGAAACAGGCAGATGTAAAAGTGACGGAAGCCGGTAATGATAACTGGAAGATTAATAATGTGATCTACAAGTCGGCAGCCGGTTATCTCGCTTTCGATAGTCTTACAGACCAAGGCGGCGGTGCTGTGGAAATAAAGGTCGCACGCACCACATTTACGGGCCTCGATCCTTATCTTTTTGTTTACCATCAGCAGTTCAAAAGCCGTCGCCTCAATATCACCGGAGCCGATATCCGAACAGGAGGAAAGTTGCGACGTAATGGCAACAAGCCTTTCAGGCTGCCGGCAGTCTTCTCCTCTGTGATCGTTGATTCGCTGACCATTGAAAAGGGAAATTTCAATATACATAATGCAAAGGGCGGTAGAATCAATGTAACTGAAGCGGATCTTTTGTTGCGCAACGTTCAGATTGACCGAACAGTGAAAGACCTCGCAGGATATATTGTATCAAGACCAATTACAGCAGACGTAAAAGAGATAAGTGTCGGTCCGGCAAAAGGCATACACCGGACAGTGATCCGGAATATCCGTTATGATGGAAATACAGGGCTTTCAGTTGCAACACTGGATGTGAATCCCGTGATCACCAGGGCAGCATTGGCTAAGCGTGGGATGCAGAAAGACCTGTATAATATCCATATAAAAGATTTGTTTGCGGCCGGGTTTGATCTTCCTGCACTTGTAAAAGGAACGATCACTGCAAAAATGGTAAGGCTGCAGCTGGATTTCAAAGTGTACAATGACAAAACCCTGCGGATGGACAGTATTAAACGTATCGGTAATTATCCGCATCAGCTGATCGGGAAAAGTAAAACCGTCTGGAATATCCCCATGATCGAACTGAAGAATTCAACAGTAACCTATGAAGAAAAAGCAGCAAAAAGCGGATTAATGGGTGCTGTTCATTTTACAAATGTGAACGCCACTGTGCAGCATGTTACGAATATGCCCGAGCTGCTGAAAAAAGACCCGGTGATGCTGGTAAGAGCAGAAGCGCTTTTTGAAAGATCCGGTAAGATAAAATGTGAATGGCAGCTCCCGGTAAATACGACCAACGGCAGCTTCACGATACAAGGTTCACTGGAAGGAATGGATCTTACAAAACTGAACCCGGTTATTAACCCTTTAAGTATGGCCAGTATCAGATCCGGTTATAACGAACTGATGCAGTTTACAATCAATGGAAATAATACCCAAAGTCATGGAGACATGCTTTTCACCTACAAAGACCTGAAAGTGGACCTGCTTAAGAAAGACGACCGTGACAGCCTGGAAAAAAAAGAGTTTATGAGTTTTCTTGCGAACAGTATTGTCAGGAATAATCATCGCGCAACAAAGCCGCAGGCCTATACATTTGAAAGAGATGTATACAAATCATTTTTTAACCTGGTCTGGAAATCGATCTTCGAAGGAGTTAAAAATACAGTGATGACTATTAAGTAAAAACGAACATGAAGAATTCCGTTTTTTATACAGGTTGTTCAGGTTTTTCTTATAAGGAATGGAAGAATCGTTTTTATCCCGAAAAGCTTGCAGCAACAAAATGGCTGGCTTATTATGCAACTGTATTCAATACGGTAGAGATCAACATGACTTTTTACCGTAAGCCATCCACCCAGTTGTTCCAGCGCTGGTATGACACCGTGCCGGATCATTTTTCCTTTTCAGTAAAAGCGCCGCGCCTGATTACGCATTACCGCAAGTTTGTAAATGTAAAAACTGAACTGAATGAGTTTTATTCATTCGTGTCGGAAGGGCTACGCGAAAAAGCAGGCTGTATCCTTTTCCAGTTACCGCCCTCTTATTCTTTTACGCCCGAGCGGCTGGAGCATATCATCGGAAATCTTTCAGGCGGGTTTATGAATGTTGTGGAATTCCGTCATGCCAGCTGGTGGAATTCTGAAGTAATGACTGCATGCAAAGAGGCTGGTATTGTGTTCTGCGGCATTAGCCACCCGACCCTCCCGGATGAACTGATTAAAACGGCACCGGTGATCTATTACAGGTTTCATGGAACCCCTGAATTATATTATTCATCCTATGACGATGCATTCATGCAAAAAATAGCTGCATCAATCCGGCACAAGCAGTCTGAAACAGAACTGGTGTATTTATATTTCAATAATACGGCATCTGTGGCGGCTGTTGATAACGCGAAATACATCCGGGAACTGCTGGTTTAACCGCCTTCAACTGGCACAGTTTTTTCATTTTATGAGCTAACCTCCAGGCTGCTACTTTTTACGATACAACAGGATAAGAAAGGATATGAAAAAAATTTTACTGATAGATGATGATATGGATATGTGTTTGCTGTTAAACAGGTTCCTTACACGTGAAGGTTATATCGTAACAGAAGCGCATAGCGGGAAGGATGCCATGCAGGCATTGAATCAGTCATTGCCTGACCTTGTGATCTGCGATCTGCAGTTAGGTGATATGGAAGGAACGGCAATCCTTAAAATCGCCAAAGAAAAAAAATCTACCCTCCCTTTTATCATCATTACCGGTTACAGCGATATCCTCACTTCCATGAATGCCATCAAACTCGGCGCTTTCGATTATGTAGCAAAACCACTCCTGATGGAGGAAATGAAAGCCACGATCAAAAGAGCCATCGAGGCCGCGGAGAAGCAGGATGATATGGCCCGCACGGGCAAGTCGGCAGCTACAAAACAAAGCAAACATCTGGATGCAAAAACAACCAGTTTTAATGCACTCAATAAACAAATCGACCTTGTTGCTCCAACCGAACACAATGTGATCATTTATGGTGAGAGCGGAAGCGGAAAGGAAGTGGCTGCGCAGGAAATACATAAAAGAAGCAAACGCAGCCGCAAACCCTTTGTGATCGTGAATTGTAACACCCTGTCCGGCTCCAGCGAGCTGGACATGCTTTTTGCAGACAAACAGGGCAGTTTTCATATCGCCAACGGCGGCACTTTATTGTTGGATGACGTAACTATGTTAAGTCCTGCTGCACAGGCTGCAGTACTCAGTGTAAAGCAAACAGGGAAAGTAAATGGTTACAGGAATGCAGATTTTGATGTACGTATTCTTGCATCCAGTAACGAGAGTGTATGGACAGCGGTACGCAAAAGAAAATTCAGCGATGAATTGTATTATACGCTTAATGACTTTAATATTTCAGTCCCGCCGCTGAGAGAACGTAAGGATGATATTATGGTTTTTGCAGAGCATTTTTTGAAGCAGGCCATCACAGATGCGGAAAAAGAAAGCATCAGTTTTTCCGCCGATGTTATACCTCTTTTTGAAAATTACAGCTGGCCGGGAAATCTTCATGAACTGAGAAATGTGATCAATAAAGCAGTTGTAACTACGAAGACTAACGAAATAACTCCCGGATCACTCCCCGCTGAACTGGTAACCGCAGCAAAAAATTCAGTCATGATCAAACAATAAAATTGGGTATATAATTCCCCATTTTATCTCTACTCCATCTTTAAATGAATTTCCGTAAGGAACATGCATGCTTTTTCAATGACAAAGGCTGGTACTGTTTTTTAGGTAAGAAGGGTGATCTTTTTTACAGGAAGCATCCGGTAAGTTTATCAGATACGTAAAAGCAATTCAATGAAAGTCAGGAACAGGAAAAGCCAGCAAAAAGATATTCTTGAAATACTGCCACATGCCATCGAATCTATAAAAAAAAGCATTCTTACTCCCTTTTTTGGCGATGACCTTGTGAAAAAATATGCGGGCGAACAAACACCGCTGCGTTCTGAATTATTTTCTGTTGAACAACTCGCCGATTATGCGGGCAATCTTGCAAAAACACATGTACTCATATCCGGCAGTCCTTCGGAACAGTTGCTGAAAAGACTTGCAGATAATGAATCCGTATTACTGGATGTACATAAACTGCTGACTGAATCGATCAAGGAAAATCAACGTATTGTTCCGGCCGGCGAATGGCTGCTGGATAATTTCTACCTGATAGAAGAACAGATCCATACCGGTAAAAAACATTTACCCAAAGGATACAGTAAAGGTCTGCCGCAACTGCAGCGGGGGCCTTCTGAAGGTTTGCCGCGGGTGTATGATATTGCAGTGGAGATCATATCGCATACGGATGGCCGTATCGACCTGTCAAGCCTTGGTGCATTTATTCATGCATACCAGGAAGTAACGCCTTTAAAGATAGGAGAGCTCTGGGCTATACCAATTATGCTCCGGCTGGCATTGCTGGAGAACCTTCGCCGTCTTGCCATCAAGATCGCATTTGATATTACGAACAAAAGCCTCGCCGACCGCTGGGCCGATGCAATGACCAACGCGGTGGAAAACAATCCCAAAGACCTTGTACTGGTGATAGCGGATATGGCAAGGTCAAATCCGCCCATGGAAAGTTCTTTTGTTGCGGAACTGATCAGGAGATTACAGGGTAAGGGTCCGGTGCTGGCACTGCCCTTAAGCTGGGTGGAACAACGCTTGTCAGAAAACAATCTTACGAGCACTGAGCTTGTACAGATCGAAAACCAGAAACAGGCGGCAGACCAGGTGTCTATCAGTAACAGCATCAGCAGTCTTCGTTTCCTGAGTACGAACGACTGGCGTGAATTTGTTGAACAAACCAGTAAAGTAGAGGAACTATTACGGCAGGATGCAACCGGAATATATCCGCATATGGATTTTTTCACCCGTGATAATTACCGTCATGCGGTGGAAGAGGTGGCCAAGCACAGTACATTGTCTGAGCAACAGGTAGCGGCTACTGCTTTAAAACTGGCCAATGATAATTATGTGGCAGGAAGCACGGATATCCGTACAACACATGTTGGTTACTTCCTGACCGGTAAAGGATTGCGTCGCCTGGAGCGGTTAGTGGGAATGAAATTCACGTTCTGGCAGAAATGCCGTCGCTTTTTCAACAGGGTTCCGTTAGTATTCTACGCAGGTATCATCAGCATACTTACACTGCTGATGGGCTGGTTGTTCATGTATAAGATCTATACACCCGAATGGAGCAGCTGGGTTTACCTGCTGATCTCATTGCCGGTGATAACTGCAACCAGCCAGTTATCTATATCGCTTGTAAACTGGCTGTCCACCATACTTGCAAAGCCCGATCTGCTGCCGCGGATGGACTTCTCAAAAGGGATCCCGGAGAGTGCGCGTTCCATGGTAGTGATACCCACAATGCTCAGCAGCATGGAAACACTCGACCAGTTGGTAGAAGATCTTGAAGTACGCTTCCTCGCCAACCGCGACGCTAACCTGCATTTTGCATTGCTGACCGATTTCAATGATGCAGACCGCGAACATATGCCGGATGATGAAGCCCTCCTGCATGCGGCAAGAAGCAGGATCATACAGCTGAACAGGAAATACGACCGGCCAACAAACGATACCTTTTTTCTTTTTCACCGCCCGCGTACCTGGAATGCAAAAGACAAGATCTGGATGGGCTATGAACGGAAACGCGGTAAACTCGGCCATTTGAATGAATTGCTGCGGGGGAAATCAAGAGACGCTTTTTCAGTGATTATAGCGGATGAATCTTATTTTGATTCCATCCGTTATATTATTACGCTGGATACCGATACGGAATTACCGAGGGATGCCGCATGGCGTCTTGTAGGAACCATCGATCACCCGCTCAACAGGCCGGTATATTCCCAAAAAAAGAAACGCGTAACGGAAGGTTATACCATTCTTCAGCCCCGTGTATCCAACAGCCTGCCGGCTGCAGGAAGTTCTGTTTATACAAGGATACATGGCAATGAACCCGGTACCGATCCTTATACCAGAACCATATCCGATGTATACCAGGATCTTTTTCACGAAGGTTCATTTATCGGTAAAGGCATTTATGAAATCGATGCTTTTGAAAAAGTTCTCGGTGATCGTTTTCCGCCCAACCGCATACTCAGCCATGACCTGCTCGAAGGCTGTTATTCACGTTCCGGATTAGTGAGTGATGTGCAGTTGTATGAAGAATACCCGTCCCGGTACAGTGCCGACATGAAACGCAGGCACCGCTGGATCCGCGGCGACTGGCAGATCGCAACCTGGCTGCTGCCTGTTGTGCCTGATGCCAGAGGGAAATACATCCGGAATCCGTTATCCGCACTTGCAAAATGGAAGATCGCCGATAACCTGCGCAGAAGCCTGTTTCCCTTCTCATTGCTGTTGCTGTTCATCCTGGGCTGGTTATACGCAGAACCTGTTACCTGGACACTGATGTGTTTAGGCATCCTGTTCCTCCCGGCAGTGATCAGTTTTATATGGGAAGCAGCGCGTAAGCCCAAAGACATCAATATCTGGCAGCACATCAATTATACAATACGTTCTGCAAAAGATAACTGGGTACAGACATTATTGTCACTGGCCACACTTCCTTACGAAGTGTATATAAATACAAGCGCAATACTGGTTACGTTATGGCGAATGTATATCACCGGGAAAAAACTGCTGGAATGGAATCCGTCTTCAAGCCCTATCAATAAAGTTGATAAAAACCTGCTGCAGACATACGGAGCCATGTGGTTTTCTCCTTTTACCGCAGCCGGTGTATTGTATTGGGTGGCTGCGTGGAATCCGATCACACTCATCTTCGCTTTCCCGGTAATATTTGCGTGGGCCGTAGCTCCTTTCATCGTATGGGTTATCAGCAAGCCGGTAAAAGAAGAAGCGGCTGTGATCTCTGCGGACGAGAAAAGATATCTCAGGAGATTATCCAGGAAGATCTGGTTTTTCTTCGAAACCTTTATCACTGCAGCTGATAACTGGCTGCCGCCTGATAATTACCAGGAAGAGCCGGTAGAAAGACTTGCGCACAGAACATCGCCAACAAATATAGGTCTGTCACTGCTGGCAAATCTGACGGCATATGATTTTGGTTATATCACAGCTACCAGTCTGATCGAACGCTGTACGCATACGATCGGTACCATGCAGGCGATGGAAAAATACAAAGGCCATCTTTACAACTGGTATGACACGGAAACCCTTCAGCCGCTGAATCCGCGGTATGTATCCACTGTAGACAGCGGAAACCTTGCCGGTCATCTTATTACCTTAAGACAGGGATTACTGGCACTGGGAGATGAAAAAGTGATCCGTAAAAAAATATTTGAAGGCCTGACAGATACCGTAAATGTATTACTGGAACTTCAGCCCGCGCATTTCCCCATCCAGCTTTTCAGAGAGCAGCTCGATAATGTCTGCCTGCGCAGCCCTGAAAACCCTGCGCAATACCGCCAGTGTATCGATAAAATGGAGCTGGCTGTAAATGAATTGAAACCATCGATCGAACAGACGAACGATAAACTTGCGATAGAATGGACGGGACGGCTGGACAGGCAGCTGATACAGATCAAAAATGAACTGTACAATTTCATGCCCTGGGTATTACTGCCGGAACCACCATCAGGTTTTGAAGAGCCGGATGTTCTGAAACAGATACCCACACTGCGTGAACTGGCAAGAATGGAACACCAGATCCTGCCGGTGATCGATAGTTATTATTCTGATAATAACACCGCTGCCGAAGAAGAGTGGCTCGACAGGTTGCGTACGGGTATAACGGAAGCGGTACGACGTGCCAAGGAAACCATACTGATGGCAGAAAGACTGGCTGGTGAATGTGAAGGGCTCGCCGATATGGAGTATGCATTCCTTTATGATTCTTCACAGCACCTGCTCGCAATCGGTTATAATGTAGATGAGAACAGACGGGACCACAGTTATTATGATCTGCTCGCCTCTGAAGCACGTTTATCTGTATTTGTTGCTATCGCACAGGGAAAACTACCGCAGGAAAGCTGGTTCGCTTTAGGCAGGCAGCTTACGAATGAGGGCGTAACGCCGATGCTGTTGTCCTGGAGCGGCTCCATGTTTGAATACCTGATGCCCCTGCTGGTGATGCCTGGTTATGAAAATACCCTGCTCGATCAGACCAATAAAGGTGTGATCCTTAAACAGATTGAATATGGCCGGAAAAGAAATATACCATGGGGCATTTCCGAGTCGGGATATAATATGATCGATACGCACATGAATTACCAGTATAAAGCGTTCGGTGTGCCGGGAAGTGGTTTTAAACGGGGCCTCTCAGAAGACCTTGTGATAGCGCCTTATGCAACAATAATGGCGCTGATGGTGAACCCTGAAGAAGCATACAGGAATTTACAGGTGATGCGCGAAGAAGGTTTTGAAAGACGTTATGGTTTTGTTGAAGCGGTTGATTATACAGCAGCGAGATTACCAAGAGGTAAATCGCATGTGGTGATCAATTCATTCATGGCGCATCACCAGGGCATGGCATTCCTGTCGCTCGCTTACCTGCTGCTCGATCAGCCGATGCAGAAAAGATTTGTGTCAGATGTTCATTTCAAATCCACATTATTACTACTGCAGGAAAGGATCCCTCGTATCACCACATTCTACTCTCCGGGTATACATGTGGCCGACAGCAGCATGGTTATCGAAACCGACCTGCCGATGCGTGTGATCAATACGCCGAATACACAGGTGCCCGAAGTGCAATTGTTATCCAATGGCCGTTACGAAGTAATGGTAACCAATTCGGGTGGTGGCTATAGCAGATGGAAAGGGCTTGCCGTGAACCGCTGGCGGGAAGACAGCACCTGTGATAACTGGGGTACATTCTGTTATATCCGCGATCTTGATAATAACCAGCTCTGGTCCTCTTCTTACCAGCCGGTACTGCAGGAAGGTGAGAATTACGAAGTGGTCTTTTCTCAGGGTCGTGCCGAATTCCGCAGACGGGATCATTCCATTGAAACACATACGGAGATCGTTGTTTCTCCGGAAGATGATGTGGAACTGCGGCGTGTGCATATCACCAACAGGTCGAGAAAACGCAGGTATATAGAAATCACGAGTTATGCGGAAGTTGTACTGGCATCGCCTGTTGCTGATGCTGCTCACACTGCATTCAGTAACCTGTTTGTACAAACGGAAATTGTTGAGCCCCGGCATGCGATCATCTGTAGCCGCAGGCCGAGATCTGTAAAGGAACAGACGCCGTTCATGTTCCATTTGATGAAAGTGCACGATGCTGAAGTGGCACATGTAAGCTATGAAACTGACCGCAGCCGTTTTATAGGACGCGGGAATACCGTTCAGCAGCCGCTGGGAGTTACACAGTCCGGAACATTATCAGGATCGCAGGGCTCGGTACTGGATCCCGTGATCGCGATCCAATACCGCATCATCATTGAACCACTGGAAACCGTTGTGGTGGATATGGTATATGGTATGGGCGATACCAGAGAATTGGCAAACGGACTGATTGAGAAATACCAGGATAAACACCTTGCCAACCGTGCATTTGAACTGGCCTGGACGCATAGCCAGGTTATACTCCGCCAGATCAACGCCATGGAATCAGACGCACAGTTATATGGCAGGCTTGCCAGTTCCGTGATCTATGCAAATCCATCGCTTCGTGCAGATGCAGCGATTATTACAAAGAACAGACGTGGCCAGTCGGGTCTGTGGAGTTCTTCCATTTCAGGTGACCTTCCGATTGTACTGGTACAGATAGAAGATCAGAATAACATCGGCCTCGTTAAGCAAATGGTGCAGGCGCATGCGTACTGGCGCCTGAAAGGATTGCTGGTGGATCTTGTGATCTGGAATGAAGACCATGGTGGTTACCGGCAGGAATTGCAGAATGAAATACTGGCTTTAATCGCCCCGGGCGTTGCTGCAGATATGAAAGATAAACCAGGTGGTGTGTTTATACGTTCTGCGGAACAACTTTCCGTAGAAGATCGCATTCTCTTCCAGTCGGTGGCAAGGATAGTGATATCGGATAGCCTTGGCAGTCTTGAAGAACAGCTGAACCGGCGTAATAAGCTGCGTACCATCATTCCTTATTTTACGCCAAGCAAGATCTATCCAACATTAAGTACACCGGCATTACCTGTTAAAGACCTGCAGTTCTTTAACGGAACGGGGGGCTTCTCCAAAGACGGGAAAGAGTATGTGATCAATATCATGCCCAACAGCCCCACACCGGCACCATGGGTGAATGTGATCGCCAATCCGCAATTCGGAACGGTCATTTCAGAGAGCGGACAGGCATATACCTGGATTGAGAATGCCCATGAGTTCAGGTTAACGCCCTGGAACAATGATCCTGTGAGTGATAAAGGCGGTGAAGTATTTTACCTGCGGGATGAAGAGAGCGGCAGATTCTGGTCGCCGGTACCATTGCCGAGAAAAAGCAAATCGCATTATACCGTCCGGCACGGCTTCGGTTACAGCATTTTTGAACATACGGAAGACGGGATCATTTCATCCATGCGTGTTCATGTTGATCCCGAACTGCCGGTTAAATATATTGTGCTGAAACTGCACAATCGTTCAGGAAGATTAAGGAGGTTATCGGCTACCGGTTATATGGAATGGGTATTGGGAGAGCTGCGGCCGCGATCCGTCATGCATGTGATCACAGAAGCGGATAGCGCAACCGGTGCATTGCTGGCACGTAATGCTTATAACACCGAATGGGGTAATCGTGTAGCATTCTTTGATACGGATGAGCAATCCAAATCCATTACAACAGACCGCACTGAATTTATCGGCCGTAACGGTACACTTGCCAATCCCGACGCCATGAACAGGTCAAAGCTTTCTGGCAAAACCGGTGCTGCACTCGATCCCTGTGCCGTGATACAGGCTGTATTCGACCTGAAAGAAGAAGAGGAGCGGGAGATCATTTTCCGTATCGGTGCAGGAAATGATATGGGCCATGCACTGCAACTCATACGACAGGTAAAAGGCGGAAACGTGATGCGTGATTCTTTTGCGCGCATGCAGCAATACTGGAAGGAAACCCTGGAAACTGTTCGTATAGATACACCTGATACGGCTGTAAATTTGATGGGGAACGGCTGGCTCAGTTACCAGGTCATAGCATCGAGACTATGGGCACGAAGCGGTTATTACCAGTCGGGCGGAGCTTTTGGCTACCGTGATCAGTTGCAGGATACTTTATCGCTCATGCATATCCGTCCTGAACTCGTCCGCAAACAGATCCTGCTTTGCGCATCACGGCAATTCAGGGAAGGTGATGTGCAGCACTGGTGGCATCCGCCGGTTGGAAGAGGCGTTCGTACAACCTGTTCTGATGATTATCTCTGGCTGTCTTTTGTAACCTGCCGATATGTACTGCATACGGGCGATACAGGCATTCTTGACGAATCCGTGTACTTCCTTGAAGGCCGACCGCTGAATGTAAATGAAGAATCTTACTATGATATGCCGGCAAGATCGGCAGAAACTGCGTCACTGTATGAACATTGTGTGCGTGCTGTGAAACATGGCCTGCGTTTCGGGCAGCATGGTTTACCCCTGATGGGTTCGGGCGACTGGAACGATGGCATGGACAAAGTGGGCGAACACGGAAAAGGAGAGAGCATCTGGCTTGCATTTCTCTTATATGATATACTCCTGAAATTCAGTGATCTTGCTGATTCGAGGAATGATACTGCATTTGCAGCCGAATGCCGTGAAAAGGCAGAAACGCTGCGGGAGGATATTGAAAAGAACGGCTGGGATGGAGAGTGGTACAGGCGTGCTTATTTCGACGATGGTACTCCGCTTGGTTCTGCAGGGAATGAAGAATGTAAAATTGATTCCATTGCGCAGAGCTGGTCAGTGCTGTCGGGTGCGGCGCCCAAAGAACGATCCGTGCAGGCAATGCAATCAGCTTACCGTTACCTGGTGCGGAAAGATCCGGGTATCATACAGTTATTTGATCCGCCTTTTGATAAATCGTCGCTTAATCCCGGTTATATCAAAGGTTATGTGCCGGGCGTACGGGAAAATGGCGGTCAGTACACCCATGCCGCAATCTGGCTGGTGATGGCTTTTGCTGCGCTGGGCGATGCAGATAAAGTGTGGGAACTTTTCCAGCTCATCAATCCTGTCAACCACGCTACAACACCTGAAGAGACCAATGTATATAAAACAGAACCTTATGTGATCGCCGCAGATGTTTACGCAGTAGCTGGCCAGAAGGGGCGGGGAGGCTGGACCTGGTATACCGGCTCTGCAGGCTGGATGTACCAGCTGTTGTTCGAGTGGCTGGTGGGTATCAGGAAAGAAGGTGACAGGCTGGTGTTCAATCCATGCATTCCTGATAGCTGGCCTGAAGTAGCAGTACAGTATAAATACCAGGACACGGTTTTTGCAATAAAGATCATAAAAGACAGATCCGCAGGCAAAGGCAGGGTAAACGTTGTGGCAGATGAGCAACAGCAACCGGGAAACAGCATACAATTGATCAACGATCAGAAAGCACATTCCATCATTGTAAAAACAGGTTAGGCATATGGAAACAAAAATAAGGCTGGCAGGGATCTCCGGCAGTCTCAGGAAAGATTCCTTCAATACGGCATTACTGCGCACCGCAGCTACATTGTTGCCGGAAGATGTAACGATGGAAATATTGCCTATCGGTGATCTTCCGTTGTACAATGGCGATCTTGATGTTCCAGCTGTGCAGCAGAGACCAGAACCTGTAAATATTTTCCGCGAAGGATTGAAACGGGCACAGGGGCTGGTGATCGTTTCACCTGAATACAATTATTCTATCCCGGGTGTTCTGAAAAACGCGATGGACTGGGCTTCGCGTGGAGAAGATTCCCCTGTTATCAAAAAACCTGTAGCCTTAATGGGGGCAACGCCCGGCCTCTGGGGAACGGTTCGAATGCAGGTTGCCTTCCAGCCGCTTTTTCTAACACTGGCCATGCCTGTGATCTATAAACCCGAAGTGCTGGTAGCGGGAGCCGAAAAGAAATTCACAGCAGGCAAACTCACAGATGAAACGGCCATCGAAATGGTAAAGAAAAAGCTTGCGGCGCTGACAGATCACATTCGTAAAAACAGTATTGCATAACCTATATTAAAACATCTTTTATGAAAGCATTGGGCATTATCCTGATTGCGGCTGGTGTATTCATGATCTTTTTCCGCAATATCAATTTTACGCAGGAAAAAAAAGTGGTAGACCTCGGCTCTGTTGAGATCAGCAAGAAAGAAAGAAAAAGCGTTACCTGGCCGGTTTATACAGGTGGTGTGGCAGTTTTCGCAGGCGTATTGGTTTTACTGGGCGCCTCGAACAAGAAAAGTTAGTGCCCGGATGAATGATGGCATGTTTTTTTCTGTAAGAATAACAGTCTCTTACAGGATCGGTTGCGATTCAATTCACAAAAATCCGCTTCCTGCTCCGGGGATACCGGAAATGGAAAAAAGAGCAATTAAAGGGACCTGGTTAACGCCATGTCCCTCCTTTTTTTCATAGATATGGCACGATAATTTAAAACGCACTTTAAACTCATTTCACTAAAATTTAAAGTATGAAAAAGACTTTCTTCCCATCTTTCAGAAACGCATTTTTGCCGCTGATGGCTATTGTTTCTGCCTGCTTAATGATGACAGCCTGCGGCAATTCCGAAGAGAATTCCAAAAAAGAAGCAGAAAAAGAAAATGAAGCAAAATTTGATAAGCCCAGTGAGAAAGATGCGCAGTATATCGTAGACGCATATGCAGCAAGTCTCTATGAAGTGAGGGTTGCAGATACTGCCAAAAAATATGCAGTTACACAGGATGCCATTACCCTGGCCGATGCGGTACTCCAGGCTCACACCAGTATGAGCGAACAACTGCGCAGCCTCGCTACTGCCAAACAGGTGAGCCTGCCTACCGATATCACACCGGCACAGAACGATAAGCTGTCTAAAATGACAAAAGAAAAGAAAGTAAAATTCGATAAAGATTATACTGACTGGGTGGTAAGTGACCACAAAGACGCGGTTTCCATGTATGAAAAAGCATCACAGGATGCCGGCGACGCGGATATCAAAGGCTGGTTCACAACCACATTGCCTGAACTCCGCAAGCACCTCGATGCGGCTACAGCCACCAACGATAAGGTAAAGAGCATGAAATAATCCCTGCGCAAATTCCGATGGTCGTTTTAAATACAAGGTCCCTGCACAATGTGCGGGGATTTTTTTGCAGAACAATTTCCCCAAAAATGATTTTATCACAGGCATGTTTTTTTGTTTTTCCCCTGAAAAGAAACAATGGCAAAAAAGGCAAATAAAAAACAGCCGCCGCAAAAGCAGCGCTTGCCGGGATCTGAACAGGTAATGGATCCACGGCCATTGGTAGACGATAAGACCTATCTGCCATCCGGCATGCTTTCGGGGAAAGTGGCAGTGATTACCGGGGGCGACAGTGGCATCGGGAAAGCTGTGGCAATATTATTTGCGAAAGAAAAAGCCCGGATCATGATCGTATACCTCAACGAGCATAAAGATGCAAGGGAAACAAAAAAGATCATTGAGGGTTATGGAGGTGAAGCCATGCTGATGCCCGGGGATATCAGTGATGAGGCATTCTGTAAAAAAGTAATCACTAAAACTATCCGGCAATTCGGACAGCTGGATATACTGGTCAATAATGCGGCTGTTCAGCACGATGAAAAAAGCCTGGAAGATGTAACTACCAAAAATCTGCAGCAAACCTTTGCCGTAAACGTATTTTCCATGTTCTACCTCACCAGGGCTGCATTGCCGCATATGAAAAGAGGCGCATCTGTTATTAATACCGCTTCTGTAACGGCTTATCGCGGCAGCCCTGAACTGCTTGACTATTCTGCCAGTAAAGGTGCAGTTGTTGCCTTTACAAGGAGCCTGGCATCCAATCTGGTAGATAAGGGTATCCGTGTTAATGCTGTTGCTCCCGGTCCGATCTGGACGCCGCTTATCCCTGCTTCATTCAGTGCAGAGAAAACAAGCAAACATGGTTCTAAAAGCCCCTTTGGCCGGGTGGGCCAGCCTATAGAAGTGGCGCCATCTTATCTCTTCCTGGCAAGCACAGGCAGCAGTTATATGAGTGGCCAGGTATTACATCCCAACGGGGGAGAAATTGTTAACGGATAAAGAATGAGCTATGCCCGAAGGTCCGAGTCTTGTTATATTGAAAGAAAAAACTGAAAAGTTCAAAGGCAAAAAAGTACTGGCAGTCTCCGGTACTGCAAAAGCTGATATCGAGAAGGTAAAGAACCAGGTAGTGAAAGAAATTGCTACCTGGGGCAAACATTACCTCATCAGGTTTGCCAAAACCACCATCCGAGTACACTTGCTTATGTTCGGTACTTATACGATCAATGAAAGGAAGGAAGATCGGCAGCCGCGGCTCTCACTGAAATTCAGTAACGGCGAAATGAACTTCTATACCTGTGCAGTAAAAATGATAGATGAGGATCTTGATGAAGTGTACGACTGGAGTGCCGATGTGATGAATGAAAAATGGAGCTCCGTCAAAACGTATAAAAAGCTACAGGAACAAAGCAATAGCATGATCTGTGATGCATTGCTGAACCAGGAGATCTTTTCAGGTGTAGGCAATATCATCAAGAACGAAATACTGTTCCGGAATAAAATAGATCCGCGCAGCCGGGTTGGCGCGATACCGGATAAATTACTGAAAGCGCTGATAAGGGATGCCAGGACTTACAGCTTTCTCTTTCTGGAATGGAAAAAGAAGTTTGAACTCAAAGCGCACTGGCAAGCCTATCACAAAAAAGAGTGCCCCCGCGACCATACACCCATTCATAAATCGAATACCGGAAAAGGCAAACGCCAAAGCTTTTATTGTACAACTTGTCAGAAATTGTATAACTAAAAAGGAAGGTGACCACTGAACCTCCGGGAGACGTCAGCTGCGAAAGTGCGAGATCGGTATGGTTAACCATTAACCAAAAGATCCAAACCAGTCTTTGCAGAGATGCCTCTTTGGGTTCGGTACCGAGGGCAGTGCAGGTAATCGAAATGCTGCGCAGCATATTTCGATAGAGGCCAAAGAAGCGTTGGCGCAAAGACGAGGCCCAGCGGCCTGAGCGGCAAATGCCGGCACTCGCGTGAAGGTTGAAAACTATAATCAGCTTTAGAAATAGCAGGATCGTGCCGAGCTGAGTTCCCTCCGGGAGGCATCAGCGGCGAAAGAGTGAGTACAGTGCCGGAATTGGAATTAGTATCTGTAACCTGCAAAGTATTGCTGGCCAGACGCCAGCAATGGCGTGCTTTTTGAATACCGGGTTTATACATTCCTCACTAATCACCAGCTGTTATGAAACAAACACATTCACACAACCAGGCCATCGGTACAATGGCAGTTGATACAGGCAAACAGGTTCGCAAACAGAATCCTGTCCATATGGATATGATGCCTGTATTTATTACCGACTATATTTCAATGTCATTCCCCAATACGGGAAATAAAGACCTCAGCAAAGGGCAACCTATGAAAACATCTCAACAGCCGCGCAGAAAATAAAGCCTGTTTTGCTGGCATGGGAATTTTCTGTTTTAAGTATACAAAAACGAAAAACTATGGAAAACAAACAAACAAATATCCAGATACTGAATGATCTGATCGCGATCAATAACGATCGTATTGAAGGTTATGAAAAAGCTATCAAAGAGCTTGGGGGTAAAGAGGCAGACCTCGATACACTTTTTCTTTCCCTGATAGACCAGAGCCGCAAGTTCCGCAATGAACTGGGCAGCGAAGTGCAGACACGGGGCGAACAAATGGAAAGCGGCACCACCACCACCGGTAAGATCTACCGTGCGTGGATGGATGTAAAAGCCGCGTTTTCCGGAGACGACAGGCAAACAGTTCTCAACAGCTGCGAATTTGGTGAAGATGCTGCCCAGAAAGCGTACAGAAGCGCCCTGGAGTCGGATGATCTTTCCTCCTACCTGCGCGAACTGATTACACGTCAGAAACAGGAACTGAAAGAATCGCACGATAAGGTAAAAGCATTGCGTGATTCAGTTACCGCTTAATTCAAGTCAATAAAAGATATTGTTTAACAGATAAATTTATATTTATGCTACAGGCACATAAAGAAAGGCAAAGCAACAACATCCAGGTTAATTTCAACATTTCAAAAGAAGTGGCATACTGGGCCAGGAAATACAACATAGAACCACAGCAGTTGAAAAGCATATTCGAACAAACCGGTTATTCAATATCAAGAACAATACAGCTGATGCAGCAACAGGCCGCACAATAATTTATATATATATCAGGCAATAAAAATGACCGGCATCTGCCGGTCATTTTTATTGATAAGGTGATTGTATTAAACGGGAATGCGAACCCTGGCGGCGATTTTGTCTTTGTCGCCGATAATCGTCAGACTGGCACCTTTGCCATATCCGATGAAGAGCCGGTTTTTCAGATCCGTGATGGCGTGGTTTTCGTGTGCGCTGTATTCTTCAACATTGCCGGAACAGAGAACGGCAAATTCATGAATATCGCCATCGAATTGCGAACTGATGCGGATATTGCCACCCTTTATATCATTACTTACACCGTATTTTAAAGCGTTCTCTACCAGTGCCTGCAGCATCATAGGCGGAACGGGCTGATCGAGGGTTTCGTCATCTATATCGTAACTGATATCAAGCCGGTCTTCAAATCTTATTTTTTCAAGTGCAAGGTAGTCTTTCACGATATTGATCTCTTTCTCAAACAACGTCTTTTCCATTTTATCGCCCTGCATACTGCTTCGGAGGATATTGCTCAGCTGCGTGATAGCCGATCTTGCCCGTACCGGGTCTTCCATCACCAGCGCCCTGATGCTGTTGAGCGAATTAAAAATAAAATGCGGGTTAATATGCGCTTTCAGGGTTTTGATCTCGAGCTCCTTCAGCATACCTTCCAGCCTTGCCTGATCGAGCTGCTGCTGTCTGGTTTTACGCACATAATGATAAGTTACATACAAAAGATTCCACAGGAGGATGAAGTGAAAATAGGAAAAAGCAAAACGGATAGACAGGTTCAGCATCGTATAGTTCAACGACAGCTCTTTATTCTGTATTCCCAGCAGCCTTTCTGCAAAAACGATCGACGCACCGATCAGGAATGAGCAGCAGAGTGACGCCAGAAAGAGCGACGCTACCTGTTTTTTTACCGGCAATGATAAAATGCCCGCCTGGTGAATCACGAACCGCATCAAATGGGTAAACAGCAAACCGAGCACTGCATGAGCAATCAGTTGCTCATAGAAGTAGGGTTGCGGAGCTGTCCGGATCTTGATATAAAAGAAGATATAAACCAGGCAGTAAACAGTCCAGCCACATAGCTGGAAAAGCCAATATGTCAGTAAATGTCGTCTCATCGGGGATTTGAAGGTATTTATTCATTTTATTACTGCATAATCGAATATATATACGGTAAATAAGATGGTTGCCCGGTTGAATTTTTTAGCACCTCCTGTAATCGGAGGATAACCATTCGTAAATAATGTATAAATTCAGCACCTCAATACAATTGCTTATGGTAAAAAGATCACTTATTGCCGTTTCCTGCCTGTTACTGGCTGGCACCGGAATGGCACAGGTAAAACCTGAATGGAATGCAGTATTCAAAAACATCAACACCGAAGTGCAGTCCAACTCCAAAGCGTATGCTACCTTAAAACAGGCTACCGAAACCATCGGCCACAGGCTTACCGGTTCGGAGAATGGAAAAAAAGCGGAAGAATATGCTTATAACCTGCTGAAATTATATGGTTTCAAAAACCTGCGCTACCAGCCTTTTGAAGTAGAAAGCTGGAGCCGTGGCACTATTTCCGTTAATATCGGTGCAACAACTTCTGCATTACACCCGGTGAAAGCTGTAACACTTGCTCATTCGCCGGTTAAAGCTGATCTTACTGCTGAAGTGGTAGACATGGGAAATGGACTGGAAGCTGATTACCAGGCCAGCCAGGGTAAAGTAAAAGACAAGATTGCACTGGTTTACCTCGGTGTTTTACCAGGTTCGCCGGCGGGTACCAAAAGCCTGCACCGTTCAGAAAAAACGGCTATCGCTACCAAATATGGTGCTAAAGGCATTATTATCATCAATACAGCTGAGGGCGGTATCCTGCTTACGGGTACGGCTTCGGTTACCGGTAAGCTCATCCCGATACCGGCGGTATGTATTGGTAAGGAAGATGGACTGGCGTTTAAAAAAGAAGTTGCTGCCGGCAAACAGTATGCACATATCACCATGACGAATTTTTCAGGCCTTATCAAAGCCCGTAACGTGATCGCAACCATCAAAGGCAAAACACTGCCGAATGAAAAAGTGGTAGTAGGTGGTCACCTCGACAGCTGGGATCTTGCCACGGGTGCCATTGACAACGGTATCGGCTCATTCTCCGTACTGGATATGGCCCGCACTTTCCAGGCATTGAAACTTCAGCCCGAAAGAACAGTTGAATTTGTGATGTTCATGGGTGAAGAAGAAGGCCTGCTCGGCTCAAAAGCTTATGTGGATGCAGCTGTAAAGGATAAAAGCATCGACCAGATCAGGTACATGCTCAACTACGACATGACCAATGATCCGAAAGGTTTCTCCACCACGGCAGAAGAAAGTAAAGAACTGTTCCAGTCGATCGGTTCTATCGCGCAGCAGCTCGATACCACTTTCCGCAATACTTTCCGCACAGGTGCAGGCCTGCACAGCGATCACCAGCCGTTCATGCTGCATGGTGTTCCAACAGGTGGCGGAGCCGGAGGTGCATTGCCGAACAATGCAGGCCCGTGTTACCATGCCGATTGCGATAATTTCAAACTCGTGGATGAGCAGGGGATGAAAAATACTGTCAGGTACAGTGCAATGCTGCTGTACGGTATCGCAGATTCAAAAGAACTGAAAGCAAAACATTTTACAGACGAGGAAACAAAAGCCTTCCTGCTGAAGAATAATCTGAAAGAGCCGCTTAAAATAGCTGGTGAATGGCGCTGGGATGATTAGCGGCCTGTGTATCGTTCTGAAAAGCTGCAGTATTACACTGCAGCTTTTTTATTGCCGGAAAATCGTTCCTGTATTTTTAAAGCGAGGTATACGGAGATCACGGCCGCCAGCATACCGGCACCCACATCGAGCGGAAAATGCTGCGCGAGATAGATACGTGAATAACCTACCAGTAATGCGGCAGTAAAACCAACGGGGAATAACCATTTGCTGCGCCAGAGCAGGCAGGCCACCAGCAGCACTGAAAACGCCGTAGCAGTATGACCGGAAGGAAAACTGTTGATCGTATGCAGTTCCACGCCTTCAACAGTATGGATCAGCGAATGATCGGTGAGGGCTTGTGTTGGCCTGGGCTCGCCCGGGAAAATAAAATTCTTCGTGCCCTGTGTAAGTAATGTGGTGAGCAGGATGGTAGACAGTAATAGAGGTAATAACCTGCGTTTATAAATAATAAAATACAGGGCAACAGGAACACAGATCATGCCATCGCCCGCATAGGTCCAGTAGTGGAAAAAAACATCGGCAACTTTTCCCAGGTCGGTATTCAATAAAAGAAAGAAGTTATTCTTACCCATGAATAGCGATACAGCAACAAGCATAATACCTGTCACCAAAGTCAGTAAGGCGACTTTACGGAAATGATTGTAAAAAAGCGGCTGCGTCATGGCTGATGGATTAAGATGATCCTGCAGCGGCAAATCTATAGATAAACGGTCAGCCTGCAAGGCCCGGGGCTGCAGTTACAGCACTCACCACTGTAACGCCGCCCCCTTGCCTGCAATAAATATTAAACAACCCCTGCCAGTTCAAGGCTTCTTTTCTTCAGTTTGATGATATCCAGGTTATCGATCAGCGGTTCCGGTGTAAGGATCAGGGAAGTATTGTTCTCTTTCCACCAGTTGCTTTGGGTGAGCTGACTCAGGTGCAGTACGCCGATCAGGTATTTCCTTTCCTCCTGTGCATGCCATTCTTCGATCCATTCAAAATGATCTCTCGGGATATATTTCCAGTCGTCGAAGCTTACATAAACTTTCAGGTAAAAATCATTGCCCAGTTCATGGGGTTTGTGGTGATACCTTTTCTTGTATTCGTAACGGTAGTTATAACGCAATGCAGCAATATCGCTCAATACTGCAGAGGCAGTAGGAAAGCTGCCCGCGCCTTTTCCGTAGAAGAATTGCTTGTCGGCAAAACCACTTTCGATCACCACGCCATTGTATTCATTCTTCACAAAGGAAAGCGGTTCATCGTGTTTAACGAACTGGGGCAGCACAAACGCGGCAACAGTTCCGTCGGTCAGTTTTTTTGCCTGCGCCACGAGCTTGATATCATAATTCTTTTCGCGTGCAACCGTAGCATCGCTGAGCTGAATGTTCTGGATACCGCTGAAAAGGATATTGTCAGGGTGTTCAACAATACCATAGGCATGGTTCAGCAGGATGGCCCATTTATTCACGGCATCATAACCTTCCACATCCAGTTTTGGGTTGCTTTCTGCAAAGCCGAGCTGCTGCGCCAGCAGTAATGCTTCCGCGAAATCAAGCTTGTCCTCGAACATTTTGGTAAGTATGAAATTGGTAGAACCGTTCACGATCGCTTTGATGGAATGAAGCAGGTCATTGTCGTAATACTCTTCGAGGTTACGGATCACCGGAATGGATGCACAGGCGGCTGATTCACAGAGGAAAGGCTGGCCTGTTTTTTCCTGCAGTTCCAGCAATTCCGGTAAATGTTCTGCGATCATTTTTTTGCTGGCACTTACAACGGCTTTACCATTGAGCAGGGCAGTGGAAACAATTTCAAAGGCTGCATCTGCATCGTCGATCACTTCAACGATTACGTTTATAGCCGGATCTGATAACAGTTCTTCCCGGCTGGTAGTGAACAAAGATGCCGGCGCATCTCTTTTCTTTTCCGGGTTCTTGATACATACTTTCCTGATCTCTGCTTTCAGTGATGGTGTCTGCTGTAATACTTTATAAAGTCCTTCTCCTACAACGCCAAAGCCAAAAAGGCCGATCGTCAGCTGTTTGTGTGCTTCCATTTTACTGCTTGGTTATACGGTTACTGTGTTTGCTATGAATGTTTGTTTGAATGTTGCTGTTGTGGTGCTGAATGCCTGCTCCAGATCGAGCAGCAGGTCTTCTGCTTCTTCGAGTCCTATGGAAAGGCGGATCAGGCTGTCGCTCACACCGGCTGCTTTTCTTTTTTCAGCGGGAATCGATTTATGGGTCATATTGGCGGGATGAGATACCAGGCTTTTGATACCGCCGAGACTCTCTGCCAGTTTGAATAACCTGGTTGCTGTTACAAAAGCAATAGCTGCTTCTTCCGTGTCTTCCTTCAGTGTAAAGGATACAATGCCGCCGAAGCCTTTTGATTGTTTACGTGCGGTCTCATGACCGGGATGTACTGGCAGGCCTGGATAAAATACCTGGTCCACTGCCGGATGCTGCTGCAGATATTCTGCAATGGTCTGCGCAGATGCGCAATGCTGGCGTATACGGAGGTGCAGGGTTTCGATACCGCGGATAAGCAGCCAGCTGTCGAAGGGCCCGAGCACCGCGCCGCATGCATTCTGCAGGAATTTAAGCCTGTCTCCGATCTGTTTATCGGCAGCAACAACGATCCCTGCAATCAGGTCGCTGTGGCCACCCAGGTATTTGGTAGCGCTGTGAATAACGATATCTGCGCCCAGTGTGATCGGTTGCTGTAACGCCGGAGAAGCAAAAGTATTGTCTACGCAGAGCAGGCATCCGTTTGCTTTTGCAATGGCTGCAATGGCAGCGATATCGCTGATCTTGAGTGTTGGATTGGTAGGTGTTTCGAGCCAGATGAGTTTGGTTTTGGGAGTGATGGCTTCAAACACATTTTCAGGCCGGGAAGTATCCGTAAAAGTGACTTTGATCCCGAACTGCTCATACACCTGCGTGAACAGGCGGAATGCGCCGCCGTAGATATCGTCAACGGCAACGATCTCGTCGCCGGTTTTCAGCAGTTTTACCACAGCGTCTATTGCTGCAAGCCCGCTGGCAAATGCGAGGCCGGTACTGCCTTTTTCAAGTTTGGCCAGCAGTTGTTCAACGGCGGCCCTGGTAGGGTTGCCGCTGCGGGCATAATCATAGCCTTTGTTAACGCCTGGCGCTTCCTGTACAAAAGTGGACGTCTGGTAGATGGGCACCGAAATAGCGCCGGTCAGCGGATCTACCGGGATGCTGTGGATGAGTTCTGTTGCATTGCTCATGACTGAAGATGTTTTATCCTGCCTTGCCTGCAGCAAAGACAGCATAGTTAAAAATGTTGTTGAATCTTCTTGCAATACTTTGTCAGGGAGCCTGCTTACCGTATGGGCATTAAAAAACCCACCTGGTAAGTCAGATGAGCTTGAAATAGGATGACAGCGATAGCTGCGTGGGATCAAACTGTTACTCTGACTTATCTTCCCACACTTTCGTGTGGTCGGAATTGGCACCTTCGTACCGCTGAGTAAGCGATATGGGTTGCCAAGGCATCATAGGGCCATTTCCCTCTGCCTTTCTTGATAAGTTGTTGCTAAAAGAACTGATGCGAAGTTATGCAGCAAAAATCCAAATCTCCAAAAAAAACTTTCAGAAAATCCTTTTTTTCGTTTGAAACGCTTGCTGGTAAAGGGATTCTGTCCAATATAAAATTGCTATAAATTTTAGTTTTTTGTTTCGGCAGGTTCTTAGTTGTGCGTATCTTTACTGTTCAGCTATGGCAAACACAAAGAAAAAAAAGCCCGCAGAACCTGTTACGGAGGAAGAACGCATAGAGGTTTTTGGTGCGAGAGAACATAATCTCAAAAACATAGATATTTCCATTCCCAAGAATAAGCTGGTTGTATTCACAGGACTGAGCGGCAGCGGTAAATCTTCGCTTGCCTTCGATACCATTTACAACGAAGGTCAGCGCCGTTACATGGAAAGCTTCAGCGCTTATGCAAGGCAGTTCATGGGCGATATGGAAAGACCAGATGTAGACAAGATCACAGGGCTTTCACCCGTAATTTCAATCGAGCAGAAAACTACCAATAAAAATCCCCGCTCCACTGTCGGCACTGTTACGGAAGTATACGATTTTCTGCGTTTGCTGTTTGCACGTATCGGTGAAGCGTACAGTTATAACACGGGTAAAAAAATGGTGAAATTCAGCGAGGAAGAGATCGTTGAAAATATCTATACCCGTTTCAAAAATAAAAAGATCACTTTACTGGCCCCGCTGATCCGCGGGCGTAAAGGACATTACCGTGAATTATTTGAAGAAACCCGCAAAAAAGGATTTCTGAAAGTCCGCATAGATGGTGAGATCGTAGACCTGACCCCGAGACTGCAGGTTGACCGTTACAAGATCCACGATATTGAAGTGGTGATCGACCGGATGCAGGTAACGGATGATATGAGGGTGCGCATCAGCCAGAGCGTGCAGCAAACACTTAAAATGGGTAAGGAACTGATGTTCCTGCTGGTGAACGATACGGACAAACTTGTGCAGTATTCACGCCAGCTGATGTGCGAAGACACCGGTATCAGTTACGAAGAACCTTCACCCAATGCGTTTTCTTTCAACTCGCCCTATGGTGCCTGCCCGGTATGTAAAGGACTGGGAAATGTATATTCGGTGAGTATCGATGCCATATTGCCCGACCGCTCACTCAGTGTTAAGGAAGGAGGCATCGTCCCTCTCGGAGAACAGCGCGATGCATTTGTATTCCGGAACGTGGAGACCATTGCAAAAAAACATAAGATCCGCCTCGATAAGCCGATCAGCGAACTGCCGGAGTCTGCTCTTAATATCCTGCTTTACGGAAATGCCGAAGGCAGCGTATCAGAAGATGTTCCCGATATGGACGAAGCCGCAGGCAATGCCTATGAAGGCGAATTTGAAGGTATTGTGCCGATGCTGAAACGTTGGTTTGCCGGCAGTAACAGCAGCGAATCGCTGCGTGAATGGGTAGAGCAATTCATGGAGCTGAAAAAATGCCCTTCCTGCGAAGGCAACAGGCTGAAAAAGGAAAGCCTTTGGTTCAAGGTTGATGAACTGAATATTTCCGAGCTGAGCAATATGAATCTCGATAAACTGCTACAGCGGTTCACCGGGATCGAAAAACGACTCAGCAGCAAACAGAATACCATTGCCAAAGATATCCTGAAAGAGATCCGTGAAAGAGTTGGTTTCCTGCTGGATGTAGGACTGGCTTATCTTTCGCTCAATCGTCCTTCGCGTACGCTGAGCGGTGGCGAATCGCAGCGTATCCGTCTTGCAACACAGATCGGATCACAGTTGCAGGGTATTACCTATATCCTGGATGAACCGTCGATCGGGTTACACCAGCGTGATAATCACCAGCTGATCACCGCTTTGCAGAACCTCCGTAATATCGGTAACAGCGTACTGGTTGTTGAACATGATAAAGACATCATGATGGCAGCCGATCATCTTGTCGATATTGGTCCGCGTGCAGGTATTCATGGCGGAAGGGTAGTTGCTGCAGGTACGCCGGCAGAAGTACTGAAAAGTCATTCCGAAACTGCCCAATACCTCAACGGCGAAAAGAAGATCGCAGTGCCCGCCGAACGCCGGAAAGGCAACGGTAAAACCCTTGAACTCAAAGGTGCCAACGGTAATAATCTCAGGAATGTAAATGTGAAATTCCCGCTTGGTAAGCTCATCGTGGTAAGTGGTGTGAGCGGAAGCGGCAAGTCAACATTGATCAACGAAACCTTGTTCCCGGTATTATACCGTCATGCTTATAACAGCCGTATCACCCCCATGGAATATAAATCGGTGAAAGGCCTTGAGCATATTGATAAAGTGATCGAGATCGACCAGTCGCCGATCGGCCGTACACCAAGAAGTAACCCGGCTACTTACTGCGGGTTCTTTACGGAGATCAGGACATTGTTTGCTGCTGTGCCTGAAGCCAAGATCCGCGGTTATAATGCAGGGCGCTTCTCCTTCAATGTAAAGGGCGGACGTTGTGATATGTGTGAAGGCGGCGGTATGCGGGTAATTGAAATGAATTTCCTGCCCGATGTATATGTGCATTGTGAAAAATGCAATGGTAAAAGATATAACCGCGAAACACTCGAGATCCGTTACAAAGGAAAATCGATCAGTGATGTGCTCAACATGACGGTAGATGAAGCCTGCGAATTCTTCCAGCCGGTACCATTCCTTTTCCGGAAAATAAAAGTACTTCAGGATGTGGGCCTGGGTTATATCACACTCGGCCAGTCTGCCGTAACGCTCAGTGGCGGTGAAGCCCAAAGGGTGAAACTGGCAACGGAGCTTGGAAAAAAAGATACCGGTAAAACTTTTTATATACTCGATGAACCGACCACCGGCCTGCATTTTCAGGATATACAGCATCTGCTGGATGTACTGAACAAACTGGTAGACCGCGGCAATACAGTGCTGGTGATCGAACATAATCTCGATGTGATCAAGGTTGCCGATCATATCATAGATCTCGGACCCGAAGGTGGTGATGGCGGTGGTCGCATTCTTTTTGAAGGAACCCCGGAAGAAATGGCCGATAATAAAGAAAGCCATACTGCCCGTTTCCTGAAGCTTGAACTGGAGTGAGATCAGATACTTTAATCAATAATGTCAATGCGCGGCCTGTAAAGACTGCGCATTGTTGTATCAGGCATGCTGGAGAAGCATTTCAATATGCGGGATATTATCTTCCATATATACATCGCTGGTAACTTCAAACCCAAAACCACTGTAGAACCGCTGAAGATAAAGCTGCGCACTGATACGGATCGGGGCCGGCCCATACAGGTTATGGCAGCCTCTGATCGCTTCTGCGATCAGTGTTTTGCCCAGCCCTGTTCCTCTTGTATGAGGTGAGGTAATGACCCTGCCGATAGACATATCCCCGTAAGAAAGTCCGGGCGGCACCAGCCTGGCATAAGCGGCCAGTTTACCGTTATCCCAGGCACAGAGATGATGGCAGCTAAAGTCTTTATTATCTGCATCCTGATACACACATTCCTGTTCTACCACGAATACTTCATTCCTGAGCTGCAGAATGGCATACAGTTCGTGCGGGGTCAGTTGTTCGAAGGGTTTTACCGTCCAGGTGATATCGCTGTTCATATGAAGTACCTATTTCTTTATATATTAGATGCACAAAGATCGATAAACAATCCAAACTGCATATGCCTGGTTTTTCATTCATTAAAAAGAATGCATTATCTCTTGTTATACTTACGGGTGTTTTCATTTTCGCTGCGTTTTATACGTTCAATGAGAAACTCGATCTGAACGGAGATAACAGCTCTTATTATATTTTTGCCAAATCACTTGCCACCGGCAAAGGCTACAGCAATCTTGCATCACCCGGAAGCCCTGCTACCAACACATTTCCGCCGGGTTATCCGCTTATAATGGTACCACTGATGTGGATCACAGACAGCGTTACCGCGCAGAATTTCCTGGGTGAACTTTTTATGCTGGCAAGCCTGTTCACCGTCCTGTACTTCCTGACTAAAGCAACCAAAGATCGTTTTTTCGCACTGTTCGTTTCCCTGATGCTGGCCCTGAACTTTTACCTCCTGCAATTCGCCGGAATGATGATGAGTGAGCTGCCGTATGCATTTCTCACCATGCTGGTATTATACGGGTTATATGCTTTGCGGGATGACGGCGCCTGGTATAAAAGCAGGCATTACCTGGTCCTGGCCGGTGCGGCAATACTGGCTTATCATGTACGGACGCAGGGGATCGTTGTGCTGCTGGCCATACTGATCCATTTTCTCTGTCGCAAAGAATGGCGCCGGGCGATCATTACAATGCTTGTATTTGCAGCAGGATTGCTTCCCTGGATCATACGTAACCAGCTGATGCATCTTTCCGGCAGCCGTTATATCAGCCAGGTGCTGATCAGTAACCAGTGGGATCCGGAAAAAGGAACGGTAAGCCTGGCCGACTTTATAAGCCGTACATTCACCCATGCCTGGGAGATCGTTAGCCGGGCTTTACCGGCATCGCTGTTCAACTTCCTGGGTACGGATTATTCGCTGGAAGGACAATCTTATCCGTTTACCGGGATTATCTGCATGGCGGTGATCTTATTTGGCTGCTGGCAACTGAAAAAGATCCGTTTTTTTCTATTGGCGTTCATACTCGGTAATATTGGTATCATCAGTATCTGGAGCGCCAGGAGTGGTAACCGTTACCTTATTTGTTTCCTGCCCATCCTGTTCATTGCATTTTATTATGGGGTCTACAGCATCATTGAATGGGTGAGGAATCATAAATTAAAATTCAATACTGCTTATTTATGGGGAGCGATGAGCCTGGTGCTGGGGGTGATCCAGTTCCGGAACCTGGCGTTGCTGCACGATTTTAACAAGGACGATTACCCGGCTTCCTACCAGAGCTTTTTCGATATGTCTGAATGGATCCGCGATAACCTGCCCGACACGGCGGTCTACTGCACCCGTAAACCGGAACTTTTCTATATGTTCAGTAAAAGACAGGCGGTGAATTACCTGTATTCCAACGATCCTGCCAAAGTGGTGAATGCCCTTGCCGATGATAAAGTGGATTATGTGGTATTGGATCAGTTCGAATATTCGTCTACCGCTGCCTTCCTGGCGCCGGCCATCGAGAAATACCGGTCTCATTTTGCCATTGTAAACTACATAGGAGAACCGAGGGTATACCTGCTGCGGTTCGACAAGCAGAAAATACCGCCGGAAGCCGCAAAATAAGCCTTGTAAAAGAAGATAACCGAAAAACGGTATTTATTTCACACCTTTGCCGTTTTGAAGCATAGTATTATTATTTCCTCTGTATGAAGAAAAAAGTTGCCATTATCGGCGCCGGCCCCGCCGGACTTACCGCGGCCTACCTGTTGGGCAAGGAAGCCCAGGACGTGACCGTATTTGAAAAAGACCCGCAATATGTCGGGGGAATTTCACGTACCGAATCGTATAAAGGGTATCATTTTGATATCGGTGGCCACCGTTTCTTTTCCAAATCGAAAGAAGTGGAAGATTTCTGGACCGAGATCCTCGGCGATGAAATGCTGGAACGCCCGCGCAGTTCACGGATCTATTATAATAAGAAGTTCTTTTCCTACCCGCTGGTAGCTTTTGAAGCATTGAGCAAACTCGGCGTGATCGAGAGTGCGCTTTGTGTACTGAGCTATTTAAGGGCAAAACTGTTCCCGGTAAAAAATCCAACCAACTTCGAGGATTGGGTTACCAACCAGTTCGGTAAAAGGCTGTTCAATATTTTCTTCAAAACCTATACTGAAAAAGTATGGGGTATTCCCTGTAAAGAGATCAGCGCCGACTGGGCTGCACAGCGTATCAAAGGACTTTCACTCAGCAGTGCTATCTGGAACGCGCTTTTTCCTAAAAAGAAATCAGCAGGTGGCGATAAGGGTAAAGTGATCAAAACCCTGATCGATTCGTTCCGTTATCCGAAGTACGGACCCGGTATGATGTGGGAAGTATGTGCCGAGAAGAGTAAGAAAATGGGGGTACAGATTGAAATGAATTGCGGCGTGAAAGATATCACCCTCGCAGATGGCAAATGGACCGTACTCACTACCGACGGCAGGTCATGGCCAGGCTATGATTATGTATTGTCTTCCGCACCCATGCGCGAACTGGTGCAATCCGTGATCCCGCCATTCCCGCAGGCCGCACAGCAGTCTGCAAAGGCGCTGGGCTACAGGGATTTCCTTACAGTGGTACTGATCTGTAAAGATGAAGATGCATTCAGTGATAACTGGATCTATATCCACGATCCGAGTGTGAAAGTTGGACGGATCCAGAATTTCAAATCCTGGAGCCCTTATATGGTTCCGGACTCTGCAATGGCTTGTTACGGACTTGAATATTTCTGTTTTGAAGGCGACGGACTCTGGACCAGTTCTGATGCAGATCTGATCGCACTGGCTACAAGAGAAATCACCCAGATCGGCCTTACATTGCCGGCTGCAGTGGTGGATGGCTATGTGGTGCGCCAGCCAAAAGCTTATCCTGTATACGACCAGGAATACAAGCATAATGTAGACGAGATCCGTAATGCGTTGAAAGAGTATCCGGGTTTATATCTCGTAGGCCGTAACGGTATGCACAAATACAATAACCAGGATCACAGTATGATGACGGCTATGCTGGCTGCAAAAAATATTGTTGCCGGTGAAGAGCTTTACGATCTCTGGGATGTAAATGAAGATGCTGAATACCACGAAGGCGGCAACAGGGGCGCTGAAGAAACGGGCAAGGTCAGCGAACGACTCGTGCCTGTGCGAAACCAGTAATTATAAAAATATAGGCTATAACAAACCCCGTCTGCAAAGACGGGGTTTGTTATTTTATCGAGAGAGGAGTGAGGGGTAACCTTTGGTGTGGTTATCTTGCCGGTACTACCGGTAAACTTTCATTACCGGTTTCATTCACCGCCTGAACCGCAAAGAAATAATTGTCTTTTGAATACGGTAAGCGGTATTCAAGTTCTGTGGTAAAGAATTTCTTCTGCCAGAATGCGCTGGTGGTTTCGCGCATCAATACATAATACCCTTTTACTTTTCCTGTTTTAGGTTGTTTCCAGGTCAGCGATGTGTAATTGCTGAGTCGCCTCACTTCCACTTTTACATCTTCCGGCATGGCAGGAGCTTTAGCCAGGCTGGCGAGGTTGCTCAGGTTCATGGCCGTATTCTTACGCAGGTATTCAAAATCCATGAATTCGGGAAGATCTCCGTACTGGATGCCGTTCTCAACCCTTACGTTCTGGTGCTGGTGGTAATAGTTTTCGTTCATTTCCGTGATCCTCACAGCTGCATAACCGTTCTCCACATACGGAGAATGATCACCGCCACGCAGGAAACGGTCGTTCCGGTAGATCATCACCACTTCCAGGTTCTCTACATAACGTTCGCCGATCTCTTTTACATAACGGGCCAGCTGGCGTGCTTTACCATCGTTCTCCAGGCCCAGCTGACGGATATTCTTCGCGTTCTTTTCTGTTTCATAGGCAGGTAAACCTTCGCTGAATACGCGTACGCGTGTATTGTCGATGATGTTGGTTTCACTGGTGTTATTGCTGCCCATGATATCGTTGTTGAGCACGGCTTCAATTTCCCAGTTCTCTTTTTTTGCTTTACCAGCCATGAAATTGGCACCGAGCAAGCCCTGCTCTTCGCCACTTACCGTAACAAAGATGACTGTAGCGGGGAAGTTGTGTTTGCTCATGATCCGGGCACATTCTATTACCGCTGCAGAACCGCTGCCATCATCATTGGCGCCGGGTGCATCGCCGGTACGGTCCATCACATTGGTGCGCATATTGTCTAGGTGTCCGCTGATCAGGAAAATGCGTTTGTCCTCAGGGTTAGTACCTTTTAATACAGCCACAACGTTGCCAAGCAGAAGCGTGGTGTCAACCCTTCTTTTATCGGGCTGTAAAGTTGTGGTATCGATAAACGCGGTCATGCGCCCGCCGGACTGTTTCGCAAACTCGTTGAATTTGCTTAATACCCAGTTACGCGCCGCGCCGATACCCCGTTTGGGGTCTGACTGGGTGCTCAGCGTGTTCCTGGTGCCAAAAGCGACAAGGGATTTGATGTACGACTGTAATGAATCAGCAGATGCCTCTTTGACCATTTTATCGATCTCCGGATCGCGGACAATAGTTGTCTGGCTGAAAGCAGTGCCTGCAGAAGATATAAGCAGCAGCAGCGGCAGTAAGGTTTTTCTCATGATAGATGGTTATGTCTTAAAAATACTAAGGATACAGACAAAATCAGCCATCTTTTGATAAAGTGCTAAACAAAGCTTCAGGGCCGATGAACGGGCTATCCAAGGTTATCGAAATGGATGCCGAGATTGTCTAACATTGAATAACCGTCTTCATCGCTACCAACTGCATAATGCATCAGTGACAGGTCTTTATGGCCCGTTGGGGCAAGTTCTGTAGTGGCTTCAGCCAGGAAATTACGATCGTTTTTGGCATTAAGATCTTTACCTCTGAGAGAGGCTGGTTTTACTGAAACCGGAAGTGGTTCGTCTTCGTCTGAGTCGGATCCTTCGGATGGATCAGGTGGTTTAAATCCTGTTTTTACTGCCATTCCGCCTTTCCCTTCAGAGAAATGATCGGCAAATAACAGCGCCTGTGCGACCGAGGGCCACGCATCGGCTACTACAAGGGTATTTTCCGTTTCATGACTATAATCGCCGATAACAACGAAAGTGTGGTCTTTTTTGGAAACCAGTGTCAATTGATATTTTCCGGTTGATTTCAGATATTCAAATACAACAGCTGCATATTGTGCACAAGTACCGCCACGGCTAAGCCCGGCTGCTGCGTTTTCATTTACGCTTTTAATAAGATGATCGCTGGGCATTTCAGCAACCCTTATGGGGTTAATCGCTTTGGCAATATTGCTTCTTTCGCCTGCATTCCCTTCACTCACATGCTGGGCTTCCAGCTGGTTTCCTGCGCCCCACTTAAAAATAGATTTTGCGTGGGCAATTGCGGCTTGTGCCGCTGCAAGCCTGCCAGGTATATCAAAATTTCTGGCATCGCCCGCCTTTATTTTTCTCAGCTTCTGATTTTTCCCCATCATATCGTAGATATAATCCAATACATCATCCAGATCATTCAATCCTGCAAAATCGGATACAAGTTTATTTGCGATCGGAGTGATTACACCCGGATATCTTTTTTTCAGCTTTTCCACTACCTGTGTTGCAGACTCTTGGCCAAAAACACCCTGAACAACCGGTGTTATCATTTCTTTTACCGGTTGGAGAGGGGCGGGCATAAAGGCTTTAACGCCTGGAGGCGCTAATGATTTTCCATTGCCTGTAACAGATGCAGCATTGGATCTGCCGGCGCTTTCTTTCGGGCTGCTGGTGGAGAACATAGGATGCTGTTTAGATGACAATAATTGCAGGCATCCCGGGTAAGATACAAAACAGGTAATGGTAAGATACAAAGAGTTTGTCAGAAGAGGAACATCGGCCTAATAACCGTACTTGTTTTTCCAGCGCTCTTTGAGGAATTTCCTCAGTTCCTGCTCCCGGGCATTATTACCCGGATCATAAAAGCGCGTGCCGGCGAGTTTTTCAGGCAGGTATTCCTGCTCGATGAAATTTCCTTCGCCCTGGTGGGAGTACTGGTAGTTCTTGCCGTAATTAAGGTCCTTCATCAGTTTGGTAGGCGCATTCCTGATATGCAGCGGAACCGGCAGGTCGCCATGTTGCTGAACAGCACTGAGTGCTGCGCCGATTGCCATATACGAGGCGTTGCTTTTTACGGAAGATGCCAGGTATGTGGCACATTGGGAAAGGATGATCCGGCTTTCCGGGTAACCTATTTTTGCAACTGCATCGAAAGTTGCATTTGCCAGCAACAGCGCATTGGCATTGGCATTGCCTATGTCTTCACTTGCGAAGATCAGCATGCGGCGGGCGATGAATTTCACATCTTCCCCACCTTCGATCATCCTGGCCAGCCAGTAAACAGCTCCGTTGGGATCGCTTCCGCGCATACTTTTGATAAAGGCTGAAATAATATCATAATGCTGCTCGCCCTGTTTGTCGTACAAAGCCACTTTTTTCTGTGCAACATTCATCACCAGCGCATTGGTGATAACAATGTTCTTCTGTGCATTTTTCTTTTGCGCTTCTGTTTGCACCACGAGGTCGAACAGGTTCAGTAGCTTGCGTGCATCACCGCCCGAAATATTGATCAGCGCTTCCGTTTCTTTTAATGTGATGATATACTGTTTCAGTACTTCATCCTTTTCAATGGCCTGCTGCAATAATGCAATAAGGTCTTCATCCTGCAGCGATTTCAATACGTATACCTGGCAGCGGCTGAGCAAGGCGCTGTTTACTTCAAAAGAAGGGTTTTCTGTTGTGGCGCCGATGAGTGTAATGGTGCCTTTCTCCACAGCACCCAGCAATGCATCCTGCTGGCCTTTGTTAAAACGGTGGATCTCATCTATGAACAGGATCGCGCCGGGCTGGTGTTTCGCTGTATCGATCACTTCCCGCACATCTTTTACACCGCTGCTGATGGCACTCAGCTGGAAATAAGGCGCATGCAGCGTATGGGCGATGATATTGGCGATGGTTGTTTTTCCTACACCGGGTGGCCCCCATAAAAGCATCGATGGAATACGGCCCTGCTCTATGGCTGTTCTCAGGATACTACCCTTGCCTGTCAGGTGTTCCTGACCGGCAAGGTCGTCCAGTGTTACCGGGCGCATTCTTTCGGCTAATGGTGCTGCATGATTCACAGGGTAAAATTACTTAAAAAAATGTGCCTGTGCTGCGAGGGGATCAGGATGCCCGGAATACGTGCCGGTAAATTTTCATAAGCCTGAAATTCAGGAATACATGTACCAGCAGCAGGATACTGAAGAAGAAGAAAAAGCCGGCCATGCCCTTGAGGATACGCATGAACATATCCACATCGATACCTGCGCCTGCGCCCGACTGTGCCTCGATCAGCTGTGTCATCGCGGAACGTAAAGTAGCGGGATCTGAGATGAAAATGCTTACGGCATTCAAAAAGAACATTATCCCTACAAAAACACATACATACGCATTTACCCTTATCCAATCGCGTAACCCTGGCTTGCAGGGCCTGCCGGATTCAATTCCTTTCTGGAGAAAGCTCAGGCTGGTGAATGAATAAATGGCAATGCACGCGAAAAGAAAGGCGGCAAGTAATATGGCCGGGTTCACAAGCGCTGCCAGCAGGAACAATAATGCGAACAGCCCGAATATACCGGCAAATGGCAAGAGTATAAACGTAAGTAAACGGAAAATAGATAATTGTTTCATACAAAAGTTACCGCAGCAACTGCGCTGCCGTGGCACAAATGTATCAATAAAACGGGCAGCATAAAAAAAGCCGCAATCTTTGGACTTGCGGCTTTTGAAAATGAGGTGGATTTATTTCAGATCCAGTTTTATCTGTAATTCGTCGAATTGCTTGTCGTCTATACTGCTCGGTGCATCCAGCATTACATCGCGGCCGCTGTTGTTTTTCGGGAACGCAATAAAGTCGCGGATACTCTCGCTGCCACCGAGGATTGAACAGAGCCGGTCGAAACCGAAAGCGATACCTCCGTGCGGCGGTGCGCCATATTCAAAAGCACCCAGCAGGAAGCCGAACTTGTGCAGGGCTTCTTCCTCACTCATACCCAGTGCAGCAAACATTTTCTCCTGCAGCGCACGCTGGTAGATCCGGATTGAACCACCGCCGATCTCGTTTCCGTTCAGTACCATATCATATGCATTGGCTTTGATATTGGAATAGGGGTGTTCCAGGTATTTGTCTGCATTTTCAATAACGGGATTGTTATTGATCATCACATCGATCTGGTCCGGCTTCGGTGAAGTGAACGGATGGTGTCGCGCTACCCAGCGGTTCTCTTCTTCCGCATATTCGAACAGCGGGAAATCCATCACCCATAATAACCTGAATTCATCTTCTTTACGTAAGCCTAATCTTTTACCCATTTCAAGCCTTAGCTCACTGATCGCTTTACGTGTTCTTTCTTCACGGCCCGCCAGTATCAATACCAGGTCGCCGGCTTTGGCTCCCGCGGCTTCCGCTATTGCTTTCTGTTTTTCTTCGCTGTAAAACTTGTCAACACTGCTCTTGTAAGTGCCATCTGCATTGCATTTGATGAATACCAGTCCCTGCATGCCGATCTGCGGACGTTTTACCCATTCGGTCAGCTCATCGGTCTGCTTGCGGGTATATTCGCTGCAGCCCGGAACTGCAATGGCCAGCACTGTTTCTGCGTTATCGAAAACACCGAAACCTGCCCCGTTGATCAATTCTCCGGTTGCAGAGATCCGGCCGCCTTTCAGGAATGCCGATTTCAGGTTGGCGATCTGCATGCCGAAGCGGATATCGGGCTTGTCGTTCCCGAACTGCCACATCGCATCTTCCCAGGTCATGCGCTCTACCTTGTCTGTATAATCAATGTCCTTTACATCTTTGAAGATCCTTTTCACGAGGCCTTCGAACATGTTCAGGATATCTTCCTGTTCCACAAATGCCATTTCACAGTCGATCTGTGTGAATTCCGGCTGCCTGTCGGCACGGAGATCCTCATCGCGGAAGCATTTTACGATCTGGTAATAACGGTCATAACCGCTTACCATCAGCAACTGCTTGAATGTTTGCGGCGATTGCGGCAAAGCATAGAACTGCCCGGGATTCATACGCGATGGTACCACGAAATCCCTTGCACCTTCCGGCGTGGACTTGATCAGGAATGGTGTTTCAATATCCATGAACTGGTTCTCGTGCAGGTAGTTGCGCGCCGAACGGTTCACTGCATAACGCAGCTCCAGGTTCCTTTTCACCGCATTACGCCTCAGGTCCAGGAAACGGTATTTCATACGCAGATCATCACCGCCATCGGTATCATCCTGGATGGTGAATGGTGGTACCGCTGATTTATTCAAGATGCTGAACGACTGAATACTGATCTCGATATCGCCCGTAGGGATATGACTGTTCTTGCTGCTGCGTTCTGATACCACGCCCGTTGCCTGCAATACGAATTCGCGTCCGAGCGGGTTGGAATCGAGTAATGTGTTGAGGTCTTCACCAAATAACAATTGCGTAATGCCATAACGGTCACGGAGATCAACAAAAGTGATAGCGCCGAATTTACGAACGGTCTGAACCCATCCGGCCAGGGTTACTTCCTTGTTTACGTCACTGATCCTTAATTCACCACAGGTGTGCGTGCGATACATACGATTGATTTTGCTTGATGTTTATGGCTGCAATCACAGAGAACAACAGCAGGGCTGCTCTTTGCTGCAAATATAGCTGAATTGGGCGTTCGGACTTTTCGTTAAAAAAAATATAAAAGGGACCTGTGACGCCCGGTTTGCAGTTTCTGGTAAAGGAATTGAATAGGTATTCACAGAAACAGTTTGATGTACCAATAAAACCACTGTTATGAAAAGAACTTTACTCATCTCATCTCTTTTACTGGTTCTTGTCTCTTTTACCGCCTGTAAGAAATATGTATCCGTACCTTCTCCGGGTGCTTTATCCGGTTCCTGGATCGTTACGGAAACAAAGGAAAGCAATGGCTATGGCTGGCGCTATTTTAACTCAGGGCTCGAGAACGGCGTTTTCGACTTCTACAGCAACGGCTCTGCGAAATATGATGATGGCTATAACCGTATGAACGGTACCTGGCTTATCAGGTCTGTGGTGGGTGGCTATTACGACCAGTACGGCGATTATTACAATGGTCGCCACGATATGTTTGAAATTCATGTGTACGACCGTTATACCGGAAGCTCTGTAGACCTCTTCTTCGATGATGTGGTGTATACCGGAAACCGCCTGATCGCTACTTTGTACCGCGGCGGTTATGTGTCGAGGTATGTATTCTCACGGTATTAACGAAAGCGGCCGGTTTAACCGGCCGCTTTATTTCTTAGCTGATCAGGTGCGGCACAAACCGGCTGTTGTTGGCCGTGATCAGGTCATTTGCTTCCCTGATACCCATGCCGGCAGGTTCCTGGCCAATAACCCAGCTGCCGATCACAGGATAATTTCCATCGAATTCCGGCAATGTGAACAGTTGCTGGAAAACAGCACCTTCTCCACCATACATGCCTTCCGTATGCTGCAGCAGTTTTCCATCCTGCACCAGGTTGATGTTGGCACCTTCGCGGCTGAGGATCGGTTTTTTTACATAATCTGTAAGCCTGCCCGGCTCAAAATATGCCGGCAGCAGGTAAGGGCAATCCGGGTATAATTCCCATAATACAGGCAGGATCGCTTTATTGGATAAGATCATCTTCCAGGCTGGCTCTATCCATAATGCATGGTTGCTGTCCCGGAGGATATTCTCACCGAATGATTCCTTTAACAGCCATTCCCACGGATAAAGTTTGAAAATATTTTTCACCGGTTTGTTCTCCATGTCTACAAATTCCATGGTGTCGCTGTTCCAGCCCAGATCATCTATAAAGATGAGTTTTGTGTCGATGCCGGCCTGGATAGCACAGTCGCGCATGTACTCGGTGTTGGTCAGGTCTTCCAGCGTTTCTTTCAGGCAGGTGAAATGAAGCGTTCCCGGGTGAAGGTAAGTATGCAGGTATTTCCAGTAGGCGATCAGTTTTTCATGGATACTGTTGAACTGGTCTTTGTTCTTGTCAAAGTCCTGCAGCCAGAACCACTGCACAATGCCGGCTTCATACAGGCTGGTAGGTGTATCTGCATTGAACTCCAGCATTTTTACTTCGCCGTTTTTGTAGCAGAGGTCAAAGCGGCCGTAAATGGCAGGGTGATCTTCTGTCCAGCTTTTTTCAATCAGCGGAATGGCCCATTCGGGAATGGCGAATTTATGATACAGGTTATGATCCATCACATGCTGTACCGCTCCCAGGCAAAGATCCCAGAGCTCCGCAGTTGCTTTTTCAATGAAGAGGATCTCGTCCATCTTCATCTCGTAGTATACAGATTCATCCCAGTAAGGGACGTTGGAAGTATGGAATCCGAATCCCAGTTTTTCTACGGCAGATTGCCAGTTGTTCCGGGGATTGGTTTTTATTCTTTTCATAAGTTGTAATAATGGTTGATGTTCTTGTAAATGTTACGATGAAACACTGAATGCACTGCGTCCGAAACCGCCGCGTGTTACAGCGCCCTTGAACGTGTTGGATCCGATATTCGATCTTACCGGTAATGCCGATGAATAATAACCCGCATGGTTGTATACACCATTGCTGTAGTTACCATAAGGTCTGAACGCATAATACCATAAGTGACTTCCGCCATGATACCTGGCGCGCGTGTAAGGCGCTGTGGAATCGCTTCTGATGTGTATGCGGGCATTATCGTCCCAGTCTGCTTTCCTTTTCGGCTGATTACAACTGGCCAGCGCCGCGGTGATCAGTACCAGTTCTATATAAGATGATTTTTTCATGTTGCTGTTACTTAACGGTAATAAAGATCTCGTAAGCTTTGTTGATCCATACATTTTTTGTTTCGCCTTCACTGTTCTCCGCTTCCGCAAAGGTTTTACCGAGCGAAGGAACGGTATCCTGGTAAATAAAAGCTTTGCTCAGTTCATTCTTTACCCACACGCGGTGTGTGGTAATGAGCAGGTCGTGCTGTTCATCGAGATGTTTCACTTCTACTGAAGTTTCTATGGCACCGTTTTTGTTTACACTTGTACTGATGTCTTCATTCTTCTCTTTACAGGAGATAAGACACATCAGTAATGCAAAAGCAATGATCGTTAAAACGAAGGGTTTCATTTGTTTATTCATAATCGTTGTATAAAAAATAGTGACAGTCCGCTGCATCATTGCAGCATGATCCGTGCAGGCAAAATACCGGCTGTTGACGTGTAATGCCAGGACAGATGTAAAATAGGAAAGAGAAACTAGAGTGTGCGGACTTCCGGTGGTTTTACACGTTGTCTGAAACGGGCAAAAAGGAATTCCAATAAGTGGTTCATATCACATAGGAGCGAGGCTCCGTTTACTTTGATGGTGTAAAGATAGAGAGTGGCTATACCCCATGAAAGCAGAACAGGGCCAAGCGGGACTTGCGTTCATATGAGCGGTAAAGTACCCGTGATGAACGGTAGTTTAATTCAATTACCGGCATATATGGAGGATAAGTGGCAGTCTTTATTGAAATAGCGTTGCAAATAAAGCGGGTGAAATACCCCTTTATAGAAAAAATAAACAGTAAGCGTAAGCTTCATTTCGTGAAAAGAACCGTGAATCTTAAGTGCCAGTGAACGGAAATTTTTGTAAACAGGGATTTCTGTCTGAAGACCTGATGTTTCATGCGATACAACGGATAAGCATGTATGTCCCACGCTTATTTTTATTCTCTGCGCATAGGGATGTGGCGTACCAATTTAAGTTTATGAAAAAAGGGATTTTCCTTGTTACCGTCGTTTTGTTCTTTATGTCATGCGCACCTTACAAGGCCATTGATCTTACAAGGGTCAGCCTGGGGATGAGCAAGGAAGAAGTGTACACTGCATTGAAAAAGAAACCCGATAATGTGATCGGCAGTACACAGTATGGAAACGACGTACTCGAAGTAATGCAATACACCAGGTACGATGCCGGAACCATGCAGATCGCTGAGCGTTATTACCTGTATTTCCTGAATGGCAAACTGAAGCAATGGGGCCGGCCGGGCGACTGGAGAAAAGAAGCCGACCGGATCTATGAATACAGGAATGGATAAAAGCCTGTTTCATGATAACATAAATGACCGCACATGTAAATAAAAAAAAGGACCATTCCTGAAACAGGAATGGTCCTTTTTTTAGTTGAACGGGGATGTTAACTTTTTATATTCAGCCATTCGTTGCGGAGCTTCACCTGTTCAGGGGTAGCTGCCGGATCGAAGGAGAGGACGTTGAGGCGGCGCTGAGTAATGGTTTCAGCTTTTGTTTTCAGCTCAATATTTTTGCTGGCATCGCCTTCTTTTCTTGCTACGGTAACGGTAAGATCATCACCTGCTTTAACGGCTTTCTGCCACTCGGATTGTACCTGCATAAAATTGTTGATGTCTACAGGCCTGCCGTTGATCGCAAGAATAGTGTCACCTACTGCATAGCCCATTTTTTTACCGATATCGTTCAGTGTAGCAGTGCTGGCTATGATCAGCTTGCCATTGCCGGCACGTGCCCTGAAACCACCCAGGCTATATACCTGGAACGGTTGTTCCTTATCCCATTTGATACCTGCGGAAGCAAAGATCTCTTCCAGCGGCAGCGGGGTAGAACCTCCTACATAGGTAGTCAGGAAATCCTTGATCTGCGGATAGGTCAGTTTTCCGATCACATCAAACAGTTCGCTGTCTTTGAATGGTTTTCCTTTCCCGTATTTTTTGGAGAGATCGGTAACGAGGCTGATGATATCGTACTTGCCGCCGGATAACTGCCTTAAGCGCAGATCCAGTGCCATAGCGATCAGTGCACCTTTCTCGTATACGTTTCCGTATTGCGGTGCATATTCCGGCTCGAGCACATGCTTGCTCATGAAGGTGAACGGAAGCGTGTCTTTGTACTGCATCCTGGAACTGGTGATCTTGCCGCCCATTTCTGCAAAGAACTGTTCAGGGGTGATCATACCTGCCCTCACCTGCGCAGCATGTGCATGGTATTCGGTTGTTCCTTCATAAAGCCAGAGATGTTCAGACATTTTCGGGTGTGCGAAATCGAAATACTGGATCTCTTCAGAATGAACATTCAGTGGTGTGAGGATATGGAAGAACTCATGTGCAGCCATATTCTTGAACTGCGGCATGAACTGCTCCGGCGCGCGTTCTATCAGGTTGTAGAATGAGCAGTATGAGTGCTCGAGTGCGCCTATAGAGCCGGATAAAGTTCCTTTGTCGGTCAGGTTGATGATGAACACGTACCTGTCTACCGGCAGCTTACTGCGGATATATTTTCCCTGCGCCTGCAGCAATGTATCAAGGTGTTTGGCCAGTGCGGCTGCGCGGATCACTTTATTGGGTGAATAAACAGAGATCACTACTTCGGCGTTGTTTACTTTAATGGTTGCTGTATCAGGCTCGCAATACATGATCGGGTTGTCTACGATCTCGCCGTAAGTTCCCGTGCGGAATACATCTGCCGTGCGGCTCTGGTCATGATCTGTCATGGCTGTCGAGCCATAGAATCTTTCAGGATGTTTGATGGTAAGCTGGTAAGGAATCTGCTCCATCCCTTCGAAATAACCGAGAACCGCATGTGTGTTGATCACATAGCTGGTGTCTTTCTGGATATTGGTACCGGCGGGTTCAAATACTTTTTCTTTTCTTTCTGCCGCATCATAAGTATCGTTCACTTTGTAAGTGATGCGGTACAGCTTGCTGGCATCGTTGATCTTCCAGGTATTTACATCCGGATGCTCGGTTGTAAGTTCTTTGCCGTTTTTATCGAAGGCTTTCAGTTCCTCAACAAAATAGCCGTAGTTATCATCCGAATAAGTACCGGGTACTGTTTTTGGAATATAATAATGGATGGTTGATGCAGTGATCGCCGGGGTTAACAGTTCCACCACAAAACGGTCTTTGTCGATCTGGTTCAGATCCATGGTGAAATCATACTTCTTAACGGCCTTCTGTGCAGAAGAATGTGCCGTTATTGCGGTGAGCATTACCAGGAACATAAAACCCCTGAATGCCTTTTTTCTCAAATGCGTAATAGCACGTATTGTCATAGGTCTTTTTTTATGAAATTAATGGTTCAGTGTTAATACTGGTACGGATTTGTGTTGACTGGTAAAATTACATGGTTTCTTTTTCGTGCCTGTGTGTAGGTTGCCAATAGATGTAATAATAAGCCAGCATCAGCAGGCCGCTGAAGAAAGGAATGAGTGTCAGGTGTTTAAAGGTGAAGTCGCCCCAGACCGGCAGGCTGTCGAAATGAAAGAACTCGCTGATCATCCAGTAGGAATTGGCTGTGATCCAGACAGTAATGGCAAGGTTATGGCAGCGTTCAGACATCAGGTGCCTCGTGCGCCATGCAATCACGATGGAAATGATCAGGGTAGGAAAGATCATGATGATACCCAGTGGCTTCCAGATCATACACCATGCTACATCTTTGAAAAGCCAGAATACAATGTGCATGTTTTCCATTTTCCGGTACGAGAGCGGAATGGTATACGTGTCTTCCGACGTTTTGCTCATATAGGTTGATTTGGAACTAAGATAAAATTTACCGGCTTAATATTCTTGTGAATCTTCTTACATCCACCTGTGGTGTGAGCGGCGCCTGGTGTACAAGGTGTTGCGCCAGTTCTGCTGCAAAATAGGGCGCCAGAGAACAGCCTTTTGTTCCCATGCCGTTCAGGATGCCAACAGACGGCATTAATGGGTGCAGTCCCGCAAATGGCCTGCGTTCCATATTGGCCGGGCGTTCGGATGCGATATGGTCAACAATGGTATAAGGAAGTCGAAGCCAGTGTTGCAGTTGTTGTTCTGCCTTTTGCCTGAATTCCGGCGAGGGCTGCAGGTCTTTGAAATTCCATTCATAAGTGGAACCGATCCAGAAATGCTCTTCCTGCCAGGGTACAAGACTGATGCCCTGCTTGAAGATATTGGTGCGCGGAAGACCGGGTATATGCGCAATGATTGCCTGGCCCTTGTTTCGTGCATATGGCAGCATGCTGAAATACGGATTATCGAAACCTTCCGTTCCATCACAAAAGAAAATGCCGGATGCACTGATGTCTTTATAGGTGATCTTCTCCGGGGTGATCTCACAGTATTCCAGGCTGAAGCGTTCTTCAAGAAGTGATTGCTGCTGAGAAAGTTTCGCGCGCCAGCCGGCCAGTAATTGATGCAGATCTATCAGCCAGCAGGGATTGATCTCCCCGATACTGAAAGGATAATCGAAATACTCTTTCCACTGATCACTGTTATCGGGAATACGCAGGTATTCTTTTTCTACAGGAATTCTCTCGGCAAATGCGAGTTGCATCTGCGGCGTGGGGTGGAAATCGAGAATATTGCATTGACGGATCAGTGAAACTTCCAGCTCTTTTTCCAGCCGGCGGTAAGTGTCAACCGCAAATGGCATCAGCTTTTCTATCTCCCAGGTTCTTACGATCCGACGGCCGGTTACAGGATTGATCACACCGCTGGCTACTTTGGAAGCGCTGTATGGCCGGCTCTCGTCGATCACCAATACCGAACACCCTGCCTGTACCAGGAAATAACTCAGGAACGTACCGCATAGCCCCTGTCCAACAACAATATAATCTACCTGCATCCGGCAAAGGTGCAACAAATAAAAAACAAAAAGCCCCGCAATCGCAGGGCTTTTCACTGGTGGTATCTGTTTTAATTAGCTACCCTAAGGGTAATACCGTTTGAATGGGCTGTGAATTCCGGTGCGTACATGCACTGGATATTGGCAATGCCTGCAGAGAAAACTCCTGAGTGCGTGATGAATACCGGGTATTCAAACACATAGGTTCCTTTTCGCAGGTTGCTGATGAAGAAATTACTGCTTGCATCTTTGGTGCTTTCGTAGTAACCGAGCCCGTCCTGCCATTTATAGCCGCTGAGCACGTTAACAGGCTCCATGGCTGCTGCACGCATGTCTTTCAGATGCACGTAATCCATATCGCGGTCGCTGCGGATCTCCATGCGGACAACGATCTTGTCGCCCACTTTTACTTCTGCGTTTTCTTCAAGGGCTGTCAGTACTTTTCCTTTGTCTGTGTTCTTTTCGAGGAAAAGCTTTTTTGTGATGGATAATGGCCCGCCGGCAGTGGTGACCTTATCCAGGTTTTCGAAATACTGCCAGTAAACACTGCCCCAGGCAGGCTGGCTGTTTTTGTTTCCGGCTGAGCTGACTGTTACCGTAACATTGCCCATCTGTGGTGTCACATTTTTACTATCGATTCTTTCTTTGAAATAACCGCTTCCTGCTTCTGCAGGTTTATCCTGGCTGCTGATGGTATAATTGCCCAGTGTAATGCTCACCTTTCTGCTGTTGTTCAGCCAGCTTTCGTTGCCGCTGAGCAGCGCATAACATGCATCGGCAGTGGCAACGGTGGTTCTCCAGTTATTGGTCTGTTTGTTTAGCAGTAACCAGGTTCTTGCCGCTGTTATTTTATCAGTAATATTTTTCTGCGGCTGGTTCTGCTGCATTTCCTGCAGGAAAGCGATCATCATCGACTGGTGCTCTACCGGCGATTCATACCAGAAACAGGTCTGGCGGTTCTTCCAGTATACACTGTTTTTCGCAGCATCCGTAACCGAATTCTCAAGCACTGCGGGAAGAATATAATTGTTTACAAACGTTTTCTCATTGTTCTTCAGGTAAACAATACCGAGCATGGCTTTGTTGTACAGGTTCTGTGTATTCCAGGTTTTTTTACCCAGTTCATAATAATAGCTGAATGCTGTTTTTGAAGCAGCAGACTGCTGGATATTACCAAAGAAGCTGCGCATGTACAGGTATTGTATTTCTGTTGTGCTGATGGTCTGCTGCGACGTGGCTATTTTCGATGCAGCCATTCTGTTGAAATAATCGGTTGCAATCCTCCCGTCAAGATAAGTCACCGCATTTCCGATCAGGCTTTGCATGCGCAGTGCCAGGTCTGGGGTAAGCGCGCCGAGTCTTTTCAGTTTGCCGATACCGGTGAGGATATAGTTGGTAATATACCTGTCTTCTCCGCCACCTTTGAACCAGCTGAATGCACCACCGGGAAGCTGCTGATCCTGCAGTTTCCGGATGAAAAGATCCGACTGGCTGTTCAGTGCGGCCATGTCGAATAACTGAGCGATATTCCTGCGCTGCTCGTTCTCGGAAACCGCGTTCATTACCCAGGGCGTCTCCTGTAGGAGCAACTGCTTCAGTTCCTGGTTTTTCTCAAGATTACTTTTCAGTGATGCGGTATCTTTCTTCCAGGCTTCAAATACTGTTCTGATAGCCGGGTTGCTGTTCACGATATAAGCCGCGAGAGTATTCGCATAAAAACGATTAAAGGTTTGTTCTGCGCACTCATACGGATAATTGATGAGATAAGGCAAAGACTGCACGGCATACCATACGGGGTTACCGGTAAATTCAACAGTAAGCGCTTCGTGTGTGAGTGTTTCACTTGAATTGTTCAGCAGTTTGTCGAAGCGGAACGTTCTGGTAGTGTCTTTGCTTACATACAGCGGCAGACTTTCGGTTACCAGTGTACGGTTGGTTACCACCGGAATGATATTCTCCTCGCCATCGCTGAAATTACCTGCACGTGCCACAAAACGCCAGATCAGCGGTTTGTTGAAGCTGAACGGAATCTGTATCGGGAACTTGAGCGCACTTGTTTTACCTGCCCCCACTGTGAAATACTGTACCGGGAACATATTCTGGAACCAGCCATCAACAGGTTTAAGTGTGGCCGCATCCAGCAGTTCAAGTGTAACCTGTCCTGTAAGTTCGCTGTCGCCTGTATTTACTATGCGTGTGGTGAGTTCGATATTGTCTCCTTCGCGCAGGAATCGGGGCATACCCGGACGTACCATCAGTGTTTTCTGTGTGATTACAGAAGCAGAGGCAGTGCCCATGGCGAGATCTTTCGTATGTGCAAAGCTCATCCATTTCCATTCAGTAAGCGCTTCAGGTATGGTGAAGCTGAAATTGTAATTACCTGATGAATCTGTATAAAGATGTGGCAGGAAAAACGCTGTTTCGTTCAGGTTTGTTCTTGGGGTTACAGGTTCTGATGACCCTGGTTTGGTAGCGATGATGATCGCGCCATTTGCACCTGCGCTTCCATACAATGCCGTTGCATTTTCTGCGTTCAGAACACTTACGTCTTTCACATCATCTGCATTCACGCTTTCCAGGCCCGCTACCTTTCCATTGAGGACCATCAATGGTGCGTTTGCCGGAGATGCACTTGCAGCACCCCGCAGCACAACACGGCTCGCAGTTTTAGAAGCGCCGTAGCCAACAGTTACCACTTCGTTCAGCGCACCATCCGAACGGCCCATGCTGTATGCCTGTGCAAGCTCGTAGTAACGACTGTATTTTTTCAATTTGTCGTTATCCATCAGCAGTTGTGCAATATCTGTAGCCAGCTGATAATAGGTATTTACAGGCAAGTCAAGTAAATGCAGGTCAATATAGTTCTCATTGGAATTAACGGAATTGAAATTATTGCTGCCTGAAAAAAGCCCCGATGCTGCTGTGGTTTTCCAGAGCAGTGGCACGCTCCAGTTATTCTGCCTGAACTGATCCAGCGAAGCATCATACATGCTGGTGAGCAACTCTGCATTCACAGCAGAATCCTTATTGCCTTTTACAGATACGGTCCATTTTTCCCGGCTGCCCGGTTCTGTTTTATTGCGGTAGCTGGTATATGTTACTTTCAGGTCTTTATTGCTCCATGGCACATTTACATAGTACTGATGCGTATACAAACGATTATTGTAGATATATGCCTCATCGATCACCACACCACCGCGATCATTTTCTGCGGGTGTGTAAACGAGTTGTTCAGCACCCTTCTGTCTTTCCTGGTAACTGTAACTTCCTTTACTGTCTGAAGGTTTGGTGGTTTTCCTGATCACATAGAGGTTGTTAACATTACTTCCGGCAAGAAATACAGCTTTTTCGCCAGGCTGCACTACATCTTTAATGTTGTAGCTGAAGTCAATACCCGGACCAGGAAACTTCCCTGTTGAAGCCTGGAAGAGTTGCATATAACGGATGTCTTTCACTGTGTCGCCATGTTTATCCCTGGTGATGGATTCAATTTTATAAGTGCCGGGCTGGAGGCCTGTAACGTTAAATTGTTCTGTATCTTTTGTATTCACTGTATACTCCCCGGCGTTACGTGCAACTTTCCAGGTAGTATAATCCGTTTCATGTTCATATTCATCATTGGGGAAGTAACGCTCGAATTCACTACGCGTCATACTGAACTGATCCGGACGTTGCCAGTATCTTTTCCGTAATGTTTTATCCGGGGCCTGAAGCTGATAGAAACGAATGTTCACCATAGCAGGTTCTTTTTCACCTGCCAGGTTGGTAACCGATACGGATAATTTTTTCAGGCTGTCCGCATCTGCCATCACAGGTGTATTTACAGCGAGTAAAAGTGAAGTGTAACCGATGCGGATACTGATGCTGCTGCTTCTGGTTTCACCACCCGGATCGGTGATGTCTGCCTTAACCGTAAAACTGAATACCGGTTCTCCGCTGCGGTCGGTAATATCATCTGCAAGTGCTGCAAATGGGATGGAGAATTTGCCGTCTGCATCCGTAACCAGTTCGCCATGGCTGATCTCTCTGGCAGGTAATGGCATTGTACGTAACCATGGATATAGTGCACGGGCATTCCTGGTTACAGTATAAATTACTTTGGCATTACCTATCTTATTTCCTGCGTAAGCGGTTGCTGTTCCGTTTACTGTAATGGAATCATTTAAACGGTAACTGCCTTTGGGTTTGTCGAATGCTACATTGAAAGTAGGGCGTTTATATTCTTCTACTGAAAAATAAGTGGCTGATTGATTAAACCCACCGGCTTCGATACTGAACTGTCCTGTCAGCAGGTTTTGCGGAATGCTGAAACGTCCGCTGAAAGAACCATAACTGTTGAGTGCATAGCGAAGCGAATCGATTTTTTTCCGGTTGGCATCTTTCAGGTAAACCCATGCTGAATCATGTGTCTCGATCAGTTTGCTCTGGCCATTCGCACGATCCCGCGTTACTGCGATCCCTTTGAACTGAACGGTCTGGCCCGGGCGGTAAATGGACCTGTCTGTAAAGAAGTAAACCCGGCTGTTATTCTTTTCCAGCCGTTTTATATTTTCTTCAGTTTCATTTTCCGTGTCGTTTTCATACACGATATAATCGTTTTCGCGCAGATCGAGTTTTTCCTTGTCTTTTACAAAAGTGTATCTGAAGGAGCCGTCGCGCTCTTTACCGGCAAATCTGAAAAAACCGTTTTTATCCGTCTTTCGGGTGGCGTAAGGTTGAAACACCACCATCTGGGCTTTGTTATTGTAAATGCCTTTCGAGATCGTAACAGTTACATCGGCCAGCGGAGCGCCTGTTTGCCTGTCGGCGACGAAAAAGTCGTTCCCGTTGCGGATATAAGCGATATTCGAAACGGAGAAGAATTGCATGCTGAGTTTACTTGCAGTGTCGCTGAATGCAGCATCTGAAGAGCCGATGATGGTATAATTGCCGGATGGCAGCCCGTCGATCCTGATCTCGGTAGCGTGCCGCTGGTGATCATTTGTGGCGGGTAGCGGCTGTGTGAATGTTTTATATACCGGCAGCTCCGTTATTTTTTTCCAGTAACCATCGAGCCAGTACTTATTCCTGATCGCATCATTGTCGTCTATTTTCACAATGCGGCCATATAATGTATTGATGTTCCTGTAAGATACAAGTGCACGGAAGGGTAGGCCGGGAAGATTGACCTGTTCTGTTTCCGTGCTTAATTCTTTTCTGTTGATCTGCAGCAGCAGGTTCTGCATATTGATGACGCCTTCTGTTTTTTTATCAAAAAGCGGAACAGCTCTCTCAATGATCTGCCTTGCCCTTACATGCGCATAGCGGTTGGTGCTGTCTCCGAACGGAGTGTACCTGTAACCCTTATCGTTTTCATAAACAGCCAGCATATACCAGGCATTGGCAGCAGCGGGGTGACTGCCGTATGTTGCCGCGGCGTTTTTCAAAGCCTGCACATAACGGTCTTCTTTATAATTGAACCCTGCATGTTCATAAGCCCATTGGATCCGCTCGATATCGGCATAAGACAAAGCGGTCTTGTCTGCATCATCGAGGTGGGCAAGGATGAGTTGCTGATAGAGCAGTAATGCTTTGTAATCTGGAAGAGTAGTATCCTTAACCGAAAAACGTGTTGTGGCAAATTGCCGGTAATCGGCCAGCAGGGCGGGATCGGTAACCAGGAAAGCAGGAAGTGCATTCCTGGAAAAAGCGGCGGCAGAGGTAAAATAGTAAAGAGCTTCATGAACGATCACATCGTATAAGGTAGGCCTGGCGCTGATATTGCTGCCTTTGATCAGTACGGCTGCATAATGCTGCACGTTTGTCCGGAGCAATGCAGCATGGGGTTCGAGACTGGCAATGAAATGACGGGCGATGGCTTTCTCAAAATCAGCGGCGCTCCAGGTGCTCAGATCGGCGTGGGTATAATTTTCTGTTGATTTACGATTGTAGATTACCCAGCGCTGGTTGTTAAAATACTGGTTAAGATATTTGGCCGCCAGCGCGTGCAGTACACTTTTCTGAACAGGATCGGTTGCCTGGCTGATATCTTTTTCAAGGGAACTGAACTTTTTCAGGCTGGCGTTTTCCTCCACTTCGTTTTGAAGTGAGTAACGGTAGATCAGGGCTTTGATCACCTGCGGATACAGGTTTTGCTGCCTTGCTCTACCGTAGATCGTTTCTACTTTGGTGAGAGCCGATTTGGTCAGGTTACGTGCTACAATAAGGGTGTCGATCTCAAGCCATTCTTTTTGAAATGCCGTATCTGCGCTCCGTTGTGCTGACAATGCCGTTACAGAGCAAAATAAGCCGACTACGATACAAAATTTCTTCCATGCCATGCTGTAGGATTTTTGGGTGAAAATACACTGTTGTGATTAAGGATGCCCGATTGAGCGGAATTACACAACCTGCGTTGCATGATTCATGCCTTTTATACCAAAACCAGGCCAGTATTTAAAAAAAGAGCCCGGTTAATCAGGTTAACCGGGCTCTTGATATGAGATGCTGAAGTTTATTTTTTGAGTGCTTCTGCCATGGTCTTTCCGATATCAGCCGGGCTGGCTACAACATCGATACCACATTCTGCCATGATCTTCATTTTAGCGGCTGCAGTATCGTCTGCGCCACCGATGATCGCACCGGCGTGACCCATACGGCGGCCGGGAGGAGCTGTCTGGCCTGCAATGAAACCTACAACTGGTTTGGTTTTGTTTTCCTTGATCCAGCGTGCTGCTTCTGCTTCCATGCTGCCGCCGATTTCACCGATCATGATGATACCGTCTGTTTCAGGATCGTTCATCAGTAATTCTACCGCTTCTTTGGTAGGGGTTCCGATGATCGGATCACCACCGATACCGATAGCTGTGCTGATACCCAGACCGGCTTTAACCACCTGGTCAGCTGCTTCGTAAGTAAGGGTACCGCTTTTTGAAACGATACCGATGCGGCCTGGTTTGAAGATAAAGCCTGGCATGATACCTACTTTCGCTTCCCCTGCGGTGATTACACCCGGGCAGTTTGGCCCGATCAGGCGTGTTTTGGTACCCTGCAGGTAGTTTTTAACTTTCACCATATCCTGTACAGGGATGCCTTCTGTGATACAAACAACCAGTGCAATGCCTGCTTCTGCGGCTTCCATGATGGCGTCTGCTGCAAATGCAGGCGGCACGAAGATGATGCTGACATCAGCACCGGTGCTTTTTACTGCATCAGCTACAGTATTAAAGACAGGTTTATCCAGGTGAGAGCTGCCGCCTTTACCCGGGGTTACACCGCCTACTACATTGGTACCGTATTCAATCATCTGGGTAGCGTGGAAGGTACCCTCAGTTCCTGTAAAGCCCTGAACAATGATCTTCGATTGTTTGTTCACTAATACTGCCATGATATGTGATTCTGTAGTTTGAAATTTGCCGCAAAAATAGGTTAGAGTTTGGAGTTTGGGGGAAAAGCGGAAAGTTTTTTTCGGCCGGAGGCAAAAACATAATCTCCTGTTCGTCCGTCTGCAGGCTTAAAACAAGAAATTTCTGTCAATAATTTAGTATTTACTGCCCGTCATGCCTACTTTTGCGCCTGCCCGCAACGGGCAGCTATAAAAAACAAAGAAAAATGGCAACTACATCAGACATCAGCCGTGGTATGATCTTAAAGTTAGACGGCAGCCTGTATTCCGTGGTGGAATTCGGCGAAAACAAGACCGCCCGTGCCGCCGCCAAAGTGTGGGCGAAGCTGAAGGGAGTGGACAATAAACGTTCTATTGAAAAGACCTGGAACAGCGGTGAAACCATTTTCCCGGTACGTGTGGAGAAGAAAACCTTCCAGTTCCTGTACAAGGATGATACAGGTTATAACCTCATGAACAACGAAACATTCGAACAGATCGCCCTCGCGGAAGAAATGATGGATGCGCCACAGTTCCTGAAAGATGGTTCTGAAGTATTCGTATTCATCAATACCGAAACCGACCAACCGATCGGTGCAGAGCTTCCCGAAAAGATCGTTGTACAGATCACATACTGTGAGCCGGGCGTAAAAGGCGATACCGCAACACGCGCCCTGAAAGCTGCAACCGTTGAAACCGGTGCTACCGTAATGGTACCCCTGTTTGTGGAAGACGGCGAAATGATCCGCGTGAACACCAAAACAGGTGATTACGTAGAACGTGTAAAATAATTCCGCCGGCCGGCGGTTCCTCATGGCAGCCCTTCCGGCTGCCATGTTTTTTCAGCAAATAAAATACCAGTTCCGGTGGGAAAAAAATGAGTTGGGGAAGAGATTTCCCGAATTTGAGAAAAACGACGATTTTTATCAAAAAAAGGCTATTTTGCCCCCCGATTTGACCAAATCTAACTGATTTTACCCAAAAATTGCCAATTATGGACTTAAAGCAAATTCACGAATTGATCAAAATCATCAATAAAAGTAATATTGGTGAGATCAGTATAGAAGATAAGGATGGTAAGGTTACCATCAAGCAGAAAGAAGAAGCTCCGGTTACCGTAGCAGCTCCTGCTCCACAGGTTTACACAACAATGCCACAGGCCCCGGCCGCAGCACCTCAGGCCGCTCCGGCAACCACTCCCCAGGCAACGCCGGCCGCTCCGGCTGCACCAGCCCAGGCAGATAACCTCATTACGGTAAAAAGCCCGATGATCGGTACTTTCTACCGCCGCCCTTCTCCTGATAAGCCGGTACTTGCCGAAGTAGGTACCGAAATCGCTCCGGGAAAAGTGGTATGTATCATCGAAGCGATGAAACTCTTCAACGAAATTGAAAGCGAAATATCCGGCACAATCGTAAAAGTACTGGTAGAAGATGCCAGTCCTGTAGAATACGATCAGCCTTTGTTCCTGGTAAAACCCTAATGGTTACCGGTTGGTCCATAGCCCATAGTCTCTTTTGCTTAGTATAAATAAGCGATCAGGCTATTGCCTATGGGCTTTTTTAATTAGATCAAGATTAAATCAAGAACCGAATGTTCAAAAAAATATTAATTGCCAACAGGGGAGAGATCGCGCTCCGGGTCATCAGAACCTGCCGCGAAATGGGGATCAAGACGGTGGCTGTTTATTCTACCGCAGACCGCGACAGCCTGCACGTTCGTTTTGCAGATGAAGCAGTTTGTATCGGTAAGGCGCAGAGCGCAGATTCTTACCTGAATATCCCGCATATCATGGCCGCTGCAGAGATCACCAATGCAGATGCCGTACACCCTGGTTACGGCTTCCTGGCCGAGAATGCGAAATTCTCCCAGATCTGTGCCGATCACGGGATCAAATTCATCGGGCCAACGCCTGAGATGATCAATAAAATGGGCGACAAGATCACCGCGAAGGATACTATGATCAAAGCGGGCGTTCCTGTAGTACCAGGCGGTGAAGGATTGCTGAAAGATGTGGAAGATGCCAAATCCCTGGCGCGTGAGATCGGTTACCCGATCATCATGAAAGCAACTGCCGGCGGTGGCGGTAAAGGTATGCGCGTGGTATGGGATGAATCTGAAATTGAAAAAGCCTACACCACTGCAAAGATCGAAGCAGCAGCTTCATTCAAAAACGATGGTATCTACATGGAGAAATTCGTGGAAGAACCAAGACATATCGAAATACAGGTTGCGGGCGATCAGTATGGTACCGTTTGCCACCTGAGCGAAAGGGACTGTTCCATTCAGCGCCGTCACCAGAAACTGGTGGAGGAGTCGCCGTCTCCTTTTATGACGCCGGAACTGCGTCACCGTATGGGTGAAGCTGCCATCAAAGCGGCATCGGCCATCAATTATGAAAGCGTGGGAACCATCGAGTTCCTGGTAGATAAACACCGTAACTTCTACTTCATGGAAATGAATACCCGTATCCAGGTAGAACATTGTGTTACGGAAGAAGTGGTAAGCTACGACCTTATCAAGGAACAGATCAAGATCGCCATGGGCGAAAAGATCTCAGGCCGTAACTATGAGCCGCAGATGCACGCCATCGAATGCCGTATCAATGCGGAAGATCCGTATAATGATTTCAGGCCTTCTCCCGGAAAGATCACTACGCTCCATACCCCGGGCGGTCATGGTGTACGTGTAGACAGCCATGTATATGCAGGTTATGTGATCCCGCCGTATTACGATTCCATGATCGGAAAACTGATCACGGTAGCGCAGACAAGGGAAGAAGCCATCAATACCATGTACCGCGCACTGAGCGAGTATGTGATCGAAGGTGTCAAGACCACCATTCCATTCCACCTGCAATTGATGCAGAATGAAGATTTCAGGAAAGGTAACTTTACCACCAAATTCCTGGAAACATTCAAAATGCAATAAGAAACGAAAAGTATAAGCATAAAAAAATCCTCATGATGAATGAGGATTTTTTTATTGGTAGTAAAACCGGAAATTATTTTTTTCCGCCACCGCCGCCACCCGGACGACCACCGCCACCTGGGCCACGCTGCATAGACATAGCTTCGATCACTTTCTTAGCGAGGTCAGCAGGCAAAGCTTTTTCAAGCCTCTTGTTGCGCTCGTCAGTGATCTCTTTCATTTTTGCAGGTCTGTCAGCTTCGCTGGCATCTCTCAGGGCCATCATTTTAGGCCTCATGTCGTTGCTGATCGCAATAACAGAGTCAACCTGAACATCGTTCAGACCCATGTCTTTGTACCTTTGTTTCTGAGCAGCCAGACGTGCAGCAGGATCCTGTTGTCCGCCACCGCCCTGCGCCATTACAGTTGTAGCAGAACAACCGATAACAATCGCAAATAATGCAATTACTTTTTTCATACTTGTAAAGTTTAGTTTTACAGATTTAAGAAGAGAAAATTAAGCTATTTGACTATTCTGCAAGTGTTATTTTCGGTGGACAGCGGCATTTTTCCGGCATTCACATAGTCAGCAAGCCTGAAAATCGTGGGTTGGGCAGGTCTTGTTAAATGACCGTTAAGGATTGGCATAAAAAAAGCCCCACTCCTGGAAAGGAACGGGGCTATGATTGCTCAAGTCAAAAAAACTTATCTTAAAAACAACATCTCACGGTATTTGGGAAGTGTCCATGTTTCGTCGTCAACCAGTTGCTCCAGTTTGTCAACATGGTAGCGGATATCGTCGAAGAAGGCAGATTTTACCTGGCTTTCGTAAGCGATCGCTTTGGTACGTGTGTCTTCCATATTGTTGACGATTTTTCTTGCTTCTACCATGGCGTGTACTTTGTCATGGATCACCTGGATATGTTCGCTCACTTCTGTCAGCATCACCAGCTGGCTTTTGTAAGCAGTTTCCGGTAAACCTGCGGCTTTCAGGCCGTTGATATTGGTCAGCAGTTCGTTCTGGTATTTGATAGCAGCCGGCAGGATATGGTTGATTGCGAGATCGCCCATGATGCGTGCTTCGATCTGTACTTTTTTAATGTATTTCTCCAGTTCGATCTCGTGCCTTGCTTCCAGTTCAACGTGGGTATAAACACCATTTGATTCGAACAGCTTTTTAGCTTTATCGGTGATCATGGCATCCAGGGCGATAGGAGTGGTTTTCAGGTTTGGCAGACCGCGGCGCTCTGCTTCATGATGCCACTCATCGCTGTAACCGTCGCCTTCGAACAATACAGATTTGCTTTCAACGATGTACTTCTGGATCACATGCATGATCGCGATCTCTTTCTTATCTCCTTTTTCGATCAGTCCGTCTACCTCAGCCTTGAATTTCTTCAGGGTATCGGCCATGATCGTGTTCATAACGGTCATGGAAATAGCACAGTTTGCAGATGACCCTACTGCACGGAACTCGAATTTATTACCAGTGAAGGCAAAAGGAGAGGTCCTGTTCCTGTCTGTATTGTCGAGCATCAGTTCAGGAATGCTGCGGTGCAGATCCAGTTTCAGGATGGCTTCGTCCTGCTCGTCGAATTTGGTATTTACCCTTGTTTCGATATCTGCAAGTACTTTAGCGAGGTACTGACCTACGAAAACAGAGATAATGGCAGGAGGGGCTTCGTTGGCGCCGAGACGGTGATCGTTCGGTGCTGAAGCGATCGCAGCGCGCATAATATCTGCATAGTCATGAACCGCCTTGATCGTATTCACAAAGAAGGTAAGGAACATGAGGTTGGTCTTCGGAGTTTTGCCCGGGGCCAGCAGGTTAACGCCGGTATCAGTGGCCATGCTCCAGTTATTGTGCTTGCCGCTGCCGTTGATGCCTGCAAATGGTTTTTCGTGCAGCAGAACTACCAGCCTGTGACGTTTAGCCACGCGGCTCATGATATCCATTAATAAGGTATTGTGGTCAACCGCGATATTCACCTCTTCAAAAATAGGCGCACACTCAAACTGTGCAGGCGCTACCTCATTGTGGCGGGTACGTAAAGGAATACCGAGTTTGTAAGCTTCCTGTTCGTAATCGCGCATGAAAGCATATACACGCTCAGGAATAGAACCGAAATAATGGTCTTCCAGCTGTTGTCCTTTCGCTGGAGCAGCACCATATACGGTACGGCCGCACTGGATCAGGTCAGGACGCGCATTGGCGAGTGCCTCATCGATCACGAAATATTCCTGTTCCCAACCGAGGGTAGCAGTTACTTTGGTAACGTTCTTGTCGAAATAATTACAAACCTCAACGGCAGATTTGTTCAGCGTTTCCAGTGCTTTCAGCAACGGTGCTTTATAATCCAGTGATTCGCCGGTATAAGAAACAAAGATGGTAGGGATACAAAGTGTTTTACCCTGGCCGATCTCAAGGATGAATGCCGGTGAAGACGGATCCCATGCAGTATAGCCGCGGGCTTCAAAAGTAGCGCGCAGACCACCGCTGGGGAAAGAAGATGCATCAGGTTCCTGCTGGATCAGCGCAGCGCCGTCGAATTCTTCAATAGCAGTACCGTCGCTTTTTATGGTAAAGAAAGAATCATGCTTTTCAGCAGTAGTGCCGGTCAGAGGCTGAAACCAGTGTGTATAGTGGGTAACACCCTTGCTTTCTGCCCAGGCGCGGATACCGTTCGCGATCTGGTTGGCAACGTTCCTGTCGATTTTTTTACCACCCTTGATGCTGGTAATAAGGCTTTTGTAGCCTTCTTCACTCAGGAATTCGCGGGCAGTTTTCAATGTAAATACGTTAGAACCGAAGATCCCGGTGATCTTCGAACTCGCAGGAACCACTACCGCTTCTTTCTCGGAACCAGAGATGCTGCTGATAGCATTAAATCTTAAAGACATATAGTTTAGTTTTTTTGACGCCCCAAAATAAGTTCAATTGCAGCAAAAAATCAATATTGTTTGATGAGTGGGTGCAAAAAATTGAATAAAATGTTAAAAAAATAAACATGTAATTTATTTTAATTCGTTTTTTGGAGAAGCAGGGGTGCCTGGTCATGCATATTCCGGCCATCGGTCGGTGTCTTATATTAATTAAAAAATAATGTGATATTTTTTTTCAATTCCTGTAACCTGGAAATAATCGTTGCGTTAAATAATAAATAGAGTGCTGTATGAAACAAAAATTACTGCTTGTAACCCTGGTTTTGATCTCATTTGCTGCGGTTGCACAATGGCCTTTTAATAAAGTGGAAGGCAATGGGGTAATTAAAAAAGAAAAAAGAGAAGTGGGCAGCTTTTCTGCTATTTCGTCTTCCGGTGCCTGGGATGTAATGCTGGCCTACGGGAACAGCGGCAGCATTGAAATCGAAGGCGATGAAAACCTGCTGGAGCATATCGAAACCAAAGTGGAGGACGGCAAACTCATTATCCGTACCAAAAACAGGGAAAATATCCAGTCGCGCAGGAAAATTGTGATCTATGCTTCTGCCACCACCCTGAAAAGTGTAAGCCAGTCGGGCAGCGGCGATATCATCGGTGAAGGAAAATTCGAGAACAGCGGTTCAACCAAGATCAGCGTTTCCGGATCGGGGTCCATCAGACTCAATTTCAAACAATTTGCCCAGACTGATGTGAGTGTATCGGGCAGCGGCAATATAAAACTGGAAGGCACAACACAGAAATTATCCGGGCGGGTATCCGGCAGCGGTAATATCGATTGCGATAACCTGATTGCAGACGATGTGGAAGCCGGAATCAGCGGCAGCGGCAACATGAAAGCTTATGCTGCAGTGAGTATCAGCGCATCTATCAGCGGCAGCGGCAATGTGTATTACCGCGGTAATGCCAAACAGGTGTCCACACGTACATCCGGCAGCGGACGTGTAAAAAAGAGAGATTGATTTAGATTCAATATATGGCGCGAGTAAGGCCCGGTACTGCAATACCGGGCCTTTTGCGTTTTTTTATACAGTTCCTGTAAAAGTTCTCTTGCCTGCAAACGGCACTTCCTTACCTTTGCGCCATCATGGAAATTACAGTTAAAACAGCCCAACAGCTTCGCCTGACCGAAGAGGAATTTGAGTTGATAAAGCAAAAACTTGGCAGAACGCCCAATTTCACGGAATTATGTGCATTCAGTGGCATGTGGAGCGAGCACTGCAGTTACAAGAACTCCATCAAATGGCTGAAAACACTTCCGCGCGATGGCGGACGTATGCTGGTAGCCGCCGGTGAGGAAAATGCCGGTCTGATGGATATGGGTAACGGTTTCGGCGTAGTTTTCAAGATAGAAAGTCATAACCACCCCAGCGCCATCGAACCGTTCCAGGGAGCGGCAACAGGTGTGGGTGGTATCCAGCGCGATATTTTCACCATGGGCGCACGGCCGATCGCTTCTCTGAACAGCCTGCGCTTCGGTAACCTCAACGATAAAAAAACACAACGCCTGCTGGGCGGTGTAGTACATGGTATCGGCCATTACGGTAACTGCTTCGGCGTACCAACCGTAGGCGGCGAAGTTTATTTTGAAGATTGCTATCATACCAACCCGCTGGTGAATGCCATGAGCGTTGGTATCATGAAAGCGAAAGATATGATCAGCGCTACTGCCGCAGGTATCGGTAACCCGGTATTCTTTGTGGGCAGTGCAACCGGGAAAGACGGTATCGGCGGTGCTTCCTTCGCATCTGCGGATATTACAGCCGAAAGTGCCGAAGAATTACCGGCCGTTCAGGTGGGAGATCCTTTCCAGGAGAAAAAACTGCTTGAAGCCTGTCTTGAAGTGATCGGCACCAACGCCGTAGTGGGTATGCAGGATATGGGCGCCGCGGGCATTATCTGCTCTACAGCGGAAATGAGTGCCAAGGGTGGTGTAGGTATGCGCATCGACCTGGAAAAAGTACCAACGCGTCAGCAGAACATGAAAGCATGGGAACTCCTGCTGAGCGAAAGCCAGGAACGTATGCTGATCGTTGTGGAAAAAGGAAAGGAAGATGCGGTGCTGAAAGTGTTTGAGAAATGGGACCTGGCTGCTTCCAATATCGGCGAAGTGACCGGCGACGGCATGCTGCGTTTCTACATGCACGGAGAACTGGAAGCAGAGATCCCCGCACATGAGCTGGTACTCGGCGGCGGTGCCCCGCAATACACGCGTGAATACAAAGAACCCGCCTATTTTGAACAGATCAAAGCATTCAATGCAGATACTGTAGCAGACGTTACAGATATTAAAGCCACTGCTGAAGCACTGGTTCAGTTACCGAATATTGCGTCTAAAAGATGGGTGTACACACAGTACGACAGTATGGTAGGTGCTGCCAATACTTCTACCAATGCTCCCAGCGATGCCGCGATCGTGCTGGCAAAAGGCACCGGCAAAGCGCTGGCTGTAACAGTGGATTGTAACAGTAAATATGTTTTTGCAGATCCTTATACAGGAGGAATGATCGCTGTTGCTGAAGCGGCCCGTAATATTGTCTGCAGCGGCGGTGAGCCGATCGGCGTAACCAACTGCCTCAACTTCGGTAACCCTTACGATCCTGAAGTATACTACCAGTTCGTAAAAGCCGTGACCGGTATGGGCGATGCTTGCCGCAAATTCAATACGCCTGTAACCGGTGGTAACGTAAGTTTCTATAACCAGAACCCCGACGGGCCGGTGTATCCAACTCCAACGATCGGTATGGTAGGTGTGCTGGATAATTTCGAAGACCGTATGACCCTGGATTTCAAATCAGCCGGTGATGTGATCCTGCTGATCGGAAAACAACAGAACGACATCGCTTCTTCAGAATATCTCCACAAGCTTAAAAAAGTAACGCATTCACCTGCTCCGCATTTCAATCTGGATGAAGAATTTAACCTGCAGCAATTTGTGGCGGGCGTGATCAAAAACAGGCAGGTGGTAAGTGCACATGATATCAGCGAAGGTGGCCTTGCCGTTGCACTGCTCGAAAGCAGCTTCAACCGCGGACTCGGATTCGACATTACCATAGACGAGGCCGGAATCCGCAAAGATGCATTCTGGTTCGGGGAAGCACAGAGCCGCGTTGTGGTGAGCACAACCGAAGCAAACCTTGCATCACTTGAATCTGCATTGAACACAGCAGGTATCTCTTATACAAAACTCGGAACAGTTACAACCGGTGATATCCGTGTAAACGGTGAAAACTGGGGTACTGTAAAAGAATGGAAAGAGAAATACGATACCGCAATCGAAAAAATATTGCAGTCGGTATAACTAAGTCAGGGTACATTATTGCAGCAGCTAAGGCGGGTTTACCTGCCTTAGCTGCTGCAATCCGCATAAACCTCAAACCATGAATTCCGAAACATCATCATACATCATAGTAACCGGCGCGGCAGGATTTATCGGCTCGCGCATGGTGCAGTACCTGAACCAGCAGGGTAAGACCAACCTGGTACTGGTAGATGATTTCGGGGTGGAGAAGAAAAGACCGAACTGGGAATCCGCATCTTTTGAACATATTGTAGAACGCTATAATTTATTTTCCTGGCTGGATACCCATGAGCCCGTAATAGACCTCGTGATCCATCTGGGCGCAAGGACCGATACCACTGAGTTCGATTATGCCGTTCATGAAACCCTGAACGTTGCTTATTCGAAGGAAGTATGGGAGTACTGCACTGCCAAACAGGTGCCACTGATCTATGCATCTTCAGCTGCCACTTACGGCGCAGGTGAGCTGGGCTATTCAGACAGTCATGCGCTGCCGGAACAGCTGAAACCACTTAATCCTTACGGGATCAGTAAAAACGAATTCGATAAATGGGCGCTGGTACAGGAAAACTGTCCGCCTGCATGGACAGGGCTTAAATTTTTCAACGTATACGGACCGCAGGAGTATCATAAAGGCCGGATGGCAAGCGTGATCTGGCATGCATACAACCAGATCCGCAAAGACGGGAAAATGAAACTTTTCCGTAGTCATAAAGAAGGCTTCAAAGACGGCGAACAGCTCCGCGACTTTATCTATGTAAAAGATGTGGTGAAAGTAATCTGGTGGATGAGCGAACTAATGCTTGAATCAGGCTGGTCCGAAGAAAATAATGGTCTCTATAACCTTGGCACCGGCAAAGCCCGTACATTCAATGACCTGGTAAAAGCAACCTTCGCAGGCATGGATCTGCCGGTTAATATCGAGTATATAGATATGCCCGAAGATATACGCGACAGCTACCAGTATTACACGGAAGCAGACATGAACAAGCTTCGTGCAGCTGGTTATAAAGCGCCATTTTATACACTCGAAGCAGGAGTTGACGATTATGTCCGTCATTATTTAACTGCCCTGTAATTATTGCCCGTTTATTCCCGATTCCTGTTTAACTTTCCTGCAAAGCAATCGTTATGAGTAATAGAATTGCCATCATTGGTGGCGGGAACCTTGGCATGGCTATGGCCGAAGGGCTGGTGAGCAGCGGGTTCATACAGGCGGGTGACCTTATTGTTACAAGACGTAATCTTTCTTTACTGTCTTCCCTGCAGCAAAAAGGGGTAGCTGTAACGACCGATAATCGTGACGCAGTTAAAAATGCCCGCTGGATCATCCTGGCGGTAAAGCCTTTCCAGGTAAAAGAAGTACTTGAAGACCTGAGGCCGGTACTCGATCCGTTAAAACATATACTGATCTCAGTGGTTACAGGTGTGTGGATCAAAGACCTTCAGGAAGTGGCTGGTCCGCAGTTTCCCATTTTCAGGGCAATGCCCAATACTGCGATAGCCATCAAACAAAGCATGACCTGTATCTGTTCCGAAAATGCGGATGCGGGGCAGCAGCAATATGTAAGTGAGCTGTTCAGCCAGCTGGGACGTTCCGTATTAATAGAAGAAAAACTGATGGATGCTGCTACCGTTTTAGGTGCCTGCGGAACAGCTTATGCCATGCGTTATATCAGGGCCAATATCCAGGGCGGAATCGAGATCGGTTTCAGTGCTGCCACAGCTTCACTGATTGCGGCGCAGACGGTGAAAGGCGCTGCGGAATTATTGCTTACGGCCAATACGCATCCTGAACAGGAGATCGATAAGGTAACTACGCCTAAAGGCTGTACCATTGCCGGGCTGAACGAAATGGAACACCAGGGCTTCAGTTCTTCGCTGATCAAAGGGATCGTGACCAGTTACAAGAAGATCGTAAATGATATGTAGTTAAAAGGGCGATCACTGATCGCCCTTTTACTTTTTTACATATGTGCTTTCAGGAAAGCGACAGCTTTTGCATGCGCATCCTCCGTTGCTTCTTTGTTGAATGCGGGGTTGCTCGGGTTGGCAAATCCATGGCCTGCATCATATTTGAAGGTGGTCAGCTTCTTTCCGGCAGTCTGCATATCCTGCTCAAACCTGGCAACCATTTCAGGGGAAGGACTTTTATCCTTGTTGCCAAAAAATCCGATCACATCACAATTGAGTGTTTTCAGTTTCTCGATATTGGTTTCGGGTCTGCCATAATACATCACACAGCCGGCAGCCTGTTTTCCAGCGAGTAAACTGGCCTGCAGGCTCCACATCCCGCCAAAACACCAGCCGATGGTATAGATCTTCGCGTCTTTGCCGGTATACGCAACAGCACCTTTGATGATATTTTCAAGCCGGTCGGTTTTGGCCCCCTGCACCAGTTTCATGGCGCTGTCGGGTGTGGCGGCAACTTTCCCGTCGTAGAGGTCCAGGGCGATTACATTTACATTGTCCAGTTCTTTCCACAATACATCACTTTCGCGTTTAATATAATCGTTCAGTCCCCACCATTCCTGGATCACGAAAATCCATTTATCGCTTTTCTTTTTGCTTTTGATCTCGTAGCCCATAGCGGTGGAACCATCAGCAGCTTTGAAGGTGACAGGGGTACCCAGTGCCTGTTCGAGCTTGTAATAAGCCGGTTTTTCGTGCATCATGGCGAATGCGGCGGTATTGGCTTCCTGGCGGAATTGTTCGCGTACATCGGCATTGAAACAGCTGACATAGCAGGCAGGAGTAAGAAGTTCAGGTTCAGCGGTTTTATAGCTGGAACTCAGCAGGGCGGCGGTACAGAATGCCGCAAGTATGATAAACAGGAATTTTTTCATAGCAAATTTTTTAGTTAAAAGATGTGCACCTCAAATTAACAATTCCCTTACTGAAATCATCGCGCCAGAAGACCTATTTTTTTTGACCGGTTTTTTTGCTGTAGTTTTGTATGACCTCTGAAGTATTTCATCATCATTTTCCAAGGTCATTTTTGTTAGTTCGCGGGCACAAAGGGCAGATAACCAGTTGAGCCGGAGATTTTTTTGTGTTTTATAAGGGTTTGAAAAATATTTAATAGACATATCATGGCCAAGCACATTTTTGTTACCGGGGGAGTAACAAGTAGTTTAGGAAAGGGAATTATTGCCGCATCGCTCGCAAAGCTGCTGCAGGCAAGAGGATTAAGGGTTACTATCCAGAAGTTCGATCCGTATATCAACGTGGATCCGGGTACGCTTAATCCTTATGAGCACGGAGAATGTTATGTAACAGAAGATGGTGCTGAAACCGATCTGGACCTGGGGCATTACGAAAGATTTCTCAACATTTTTACATCACAGGCCAACAACGTGACCACTGGTCGTATTTACCAGACCGTGATCAACAAGGAAAGGGCCGGCGATTTTCTCGGAAAGACCGTACAGGTGGTTCCGCATATCACCGATGAGATCAAACGCCGCATGCTTTTGCTGGGAGAAGACGATAAATACGATATCATCCTTACTGAAATAGGTGGTACCGTGGGCGACATCGAAAGCCTGCCGTTCATTGAAGCGGTACGCCAGCTGCAGTGGGAACTGCCGGAAGAAGATGTAATGGTAGTACACCTTACACTGATCCCTTACCTGAAAGCAGCTAAAGAACTTAAAACCAAGCCGACCCAGCACAGCGTTAAAATGCTGAGCGAAACCGGCGTTCACCCGGATATTATCGTTTGCCGCACGGAAGAGCCGCTGAACAATGATATCAGGAGAAAGATCGGCCTGTTCTGTAATGTGAAGCCCGAAGCCGTGATCGAAGCGATGGATGCAGCCACTATTTACGAAGTGCCTCTGCTGATGCTGCGTGAAAAACTGGACCTGCTCTGCCTGAAAAAAATGAAGATCACCAACTACGGTGAGCCTAACCTCGACAAATGGAAATTATTCCTCGATAAGCTGAAATACCCGAAAAGCAAGGTAACGATCGGCCTCATCGGTAAATATATCGAGCTGCAGGATGCCTATAAATCAATCCTGGAAAGCTTTGTACATGCCGGTGCCATCAATGAGGTAAAAGTGCAGGTGGTGAATGTTCACAGTGAATTCATCACGGAAGAAAACGTAGCGGAAAAACTCAGCGGTCTCGATGGCTTGCTGGTAGCGCCGGGCTTTGGTCTGCGCGGTATTGAAGGTAAGATCGTTGCTGTAAAATATGCACGTGAGAACGGATTGCCATTCTTCGGTATCTGCCTCGGCATGCAAATGGCCGTGATCGAATATGCAAGAAATGTACTGGGGCTTACCGATGCACATTCAACGGAAATGGATACATCCACACGTCACGCGGTGATCAATATGATGGAAGAACAGAAGAAGATCCGCATGATGGGCGGAACCATGCGCCTGGGTGCTTATCCATGTGAGATCAGGGAGAATTCACTGGCACATGAACTCTATGGTAAAACCATGATCACGGAAAGACACCGTCACCGTTACGAGTTCAACAATGAATACCTGGATCTGTTTGAAAACAATGGTATGTTGGCGAGTGGTCGTAACCCGGAAACAGGGCTGGTAGAGATCATCGAATTGCCGAACCATCCTTTCTTTATCGGCGTTCAGTATCACCCGGAACTGAAAAGTACGGTAGAAAGCCCTGCGCCGGTATTTGTAGGTTTTGTAAATGCTGCAAGAAAATACAACGAGCAGAATGGTTCGGTTAAAAGAACTGCATTACAGAGTGAGAACAGGTAATCTCATTTTCTATATTATAAAGAATAAGGCCCGGTAATGCGGGCCTTATTCTTTATGCGTATTGACTGTATCATGCATGTGTTGCCAGTTCTTTTTTCAATTCTTCATACAATGATTTAAACGGTTGTCCGCTTTCCTGCCAGGCTTTTATCTTCTGCTGTAATGCCTGTTGTCTTACAGGATCGGTTGCCGCAAAAAAAGCTGCCAGTAATTGCCGGTCGTGCTCGCCAGCCTTCTCAATATAACTTTTGCCGGTTGCCATTTCTCCTGCATGACGCGTTTCCTGCAATTCCTTTTCGAGCTGTTCACGGAGTTTTAATTTTTCTTCGTAACTCCCTTCCGGTAATACAAGCTTTGCAATAACAGGCATCAGTTCTATCAGCATGAGCAATGCTACCAGCAGGTAATAGCGGTAGGCCACAGCTGTATTATTACTCACAAGATGCTGCAGCGCTTCGATCCTCGTAATAAATCCGTCGTTCAATAACTGATCGAAAGCGGCCTGTTCCTGTATTTTCCGCTGGCTGAGTACCTGGAGGTTACTGTCTGCCCGCTGCAATTGCGGTTGCAGGTTGTTGCCGAGCTGCCGGTATGCCTCATCCAGTTTCTGGTATTCCCGTTGTTTGGCCTGTGCAATATCTTTCATACCAACTTTGCCGCTGCCGCCGGTACCATCGGTTTCGGCGATGAAATTCTCGCGTGCTGCCGCCACTTCACGGTAACGGGCGGTGAGCTCGGCCTGCAGGTTTTGTTTTTGCAGATTGAGGGATGTGACGGCAGGCTGGTAGAGCGAATCCAGTCCTGCGAGCTTCTCTTTCCTTCGTATTTCATTGTCGAGCGATACCTGCACTTTGATCTCTTTATTAAACAGGTACAGCAATGCCGGCTGCGCCATGAACAGGCCGATCACCAGTGCAAGCAGTAACCTGAATAGTACCGGAACCGCTTTGCGCCCGGACGATCTGCTGATACCGCGGATCAGGGTACGATCTATGGAAAGCACAATACCGCCCATCAGTATCCCTAACAGAATAGCAACCATCAGGTAAGGCGTGACCGTACTGAAGAAATAAGTCCAGGCGAGCGTGGCGAACAGCCATGTTGCCAGCACATTCATCCCGATAATGGCATAACGTCCACGATCGATGCTGCAATCGCGCAATAAATCGGCTTCGGCTGTTGACAGCCACCATAAAAAGCGTGTTGCCGGGGTAGGGGCATACCTGTAACCGCCGGGAACAGGGGTATTGTTTTCCTGCATAACAAAAAATTAGCGGTTGAAGCGGGGAAATGTCCTTTTGTGTGTGAAAGAGACGTAAAGAAACGAAGAAAAACAGCGCGCCGGACCTTTCATATTCAATTTAAAGCTATTTTAACGAGGCCCAAAGTTCGGTACTACAATCTTCGATCCATGTACTACCTTTGCCGCTCAACAAAAGTTACTATGAAGACGGATAAGAACACGGTCATTGGTTTTGTGTTGCTGGGTATTTTATTTTTCCTCTATTTCTGGTTTAGCAACAAGCAGCAGAGTGCTGCCATGGAAACAAAGAAAAGACAGGAAGATTCCCTTGCACGCGTAGCAGCTGCCCGCATTACCCCGCAGGACAGGGAGAATGCAAGGCTGGATTCCCTGCGCAGGGATTCTGCATCCCGCGTTTCTGCCGCCGGTGAATTTGTAAGTGCCGGTATCGGTACAGAACAACTGGTAACTGTTGAAAACGATGTGATCAAAGCTGTTTTCACCAATAAAGGCGCACAGGTTAAAAGCGTTGAACTGAAAAATTATAAAGGCGCTATCGATGGCAAACCTGTAGTACTTGCTTCCAATAACCAGGTTGGCTACAGCATCAATACAGGTGCAAACCAGTCGGCCCAGACTTCAGGTCTCTTCTTTACTGCCGCCGAACCTGTAAAAAATGCAGACGGAAGCACTACAGTGAATTTTACATTGGGTGCAGCTAACGGACAGCAGATCGTTCACCAGTACGTGGTAAAAAAAGACGCGTACATGATCGACTGGAATGTGATCCTCACAGGTGCAGACAGGCTGCTGAGCCAGGGTCAGATGAACCTGTCCTGGAAAACGGAAACCTACCAGCACGAAAGAACTGCTGCGTATGAAAGGCAGATGTCCAATATCTGTTTTTCAGAAGGCAATGACTTTGATTATATCTCTGTAAAGAATGAGAAGAAATTTGAAAAACCGGTACAATGGGTGAGTGTTGTGCAGCAGTTCTTCAATACCACACTGATCGCGAAGAACAGCTTCAGCGATGGCCAGGTAAAATGGGAGCGTAAAACGGATTCGAGCAATGCACTCGCAAATGCTGAAGCCGACCTGAAGCTCAAAGTGCCTGTTGCAGCTTCTGCAAGCGTGCCTTTCCAGCTGTATTTTGGTCCCAGCGATTATAATATCCTGAAAAAACAGGCGCCTGAAATGGACAAGATCGTGAACCTCGGTCGCGATATGTATTCTTTTGTACGTCCCATCAACAAATACATCATCATGCCTGTATTCGATTTCTTTGCATCATTTGTAAAGAACTTCGGTTGGGTAGTATTGCTGCTGACATTGTTTATCCGCCTTGTTACATCACCATTAACTTATACCAGTTACCTGAGCGGTGCCAAAATGAAAGTACTGCGCCCGGAACTGGATGCGCTTAAAAAGAAATTCGGAGACGATCAGCAGGGTTTTGCGATGGAACAGATGAAACTGTTCAGGGAAGCTGGTGTAAACCCGCTGGGTGGCTGTATTCCAGCCTTGCTGCAGATCCCGATCTTCTTTGCGTTGTATAGCTTCTTCAACTCTAATATTTCACTGCGCGGACAGGCGTTCCTCTGGAGCCCGGATCTGTCGTCTTACGATGTGATCGCAACACTGCCGTTCAGTATTCCGTTAGGTTTCGGAGATCATATCAGCCTGTTTACCATTACTGCGGTAGTGACCAGCTTCCTGATCTCTATCTACAACATGAGCATGACACCGACGCAGGACAATCCTATGCTGAAGTATATGCCTTATATCTTCCCGTTCATGTTGTTGTTCATCTTTAACAAACTGCCATCGGCACTGACCTGGTACTATACGGTTTCGAACCTGATCACGCTGGGATTACAGTTTGTGATCCAGAATTATATCATCAATCATGATAAGATCCTGGCCAAGATAGAAGAGAAGCGGAAAGCGCCGAAGTCGAAAAGCAAATGGCAGGAGCGTTATGAAGGGATGATGGAAAGTCAGAAAAAGCTCCAGGAGCTGAAGGAGAAGAACCAGAAAAGAAAATAGAAATAGTTAATAAAGTACATGCCCGTGGTTTTAAAAGATCACGGGCATGAATTTGGATAAGATTGTCTAAAGCTTTACGCTATGAAAAGAATAATAGGTTCCTTTTTATTACTCGTTGTCTGCACAGCAGCAATGGCACAGCAAAGGGTAGTGGCAGAATGTACTGTCACATACAGTATAACACTGGAAGACGGTGCACCGGATAATGAAATGACAGAATCTTTGAAATCCAGCGTAAAAACGGTTTATATCAAAGCGAATAACAGCCGCAGCGATATTATGAGCCCTTCTTTTAAACAATCACTTATTTACGATAAATCTGCGGGTACGGCAGTGATACTGCGTGAATTCGGGAACAATAAATTCATGACCAGGCTGGATAATGCCAAATGGACAGCATTGAACAATGCATATGAAGGCATGACCATCAATAACCTGAACGAGACCAAAACGATCCTTGGTTATGAATGCAAAAAAGCGGAGTTAGTACTGAAGGATGGCAGCAGTTTTATTATTTATTACGCCACCAATATTGTTCCTTCCGTAAAAGAGTTTGAATACCAGTTCAAGGATGTGCCTGGTTTTGTGCTGGAATATGAATCTAAGGAAGGCAACAGCGGCAAGATCCGGTTTACTGCAACCAAGATCAATACCAATCCCGTTCAGCTCTCCCGTTTCGACATCCCTACAACGGGCTACAGGCTGCTGAATTAATAAATTAATATATTACCGGCTAACCTCACCAATGCACTGACCACTTGTGGTCATGCCCCCTCACTTCGCCCTCACTATAAATACCAGCGTGCCAATAATCAACCAGATGATCCCTCATCCAGCAATCAACCCCTTAAAAACAGGAAAAATTAATGATGAGCCGGAGCCGGCGTCTTGAATTTGGGAACTTTTACCTTAAACTTGTAAGGATAGATGTAAGTAGTATTCCCGTTATCATATTTCAGCAGGGAGCTCACTTCAAGACCATTGCTTGTCTCTTTGGGTTGAAAGGTTTGTGTACCTTTGAACTGAAGATTGGTCTTTAAAGAAGTGTAAGTCAATCCTTTATGTGAAAGACTATTCAGATTTTTGAGCGAATACTTGCTGTTTTTGGTCTTCTCATCTGAGAGGCCGGTGAATGAAAAGGCAGCAAAAGCAACCTGAACAGCCACCGTAAGAATGGCCGCCGCAGCGATTTTGTGTATATTTTGCCTGATTTTCATTAGTACAAAGGTATGCAATTCTTAAATAAAAAACAATTATGACTTCATTAACTAAACGTTAATCGGTCAAAAAAGTTACAAAAAAGGTGAAAAAAGCCAAAAAAGGTATTTAAATTAGGTAAACCAATAGACGATGAGAGAAAATCCATACAGAGAAGACAGGGAGGGACTGAAAGAGCTATTGAAACAATATCAGAACCTCAGAAATGGCAGGAGCCATAGTTTTCTGGAAGAAGAGGCATTTGAACGTATTATCGATTATTTTGATGACAAGGACAATGTCCCCGAAGCCCTGGAGGCGGCCGAGACCGGCCTGGAACAATTCCCGTATTCATCGCAGCTAATGATCAAGAAGGCAGATCTGCTGCTGGCCACGCGCAAATACAGTGAAGCGCTGGAAATACTGGAGCGTGCTGAATTATTCGACAGCAGCGATATCAATCTTTATATTCTTAAAACCGATGCTTACCTGGCACTCGATCAGCAATCCCGGGCCGTGGAACTCCTTGAGGCGGCTTTGCAGCTGTTCGAGGGTGAAGAACGCCTCGACCTGCTGTTTGAGCTGGCCGATGTATATGATGATTATGAGGAGTTCGATAAAGTGTTCGATTGTCTGAAACTGATCCTGGAGGAAGAACCGAATAACGAGGAGGCATTGTATAAGATCTGTTTCTGGACCGATTTCACAGGCCGCAATGAAGAAAGTATCCGCCTGCACCAGCGAATTATAGAAGATTATCCTTTCAGCGAGCTGGCCTGGTTTAACCTGGCTGCGGCATTCCAGGGCCTGAAACTGTACGAAAAAGCGATTGACGCATACCAGTACGCTGTAGCAATAGATGAAAAATTCGATTATGCTTACCGTAATATGGGCGATGCCTACCTCCGTTTACGTAAATACAAGGAAGCCATTGAAGTGCTTGAAAAAGTACTGGAACTGACCAGGCCCGAAGATGTGATCTATGAAGCGATCGGGCATTGCTACCATCGCATGGGGAATTATGCGCAGGCGAGATTCCACTATAAAAAAGCGGTGCACTTAAACCCTGACGACAGTAAACTGCATTACAAGATCGCCGTTACTTATATGCTGGAAGAACAATGGCAGAGTGCGGTGAAACAACTTGAAAACGCTATGCGCATTCATCGCTCGGTGCCGGAATATAATCTTGCTATGGGTGAATGCCGTATGCAGCTGGAGCAATATAAGGAAGCGATCCATTATTTCAGTGCAGTGGTACGCAACAAGCCGAGAAATGTGGCAGGCTGGGAAGCGCTGATCAAATGCCTGATCAAGGCGGAATTTTTCGATGAAGCGATAGAACAGACCCAGGCAGCGCTCAAATCAACAGAAGGTAAACCGATCTTTTACTTTTACCAAAGTGCTATCCACTTCCTGGAAGGCAAATCCAGGGAAGCCCTGCTCAGGTTGGAACTGGCGATGGAGAAAGCCCCCAGGCTGCTTAAAAAATTCCTCGACCTCAATCCTGCCATCCTGCAGAATAACCAGGTTGTAGACATCATAGCCCGTTACAAAAAAGGGAAAAAAATCTAAGCATTTCAGGCCGGGGGAAAAGCCCCGCTGTGCAAGTCGGCCGATTAACCTATTTTTGCCGCCGACAAGCTAAAACAAACAGCAATGAATTTTAATCTGACGCAGATGCCAGTCCGCACACAGCAACCTCGCAGTGCCGGAGTGACAATGGTAATGGACAAAGGACTAAGCATTAATGAAGTTCATAATTTCCTGAGCATATCGGGGCCGCACGTAGATATTGTAAAGCTTGGGTTCGGGACATCTTATGTGACACCGAATCTTCGTGAAAAGATAGAAGTATATCATTCCTATAATGTACCCATATATTTTGGAGGAACATTATTCGAAGCTTTCCTGATCCGTAACCAGTTCGACGATTATGTGGCGATGTGTAAGGATTACGGTGTATCCTATATGGAAGTGAGCGATGGCTCGATCAGCATTCCGCATGCAGAAAAATGCGGCTATATCGAAAAACTCACACAGCATGGTACTGTATTGAGTGAAGTGGGCAGCAAAGATGCTGCACATATTATCCCGCCTTATAAATGGATCGAACTGATGCGCGCAGAACTTGAAGCGGGTTCTTCCTACGTGATCGCAGAAGCAAGGGAAGCAGGTAACGTAGGTATATACAGGGGAAGTGGTGAAGTACGTGAAGGCCTTGTACAGGAAATCCTGACACAGATACCGGAAGAGAAAATATTATGGGAAGCACCACAGAAAGCCCAGCAGCTTTACTTCCTGGAACTGATCGGGTGTAATGTGAATCTCGGAAATATTGCCCCGCATGAAGTAATAGCACTGGAAGCGATGCGGGTAGGACTTCGTGGTGATACCTTCGAACTTTATCTCGATAAAAAATCCTGATCATCATGCGGCGGTTTGGACTTCTCGGATTCCCGCTTACCCATTCATTTTCCCAGGGATATTTCACTGAAAAATTCCAGCGGGAGAATATTACAGATGCGGGATATGAGAATTTTTCGCTCGAGAGAATAGAGTTGCTGCACGATGTCTTAAAGAATTATCCGGACCTGGCCGGCCTCAACGTAACCATTCCTTATAAGAAACAGGTGTTGCCTTTTCTTGCCGATGCTACTGAAACGGTTAAGGAAATGGGTGCCTGTAACTGTATTAAAATAACGGATGGTAAACTATACGGTTATAATACGGATACAACTGGTTTCAGATCTTCACTGGTACCGTTCTTAAAACCATCACATACAAGAGCGCTGATCCTGGGAACGGGAGGCGCTTCGGCAGCAGTAGCTTTTGTATTGAGGCAACTCGGGATCGGTTACCTGTTCGTATCACGCCGGCCTTATGAAGATGCGATCAGTTATGAAATGATCGATGAAACGATACTCGATTCCCATCAACTGATCATCAACACAACACCATTGGGTATGTATCCGAATGTGGATGCCTGTCCGCCATTACCTTACCATTACCTCACAGCAGGCCATCATTTGTATGACCTGACTTACAATCCACCCGAAACACTTTTCCTGAAACAGGGAAGGGAGGCAGGTGCTACCATTCAGAACGGAAGGGAAATGCTGGTGCTGCAGGCGGAAGAAAGCTGGGAGATCTGGAATAGTTGAAATAAGTTACTCAGAAGGACGCTTGCTTAACCTGGCGATGGCTTCCCCGGGAATACTTACTTTTTTTCCCGCTGTATAATCATAGCACATCATGCCTGTTTTGGCCACACCGGCAAGTATTGGATTTTCAGGTGTAAGCAATTCTATTTTATAGTAGAGATCAAACCCGAGCCGGTCGAAATCGGCAGCGGCAACGGAAATCCTGACGCTGTTTCCATAGTTCAGTTCTTTTTTGTATTCGATTGCCACATCTGCCATAATCAGCCCGTATCCTGCAAACCCCAGTTCGGTGTACCCATGCGAAACCAGGAATTGCTGCCTGGCTTCATGGATCAGTGAAAGGAATGCATCATTCCCTACATGACCGCCATAATTAAGATCAGTGATGCGGATGGTGAGCTCCGTAGAAAAATAGAAGTCTTCCGGCAGTGATAATCGGATGCGGTTCATGTTATTGCTGTTCTTTAAGAAAACTGATCAATTTTGCTACTGCTTTTGCACGGTGGCTATAGTTGGCTTTTTCCTGCATAGTCATATCAGCAAAAGTTACCGAAGCGCCATCGGGAATAAATACAGGGTCGTATCCAAAACCCTTGTTACCGGATTGTGCCGTTGTTATGCGGCCTTTGCAGATACCTTCAAACTGGTATTCTGTATTGTTAAGGATCAGCGAAACTACTGTTCTGAATTGCGCTGAACGGTCCGGCTCACCTTCCAGTTTCTCCAGCAATTTGAGAATATTCTGCTGAAAATCCCTGCCATCACCTGCGTAACGGGCACTTTTAACGCCAGGTTCTCCGTTCAGGGCAGCTACTTCAAGTCCTGTGTCTTCACTGAAACAATCCTGCCGGGTCAGTTGATGGATAACGGTAGACTTTTCCCTGGCATTTGCCTCCAATGTGTCGTGAGGCTCAGGGATATCAATGTCGATGCCGGCTTCCTTTAAAGTCATGATATGGAAAGAATCAGACAGAACCTGTCTTATTTCATCTACTTTATGCTGGTTATTGGTTGCGAATATGAGAGCAGGGCGCATATATTTTGTTTTAAAGAAATCTAGAGTCCGAATATCTTTTTCAGCGAAAGCCATAGTTTGCTTTTTTCAAGTTTCGCTTCCTGGCTATTCCCGAGCATGGCGGAAAGCGGTGGTGCAAGCAGGAACTGGCATTTGTCATAAGCCTGCACCTGGTATTGCGGAACCACAAACGGTAATTGCACCAGCCTGGTATCGATCCCGAAAAGAAGCAGTTGTTTGGGCTGCATCTGGCTTTTCAGGTAGTCATAGCTGATATCGTTATGCTGTGCGTTGATAATGGCTACATCACCCAGATTCAGTTTGCAGGCACCTAAAATAGCGGAAAGGAACTGGAGCGCTTCATCATTCAGGTGTACGCTTGCCGGATCGCTGACCAGGATCAGGATATTCTTGCCATTGTTGCCCAGGAAGGAGAGTTTCTCACTGGCCGGAACATTTGCCGGAATTACAGCCGGGACAGGAACCTCAACTGCTGGTGTTGAACGGACATTTACCACAGGTGATGGTGGCACAGCTGCAGCCACAACCGGATCCGGTGCAGGCGGGCGCGGGGCTGCCACAGTAGCCAGGGCCCTTCCTTCCACATCATCCAGCACCACCAGGCTGCTTTTGTAAAGCTCCGCCAGCAAAAAATCAGGCAACTGCACTTTATCTCCGCTCATAAATATTAACGACTGTTAGTTTTTATTTTTTTTGTTTCTTTGCGTCAAATATAAAACTATGACAGCAGCACAAGTGATAAACATTACGAAAGTTGAGACGAGTAAGCTGAACGACCTGAGCCTGGAGAATATTCCTTTCGGCCGTTATTTTTCCGATCATATGCTGGAGGCTGATTACGAGAATGGTGAATGGAAGAATGTAGAGATCAAGCCATACCAACCCCTGCTGTTTGATCCGTCACTGGCCGCATTTCATTACGGACAGGCCATTTTTGAAGGTATCAAAGCCTACAAAAGTGAAAGCGGAGAAGCATTTATTTTCAGGCCTTATGATAATTTCCGCAGGTTTAATGTGTCGGCAGAGAGGATGTGCATGCCAACCGTACCGGAAGAAATATTCATTGAAGGAATGCGTCAACTGATAGAGATCGATAAAAACTGGATCCCTGCAAGAAAAGACCATTCTTTATATATCCGTCCGTTCATGATCTCAACTGATACGATGCTGGGTGTAAAACCTTCAGAAACGTATAAGTTTATGATCATCCTGAGCCCGACCGGTCCTTATTATGCAACACCAATGAAGATCAACGTTGAAGAACGGTTTACACGCGCTGCTCCGGGTGGTGTAGGGTTTTCGAAGAATGCCGGTAACTATGGCGGTAGCATGAAAGCTGCAAGAGAAGCCAACAAACAAGGCTATGACCAGGTGCTGTGGACTGATGCGGTTGAGCACAAATGGCTGCAGGAAGTAGGCATGATGAACGTGTTCTTCCTTGTTAACGGAGTGGCGCTTACACCTTCACTGGAAGAGGGAACCATTCTCCAGGGTGTAACCAGGGACAGTGTGATCACTTTACTGAAGGAAGCCGGCATACCTGTTGAAGAAAGAAGGATCAGCATTGATGAACTGATCACAGCATATAAAGCAGGACAACTGCAGGAAGTATTTGGTACAGGTACTGCAGCAACGATCGCATATATCAAAGAACTGAAATATAAGGACGAGGTGATGACTTTCGACACCGACAGCTGGAAAACAGCACCTTTCCTGAGAAAACAACTGGGTGAGATCCGTGAGTCAGCTATCCCGGATACGCACAACTGGATGTTTAAAATATAATTGATCAGCAGATGATATGAGGCCGGCCCGGTCAGGGCCGGCTTTTTTATTGTATTCACTGCAGAATAACCTTCTGTGTTCGCAGTAGGGTCCCGGATCGCGCCTGTAAAATATAAATCCCTCTGGCCAGGTCATTTACATATAAAACGCAGGAGCCTTCCTTCTGAATGCCTGGTGTTACCTGTTTTATTTTATGTCCTGCTGCGTTGAAAAGCTGAATTACAGTAGTAGCCGGCACGCTTGCCGCAAACCGGATGTTGATCTTTTCCCTTGCGGGTACCGGGTAGACCTGAATATGGAAAGCAGAGAGTGCCGGTAATGTATTCTTCTCTCCGCCAGGATAAGCTTTGATCTCAAACCTTTTGGATTGTGACTGCGGATCGGCCTTACCCGATTCAAAATAATAGCTGTTGTCTTTTTCAAGAGCCATCCAGGTATCTGTTTGTTTATCGTGCAGGTAAAACTGTAATTGGCGGGGAAGCTTTTTTTCTGCTACTGTCAGCGTAAAAACACCGGCTTCCGGTGTACTGATACCAATGGGGATAATGGCCGTTGAGTCGACCGGGCGTGCATCGATCGCCAGCATGTGATTATCATCACTGTAGCTGAATAAATTATTAACCGGGTTCATGATTTTTTCGGCATCCAGCCTGTCGCGTTTAGCTTTCGAACTGTCTACGGAATAAATCCTCAGTTCGTCCTGTAAAATGCCATCGCACTCCAGTTTTAATACGATGCGATAATTTTCATCTTCCTGCATAACCCCTGTTGCAGGGGATAGTTTACAATTTTCAGTAAATAATAATTCGTTGACAGTATTGGCGTCGGCTTTTACAAAAAAGACCTGCGACGGTGCCAGTAAACCTGGCGAACCGAATAATCTGCATTGGTAACCACCCGTTCTGCCCAGTAGAGGATTCCAGGTCCAGTAATAAGGTGCTAGTCCGCGGGACCTGCCAATACATGAAATATCTATGGGGCAGAGGTAAGGATTTGTTACTGCACGATAACCTGTGTATTCGTTAGCTGCCAGACTGACCTGCCGGTCTCCCTGAGTGAGTTCGCCGCTCATTGAAAGCCAGATCCGGTCTGTCTTTTGGGAAAAGGAATCAGTTCCGGAATGCAGGGTTGAAGGATAAATGCGGATGACCTGTTGTTGCCCCCAATTACCGATCAACGGAATCCATGAGGCATGATGGTTGAATGGCAGGTAGCCTGTACTATCATCATAACGAAACAGGGAAGAATAGTATTGACTGAGGCTTGCGGGATAACCGGGTTTTGCTGTGTCTGTAAACAGGTAACTGGTTCCGGGATCAACAGGTGTAGTGAAAGGATGACCCAGCAGTAGAAAACTGTTTTCAGCGTCTCGGAATTGCTGCAGAATGTTGACATTACCCCTGATATATGCATTCTGGGCGCCAGCTTCTACGATCGCATCTTCAGCCATAGTAAGATTGTTATTTGTAAAAAGGTAACCGGTTTGCATTGTAACGGATCCTGTAATGGTTAAAGCCGCTGGCAGCGATACATAGGTTTTATTATTAACGACAAGTTTTTTAAGCTCACCATTTACTAACATACCTGAAGGAATCGATTGATGTGTGTTGCCGTTAAACAGTAAACCTCCTTTTGCAGCATTTATTGCACCGGCTCCTGTTACTGCTCCATAAACAGCAAGATCTTTTTGTATGAAGAGGCTGGCATTGGCTGCGATATGCAACTGATTGCATGCTGCGAAAGCATTGATAACCGGCGAGTAGGCTGTGCCGGCCTGTACCAGCACATCTGTTGAATTTGCAGGCAGACTGCTGTTGCACCAGTTTGCCGTATTATGCCAATCATTGCTGTGCTGCCCCAGCCATAAACCAGCGCTCATGGTTGTGATCAAAACCGGATCACTATAGCCTGTACAATGCCCGGCAATGTTTTTTCGTCTGAACCAGGTATTTGTTTTTAGTGCCGGAGGTGTATAGTATAGTGTGTTGCCTGTACCTGTAACTACGGCAAAACCTTTGGTCGTATCCGTAGTTGATTCCCATTGATAGGTAAAAAGTTTGCCGGTATCGGAAGGTGCGGCAAGTTCTAACTGTTGCGGCCTGCTTCCGGAACAAATGGTCTGCGCTGCGGGAGCGTGTTGTTGCCGGATTGCAGGTGTTGGAATAACGACAAACCGTAGCGTATCATTGTTAACTCCATCTGATACGGTAATAGAAAACGAATCCGTATTACCATTTGCTGACGGTAAATAATAAACAGATAGAGGTGTGGTAATACTATTAGGAAGAGACGTTCTGGCCGCATCAAAGCCGGTCAGCTGACCATAAAGCGGTAAATTAATAACACGCCAGGTAAGAAGTTCGCCACTTTCGGCATCAGTTGTTTCAAGATAGTCGGATAAAGCTACTGTTTTTGTATCGGTACATATTTTTACCTGCTGCGGTGAGACATTCCGGAAAATAGGCCCGATACCGTCAAAATACACTTTGCTGAGAGGCGCGATATTTTTTAATACGGGTGTTGCTGCATTGCCAATGGAATCACGGATAACAGAACCGTTCAGCTGCAATGTTGTATTAAGTGAAAGTCCTTTTTTAGCAAGATCATTTTGCTGCACTTCATAAGAAAAACGCAGTATAGCGGTTCCGCTGCCACCGGTATAGAATGCCTGCCGCGTAAATACGCCCGCAGTGAAAAGCAGAAAGGGTTTGCCGGTACCGGTATCAACAAAAACATCTTTTGTAAACTGGACAGTAAAATGAACCAGGCTAGCTTTTCCGTATGTTGATTCTGCTGGTACAGTTACGCCGGAAGGTGCAGGTGCTGCCGCATCGATCCGGATATTATTTTGTATGCCTGCACCGGGAACGGTTAATACTCCCGGATTACCCGCCAGATCTGTAATTACAGAGCCGTTTAATAGAAAAGGGGTGTATATTCGTATCCCATCCCGGGCTGTCTCGCCGGCCTGTACCGGATAACTGAACCATATGCGATCGGAGCCGGAACCTGAACTGTAAATACAATTTCTGATCCTTGATCCTATGGTTACCTGCACTGATGGCAACCCGCCTGCAGAATCCACATAAACCGCTTCACTGAATCGCAGTGCAACGTTCAATGTATCGTTTGTTTTATATACACCATTGCCGGGAATTTCCCAGGTAACTACAAACGGCTTGTTGGCATCGACAGGATCATTGGGTTGCTTGATCGAAGTTGTATAAGGAATACTCGAATTGCCTGCTGCATCTTTCAGAATGACCCTGACTGAAATATCGTCTTCCGCGGCAAGGTCTTTGCCGCCGTTCAGAATTGTTATTACAGCCGTATAACTACTGTCATTAACCTTCGAAAAGGAAGCCAGTTGAATATTATTGATGCTTCCTGCGGACAGTTTGAAGATGTCTGTATCCGGATCTGTAGAAATACGCACCATAACGGCATCTCCAACGCGCATGGCCGTATCCCGGATACTGACAGACCTGATAATTGGGGGAGACTTATCAATGTATAGGCTGCTGGTTGCCGTGTATGGAATATTCTGTATGCCGGGAGTAAGATCGTTATCGTTCTGAAGTACCAGGCGTAATGTTCCGCTGCCATTACCGGTAAGAACTGTTATCGTATAAATTGTTCCGCTCCTTCGTATACTTTTTATAGAATAACCTGTGAGGTCTCCGTCTCCCTGCAAAAAAAAATGAGCAGGTTGCAAGTCACCGGCTGACTGGAGTAAATTCAATATAAAAGTTGCGCTGTCTTCCGTAATAATTTTAGAACTGCCTGCAATAAGAGAACTCACCACCGTTTTAGTATAAAATGATACCGTATTTCCATATCCTGTCCCCGCATTGTTTGTGGCAAATGCGCGCAGGTAAATGAGTGTACCGGATGGTAAACCGTACAGTTGCTGCGTGAAAGGCGAATAATTACTGTTGCTGATAACCTTATTGTCCGTATTAAGAGGTAATGCTTTGACAGACCAAGCAAAGCCTTTTTCTGTGATATCTGCCTGCTGGCCGACCAGCATTCCTGTTGCAATTGCAGATTGTTCTGATACAACTACAGGGGCAAGTGTACTGACGACCGGCAATGGTACGGGAATAGTAAAGGAACTGACCGGCGATGCCACAGTACCTGCAATATTACCAGCGGCGACCCGTATAAAATAACGACAGGCAGGCCGTAATCCTGAAATAACCGCATTAAGGTAAGTTGTGCCGCTGTCTTCGGAAAGGGGAGAACCTGCCGGTACAACATTTTTGACTGTGCGGAAATCAGCAAGGGTATCATAAAACAAAATGATGTTTGTTTTTGCATTATTAGGATGAATGCGCATTGTGATCCTTGCCTGATCCTGTATGGTGTCAGTAACAAAAACGGTGTCAATAAGTGGCGGACTTGTAACCTTGTCTGCAGAAAAACTGAATTGATCCATGGCCATGGCATCATCGGAGCCGGCTTCATCGGTATCATCCCAGCGCAGTAATAATTGTTCTCCATTTTTCCAGGTAATGCCGGTGAGTGTAAATGATACCGACAACTGGTTCTCCTGTAAGCGGCCATTTAATGTTAAGGCGCCGGTAGTTGTATGAACTGAATAAAAATCCAGTTGCGGAATCCGGGTAAGCCCCTGCTGAAGAATATCAGTGAATATTCCTGTTTTGTAGTTGCATTGCCAGCTGTTCCTGTTACCGGAACCACCTTTCCGCCATTGCTGGGCCGAAAATGAAACGGTGATACTGTTGAGTGTTATACCCGTCTGGTTGGTGAACAGTACCCCTATTGCATAGATACCTGTGCCGGATGCGAGTGTGCCGAGGGACCGGTCTGTATTACCGCTATTGCCAAAACTATAGACAGCACTGGTGGTTGCAGAACCGGTTCCGGTGGTAAAAACTGCACTGGAGCCCGATCCGGATAACATACAGGCCTGCCAGCCTGCTGCAGCCACTGCATTAACAGGAGCTGCGGAAAGGGTAATTCCATCTTTTGGCGGCAAAGAAAATGAGCCGGTAACCGGCAGGCTGTTAAAATCCTGCAGGTAAAGGGCGTTCCTGGCAGGGTAGGGAACAGGAGCGACCTGACCGAATATCCGGAAGAAAAACAGGATAGCCGGGAAAAACAGGCATATCCTAAGCAACTTTTTCATGATCTACATTTTGAGTACAGAAAAAGCCTGCTGTTTGTGCGGAACGAAAGTAAGGGAGGTGGGTCCGTCCGGACAAGAGGGGAAATCAAAACAGGTAATAATACGGGTGGGGGTAAAGGTATTTGTACTAGAACCAGAAAAGGAGTGTATCTTTGCCGGGCAAAAAATGAACAGCGGTGGGTAATTTGAGGCTGTTTTAATAGTTTTCCCCAAAAAAAGCGGAAAACTTTCTAAAACTTTTTGGTTTTTCAGTTTCAGCCATTACCTTTGCCGTCCGAAATTTTAAATGGTTTAGAATGCCTACAATACAGCAATTAGTTAGAAAAGGCCGCGAAATTATCAGGGCTAAGAGTAAATCAAGGGCTTTGGATGCATGTCCTCAGCGTCGTGGAGTTTGCACAAGGGTGTATACTACCACTCCAAAAAAACCAAACTCAGCTCTGCGTAAAGTAGCGAAAGTGCGTTTGACCAACAAGGTAGAGGTAATCGCCTACATTCCGGGTGAAGGCCACAACCTGCAGGAGCACTCAATCGTACTGATCCGCGGAGGTCGTGTAAAGGATCTGCCGGGTGTGCGTTACCACATTGTTCGTGGTAGCCTGGATACTGCTGGTGTAAAAGACCGTAAGAAGAGCCGTTCTAAATATGGTACCAAGAAAGAAAAGGCTAAAAAATAATCAAGTTAATCTGTTAATTAGTATATCTCATGCGTAAAGCACAAGCCAAGAAATTACCCCTCGCTCCTGATGGACGTTTCAACGATAAGCTGGTTACCCGCTTCATCAACAACCTGATGTGGCAAGGTAAAAAGAGCACTGCCATCACCATTTTTTATGATGCAGTAGATAAAGTGAGCAAGATCACAGGCGAAGATGGTTATGAAACCTGGAAAAAAGCGGTAGCTAATGTTACACCAGCTGTAGAAGTTCGCAGCCGCAGGATCGGTGGTGCAACATTCCAGATTCCTTCAGAGGTGCGTGCAGACCGTAAGATTTCACTGAGCATGAAGTGGTTGATCCGCTACAGCCGTGAAAGGAATGGTCGTACTATGGCTGATAAGCTGGCTAACGAAATCATCGCGGCAAGCAAAGGTGAAGGCGCTGCTTTCAAAAAGAAAGAAGATACTCACCGTATGGCTGAAGCGAACAAGGCATTCTCACACTTCAAAGCTTAATTCTTCAGGCCGGCAAGTCCGGATGAAATGAATATATCTGACTGAGACCCCGTAAAAAAACGGGGTCTCAGTTTTTATAAAATATACGGCCGAAATATTGCAGTTTCAATGATTTCGCCTATTTTTGATCAGTAGAATCCAATTCCCCTCAAGACTACTACCAATCCAATTCAAGGATGTGTTAAACATCCTCCCAATTCCTACACAAAGGCCCTTTTGTAAAGTCATCCCGGAACGAATGATGATTTGTCATTCCATCCATCGTCCAATCCTGTAAAATTGCCATCGCATGGTCATTGCTTAATTATAAGCAGCCGTGAATCCTTTTCCAATCCTACCAGAAACCGGATATCATCCAATCCGAATCTTCCATGCGAATGGAGGCTGCTATATGCAACCTTTCATTACCTGACAGCTTCATCATCCTCTGCTCAAAAACCACACACCAGCATTATTGCTGATAGCAAACATCGAAGCATTTATCAGGACTCAATCAATGAAAAGAACGATCAATATAACAGGAATACTTCTCTGCTGTTTATTGCTGCTCGGCACTGCATGTAACAAAACACCGGAAACCGTAAAACCGGAAGATATGCTCGTGACCTACCTTACCAGTGAAGCCGGTAACAGGGTATGGCGTATCAGCAAAATATACGAGAACGGCACGGAGAAACCTCTCACGGTTGACCAGATCACTTATACCAAGACCTATACCCGCATTCCCGGTCAGTCTTATATCGGAACTTTTACGGATTCTGATGGCTATAAAGGAAAGTGGAGCCTGCCTTCAGTTATCATTCTGAGCGAAGTCATCAATAATAACCCCACAGGCGATGTGAAGATCGATCTCACCATCAACAGCCTTACCCGGAATGGTATGGATGTGGAATATACCGCTAACGGCAAAACCATCAGAACTGTATACTATGCGTTGTAAGAGTGTATATATGATGGTGGTGCTGCTGCTGCTTACGATAGCCGGTAAGTCGCAGCTGCTTACCTCTTTCTCGTTTGGTTCTATGGGCATGTCTGACAATACGGTAACTGCCAGCGGCGGTGCAGCGATTGTGTTTGACGGGAAAGGAAAATGTGTGAGCGTTTTAAGTGGCGTGAATACGCTGATGACCAGTGAAATCAAAAGCGGCGTATTCGGTGAAAGCTGCAGGGAAATACCGCCGGTAGCTGCGGTGGATCTCTCATTAACCGTATATCCGAATCCGACAAAAGGTATGAGTATCCTTCAGTGCAAAGGAACGATCGATGAATCGCTGTCCTGCCTTGTTCGTGTGATCAGTGCAGATGGAAAAACAGTATTGAACCAGATGGTGTCAGTGACAGCATTGAAAGCAGGTTTTATGATCAACCTCAATGCACATGCTGCCGGCACTTATACGGTGATGGCCGAACTGATGAACAAACGTTACAGCCTGCGGTTGATCAAACTGTAAGGCGACGATGATCAGAATAAAGAATTTATGTATAACCCCGGGATCCGGTGTCCTATGAAAAACTTTTAAAAGCCGTGTCCTGTGAAAAACCATTTTAAGTCCTGTCCTATGAAAAACTATTTTAAAAATATTAATCACATCCAGCTTATATGAAGTGCATATCTACACTCGTTCGCAACATTTTAATGGTTGCTTTTTTGCTGGCAGCTGCTGTTGCCCAGGCTCAGCCTCCTGCAGGATATAGTTTCCAGGCTGTAGCAAAAGATCCGTTGGGTAATGTAGCCAAGAACAGAACCGTGTACGTTAAAGGTGCTATTTTTCAAACAGCGGCTATTGGCGGTACATTAATGCTGGAAGAGACTTTCCAGGTACAATCTAATAACGATGGCGTTTTTACCATCATCATCGGTCAGGGCACCAAAACACAGGCAAGTCCGCTCAATAGTCTGGCCCAGGTACCATGGGCAAACGGACCTTTTTTCTTTAATCTAAAAGTAGCGATCGCTCCCACCATTCCTGCATCATGGTGGGTGGCAGCCGATAACTACCAGGACTATGGCACAACCCAGTTATGGAGTGTGCCATACGCGTTATACGCAGGTAATGCAAGTGTAACCAATGTGAATACAAGCATACAGGCTGGTCCGCCTAATACTTTCCTGGTAACGGATAGCCTTGGAAATGTGAACTGGCGTACACCACAGGCAGCGCAGGTGAATGTAACAGAAGTAAGGAATGTGAATCTTTCCGTGATCACAGGTCAGTCGGTGAATATTCAGCCGAATACAACATCTGTGGTAAGGATACCGATGCCAGGTGTGAAGCAGGGAGATCCGGTACTTATTTCCGCACAGGGAGATTATATCAACTGGTCTGTATACAATGCATGGATAGGGGTGAACGATACAGTATCTGTAAGGTTTGCAAATTATACAGATGCGCCGGTAACTGTATTCGGTAGTCAGTACAAAGTAGTTGTTATCAAATAATATTATCGTTTTCAGATTGAAAACGACGCATGTTGAAGCTTAAGCAAATGAAATCCTGGTCGATAAAAAACAATATGAGAAAAACAATACACCGACGCATTTTACTTAGCATCGTGATGCTTTTCTCAATCGGGTTAACCGTAAAGGCGCAGAACTTTGGGGATAACCTCGGTAAGCATATTGCCACCGATACGCTGCGTATGCGCGGTCATTATATCATGAATGCAGCCGGCGTAGCCATCGGATCATCCACTATGATCAATGGTAGCGTGGCACTGCAGATAGATGGTGCAGACAAGGCATTGTTGCTTCCGCGTATTCCGGATACATCTGCTATCATGAGTCCGGTGAATGGTATGCTGATCTACAGTTTTTCAGATGATAAACTGTATGTAAGGCAGGGTGGTGTGTGGACGACTTTTGGTTCCTTTGCAAATGGCGTAACCACCTTGAACGGCCAGGTGGGTGCTATCACACTCACTGGGAATGCAGGGAACAATACCATTACGGTAGCGCAGACCGGCGGTACGATTACAATATCAGCTAATAATACCGTTGCATTGTGGAATGCCAACAGATTGATGGGACGTTATTTGTCCAATGCTGTTCCGGCGGCAGGCCAGGTGCTGATGTGGAACAATACAAATCAGGCTTGGGAACCAACGTCGATCAATACCCTGAATAATCTTAACCTGTCGAATGGATTAAAATCAGACTCGATAGTAACAACACTGAACGGTGTTTTACGCAAGATCCCGGCTTCGGATATACTTTTTATTACGGATACAGCAGCGATGCTGAATAAATATCTGCGATTATCAGATACCGCAGCGATGCTGAATGGCTATGCCAGGAAGACAGCATTGGATGCGAAGCTGAATATAGCAGATACAGCAGCGATGCTGGCGAGTTACCTGCGGGCAGCTTCTATTTCAGGGCTGCTTCGTACGAGTGATACAGCTGCAATGCTTAGCGGTTATTTAAAAGCCGCAGCACTGAATGGAAAACTTAATGTAAGCGATACTGCTAATATGCTGGTGAATTATGCGAAGGCGCAGCGTATGCTCGATTCACTTGCTGCGATGCAGAATCGCCTGAATGACAAATTCAATATAAGCGATACAGCGGGTTTATTTGGAAGTTATATCCGATCCCAGGCATTCCTGGATTCGCTGGTGAATGTGCAGGGGCGATTGAATGCTAAACTGGATGTATCGGACACAGCTAATATGCTGTTGAATTATGTGCGGGTTCAGCGTTTCCTGGATTCTTTGTCTGATGTACAGTTACGGATGAATACGAAGCTGGATAAGGCAGATACAGCGCAAATGCTGAGCAATTATGCGAAGACGCAACATATGTTGGATTCTTTGACGAATGTTCAGTCACGTCTGAATACAAAGTTGAATTGGGCTGACACCTCATCAATGCTTGCAAATTATTTAAAGAGTCAGCA
>NZ_FUWH01000008.1 GCF_900167075.1 Sediminibacterium ginsengisoli | reverse complement strand
AACCAAAAGATACTACCAGTCTTTGCAGAGGCGCCTCTTTGGGTTCGGTACCGAGCAAAGCGGAGGTAATCGAAATGATGCGCAGCACATTTCGATAGAGGCCAAAGCAGCGCTGGCGCAAAGACGAGGCCCAGCGGCCTGAGCGACACGCATACCAGCATCCGTCTGAAGGTTGGAATCTATAAGCAGCTTTAGAAATTTCAAGTGCGTGTTGCGCTGAGTCCCCTTCGGGAGACGTCAGCGGAAACAGAATAACGAATGCATGTTGCTTCGATATAAAGTTGTTATTGGTCAGCAACCAACAACGGCGATAATCGGCTTCGGGATACATCAGCAGAGATAGCGTCTGCTCGGTATGTCTAACTATTCACCAAAAGAAACTTACCAGTCTTTGCAGAGGCGCCTCTTTGGCTTCGGTACCCAGCGAAGCGTAGGTAGTCAAAATGATGCGCAGCACATTTTGATAGAGGCCAAAGAAGCGCTGGCGCAAAGACGAGGCCCAGCGGCCAGAGCGACACGCATACCAGCATGCGTCTGAAGGTTGGAATCTATAAACAGCTTTAGAAATCGCAAGTTCGTGTTGCGCTGAGTCCCCTTCGGGAGACGTCAGCGGAAACAGAATAACGAATGCATGTTGCTTCGATATAAAGTTGTTATTGGTCAGCGACCAAGAACGGCGATAATCCGCTTCGGGATACATCAGCAGAGATAGCGTCTGCTCGGTATGTCTAACTATTCACCCAAAAGAAACTTACCAGTCTTTGCAGAGGCACATCTTGGGCTTCGGTACCGAGCGAAGCGGAGGTAGTCAAAATGATGCGCAGCACATTTTGATAGAGGCCAAAGCAGCGCTGGCGTAAAGACGAGGCCCAGCGGCCAGAGCGACACGCATACCAGCATGCGTCTGAAGGTTGGAATCTATAAACAGCTTTAGAAATAGCAAGTACGTGTTGCGCTGAGTCCCCTTCGGGAGACGTCAGCGGAAACAGAGTTTGAAATTTATCAACAGCGTTAGAACTCGCAAGTGCGTGCTGCGCAGAGTTCCGTGCGGGAAACATCAGCAGGAGGCAACTTGAAGTGTCTTCCGGACACCTGGGATTACCAGCCCAGCTCTTTAAAGATATTGGGATAATCCGTGATGATGCCGTCTACACCCAGTGCCTTCATTTTAAGAAAATCCTCTTTCTTTACAAGGGTCCACGGATTTACCTGCATTTTCATTTCATGACATTTGCTTACCAGCTCTTTGGTAACAAGACTCTGATGCGGGTTATAAAAAGCCGGTGTAAAGCCAAGCTTTTTCATATTGTCTTCAAAAGAATCCTTGCTGCCGGTAAGAAAGCCCAGTAATACATGGGGGTATTTTTTGTTGAGTACCTGCAGCTGGCGTTCATCGAATGATTGTATGAATAATCTCTTGCCGAGTTTTTTTGGTTCCAGCACTTTCATAACCAGTGCAACAAATTCTTCAGGAGCAGGTTGCTCTTTACCATCCGTAGCCGGGTCTGCTTTGATCTCTACATTATAATGAACAGGCGGTAACCCCTGTGCTTTCGTAAACTGTTCTACCGAATCGATCAGTTCACCCAGCAACGGCGCATAAGATTTTACAGGTTGCTGCTGCGGAAAAGCCGTGTATGGTTTCAGGCCGATCACAAACTGTTTTGCTTCGGCATAGCTGATCTGGTACCAGCTGTATTTTTTCTTATCTTCTTTCGGTATTTCAGAGCCGTCGGCAAAAGTGGTATAGTCCGGGTTAGGGTAGGAGTCGTGGTATACGATCACCTGGTTATCCTTCGTGATATGAATATCCATTTCAATGGTATTGGCGCCGTCAAGGATCGCTTTTTTCATGGAAGGGATCGTATTCTCGGCCATCAGCCCGCGTGTTCCGCGATGTCCCTGTTTAAGGAAGACGGCTGGCTGTATTTTGCTTTCCTGCATGACTGATCGGGGCGCTTTACAAGCTGGTGCTGCAAACAATGCTGCAGCAAAAATGGTAGTGGTGATTCTGGATATCATTTCAAAAAGATTAAAAGCTGCAGCAAATAACTGCAGCCCGAAATTATTTCTTTATAAGGTCATTATAACGTTTCAATGCTTCGAGGAAATAATAATCTGCATACACGATCGGCACATCCAGCTCAAAGCCATGCGGCAGACTGCCTACACAATGTGTTATGATAAAGTTACCATTGCTGTTTGCTTCTGCCCTGTACGATTTCCCGGCGAGCGATTTAAGCATTTGTTCCGCAGCATCACGGTATTTTTTCCCCTCTGTGCCCAGGTAACCACTTAGTTCAAACAAAGCTGAACTGGTAATCGCTGCTGCGGAGGCATCCCTGAATTTCGGAGAATTGGGCCTTGCCTTCGAATTCTCTGCCGGTACATAACCCTCCTGTCCTACATTGAAATCCCATAATGGAACTTTATCTGCGGGCAGTGAAGGATTGTTCAGGAAATGATCTGCCATTTTTCTTGCTGTTTCCAGGTAACGCTTGTCTTTGGTTTCGCGGTACATTACCGTAAATCCATAAATGCCCCAGGATTGTCCGCGTGCCCAGGTTGAATTATCGGCATAACCCTGGGCTGTCTCTTTGATCAGTGGTTTTCCTGTACTGTCGTAGCAAACCACATGATAACTGCTGTAATCATTGCGCAGATGATGTTTCATGGTGGTTTCTGCATGACGCAAAGCTACCTTCCTGAAATAAGGATCGCCGGTTACTTTGGAAGCGAAGAAAAGCAACTCCAGGTTCATCATGTTATCGATGATCACCGGGAATTCATAACGCCTGGTATCTGCTGTATGAAATGATCTGAAGCTGTTCCATGATTTGATACTGCCTACTTTTTCATCAAAACGTGTACACAGTGAACGCGCTGTCTGTACCAGGATGTCTTTATAACGTTCGTCTTTGGTGAGCCTGTAGGCATTGCCGTAACTGCAATACATCATAAAGCCCAGGTCGTGATGTCCGCTGAAGTTCTTAACAGGTTCCAGTGTTTCTGTCCATCTTACTGCTGCCTGCTTCAGGCTTTCATCTTTGGTGTATTCATACGTGTACCACAGGCTACCTGGAAAAAAACCGCTGGTCCAGTCGTATTTGTTGGTACCCTTCATATTTCCTTCCGCGGTAATGGTGCGCGGGAAGAGTGTGTCATTTTTATCAGCTTCCTTCAGCATTGCTTTTAACTGGTTACCTGCAAATGTGAAGTTCTCTTTTACAAAAGATGTCTGCGCCGCCGTGTTATATACCAGCGCTACAGTGCCGATGAATGCAATCAGTAGTCGTTTCATGTATGGGATTTATTCGGTTGGTTTGGTAAAAGTGAGTATGTTTTTTCCTTTTAACTGTTTATTCTTAAATGTGAAGATGATCCTGTACAGGTCTTTCGGCCAGGATTTCAGCAGCCTCGGATCTGTTACGGTAATGGGTTCTACCTGTGCTTCCAGCTGGCCTGCATCATAATTCAGGTTCAATTTGCCACCGGGCAGTTCCAGTTGTAAGATACCGTCTTTTACCCTGACTGTTTTGTTACTGGTCATAAAATGTAAAGCTGTTTTCCCGTTGTTGCTGCTCAGTTCATAATTATCGGTAATGGTGAATGGTCCGTTTTCCTGTATGTGATAAGATCGTACCCACGATTTAACGGCTGCATCTGCGGGATAAGCCCCGGCAATATCAACGGAAAATACAGCATTGCGTACATTGTCAGTGAAGGAAGCATTCTTCGATTTAAATGCCGCGCCCTGGCGCTGCTCCACACCATTGATCAGTGGTACATTGTGGTAGGCAGACCGCATGCCCCACCGCGTATAACGCTCTGCGCCGAAGGTTTGCCGTGTATAGGTTTCACTACCGATATCGATCAGCAGCGGCTGGGCATTGTAGAATACGATACAGGTTCCCACATCATTGTGGTTATGACTTTCTGCATTATGTCCGCCCTTTGCCGCAAGATAAAAACCTGCAGAACTGCCTGCTCTTTCTCTCACTGCAACAATCTCTGTTCCGGGCATCCATGCGGATCTGATCAGGGGTTCTGCTGCTTTGCCGTTCACAATCTCTTCCACATCAAAAAGATCAGCAAGTGCAAGGTCTACAGGAGCGGCAGGTAATGTTTCTTTCCAGCCCTGGTTGCGTGCCAGCAGGCTGCCGAACTGCACCATCATACTGTCTTTAACGGCTTTGCCAAACTGGTAGATCAGTCCTGCTTCCGGTTTCAGTTTTGCAGACGCATCTGCGAAATTGATGTAATAATCGCCGGTGATATAAGCTTTGTAGATATAAGCCGCCATGTTATGTATCAGCGGATTGTCGAAATGATGAATTTTTCCGCCGCTCAATCTTTCAAGCAGCCCGAGGTAGAGATACAGCTTCGCGCCGGCTTCGCTCCAATAGGCTGGCCCTTCTTCACATGCGCCGTCGTCTTTGTAATAGTTGATGAATTTATCTACCGAACGCATCGTCTTGTAAATACCGCTGATCTTTTTCTGCGGGTCATTTTCAATCAGCAGGATGCAATTCAGCACATTGTAATTGACCCACACATTCCAGTTGTTTACAAACTCATCTTTCTCCAGCGCCATCCACCAGAAATCATTGCGCTGGTAATACGGTTCAAGTACCTGCCGCCTGATCTCGCTGCGGATGCGTTGCGATATGAGCGGGTTAAGACTGTCGAGGCGGTCTTTCAGGAAATAATGCGTCCATGCCAGCAGTAGGGCTGTATTACCCACACCCAGATCGATGATCGGTTCCTTCACATCGGGTAAGCCGAGCCCGGCTTTCTGCAGACTGAGATGCGCGGAAAGCGACCAGCTGGTCATTTCACAGATAGCCCAGCAGCCATTGGCGATCTGGTCTGTAAACCTTCCCTTACCTTCTGTCAGTTCTGCCAGCAACAGGTTTTTCAGTGCATTGGTATTCTGTCCGTACGGGTCCTGCATGATATTCCTGTTGCCGGAACGGGTGTATTCCAGGTAAGCAGTAGCGGGAATGAGCTGCCATTTATAATCCAGTGCTTTTTCTCCTTTCTGCAACAGCTCTTTGCGGTAAGCGGCAGGAAGACTGTTCCATTTTGCGCGATCGGTATAGGCTGGATAACCGACCCAGCCGAAACCTTTTACCAGTTGCGATGCAAGATCGGCCTCGGTATACCTGCCGGTAAGCAGGTTCCGTTTACTTTGAGTATTGCCATGGAACGACTGTAAAACGAGCAGCAGGCAGATCAGGTATTTCATGGATGATTGTTTTGCCGGTCTAAGTTAATTGATGTGAGCTGTAGATTTGCATCATGGATCCTGTTTTGAACGCTTATTTTCCCGAACGAACGTTCGTTATAACGCCATATGGAAGCGGTCTGATCAACCATACCTGGAAAGTGACCGCAGGTGAGGAAGTGTATATCCTGCAACGGGTGAATACGTCAGTCTTCAGCCAGCCTGAAAAAATTGCGTTCAATATTGCAGCGATCGGTGAATACCTGGCTGATCATGCACCGGATTATTTCTTCGTTCTTCCTGTTGCAGCATTGAGTGGTTCCGGTCTTGTAACTGATGAAGCCGGGCATTGTTACCGGCTTTTCCCTTTTGTAGCCGGATCGCGGAGTATAGATGTTGTACAGCATGCTGCACAGGCTTATGAAGCGGCAAAGCAGTTTGGTATGTTCACGAAAATGTTGTCAGGTTTTAACATGGGTTCATTAAAGGAAACCCTGCCCGATTTTCATAATCTGTCGCTGCGTTACAAACAATTTGAGCAGGCTGTTGAAACCGGCAATGGCGACAGGAAAAAGAAAAGTTTAGATGCGATCACTTACCTGCAGGCACAGCGCAAGCTGGAAACATTTTTTGCAGACATCATCAGCAATCCATCCTTCCGCAAGCGGGTTACACATCATGATACCAAGATCAGCAATGTGTTATTCGATGCAGATGATAAAGCCATCTGCGTAATCGACCTTGATACTGTTATGCCCGGGTATTTCATCAGCGATGTGGGTGATATGATGCGTACTTATCTTTCGCCGGCGGGAGAGGATGAAACTGCTCTTTCGCTTGTACAGGTTCGTAAAGATATTTTCCGCGCCATTGTGCAGGGTTATCTTGAAGAGATGAGGGATGAGCTAAGCGCGGCAGAAAAAGCATGTTTTGTATATGCCGGTCAGTTTATGATCTATATGCAGGCATTGCGTTTCCTGGCAGACTACCTGCAGAACGATCGTTATTACACTACACGTTACGAAGATCATAATTACAACCGGGCATTGAACCAGATCAGGCTGCTGCAATTATTGCAGGAAGAAGAAGACGCGCTGCAGTCGATAGTGGCTGATTACCTGTAAAGTGATGCTGCCAGACGGAAGGTGTTACAGTGTGCCTCTACGATGGTTCTTACATCGGGAGAATACCCGCCACCCATTGCCACTGTTACAGGAATATGATGTTTGATGAGCTCGGTAAAAACAATCCGGTCTCTTTCCATACATCCTGCCACAGACACTTTCAGTTTGCCGAATTTATCTGTATCGAGAATGTCAACGCCGGAAAGATAAAAAGCAAAATCCGGGTTCACTTCGCTGATCAGTTGCGGGAGTGTTGCAGCTAGAACAGAGAGATAGGCTGTTTCACCGGTACCGTCCTTCAACCCGATATCGAGATCTGATTTTTCTTTATGAAAAGGGTAGTTGTGCTCGCCGTGCATGCTAAACGTATAAACACGTTCCTCTTTGCTGAAAATGCTGGCTGTTCCATTGCCCTGGTGTACATCCAGATCGATGATCAGGATTTTCTTTGCGAGTTGCTGATGCAGCAGATAATTGGCGGCCACAGCCATATCGTTCAGCAGGCAGAAGCCTTCGCCGCGATCTGCAAATGCATGGTGTGTGCCCCCCGCAACATTGAGTGAAACCCCGTGGTCCAGCGCTGCCTTACAACAATCGATCGTGCCCTGCACCAAAGTGAGTTCACGCAGGGTAAGTTCCGGCGATTGCGGGAACCCGATCCGACGCTGTTCTGCTGCGCTTAAGGTCTGCTGTTGTAATTTATCGAGGTAAACTTCATCATGCGTCCATAATACGGTTTCCCTTGCGCAGGGTTGCGGGGCGAACAGGTTAGCGGCATCGATCGTTCCTTCATGCAGCAGCTGCCCGGGAATCAATTCGTATTTGAGCATGGGAAACCGGTGCCCTTCCGGCAACGGGTGTGCGTAGATCGGATCGTAGGCGATCTTCAGCATGCGATCTTGATGAGTGATTGGTTAACGATCGCATATACATCATCGCTCGTGCAGGGATCTATCAGCGAAAGGCCTGAGAAATCGCTGAAGGCCGGCAATACAGCGAGGTTCTTCCCGAAATAAAAACAAGGGAAACGTAATTGCTGTTTTGCCAATCCTGATATCAGTATGCCGGGATGTAAATGCCCGGAAATAGTATATACATTTTCATCCGTACTGCAGGCGGCCGGGTCGTGCACAAAAGCTATATCATCTACCTGGTAACAGTCTTTGTGAACAGTAATGCCGAGACGTTTGTAATGATCGGCAGAGAGTATATCGTGGTTTCCTTCCACAAGCCGGAATTCAACATCTTGGATATCCATGCGCCATTTCATGAAAAGATCTATTTCCTTATTTTCCTTACTGTGAAACAGATCGCCCACTGCAATGACCTGCCTGGGCCGGAAGTGCATCACCTGGTGCATGAGCCGTTGCATGTCTTCCCTGAAAACACCCTGCGGTACAGCTATGCCGTGCTTGCGGAAATGCCCTGTTTTGCCGAAATGAAGATCGGAAACAACCAGTGCCTGCTGCGTTTCCCAGTAAGCAATTCGGGCAGGTGAGAGCCAGAAAGTATGTTTATTGATAATGTGTGGAATCGGTGCTGTCATGCTGCTGCAAAGATAACTTTTGGAAAGTTCTGAAACTTTCCAAAAGTTATAGTTATTTAACAGAACGTTCCAGTTGCTGTTGCATACGTGCAATGCGGTCTTCGAGTTTTTCTGAAGAAACATTTTCCCGCAGACTGTCTACCTTGATGGGGAAACAGAATGGCGTCAGCTGCCGGGGAAACGTAATGGTGATGGTACTTTGCTCTATCCGCTGTAATGCTTCACGCAGGCGTACTTCTTCCATCTGCTGGTCCAGCACTTCCTGGTAAGCCTGCCGCATGAGCAGATTGCCCGGATCGTATTCGCTGAACACTTTAAAAAGCAGCGATGCCGAAGACTGAAGATGCCTGGCTTTTACCTGCTCGCCCGGGAAGCCCTGGAAAACGAGTCCGCCGATCACCGCAATATCACGGAATTTGCGTTTGGCCATTTCCACGGAGTTCACACTGCGCTGGATATCGGAGAGGAGATTTCCGGTGGTGAACAATTCATGCACATTCGCATCATCTACAGGAATGGGCTGGTCGCTTAACAGCTCGAATCCATAATCATTCATGGCGATGGAGAATGTAATGGGAACAATGCGGCTGATGCGATAGGCCAGTAATGCAGCCATGGCTTCGTGCACCAGCCTGCCCTCGAAAGGATAAACAAAAAGATGGAAACCGTCTTTGGTTTCAATATGCTCGATGAGCAACTCCGTTGCTTTGGGAATATGCGAAAGTCGCTCCTGTAATTCGAAAAGGGGCAGCAGGGCCCTGAGTTCGGTCTCGCCCGATTTTTTGGTGAACGCGTCATCGAATGTCTGCCGTAGCATCAGGCCTAAATTGGCGGAAAGCGGCATACGGCCTCCCATCCAGCTTGGTACGATCGATTTCTGCGACTTGGAGATCCTTGTCATGGCGGTCATTTCTTTAATGCCTACCAGTTCGAGGTTTCTGCCCGCAAGGGTGAACACGGTTCCGGGTTGCATGCGGCTGATGAACCATTCTTCTATAACGCCGATGTATTTACCGTTCATGAGTTTCACCTTCATCATTGCGTCGCTTACGATGGTGCCTATATGCATCCTGTGGCGCATGGCGATGCGTTTGTTCCTGATGCGGTAAATGCCGTCTTCCCCGCGCTCTACCTTCCTGAACTCATCATATTGCTGCAGGGCATTGCCGCCTTCGGTGAGTGTGAACATGATCTCGCGCCATTCGTCTTCTGTTACAGAAGCGAAACAATGTGTTTTTTTGATCTCATTGAAAAGCGCTTCCGGCCTGAATCCTTCGCCGATGGCAAGTGTACACACGTATTGCAGCAATACATCGAAACAGCGCAGCATCGGTTCGCGGCTCTCGATCAGATCTTCTTTAATGGCCCGCTTTAAAGCTGCTGCTTCCACCAGTTCAAGTGAATGGGTGGGCAGGAACCAGATACGGCTTGTTTCTCCGGGTCTGTGTCCGCTTCGCCCGGCACGCTGCAGGAAACGTGCCACACCTTTGGGTGAGCCTACCTGTATCACTGTGTCAACTGGTCTGAAATCCACGCCAAGATCGAGACTCGCTGTGCACACAACCGCTTTCAGTTTCTGCGTATGCAATGCTTCTTCCACCCATAACCTCAGTTCCTGCTCAATACTGCCGTGGTGCAGCGCAATTGCCCCGGCAAGTTCCGGTGCAATATTCAGCAGCGTCTGGTACCAGCGTTCGCTCATTCCTCTTGTATTGATAAAGATGAGCGTGGTATTGCTTTGTTCGATAATGGGCAGGACTTTTTCAGCGAGTTTAATGCCGAGGTGACCGGCCCAGGGATACTTCTCGATCTCATCCGGAAGAATAGACCTGATCTCGATACGTTTATCCATTTTAGCGCGGATAGTAACGGCTTTCCTGTTGATGGATGCCAGCAGTACATCTCGTGCTTCTTCAAGATTGCCGATGGTTGCGCTGATGCCCCATACCGACAAATCAGGTACAACATGCGAGATCCTGTTTACGGCAAGCTCTACCAGTACCCCTCTTTTACTGCCCATCAGTTCATGCCATTCATCGGCCACTACCAGCTGCAGTGTTTTAAAAAGCGCAGGGTAGTCTTTCTGTGCAAGAAACAGGTGCAGGCTTTCCGGTGTGATGATGAGCACTTCCGGCATATTCCTTTTTTGTTTCTGTCTTTCGGATGTATCAGTGTCGCCGTTACGGATACCGATGCGCCACTGCATGCCTAATTCGCCGATCACTTCTTCCATGGCACGGGCGATGTCTTTTGCCAGCGCACGCAATGGCGTGATCCACAGCAAATACAGACCATTGTTCTTTTTTTTCAGGTAATCATCAGGATATGCGTTGATGAAGTTGATGATGGCACCGAGGAAAACAGAATATGTTTTACCACAGCCGGTTGGCGCATTCACAAGACCGCTGTTGCCTTTGATGATCTCTTTCCAGGCCTGTTCCTGAAAAAGGAAAGGATGCAGCCCTTTACCTGCCAGCCACTCTTCTATGACCTGCAGACCTTTGCCCGTAACGTTTGTCTTTTTCTTGCGCATTCCTTGCTGTGCAGCTTTTGCATACAACCTGTTGTGATTGCATTAAAGATAGGGTATGAAAAAATCATTCCGCAGTACTATGGACTTACGGATTTAATCTGCCCGTCTATCTTACGCACAAAATACAATTTCTTGTTTTCAAGATAAGCGGGCATGGGGTTGGCTGCGCTGATCCTTACCGGCTGTACATTGAATTCGTTGAAGAGTTTGAATGAATTGTCGGAAAGATTATTGATCAGTGCCGACTGGTGCTTTACCAGCAGCTTCGTGAAATGGTACATCGACTCAAACCCCTTGAATGCCATATCGCTTGGTCTGCCTGCATACCGGTTGCGGTATTTTGTTGTGAAAGAAAGGCCTTCCTTATCGGTGCGCAGGTAATTATAAGGTGTTGAATAAATGATCTCGATGCCTTTGTCGATGTCTTTCAGCGCATCCCATGTAGGCATGCCTGCCGCAATTGAACGATAGCTGCTCCTGGCTTCGTTCAGAGAGCGTGTGAGACTGAGGCCGAATGTTTCATTGAGCGAACCGCAGATCACGATATTCTGGCGGTTACTGTCGAGATAACCGGTAACCTGGGCCGTAGTAAAACTGTCGGGTAATTCAACGGTTTTGATCTTTAACGGAACGCCCTGCGTGTTGCGGGCCATTTCTCCGAAGATCGACTGGATCATATCTTCTGCTGCTCCTTTTTTGCGGAACATGACCATGCTGCTCGTTGGATAGATACGTTGCAGGTATCTGTACAAACCCTCGCAATGCGTGCGCAGTGTGGGGTTCAGCAATACAAAGAAAGGATTGCCTTCCACGCCGCCATCGTTGGGATAAGTGGATGATAACAGCGGGATATTGTTCCTGAGTGCATAATCGGCAACAGGTTTTACTTCATTGCGTGCATTGAAAGACGCGATGATGAGGGAAGTACCGTTCATCTCAGGCGATTCCAGCATGTTCTCCAGTGGTACGGTGGCACTCTTGGTGTCATAGAAAAGCACCTGCACCGGCACCTGTTCCGTATTAAGGGAATCGATGGCGAGCATCACGCCGTTGTAGAAATCGAGACCGGGAAGCATATAACGCGGCAGGCTGTTGCTGTTTGCCGGTCTGAAAGTATCGCCGGTAAAAACAGAATCCAGGTACACCGGTGCAAATACGGCTACTTTCAGCTTTGCGGTCTGAGGCTGCTGTGCTTTCAGAACAATAAAGGGCAGCAGTAAACAGCAAAGCAGTAATAGGGTACGGGTATGCCTCATAATTTCAGATATTGAACAATCAACGGCAAATATGATGCCTGTCTTATTCCCACTCAATCGTTGCAGGAGGCTTGCTGCTGATATCGTATACAACCCTGTTGATGCCTCTTACATTATTGATGATCTCATTTGAAATATCTGCCAGGAATTCATAAGGAAGATGCGCCCAGTCTGCGGTCATTCCATCTACCGATGTTACGGCCCTGAGTGCTACTGTAAATTCATAGGTACGTTCATCACCCATTACACCCACGCTTTTAACTGGAAGCAGGATGGTGCCTGCCTGCCATACCGAAGTATAGAGGCCGTGTTTTTTCAGACCTTCAATATAGATCTGGTCTGCCTGTTGCAGCAGGGCTACTTTTTCTTCGGTTACTTCGCCGAGGATACGGATGGCGAGGCCTGGGCCGGGGAAAGGATGCCTGTTGATCATATCCGCAGGTATACCCAGTTCCAGCCCTACTTTTCTTACTTCATCCTTGAACAGGTAACGTAATGGTTCTACCAGTTCGAGATGCATGGTATCGGGAAGACCGCCTACATTGTGGTGCGATTTGATCGTCTGCGAAGGGCCGTGTACACTTACGCTCTCGATCACATCAGGATAGATGGTTCCCTGGCCGAGGAATTTCACGCCGCTCACTTTCTGCGCTTCTTCCTGGAATACATCGATAAATAACCTGCCGATCACTTTTCTTTTGGCCTCAGGGTCGGTTTTGTCTTTCAATTCGCTGTAGAACAGTTGTTTGGCGTCGATACCTTCCACATTCAGGCCAATATTACGGTAGGTTTCCAGTACCTGTTCAAACTCATCTTTGCGCAGTACGCCGTTGTCTACGAAGATACCGTGAAGCCTGTCGCCGATTGCCCTGCTGATAAGGGTGGCGGCTACTGTACTGTCTACACCGCCGCTGAGCGCCATGATCACATGTGCATCGCCGATCTGTTGTTTCAGCTGTGCTACGGTTTCATTTACAAAAGAAGCCGGTGTCCAGCTCTGCGAACAGCCGCAGATATCAACCAGGAAATTTTTCAGGATCTTTTTGCCTTCTGTTGAATGATATACTTCCGGGTGAAATTGTAAACCGTATAAAGGACAGGTGTCAGTGGTCATTTTACGGAAAGCCGCTACGGGAATGCTTTCGGTTGTTGCGAGGATCTCAAATCCGTCGGGCAGGGCAACGATCGAGTCGCTGTGGCTCATCCATACCTGCGAGCCATCGGTGATATTGTTCAGCAGCACATCTTCTTTCTGTTTCTGCATCCTGGCGCGCCCGTATTCCCGTTTATTGGATTTGTCCACCCGTCCTCCGAATTCCTTTGCCGTGAGCTGTGCACCGTAGCATACGCCCAATACCGGTAATTGCTGCACGAAAGCGGGGATATCCACCGTAGGTGCTTTTTCTTCATTTACACTGAAAGGAGAGCCGCTGAGGATAATGCCCTTCAGGCCTGGTTCAAAGGTAAATGGCTTGTGGTAAGGGATGATCTCACAATAAACATTGGCTTCCCTTACGGCACGGGCAATTAACTGGGTGTACTGGCTACCGAAATCGAGGATGAGTATCTTTTCTGTCATGGCTGCGAAGGTAAATGAAATTTTCCTCCTGCTAAAGCCTTACCAGCGGTTACAAATCCGGTAGAGCGGTTGGGTCTTCCCGTTGCTTTGTTTTATCTTTCGGTTATAATACCGATAACTATGCAAAACAAGCTGTTTACCATCCTGCTGATTATCCCCCTGTTTTTCTCTGCCTGCGATTATAAACGGGTTACAGGCAACGGAAATGTTGTAACCGAAACCCGGGAAATCCGGGATGCACGCCGTATCAGGCTGGCGGGCTCTATGGACGTGGAGATCACCCAGGGCAATGCCGTTTCCGTTAAAGTGGAAACCGATGAAAACCTCCAGCAATATATCATTACCCGTATGCGGGATGGATACCTGGATATCCGGCAGAAGGATAATATCAATATCAATACGAATTCGGCTATTAAAGTGTACATCACTACCGACCGCCTGGACCAGATCCGTCTCACCGGAAGCGGTAATATTACCGGCATGAGCAAATTTACCGGCAGCGACAAACTGGATATAGATATACTTGGCAGCGGTAATGTGGCAATGGAAGTGAATACGCCATCTGTAGAGGCAGAGATCTCCGGCAGTGGTTCGATCACCCTGGCAGGCGAGACCCGCGACCAGAAGATCAGCATCAATGGTTCCGGCAATTATACCGCCGATGCGCTCAAAGCGGAGCAGGTACGCGTGAATATTGCGGGCAGCGGCGATGTGCGCGTATTTGCAGATGCACTCCTGGATATCAATATTGCAGGTGGCGGATCTATCTATTACAAAGGTTCACCACAGATCAAACAGCATATTGCAGGTACAGGAGATATCAAAAAAATAGATTAATAAAAATGCCCGCTCAACCAGCGGGCATTTTTATTATTTCTCGATCCTGTAAACCGGGTAACGCATATGCGCCGGTTCGTAATAAGGAGAACGTTTATATACAAAATCAAGCTGTGCGGAAGCGGAAGCGGCAAATTTCGCGTCTGCTTTTTTCTTCTCTTCCAGTTCGGTGCGGAGTTCAGGATGACTGTTCAGCCAGGCTGCCGCAACATCTTCCCAGCGGTAATTACTGTAACCTTCTTTCTGCTGCAGGATGGCATCGAAGAAATTCCAGGTAAAATAACCATCGTCGCCCGCAGGATCCAGCGTTTCTACCAGGAACCGATCTGCATGCTGGCCCGTATAAATCAGGTAATCTCCTTTCCGGAACGGGATCTTCTGCAGGCTGCTGCTCACTTTGGTATTGGATTGACGATAGTGCTTCTCATAGGCGCGGGTGGCTGTTTTGTAATCTTCTATCCGGTACACCGTTACAGTGATCTCCGTATCGCGTGCCAGGCGCTGCATGAGCACATGATTGACCTGTAAAAGTGTTGTAAGCTCATGCCAGCCCTGTGGTATGATATACGCTGCAGGTTTAACACTCTCATTGTAGCCGGCAAACTGGTTGTAGAATTTAACTTCCTTGGTAAAAGGCTTGCTGTGATCGTAGAACATACGGTCCATGCCGGTCACATCGCTTTTTTTCCTGCCCGCTTCATAACCCATAAAGCTGATCTTGCTGTAACGGCTGGTATCCGGTTTATAGGAGAGATAAAAACGATCCTGTTCTTTTACTGCAGCAATGGAAGCTTCTCTCGCTGCTTTGATGGCTTTGGCTTCGCCGGAAGCAGATTCGATGAAGGTCTGCATCAGGGCATAAGTAGCTTCAACCCTTGCTTTGAAAGGTTTCAGCATATGCGTTTCGGGCATGAACGACATGGTCTGGAATAATGCTGCATAACCACTGCTGTAACGCGGCGGATCATAGAAAGCAGTCCAGCCTCTTTCCGGGTTGCCATCTTCAAAATTCACGTAAGGCGTCATTGGCCATTGCTTGGCGGTCATGCCTTTATAAAGGAGCGGTTCAAACACATCGTGCAGGTAATTGCCGATGGCGCCGCCGAGCTTGTTATGCTGCGTGGTGAGCAGGGTCATGGTATACTGGTAATCCGCGCCATCGCTCACGTGGTTATCGATCAGGATATCCGGGTTCAGCCAGTGGAAAATAGTGGCAAATTCTTTGGCTTCACGGCTGTCGCTCTTGATAAAATCACGGTTAAGATCAAGGTTCTGCGCACTTCCGCGGAAACCATAGCTTTTAGGACCATCCTGGTTTACGCGGGAAAAGCTGGTCCTGTTGAGACTGCCGCCGATATTGTAAACAGGGATCACGCCCAGCACTACATTGGCCGGTGCCTGGATTTTACCCGAAGCCAGGTCGCGGAGCAGCATCATACTGGCATCGATACCGTCGGGCTCACCCGGGTGGATGCCATTGTTGATCATGATCACCACTTTACCCTGGCGGTGCCATTGCTGCGGATCGAAGCTTTTGTCTTTGCTGAACAGTACCAGCTGCAAAGGATAGCCGGCGTCTGTAAGACCGAATGTTTTAAAGCTGACAGTCGGGTAAGCTGCATCGAGTTTTTTATAATAAGTGATGCACTGGTCGTAAGTAACGGTTTCTTCACCTTTTGTTTTTTCAAAAACGGTCTGGAATTCCTGCGCCCGGGCAGTAATAAGAGCAAAAAAGCCAAGCAATGTTAGTAAGCGCTTCATTGGTTGCGGTTTAAGTTGCTTCAAAGTAAACGCAAAATGATGAGAGCGGGAGAGTCGTTGCCGGAAATAGTGGCGGATGGGTGGGAAGGGCAGGGAAGCGGGGAAATATACAGGGAACACAAAAAAAGCCAGACACGCGTATGCGCGTCCGGCTTGAATAAGATTGTTGAAAACCTATCGGAAATGCTTATGCAGCAGAAACGTTCGCTTTCTTAGCCAGTTTGCTCTTCAGGTTAGCAGCTTTGTTCTTGTGGATAACGCCACGTTTTGCTAACTTGTCGATCATAGAAACAACGTTAGGCAACTGCTCGGTATACGCTTTTTGTTCACCGGTAGCCTTCAGGTCACGGATAGCATTACGGGTAGTTTTGCCATAGTAACGGTTACGGTCACGACGCGCGGCAGCTTGTCTCACATCTTTCTTTGTAGCTGAATGGTTTGCCATGTTCTAATTTTTTCAGGACGGCAAAGGTAGGGATTGATAATGAAACAGGGAAATTAAAAAATAAAAAAAGCAGAAAAAACCTGCATCCCTTTGCCATATAAAACACAAAGATGCTGATTTTTTGCCTGAAATTCAAGTGCTGGCGCAGCCTTGGGAAGAGTTTAAACTTTAATTCCTGTTTAAAAGGTTTTATCCTTCCAATGACCGATATTTGCCCTCAATTTAACGTAAAACAGCAGCTCAATCTCAACAAATGAAGGATTTTTCGTATATCACTAACTCGCACCCCGCGTATATCGAGAACTTGTACCAGGAATTTGTAAAGGACCCGTCAGCCGTAGACCAGGATCTGAGAAAATTTTTTGAAGGATTTGATTTTGCAGTAACCAGCAATGGCACTGCAGCCACGGGAAGCCAGTCATCTGCTCCGGCAGCCGGAACAGACTGGATGAGCGAGATCAGGGTATACCGCCTGATACTGGGTTACAGGAATAAAGGCCATTTGCTGGCTAAAACCAATCCGATCCGCCAGCGTAAAGATCGCGGCGCAAACCTCGAACTTTCTTTTTTCGGACTGTCTGAAGCAGACATGGATAAAACCTTCCAGGCCGGTAACCTGCTGGGACTGGGCGCAACTTCACTGCGGAATATACTCGCACACTTACAGCAAAGCTATTCGGGCAGCGTAGGTATCGAATTCAAATACATCAGCGACCAGAAAAAAGTAGACTGGCTTGTTGCAGAAATGGAGAAAGGGTTCAAAGTACCAATAGCAATTGAGAAGAAGAAAAGGATACTGGAGAAGCTGAACCAGGGAGTGATGTTCGAGAAATTCCTCCACACCAAATACATTGGTCAGAAACGCTTTTCGCTTGAAGGCGGGGAAACAACCATAGCAGCGCTCGATGCAGTGATCACTACAGCTGCCAATAACGATGTGCAGGAAGTGGTGATCGGTATGGCACACCGCGGACGTCTGAATGTGCTGGCCAATGTGATGGGTAAAACCTATGAGCAGATCTTCAGCGAATTTGAAGGCACTGCAGCTATCGACCAGACCATGGGCAGCGGCGACGTGAAATACCATATGGGTTATGGAAGCGAAGTGCAGACTGCCGATAATAAAACGATCCATCTGAAACTGATGCCGAACCCTTCACACCTGGAAGCAGTAGATCCGGTAGTGGTAGGTTTTGCACGGGCCAAAGCGGATGTACTCTATAAAAGTGATTTCGACAGGATATTACCGATACTCATCCATGGTGATGCTTCCGTAGCGGGCCAGGGCGTTGTATACGAGGTATTGCAGATGTGTAACCTGCAGGGTTATTATACCGGCGGTACCATCCATTTTGTGATCAATAACCAGATCGGTTTCACCACCGACTTTGATGATGCGCGCAGTGCGGATTACTGTACTTCGGCAGCAGCCATGGTGCAGGCTCCGGTATTGCATGTAAACGGAGACGACGCGGAAGCTGTGGTAAAATGTGCGGAGATCGCCACACGTTACCGCCAGGAGTTTAACAGCGATATCTTTATTGATATGGTATGCTACCGCAGGCACGGACATAACGAAGGTGACGATCCGAAATATACCCAGCCGCAGTTGTATGCGCTGATCGACAAACACCAGAACCCGAGAGAGATCTATACACAATTCCTGAAAGAGAACGGCGAACCGGATGCGCAGGAACTGGCAAAGGAAATGGAAAAGAAATTCTGGGCCGATCTGCAGGAAAGGCTGGATGAAGTAAAACAGCATCCGCTGCCTTATAACTACCAGCAACCTGAACTGGTCTGGAAGAGCCTCAGGAAAGCCGGTGAAAGCGATTTCGATCAGTCGCCGGTAACAGCGATCAGCGAAAGCCAGGTAAAAAGTATGTTCGACCGCCTGATGCAGTGGCCGGCAGATTTCAAACCGCTTAAAAAAGTGGAGAAATTACTGCAGGATAAGATCAAACTGCTGGATAGCGAGCAGAAAATAGACTGGGCAACAGCAGAACTGCTGGCATACGGTTCAATTCTCACCGAAGGAAATATTGTAAGAATGAGCGGCCAGGATGTGAAGCGTGGTACATTCAGCCACCGCCATGCTGTATTGCGCGACGAAGACAACAACAAAGAATATAACAGGCTTGATCATTTCCAGGAGCAGCAGGAGAAATTCCGCATTTATAACTCATTACTGAGCGAATATGGTGTACTCGGTTTTGAATATGGTTATGCCATGGCAAACCCGAATGCACTGGTGATCTGGGAAGCACAGTTCGGAGATTTCTGTAACGGCGCACAGACCATGATCGATCAGTTCCTGGCAGCCGGCGAACAAAAATGGCAACGTCAGAACGGTGTGGTAATGCTTTTGCCGCACGGTTATGAAGGGCAGGGGCCTGAGCATAGCAGTGCACGTATGGAACGTTTCCTGCAGCTCTGTGCCGAACTGAATATGGTGGTAACGAATATCACAACGGCCTCTAACCTGTTCCATGCATTCAGAAGGCAGCTGGCATGGCCGTTCCGCAAGCCGCTGATCAACTTTTCGCCCAAAGCAAACCTGCGTAACCCGAATACATACAGTCATATAAGCGAATTCTCCGGCGGCGGATTTAAAGAAGTGATCGACGATGCATTTGCAACAGATGCGGCGGAAGTGAAGAAGGTACTGCTGTGCAGCGGTAAACTGTATTATGAACTGGCCGACAGGCAGCAAAAGGAAAACCGCAAAGACATCGCCATTGTGCGTATGGAGCAGTTGTACCCGATCCCGCAGAAACAACTGGATGCGCTGTACAAGAAATACAGTAAGGCAACCTGGTTCTGGGTACAGGAAGAACCGCTGAACATGGGCGCGGCAGCATTCCTCAAAATGAACCTGAACAGCATCAATTTCGGAGTGATCAGCCGTAATGCCAGCGCAGCAACAGCAACAGGCTATTCCAAAGTACATGCACAGGAGCAGGCAGAGATTATCGAAACAGCATTTGCCATCTGATCCGTCAATATTAAAAATAACTGCAAATAAGACCTTATGATAGATATTAAAGTTCCAACGGTAGGAGAATCCATCAGTGAAGTAACACTGCTGAAATGGACCAGGAAAAGCGGCGACTGGGTTGAGCGTGATGAAGTGATTGCCGAACTGGAAAGTGAGAAAGCAACTTTTGAAGTGAACGCTGAAAAAGCAGGTATCCTCGAAACCATCGGTAATGAAGGTGATACGCTCAATATCGGAGATGTGCTCGCACGTATCGATGAAACAGCAGCAAAGCCTGAATCTGCAGCAGCGCCTGCACCTGCACCGGAGGCAAAAGCAACTCCCGCGGCAGCACCTGCACCGGCTGCACAACCCGCAGCAGCAAAACCAGCCGATGTAAAAGCATCGCCGGTTGCATCTGCTATCATCGCAGACAAAAAAGTAAATCCTTCTTCCATCACTCCGTCCGGGGCAGGTGGCAAGATCATGAAGCATGATGTACTGGAAGCGCTGGCCAACCCCGGTAAAAAAGCATTTGCAGGCGCAGAGCTTTTCTCCCGCAACGTACGCCAGGAAAAAATGAGCAACCTGCGCAAAACCATCAGCAGAAGACTGGTGGATGCCAAGAATACCACGGCTATGTTAACCACTTTCAATGAAGTGGACATGACAAGGATCATGGATGTGCGTAAACAATACAAAGACAAATTCAAGGAATCGCACGGTGTGAATCTTGGCTTTATGAGCTTCTTCGCCAAAGCATGTTCCATTGCACTGGCAGAATGGCCTTCAGTGAACGCTTATATCGATGGCGATCAGCTGCTGTTTCATGATTATGCCGATATCAGCATCGCGGTAAGTACTCCACGCGGTCTTACTGTTCCTGTGATCCGTAACGTGGAAAGCCTGAGTATGGCAGATATTGAAAAGAAAGTACTGGAGCTGGCAGGTAAAGCGCGCGACAGTAAACTTACTGCGGAAGATCTGCAGGGCGGAACATTCACTATCACAAACGGTGGTGTTTTCGGAAGCCTGATGAGTACCCCGATCATCAATATCCCGCAAAGTGCCATCCTCGGTATGCATAAAATTCAGGAGCGCCCGATGGCGATCAACGGCCAGGTAGTGATCAGGCCGATGATGTACATCGCACTGAGCTACGATCACCGTATCATCGACGGACGTGAGAGCGTAAGCTTCCTGGTACGTGTGAAGGAACTGCTCGAAAATCCGGAACTCTTACTGTTCGGAAAAGATCCTGTAAAAACTTTACTGGAAGTATAAAGATTCAAAAAGAAGGCCCGGTTTACGGGCCTTCTTTGTATCATCAGACATTTCATATCTTAGATCTTAAATCGTATCCTATGAAAGCATTGAATATTGCCTGTTGCATGCTTTGCAGCCTCGTGCTGGCTTCCTGCGAAAAAACCTTTACGCTTACCAATCCGGGAGCAGGATCAGGTTCCGGCGGAGGAACATCGAATAATGGCAGCGGCAATACACCCGGACTGCTGCTTAAAACTGAAACTATCAGTTCCGGCGGAACTTCTACTGTAACTTATGATTATGATGCTTCTGACAGACTGATCAAACAAACTTCTTATTCTTCGGTATCGCCGGTAATAGCAGTAATGCGCTTTGTACGTGACAATAACGGAAGGATAATAGAAGTGAAGTCTAATGCGATGCCGAATGGCTTGTCTAATCCTACCATGTTAACCGGAACAGACAGTATCACCATTAAAGTGCATTATCCATCGGCTACATCCACACAATTCGATTATTCTGTTTATACAGCTACGAAAATGGGGATTGCATTTACAGACAGTGTAGTGTATAAGTACACAGCCAACCAACTTGTGGATATCACAGAATATAATGATCTGTTCGGGCCTTCTTCTGTTGTCAGTAGTATGACATATACTTATGATGCAAACGGTAATGTGAAACAGGTGCAAAACACGTTTACGCAGGGAGCGGGTGCACCTCCAACAACAGTCACTTACGACAATACTTTCGATACCCAGAAATCGCCGCTTATTTTGGGAAACGATGGACTGATCGGCGGAGGTAGCAACGGTCAGGCCTGCGGCCCTAATAACATGATCAAGGCTGTGATCAATATACCCGGTGCAGGACCTCAATATCAGAATCAGGTAAGTACGGTAACCTATCAATACAACAATGACGGGAAACCCGCTTCTGCAAGCTATTCGAACCCGGTACTTGGTACCAGCACAATTAAATTCTACTATAAATAAAGACCAGATAATACAGATCTTACCTGTTTTAATGCCGCTGTCAACCCCAGCGGCATTATTTTTACAGCTGATGAAATACGCAGAAAATTATATCCGCTCGGCCATTGCAATCATGGAGCAGTACAATGGAAGCCTGCCTTTGGCTGCCTTTCTCAAAAACTATTTTGCCCAGCATAAAAAATTCGGATCTAAAGACAGAAAGCGCATCGCACACCTGTGCTATTGTTATTGCAGGATCGGGCACGCTGCAGATGCACTGGATACCGCAGAACGGTTAAGGATTGCTTTATTTCTTTGTCAGGATGAAGCAGGAGAGTGGACCTCGGTTTTTCCCGAAGCCTGGCTTGATCAATGGAACGATGATGTTACGGTCCGCACCCGTTTTATAACGGAGACATATCCTTCATTTGAAGCCGGTAAAATTTTTCTCTGGACGAGTGCATTAAGCGCTGGTATTGATCCGAGCGCATTTCTACAATCGCATTTGCAGCAGCCGGATCTTTTTATCCGCTGCCGTCCGGGACACGAAGCCGCCGTAACACGAAAACTGACAGAGGCTTCAGTGCCTTTTACACAACAGGAACAGGGAGCGATTGCTTTGCCGAATGCTACAAAACTCGAGGATATTATCGTGCTTGATAAAGAGGCCGTGATCCAGGACCTCAGTTCCCAGCGTGTGGCACAGGTGCTTGCAGCCGGTACGCCGAAAATACCAGCCAATGTATGGGATTGCTGCGCAGCGAGCGGTGGCAAATCTTTACTGGTAAAAGACCAGCTGAACAATATCAATCTCACAGTATCGGATGTACGCCAGTCGATCCTTCGTAACCTCGCCCAGCGATTTGAAAGGGCGGGATTGAAAGGATACCGTTCATTTGTTGCAGACCTTACTATGGCAGACAGTGTACCGGTACAATCGGAGTTCTCGCTGATCATTTGCGATGCACCCTGCAGCGGCAGCGGCACCTGGGGCCGAACGCCGGAACAGCTGCTGTATTTTACAGAAGACAGGATCGCGCATTATGCAGCGCTGCAGCAGAAGATCGTAGCCAATGCCGTAAGATCACTGGCTCCGGGTGGCTTGTTCCTGTATATCACCTGCTCTGTGTTCAGTGCAGAAAATGAAGACATGGCCCGTTTTATAGAAACCACCTGCAAGCTCGAACCCGTGAAAGTAAGTCTGTTAAAAGGGTACAATGAAAAAGCCGATACCATGTTTGCTGCACTTTTCAGAAGGGCATAAAAAACGCACCGTCAATGACAGTGCGTTTTCATAAATATGCTATCGGTGTGAATCAGGAAAATATCAGTTCTCCGCGTTGAATCACACCCCCGCCGATCACATCATTACCTTCATAGAAAACCGCACTCTGACCGGGAGCGATACCTTTTACATTTTCATAGAAGCGTGCACGGATGCCATTTTCATGGGTGTAAAGGTTGCTTAAAGCGCCTTTGTCCTTATAGCGGATCTTGGTTATCGCTTCCATACCGTCGGTGATACCGTCGTATTTGATCCAGTTGATCTTACCCACCAGCATATCATTCTGTTCCAGGTCACTTTCATCGCCCAGTACTACTGTATTGGTATCGGGATTAATAGCAGTGACGTAAGCAGGTTTGCCAAGTGCAATATCAAGACCTTTACGCTGACCAACGGTATAGAACGGGTAACCTTTATGCTGCCCCAGCTTTTTACCGTTTTTGTCGATGAACCAGCCACCGGCAACTTCCTCTTCAAGTCCCTCTACTCTTCTTTTCAGGAAACCGCGGTAGTCGTTATCCGGTACAAAGCAGATCTCATAGCTTTCGCTTTTTTTGGCAAGTTCGGGATAGCCCATATCGAGTGCCATCTGGCGGATCTGGGTTTTATGGTATTTACCGAGCGGCATGATGGTACGGCTGAGCAGTTCCTGGTCGAGTCCCCAGAGCACATAACTCTGGTCTTTGGTCTCGTCGAGGCCTTTGCTGATCACATAGCGATCATTGGTATGACGGCGTACCTCTGCATAGTGGCCCGTAGCAATAAAATCACAATCGAGTGCATTGGCTCTTTTCAGGAGCGCGCGCCATTTGATATGGGTGTTGCACATTACGCAGGGATTGGGCGTTCTGCCGGCCATATATTCCTCCACGAAGTTCTCGATCACAAAATCGCCGAATTCTTCACGGATATCAAGTATAAAATGCGGGAAACCATGGTGTACGGCTGCCTGTCGTGCATCGTTGAAAGAATCAATATTACAGCAGCCAGTCTCTTTAGAACTGGTACCGCTACTCGCATAATCCCATGTTTTCATGGTAATGCCTACCACTTCATAACCCTCATGATGCAACATGAGAGCCGTAACGGTACTATCTATACCGCCACTCATTGCAACCAGGACCTTTCCTTTACGGCTCATCTCATTAAATTTCAGGCAAAGGTAGAAAAACTGGCGGTATTGGGATGTTAATGTAAGAAACCCGCTGAATGTGCATACTGCGTGAACAAATATCAGTTTACGGTAAATCCCTGCTGCTATTATGCCGCATTTCCCGATATTTACCAAAATTGATATTCGTATGATAAAATTACAAGTGATCGGAAACCTTGGTAAAGACGCAGTTCTGAATAATGTAAACGGGAAGAATGTGATCAATTTTACCGTGGCCCATACGGAGCGGTTCAAGGATGCGCAGGGAAACCAGAAAGACAGAACTACCTGGGTAGACTGTGCCTACTGGACCGATCGTACCGGCGTAGCTCCTTATCTCAAAAAAGGTACCCAGATATATGTGGAGGGAACGCCCGATGTACGCACTTATACCACGCAGGACGGCCGTAACGGTGCTTCTTTAACCTTGAGGGTACTGAGCGTGCAATTACTCGGCGGCAGGAGTGAAGGCGGCGGCAGCGACAGCTATAGCGGCGGTTACGGAGGATCTTCATCCCAGCCATCTTACAATCAGCCGGCAAGCCAGGGCCCATCAGCAGGCGATATTACCGAGCCGCTGGATGATCTGCCGTTTTAAGTAATGATTAAGATAGCAATGTGAGGGCGAAGTGAGGGGGAGCTGCGCTCCGGAGAAGGCGAAGTGAGGAGGATAGTCCCGGTGTCGGGTATCCATCCTCCTCACTTCGCCTCACCCATGCCGCAGGCATTCCTCACTTCGCCCTCACTTATACCACCAGCATCCCCTTACTCTACCTCACATCCCCCCAACAATACGTTCAATCTCCTCAGCCGATACTGCTTCTTTTCTATTGTCTAAGTTGATCACAAACAGGTAGCCCTTATCTCCCGGAGAGGCGAGAAATGCATTGACCAGGTTCAGTTGATCACTTTGTAAAATGCCGCCATTGAAAATATTCCAGCTTTCCTGCGCACACAGGCAGCCCATAGTGGGAGTCAGCGGGTAAAAGGGCATGCCTTTATAGTAATCCGGATCGATGGTAGTACCATGTGCAATGATCTCGGACCTGCCGATTCTGCCAGCATAGAATGCTTCGGTTACCGGCATGTAATTGCGCCAGGAAGCGGGTAGCAGCGACAGGTAATTTATTAAGGGATCAATGGTGGAATCGACAGGATGATGGTAATAGCCACTGTCGGTCTCAAAAGGCATTACCAGCTGGATATTGGGCGTAGGGCCAATCAGGTTATTACGTGAAACAGCCGTTCCCTGGATGCTGAAAATACCTTGCGGCGTACTGCCATCGGTAATAAAATACGGCAGATCCGATGCAGATCTTGCCAGCTGGCGGAACACCAGCAACCTGCCCGCAGCATCGCGCTCAAAACTGCCGTCTGCTTTCTGGATCACTGCCAGGCCTGGGTAATCGCGATCCCAGCGCTGGAACGAATAAATGGTTTTGATACCCTGCGCCTTCCTGTAGGAAAACAGATCGTAGAGGGAAGGCGTAGCATTGCGTATATCCTGATCGTGAGCGGCAAGATAACGGTCCAGTTCCAGCAGTACCGGCAAGGTATCAAACCTGTTGAAATGCGTTTTCAGATGATCGCGCAGCATTAAATTATGTGGTGCCATGGCCCGGTTAAGATAGACCGATTGCATGGCGTAGAGTTTGGGTATTGTTTCACGCTGCAGCAATTGGTTTACCTGGTCGCTGTATGAAGTTGGATAAACTGCATAAACAGCTTCCAGGAATGCGCGCCTGGTAGCTGGTTCCAGCTCATTATATTGTTTAAACAGAACCTCAAAGCCCTGCTGAACTTTTAAAGACCTGATCAGGAATTGTGAAACAGCCTGGCAGGCTTCGCGATACTGTTCTTCAGTAGTACTGTCCAGCTTTTTGGAGAAAACAGCATCAATATCCTTATTCCGTAGTTGACTGTCAAACTGCAGCCGGTTGCCATACAATACGAAATTACTGTATATGGAATCCCTGGAAAACTGGGCATTCGTTTGCAGCACAGGTATAAGAAAGATGAGCAGTACAAATGACTTCATGCCGTAAAGTTAGGCTACCTGTATAAAATGCAGGACACTGCATAAAAGTTTAACTGATTATCTTGCAGGCATGGAAAAGCTATACTCATACCAGGAACTGCACCGGTTTACGAATGACATATTTACAGCAATGGGATGTAGTCCGGAACATGCAGAACTGGCTGCCAGGGTATTAGTCTCGGCGGATCTGCGCGGGATCGATAGTCATGGTGTGGCGCGTTTAAGCGGCTATGTACGTTTATGGGAAGCAGGCCGGATCAATGCAAAACCCGATATCCGCATCGTTCATGAAACACCTTCAACCGCGGTAGTGGATGGGGATAGCGGCCTTGGGCTCGTAGTTGCTCCCTATGCCATGCAGGTAGCGATTGACAAAGCAAAGCTGGCGGGCACCGGCTGGGTGAGTGTCCGCAATTCCAATCATTTCGGTATTGCCGGCATTCACGCGATGATGGCACTCGAACACCAGATGATCGGTATGGCCATGACCAATGCAAGTGCACTGGTAGCGCCTACTTTTTCAACAGAACGGATGCTTGGAACCAATCCTGTGGCTGTCGCGATTCCCGCAGGCAGTCAGCCTCCTTTTGTTGCAGACATGGCAACCACAACAGCAGCCAATGGCAAGCTTGAAATACTGCAACGTAAAAATGCGGATACACCGCTCGGCTGGGTGCAGGATAAGGACGGCAATGATTCTACAGATGCCAATATCCTGAAAAAGCAGGGCGCTTTATTACCATTGGGCAGCGACAGGGAACACGGCAGTCATAAAGGGTATGCATTAGGATCGATCGTAGACATATTCTCTGCCGTACTCAGCGGTGCAAGTTATGGTCCCTGGGCGCCACCATTCCCGGCCTATGTGCCGATGCCGGAAAATATGCCGGGAAAAGGACTCGGGCATTTCTTCGGCGCAATGCGTGTTGATGCATTCAGACCCGCAGAAGAATTCCTGCAGCATATGGATAACTGGATCAGCCGTTTCAGGGCAGCAACACCTGCGGCAGGTTATGAAAGAGTATTGGTGCCTGGTGATCCGGAAAGGGAAATGGAATCCGTCCGCATGGCAGAAGGCATACCCGTTGTAAGCAGTGTTGCAGACGATCTGCAGCAGCTGGCAGATCGGTTTTCCTTACAACTCTGATGCATTTAAATGATCCAGGAACGAGTTCCAGCATTGCATTAAGGCATTGCTCAGGGCAGGATCTTTCACATGTCCGTTTACGTCGAGCTTAGACCTGATAAAGGGGATGAGTAATGTATGGTCAGCGGCAACGCTGGCCGATAATGCCGTTAATGTTGCAAGGAGAGACGCATGTGCCTTATCGCCCGATGAAGAAGCGGTGATCAGTGCAACGGGTTTATTAACAAGGTCGCCGGACCCAACAGTCCAGTCGAGCATATTTTTGAGACTGCCCGGTACACCGAATGCGTATTCAGGCGTACATATAACCACCCCGGAGGCATCGGCCAGTATTTGTTTCAGGGCAGTTACAGCCGGCGGGTCGGATGTGGGGTCATTGAAATGCGGCAGAGAATCCATCGAATCATAAAAGGAAAAATCGTAGCCCGGAGCAGGGAGCGATTGCAGGAACCGGAGTATTTGTCTGCTTGATGAATCGGCCCGCAGGCTTCCGCTGATGGCGAGTATTTTACCGTTGCCGGACATAATGAAAAATTAAGGGCGATAAAGATAGCACCGGTTTTTATTCACGGGCCGGTAAGTTGTTTGTCATGTGTTTTTTCATACCTCTACCGCCCCTAAATCCCCCTCACTTCCCCCTCACCACATGCCTCCAGCATCCCCCCTCACTTCGCCCTCACACTCCCAAACCTCAACCCACTAATCTGCAAAAAACAGCAACTCATTTCTCATAAAACGCACAAACCCGATGCTAACGGATGTTTGCTAAAAACCTTGCCAGCATTTCGTTTCAGCGGTTTACATTTGCAACTCAAATAAAAGCAATCAATCAAAAAAATCGCGGAGTATTTATGAAAATCATGAAGTTTGGCGGAACCAGTGTGGGTAAGCCGGAGCGCATGCGCCAGGTATCGGAGCTGATCACAAGAAGCGACGAGCCGAAGGTGGTGGTGCTGAGTGCCCTGAGCGGAACTACCAATGCACTGGTAGAGATCAGCAATCATTTGGCAGAGAGTAACAGGGATGCAGCCAAGCAGAAGATCGATGCGCTGGAGGCGCATTACCGTGCATTTGTGCTGGATCTGGTACAGGGCGATGCATTGCGTGATAAGGCAAACGCGATTGTTACAGAACACTTCGAATTCCTTAATATCATATTGCGTATTTCTTTCAGCGAAGCTTTGAATAAGGATATTCTTGCACAGGGCGAACTGATGAGTACCAAATTATTCTGCGTGTACCTGGAAGAACAGGGCATCGATCATATGCTGCTGCCGGCGCTGGAATTCATGAGTATCGACAGCAATGAAGAGCCTCAGATCAATGTGATCAGAACGCGGCTGAAGCAAATACTGAAAGCACATGAAGCAAAGAAGCTGTTCATCACACAGGGATATATCTGCCGTAATGCGCGCGGTGAAGTTGATAACCTGAAAAGAGGCGGCAGTGATTATACAGCATCGCTGATTGCTGCTGCGGTTAATGCCTCGGTTTGTGAAATCTGGACTGATATCGATGGCATGCATAACAATGATCCGCGTATCGTAAACAAAACAGTGGCAATTGAGCAGCTGAGTTTTGAAGAAGCGGCCGAGTTGGCATATTTCGGTGCCAAAATATTACACCCTACCTGTATCTGGCCTGCACAGCAGGAAAATGTTCCTGTAAAACTCCTGAATACCATGCAGCCCGATGCGGTCGGAACCGTGATCACACAGGAAGCGGGTAGCGTAGGTGTGAAAGCCGTAGCAGCCAAAGATGGTATTATTGCCATCAAGATCAAGAGCAGCCGGATGTTGCTGGCCTACGGGTTCCTGAGGAAAATATTTGAAGTGTTCGAAAAATACAAAACTTCCATTGATATGATCACCACATCCGAAGTGGCTGTATCTGTTACCATCGACTCGGGTGCGGCACTCAATTCAATTGTGAAAGAACTCGAACCTTTCGGTACAGTGGAAGTGACCAGGGATGAAACGATTGTTTCTATTGTCGGCAACGAAATCGCCCGTACCGAGAATGTACTGCAACGCCTGTTCGAATCCATCCGCGAAATACCGGTTACCATGGTAAGCTATGGCGGCAGTGCACATAATATTTCCCTGCTCGTGCCCGGTGCCCACAAAACGAGAACACTACAGTTGCTGAACGAAGGACTGTTCGGATTGTAAGAACGTTAATAGACGTTAATATATCGGAGGAAGCAGGAATTAACCTGCTTCCTTTTTTTATATACAGCAGCAGGATGTTATCTTTCAGATTCCAAGCCAGCTGAATATGAAAAAAATCATTCTTCTTTTATTATCCGTTTCTTTTTTTGCAACGCTTGAAGCACAGCAATCGCTAAGGGGTATCGTTATTGCTGCTGATAATAAAAAGCCGGTTGCGCTCGCCAATGTTTTCCTGAGTAATACCTCGGTGGGTACGGTTACCAACGATAAAGGCGAATTCACGATCGACCGGTTTCCTTCGGGAAGGTATGATGTGGTTATTTCATGCATCGGTTACGAATCGTATGTAACCACGCTTCAATCGAATCAGTTGCCCGAACAGTTGCACGTAACGCTTAAACCAAAAGTGCATGAGCTGCAGGAAGTAGTGGTAGCGCCTTTCGAAAAAAACGGCTGGGAGCGCTGGGGCAAATTCTTCGTAGACAACTTTGTTGGCACTTCTGCGTTTGCTGAGGATTGTAAGCTGAAGAATAAAGATGTGATCAAATTCCGCTACGATAAAAAAGCGAATGTGCTGCAGGCTTTTGCAAGTGAGCCCGTAATTCTTGAAAATAAAGCGTTGGGTTATATCCTTAAATATGATCTTAAAGATTTTATCTACAATTACAATACACGCATTCTTTATTTCCAGGGCTACCCTTTGTTTGAAGAAATGGAAACCTCTAGAAACCGGTTAAAAGAGCGCTGGGAGCGTAACAGGGAAGATTCTTACTATGGTTCTCTGATGCATTTTATGCGCAGTGTATTCAGGAACCGGCTGGTGGAAAACGGCTTTGAAGCACGTAAACTGATCAAGATTTCTGAAGAAGAGAAAAAACGCGTGAAGGATCTCTATCGCAACCGTATGCTCGAAATGCAGCAGGGTGGGCTCAGGATAGTTATGTCCGATTCTGCTCTTGCGAAAGGCAATAAGGATTCCGCTGCTTATTACCGTAAAGTGATGAGCCAGCCCGACAAACTTGCTGTACTGATCAACCAGGTATTGCCGGGTGATAGTATTGCCTATGCTATCGACAGTATCACTGCCGGCATCTTCTTCCAGGATCACCTGCAGGTTACGTATAAACACAAACTCACACCTCCGGAATTCATCACAACCATCAACCCGGCTGAAACCTATAAGGGACCGGTTGTTTCCGAGATCTTTCTGGTTAACAAAAAAGAACTGGTAGTGCTTGCGAATGGTTCTTATTTTGAAGGGATCGATATGATCAGTTCCGGTTACTGGGGCTGGTGGGAAAAACTAGCCACCATGCTTCCTTTCGATTACTGGCCTAAGCGGAATAAACTTCCTTTATCGAAACAATAAGAGGCTTATTTCACTTTAATATCAAACCTTCCATCGGTTACCATAAGTGAATCGGTAGCGGAAGTTGCAGCTGATGCGCTATTCATTTGTTTAAACAACTTACCCGAAAATGTACCGGACAGGATCTTGTTAGCCGGGTCGATCCTGTCAAGGGTTATGGTGAAAGATGGATTCAGGGAAGACAGTAAATAAGTAACATCCTGACTGCCGGTTTCGGAACGTCTGTATGATATCATCAGCGTATCGCCGTTTGCAATACTGTATGTACCGGTTCCGCGAAAACGGGTATTCAGGTACAGATCGATGCTTTCCGTACTGCTCAGACCACTGTTCTTATGAAGTACTTTGTCTGCCCTGACATGAACATCCCCATCGTTGGTATAATAAATGCCATCCAGGTTTTCCCGGCACCCGGTGGTAAGAAAACAAACCTTATTGTAATTGGTCCAAACTTCGGAATTCAGCAGGAAGCCGAAAGTATGCTGACCTGTCTGTGTTTTGGCAGGCATGGTAAGCACAACGCCGGTATCGTCTTTACGACAGGCGAGCAGGCTGCAGCAGAATAAAACGATATATAAAGGTTTCATCAGCTGAAAGACCCTGCCCCGGATTTATCTGCTGCCTGGTGTTTCAAAAAAACAATACATGACTACAAGGCCTGCAATATGTTTTCCATGCAGGTATATACTTGTTCCAGTTCCGCGGCGGTGATACAATAAGGCGGCATCAGGTAAAGTGTATTACCCAGGGGGCGAAGATAAACACCCTGTCTTAATGCTTCGGATGTAACATGTGCGCTGATATTGTTGAGGTAGCCATCAACTCCTTTTTCAATTTCGCAGGCAAGTAAAGTGCCGGTAACCCGGATATCTTTTACGGGCAGCTGCTGTTGCTGCAGTTTTTCGGCAAAAGCCTGCTGCATAGAGCAAAGCCAGCTGATCTGTTTCCGGCAGGCCGGTTCTTCCAGCAGATCAAGGCTGGCAACGGCTGCTGAACAGGCGAGCGGATTCGCCGTGAAAGAATGGCCGTGAAAGAAAGTTTTCATAGCATCATCGCTTACATAAGCCTGGTAAATTCTGTCTGTGCAGGCCGTTACACCCAGGGCCATTGTGCCGCCGGTAAGGCCTTTGCTGAGGCAGATAATATCGGGTTTATTCACCATGGCTGCACTGGCAAACAGATTGCCTGTACGGCCGAAGCCAGTCATCACTTCATCTGCAATACATACAATACCTGCTTGCCGAACAAGAGCCAGCAGCTGATCCATACTGCCGGCATCATACATTTTCATACCGCCGGCACCCTGTACAAGCGGCTCGTAAATAAATGCGGCAATTTCATTTTCATGCTCACGTATTTTCTGAGCGATGGATTCCAGGTTAACGGTATCGGGTGTATCGATAAAAATCACTTCAAACAACAGGTCGTGAAAAGCAAGGGTAAACACGCTGCGGTCGCTCACGCTCATGGCGCCGAAAGTATCGCCGTGGTAGGCATTGTGGAAGGCGAGGATCTTTTTCCTTTTTTCGCCTTTGTTCCACCAGTACTGGATGGCCATTTTCAATGCCACTTCCGTGCTGGTGGAGCCATTATCGCTGTAGAATATCCTGGTAAAGTTTCCGGGCAGTAAGGGGAGGAGTCTTTCTGCCAGCTGAACGGCCGGTTCATGTGTAAAACCTGCAAAGATCACCTGTTCCAGCTGGAGGGCCTGCCGGTATATTTTCTCAGCAATATAAGGATGCCCATGACCATGCAGGGTAACCCACCAGCTGCTCACGGCATCGATATAAACATCGCCGTTTTCAGCCCATAAAAGTGAACCCTGGCCTTTTACAACCGGGATGGGGGGGAGCATATCTTTCTGCCTGGTAAAAGGATGCCAGATCACACGCTGGTCTCTTGCTGCTAAATTCATGGAGCAAAAGTAAAGGGAAACACCGCCGGCGTTAGTTTTGCAGCACGGAAATTTCTTCAGAAGACGTGCAACGACCCGTTAACGGGCGGTGTCAATACCTCCGAAGCCCGGAATCAGAACCATGGATCACCAAAAACTGGTAAAAGATTGTCTTAGAAACAACCCTGCAGCGCAGCGGCAACTCTATGATCTTTTCGCAGACACCATGCTGGGCATCTGTTACCGGTATACCAAAAGCCGGAATGATGCGGAAGAAGTACTGCAGCAGGGCTTTATCAAGGTGTTCAGTAATCTGCACCAGTACAAATCGGAAGGCGAACTCGGCGGCTGGGTCCGCCGGATCATGGTCAACACTGCCATTAACTACCTCAAGAGAAAACCGCGTTACCAGCTGGATCTGGGGTTTGAAGACAGTTATCTCCACCCCGTAACCAATGCTGAACCAGACATCAACCTGAATGTAAAAGACCTGCTTAACCTGATACGTCAGCTGCCACCCGGTTATCAGACCATTTTCAACATGCATGCCATAGAAGGTTACTCGCATGTGGAAATAGGAAAGATACTTGGCATCAATGAGGGAACCAGCAGATCGCAATATGCCAGGGCAAGGGCGTTGCTCATCAACTGGCTTGAAAAATATTCTGATAACGGAAAAATAGATAGCTATGCCAGGTAAATCTTTTGAGGAGCAGGTAAGGGAGCAGCTGGCTGATCTTAAAATGCTGCCGGATGACGAGGTCTGGAAACAGGTACAGGCTTCACTGCAGAAAACGAGGAAGCGCAGATGGGTTGCCTTATCGGCGGTATTACTGCTTTTTATAGCAACAGGTATGCTGTGGCTGTTGCCCTTGCGTTCCGGAAATAACGAAACAGCTGCAGTTGTGCCTCAGTTTAAAGAAATTGTTCCGGCAGATATGCATAAAAAGGATGCATCAAAAGATAGCGCAATACCTGCTGGCCGGCAGCCGGCCGTTACTGGTCCCGTTCTGTCTGTAGAGATCGCTGAAACCTATGCGCCGGGCAGAGAACCGGATCATGTTTATACTGCTGCGAAAAAAGTGGCTGAGAGCAAAAATTTACCAGTGACCAGTGTAAAGGAAAATGAACCCATCGCCGCTAAAACTGAGCCTGAAAAGAGTTCCATAGCAGAAGAAAAGCGTTCTGCCGCCTCCATAAACGCTGCCGATGAAGTGAAAATACCTGCTACAGCACCTGTATCATCTTCACCGGCGGCCAGGAATCTGACTGAAACAATCTCCGATACAAAAACAGACAGTATACAACCCGCGGCAGCAACGCCTGTAACAACAGATACGGCATTGCCTGCAACGGTTCCTGTTGCAGCGTCCGCAACAAAGAAGAAAAAAAGCAGTTCTTCCTGGCAATGGGGACTGGCAGCTGAAATAGGTATGAGCGGATTAAAGAACCAGTTGTCTTCCGGTGGATTCAATCCTGGCAGTGCTATCGGTCCTCCAACGCAGATCGGTCCCGGTAACGGCGGGAGCGCTTATGCACAGCCGCTGCAGACAGATGCATTGGCATTCTCTGTACAGTTGCAGGCAGCAAAACTGATCGATAAAAAAACCGGGTTCAGGTTATCGCTGGGGTATGATCTCTACCAGACAAATATCCGCGCAGGTTCAAAGATCAATGCCAACCTGGCATCTAACAGTAATTTCACGAGACTTGGCATGCAGGATTATTTTTACCTGAATACCGACAGCTTCACTTATCGTAATAACTATCATTTGGTAAGGGTGGGCGTGGATGTGTTCACCACTTTTGCAGCCGGGAAACGATTATCCATCCGGCCTGAAGCAGGAGCAGGAATGGGTTTTATCGTAAGTACCAACGGGCTTCACTATTCAGCAGCGGATGATGTGCTTTACAAGAATAAATCCTTGTTCCGCAAACCGCAGTGGGATGTAGCTGCCGGACTCGACATCGGCATCGGGAAGCAGCCTGCATTCTGGTTCGGGCCGCATGTACAATATTATCTTACAACATTATCCGGAGAGGAAAACGAACCGGGCCACCTTTTCCGCGGGTCTTTCAGGCTGACTTATATATTCCCGCGTAAACGGTAGTATACGCATCAATCGTTTTTCAGGAAATTCAGGTTGCGGCGGATCCCGTTGAATTTGCTGCGTTTGAGAGGCGAATGCCGGAATACTTCCCGGAAAGTTATCTCACTCATTTCGAGCCATTCGCTCGTGGAAAGATTCAATATTTCGGGGATCGGTGTAAATGCCGGTTCTGTATGTGGTTTGCTGAAACGGTTCCAGGGGCACACTTCCTGGCATACATCACAGCCGAACATCCAGTTGTCGAATTTATCTTTCATGTTGTCCGGAAGCATTGCATCTTTCAGCTCAATGGTATAGTAGCTGATGCATTTGCTGCCATTGATCTCCTTGTCGGGTTCTATGGCATCCGTAGGGCATGCGTCGATGCATTTACGGCAGGAGCCGCAGTAATCCTTTGCAAAAGGGTCATCATATTCGAGGGGAAGGTCAACGATAAGGGTAGCGATAAAAAAGAAGGATCCGCTTTGCCTGGTGATCAGGTTGCCGTTTTTCCCGATCCAGCCGGCGCCGCTGCGGGTAGCCCAGCTTCTTTCGAGAACGGGCGCAGAATCCACAAATCCCCGGCCCTGTATTTCACCTATCTTACCACGCAGTATATGCAGAAAATGATTCAGCTGCTCCCGTATCACTTCGTGATAATCCTTACCGAAAGCATACCTGGCAATATGTGGTGTGCCGGCTTTCTGTTCCTGCGAAGGGTAATAATTTTTTAAAAGAGTGATCACAGACTTTGCACCCGGAACCAGCCTGGACGGATCTATCCGCAGGTCGAAATGATTCTCCATGTACTGCATCTGGCCATGAAAACCCTTATTGAGCCAGGCTTCCAGCCGGCGGGCATCATCATCCAGCCTTACTGCTTTTGCAATACCGCAATAATGGAAACCAAGTTCCTGCGCCAGCGATTTGATCAGTGTGGTATGTGATGCTGTTGAATCCAAACGGACTGTCGTTTGCTTTATTAAAATTTATAAATGATCTTTGCGCCTTATCTGTAATCCAAAACTAACCATGAGAAAATTCATCTTCTCTTTACTACTCTTTTGCCTGACCACAGGGGCAGACGCCCAAACCAAACCGGCGGTAAAGTTCGGAAAAATAACAAATGCCGATTTCACAGTTTCATCTCCCGTAGTTGATTCCAATAGCAATGCGGTTGTACTTGCAGATATCGGAAGTACTGAATTCGAAGGGAATAACAATGGCGATTTTACCCTGGTTTTTGTGCAGCATCGCCGAATCCTGCTTCGTAACAGGAATGCTTTCGGTGCAGCAACCATTGAAGTGCCATTATATAACGGCGGCGCTACAGCACTGACTGAGAAATTTGAAAACTTCGAGGCATACACCTATAATCTCGAAAACGGAAAAGTAGTGGCTACAAAACTGGAAAAATCAGCTGTACTTACCGAAAAAGCGAGCAGGTATACCACTACACGGAAGTTTACATTCCCGGGTATTAAAGAAGGAAGTATTATTGAATACAGGTTTGAAGTAAGATCTCCATTTTACACCAATCTTCGTTCCTGGCGCTTCCAGGGCGAGTATCCTTGTCTGTGGAGTGAGTACAAGGTAACAATTCCGCCCATGTTCGATTATCTCCGTACGCAACAGGGCTATATTCCCTATACAATAGATACGGTAAGCAAAGTGTTTAAATCTTATTCCATTTCGGAACAAAACCTGAATACGCAGCGTACCGAAAATTTCAACATAAACGGGGAAGCCACCATGGCATGGTGGGCCATCAAAGACGTTCCGGCATTCAGGGCGGAATCTTATTCTACCGTTTCCAGAAATCTGATGAGCCGCATCGCTTTTCAGCTGCGGTCTATCCGTTTTTCTGATACTTATACCCGTCATTATGTGAAAAGCTGGGCCTCTACGGCAGAAGACCTGCTGAAAGACCCTGATTTCGGAGAGCAGCTTACCAAAGACAACAGCTGGCTGGATGAGCCTGTAAAGTTGCTGGGTAAAGAAGCTGATAAAATCTCGCAGATCCGCAAAACCTACGAATATGTGCGGGATAATTTTATCTGCACCGATCATGATAATCAATATCTCTCGCAGTCGCTGAAAAAAACCTTTCAGACCAAATCCGGAAATGTTGCAGATCTTAACCTGCTGCTTACCGCTATTTTCCTCAAATCGGGTATGAAAGCAACGCCTGTATTACTCAGTACGCGCGATAACGGTTATGCCGACGAAACCACTCCCATTTTATCGCAATACAACTATGTGTTGTGCAGGGTCATAACTGATGATAAACCGGTATTACTGGATGCTTCGCACAGACGTCTTGGTTTTGGTAAGCTTCATCCTTCCGTTTACAACAGATCGGGCAGGCTCATCGATCCGAACATGCCGATGCTTGTTTCCCTGCTGCCCGATTCGGTCAGGGAAACAAAAGTGACCAACATATTCATGATCAATAATGAAGAGGGCGGTATACAGGGCGCATTCAGTTCGCGCACCGGTTACCAGGAAAGCATGAATATCCGCGATAAAATAGCGGCCGGTAAAAAAGAAAGCTTCCTGGCGGATATTGCTAAATCATATCCTGCAGAAGTAGAGATCAGCAATATAGAACTGGATTCACTGAATGTTTATGATGAACCTGTGCTGATAAAGTATAACATGAATATAAAGATGGCCGGTGATGAAGATATATTCTATTTCAGCCCGATGTTCAGCGAAAGCTGGAAAAAGAACCCGTTTTCAGCAGCCGAAAGGTTATACCCGGTAGAAATGCCTTACCTCATGGACGAACTGTACCTGCTCACTATGGATGTTCCCAAAGGCTATAAAGTGGATGAGTTGCCGAAGAGCGTTCGTGTGAAACTGAATGAAAAGGATGGTATGTTCGAATATATTGTTCGTGTACAGGAAGATAAAATCCAATTACGGTCGCGCATCAAGATCGATGTCAGCGCTTTCCCTGCTGAGGATTATGAAACCCTGCGCGATTTCTTCGGCATGGTTGTGACCAAACAGGCAGAACAGATCGTATTCAAAAAAGTAAAATAAGGAAGGCTTTATGAAAAGACTGCTTTTTCTCGTGCTGGCATTGTGGGCAGCAGAAACCCATGCCCAGGATTATAATGTTGCCTCTATACCGGATTCCCTTGTTCAGCATGCAGATGTTGTAAAAAGATTTGAGGAGCTGCATGTTACCATCAAAGGCATCGATAAAGCCGTGGTACGCCACCGCTATGCCATCACCATTCTCAACGAAAATGGTGATGATGCTGCCAGCTACAGTAACGCTTATACAAAACTGATCTCACTGGGCGATATATCCGGTAAGTTGTATGATGCGGGCGGAAAACTGCTGAAGACTGTACGCAGGAAAGACATCGCCGACCGCAGCGCCAACGATGATGAAAGCCTGCTCACCGATGCCCGTTACAAGAGCTTTACTTTTTACCACAAGATCTATCCCTATACTGTAGAATTTGAAGACGAACAGGTGTACGACGGTATTTATTTTCTACCCATATGGCAGCCTGTGGAAGACGAAAAATATGCAGTGCAGCAAAGCCGGCTGATTGTAGAAACGCCTTCAGATTATGGATTACGTTACAAACAGCAGAACTATGCCTTACAACCGGTTATTGCCGATAACAGTAAAGTAAAAACATATACCTGGCAACTGGCAAACCTGAAAGGAATAGAAGCAGAGCCATACCAGCCCGACTGGCAGGAGATTACTCCTACTGTACACATAGCGCCAACACAGTTTGTGATTGGTGGCTATAAAGGCGATATGAGCACCTGGTCGGGCTTCGGGCGTTTTGTAGCCGATCTTAACCGTAACCGAGACGAATTACCTGAATCCGTAAAACAGGAAGTGCAGGCTCTGGTAAAAGGTCTCAGTTCCAATGATGAAAAAATAGATGCACTCTACCGTTACATGCAGCAGCGCACGCGTTATATCAGTATTCAGCTGGGCATAGGAAGCTGGCAGCCTTTTGAAGCTAAATATGTAGCTGAGAAAAAATACGGCGATTGTAAAGCACTCAGCAACTATATGGTAAGCCTGCTGAAAGAAGCGGGTATCCCGGCCTATTATACATTGATCACATCAGGAGCGGGGCGTAAAGGGTTGCGTGAAGATTTCCCGGCTCCTTATTTTAATCATGCCGTAGTCTGTGTTCCGGGTGCAAAAGATACCACCTGGCTGGAGTGTACGAGCCAGACGGTGAGTACCGGATACATGGGTTCATCTACCGGCAACCGCAAAGCACTGATGATAACTGAAAAAGGAGGTGAAGTGGTTTACTCTCCGGTTTATAAAGCCGCAGATAACAGCCAGTTACGGGTTGTTACCGCAACGGTTGATGAAACGGGAACCCTTACGGCAGATATCAATACGCATTTTACCGGATCGCAGCAGGAGCTGTCGCATAGTCTGCTGCATCATGCTACCCAGGCAGAGAGGGATAAATACCTGAACCGGGAACTGAACCTGCCTACTTATAAAGTTGAAAAGATCAATTATACGGAAACCCGCGGCAAGATCCCGGCTATGGATGAAATACTTCGTATCACATCCAGCGGGTATGCATCTATTACGGGAAAAAGACTTTTTATCACACCCAATCTCTTCAATCGTGTGTCAAGGCTTCCTGCTGATAAGCCCAGGCAATATGATATCGAATTCAGATCGGCTTATGTGGATGTGGACAGTATCCTGATCACCATCCCCGATGGTTATACACTGGAGGCTTTACCCAAACCGGCAGATATCACCAATCGGTTTGGCCGTTACAGCATTAACTGCACCGTTACAGGTAACCGCATCATACTGGTAAGAAAGCACCAGCAGGACGCAGGTAAATTTCCGGCGGGTGATTACCCTGAACTGGTAAAGTACTTCGAAGAATTATATAAAGCCGACCGTGCCAGGGTAGTGCTGGTTAAAAAAGAATCTTAAACAAAGCGATTACCTGCATGCAGACGGGATCACCGCATCGATCGCGTCCTTGATGCTCATCACCAGTTCCTTTTTTTCTTCACTGAGCGTTCCCTTGGTAAGAACAATAAAGGCATAACCACGGCATTTGTCTATAAGTGGCCAGGTGCCGAAAAGTCCGGGTGCAGAGAGTATAGTTGCTTTGCCGTTTTCATCGGTTTCCTGTATCCAGGCACCCATGCCGTAATTGAAGCCGGTTAAAGCTTTAGGTGCATATTTAATCATGGCAGGAGTGGTTTGGGCGGTCTCCATTTCTGCGATGGCTTTCTCGCTTAAAATGCGTTTACCATTGAATGTGCCTTTGTTGAGGATCATCGACAGGAAATTGATATAATCGCCTGCTGAAGATATAGCTCCGGCAGTGGGGTTTACTGCGCTGAAACTTGAGAACGACGTATTACGCATCATCAGTGGCCTTGTAATCCGCTCCTGCATGAGCTGCTCGAATCCGCGGCGCGTAATGATTTCCAGTATTCTCGCTGCAATATCCGGTCCCACCTGGCTATACCGGAACTCGAGACCGGGATTGGATGCAATCTCGCGGGAAGAGGCAAAATCGGCCACTTCCTCATCCAGGGTTGCGTATTTTTTCCGGTCCAGAAAGGATTTCTGCGAACGGACAGGGTCCGAATCGATGCCGGTCAGGTGCGCAAGGCAGTGCCGGATCGTGATATAGCCTTTCGAATATTTAGCATAAACAGGAAGGTATTTGCTGATCTTATCATCCAGCGACAGCTTGCCCTCATCCACAAAAGTCATTACCAGCGCTGCCGTAAGCCAGTTACTGCTTGCCGTAACCGGCACCTGCGCTTTGGCATTCAACTCACCGAGGATCTTCTGGTAAATGATCTTACCGTCTTTTTGCACCAGTACCACCGCATTACCTTCAAGCTCTTTTTTAGCCTGCTCTATTTTACGGTCGGCTTCACTGAAATCATACTGTGCCCGGGTGAACTGAAAGAATAGCAGGAAAACCAATACCAGACTGACTTTCATGCAGTTTTTTTGAAGATTGACAGACATATTTTCCGATTTAACGCCTTTAATGAATAGGGGAGAGAGTTAGAACAATTTTTGCGTACAAATTATGACTTCAGCCGCAAACCGCGAAAGAAGTTTAAATACAAACCCGTTAAAACATCCGTAAAGGAATCAATAAGATATGAACCTGAATAACTATACCATCAAGGCCCAGGAGACCATCCAGGCCGCCCAGCAGGTTGCTTTTAACAATGGCAACCCGGCTATTGAAACCGAGCACCTTCTGAAAGCGTTGCTGGCAGATAAGGACAGCCCGGTGGAATTTTTATTGAAGAAGAACAACGTCAATCCTTCTTTTGCCGAAAGCAAGGCCGATGAAGCCATCGCACGTTTGCCCAAAGCCCAGGGTGCAGAGCCAGCTCAGCAGCTGGGGCGTGAACTCAACACGGCTTTACTCAAAGCAAATGCTGCACTGAGCGAATTCAAGGATGAATTTATCACTCCCGAACACCTGTTGCTCGGCCTGTTAAGAACGAATGATGCCACAGCTAAAACATTGAAAGCGGCGGGGCTTACCGAGAACGGTCTTGTTACCGCCATCAAAGATCTGCGCAAGGGAGACTCCATCAAATCGCAGACCCAGGAAGCACAGATCAATGCCCTGAACAAATATGCCAAGAACCTGAACGAAATGGCAAGGCAGGGCAAGCTCGATCCGGTGATCGGTCGTGACGAAGAGATCAGGAGAACATTGCATATCCTCTCCCGCAGAAGCAAGAACAACCCGATCCTCGTGGGTGAGCCTGGTGTTGGTAAAACAGCCATCGCCGAAGGCCTGGCCATGCGTATCGTAAACGGCGACGTACCGGAAAACCTGAAATCAAAAACCATATTTGCACTCGACATGGGCCAGCTGATCGCCGGCGCCAAGTACAAGGGTGAATTTGAAGAAAGGCTGAAAGGTGTTGTAAAGGAAGTGGCAGAAAGTGATGGTGAACTGATCCTCTTTATAGATGAGATTCATACCCTCGTAGGTGCCGGTGGCGGAGAAGGAGCCATGGATGCCGCAAATATCCTTAAGCCGGCACTGGCCAGGGGCGAACTGAGGGCGATCGGTGCTACCACGCTGAACGAATACCAGAAATATTTTGAAAAAGACAAAGCACTGGAACGCCGTTTCCAGAAAGTGATGATCGAAGAACCATCGGTGGAAGATGCGGTATCGATCCTTCGCGGACTGAAAGACCGTTACGAAACGCACCACCATGTAAGGATCAAGGATGAAGCGATCATTGCAGCGGTTGAACTGTCGAGCAGGTATATCACAGATCGTTTCCTGCCGGATAAAGCCATTGACCTGATAGACGAAAGCGCGGCAAAACTGCGCCTGGAAATGAACTCGATGCCGGAAGAACTGGATAAACTCGAAAGGCAGATCCGCCAGCTTGAAATTGAAAGGGAAGCCATCAAACGCGAGAACGATGATGAGAAGCTGAAAGACCTGAATATCGATATCAGTAATCTCAGCGTTGAAAGAGACACCCTGAAGGCAAAATGGCGGGAAGAAAAAGAAGTTGTTGAAAAAATACAGAACGCAAAAGCAGGCATAGAAGGCCTGAAACTGGAAGCTGAACAGGCAGAACGGAACGGGGAATACGGCAAAGTAGCCGAGATACGTTACGGAAAAATGAAAGAACAGGAAGCGCTGATAGAAGAATATACAAAGCAGCTGGATGAACTCAGCAAACACAGCCGCCGCCTGATGAAGGAAGAAGTAGATGCGGAAGATATAGCCGCCAGCATTGCCAAAGCAACCGGCATTCCGGTAGCGAAAATGATGCAGGGCGAACGGGAAAAATTGCTGCATCTGGAAGAAGAATTGCATAACAGGGTAGTAGGACAGGACGAAGCCATCAGCGCCGTAGCAGATGCGATCCGAAGGAGCCGTGCCGGTTTGCAGGATCCCAAAAAACCGATCGGTTCATTTATATTCCTCGGTACTACCGGTGTAGGTAAAACAGAGCTGGCCAAAGCGCTTGCCGAATACCTCTTCGATGATGAAAGCATGATGACCCGTATCGACATGAGCGAATACCAGGAAAAACATACCGTTTCACGCCTGGTAGGTGCGCCTCCCGGATACGTGGGTTATGATGAAGGCGGACAGCTCACAGAAGCGGTGAGAAGAAAACCTTACAGCGTAGTGCTGCTCGATGAAATCGAAAAAGCGCACCCGGATGTATGGAACATCTTGCTGCAGGTGCTGGATGATGGCCGCCTGACCGATAACAAAGGACGCGTGGTGAATTTTAAGAATACCATCATCATCATGACGAGCAATATCGGCAGCCACCTGATACAGGATGCATTCGATAACGTGGATGAAAAGAACGTGGAAGACGCCACAGATAAAGCAAAGACCGATGTGATGAACCTGCTTCGCCAGACCATCAGGCCGGAATTCCTGAACCGTGTGGATGAGATCATCATGTTCAGCCCGTTGTTGAAAAAACAGATTACCGGCATCGTAAAGATCCAGCTGGATGGCCTGAAGAAGATGGTGGCACAGAATGGAATAGAACTGGAATTCAGCGATTACCTGCTCGATTTCCTTTCAGAACAGGGTTATGATCCGCAGTTCGGTGCAAGACCGCTGAAAAGGCTGATCCAGAAACAGATCGTGAACAGTTTAAGTAAAAGGATACTGGCAGGAGATATCGATAAAACCAAAAAAGTACTGGTAGATGTGTTTGATGGAATTGTGGTATTCAGGAATGAGGAATAAGTGCGGATGAAGTACTTTTTAAAAAAGCCGGCATATTTGCCGGCTCTTTTGTTTGTAGGGTATATTAAAGCGAATCTTTATTTTTGGACATGCATCGTTTTACCGCCACGATAGAACAGTTTGCCGAACAGGGCGAAAAGACCGGCTGGACCTATATCGATGTTCCCGCAGAAGTTACCGAAGCCCTGATGCCCGGTACAAAAAAAGCTTTCCGTGTGAAAGGAAAGATTGATGCGATGCCCATTAAAGGTGTTGCACTGGTGCCAATGGGCGGAGGCCGCTATATCCTTGCCATCAATGCCACGATGCGGAGAGAACTTCGTAAAAAGAAAGGCGGCATGGTGTCAGTACAGCTTGCAGTAGATAAAGCGCCGCTCGAAATACCTGCAGCTTTTGCGGAATGTCTTGCAGATGAACCCCAGGCACGCGCAGTTTTTGATGCATTGAAGCAATCACATCGTAATTATTATATTAAATGGATCACCGGTGTTAAAAGTGATGCGGCCGTGGCAAAACGTATCAGCGCAGTGATCACGGCCTTACTGAAAAACCAGGATTTTGTTGAAATGATGCGTGCTATGAAAGCTGAAAAGGAATTCCGGTAATTATTGATGTATCAGCCTGTACATCAGAATTGCCGCACGGTGTATCAGTATGGGGAATTCCTTCAGGTTGATGGTTTCGCCAGGCGCATGAGAACCTCGCCCTGAAGCGCCTAATCCATCTATCGCATCTGCATAGGCAGCTACATAAGAAATATCCCCTGCACCCCGCGAACCGGGATCGCCTGCATAGGTCCGGCCAATACCCATATCGCGCGAAACACTGTCGATCAGTTTTACCAATTGATCATTTCCTTTGGTTGGTTCCATGGCAGGAATACCATCATGAAATTGTAATGTTGATTTGGTTCCGGGCAAACTTGCCGCTGCAATCGTTTTCATTTTTACCCGGGCTGCATCACGTTGTGTTGCCGTCAGAAACCTCAGGTCGCCGGTTACAGTCACAGCAGGTGAAATGATATTGGTTTTACCGATCGCTCTTGCCTCTGCCTTCTGTGCATCAAAAGAAGTTTCTGACCCGCCTGCAATCAACCCGGGATTGAACGTAAGGTATTTTTCTCCCGCCAGCTGCTCCCTGAAACTGTTCAGTATACGCGCTGCTTCATAAATAGCGCCATAACCTGCGCCCTGACTGAAAACACCGGAAGAGTGGCCGGTTTTTGCAGTCACCGTCAGGCGCCAGTCGCTCGTACCCCGCCTTGCTGTTGCAACATTGCGCAGTCCCGCTGCGCCTTCAAATCCAAGTATAACATCAGCGCTCTTAGCACGTTCAATAAAATCTGCCCTGCTCACGCCGGACGGCTTACCGGAATTCTCTTCATCGCCCGTCATATACACAACAACAGAAGCATCATTCAGCAGTCCTGCCGCTTCCAGTGCCCGCAGCGCCATTACGATCACTACATCGCCACCTTTCATATCATTTACGCCCTGGCCGGTAGCTGTAGAATCGTTCAGTTTGCTGTAGGGTGCGAAAGGCATATCAGGCTCAAATACGGTATCCAGATGCCCGATCAGGAAAAGTTTTTTGCCTTTCTTTCCTTTGCGGGTTGCTACCAGGTGCCCGGCCCTGTTCAGCGAATCGGGGAGATTGATCCACTCGGTATTAAAGCCGATCTGCGAAAGCGCCTTGTTAAAAACAGCACCTGTCTTTTTAACACCTTCTTTGTTGAGTGTTCCGCTGTTGATATTAACTGCATCGGCCAGTAGCTGTTCTGCTTCGCCCATATGCGCATTGATATAGGCAACAAGCTTTTTTTCATGCTCGGAAAGCTGCGAAAAAATTTTTTTGCAGGGAAGCAACACAAGCAGCAGGAACGGTATCTTTTTCATGTGATCGGTATTGATGACCGGAAAGATAGGAATAATAACAGGGTGGGGCAATCATTACACCGCTGCCACTGAAACAATTCAACTTAACAAATACGGGTACCGCTTTGGTCAGTGTTATATGCATTGATAGGAAATACTTATTGCCTTGCCCGCTCATTAAACTGTGCAAATGGTATAATGCTACTTTAAACTAAACAAAATGAAACAAAAAAACATCCTCGTTGTGGCATGCGTTGCCATAGTTGCTGCCCTTTCATTCGTTGCCTGCAAGAAAGACCAGTCGGCCCAGATGCCGCAGGGTAAACAGGAATTTTCGCTGTACATGACAGACGGCCCGGGCTTTTTTGACCAGGTGCTGGTAGAGATCCGCTCGGTGCAGGTGCTGGTAGATACCGGGAAAGATACACGCCGTAATGATACCTGTAACTGGGACAGGATAGGGGCAACACCTAACCGCAGACCTGATTCCTCACTCGTATGGCAGGACCTGGGTGTAAGTCCGGGTGTATATGATATCATGAACCTGCGTAATGGTGTTGATACACTGCTGTCTAAAATCATGATACCCAAGGGAGCGATCAGGCTGATCCGCATCCTGTTCGGTACACAGAACAATGCACTTGTAAAAGACGGGGTAACCTACCCGCTGAAATGGCCCGCCGGTACTTCAGATTATGTCCTGATCAAACTGAAAGGTCATGAAGCAGACGAATACCTGACCGGCAGAACCCGTCTCTGGCTCGATTTTGATATCAACAGGTCTGTGACTGTAGGCCTGAACAATTACTTCTACCTGCGTCCGTTCTTCCATTTCTTCGTAACTAAGAACTCGGGAAGTGTTGCTGGTAAAATAGAACCGAAAGATGCCAAAGCAGTTCTTACACTGGTGAGCGGAACAGATACGGCTTACGGTCTTCCCGATAAAGACGGGCGTTTCAAGATCCGTGGTCTTAACGACGGAACCTATTCTCTGTTTATCAACGGGTCTTCTGCTTATGCAGATACCACCATCAACAATATAAAAGTGACCGCACCCAAGGAAACATCCATTGGAGCGATTGGTCTGCGGCGTAAATAACACTTTTAACGGTGCAAACAAAAAAGGACACGGCCGTGTCCTTTTTTTGTTTGCCGGATTTCGCCTTAAATAAGCACCTTTGCCCTAAATACACATTTTATGGCTTCCAATCGTAAAGCCGCGATAGGGTTCATTTTTATTACGCTGCTGATTGATGTAACAGGACTCGGGATCATTATTCCTGTAATGCCCAAGCTTATCGAACAATTACTGCATACCAATGATGTAAGCCTTGCTTCACAGTATGGCGGCTGGCTTACATTCGCCTATGCCATTATGCAGTTTCTTTTTGCACCGGTACTGGGCAACCTGAGCGACCGTTATGGCCGCAGACCGGTACTGCTGTTTTCATTGTTGGGTTTCGGGATCGATTACCTGTTCCTTTCTTTTGCACCATCCATTGCCTGGCTATTTGTGGGCAGGATCATTGCAGGGATCACAGGAGCCAGCTTTACTACAGCGTCAGCTTATATTGCCGATATCAGTACAGAGAAGAACCGCGCACAGAATTTCGGTATGATCGGTGCGGCTTTCGGGTTGGGATTTATATTGGGGCCATTGCTGGGCGGACTTCTGGGTGAGCTTGGTCCGCGTATTCCTTTTATCGTGGCAGCAGCGCTGGCTTTACTCAACTGCATCTATGGTTATTTTGTGCTGCCGGAATCTCTGGATGAACAGCACCGCAGACCATTCGAATGGCGCCGTGCAAATCCTGTAGGCTCGCTGATGCAGTTGAGGAAATACCCGGCTGTATCAGGACTGGTAATGTCTCTTGTGCTGGTATATGTTGCGTCTCACGCGGTTCAGAGCAACTGGAGTTTTTTCAATATAGAGAAATTCAAATGGGGGCCGAAGATGATCGGCATTTCCCTCGGAATTGTAGGGCTGCTGGTAGGCGTGGTGCAGGGTGGACTCGTACGCGTGGTGAATCCGAAGATCGGTAATGAAAAAAGCGTTTACGTAGGACTCGGATTATATGCACTCGGGTTGCTGTTGTTTGCTTTTGCGAGCCAGAGCTGGATGATGTTTGTCTTCCTGGTACCTTATTGTCTCGGTGGTATTGCCGGACCGGCTTTACAGTCGATCATTTCCGGGCATGTTCCGCCGAACGAGCAGGGTGAATTACAGGGGGCGCTTACAAGTCTGATGAGTGCTACATCCATTATAGGTCCGCCTATGATGACCAACCTGTTTGCTTATTTTACCAAACCAACGGCACCCGTTTATTTTCCCGGCTCTGCATTTTTGCTGGGTGCTATCCTCATGATGGGAAGCGCTATCTGGGCTTATATGGCATTGAAAGACGAAAAAAAACATTTATCGTAAATAAAACCCGCTCATACATATTTGCTGTGCGGCTTCTGTGATTGATTTTATCTTGACAGGATAAACAATCCTGCAGCAAGATGAAAACATATTTTAAACCGGCATACTGGATCGCATTCCTGGCCCTGTGTATGGTGATGGGCGAACTGCATGAACAGGCGCATATACAAACAGGTTTCGGGTTATGCGGCTGCTATGGCGAACGCAATTTTAATGTCTGGACAACCTGTTCCGCATGTAGTGGTAACAGTTATTTCGCAACACTGGCCGGGCCACTATTCTCTTATCTCGTTTACTGGATCTGTGTTTACTGCATTCGTAATGCATCAACGGTTACAGGTAAATGGTATGCACTCGCTGTTCTTTTCGCAACACTTCCCTTTGCGCGCATATTTACTGCTGTAATGGGTGGCGGAGATGAGAAAGTGTTTATCGCCGCGGTAACAGGAGGGAGCCTGCCTGTTATTGCCGTACGTATACTGGCGATACTGGTGGTATTGTTGTTCTGCCTGCCGCCGATCCTTATTGCGGCAAAACAATTGCCGGCAAAACGTAAATGGTTATACCTGGTGGGATTGAATATTGGTCCGCTGTTGTTTGCCATGTTATGGCAATGGAAGGTTATGAACAAAGTACTAGCGGCGGGAGTGCTGGCGCAACCTTATGCAGGAACCGCTTTGCTGATATGGATCCATCTGGCAGTAATGCTGGTATTGTTTTATTGTTTCAGGCGAAAACTTCTTCCGCAGCAGGCATAAACGAACAACGCCCCTTTTTGAAAGGGGCATTATTCGTTGAGATTTATTTACAGGGAATGTTATTTTGTTTTTGTCTTGAACCAGCTGTCGCGCATTTTTTTCATGGCATCAGTTACTGTTTTCCCTGACTGTTCAAAAGGTACCAGCGTATAAGAAATCTGTTCTTTCAGTGTAAGCACTGTTGTCTTTTCTGTACCACGGTGTTTGTAAGTAATGGTTATTTTATCGCCCGGTTTTTTCGACTGGATATAATTGTTGAAATCTGCGCTCGATTTTACCGCTGTTTCATCCAGTTTGAGAATTTCATCGTTGATGTCCAGTCCTGCTTCATAAGCGGCGGTGCCACGTGTGGTATTTCTTGAGATCACCAGTTTATTCTGTTCGTCGGGCTGTGGCACGGTGCCTGCTGTGGCTTTGCCTTCGGTGCTGTTTTTGAAATCATAACCAGCTTTGCTGAAAAGGGCAGCGTAATCAATAGCTTCATGGCCATTGATGTATTTGCGGAAGAAATCAGCGGCAAATGCAGCATCAGAAACAGAAGCAAGCGTTTCCTGCATGGCAGGGATGGTGTAAGGGATCTCGGTTTTTCCAAAACGCTTCCACATCGCCTGCATAAAAACATCTATACTCTTGCCATAACGGCTTTGCAGTTCCAGGTCAAGCGCCAGTGCAATAGCAGCGCCGTAAGTGTAGTAGGAAGTGAACATGTTGCCATAGTTGTTTTTATCTATGGATACAGCCGCATCAACAAAAACTGCATGATTACTTGCATCAACGGGAGAGTAGAACCTGCCGCCAGGGCTGTTCAGTTTGGTGGAAGCAAGGCCCGACATGGTAGCCAACTGGCTGCGCTCTTCTTTAAGGCCAGCTCTGGCAAGTATCAGATCGCCGTAATATTGGGTGAAACCTTCGGCACACCAGAGCTCATTGCTCATATTGCTTTTTTCGAAATTGAATGGTTCAAGTGTTTTAGGCCTGATGCGCTCAACGTTCCAGTTATGGAAATATTCATGGGAGGTAACCCCCTGGAGGCGGTTCGCATTAAAGCCGTTCATGGTAGTAGAGATCATGGTAGAGTTTCGGTGTTCCATACCATCGCCGAATACATAAGGGGTGGCGCTTACAATAAAAGTATAAGTGCCGTAATCGTATGCCGGATATTCGCCGAATACTTCTTTAGCCTCGGCAACAATGCGTTTTACTTTGGAAACATATTCTTCCACCTGATCGGCAGTTGCATTGGCTTCCAGTGCAACCCTGATGGTAAAGCTTTTTCCGTCGGCGTTGCTTACTGTCCATTCTTTGATCACAAGATCGCCGATTTTGGTCGGGCTGTCGAAGAAATACTGCAGACCCGGAGCAGTGAATGTACCAGGTTTGGAAGTAGGCACCAGCTGCGTGGCATAAATGCCCTTGTTTTCTTTCGGAAGATCAAAACTGATCTCGATCGGTGCTTTTTCCTGGCCTTTCATCCACATAAAACAGGCAGGCATATTCAGATGGATGCTTTCAGGATCGATACCTGCGTAAGTACCATCGGGGTAGTTGGCGTATAAAGTGTAGGAAAGGGTGACAGTACCGGTGTGTTTGGCAACTTCATATACATCGCCGTCGATCCTTTTAACTGCCAGTGCATTTCCTTTCAGGTCTTTTGCGCTCACATCATATACATTTTTCCCGAATTCATGAGTTGCATATCGGCCCGGGGAAGAACGGCTCATTCTGAATACGGCAGGCTGAAGGGGAATACCACTGGCAGTAAGCTCTATATGTGCTTCGTGGTGAACGGCATTAGGGAAAGAAACCTTGTATTGCATTTTCTGTGCATGCAATCCATAGTACAAAAGCAGTGATAAAGAAAGGGACAGGATCTTTTTCATCGGATCGTTTTAAAAATGTGAAGGTTGCGTTAATTGCTAAAGATAAGCTAAGGAAAGATTAAAAAATGATTCTCCCCGCGGAGCTTTATGAGCGGTTGAACCTATTGTAAATCAACAGCGCCGGCGTTTCACGACCTGATTAGCGCCTTATTAGAAATGACGGTTGGAAGCACATTAATTAGGAAGAAGCGGTGATTAACCTTACCTTTGCCCCTCATTTATACAAATTTTACAAATGGACACACAAATTCAGGGAACTGTAAAGTTCTTTAACGAAGAAAAAGGTTTTGGTTTTATTAAGCATGATAACTCCAGTCAAGAAACTTTCGTACATGCTAATGGCCTGATCGATCAGATCGAAGCTAACGACAGGGTTGTTTTTGATATCCAGGAAGGACGTAAAGGACCTAACGCAGTTAACGTTAAACGCATCTAATTTACGATCGTAAACATCTCTTATAGAAAAAGCCCTGCAAGTGTCTTGCGGGGCTTTTCTTTTGAGCTATTACCGGATTCGCGCCCGGATAAGGTTTTACCTGTTCTGTACGGTACAGACAAGCGGAGATCAGTTTTGTTTGAGCGCAAGATCCAGGAAATTGGGAAGAACATGGTTATGCGTCCAGAGGATCTTGTCCGGATCCTGCAGCTGCTCGATCATGCTTTGCCACTTAGGTTCGCCGTGATTTTCAATAACGGTCTGTTTCTTATCATCGCGCAGCAGGTACATCCGCATCCCCTCTGCATCTGCTTCCGGGTGGAACTGTGTACCAACAAAATAAGGATTGAAACGGATACCCATGATGGCTCTTTCATAAGGCACATGCGGCCGGTCTTTCTCTATTGCCAGGATGCTGGCGCCCATGGCTTCCATTTTTTCATTATCAGGTTCGATCACCTGAAAATCCCTGCTGTCTACACTGTAAAACGGATCCTGCAGTCCGCGGAACACCGGCTCGTGAACGCCTTCTTCCAGCAGGTGAACCGGGAATACGCCAAATGCGGTGGAATTACGTTTACAAACGTTTGCAAGACCATAATGACGACAGGCAAGCTGGAAACTGTGGCAGATAAAGAACACATGTTTTTTAGGTTGTTCACTGTTCTTATTCCAGTTTTCAATAGCTCCCAGCCATGAAAAATACCGTTCCTCCCATTCGCTGCCCTCACTGTCGAGCGGAGAACCGGGGCCGCCGCTCGATATATACATGTCAAAAGAAGTATCGGGCACTTCCAGTTTACTGCGCACATCAAATTCTTCATAAACCAGGTCTGTTCCATTAGCGGATCCCCAGTGGTCTATGATCTCCCTGATGCAGCGCATGCCCTGGTTGGGCTGCCCTTCATAAAGATCGAGTATCGCAATTTTTTTTGTAGCAGACATTGGTGAACGCCTTCACTTGTTTCGGCGCTGGAAACTTTAGAAGTATGAAAGATTGGTTTTCGGGGTCAACTCCAGCAGGGTATGATACATCAGTCTGATCGTTTCTTCGATGTCTTTCCTGTGCAGCATTTCCACGGTTGTGTGCATGTACCGTAACGGGATCGAGATCAGTACGGAAGGACAACCATCGTTTGCATAAGCGAAACTATCCGTATCTGTACCGGTGCTGCGGCTGAGCGTGCGGAACTGAACCGGGATCTCGTTCTTTTCTGCTACTTTCTCCACCAATTGCAGCAGCTTGTTATGGATAGCAGGTGCATAAGCAAGTGATGGCCCTTTACCACACTGGATATCGCCTTCGATGATCTTGTTGATCATGGGGGTACTGGTATCATGTGTTACATCGGTAATAATGGCTACATCCGGTTTGATGCGGCGTGCAATCATTTCTGCTCCCCGCAGCCCGATCTCTTCCTGCACCGCATTCACCACATAAAGACCGAAAGGAAGCTTTTTCTTATTCTCATGCAGCAGCCTTGCTACTTCCGCAATCATGAAACCTCCCACACGGTTATCGAATGCCCTTGCGATGTAAAAGTCGTACGACAGTTCATCGAACCCTTCTTCATAGGTAACAACGGCACCTACATGAATACCCAGGTCTTCCACTTCTTTTTTACTCCTTGCACCGCAGTCGAGGCAAAGGTTCTCTACTTTCGGCTGCTGCTCTTTCTGATCGCCGCCTAACCTGGTATGGATGGCCGGCCAGCCGAAAACTGCTTTAACCGGTCCTTTTTTGCCATGGATCCACACGCGTTTGGCCGGCGCTACCTGGTGGTCTACACCGCCGTTGCGTTTGAGGTAGATCAGGCCCTGGTCGTTGATATAATTCACAAACCAGCTGATCTCATCTGCATGCGCTTCTATCACTACCTTGAAAGGGGCTGTAGGATTGATTACTCCAACGGCCGTACCGTAAGGGTCTGTAAAAATGGTGTCGGTATACGGTTTAACATAGTCCAGCCACACACGCTGACCCGCGCTTTCAAAACCTACGGGAGATGCGGTGTTGAGGTAATTCTTTAAAAAAACCATTGACTGGTCTGTCAGGATCGATTTTGCTTTTGTCTTCTGTGTTTTCGTTTTTGCCATGATCTTTTGTTTTAAGTGGCTGCAGGAACTGGTGGAAGATTACCACAGGAGCATTCCCGCAATGCCACAGAGTGCTTTTACAAGCATGAGCCCGTCTATGATCGCAAGATAATAGAGAATGCTTTTACGCCGCTGCATAGACAAGGTCACAAATATCAGCAATATAAAGGGAATGGTGTTAACGGCGATACGTCCGGCCGGGAAACGGCTGAAAACTGCGAAACTTAAAAAAGTTCCTAATCCTATGATTGTCAATGGTATAATGATAAAAAACAGTGTCCTGCGCAGGCCGATCCTCACCACAAAAGTTTTGAGTTGCTGGTTGTGATCGGCTGCATAATCCTTAAAATCGAACATGATGCAGAGCATGGTGATATACATCAGGTTCTTGATGAACAGGAGCAGGTTAAAAATTCCCGGGTTATAGGGTTCCCCGCTTTCTATGCTTTTGAACAGCACAGGATAAACCGTAACAGTTCCTGCCCATACAAAGCCGATCACAAAAGGTTTGAGCCAGCCGTTATTGCGGAGATTATGGGTACTTTTCCCCGGCGCAACACTGCCATAGTACAAGGCTCCCGTTACCGGGAATATGGCGGTTGCCAGCCATTGCCATACCGTTGCCTGTATGATATGTGAACCGGAACGGAATAATAAAATAAGGATACAGGCCGCAACGATACAGGTCAGCATCACCTGCGATGCACGTACGAATGACCGGTTATCGCGGTACCATTCTGCGCGCTTATTACCGCTTTTTACCGGGGCTTCTGCTATATAGGCATGTGTGTAATACAGCGTACAGGCTGCAAAAACCAATATATAATAAACAGGTGTGTTGAGCTTGTAACCCTGCTGCAGACTGGCTTCTATAGATAATGCTACCGCACAGATGCCATAGAAATAATTGCCGAAGAATAATCCGTTTGTAAATCGCTGGTTGATAAGCGGCTTTTTTACAACCGGTTTGCGGGCCGGTTTATTTAAGGATAACGATATCCGGTGATACTACGGTATCGCTTACATTTTTACCATTGTCTCTCACCCAGAATTTAAAGTAGCAGGTATCGTCCTTGCTGCATTTGGGCAATATGGTATAATTACTGTTGGGGATGACGCTGGTGCTGTATCCTACTTCGAAAATGCCTTTTAGATTGCTGGTTGAAGTGTAAGCAGGGATCTTGATCCTGTCGCCGAAATTATTACAGCCGTTGGTACGCGATACTTTCTGTACCCAGAGACTGTCCTGCACATCACCCTCTTTGTCCGTAAACTCGAGGGTAAAGATCACCGCCTGCGCATTCCCGAACACATTGCCGTTAACTTCCTTAAAAGTTAGCTTGGGGCGGGTGTTATAGGTATCTTTGTTGCACGACAGGATGAGCAGTGTAATGGCGGCCAGTATCAATACTTTTGTCTTCATTCGCTTTGCTTTCAGTTCAAATTTAGTTAAAACATTACAATAGACAGCCGTGTTGACTTTAGATGTTAACAATATTTTCTCTGTTACACCCGGAACATTCGATCAGGTCTGCCTGGAAGTATTCCGTTTCCAGTACGATCATAATCCCGTTTACCGCCAGTGGTGCGATTTAATGGGCGCCAGCCCGGCTACTGTAAAGACACCGGCAGCACTGCCTTCGTTGCCTGTTTCTTTTTTTAAAACGCACCGTATCGCTACCACTGATTTCGATACGGAGATCTTTTTCGAAAGCAGCGGAACCACCCAGACCATCAACAGCCGGCACTGGATCAGGGATATCACTGTTTACAGGCAGAGTTTCATACGAGCATTCGAACAGTTTTACGGCCCGGTCAGCGACTGGTGTATCATCGGTTTATTGCCGGCCTACCTGGAACGGCAGCATTCTTCCCTGGTGATGATGGTGGATGAACTGGTTGGTCTTACAGGTCACCCCGACAGTGGTTTTTATCTCTACGAACACGACAAGCTCGATAAAACCCTGCGTCACCTCGAAGAAAATAAACAGCAGACCCTGCTGATCGGCGTCACTTTCGGCCTGCTCGATTTTGCCGAAGCCTACCCGCAGCAGTTGAAACATACCATTGTAATGGAAACCGGCGGCATGAAAGGCCGCCGCAGGGAAATGACCCGGGCAGAAGTGCACGGATTACTGAAAAAGGGGCTGGGTGTAAATGAAATACATTCCGAATACGGTATGACCGAACTGCTCAGCCAGGCCTATTCAAAAGGCGAGGGCCGGTTTGTATGCCCGCCCTGGATGCGTGTGCTTGTGCGGGATGAGGAAGATCCCAAAGAAGTACGTACCAGCGGCCGTGGTCTTTTACAGATCATAGACCTGGCGAACCTCTATAGTGTATCATTTATTGCTACGGAAGATGTAGGCATGGTTTACCCCGACGGAAGCTTCGAAGTCTGGGGCCGCCTCGATAACAGTGATATCAGGGGCTGCAGCCTGCTGGTGGTATAAATTTTTCAGAACTTGTTGCATTATTTTGGCGGTTTGATCTTTTTGATCTTATATTTGCACCCCTGAATCGAAGGGATGTGAATAACATCTCTTGTCTAAATGCCCAGATGGCGAAATTGGTAGACGCACTGTGTTCAGGTCGCAGCGCCTTCACGGGTGTGCTGGTTCGAATCCAGTTCTGGGCACTTAAAAAGCCGCTGATCAGAAATGATCAGCGGCTTTTGTTTTTTGGTTACCTCTTTTCTTATAATCTTATGAATTATGGAGGCTCAAGAACTTTTTTCGGGGATTGATTAAGGGGCACGCCTAAAACTTGGGAGATTGTTTGATCACAAATAAAGTTCAGTAAGTAGCTAGAGAGAAAAACTTGTCCTTTGCGTCTGTCGAATACCAAAAGGTAAGACTTGTAAATTAAAAATATTCAATATATATTTAAGAAGCAGTCAAACCAGATTTATGTCTAAGGTTAAACACATAACATCGCGTAAGTATTTTTGGTTTTTCTTGGGGGTAGTATTTCTTGGAGGATATTACTTTTCTCATCATTACCTGGATAAGCATTCACCTTGGGTAGAATTGTTAAACATTTTTCTTTCGCACATTGGAGTAGGCCTGATTATTATGATACTGCTCGGGATGTATTTGGAAACTGATCACTGGAGCCATTACTTTGAACATCGTTTACAAAACATTGTTATTAAGGCAGATTTCCTTAAAATCATCAATCCGGAAAAGGTAATTGAGTTAGAAAAAAATGCGCTTGAATCTTTGTTAGGGGATAGAAAAATCCAAAAAAGCGAGGAATTTTATAAATTCTATAGAGGGAACCTGCAGTCGGCAATCAGCAAACCCTACCGTGAACAGCTTAATTATAATTTGAAAATCACTGAATCCGATAATGATACTTTTTTAGTAGACGAAGTTATATCCTACATCTGCAGATCTGGTGGGGCAACCATTCAAGAAAAAACAGGGTGGAAGCCTGATAAAGGAGAATTTAATTTCCCGGCCAGTTTTGATGTTACATTGAGGCATTCTTTATTACACGGCGGAGAAATGAAATTTGATTATAACAAATTGTCAGAGACTGGTTATGCAATCGGCGAAGGTAATGACCGTGGATATAATATCGATTTAAAAAAAGCCGGTTGTTTACACGATGGACTGCATGTGAGTCATCATATAGAATACAAAATTGCAAGATATAGGTTTGTTGCATGGCGATTCGCGACTCTGACAAACGGGATTAATGTGCAAATCGACTATCCCGATAAATACCTTTTATTTGTTCAGCCTTTTCTGAATTCCGAAGTTGGTATTAAAGAAGCCAGTATGAAAGAAATACCATTTGTTTTGGAAAGTGATTCCTGGTTTATGGAAGATGAAGGCATTACGTTCCAGTTAATCCAAAAAGAATCAGATTAGTCAAGGGAAATTGCAAAACGCGCGGTCAGGCAAACCTAATACTATTCCTTCTCCATTATTCTCTTTTTCTTATAAACTGCTAAAGCATCTTTCACCAGCATCCTGATATCCTCCACCGCCAACTCCTTCTCCGGATCACATAAAAAAATCTTCATCCTCGCTCTTTTCTCCTGGATCAGTTGCGGATGATCAAGGTGCTTACCTTCTACAAAACCGATGTATGGCAACTTGTATTTTTTATGGAACCATAAATAACAGAACATTTTTCCCTTGTAGCAGAAGAAAGGCATACCGTATTTCCACGCAGTTGTAATTTCTTTATCCTGTGCGAGTATCATGCTCCTGAGCGCGAGCAGGCATTCTTTTACAACGGGTAGTTGTGTTTCGTAAAAAAGGTCTTCGCTTTTCATGGCAGTGTCGTGTATATTGATTGCCTAATATACTGCAGCAGGAAAAACAATAACTATGGTTTATTCAGACGGTTTGAAATACGTATGCTTGTTAAGCAGAAGCTTCCGGCGTTAAATCAACGGGGATGTATTTTATTGCCTTTTGGTTGGGCAGGATGTAAAAAAGAATCATGGCAACTGATAGCTGACCATGATCCTTTGAATAGTTTACCATTATGGCTTGGGCAATTCGCCCGGTGTACTGTCGGGCTGAGGTACTTCTTCCGGCCTCGATTCAGGAACTTCACGCGGCGGTTGAGGTACTTCAGGTGCAGGTTCCTGGCCTGGTATCACAGGCGGGATTTTTTCGGGTGTCTCTTTTTCTTTATCCATTTCTTTCAGTATTTACGGTTTTTAAAATAGGTTCGAGCTGCTGGTATTGTTCCATAGATAATCCTGCTTCTGCCGGTGTAGCGCCCCGCAGCAACTGCAGCACCTTCAGCACCATCTGCCTGTAAGGAATGATATAAATACGGCTTTCAGGCGGATAAGCGCTTTTTTTAGTGAACTGCATGTTGTCGATCCAGTCGAGTATTTCCTCGCAATACCGGATCAGTCTTGGCTTCTTCAGGTGCATGGTTTCCCGTACAAACTGCTCAACCGAGAATCGTTTACGTTCATTTTTTTTCATAACAGCACTTATTAGAATTATATTAAAAAAACTGTGCCTGCAAATAAATGGCCCCTGATGGCATGATACTTGGTTTTTTCAAATCAATAAAATCACTTTACTATGAAAAAAATCAAGTTAGGACTCGTTGCTGTTGCAGTAGCAGCGGGAGGCTTTTTCGCCTTCAAACCATTACCTCAGGGTTCAGTAAAAGGAACCTATACGCCGGTTGACAAAGCCGTTCGTGCATGGGCAATCAATGCCACCGATACTTTCCGTACAGATGTTTCAAACGGGAGTTTCGAGATAGGTAATGTAAAGCCCGGAACTTACAGTGTGATTATCGAGGCGGTTGCTCCATACAAAAATGCATCCAAGGATAATATTACTGTAAACGAAGGCGGCCCGACAGATGTAGGTGAAATTGCATTATCGCAATAAACTACAGATTTACAAAAACGATAAAAGGGCTCTGGATTACAGAGCCTTTTATCGTTTTTAAATGCAGCCAGAGGTAAACTTTGCACAGCCGGAATAAAAGCGTGGAAGTGATACCCCACTTGTTTTATAGGGTATTTGTTTCAAAATGTTAAAGTGAGGTTATCGTTTCAGAATGGGTATTTGTCAAAATAAACGGCAGATAATGAGGTAGTATGGGCAGAATGATTTTCTTTGCATTAGACCGCCGGAACAGAGATACTGTAAAAATGTATTGCTGCCAGCCGGATTTAAAACGCCAATAACCAATGCACCCCAGGTTGTATTCAGTATTTCTGCTGCTTATAATAATGCTTCCAGGGGCATTGCGGCTGCATGCAGCAGACGATACACTAAGGGTTCAGCTCAAATGGCGCCACCAGTTCCAGTTTGCGGGTTATTACGCAGCAGTGCTCAAAGGGTATTATACAGAAGAAAAACTCAATGTAAAATTATTAGAGGGCGATGCAAAGCATAATCCTGTGGATGAAGTGCTGAAAGGAAATGCATCTTTCGGTATCAGTGGTTCGGACCTGCTGGTGCATTATGCGCATGGCAAACCCCTGATCGCACTGGGCGCAGTTTTCCAGCATTCTCCTTACTGTATTATCTCTCTGAGTGAGAAGAATATTAGCTCTCCCACAGACCTGGTTGGTAAAAAGATCATGGTGTCGGAAGGCCAGGGCTGGGTAGAACTGCAGGCTGTTTTCTCAAAAGAAGGTATCCCGCTCGATTCACTTCACCCCATCCCGCATACCTGGAATAACCAGGACCTTATAGATGGTAAAGCCGATGCCCTTACCGGTTATGTATCTATGGAGGCGTTACAGTTCCGTAAGCTGCGTAAAGATGTACGCATCCTTCAGTCCATCAACTACGGGATCGATTTTTACGGAGACGTGCTGTTCACGGATAAAAGAACCATGGACAATTCGCCCATGCGCGTAAGCCGGTTCCAGAAAGCCAGTTTCAAAGGCTGGGATTATGCCATGGCTAACCCGGAAGAGATCATTGATTATATCCTCACAATGCCAGGTGTAAAAGAAAGGGGAATTACCAGGGAAGACCTGCTGGCAGAAGCAGAAGAAATGCGCAGGCTGATCCTGCCAGACATGATCGAGATCGGTCATATGAACGAAGGGCGGTGGAAACATATCCTTGAGATCTACAAAAATTTCCACCTGGTTCCGCCGGATGTGAATCTCCATAATTTTATCTATAACGAAAGTAAAAGCATCTCTTCAGGTTTTGTGCGCATGATCACTTATATCTCGGTGATCCTGCTGCTGATCTTCCTGCTGATCCTCGTATACGGTATCTCATTGCGCAGATCTGTACGCAGGCGCACGCGCGAACTGGAGATAGAAGTGCTGCACAGGACTTTTGCGCAGGAACGACTCCAGCTCAGCGAAGAAAGACTGGAAATGGCAACGGATGCTGCAGGCCTGGGGATCTGGGACTGGAACATCGAAGCCAATAAAGTTTATTATAATGATATGTGGAAGAAGATGCTGGGCTATCTCGTGGCAGATCTTCCGGATAAGATAGAAACCTTTACTTCGCTATTGCATCCCGAAGACCGTGGCATGCTGATGGAACAGCTGGAAGAGCATATTGCAGGACGTAAGGAAAGTTACCAGGCTATCGTAAGGATGAAAACAAAAGACCGTAAATGGAAATGGATCCTTACCATCAGCAAGGCGAGTCAACGCAATGAAGAAGGCAAGGCAACAAGACTTTCAGGGATACACCTGGACATAGACGATATCAAACACAAGGAAATAGAACTGAACGAACTTACACAGGAGCTGATGAACAGCAACCGTGAATTACAGCAGTTCGCGTATATCACATCCCACAACCTCCGCGCACCGGTTGCCAACCTGCTGAGCCTGGTGAAATTGTTTGAAGTGAAACAGTTGTCAGACAGGAACCAGGTCTTTTTCCAGAAGATCAATACCAGCATTGTAAAATTATCAGACACGATGGATGATCTCAATGAGATCTTATCTTCGCGGGTACATAAAACGGATTCACAGGAAGAAGTTTTTTTCGAAAAACAGCTGCAGGGTGTAATCGATGCAGTGTCTGAAGAGATCAGGGAAAAACATGTACTGATCACACACGATTTTTCAAAAGTGGAAAGCATGCCTTACTCGCGTAAAGTGATCGACAGCGTACTGATCAATCTGATAACGAATGCGATCAAATACAGCGCAGAAGACCGTCAGCCTGAAATACATGTGCAGACAGAGCAGGATGGCGAATTTGTAATACTTTCGGTGCGGGACAATGGAACGGGAATTGATATGGAGAAGTACGGCAATAAAGTGTTCGGTCTGTACCAGCGCTTTCATCATGATAAAGAGGGGAAAGGACTTGGCTTATACCTGATCAAGAACCAGGTAGAATCACTCGAAGGAAAAGTAGCAGTAGAAAGTATTGAAGGGAAGGGAACGATGTTCTATGTTTTCCTGAAAAAAATAAAATTAGCATTATGAGGTCTGGCCCCTGGCATATCCTGTTGATAGATGACGATGATGTAACGAATTTTCTCAGCAGGGAAATGCTGCGCCTCTCTGTGCCCGATGCCGTTGTGGTTGCTATGCAGAACGGAAGGGAAGCGCTTGATTTTTTACAGAACGGACTTAGAGGCCAGGATACACTTCCCGATATTATTCTTCTCGATATCAATATGCCGGTAATGGATGGCTGGGATTTTCTCGAAGGCTTCGACAAACTCAAAAGTTCTGCTGATCCACAGATACTGGATGCGATCAGCATATTTATGTTCACTTCTTCAGTGTACTATGAGGATATGAACAAAGCTAAAAGTTTCCCATCCGTACGTAATATCTTCTCAAAACCGCTCGACGAAAACCGCATCTCCGAGATCCTGGAATCCAGCAGCAGGTAGTGTAGTGATATTACTACACGATAGATTTTGTTTACTATTTGTAAAATAGTGATTTTCAGTTATTTTTGAAACGATTTTTTTTATATCTGGTGTTTTTACGGTTTTTGAGCAATTTGTCCGGGTGTTTTCCCCGTTAAAACGGCTTGTAAATTCAGTGTTTTCCACAGCTAATATCAGTAATACTACTACAAGGATTGGGATTATGACAAAGTATCTTTGTTTCAGAAAGTTGATCAGTTGATCTTCTTTTCTGATATCCTGAAAAAACCATTAAAATCTGTCGCATTAAGATGCCACAGATTTTTCCTCCGATCCAATTTCCTTTAGATATAATGCAATATTCTGATGTTAACCAGAAGATAGGGACGATCTGAAAATCGCCCCTATCTTATTTTAATTCTTATCCAATTACTATCTCGGGGGTATTTGAAATCACATTTCTTTTTTTTAGCTTAGATACTCGTTTGGTTGTGCTGCCATGTGTCAGGTAAGCCGGAATTAATCCAGGGTATGTGCGGTCGAAAAGTGCCGCAACAACCAGGGGGTGACCGGGGCGATGTATCAGAATGGTAACAGGTTCATATGCAAGTATTTATTTAGATGTTTTTTTCTTGCAGAAAATCGGAAAATTTAACCGTCTTTTGTTCAGCGAAAACAATAATAAGCGTTCAACAGCGGTTATATAGGATAGGAAATAATTTTGGTGGGTTTAACTGCTGTACTGACATTCAAAAGGAGAATAAATGAGAATATTGATTGCAGATGATCACACGCTTATCAGGGAGGGATTAAGAAAAATACTGGAAGAATCGCTCTCTTTTGCGGAAGTGCACGACGTAGCGGATTCAGCTGACCTTTTTAAAAAGGCAGTGAGTGAGAAATGGGATATCATCATTTCAGATATTAGCATGCCCGGTTACTCCGGAATAGAGATCCTGAAACAAATCAAGGAACATGCACCTCAGACGCCTGTACTGATGCTGAGTATGCATACTCCTGAGCAATATGCCGTACGCGCCATCAAGGCCGGTGCCTCCGGGTACCTGACCAAGGAAAGTGCTCCCTACGAACTGGTGAAAGCAGTTCAGCAGATCCTGGGTGGCAGAAAATATATTACCAGTGAAGTGGCAGAAGTGCTCGCAGGTTCTCTCGAGCAGAAAAGTGAAAAAGCTCCACATGAACATTTATCCGACCGCGAATTCGAAGTATTCAAAATGATCGTAATGGGTAAGAGCATTTCAGAAATAGGCGAGATCCTCTCTCTGAATGTAAATACCATCAGCACTTACAGGGCCAGGATCATGGATAAAATGCGGATGCAGACCAACGCAGATCTCGTACGCTACGCGATCCAGAATAATATCGTATAAAATAGACGAGTAGGTATATACTACACTATTGTAGTTTTTTCACTACATTGTTTACTTAAGGCTAACTATTTCATGCTTTTAAAAGCATAAGTTACTTTGTTCAACACTATAGCAATTAAGTGGGGTATCGATTCCGTGTTGCATTGCAAGTGTTTCTTTTTCAATCCCGTATCCTCCGTAACAGGCATTCACAGGGCTTTTTGTTCTGTCGGGTTGCTTACTGTCAAGCTATTATCCTTGAAAAACCTTTTATTTAACGTTATATAAAAGCTTTGCAGGATTAGCCCCTCAAAGCTTTTTGATTTTATTTATATCTTTAGAGTGATTGTGTATGGGTGCCAATAAAGTGAAAATATTATTAATCGACGACTCTGAATTTATCCTGCAGCGCCTGGAGCTGTTGCTGGGAGAGCTGGAGCAGGTAAGTGAGATCAGGTCTGCCATGAGCGCTGAAGCCGGAATACCTCTGTTACAGGTATACAAGCCCGATATTATCATACTCGATATCAATCTTCCCGGCAAGAACGGATTACAAATGCTGAAAAACGATATCAGGAGCCTGAAAAACATACATCCGCTCGTGATCATCTTCACCAACAATACGGTTTCGGGTTATAAGGCAGAATGTCTGCAGTATGGCGCAGATTATTTTCTGGACAAAGCCCGCGACTTTCATGTAATACCATCTATCATAGAAAAGACAAGCCGGGAAGCCCGGCATGTGCAGCAATCATAGCCCCAGCACTTCTTTCAGCCGCGCATACCCCGCCCTGCTTACCGGTAATTTCATGCCGATGCTTAATACGGCTACATAACTTTCTTTCTCATAAGGATCGAGTCTGGTGATGAGCTGGATATTGATGATATAAGAACGGTGTATTCTTACAAACTGTGTTTCATCCAGCGTTTTTTCGAAATGCTGCATGGTCTTGTTCTTGAGAAACACACCTTCAGCCGTATGGATCTTTACGTAATCGTCCGATGCTTCGAGATACTGGATATTAGCGGCCGGTATGATCTTGATCTTACCGTTGTCTTTCAGCACCACCCTGTTATTCTGCTGCTGGTTGCTGGTAACCGTATCCAGCATAGCCGTGGTTTTGTTCACCTGTTCCCTGGTTTCCTGCTGCCGCCATTTCTGAAGCGCTTTGTCGAAACGGTCCCTGCTGAATGGTTTCAGCAGGTAATCCACTGCATGGGTTTCAAACGCCCTGATCGCATATTCTTCAAATGCTGTTGTGAAAATGACGGAAGGTGGCTGCTCCAGCAATTCCAGCATCTCAAAACCGTTGATCTTCGGCATCTGTATATCCAGGAAAACCAGGTCGGGCTGGTGCTGCTGTATGGCTTTCACACCTTCAAAGCCGTCATTGCATTCCTGCACGATCTCAATATCCGGATGGTATTGAAGATATTCTCTTACAATACTGCGTGCAAGCATTTCGTCGTCTATGATTACTGCTTTCATAATGAATATTGTGGTATGGTCAGCTCGGTGGTAAAAATCTGCTCACCGGCAGTGGTACGTAACAGGTCCGTTCTGGCAAATAAGAGGAATAGCCTTCTCTCTATTGATGCAAGCCCGAACCCTGTGCCCTGTGTGCTGATGGCTGTTGTTTTATCGAACGGGTTGGTAACAGTTATCCTGAGCGTATCATTCTTTTTCTCTGCATGCAGGCTGATCATCACATCGCCTGTTGTATCGTATAAACCGAACTTGATTGCGTTCTCCACCACGGGCTGCAGTAACAGGGCGGGTATCATCAGCCTGCCTGCTTCTTCATCAATCACAATAGCTGTCTGCAGCCTGTTGCCGAACCGTACTTTTTCAATGTCGAGATAGAGGCCCAGGTAATGCATTTCCTCCTCGAGTGTTACAGGCAGGTGTTCTTCTTTTTTGAGTGTGCCGCGCAGGAAATCGGAAAGCTGCTGTATCATATGCCTTGCCTTTTCCGGTTGCGATCCTGCAAGTGCACTTACCGAATTGAGGCTGTTGAACAAAAAATGCGGCTGCAGCTGCTGCCTGAGTTTGAGCAGTTCGGCATCCTTTGCCATCTTTTCTGCATCTTCCTTTCGTTTCTGGTTTTCCTGCTGCTCCTGTAATGTATACCATAACAGGCTGATCATGGCCATGCAGGCAATCATCAGGAATGCAAAAATATAACGCAGGGTAAGCGATGATCCGAGAAATACCGTGTAATCATATTCGTTCTTGAAAACGATTTTAAGCGTAGTTCTTGCTGCCAGCAGCCAGGTACCGCTTAAAACGATACTGATCAGTAATACATACCAGTAGCGTTCGTGCTGCGGCAGGTAATATTTCATGTTATTTACGATCAGCAAACAGCAGCCTGCGAGTAATATATTACAGACGGCGCTGTCTGTAATACTGATGGCCGGGCTGTATCCATAACTCCAGACCACATAGAACTGCACCAGTATCCACACCAGCCACCAGCCGGTAAATATCATGCGGAATTTGTTGCCCCTGGTGATGGATCGTGACATAGGTTTCAGAGCGTCTGCAGGAAATGTTCAGTGCAGTCCTGTAACAAATATCCTGCTTTTATATGTACGTTATGCTGGTAATCGCTGCCGTTATCTTCTTCGCGGATACGGGAATAAACTTCTGCTCCGTCTGTTAGGTTCTCCAGCTTGTGAAGCTCCGTTACATTGATGAACTTCCACTGCACGGGCCGGTTATCGTGATTGTAAAAAAGGTCTTCTTCCTGCTGCCCCAGGAGCTGCGCTTTATTGAAAGCATGCAGTTCATCTTCGGCATGTATAAGGCGCAGCTGTTCGTCGAACTGCGCCGAATGTTCACCATTGCCGCAGATAATCCGGTAGACGAGTTTTGCCAGGTACCATTTCATAAACATTGTTTTGTAGGAATGATGCGTTTAATAGCTTTTGATTTCTATACCACCGAAAATGGTGGTTCCGCGGATCACGATCACTTTGTCCGGATCGAACTTGCCAACCTGCACCGGTCTTTTGTCTTCTATACCTGCGAACAGGGAAACCGTATCGGATCTCACTTCCCAGTGTGGCGGTATGATCAGCTTGGCGCCACCGAACATTACGGTTACATCAATAACAGCGGTGCCAACCAGATCTGCCTGGGTCAGGTTTATTTCGCAACCACCCATAAAACAGGTGATCTCTCCGCCTTTGAACTGTTTGGAACTAATATTTTTTTTTGCCCCGCCGAAAACCGAAACACTGTTCAGCACATCATCTCCGGATGCATTGGCCGATTCCTCCTCCCAGTAATCTGCTTCTCTTCTCCTGCGGCAGAACCTGCTGTTTTGGTTGGGGCGGATCATGAACAGTATGCCCAGGATAATGATCACCAGCGGCCATACATAAAGCTTCATATTCCAGTCTTCGAGAATCTCATTCGTCAGGAAAAAAGTACCCAGTAATGTTGGTACCAGCCATGAAAGATTGCGAAAGCCTTGTTTGATACCGGTAACCAGCCCGATCAGGATCAGGATCATCGGCCAGCTGAGCAGCCAGTGCGGAAGGCCGGCTCCCATACGGTCTGCAAGTAATGCACCACCTACGAGGAGCAGGATCAGTCCTGTCCAGAAGCGGCTGTTATTGTTGCGGAGTTCATTTGTACGTCTCATTTTCATTGATTGTACAGCAAAGATACCTGACCACATTGCCGCAGAAAAGGGCATTTAGGCGGTTGGATGCAAAGAGGCGGTAAGTGCACGGAAACGACCGGTAAACGTTCCGGCGGGTTAGGCTGCCTGTTCTTTACCGGCTTTTCTGCCGATGATCAGTACACCCACGATCACCAGGAAGGTACCGAAGAGCTGAAGAGGGAGCAGCGGTTCACCAAGAATATAATATGCCTGTAAAATGGTGGAAACAGGTCCGATGCTGGTAATGATCGCTACATTATTGCTGCCGATCCTTTTCATGCCATTGCTCATCATGAAAGAAGGCAGTACAGTTGCCACGATGGCCAGGGCAATGGAATAACCTGTTAATGCCGGAGTGAATGAAATACTGCTGAGCGGTTTTGTCAGCGCGAAATGAATAAAGATACCTGCTGTTGCTGCCATCATGGTATAAGCCGTATACCGTGTTGCCCCGGTTTTATTCACCAGCCGGCCGGTGCCTACCAGGTACAGGGAATAGGTTACCGCACAGAGAAAGATCATGAACGATCCGTAAAAGAAACCGGGTGCTGATGTATCTGCATGCAATTCTCCCGCATAAGCAATGCCGATGCCCGTATAGGTCAGCAGCAATGCGATCACCTGTGTACGGTGCAGCGGCGATTTGAACAGGAATGTGTTGATCAGTACCGCGAAAGTAGGATAGAGGAACAGGATCAGTCTTTCCAGCCCCGCTGAAACATATTGCAGTCCGATGAAATCAAACAGGCTGCTCAGGTAATAACCTAAAATGCCTGTCACCGCTACCTGCAGCCATTGTTTTGTACTGAGCGGTGTTGCTTTTTCTTTGCGTGCGCCCAGCCAGATAGCAAGGATATAAAAAGGAAGGGAAAATAACATCCGCAACGTAAGCAGGGTAAGTGCATCAACCTTCGTATCCTGGAATGCGAGCTTTACAATAATGGCTTTTGTAGAAAAGAAGATCGCGCCCAGTAATGTGATGATAAAACCTGCGAGTGTGATACGTTGTGAAGGCTGAGAGGTCATAAATGGTATATAGATGCGGGAAGAAACAGCGAACGGTTTTCTTCCCGCATAAGATTCTATACGCTTACGTTGAAGTCGCGTAATGCATCGTTGAGACTTGTTTTGAGGTCGGTGCTGGCTTTACGCTGACCGATGATCAGCGCACAGCTTACCTGGTATTCGCCTGCATTGAATTTTTTGGTATAACTGCCCGGGATCACTACACTTCTTGCCGGTACGCGGCCTTTGTATTCTACCGGTTCCGGGCCGCTCACATCGATGATCTTGGTTGATTGTGTAAGCACTACATTCGCTCCCAGCACTACTTCTTTTTCGAGCACCACACCTTCCACCACGATACTCCTGCTGCCGAGGAAACAGCCGTCTTCAATGATCACCGGGCTGGCCTGCAGCGGTTCCAGTACCCCGCCGATACCAACGCCGCCGCTCAGGTGAACACCTTTACCGATCTGTGCACAGCTGCCTACGGTTGCCCAGGTATCTACCATGGTTCCTTCATCTACATAAGCCCCGATGTTCACATAACTGGGCATCAGTACCACATTTTTGGCCAGGTAAGCACCATAGCGTGCAACTGCATGCGGAACGGCGCGTACACCGAGGTCTTTGTAATTGCTTTTCAGCTGCATTTTATCGTAAAACTCAAAAGGCTCCAGGGTCCAGGTTTTCATCTGCTGGATACTGAAATACATCAGGATGGCCTGCTTTACCCATTCATTCACTTCCCAGTTACCATCAACAGGCGAAGCCACCCTCAACCGGCCCTTGTCCACTTCTTCTATTACCGTGCGTACGGCATCGTTATAAGTCACTTCTTTCAGTAATTCTCTGTTATCCCAGGCTTCCAGGATCAATGATTTTAAATGTTGCATGCCCTGTTTTTGCTGTAAAAATACAATATAGTGCTTAAGCAGATTGTCAGTTCTCATACAATTTGTAATTTGCCGCCATTCGAATACCATTATGCTGCCTTTTCAAAACGATATTGATGCATGTCTCCGGGTGCTGAACAGCGGCGGACTGATCCTTTACCCTACAGATACCATCTGGGGTATTGGCTGTGATGCTACCAACGCGGAAGCCGTAAGCAGGATCTATGCGCTGAAACAACGATCGGACAGTAAAGCCATGATCGTGCTGGTGGCCGACGAACGTGAGATCCTGCAATACGTAACGCAGCCTGATCTGCAGATCTTCGATTATATCAAAGGCGTGAACAAACCCACTACCGTTATTTACGAAGGCGGAATAGGGCTTGCAGATAACCTGCTGGCGCAGGATGGAACTGTTGCCATCCGCATCTGCTCAGACGATTTCTGCAGGCACCTGATCCGGCGCTTCCGTAAGCCGATCGTGAGTACTTCGGCCAATATTTCAGGGTATCCTTCACCACAACTATTCCCCGATATCGATATCGCCATTAAACAGGGAGTGGATTATATCGTGGAACACCGCCAGGATGAACTGACGCCCGCACGCCCGTCTTCCATCATAAAATGGGAAAAAAACGGCACATTAACAGTGATCCGCCCGTAACCGATGCCCGGTTTTCAGCAAATTTTCCTCACAAGGCAGCAGATATTACCTGTTTATCATCTTTTTGATACCGGCACGATTTTTCTTGCTTTTATTACTTTTTAACCGTAACTTAATAATTACAAAAACGCTGGCGTATGGCAAGGGTAATACTTGATGTACCGACAGATAAAATGAAATCCTTTGTCAAGGCAATCCTCAACCTTGGCCTGGACCGTCATGCGATCCGTTCCGAAGCGCAGCACAGCGATCAGGGGCACCAGCGCCTTAAAAAAAGAAAGAATCTTCTCAAAGCCATTTCATCCAGTTATGTCCTCTTCGACTGGGAATTTTTCAGCAATGAGCTGGAATACGAATAACAGCAGGCGAATCCTTAGTTTTGCACGATGCAGAAAATACTGGTTGTTCAGACAGCTTTTATAGGAGATGTAGTGCTTGCAACAGCGCTGATCGAAAAACTGCATGCAGCTTATCCGCAAGCCGCTATCGATATGCTGGTAAGAAAAGGCAATGAACAGCTTTTCAGCGGACATCCTTTCCTGCGCGAAACGCTGGTCTGGAATAAAAAGCAGGCCAAATACAGGAACCTTTTTGCGATGATCGCAAAGATCCGCAAGCGCAAATATGACCTGGTGGTGAATGTTCAGCGTTACGCTGCAACCGGCCTGATCACGGCATTTTCGGGTGCCGCAAGAACTGTTGGCTTTAATAAAAACCCCTTCAGCTTTCTTTTTACAGATGTGATCCCGCATGCATTCGATGAAGGCATGCATGAGACCGAACGCAACCACCGGCTGATCGCAGCTTTTACCGATGCACAGGCTGCTAAACCAAGACTTTATCCGGCTGCGGCAGACGAAAATGCGGTGCGGGGTTATAAGAACATGCCCTATATCTGCATCGGTCCGGCATCTGTATGGTTTACCAAACAGTTCCCGGCGGAGCAATGGATCACATTTATCAATTCACTGCCTTCAGACCTGCAGGTGTTTTTGCTGGGTGCTCCCGGCGATCTGTCTTTATGCGAGACCATTGCCGCATCAGCAGGCCGTAAAAATATAACTGTCCTTGCAGGCAAACTTAATTTCCTCGAGTCTGCAGCGCTGATGCGTGATGCAAGGATGAATTATGTGAACGATTCTGCTCCCATGCATTTTGCTTCTGCAGTGAATGCCCCTGTTACGGCCGTTTACTGCTCCACTGTGCCTGCATTTGGCTACGGACCTTTGTCTGACAACCGCCATATTGTAGAAACACCCTATGCACTTGATTGCCGCCCCTGCGGTTTACACGGTTATAAAGCCTGCCCGCTGGGGCATTTTAACTGCGCAAGGCAGATCGGCAACAACCAATTACTGGCCACACTGTGATAACCGCAAGCGCAAACACCTACATTTGCAGTCCATGGATATTATTTGCACAGACAAGGAAAAGTCGCTTTTCGATAAAATAGCCGCCGCGGCGGCAGCTATGGAAGTGCCTTGTTACCTGATCGGGGGATTTGTGAGGGATAAGATCATCGGCAGGCCTACCAAGGATGTGGATGTGGTCTGTATGGGTGATGGAATAGAACTGGCGCATAAAGTAGCAGATGCTTTTACCCCGAGGCCTGTAGTGGCATTCTTTAAAACTTTCGGCACTGCCCAGATCAAAATAGGTGACCTGGAAGTGGAATTTGTAGGAGCACGGAAAGAAAGCTATACACATAACAGCCGTAAACCGGAAGTGAGTGCGGGAACCATTGAAGACGACCAGAACCGCCGCGATTTTACTATCAATGCACTTGCCATCAGCCTGAATAAAGAAGATTTCGGCAAGCTTCAGGATCCTTTCAACGGACTGGCGGATATTGAAAACAAGATCATCAAAACGCCGCTGGCACCTGCGCAGACCTTCAGTGATGATCCGCTGCGGATGATGCGGGCCATTCGCTTTGCCACCCAGCTGAACTATCACATCACACCGGAAACATTCCAGGCGATCATTGACAATGCCGGGAGGATCAAAATCGTTTCCCAGGAACGTATAACGGATGAACTGAACAAGATCATGTGCAGTGCAAAACCCTCGCGTGGCTGGGATCTGCTGTCGAAAAGCGGCCTCCTCAAGATCATCTTCCCGCAGATGATGGAATTGCACGGTGCGGAATACATAGACGGCAGAGGACATAAAGATAATTTCTACCATACTTTACAGGTGCTGGACAACCTGGCTGAGAAAACAACAGATCTCTGGCTGCGCTGGGCGGCTTTATTGCATGATATTGCGAAGCCCGCCACGAAAAAATATGAAGAGGGCCATGGCTGGACCTTCCATGGCCATGAAGTGGTAGGAGCCAGGATGGTGCCCAAGATCTTCACGAAACTGAAGTTGCCGCTGAATGAAAAAATGAAGCTGGTGCAGAAACTGGTACTGCTGCATTTAAGACCTATCAGCCTCACAAAAGAAAACATCACCGACAGTGCGGTACGAAGATTGCTGTTTGATGCCGGTGAAGACCTGGAATCGCTGATGATGCTTTGCGAAGCGGATATTACCAGTAAGAACAAACATAAAGTACAGCGTTACCTGCAGAATTTTGAACTGGTAAGAGAGAAACTGCAGGCAGTGGAAGAAACAGACCGGATCAGGAACTGGCAGCCGCCGATCACGGGGGAGATGATCATGGCTACATTCGGCCTTACGCCCGGAAGAACGGTAGGCATTATCAAGGATGCGATCCGGGAGGCGATACTGGATGGTGTGATCCCGAACGACTATGAAGCAGCGCGGAGATTTATGATGGAGAAAGCTGCCGAACTGAACCTGACTGCCGTTGAATAATTGTATTTTGCAGTCATTAATGAAAATATCAATCCATAAAAATAAATAAGCAAGCATGGCCGTATTAAAATTCAGGGTATACCTGGAAGAAGATGATGCTGTTTACAGGGATATTGTGATCAAACACAAACAGACCTTCCAGGATCTGCATTTTGCAATATTGAAAGCTTATGAATTCGATAGCAAGCACCAGGCTACTTTTTTCCGCAGCAACGACAACTGGCAGCGTGGCCGTGAGATCAGCTTTGAGCAATACGATAAACCTTATGTAGCACCGCCGTTGCTGATGGCCGATACCATTATCGGCAGTGAGATCAGGGATACCAACCAGCGCTTTATTTATGTATACGATTTTGCTAAAAACTGGACCTTTCTGATAGAGTTGATCAATGTGAGTAAAGATGAAGGCAGCAAAACCATATATCCGTCTGTTTCGAGGACGGAGGGCATCGGTCCGCAGCAATACGGAACCAAAAGCCTGCTGGGGAACAAATTTGCCGATATTGAAGAGAAATACGACCTGTCCGAAGCAGCCGATGGCTTTGGCGAAGAAGGAGAGGATGGTGGCAGTGATGACAGCGATAGCGGAAATGAAGAAAGCGGAGATGATAATTATACGAATGATCTGTAGAACAGTATTACAATCATTGTAAATAAATAAGCCAACCACATCCGTGCGTTGGTTTTATTATGAATACACAAAAGCAAAAAACGGTTATTGTTGTTGCAGGTCCTACGGCTGTAGGCAAAACTGCTGTGGCAATTGCATTGGCGCAGCAGCTGCATGCAAGTATCATTTCTGCCGACTCACGTCAATGTTACAGAGAACTTTCAATAGGAGTAGCAAGACCGTCGGAAGCAGAACTGGCTGCCGTTCCGCATTATTTCATTGCATCGCATTCCATAGAGCAGGAAGTCAATGCCGGCGTGTTTGAACAATACGCACTTGCAACCGCGGAAGATTTGTTCAGAACGGATGATATGGTCGTAATGGTGGGAGGTACCGGCCTTTATATCAAAGCATTTTGTGAAGGGATGGATGATATACCTGCTGCAGATACGGCAACCAGGAATAAGATCACGGCACGCTATCGCGAAGAAGGACTTGCCTGGTTACAGGAAGAAGTTAAAGCAAAAGATCCGTTGTTCTGGCAAACTGCAGAACAGCAGAATCCGCAGCGGCTGATGCGTGCCCTTGAAGTATTTGAAACCACCGGAAAGTCGATCATTGATTTCAGGCAGAACAGCAGGGCTGAACGTCCGTTCCGCATCATTAAAACCGCGCTGGAACAGCCGCGTGAAATATTATACGAACGCATTAACCAGCGGGTGGACCTGATGATGCAGGAAGGACTGGAAGCAGAAACGCGCAGTGTATATCCGCATCGGGATCTGAATGCTTTGCAAACGGTTGGTTACAAAGAAATGTTCGGTTATTTCGATGGCGAGCTGACGTTGCAGCAGGCAGTTGATGCCATCAAACAAAATACCCGGCATTATGCAAAGCGGCAGCTGACCTGGTTCAGGAAAGACCCTGCATTTACCTGGTTGCAACCGGATGAAAATGCGGTGGGGAGTATTATGAAACTGCTGTAATATGAAGTATATATATAAGTATATAAGCAAAAAGGAAGCATTGCTTCCTTTTGCTTATCAGATAACTGTCTGTTTAAAACTTAACACCAAACGTCATCATTACGCTGCCGGCGCTGCCACCTTGCTGGGCGTAGGTATTGGGTTTGTCGTTAAGACGGTATGCGAACTGCGCGTCTTTATTGAAAGAATGGGCATAGCTCAGGTCAATGAAAATACCATGATCCCGATAGCCTATACCGCCTGTTGCGAGTATACGGTTGGCTTTTATTTCTTTATCTGCATAAGGGCTTCCGTAGAATGCGCCACCCAACCTGAACATAATAGTATGTAGTTTGAGCTCACCGCCTACACGCAGATTGATATTGCCTTTGTAAGTGTCTTTGATGGCATCGTTGATCATGTGGTAATAATCACGGAGCGAAGGATCGCTGCCATCAGAGGCGGAGAACCGGGCGCCGCGGTAATTCACGTATTCGAGATCGGCGCTGATGAAAGCGCGCTGGCGGCGGGTATCGTTTACTTCCCTGAATACATAGCTGGCGCTTGCAATGGCTCTCCAGGGTGTCAGGAGGTTGTATTCCCTTCTGCCCGGATTGCCGCTGTTCAGGTTATCGCTTGTTTCTGTGAGCGTTCCGCCCGCATAATAGCCTTCTGTGTTGGCAGAAAGCGAAGAACGGATCTCGTCTTTAAAGCCAATGAACTGAGGCGTGTGAATGGCAACACCGAAACGCCAGTAGTCCTGTGGTTTATAGATAAAACCCAGTTTGGCGCCGATACCGATCCCTTTTGAGGTAAAGGTTTCCTTGTATTCAAAAAAACTAAAGTCGTTGTTGGTATTGGTGCTCGCATCTGTTTCGCGGTAGATGATATCGCGCTGGTAGCTGATCACCGGAATGGTGAGACTTCCGCCAACATACATTTTGTCGGCCATATTGCCTGCAAGCCCGAGTGCTATTTCATGATAGCCGCCACGGGTTACTGCATCGTACGACTGGTTTACACCTGTAGAGATAGGAACCAAGCTCTGAAACCCGGTTACAACGCCGCCCGGCCCTGCGGTGGTATCGATCAGGTAAGTGCGGAAAGCGAGTGATGAACCGAAGATATAATTGCTGAGCGCCGCATTGGTGTCAGCCCTGTCGCGCACCAGTTCTTCGAGGTATTGTTCGCTGAAAGAACTGAAATTATTGAAACCTTTGAATTGAACGTGGTTGTTGTAATTGGCCAGCTGGTTAACAGAGATCGCAAACGCACTGCTGGTCCATTTGCTGTTGCCCCTGTTATCACCCGAACTCAGGATGATACCGGATGCACCATAGTTGAAATTATTCCGCTGGCTGGTGGTATCGCTTCCACGGTAACGAAATTTATTATTGTTCATCAGGAAACCTCCCGAGATCGCAAATTCGTTGGTTTTGAAAAGACCGATACCGGCAGGGTTTACGTGGTTGGCAGTGATCTCGCCACCGAGTGAACCCATCACACCGCCGGTGGCAATATTGCGCGCCGAACCGTTCTGGGTAAACCATGCCATACGCAATGCTTCATCAGGTGTTTGCGCAACAGCGTACATCGAGATAAAACAGGTTATAAGGAGTAGACATTGTTTCATACAATTTGGTTTTGGGTACAAGACTGTTTTTAAGAAAAGCAAAATGCTTCTCTCAGTATGAACATGGAAGAATCGATATTATCAGTTTCTTCCCGGACGGCCGCTGCTGGTGCTGCTGCCTGTACTTTTAAATCCGCCGCTGTTACCACCCGCGCTGCTGCTTGTAGCAGGCGGAGTGTTGTTGTTGGTAGGAGTATAGGTACGTGTAGGTCTGTCCCAGCTTTGTTGTGTATTGTTATTGCCCGATGTGCTGCTGCTGAACACACGTTTCATCAGGTTGCCGAAACTGTTATTGGAACCATTGTTCACCCAGGCACCTGTTTTCGGATCCTTATAACCCAGGTTACTGTTGTTATATTGCTTGTTCCTGTAGGCTGAGATATTGCTGCCGGCAGTATACCCCGGCGCTTTTGGTGAACCATAACTGATCACGGTATAGAGCGGGCTCCAGCCATAGCCATACCAGCCACCGCCATAACCATACCCGTAGTTGGAATAACCAACGCCGAGATATGGCCTCCAGCCGGTGTACATGGAACCGAGTCCCCAGGCATAATAGTCGTTCCAGTTGCTGTAACTGTAATAATTATACATGCCGAAATCATAGCGGCTGTCGTACCAGTAATTAAAATCATCCAGTCCACTCCAACGTGCGCGGTTGGCTACTTTCATGCGGAGATAACGGTCGTCCAGGCTGGATACATATTCTTCATAACGGGCCTGGTCTTCTTTCTGCCTGTCTTCTTCCTTTTTGGTAAGTACGCCGGCATCGCGGCCGGGTGAATAGTACACATCATCCGGGGTCTGACCGGATTTGAATGCGGTAGAACAGCCGGAAAGCAGTCCGATGGCCATGACTGATAAAAGTAAATAAGGTTTCATACCGGTCAGATTATGATTAGATAAAGTGAAGTTACATACATTTGCCGTGTATGCAGGCTTTCGGTGATTCTTGCGCAAATCATTTGCCAACTAACACTTGTAAGCAATGTAATTTGTTAAGAGAATTGTAAAATTTTTATGAGTAAGGAAATAACATCAAGGGAAAGCGACTATTCGCAGTGGTATAATGATCTCGTGATCAAAGGCGGCCTGGCCGATTACAGTGCTGTCCGCGGCTGTATGGTGATCAAACCTTATGGCTTTGCACTGTGGGAGAACATGCGCGACGTGCTGGACAAAATGTTCAAGGATACCGGTCACCAGAATGCTTATTTCCCCCTGTTTGTTCCTAAAAGCCTGTTCGAAGCAGAAGAGAAAAATGCGGAAGGCTTTGCCAAAGAGTGCGCAGTGGTTACTCATTACCGTTTAAAGACCGATCCGCAATCAAAAGGAAAGCTGATGGTGGATCCTGAAGCAAAGCTCGAGGAAGAACTCGTGGTTCGTCCTACCAGTGAAGCGATCATCTGGAATACTTATAAAGGCTGGATCCAGTCTTACCGCGATCTGCCCATCCTCGTTAACCAGTGGGCCAACGTAGTGCGCTGGGAAATGCGTACGCGCCTGTTCCTGCGTACGGCAGAATTCCTGTGGCAGGAAGGTCATACCGCACACGCCACCAGCGAAGAAGCAGTGGAGGAAACAAAGAAAATGCTCGATGTATATGCCGATTTCGTAGAGAACTGGATGGCATTACCTGTAATAAAAGGTGTGAAAAGCGAAAATGAACGTTTTGCCGGTGCTGTTGATACTTATTGTATTGAAGCGCTGATGCAGGATGGTAAAGCTCTGCAGGCAGGTACTTCGCATTTCCTCGGTCAGAATTTTGCAAAAGCATTCGATGTGAAATTCAGCGACCGCGACAACAAACTCCATTATGTATGGGCAACCAGCTGGGGTGTAAGTACCCGCCTGATCGGCGCACTGGTAATGGCACACAGTGATGATGACGGCCTGATCCTTCCTCCGCGGATCGCACCTTTACAGGTAGTGATCGTTCCTATCTATAAAGGAGATGAGCAGAAAGGAATGATCGATAATAAAGTGAATGAACTGCTTCCCAAACTGAAAGCACTGGGCATCCGCGTTAAATACGATGACAACGACAACAGCCGCCCGGGATGGAAGTTTGCGGAGTATGAAATGAAGGGTGTTCCTGTCCGTATAGCGATCGGGGCAAGAGACCTCGAGAATAATGTAGTGGAAGTTGCCCGCCGGGATACCAAGCAGAAAATGAGCGTAAGCATGGACGCAATCGAGTTCTATGTGAAAACATTGCTTGATGAGATCCAGCTGCATATATTCAACAAAGCGAAAACATACCGCGATGAACATATCACCAAAGCTGACAAGTGGGATGACTTTGTATACCTGCTCGACAGCAAAGGCGGCTTTGTTTCCGCGCATTGGGATGGCACCGCTGAAACCGAAGAGAAAATAAAAGAACTGACAAAAGCAACGATCCGTTGCATACCGCTGGATGGCGAAAAAGAAAATGGTACCTGCATACTCACAGGTAAACCATCAGAACAGCGTGTATTATTTGCGAGGGCTTATTAATGAAACAGAAAGAAATACATCCTTCCATGCAACCTTACCTTGACGGTAAGGTTTTATTATTTGATAAGCCGGTTGACTGGACTTCCTTCGATGTGGTAAAGAAAGTACGGATCCTTACCCGTATCAGCAAAGTAGGGCATGCCGGCACACTCGACCCGCTGGCTACCGGTTTACTGATCGTGTGTACGGGCAAGTTCACGAAGAAGATCAATGAATACATGGGTATGGAAAAAGAGTATACGGGTACATTTACGCTCGGTGCTACAACGCCGACCTACGATCTGGAAAGTGAACCGGTCAATCAGAAAGATATTTCACACCTGACAGAAGAAATGATCACTGCTGCAACAGCACCGTTTACCGGGCCGATATTGCAGGTGCCGCCTGCACATTCAGCCATCAAAAAAGATGGAAAACCCGTGTATCTCGCAGCGAGGAAAGGAATTGACGTGCAGCTGGAACCAAGACCGGTAACTATTTATGCATTCAGCATTGAAAAAATAGAACTGCCTGTAGTGTACTTCAGAGTTGTATGTTCCACCGGCACCTATATCAGGAGCCTGGCGCACGATTTCGGCGCTGCACTGGGCGTGGGTGGTTATATGAGCAGCCTGCGCCGCACACGTATCGGTGAGTTCAGTGTAGATGATGCATTTTCGCTCGAGGCATTCGAGGCTGATATTAAAAATAGGCTGGCGTCAGAAGGGTAGACCGATACCGAACTGGAATGCATAGTTGTCTACTTTCAGTCCGTTCTGCCTGTTTTCTGTCCATTCGAAATTTTTGATGCTCATCCAGCCGCCGTTCTGAAGTCTTGCAGGATCTTTGACCTTGTATGCAAAATCAAGCCGGAGCAGCACATACGAGAAATCGATCCGCACGCCTGTGCCTACGCCAATGGCCAGGTCCTTACCGATATTTTTAAAAGAGAACCGGGAAGAAGGATCCGGATCCGTGGCACCACGGCTTTTTACATTCCATACGTTACCTATGTCGGTATAAAGTGCACTGGTTACTTTAAACCCGGCTATGGTTGCAAGCGGGAAACGATATTCGAAGTTGGCTTCAAGCTGCATATCGCCGAAACGGTCACGGTAAGTGGTTGTGGATATGGTATCATTCCTGATGGAACTGCCTAATCCCAATTGTCTCAGGCCCCAGGCCCGCATGCTGTACGGACCACCGGCCGTAAACTGTTTGAAGAAAGGAAGTGTGTTCCCGATCACAGGATCGGTGCCGTAGTTATAACCAACACCCGCAAATCCCCTGTAAGCCAGTTCTGCATGCGGAAATTTGATCGACTGGCGGTATTCGGCTTCCGCTTTGATATACCGGTAAATATTATCCCTTAATCCCGGGATGAGACCGAATAAACCACCCGCTTCTTCGATCCCTAAACGGAAATAATGTGTTTTGTTTTTATTGTTCGGGCTGATACTTGTTCTGATCAGTGAGAAGCTCTGGCTAAGTACATTGCCCTCATTGAAAGAAGAGGTAAGGAAGGGATTTTTTGCGATCAGGCTTTTCAGGCTGTCGAGTTTGTCGAGTCCGTATAATTCCAGGTTCAGTGGTTTATACAGCCAGATATTATCGCCCATGCCGCGTTTGGTTTTCCATTCATAACCCCAGCCAAATACGAGTGATCTCAGTTCGTAGAAATATTTACGGTTCACATAAGACCCGTTGATGGAAACCAGGGTTCGTTTATTCTCCAGTTGATTGAGTGCACGCCAGTTCTTGAAAGGCTGGATGAGCCTGGGAAATACATAAGTATGACTAAGACTTGTGAGGAAACTCTGTGCAAGTCCACCGGTATTGTTCTGTGAGAAGATGCTCAGCTCCACACCGGTACGCAAAGTAGTAACAGATTGAATGGCCTGCTTCCACACATTTTTGTTGTGGTAAGAAAAATTGGTAGATACGCCCCAGGTATTACCGAATAATACTTCCGAAGTATTACGGCTTCCTTCCAGGTCTACCGTAAAGCTTTGCTTCACTGCGGGGGTAAGAAAGAAGTAAATGTCGAGACTGTCTTTCCCGCGTACGCGTGGAATCGCGTCCACCTGTTGCCAGGCACCGATCTGTCCGAGTGTACTCAATGATTTCAGGTAAAGCTCTTCGTTAAAAAGCTCTTTGTTTTTAATATAGGAATGCTCCCGCATCGGCCGGTAACGGAATGACCCTTTGCGGTAGAACATGGTGGCCTGCGAGCGGCTGAAATCCTGGCGCTGCATACCTTCGTGATGCGCGATCAGGCTGTCGGTATTATCGCTCAGCCGTGTTTCGGGGAAATAATACAGGTGGCCGATATGATATTGCGTTACTACCGAAGAATCGGTTACGGGCCTGGTCAGTATGGAAATATCCCATGCAGGATTTTCTTTTCTTCTTTTGGCGGCGTCTGCAATGAGCTGCGCCTGTTTAAACGGATCGATGGTAAGGGTAAGCAGGCTGATATCTGTACTGTCTACCAGTGCATAAATATCATCCCTTGTGAAACCATAGTAACCGTTCTGACGGTAAAGGCCCACCAGCCTGTCGAGCTCCGAGCTGATGGTCTGTTTGGTATAAGGTGCGCCTTTCTTCAGCAGGGTATTCTTCCTGTTCTCGTCTGTGATCTTCTGCAGGGTAGAATCGCCGAGGTTTGCAGATACGGAATCGATGGTGGTGTTTTTACCGGCATCGATGTACATGGTAATATTGGTCCGCATCTGGTCTTTTACGGTATCTATGCGGACCGTATCGGAGAATGAAGCGTAATAATAACCCTGCGAATGCAGGAAGGCATTCATATAATTAACCGAACGGGCAATATTGGCCGTATCAAAAACCGGTGGGTTCTTGATGCGGTAAAAAAAGCCGAACTGTTGCAGCTTACGTGCTTTCAGGCTGTCATCCCAGTAATTATCGAGTTCGGTGGTTAAACGATTTTTCTCATCTTTGGCCAGATCGCCGTTTAGTACGACCTTGCTTTCGTATACAAAAGGCTGTCCTGCAGGATAGTTACGCACCGAAGTTCTTCGTTGTTCGGAGCAGGAAAACAATACCACAGTGCACAGCAGTAAAGTAAAAAAAGCAGGGAATTTAAATCTGTTACCGGTCAAATGCATACATGATGTTGAGCAAAAATGAAATCAAATATATTCAATCTTTATGCCACAAAAAACACCGGCAGGCCGAGGGCTTGTTTATTGCCGAAGGCCCGAAGGTGGTAACGGAGCTGCTGAAAAGTGATTATAAGGTACGGGATGTGTATGCGGTTAAGGAATGGATCAGCGCCAACCCCGGGGTGCAGGCAAAGGAAATTTCACCGGAGATTCTGGAAAAGATCAGTGCCTTGCAGGCGCCCAACCAGGTGCTTGCCGTTGCAGAACAAAGGGTTCATGCAGATGAGCCGGTGCCGGAAACTGGTATTATACTGGCACTTGACGGTATCCGCGACCCGGGCAATATGGGAACCATCATCCGGATCGCCGACTGGTTCGGGATTTCACAGATTGTAGCAGATGAGGATACGGTAGAATTATACAACCCGAAAGTAATCCAGGCTACCATGGGCAGTTTTATGCGGGTGAAGCTATGGTACAAGCCGCTGGCTTCGTTTCTTTCAGATTCAAAGCTGCCCGTATACGGCGCATTACTGAACGGTACTGCTATTCATGAACAAGCCCCGCTTGCCAATGGCATCCTGGTCATCGGTAACGAGTCGAAGGGGATCAGGGAAGATGTACTGCCGCTGGTGCAGCATGCGTTGACCATCCCGCGTATTGGTGGGGCTGAATCGCTGAATGCTGCCGTAGCAACGGGGATACTGTTGTCTCATCTTACAAGAAGATAAGTTTACCTGAACTGGATCGCTTTTACAGGCTTCAGCTTTTTGATCAGTATTGTAGGGAGGATCAGCGCCAGGTAGCAGACAATGGCAGTACAGAAACAGATAAGTATTACCTGCCACCATACGATCATCACAGGAGCTGATGATACATAATAAGAACTTTCGTCGAGCTTTATGAAACCGGTATACTGCTGTAAAAAGCAAAGGCCGAGCCCTGCTGCGGCACCGATGGCAATTCCCGCAAAAGTGATCACGGAAGCATAATAGATAAAGATCTGCTGGATCACACCGTCGGCCGCTCCGAGCGCTTTTAATATGCCGATCATACGTGTACGTTCCAGGATGAGGATCAGCAGGCAGGTAACTAAATTAATAATGGCTACTACTGCCATGATGATAAAGATCACATTGCGGTTCACATCCTGGATATTCAGCCAATCGAAAATATTCGGGTAAACGTCACGGATACTGCGGCTCATCCATTCAACAGGCATTTTATCTGTAAGCATGTTGTTGATGGAATCGATATTCTTGTATTTATTCACGAAGATCTCATAACCACCGGCTTCTTCGGGTTGCCAGTCGTTCACACGCTGTATCAGGCGCAGATCGCCGAGCACAAATAATTTATCATATTCTTCGATGCCGGTTTTATAGATCCCGGTTACGGTCAGTTTGCGGAATGTACGGCTGCCATCGAGAGATGATATAAAATAAACTGTAATGGTGTCGTTCAGGTGCACCTGTAGCTGACTGGCAAGCGGTGCGGACAAAAGTATCTCGCGGCTGTACAGCGAATCGCTGAAATTGAGCCAGCGACCTTCTTTCAGGTAAGGGGCGAGCCGGCTACTGTCGTAATTGTTTTCAATACCTTTTAACAGAACACCTTCTATTTCTTTGTCTTTCTCCAGCACCACAGATTTTGTTGCGAAGCGCTGCATCTGTACAACACCGGGCTGGTGGCGGATGATGGATTCCACGGCTGTATCCCTGTGTAAGGGCGTCTCTTCCGCTACCAGTGATTTGCCTGCTTCGTATTTCTGCACACGGATATGCCCCCAGAAGCTGAACACTTTTTCTGAAACCGTATGCTGAAAGCCGTTCACAAATGCGAGTGTAATGATCATGGTCATCACACTTACCGCCGTGGCAGCAACCGACAGCCGGATGATGAATCTCGAAAAAGAGCGCTGCCTGTTAAAGGCAATCCGTTTGGCGATATCAAAGGCAAAACTCAATAAACCTGATTTTATTAGAGTCAAAACTACACGGAATATGTTATATAAATAGTTTAAATTAGGCATGCTTCCTTCTCATATATGCCTGATTCAAATGCAACGGACCGCATTATGATCAGTGGTTTATTTTATTGAACATTGAGTTTGGCATGATATTATGGAGCATACAGACATCCAAATGTATCTTGCATCATATATGAAATATCTCATCCTGTTTATCGTGACCGCCCGGTTTTGCCTGAACGCAACAGGCCAGGTAAAACCAGATCATGTGTATATGAATGATATCAGAACGGTAAAACTGTTCCCGCAGAATAACCAGCAGGCCATGCCGCTGATCAGGCTCAATTCCGCCGATCTGCTCGAACTGCATTTCGATGATATGTCGGGCTTCCCTAAAAATTATTATTACACCATTGAACTCTGTAATGCAGACTGGAAACCGGCCGACCAGGTAAGTCCCTTCGATTATATCAAAGGTTTCCAGCAGAACAGATTAACACAATACCGCATGTCTTCCATCGCCAATGCAAAATATGTGCATTACCAGGCAACAATGCCAGACCGGAATTGTGTACCTACCAAAAGCGGTAATTACCTGCTCCGGGTTTTCCTGAATGGCGATACATCACAGGTTGCTTTTACCAAACGGTTCATGGTGGTGGATCAGCGGACTACTGTTGGCGCGAGGGTAGTGCAGCCGATGGACAATCAGCTCATGCAGACACACCAGAAAATCCAGTTTTCGGTAGGTGCACGCGATCTGAACATACTCAATCCGCAGCAGCAGGCGAAAGTATGGGTGGTACAGAATAACCGCTGGGATGAAGCGCAGACCAATGTACAGCCACCTTTCATCAGGAATGGTGTACTGGAATACAGCGGAGGCTGGGAGTTTATTTTCCCTGCAGGAAAAGAATACCGCTGGGCAGACCTCAGAAGTTTCAGATTTGAGAGCGACAGGGTAGAACGTGTGGACAGGTTTGCCAGGCCACTGGATATATATATGAAGCCCGACGCGATCCGCAACAACCTCCGCTATGCTTTTTTCAGCGACCGGAATGGCTGGGATGAAATAGACAATACGGAATCGGTAAACCCATGGTGGCAGAGTGATTATGCGAATGTGCATTTCACACTCGCAACAGCGGATAAAAAGCCTTTGCAGGGGAAAAATGTATATATGGTTGGAGAACTTACCGGTAACCAGGTAGGCGATACTTCACTCATGCGTTTTGATGAAGCAACGGGCGCCTATACCAAAACACTTTTCCTGAAGCAGGGTTATTATAGTTACTGCTATGTAACACTGGACAAAACAGACCGCCAGGCAAGGCCGGATGTTTCAGCTACAGAAGGCAATTACTGGGAGACGGAGAATGAATACACGATCTTCTTTTATTTCCGTTCCATGGGCGGAAGGCATGATGAACTGCTGGGTATTAATACCATCAACTCAAGGGCTGTGCGTAATTAAGGCAGCTTATTCAAAAGGAACTGATAAGCGGTGAGGCTGTGGTGTATGAATACTTGCGTTTTACTGTCGGGGAATTGCTGGTAATATGCTGTATCTGCCAGCAGGATCACGGGTGTTCCGCAACGCATGTAATTCATCGCATTGGTATAATCGGGCGACTTATAACCCGGAAGCGAAGACTTCAGCAACCCCGACATTGTTTTACCTAAATATTTCCGATAGGTATTCATCGCAGAACGGGTGGATTTGTTCAGGCGGTTGTACATATGCCGCATCACCAGGTTGCGCGGGAATTTCTGTTTTCTAATGATCGGGTCAATATTGATAAAAGGATTGGTTACATTAAAATCCTGTAATGTCTGGATGGAGATAGGTGTTTCCGGAACCCAGTCGGCGGTATTCACTACCGTAAAAGCCCAGCCATACTGCATGAGCGATTCGAATTCATAGGCATAATAAAGATTACCGGGTTTGGGTGCAGCGCTGCAGTAGGTTTTGAAGCGGATATCGGCAGGCAATTGCTGTGATTTTTGCTGGTTACGGAGATAGGAGCTGAGCAGGTAAGCAATAGCGCCGCCCTGGCTGTGTCCCATAATAATAAATTGCCTGATGCCGGTTTTATAACAGGAATCGATGCGTGGCAAGATATCTTTTGAAAGAAAAGCCATTCCGATCAGCCAGCCGGCGTGAACAGCAGCAGCAGGATTATCGGCAAGATGATAGCTGAACAGAACAGAATCCGATAATTGCAGCGTACCGCTTGCCGGAACGGTGGCAGCGTAAAAATTCTCCATCCAGCTGATGGCTTTCTCGGTGGTGCCGCGGATACTGATCACAGCAATGGAGTCGCTGAATTTCCAGAGAAACCAGCGATTGTCGAGACCGGTAACCGGAGAACGATAAATCAGTTTAGAATGTGCCGGCGCAGGTACTTTGGGTTCCCATAAAGAATCGGCCTGGTGCGCAGTGATGCGGAGCAGTTCATTGTATTCGGTTTTGTCGAAACCCTGGTAAAGATGGAGTGGCGACTGTGCAGCGGGCTGCAGATAAGAGGCAACCAGCAGGAACAGAATGAGAAACCGGCGGCAGTTCATAAGCAGTAAGATGATGATCAAATATAATCCATCAGGGGAATTGTTTTTTGTTCAAAAAAAACGGGAAAATAAGTTGCCTTCCCTTACTTTTGCACCCGGCAGGTCTTACACGACCAGCTCCTGCTGAACCTCCCCAGGGCAGGAATGCAGCAAGGATAAGCGGTTGAGCGGTGCGATGTGAGTAGCCTGCCATTTTTTCCCCCTCTGTTCCCGATTGGGAACTTCGCACAAGGAGGGTACCTATAATAAACAACTCCATGAAATTTTTTATCGACACAGGAAACCTTGCGCAGATCAGGGAAGCTTACGACTTAGGCATACTGGATGGTGTTACCACCAATCCATCGCTGATGGCCAAAGAAGGCATCAAAGGTGAAGCTGCTATCGCAGCTCATTACAAAGCCATCTGCGAAATTGCCGACGGTGATGTAAGTGCTGAAGTTTTGTCTACCGATTTTGCTTCTATGGTAGAAGAGGGTAAAAAGCTCGCAGCCATCCACCCGAACATCGTGGTAAAGGTTCCGATGATCAAAGACGGTATCAAAGCGATCAAATGGTTTACGGATAATGGTATCCGCACCAACTGTACGCTGGTATTCTCTGCCGGTCAGGCTATTCTTGCAGCGAAAGCGGGCGCTACTTATGTGTCTCCGTTCATCGGCAGGGTAGATGACAGCGGTTGGGACGGTATGGAGCTGATCGGTCAGATCCGTCATATCTTCGACATCCAGAATTTCAAAACCGAGATCCTTGCAGCATCGATCCGTAATGCACTGCATATCATCAAAGCGGCGGAACTGGGTGCAGATGTATGTACCTGTCCGCTGGATTCAATCCTCGGTCTGCTGAAACATCCGCTTACAGATATCGGCCTGGCTAAATTCGTGGAAGACGCGAAGAAAATGTAACCAGAAACGATTTATAGTATAAGGATCCCGGTGGTAACCCACCGGGATTTTTTTATTCCTCATCGGGGTAGGCGGATTGCTTTTCCAGCAGTGCGATGAGTTTGTCTTTATTGCTCAGTGCTTTCTTCAGTTCGGATATATGGCCTTTCAGTAATTCTATCATTTCGTCTTTCGAAGTAAAATAAGCGGCCTGTTCTTCGCGCAGCTCATAGGCAATGGCCTGTTGTTCCGAAAGCTGCGGTTCTATGATCATGCTGCCTTTGCCTGTCATTACCCATAATATACTCAGGTCGGGGTATCTTTCTTTGATCTTCAGAAGAATATCGGAGCCGACAGATCCTTTACCTTTTAATTGTTTACCGAGATAACTGCCGGAAATGCCACATTTTTTGGCGACCATGTAAGGTGTAGTCTGCTTTGCATTGATATACTGGTATAACCTGTCTATCACTTTCATAACACGAGAATTTTTGAATAAAAAAATAATGCTAAAAAAATTAGTATAATGGTATTTTTGTGTAGTATTGCAGAACGGATCATGTTTACGAAATAAGGGGATCCGGCGACTCAGCAGTATTGCGGTTTATACCTGATTTTGCTATGGCCATGGCATGGTAAAGTAGGAATAAGCGGCATGCGGCAAATACGGAAAAGCCGTGTATTTAAAGGCAGCAGGAAACGAGTTAAACGTAGATGCCAATTAACGATTAAACCGACTGTTATGCTTTTACCTGAGTACCCGGAATGGGAAATGCTGCCGCATAAACTCAGCAAGGACGAAGCGGAAAATCCTTACCAGGTGCTGGATGAGTTATTCGATTATGCACATCTGCCCGAAATGAGGATCCTGCTCTGGGACTGGCTGAAGACAACGGTAAGCGGTAATTACCCGGCATTGGACCTGCGCGAAAGAACCTCTATGCTGGCATTGTATGATATGGTGCTGAAAACCATTGAAGCGGCACATATCCTGCATATACGCCACAAAGCCGGTCACAACTGAACACAAACGCTGCAACGCAACGGGCCGCGGGTTTCCTGCGGCCTTGTTTTATACCGTGTTTTAACCCAGTTTTCAGGCATCGGAAAAATGTAACCGGTTAATAGCGGTTGATGAATGGCTTGAGATTCAGGCTTGCGGATTTTAGTTTTGCAGCATCTAAAACAAAATCACAAGCATGAAACCAGGAAAAATACCGGCCTTGCTGCTGGTGGCAGGCCTATTACTGCACACGAACACCCAGGCCCAGGGTTTTCTGAAAAAGCTGAAGGAGAAAGCGGAAAAGAAAGCAGAAGAAATGATCGATAAAAAGATCAGCGATAAAACCGGGCTCCCTTCTTCCGGTAACAGTAATGGTAATACAAACACTGTTGGTGGCAATGTCTCGGGTAATACCTCTTCAGGCCGCAACGGCAGACCTTCCAACAAAGGCGGCGAAGGTTTGAAGAATACTACCCCGCCCGATGTATTACAACAACTTACGGATGCAGATAAAGCATTTTCATCCAGCAAATACGGCGATGCACGTTTCTCTGTTCAGCAGGCACTGTTAGGTGTTGAACTGCAGATCGGCAGGCAGGTATTGCAATCCTTACCTGAAAAGATCGGCGAGCTTCCGAAAGACACGGCCGAAGACCGCGTGGTGAGTACCCGCTATGGCTGGGCCAACCTTACTATTCAGCGCATTTACCAGAAAGATGATAAACAACTTTCTGTAACCATCGGTAACAACCCCATTTACATGGGTATGATCGATCTCTATTTCGGTCTCGGTGTTGCACAATCGAACGGCGAAACGCAGAATGCCAAACAGATCCGTGTAAAAGGCAACAAAGGGATCATCAAATTCGACAAGGACGAAGGTTATACCGTGCTGATCCAGCTGGGCCAGTCGGGCATGATCAGCTGGCAGGGTATCAATTACGCAACAGAACAGGAGATCACAGATGCCGTTAACCAGTTTGATGTGGACAGCATCAAGAAAATGCTTGGCGAATAATCATCATTTCAATCATTATCATCATGAAAAAAATCATCATAGCTTTTATTGCCGTTCTTTTTATTTCCTCGGCACAGGCACAGGAATTTAAGAAGAACCTGGCCACCGCACAAACCTCTTACGCTGCAGGTAAGTTACAGGACGCACATTTTGCTTTACAGCAGATCATGCAGGATCTCGATATTACTCTTGGTAAAGAGATCATGAAACTTTATCCGGCAACACTGGACTCTCTCAAGGCTATCGCCAATTCTGATAATGTATCCGGAAGCAGCGGCTTTGCAGGTGTGAGCATCCAGCGGCAATACGGCAGCGAGAACCATAAAGCGGAACTGAACATTGTGATCAATTCTCCTTTACTCAATAGCCTCAATGCTTACCTGTCGTCTCCGATCCTCGGCGCTTTCGGCGGTGATCCGAATTCAAAACTGATCAAAGTGAATGGCCAGAAGGGAAGGCTCACCAAAGAATCCGTTTCAGAAGACCAGAAAACAACTTCTTACCGGATTGAAATTCCACTGAGCAATGCATTGCTGACTTTGCAATGTAACAGCAGTTCTGAAAAAGAAATGCTTGCATTCGCCAATACAATACCTGTGAGCCAGATCTCGCAGCTGTTGCAATAGGTATAAGTGAGGTACATTTATTTAGAAAGCCCCTGCTTTTAATAGTGAGGGGCTTTTGAATTTTAGAAGAAGGTGTTTAGCAAGTGAAGTGCTTCGTATATTTTGTTGTGGGCTGCAATACGCCTACAATCCAGGATGATTCAGGGATTTTTAATCGTGAAATTCGCTATCTTTATAACAAATAGTTCTATATGGTTTTGATTTTAAAAAAGGGTGCTTCACGAAAAGAGATGGAGTCCCTTGAGAAAAAGCTTAAGAGTAAAAGTAATGTCGATGTTTTGAAGTATTGTGGCAAAATCAAGCTTAATGCAGATGCTTTGACAATTCAAAAGAGTTTGAGAGATGAATGGGAATAAATTGCTGTTAGATACCAACGCAATCCTATATGTTTTAGGTGGCGATGAAACATTGGCATCATTTTTAAATGGCAAAGATCTCTACTTGTCCGTTATATCCGAGCTTGAACTACTTTCCTATAAAAAGATAACCCCCAAAGAAACCAAGGTAATTACTTCATTTTTGGAAGAGATGAGGATTGAAAACATCTCTGAAAATGTCAAGAAGCTTACAATTGAAATACGTAAGTCGACACACTTGAAACTTCCGGATTGTATCATTGCTGCGACCGCGATCGCGTTGAATATTCCACTTGTTACATCAGACAAACAATTAAGTTCCGTTCCCGGATTGGATATTGTACTCTATGAAAAATAGTACTGAAGCCAACAGTGCTTTTTACAAAAGTTAGGCGACAGAATATCATCCATCAGTCCCGTTTAAACGGGAGAAATTAATCGGCTTTTGTAATTTGGCTGCAGCTAATGCGGGTTGTAGTGACCAATCCAACTGTGGGATCACGGATCACCCAATTTTCGCAAAGCCTTTAATGTTCTTGTTAAATCAATTCCTATGTTTAAAAAGATCGCTTCCGTTATTGCTGCCCTTCTTTGTTTGTATTCAATAAACGCCCAGGTAAAAACAGACCCCTGGCTGGCCGAACTGATCTCGTCAAAGGCAAGTCCGCTGCTGCAACATATATTGCAGCATTCGGATAGTTTTCAATACCAGCTGATCTATACCGAGATCAACCGCGACAGCAGGAATGTGCCGCACTTTAAAAATCATTACCTGAATGTAGACCGTAACCGGTACTTCAACCCGGCTTCTACCGTGAAGTTGCCTACTGCAGTGGCTGCACTTGAAAAAATGAATACACTGGCATCGAAAGGAATTGATAAATATTCACCGATGCTCACAGACAGTGCTTTCAATGGCCAGACCTCTGTAAAGGAAGATAAAACCGCAGAGAACGGGCTGCCATCGGTTGCGCAGTATATCCGCAAAATATTCCTGGTAAGCGATAATGACGCATACAATCGTTTGTACGAGTTTAACGGACAGGAGTGGGAGAATGAATCCTTATGGAAAAAGGGGTATAAAGATGTCCGCATCACACGCCGTTTTGTAACTGCAACGGAAGAGGAGAACAGGCATACCAACCCGATCCGTTTTATGAAAGATGGAAATGTGATGTACGCGCAGCCTCCTGCATACAGTAATCTCACATTTGATTTCAGCAAGAGTATCCTGGTGGGTAATGCGCATTATAACCGTGATGATTCACTGATCAAAGCACCAATGGATTTTACGAGGCATAACAATCTTCCGCTGGAAGACCTGCAGCAGATCCTGCAATCGGTTCTTTTCCCGCAGTCGGTCCCGGCTAAAAAAAGGTTCAAACTCACGGAAGCTGATTACCGTTTCCTGTATCAATACATGTCTGAATATCCTTCCGAAAGCCGTTATCCGAGCTACGATACTGCCACTTATTTCGACAGCTATACCAAGTTCTTTTTCTTCAAATCGGGTAAGCAGGCCATTCCTTCTTATATCCGTTCGTTCAATAAAACGGGCTGGTCGTACGGGTTTCTTACAGATGCCTGTTATATCGTCGATTTTAAAAACAATGTCGAATTCATGCTGAGCGGTGTGATCTATACCAACAGGGATGGGGTGCTGAACGATGATAAATACGAGTATAACGAGCTGGGTTATCCTTATTTCAAAGAAACAGGCCGGATCCTGTACGAATATGAATTGAACCGTAAAAGAACCAACCAGCCTGATCTCTCACAATGGAAGTTCAATTATTAATGACCTTTTGATTTCTGCAAAACAGTTGCAATCTTTTTTAGCCCTTTTGTGCATGGCTAACCGTACTTTGTTGTTTAAACAATAATTATATGATAGCAACGAATGCATATGCGGCGCAAAGCGCTTCGGCGCCACTGGCTCCTTTCAGTATGGAAAGGCGCGAGCCGGGTGAACATGATGTTCAGATTGAGATATTGTATTGCGGTGTTTGTCACTCCGATATACACCAGGTGAGGGACGAATGGGGCGGATCTATTTTCCCGATGGTTCCCGGCCATGAGATCGTTGGCCGCGTTGTGAAAGTGGGCAGCAAAGTAACTTCTTTCAAGGAAGGAGATCTTGCGGGCGTAGGCTGTTTTGTAGATTCCTGCCGCACTTGCGCCAACTGTAAAGAGGGGTTGGAACAGTACTGCCATGAAGGTATGACCAGTACCTACAATGCCCGCGAACGCGATACACAACTGCCCACTTACGGTGGTTATTCCACGCAGATCGTGGTAGATGAAAAATACACACTGCACGTATCGGATAAATTACCGCTGCATGCCGTTGCGCCTTTGTTATGCGCAGGCATCACCACTTATTCTCCGCTGCGATATGTTGGAGTAGGCAAGGGGCATAAGGTTGGTGTTGTAGGCCTTGGCGGGTTAGGTCATATGGCTGTAAAGTTTGCAGCATCTTTTGGCGCGGAAGTAACCATGCTGAGTTCCTCACCTTCCAAAGAAGCGGATGCACAACAGCTGGGCGCACATTATTTTGCGCTGACATCGGATAAAGCGACCATGAAAAAGCTGGCGAACTCTTTCGATTTTATACTGAACACCGTATCGGCGCAACACGATTACAGCACTTACCTGAACCTGCTGCGCACCAATGGTACCATGATCGTGGTGGGTGTTCCGCCAACACCTTCGCAGGTGCCTGCTTTCAACCTGATCAGCAACCGCAGAAGTATTATCGGTTCACTCATCGGTGGTATTAAAGAAACACAGGAAATGCTCGATTACTGCGCAGAAAAAAATATAGTTTCTGATGTGGAAGTGATCGATGTGAAAGACATCAACAACGCATATGAAAGAATGCTGAAAGGTGATGTACGTTACCGTTTTGTGATCGATATCGCTTCGCTGAAATAAAGCAACTCATTTTAAATAAAAATCCCGCTGTAATTATTGCAGCGGATTTTTATTTTATCAGGCTCCGAATTGGCGAAGGTGATGATCAACATGTTTATACAGGCTCCAGCTCCATTGGTCCGGCGTCATTTTTCCGAAAAAGGGATGCGCTTCTTTGATCAGTCCGTCTTTTCCCGCTACCACCAGCTTTGTGATCAGCGCCAGTAATTTTTGCTGTTCTGTATCAAAATCATGCTGCCCCGCACGTATGTAAGAAGGATCGGTGGGAAGTGATTTTCCGAAAGGTTTTTCATTCAGCAATACCTTGCGCGCAAAGGAACCGAGCAGCATGCCCATCAGGCTCTTCTTCAGTTTTTTTTCACCCAGTGCCACTTCAATCGCCGCCTGTAAATGCGACAGCATCTGCGCTACATTCATTTTGCCCCAAACGGGTTTAGTGTCGGGGAGCAAATTTTCAATTCTTTGTTTAAGGGCAGCAGCTTCTGCCGGGTCGAAGATATCTTTCATGCAGTTGGTTTGGCAATGAAAGTAGTAAGAACTGCCAATAATTACAAACCGACCGCATATTACTGTTTTGCCAAAGCATGATTGGCTGCAAGATGCATTGAGAATGGTGCCGCTGTCCATTCGTCTTTTTCAACGATCCACATGCATACATGGTCTTTTACATTGGTGAGCAACTGCCATGCCGCTGCAAAAAGATCTTTTTCATTGCTGGGTTTATGAGGAATGATCTCGTTGCCCATTCTTGCCATGATCCTGCCATCGGTTAACCTGAATGTGTCGTTGAAGAACTTTCCGATCGGCGCATCGCCCATGCCGAATATGCAACTGCCTAATAATAATCCCAGCACATTTTCCTGCGCTGCATCAATGATGATGTTGGAATGTAAAAATGCGACCGTATTACCGTGATTGTCCGTTATATTCACCATGCCTGCCTGTTTTGTTGCTCGTGCAATGTTAGGCTCCTGCCGCGGCTGTTGAAAGTGCCGGCCGATGATTTAATAATATGTTCATAAACGGTTATCCTGCATGCAATCCGTTTATCAAAATAACTGGCTGTTATTAAGCCTCTTACCGCAATAAGCAGACTATGTACTGCTTTTTTAATTATCTTGTCCGGAAACACTACTGCTATGATGAAACGTTTATTATGGCTGCTGTTACCCGCACTCTGCATCACTTGTACCGTGCAGGCGCAGCAGAAGAAAAAACTTCCCCAGGAAGACTATGGAAAATGGCAGGCGATCGGTGCCAGTGACCTTTCGCCGGACGGCCAATGGCTCGCTTACCAGATCACCGTGCAGGAAGACAACGATACACTGTATGTTGTTAACCGTGCCAGCAACCAGTCCTATAAGCTGGAATTTGCCAGCAGCTTCGAGTTCTCGAAAGATAATAAGTGGCTCGCGTACCGCATTGGCCTGTCTTTCAGGGAAGCGGAGAAACTGCGTGATCAGAACCGTCCCATCGAATACAAAATGGGCCTGCTGAACCTGCAGACCGGTAAAAAAGAAGTGATCCAGAATGTAAGCCGGTTCTCTTTTTCACGCGATGGAAAATTCCTCGCGGTATCTCTTACTCCTCCTAAAGACAATAAAGACAAAGGCAGTGTACTGCTGGTGAAAAATATGGCTGATAACAGCACACACACCATCGGTAACGTAACAGAATACCTGTTCAACAAAAAAAGCGATTACCTGGCTTATATAGTTGAGTCTGCCAACACCGCGGGTAATGCAGTGGAACTGCTGAACCTGTCATCTTATAATCTTAAGGTTGTTGCAAGCGATACCTCAAAGTTCTCCAGGCTGAACTGGCAGAAAGAAGGTGAAGGGCTCAGCTTCTACAAAACATTCAAAAAAGATACTTACGAAGAGGAAAATGCTATGGTGTACGTGTATACCGGTATTTACCAGACACCAACGCTTAAGATCTTTGATCCGCTTACTGCAGCAGGATTCCCTAAAGACATGCGTGTATTCAACGGTTCTGCATTACGTCTCAGCGATGATATGAACGCCGTTTTCTTCGGACTGAAAGCCTGGACGCCCAAACCTAAAAAAGAAGAACGCAAACCCGGGGATACAACAAAGGCAAAAGCAGATTCTGTCAAAACGCTGGCGGTGAAAAAGGATAACAAGGATGAAAAACTGCCGGGTGTTGATATCTGGCACTGGAAAGATCCTGAGATCCAGCCAAGACAAAAGATCACATTTGGTCAGGATAAGGATGCAAGTTTCCTGTCTGTCTGGAATATAAGCTCAAACGCTTTCCACCAGCTGGCAAAAGAAAACACACCGGTTGCACAACTGGGCGGGAAGCAGCAATATGCAGTGATCGCTACAGATAAAATGTACAAACCGGCATTCAAGGAAGATTATGCAGATTTTTATCTCGTGAATGCACGTACAGGCGAAGAGAAGCCACTGTACACAAAAATGCTTTCCGGATTTTATACCGGTCCGCAATCTTCACCGGATGGCCAGTACCTGTATTTCTTCAGGGATAAAAACTGGTGGTCTTATCATATCGCCACACAAAAGGAAACCAATCTTACCGGTAAGATCGGCAGTGCTTTCTGGAATACGAAAGATGACCATACTGCCAGCAAACCTCCGTTCGGTATCGGCGGCTGGTTAAAAGATGACCGTGAAGTTTTACTGTACGATGAATTCAATATCTGGGCAGTTAAACCTGATGGTTCCGCATCACGCAAACTGACCAGCGGAGAAAAAGAAGAGATCGTTTACCGTCTCAACAGGGTTGATTTTGAAGATCCTTACATAGACGACAGCAAAGCTTTATACTTATCTGCTTACGGCGATAAGAGTAAGAAATTCGGCTATGCAAAGCTCGAGAACAACAAGGTAACACCACTCATGTTTGAACCGCTTTCGATAAGCAGACTCATCAAAGCGAAAGACAGCGATGTGTTCTCTTATGTAAAACAGGATTACAATCTTTCTCCTGAATTATATGTAACAGACAATTTTGCAGGTGAAAAGAAAGTTGCAGCTACCAATCCGCAGCAGGATAATTACTATTGGGGTAAAAGTGAGCTGATCAGTTTTACCAACAAGAAAGGAAAAAAGATGCAGGGTGCTTTGTTCTATCCTGCAGACTACGAGCCGGGCAAACAATACCCGATGATCGTTTACATTTATGAACTGCTGTCCAACACTGTTCACAGCTATGTGACACCTTCTGTAAGAAGTCCGTACAATACCACCAACTTCAGTACCAATGGTTATTTCATCTTCAGGCCGGATATCGTTTATGATACCAATGAGCCTGGTATGAGCGCTGCCAATTGCGTGATCCCGGCAGTAGAGCAGGTACTTAAAACCGGCATGATCGACCGTAATAAGGTTGGCCTGATGGGACATAGCTGGGGTGCATACCAGACAGCATTCCTGGTTACACAGACTGATATTTTCAAAGCAGCATGTGCCGGTGCGCCGCTCACTGACCTGATCAGTATGTCACTGTCTATTTACTGGAACAGTGGTACGCCGGATCAGAAGATCTTCGAAACCAGCCAGGGACGTTTCGATGGCCCATGGTATGAAAGGACCGATCATCATATCCGTAACTCACCCATGTTCAATGCCTCAAAGATCAAAGCCCCGTTACTGGTTGCATTCGGTGATAAAGATGGCGCGGTTGACTGGCACCAGGGTATTGAAATGTACGGAACCATGCGTCGTATGGAAAAACCACACGTGATGCTTGTGTATGCCGATGAGAACCACGGACTGGCCAAAAAGGAAAACCAGATCGATTACCAGAAACGCCAGCGCGAATGGTTTGATCACTACCTGCTGGGTAAACCGGCTGAGAAATGGATCACAGATGGCGTAAGCTACCTCGATAAGATGAAGGAAAGAGAAAAACAGACACCAACTCCGGCAATGCCTTAAAATAAAAAACCTGCCCCGCGGCAGGTTTTTTATTTTTGATCCTGAGTTGTATGTTCTTAAACCAATTACTGTATGATACCTGTAAAAACCGCACTCCTTTCTTTCGGCATGTCGGGCCGTGTATTCCATGCTCCCTTCATTGCCCTGCATCCCGGACTCGAATTATATGGCGCATGGGAGCGGACAAAATCGGAATCGGTGAAGTTTTATCCGGAGATCAGGATCTTCCGGTCGCTGGAGGAATTGCTGGCCGATGAAGCTGTTGAGCTTGTAATCGTAAATACGCCTACCAACACACATTTTGAATATGCAAAAAAAGCACTTGAGGCCGGTAAGCATATCGTGGTAGAAAAAGCATTTACAACAACGGCTGCGGAAGCAATGGCGTTGCGTGATCTTGCCGTGCGGATGAACAGAAAAATCTCCGTGTTCCAGAACCGCCGGTGGGACAGTGATTTCAAAACCGTAAAAAAAGTGATCGATGAGCAATGGCTGGGTGATATTACGGAAGCTGAATTTCATTTCGACCGGTATAAAGAAGAACTGAGCCCCAAACTGCATAAGGAATTACCTGGTCCGGGTGCTGGTATTCTTTACGATCTTGGTCCGCATATCATTGACCAGGCACTGTTTCTTTTCGGTATGCCGGAAGCTGTTTTTGCCGATCTGCGTATTACCAGGCCTGTATCGCAGGTGGATGATTATTTCGAACTGTTGCTGTATTATAACCAGTTGCGCGTGCGGTTGAAAAGCGGCTATCTTGTGCGTGAAGCGCTGCCATCCTATATCGTTCATGGACATAAGGGTTCATTCATTAAAAGCCGCGCAGATATCCAGGAGGAAAGACTTGCAGCAAATGATAAACCTGGCAGTGAACAATGGGGCCGGGAACCGGAAGAAGAAAGCGGTCTGTTGCATACTGAAAAAAACGGGATTGTGATCAGGAAAACGATTCCTTCCGAACAGGGTAATTACTATGCATATTACGACGGTGTTTACCGCGCTTTAAGAGAAGAGGCTGAAATGCCGGTAACTGTAACGGATGGTATACAGGTGATGCAGGTGATTGAAACGGCTGTCCGCAGTAGTCAGGAACAGCGTGTGATCCGCTTGTAATGAGGTTAATTGTGATGCGCCGGAGGATCCTGTAAAAACATTTTCTCCATCAGCTCGTACAATTCAGGATGTTTTTGCCTGAATATTTCCGGCTGCTCAAAAAAGTACTCCGAGGCCACTGCAAAAAACTCTGCCTGGTTTGTGGCAGCATAAGGATTGATATCGGAATGATGTTCTGTGATCTGTCTGATATTCTGATGGATCAGGTTTAGCCAGGGGAGTACGTATTGTTTATCCAGCAAGGCTTCCGGAACACCATCCGCAGCGCCATCAGCCTTATCCAGCAGGTGCACGAATTCATGGATCACGGTATTGTTCTTGTCGGAAGTATTGTCAAATCCCGCATAAACGGATGCTTTTGATAGCAGCATCATCTGGCTGAGTGTGCCATCGCCTACCATGCCCAGCGTATTTCTGTGTTCACCACTTGTTTCAAAACTTTGGGCATTGAATGTGTCGGAATACAATAACACATCTTTCAGGTTGTAATAATGCCAGTCTTTAAAACCGAAGATCGGGATTACCGCTCCGGCGGCTACCAGGATCTTCTCCTCGTTGCTTACCGTTGTGTCCACGCCATGTACACGTACATACGCAAGAAATTTCCTGACATGGGTTTTGAATCTTTCTTTTTCCGATACTTCCAATGCTCTGAAATAAGCCACATGTTGCTGCAGTACCGGCTCCAGTTCAGGGATTTCCGAGGCAGGAATAACTGCCGCCGGTTTTTTCCGGAACAGGAAATAGGCCAGTACCAAAGCCCCGATGATCACCAGAATAAGTCCGCTCATACTACAAGTTAAACAAGGATTAGCAATAAAGATTAAAAAACAACGCCCTGTGATCATCACAGGGCGTTGTTTTATTCAGTAAAGATGAACCATCATTATGCTTCTGCATAAGACGATGTTGGTTCACAGGTACAGATCAGGTTCCTGTCGCCGTAAGTATTGTTTACCCTTGCCACACTCGGCCAGAATTTGTTCAGTGTTACATAATGCAGCGGGAATGCAGCTTCTTTCCTGGTATAAGGATGTGCCCATTCGTCTGCGCAAACCACTTGTTGTGTATGTGGTGCATTTTTCAGCGGATTATCAGTCTTATCAGATTTACCTGATTCCACCGCTTTGATCTCTTCGCAGATGGAGATCATGGCATCACAGAAACGGTCGAGTTCGGCTTTGTCTTCACTTTCTGTAGGCTCTATCATGATCGTACCAGGTACAGGGAAGCTGAGGGTAGGAGCATGGAAGCCGTAATCGATCAGCCTTTTGGCCACATCTTCTGCTTCAATGCCTGCACTTTGCTTGAACGGACGCAGATCCACAATGAACTCATGCGCACAGGTATCGTTCTTTCCTGTATACAATACTTTGTAATGCTTTTCCAGTCTTGCCTTCATATAGTTGGCATTCAGGATCGCGTACTCGGTTGCCATTTTCACACCATCGGCTCCGAGCATTTTAATATAGGCATAGCTGATCAGCAGGATGCTCGCTGAACCATATTGTGCAGCGCTTACGGCATTCTTGCTATCGCCCAGTACAGCGTGTCCGGGTAAGTAAGGCGCCAGTTTATCGTTCACACAGATCGGCCCCATACCAGGTCCGCCACCACCATGCGGAATAGCGAATGTTTTGTGCAGGTTCAGGTGACAAACATCCGCACCGATCATACCCGGGCTGGTCAGTCCTACTTGTGCGTTCATATTGGCGCCATCCATATATACCAGGCCGCCGTTGTCGTGAATGATCTGGCAGATATCTTTAATGGTCTCTTCAAATACACCATGCGTAGACGGATAAGTTACCATCAGCGCACCCAGTGTATCTTTATATTGTTCAGCTTTTGCCTTCAGATCTGCCACGTCGATATTACCTGCTTCATCACATTTCACCACCACCACTTTAAAACCAACCATCACTGCACTGGCAGGGTTGGTACCGTGTGCACTGATCGGGATCAGTACTACATTACGATGTGCTTCATTTCTTGCGGCATGGTAGGAACGGATGGTCAGCAGACCGGCATATTCACCCTGAGCACCGCTGTTTGGCTGCAGGCTGCAGGCTGTAAAGCCGGTGATGGTTGCAAGGTATTCGCCCAGCTCTTCAACGATCTGCTGGTAACCGCCTGCCTGTTCTGCCGGTGCAAATGGGTGGAGACCGCCAAATTCCGGCCAGCTTACCGGGATCATTTCAGTGGCTGCATTCAGTTTCATGGTACAGCTTCCGAGGCTGATCATACTGGTGTTCAGCGACAGATCCTTGTTCTCTAGTTGCTTCATATAACGCATCATCTGGCTTTCACTGCGGTGCACGTTGAATACTTCATGTGTGAGGTATTCTGAAGTACGCAGTAATGCTTCAGGCAACTGGTAAGCTGTTTCTGTAAAGGAAGCAGCTTCGATCCGATGACCGGTGCTTTTTTCTGCCAGTGATTCAAATATTTTGAGGATCGTATTCGTGTCTTCAACGGATGTTGTTTCATCCAGCGTAATGCTGAAAGATCCGTCCGGTGAATAATGGAAGTTGGAATGGTATTTCTCCGCCATTGCTTTAACCGCAACAGCATTCACACTCGTAAAATGCAGTGTGTCGAAATAGTACTTATTGTTTTGTTCAATGCCAAGCCTTGAAAGTCCTTCTGCAACCGATTTGGTCAGCAGGTGGATCCTGGTGGCGATATCTTTCAGTCCTGCAGCGCCATGGTATACTGCGTACATCGCAGCCATATTGGCCAGCAGTGCCTGTGCTGTACAGATATTGGAAGTTGCTTTTTCGCGTTTGATATGCTGCTCGCGGGTCTGGAGCGCCATACGTAATGCCCTGTTTCCCTGTGCGTCGATGCTCACACCGATCAGCCTGCCGGGCATTCCTCTTTTAAAATCATCCTGTGTGGCAAAGAATGCTGCGTGCGGACCGCCGTAACCCATCGGTACGCCGAAACGTTGTGCGCTTCCCACGGCTACATCTGCACCAAGTTCTCCGGGCGAGGTAAGCAGTGTGAGTGCCAGCAGATCGGTTACTACTACTACCAGTCCGCCGGCGGCATGCACTTTTTCTATAAATGAACGGTAATCTTCTACAGATCCGTTGCTGTTAGGGTACTGCAGGATGGCGCCGAAATAAGTTTCATCAGCAGCCACATCTGTATAATCACCGTACACCAGCTCAATGCCGATCGGTTCTGCGCGTGTTACCAGTACATCTTTGGTTTGTGCGAAAATGTTATTGTCAACAAAGAAGCGCGGCCTGGTGATCTTGTCGGTCTTATTGATATGATGGAATACCATTGCCATGGCTTCAGCTGCGGCAGTGGCTTCATCGAGTAATGATGCATTGGAGATAGGCAGCCCTGTAAGATCTGCCACCATGGTCTGGAAGTTCAGGAGACTTTCCAGGCGTCCCTGAGAGATCTCGGCCTGGTACGGTGTATACTGGGTGTACCAGCCCGGGTTCTCGAATACGTTACGGAGGATCACGCTCGGTGTGATGGTGCCATAGTACCCCTGGCCGATATAATTTTTATATACTTTATTTTTTGACGCTGTTTTTTTCAGCTCGCTGAGGTATTCGAACTCGCTGATCGCCTGTGGCAGCGCGAGCGGTTCTTTGATGCGGATGGCATCCGGAACGGTTTTACTGATCAGTTCATCGAGAGATGATGCGCCGATTGTAGCCAGCATGGCTTTGGTATCATCTGCATTTGGTCCGATATGTCTGCGCTGGAATTCAGAAGACTGCTGTTCGAAAAGGTTCATAATTAACGTCAAGCTTTAGGTAGTGATGTAGATTTTCCCAAGGAAGTTTTTCAACGCCGCAAAGTTACGTTTATCCATTGTAAAATGAGCAGCGATTCCTGACGGGGGAAACTGTGGGGAAAGGCTGCCGAAAGGGCTATCTTTGCTGCATGATGGGTAATGTTGATCTCGAAAACTGGCAAAAAAAAAGCGCCGATCACCAGAAACAGTACCGGCAGCTCTTGCAGAAGGCCGATAAAACCCGAGTATACCGCCAGCTGCCCGACCTGCATGAGGAGGCTTTCAGCAAGGTCGACTGCCTCAGCTGCGCCAATTGCTGCAAAAACTATTCACCCAGGTTTAAAACACCGGATATCAAACGCATCAGCAAACAGCTGCGGATGAAGGAAAGTGTGTTCATCGACACTTACCTGCGGCTGGATGAAGATGGCGATTACGTGGTGAAAAGCTCGCCCTGCCCGTTTCTCGGTGCCGATAATTATTGCAGCATTTACGAAGACCGTCCATCCGATTGCCACCGGTTTCCCTACACCGACGAAGACGTATTACTGAAACGTCCTGCTATCACATTAAAAAATGCTACATTTTGTCCGGCAGTATATTACGTATTAGAAAAACTGATGAAATTCTAATTTTTTTTCCATTTCTTTTTGTATATTCTTGCAAAAATCAATCTAATAACCGTCAAAAAAAGGCCTATGAGTCATTTACCCCCATTGATCAGAGACCTGGCATTGATACTTGTAGCTGCAGGTGTTATTACCTTGTTTTTTAAGAAATTGAAACAGCCGGTGGTACTGGGCTATATTATAGCCGGACTGCTGGTAGGACCGAATTTTAAATTATTCCCTACTATTTCCGATCTCGAAGGTATCCGCATATGGGCCGATATCGGGGTAGTATTCCTTCTTTTTGCGCTGGGTATAGAATTCAGTTTTAAAAAACTGGTAAAAGTAGGCGGCTCGGCAGCAATAACCGGTGTGGTGGAATTGTCATGCATGATGTTACTGGGTTACCTGATGGGACAGGCGTTAGGCTGGCCGTATATGGACAGCCTTTTCCTCGGTGGAATCATCGCTATTTCCTCCACAACGATCATCTTCCGGGCATTTGATGAACTGGGACTGAAACGCAAGCAGTTCACCGGCCTGGTACTTGGTATCCTGATCATTGAAGACCTGGTTGCGATCTTATTGATGGTATTGTTATCAACCGTAGCAGTAAGCCGTCAGTTTGAAGGCACACAGATGGTATATTCTATTTCAAAGCTGCTGTTCTTCCTGTGTTTATGGTTTGTGATGGGAATTTTCCTGCTGCCTACGTTCTTTAAAAAGATGAGCAAATGGCTGAACAGCGAAACCCTGCTGGTAGTATCGGTGGCGCTTTGTCTGGGTATGGTGGTGCTGGCAGAGCAGGCAGGTTTTTCTGCGGCCCTGGGCGCATTCATCATGGGTTCGATCCTGGCGGAAACAACGCAGGCAGAAAAGATCGAACACCTGATCACTTCCGTGAAAGACCTGTTCGGTGCTATATTCTTCGTATCTGTGGGAATGCTGATAGATCCGGCCATCCTGGTGCAGTATGCTGTGCCGGTGCTGCTGCTTACATTAAGTGTGATCATTGGCAAGACCTTGTTTGTAAGTACCGGTGCGCTGTTGTCGGGCCGGACGCTGAAGCAGTCGGTTCAGGCAGGAACGAGCATGTCGCAGATAGGGGAGTTCTCCTTTATTATTGCAACGCTCGGTGTATCGCTGAACGTAACGAGTTCTTATCTCTACCCGATTGCGGTGGGGGTTTCGGTGATCACTACATTCTCCACGCCTTATATGATCAGGCTGGCAGATCCGCTGCTTCGTCTGCTGCAACGTGTGCTGCCGCAGAAATGGCTCGATTCACTGGAGCGTTACAGCAGCAGTTCGCAGATCATTGAGGCGGAAAGCAACTGGAAAAAGTTACTGCATTATTATATCCAGCTGGTGATCATCAACGGTGTGGTGATCGTTGCGCTGATCCTGCTTACTTCTTATTTCCTGTTGCCGTTTGTGCTGAAACATTTCCAGAATGAACTGATCGGGCGTATACTCACGGCAGCGCTCAGCCTGTTGTTTATGTCGCCGTTCATCTGGGCCCTCACGGTAAAAAAGATCCGCCGCGGTACCTATGCAGCACTCTGGCTGGATCCGAAATACAGTAAAGGTCCGCTCGTGATGCTGGAAGTGGTACGGAACGTATTGGCGATACTGCTCGTAGGCGGAATGCTGCGTCAGATCTTTCCTTTCTGGGTTGCGGTGGGCGGAACGGTGTTCTTTATGCTGATCGTGCTGGTGATCTTCAGGCAGCGTCTGCAGCGGTTCTACCAGCGGATAGAAGAACGTTTTCTTACCAACCTGAACGAGAAGGAAACGATCGAAGAAAATAAAAGGCAAACCCGTCTTTCTCCCTGGGATGCGCACATTACCAGGTACAAGATCAGCCCGCTGGCCGTATTCATCGGTAAAACACTGGAAGAATTACAATGGCGCGAACAGTTTGGTATCAATGTGGCTTTTATTGAAAGAGGAAACCAGATCCTGTATGCCCCGGCGCGTAATGAAAGGGTTTATCCTTACGATATGATCGGCGTGATCGGTACCGACCAGCAACTCCTGGAATTCGGCAAGATCATCGAAGAAAATGAACCGGCTGATGAAACCGTAAAAGAAAACGTAGAACTGGAACATATCGTTGTAGACGAATACACACGTTTAAAAGGACAAACCATCCGTGGTTCCGGTATCCGGGAAAAAACCAATGGTCTGGTTGTGGGAATAGAAAGACAGGGCGAACGCTTGCTGAATCCTTCCTCCGACACCATTTTTGAATGGGATGATGTGGTATGGATCGTGGGTGAACGCAAAAAGATCCAGCAACTGTATAACCTGGGTCAGCGTTAACTAGTATTCCATTTTCCGTAGTGCCGGCGCTTTGAACCAGGTGGCGATTACCACACCGATGGTCATGCAGCCACCGAAAATGACGGAAGGAACAACACCCATCAGTTTTGCACTGAGCCCGCTTTCGAACTGGCCCAGCTCATTACTGCTGTTGATAAACATCGAATTTACACTCATCACCCGGCCACGCATGTTGTCGGGTGTTTTTAATTGCATGATGGTTCCTCTTACTACCACGCTGATTCCGTCCAGCATTCCAGCGATCATCAGTGCAAAAAAGGATAACCAGAATGTTTTTGAAATAGCGAATGTGATGATGCAGATACCAAACCCCGCAACGGCGAACAGCAGTTTCCGCCCCTGTTGTTTCCGCAGCGGAAAGAGGGTTAGTAAGATCACGATACAGATAGAACCCATATCGGAAGCGCCGTTGAGAAAGCCGAAACCCTGCGGGCCAACTTTCAGAATATCACGGGCATAAACGGGTACCATGGCTACAGCGCCGCCAAACAGTACGGCAAACAGGTCCAGCGAAAGCGCCCCGAGAATTTCTTTTGTCCGGAATACAAAATGGATGCCTTCCTTCACACTTTCCCAGGTCTTTTTCTCACCACGTTCGTTCAGCGCTGGCTTTGGTCCCAGCTGGAACAATAATACCAGTGAAAGTGTCATGAGCATGGCAATACTGATGAGGGTATTGGTATTACCCAGCCCGGCAATCATAAATCCACCGGCCGCATGTCCTGTTACCGATGCAGAAAGCCATGCGCCCTGGTTCCAGGTAGTGGCATTCTGCAATTTATCTTTCGGAACCACCTGCGCCAGTATTACATTGAAAACAGGGCCTGCGAAAGAGCGGATGATACCGGTGCAAAAGATGACAACATAAATACAGATCGCGATCCAGTGATTGGTTAAATGATGTGCTGTGAATGATGAAGACAATGCCACCAATGTCAGTGCTGCGAGCAGGTACAACGATACACCGCGCAGCAGCAGTCTCCTTTTTTCGCTGAGGTCGATCACGTGACCGGCATACAATGCCATGGATAATGCCGGGATCACTTCGGAAAGGCCGATCAGACCGATGGCAAAAGGAGCATTGGTTAACTGGTAGATCCACCAGCCTACAACCGTACTCATCATCCGCAGCCCCATGATGAAGAAGAACCGGCCGATCACAAGATTTCTGAATTCTGGTATGCGTACTGCATCAAACGGATCGGTCCTTGCTGCTTTAGCCATAGTGGTATGTTGTTATTGCCCTAAGGCAATGTGAAATAATGCTGACCGGGCTCGTATTCCCGTTCAAGCGCATCCAGTACTACCTGCAGATGCTTCTCATTCCCAAGAAAATCGGCATTGCTGGCATCGATGAAAATGGTCTTGATATTATGCTGCTTGATATAGCTGGTATAGGTTTCCTGGATATTGAAAAGGTATTCGTCCGGGATCGACTGCTCGTATTCGCGGTTCCGTTTCCTGATGTTGGCCTGCAACTTTTGTACCGGCGCATGCAGGTAGATCAGTATATCGGGGAACACCAGTTGCTGGTGAATGATGTCGAACAGTTTCTGGTACAGCCTGAACTCTTCTTCCGGCAGGTTCACTTTGGCAAACAGCAGGCATTTGGTGAAGAGGTAATCTGAAATGGTGGTTTGCTGGAACAGGTCTTTATGCACCATTTCCTTCAGCTGCTTGTAACGTTCCGCCATGAAAAAAAGCTCCAGCGGAAATGCGTATTGCTGCGGGTTATCATAGAACTTGGGAAGAAACGGGTTGTCTGCAAATTCTTCCAGCACGATCCTCGCATCGAAATGTTTGGCCAGCAAATGGGTAAGCGTTGTTTTTCCCGCCCCGATATTTCCTTCTACAGTAATGAATTGATACTTCATGATAAGTCCGTGACCGCCAAAATTAACGGCCCTCTTCTTGTATGTGGCTATTTTTTTTGCACATCCAGTGTATCGGTGCATTCTTCCAGCAATGTGGCGATGGTTTTGTGCAGTACCGGATGCTGAACCTGCGGCGCTATTTCGGCCAGTGGTTCCAGTACAAACCGGCGTGCCGCCATGGCCGGATGCGGTACGATCAGTTCCGGGGTGTGGATCTGCAGGTCATCGATCAGGATAATATCCAGGTCGATCACCCTTGGCCCCATGCGTTCCTTCCGCTCACGGCCCATTTGTTTTTCGATCTGTAAAAGCATGGTCAGCAACATGGCGGGTTCAAGATCTGTTTCCAGTACCAGTGCCTGATTGTAGAAAGAAGGCTGGTCCGTTTTGCCCCAGGCGGCCGTTTCATAAATGGATGAAACAGCAGTTACCTGACCGCATAGCCTGTTGATCTCATCCGTTGCCTGCTGAAGACTGGCGCTCCTGTTGCCCATGTTGCCGCCTATCAGTAAATAAGCTGTGCTCATAAATTGGTGGAATACTAATGTTCAAATATCTTTAAATTCATATAAGCCCAAATCAAAGCATGAAGAATTTTTTCAAGATATTTTTTGCATCACTGCTGGCGCTCGTGGTGTTTACAGTGATCGGCATTTTTGTGCTGATCGGTTTTATTGCCAGCGCTACAAGTGCAGAAAAACCTGTTATCGGCAGAAATGCAGTGCTCGTGCTCAACCTGGCTGATCATTTCCGTGAGCAGAAACAGGATAATACCATCGCTTCGCTGATGGGCGATGCCGAAGCGGATATTCCCGGTCTTTACGATGTAGTGCGGATGATCTATTCGGCCAGGTCAGATTCTTCCGTTAAAGGGATCTATGTGATCTGCGGAAGCGATAACAATGGTTTTGCTGCCAGTGAAGAACTGCGCAGAGCCCTGCTCGAATTCAAACGCAGCAATAAATTCGTGATCGCTTACGGCGAAGCGATCTCCCAGAAAGCCTATTATGTGGCAAATGCCGCAGACAGGTTGTATTGCCATCCGCAGGGCGGGGTGGAATGGGATGGTTTTGCTTCCGGTACGCTTTTCATGAAAGGACTGCTCGATAAACTGGAGATCAAACCACAGATCTTCTACGCAGGTAAATTCAAAAGCGCTACAGAACCTTTGCGTGAAATGCAGATGACAGAGGCGAACAAGCTGCAGACTTCCGTATGGCTCGGCGATCTTTACAACGAATTCCTTGCCGCAGCAGCAGCTACGCGCAAGACCGATACTGCAACATTACGTGCACTGGCAGTGAACGGTGCCATCCGCACCGCGCATGATGCATTACAGCATCAACTGGTGGATGGACTCAGGTATGACGATGAAGTAAAATCGGAAATATTCAGAAGGTTGAAACTGAATGAGGAAGCTGCGATCAATTTTGTAACGTTGAGCGATTATGCCAAGGCAGCCGATTTCAAAAAATCGGAGTATTCGGAAGATAAAGTGGCTATCATTTATGCAGAGGGAGATATCGTGGATGGAAAGGGTGACGAGAACCAGGTGGCAAGCAACGAGTTCAGAAATATCGTACGCAAGGCAAGGTTCGATAAGAATGTGAAAGCAGTTGTATTCCGCGTAAACTCGCCAGGCGGAAGCGCATTGGCAAGTGATGTGATCTGGCGCGAACTGGCGCTGCTCCGTAAAGAAAAACCGGTAGTGGTAAGTATGGGCGATGTGGCGGCTTCAGGTGGTTATTATATTTCCTGCAATGCAGATTCTGTTTTTGCAGGCGCTGCTACTATTACAGGTTCGATCGGCGTGTTCAGTATTATTCCTGATTTCCAGTCGTTCTTTAAAAATAAACTAGGCATTACGTTCGATCGTGTGAAAACAGCACCTTATGCAGATATGGGCAGTTCCGACAGGCCACTGACAGAAACGGAGAAGAGGTTCCTGCAGGCTTCCGTCGATTCTATCTATTACACATTCAAAAGCAGGGTATCCGAAGGAAGAAAAAAGGATATAGCGTTTATCGACAGTATTGCGCAGGGCAGGGTATGGGCAGGGCGGAGGGCAAAAGACGTGGGCCTCGTAGACCGGATCGGAACTTTGCAGGATGCGCTGGATTGCGCGGTAAGGATGGCAGGTCTGAAAGAATACCAGACACGCGAATATCCCGAAAAGAAAGGCTTGCTGGAACAACTGGTAGGTAATTATAAAAGAGCCATCAGCAAAGACCTCATCCGCCAGGAGATTGGCGAAAAGCAGTTCCGGATGCTGAAAGAAGTGAAGAACACAGAAAAGATGATAGGCATACCGCAGGCGAGATTACCGTTCCTGTTAGGGTTTAACTAACCTGTTTTTTGCCTTATCTTTTGCATGAGGTGAATAAAAGGATAGATTTGTTGCCGCAATCGATCATTATGAAAGGTAAATACAGCCAGTTCAGGGCCATGATGGCCATCACGAAAGGCAGCCTGAGAGCTATATTCAGAAGTCCCTCCGCGGTTATTTTCAGCATTGCTTTCCCCCTGATCTTTATACTCGTATTTGGTTTCATAGGTGGCGGAAGCCGGGTGTCGATCACGGTTGCGTTCGACAGGCAGACGGATACAACCAACCCGCTTTATCCTGCCATCAGGAGCATTGCCGGAATCAATGTGTCTCCGAAATCGGCCGAAGAACTGCAGGAAGACCTCGAAAAAGGAAGGATCACTGCTGTGATCAATATCAGTAAAACAGGACTGGAGAATCCGCCTTACCGCATCAGCCTCACCAGTTCGGAAGCAACCAACCCGCAGAATATACAGGTACTTCAATCCATCCTTAACGCGGTGATCGCAGGTATTAACCAGCGGACTTATACCAATATCCAGACCATTGCGGTACTGAACAATAATGTCAAAAAGATACCGGGCAGGGTTTACCGCACGATCGATTTTATTTTACCCGGGCAGCTCGGTTTTTCATTGCTCAGTGCCGGTGTTTTCGGTGTGGCGTTCCTGTTCTTCAACCTGCGGCAGCAACTGGTATTAAAGCGGTTTTATGCAACGCCGGTAAGGCGTTCCTATATAGTATTGGGTGAGGCGATCAGCCGTGTCATCTTCCAGATGCTTACGGCGGTGATCATCATTTGTGTGGGGCATTTTATATTCAAATTCACCCTGGTGCACGGGCTTACAACTTTTGCAGAGATCATGCTGCTCAGTTTTATCGCCCTCGTACTGTTTATGGGATTCGGATTTATTGTGAGCAGCGTAGCCAAGAACGAAAGCGCGATTCCGCCATTTGCCAACCTGGTAACATTGCCGCAGTTCCTGCTGGCCGGAACCTTCTTTTCCATTGAAGCATTCCCAACCTGGCTGCAGCCGATCTGCAGGGTGCTGCCACTCACTCATTTCAATACGGCCATGCGTAATATCGCTTTTGAAGGCGCAACACTTGCTTCCTGCTGGAAAGAACTGGGAGTTTTAGGCATCTGGACGGTAGTTGTATATGCCATTGCATTCAGAACATTTAAATGGGAATAACGATGAGGCTGATCAAGCTGGCTGTTATCAGTGTAGTAGTATTATTTGCCGTAGCGGCGTTTATCGGGGCATTGCTTCCTTCGACCGTTCTGGTATCGAGGGCTGTGAACATCCATGTGCCTGCAGATTCCGTTCTGAAATATACCAGCGATATCCGCGAATGGAAAAACTGGATAGAGGGACTGAACGATACCACCATGATGGTAAGTTCTCCGCGCAATGCCGTGCTGGGTAATACTGCTGTGGCTATTACCGGTGTTTCCGACAGCGCCGTATTGTCTACCTGGGAAACCCGGAACGGCACTATTCAGCAGAGTACCATCAATATCATACCAGGTCCGGGCGAGGTAACCATCGTTCAATGGCAGTTTGTTCAGAAGCTGAAATGGTATCCCTGGGAAAAGCTGGGTTCTATGATGAATGACAAAATCATGGGAACAATGATGGAGAAGAACCTTTCCCGTCTCAGGGATTACCTCGAAGCTTCCCGGTGATTTCCTCGCGCGGTTACCGTGTTTTTACGGTTTTTTTGAAAAAAATTAACTTTTTTTTTATTTAAAGTTCAAATCTGTCTAATTTAGTAATAGTCCTGTTCCCAGGATTATCCACCTTCTTATAAAGCACATGAGAACGTTGGTTAAAAATGAATAAGCCACTCCATTCAGAGTGGCTTTTTTATTCAGTTAAAGGCCCTTTGTTTATGTCGTTGTCAGATCAGATGATCAGCAGCGCATCTCCATAGCTGAAGAACCTGTATTTATCTTTGATTGCTTTTTTATAGGCTTCCATAGCAAGGTCGTAACCGGCAAAAGCGCAGGTCATGATCAGCAGGCTGGTTTTAGGCAGGTGGAAATTGGTCACCAGGCTGTCGGCCACGTTGAAATTATAAGGCGGATGGATAAAATGGTTGGTCCAGCCTTCGCTTGGTTTCAGCATGCGCTGCGCGGTAAAACTGCTTTCCATGGCACGCATGGTGGTGGTACCGATAGAGCAGATGCGGTGCCCGGTTTCCTTTGCTTTATTTACGATACGGCAGGCTTCTTCCGTGATCTGGTAGTATTCGGCATCCATCTTGTGTTTGCTGAGATCTTCTACTTCAATCGGGCGGAATGTACCCAGGCCCGTGTGCAATGTTACTTCTGCAAAGCGGATGCCCTGGATCTCGCAGCGTTTGATCAGTTCCTTGCTGAAGTGCAGGCCGGCAGTGGGTGCTGCAACAGCGCCTTCATATTTGGCATACACGGTCTGGTAACGCTCTTTATCTTCTTCATCCGGCTTGCGCTTGATGTATTTTGGTAAAGGTGTTTCACCCAGGAATTCGAGCATTTTCTTGAAGCTCTCGTCATCATCATCCCACAGGAAACGAATGGTACGGCCGCGGCTGGTAGTATTGTCTATCACTTCTGCTACCAGTTCTTCGTTATCGCCGAAATATAATTTGTTACCTACACGGATCTTTCTTGCGGGATCAACGATCACATCCCATAAACGGTTCGGTTTGTTGAGCTCGCGAAGCAGGAATACTTCGATCTTGGCACCGGTCTTTTCTTTTCTGCCATACATCCTTGCAGGAAATACCTTGGTATTGTTCACTGCAAACACATCCTTATCGTCAAAATATTCCAGGATATCACGGAAATGCTTGTTTTCCATGCTGCCGGTTTTACGGTCAACAACCATCATACGGCTGTCTTCCCTTTTTTTGGTTGGATTTTGTGCGATCAGGTTAAGAGGGAGGTCAAACTTAAATTGAGATAATTTCATGTTACGGCATGATTTTTTTTAGTGAAGTCGGCAAAGGTAAGGAATTTTCACCGGATTTCCCGTGCTCCGGCTCCTGCGTATCAGGCTTTTCCGCCCGGTATGGACGCGATCAGGCGCTGGGTATAAGCACTCTGCGGGCTGTTATATACTTCTTCTGCCAGGCCGCTTTCTTCTATTTTTCCTTTATTCATGACCATGATCCTGTCGCTGATATAACGTACTACCGAAAGGTCGTGGGATATGAATATGGCCGTAAAACCAAACTCTTTTTTCAGGTCGTTCAGCAGGTTGAGTACCTGTGCCTGTACGCTTACATCGAGTGCCGATACACTTTCATCACAGATCACGAAAGATGGATTCAGTGCCAGTGCCCTTGCGATCACGATCCGCTGTCGCTGACCGCCGCTGAATTCGTGCGGATAACGGTTATAATGATCCGGGCTCAGGTTTACTTTCTCCAGCAGTTCATTTACTTTTTCCCTGCGTTGCCGTGCGTCTTTGATGATGCCGTGTACGGCCAGCGGTTCTGCGATAGCGCTGCCGATACTGATGCGCGGATTGAGCGATGAATAGGGGTCCTGGAAAATGATCTGCATATCCCTGCGCAGGCTGCGGATGGTTGACGGGGCTGCACCGAGCAGTTCCGTGCCTTTATAAAAGATGCGTCCGCCTGTAGCAGGCTGCAGCTGAAGTATTGCCCTGCCCAACGTACTTTTCCCGCAACCGGATTCGCCTACCAGTCCCAGTGTTTCTCCTTCCTTCAGTTCAAAGCTCACATGATCCACTGCCCTGGTGTAGCTCGTCACTTTCCCGAGGAAAGTTTTCCTGCCGGGATAATAAACATGGAGGTCTTCCACTTTCAGCAATGTAGCGTCGCTGCTTTTGCTGATAAAGTGATCTTCCGCCGCAGGTAAAACCGACGGGGGAGGTTTCTCATTGCCATCCGCATCCATAAAATCGCTTACAACCGGCAGCCGTTCACCTTTCGGATGGCGGGCAGGGCGGCAGGCGAGCAGGGCGCGGGTATAGGGATGCGCCGGTTGGTTCATCAGCGCGGCTGTTGTATTTTCTTCTACTATTCGTCCGCGGTACATGACCACTACGCGATCGGCTATTTCTGCAACAACGCCAAGGTCGTGCGTGATAAAGATCACCCCCATACCATTCTGCTGTTGCAATTCCTTTATCAGCAGCAGGATATTTTTCTGAACGGTCACGTCGAGTGCGGTGGTAGGCTCATCGCAGATCAGCAGGGAGGGCTCGCAGCTCATAGCCATGGCGATCATGACCCTTTGCTTCTGGCCGCCGCTGAGCTGGTGCGGGTAACGGCTGAACATCTGGCCGGGATCGGGTAGTTGTACTTTTTCAAAAAGTGCCAGCGCCCGTTCCCGGGCTTCTTCTTTTGTAATCTTCCGGTGCTGCATGATGGCTTCCGTTACCTGGTAACCGCAGGTGAGTACGGGATTGAGGGAGGTCATCGGCTCCTGGAAGATCATGGCAATACGGCTGCCTCTTAAGGATTGCAGCATTTCTTCATCTGCTTTCAGCAGGTCGGTGACCCCGTTGCCGGTATCGAACAGGATCTGCCCCGAACAGTATATAGCCGGTGGCTGGGGGAGCAGGCGGAGTACAGACAGCGAAGTGACCGATTTACCGGAGCCCGATTCGCCCACGATGGCAACGATCTCACCGGGATTAACGGTGAGATCCACATGGTGCAGGGCCCTGCTGGTATTGCCGTTGCTGGTAAAATCCACACAAAGCTGCCGGATCTCTAATAAAGGATTGATTGCCATTGCGCCACAAGTTAAACGGAGCGGGGCAATTTCCCAAAACAGCAAGGCTTTGTTATGCAATCTGCATCTTCCGGTAATTTTTACACAACTAAGATTTTATTGCGGGGCTTTCTCCTAATTTTGCCCTCACATTTGTTGGTTTGCCGAAGGATACCGAAAGAAAACAGAAGATTATGACCCGTATATCTTGGTGGAAGTTATTATGTATTGCTTTACTGCTTTATACCTGTTCGGCGGGTTTCCTCGTAAAAGTGCCTGCACCTCCCGGCGTACCGTTACAGGAAACAATACGTAACCTGTTTTTCCATGTGCCTATGTGGATTGGGATGATGGTGCTTTACCTGGTATCTATCGTTTATGCCATCAGGTACCTGCGGAATCCTAATGCGACCGATGATATCTACTCCGCGGAATTTGCACGCGGCGGTACTTTCCTGGGTGTACTCGGGCTGATCACCGGCATGATCTGGGCCAATGCCCAGTGGGGTAAAGCCTGGAGCGGCGATGCCAAACAGAATGGCGCCGCCATTGCGGTACTCATCTACTTCGCTTATTTCGTATTACGCGGCAGCCTGCAGGACGAAGAGAAAAAAGCACGTGTTGGTGCGGTCTATAATATTTTTGCCTTTTTCATGCTCTTCCCCACGATCTGGATATTACCCAGGTTAACAGAAAGTCTGCATCCGGGCGGACAGGGAAGCGAAGGCAATCCCGGTTTAAACCCGAAAGACAGTACACCGGCCATGCGCAGTGTGATGTACCCGGCTTTTATCGGCTGGACATTACTGGGCGTATGGATAACAACTTTACGGATAAGGGTTCAGATCATTCAACAAAAACGTTTAGCAAATGGTTAAATATAAAAAAATAATGATGCTGGTTGTGATGGCCGTAGCCGCACTTACAGTTCAGGCACAGTCTGCAGCAGAAACAGGAACGGATCTCATGCACAGCAATGGCAAGATATATGTGGTGATCGCCTGTGTTGTTACCATTCTCGCAGGTATGTTCGTTTACCTGCTGGCGCTCGACCGCAAGATCAGCAAAATGGAGAAGAAAGGATAGCTCAATAATGTTTGCTCACCAGGCAGTTACTTCGCTGCCTTGCTCAATAAAAGTCAAAAAACAATTAAACGATTAGCTCTATGTCAGATCAAAAACCGTACAGCTTCTTTCAGAGCGTGGAAAGAAGTTTTGATAAAGCGGCCAAATTTACAAAATGGGAAAAGGGGATACTGGAACAGATCAAAGCCTGTAACAGTATTTACAGCATGCGTTTCCCTGTGAAAATGGACGATGGTCGTATCGAAGTTATCGAAGCGTACCGTGTTCAGCATTCACAGCATAAATCTCCCTGTAAAGGCGGTATCCGCTTCAGTGAAGAAGTGAACCAGGATGAAGTGATGGCGCTTGCATCGCTCATGACCTATAAATGTGCCATCGTAAACGTGCCTTTCGGCGGTGGTAAAGGTGGAATCAAGATCAATCCCCGCGAGCACAGTGTGTATGAGCTGGAAAAGATCACACGTCGTTATACAAGCGAACTGGTTAAGAAAAACTTTATCGGTCCTGGTATCGATGTTCCTGCTCCTGATTACGGAACCGGCGAACGTGAAATGGCCTGGATCGTTGATACATATGCTTCACTGAAACCAGGTGAGATAGATGCGGCTGGTTGCGTTACCGGTAAACCTGTTACACAGGGCGGTGTACGCGGCAGAAAAGAAGCAACCGGTCTGGGTGTTTTCTATGGTATCCGCGAGGTATGTAACATGCCCGACATTATGCAGAAGCAAGGTCTTGCTGTAGGTGTGGAAGGAAAGACCGTAGTAGTACAGGGCCTGGGTAACGTAGGTTACCATAGTGCCAAATTTTTCCGTGAACACGGATCCAAAGTAGTAGCTATTGCAGAATATGAAGGTGCTATCTACAGTGCAGACGGCCTGAACGAAGAAGAAGTATTCCAGCACAGGAAAAAAACAGGTTCTATCCTTAATTTCCCTGGTGCACAGAACCTGCCTTCAAGCAATGAAGCGCTGGAACTGGAATGCGATATCCTGATCCCTGCTGCCCTGGAAAACGTGATCAATGGTGAGAATGCACCAAAGGTCAAGGCAAAGATCATCGGCGAAGCAGCCAATGGTCCGCTGACTCCTGAAGCAGATGAAATCCTGGCAGGCAAAGGTGTACTGGTTGTACCAGATATGTACCTGAATGCCGGTGGTGTAACCGTATCTTATTTCGAATGGCTGAAAAACCTCAGTCACGTACGTTACGGACGTATGGAAAAAAGATTCACCGAGAACATGAACAGCCATATCCTGGGCCAGATCGAATCACTCACAGGCAAAAGTGTAACCGATACAGAGCGTAAGTTCATCATGCACGGACCTGAGGAAGTAGACCTGGTACACAGTGGACTGGAAGAAACCATGATCACCGCAACCCGCGAAATCATGGAGATCTGGAAGAACAATCCTGAAATTCCGGATATGCGTACCGCTGCGTATGTTTGCGCGATCAACAAAGTTGGGACCTCTTATGCAGAACTGGGTATCTTCCCATAATGCATGCTTACATACTGAAATTGAAACCCGGTACCTGCATGGTGCCGGGTTTTGTTTTATGATGGTCAGATGAAATCGGGGAAACTGCTGAGCTCGGTGGCCACGCCGCCGGCAATACTGAAACCGCGGGTATAATGACCATTGGAAAGTATAAGATAACTGGTTTGCAAACCTGTATTATAATGAAGGATCTGCCTGAGTACCGATTCATTCAGCGGAACATCCGGTTCCTTGCATTCGATCAGTAACCAGGGCCTGGCATCTTTGTAGACCACCAGGTCGAAACGCCGGCGCATTTCACCGAGCCGGATCTCTTTTTCAACAGCGATGAGAGATGCCGGGTATTGTTTGGTCTGCAAAAGGTATTGAAGCAGGTTCTGACGTACCCATTCCTCCGGCGTAAGCCTGATCCAGCGTTTGCGGAGCGGGTCGAAAATAAAGGCTTTTTCTCCTTCTTTCTTTATCCTGTGATCGTATGAAGGATAGGTTATTTTAATCATTACCGTTGAAACCGGGCTGTTTTTTTGTATTTTAGCCAATTAACTTTTCAAATATACCCATTGTAAGGTCATAATATAAATGCACTATGAAATCGAAAGAAGATATCGTTAACAACTGGCTTCCGCGCTATACGGGTGAGAAACTCGAGAACTTTGGCAAGTACATACTGCTGACCAACTTCAGCAACTATGTGCACATGTTTGCCGAATGGAACAAAGTAAAAGTGGTTGGGGCCGACAGGCCGATGCAGTGTGCTACGGCTGAAGGCATTACCATCATCAATTTCGGTATGGGAAGTCCGGGTGCAGCTACTGTAATGGACCTGCTTACCGCGATCCGGCCCGAAGCGGTACTTTTCCTGGGTAAATGCGGCGGCCTGAAAAAAAGGAATAAACTGGGTGATCTGATCCTGCCGATCGCGGCGATCAGGGGTGAAGGTACTTCCAACGATTATTTCCCTGCAGAAGTACCCGCAATGCCGGCATTTGCTTTGCAGAAAGCCATTTCAACCACAATCCGCGATTATAAGGTAGACTACTGGACCGGTACCGTATATACCACCAACCGCCGCGTGTGGGAGCACGACGAAGAGTTCAAAGCTTATTTAACCAAAGTACGTGCTTACGCCATCGATATGGAAACCGCCACCATTTTCACGGTAGGTTTTTACAATAAGATCCCGACCGGAGCATTGCTGCTGGTCAGCGACCAGCCGATGATACCTGAAGGTGTAAAAACAGAAGAAAGCGATAAAAAGATCACGGCTACTTTCGTGGAAAAACACCTGAAGATCGGCATCGATTCACTCAAACAGCTGATCAATAACGGCCTTACCGTAAGGCACCTGCGTTTTTAATCTTTCCAGAGAAAAGGGAAGAGGATCACCGCAAGCACTGCAACCATCAGGTCGAGACCGGTCAGCAGCAATACGATCTGCAGTAAGCTATCCTGCACTACAGCGGAGAAGGCAGTCTGCGATAACTTCATGAGCAGCATCAGCTGCGGAATGATGATCGGAAAACCCAGAATGGCCATTAATGCGTTCTGCTGCTGGGCTTTCGCTGCAATAGCCGCCAGGAAGGTAAATACCATACCCAGGCTGATCCCGCCCAGGAATGCGATCCCCACAAACTGAAGTGCATTGTTCAGCGGATTTCCGAGCAGTACCGTGAATACGGCAAGCCCCAGCAGGCTCATAACCATCATGAGCACCATATTGAAAAGCAGCTTGGACAATACAAAATCGCGGGGTCCGGCTATCGAATAAAAATAGAGCATCCTGCCCCGGTTTTCCTGGAGAAAGCTTTTGGCAACAGCGTTTACACATACAAACAGCTGGATAATCCAGAACAGGGCATTCCATACATGATCTTCCGGTTCACCCATAATGAGGTATACCACGAATGTAGTGGATGCGATATACAGCAGTATACCATAAATGGTATACTGTTGCCGTATTTCCAGCAGCAGGTCTTTTTTTACCAGGGTCAGTATTGTGGGCTTACTTTTCATGGTAACATTTACGGCATCTGGGTTCATAAGTATCTTTTTCGCCGAGCAGCACCTGGGATTCGTCCTGTGTTTTCCGGTAAGAAACGTTGGCAATATTGCCGCATTTCATACAGATCGCGTGGAGTTTGGTAATATAGTCTGCAATGGCAAGCAGGTTGGGCATCTGGCCGAACGGGCGGCCGAGATAGTCCATGTCCAGTCCTGCCACAATTACCCGTATTCCCCTGAGTGCCAGTGTTTCACATACGTTCATGATCTCATCGTCGAAAAACTGTGCTTCATCGATGCCTACCACGTCCACATCCTGCGCAAGCAGTAAAATCGTCTGTGAATTTTCGATGGGGGTAGAGTGGATGCTGTTGGAGTCGTGGCTTACCACTTCCACTTCATCATATCTCGTATCAATGGCCGGTTTGAATATTTCCGTTTTCAGGTTGGCAATCCTTGCCCGCTTCAGTCTGCGGATCAGTTCTTCCGTTTTACCACTGAACATACTGCCGCAGATCACTTCAATCCAGCCCCTTCTTTCACCTGTTAAATTAGGTTCAATAAACATCTGTATAATAAATTATGAGATAAAACGTTATTAACTTTAACCGTCCTGTAATTGGTAACCCCCAAATGTATTACATACTATGGAAAGAGTGGGCACGTTAATCAATAAACTGAAAGAACAGTACGATCAGCATGCTGATGCGGGCAGGCTGACCGTTACCGCAAGCCTGCTGCTGGCCGAGCTGCAGTTATTGCAGCAACAGGTGGGTAATACCAGGACCGGTAAAGTGGCCGTGGTGATGCCCGGCTTTACGAACAGCATTCCCGCGGCACCGCAACCTGTAATGGCTCCGGTTGCCAAACCAGTCCCTGTACGGGAACCTGAACCTGTAAGAGAGGCCCGCGAACTCAGCGAAGAGCCGAATGGCTGGTTATACGATACCCCGGTTGAAATTCCTACACTGATGCACCAGGAACCGGTGGCCGTTCCTGTGAAGGAAGTATATGAGCTGAATGAATCCATGATGTCTGATGGCGGCAACAGTATGAATGAAAAACTGCGCGAAGAGCGTGTTGAAATAGCCGCTGCTCTGCAGGGCGCTCCTATCCGCGATCTTAAGAAAGTCATCGGCATCAACGACCGTTATCTTTTTGTAAACGACCTGTTCCGCGGCGATGAGAACATGTATGAAAGAAGCATGAAGACGATCAATGGATTCAATATTTATCCTGAAGCCCAGTACTGGATCCAGCGTGAACTGAAAGTAAAAATGGGCTGGAACGAAGGCAGTGAAACCGTTAAACTGTTCGATCAGATCGTTAAAAGACGGTTTTCCTGAAGCACCTGCATGATCTGATCTGTTGCGCCCCCGTGCGTGCGTACATAATTCCCGGCTGCGGCTGCAGCTTTTCCGAATACCTCATTATCGTTCAGCAGAATATCCAGCTGTTGCTCCAGGTGAATGGCATCCGCAATGCTGAATGCTCCGCCTGCATCTATCAGTTCATCAGCTTCTATAAATTTATCATAGACAGGTCCGAATACAACCGGTATGCCGTATACAGCTGCTTCGAGGCAGTTATGGATGCCGCTGTCGCCAAACCCGCCGCCGATATAAGCGATATCAGCATAATGGTACAGCCTGCTGAGCATACCTATATTATCTACGATGAGTGTATTGATTCCTTCCGGTAACGGTTGCTCCTGCTGCAGGTATTGTGTATACTGCGAATACAGCATTGCATGTTTGTAGAGTTGCAGGCATTCCTGCAGCCTGCCGGGTTCTATATCGTGCGGGGCAATGATAAACCTTAGTGCTGTTCTCGTATTGGCATAATGATCCAGGGCTTCATCATCGTCTGTCCAGGTGCTGCCGGCCACAATAACCCTGTGCCCCTTACAAAAATGTTCAGCTGCGGCAACAGGTGTAAAACCGGCAGCAATACTGATGACCCTGTCGAACCTTGTATCGCCGCTTACCTGTACATTCTTTCCGAAACCGATACTTTGCAAAAGGCCGGCCGACTCGTTATTCTGAACAAACAGGAAACTGAAAGCATTCAGCATTTTCCTGTGAAAGCCGCCATACCATTTGAAGAAAGGCTGGGAGGCTCTGAAGATACCGGATACCAGTACCAGGGGAATATTACGCTGCTTTGCTTCCTGCAGGTAATAATGCCAGAATTCGTATTTCACAAACAGTACAAGCGAAGGCTGAACGATATGGAAGAAACGGCTGGCATTGGCAGGAGAATCCATGGGCAGGTAACAGATATGATCTGCACCTTCATAGGATTTCCTCACTTCATAACCCGAGGGCGAAAAGAATGTAAGCAGGATCTTATAGCCGGGGTATTGTTTGCGGATGGCTTCCAGTAATGGCCGGCCCTGCTCAAATTCACCGAGCGAGGCACAGTGCATCCAGATCACCGGCTGATGATTGGTGTGAAAAAAAGAAGACAACGTTCTGAACACACGCCTGCGGCCTTTATACCATAACCTTGCCTTACGGTTATACAGCCCTGTAACCCAGGCAAGACGCGGGTAAAGTAAAATGAAAATATGGTAGATCAGCCGCAACGGTAAATGATTTGCAGTACAAATAAACAAATTATATCGGGGAAGGTAGCCGGTAAACAGAAATACCTTACCCGGGATACCGTAAGCAGGAGCTAACAAGCGCTTTTTGCAGTAGTTTTGTTGTTATAAAGAATAGCTGTGATATGAGACCAATACAAATGGTGGATACTAAAAGCCAGTATCTCAAGATCAAAACGGAAGTAGATGCCGCTTTACAGGAAGTACTGGACAGTGCTGCATATATTAATGGCAAGGCAGTACAGGATTTTACAACCGCATTAAACACTTATACCGGTGCCGGATATACAATACCATGTGCAAACGGCACTGATGCATTGCAGATAGCCATGATGGCGCTGGACCTGCAGCCGGGCGATGAAGTGATCACTCCTTCATTTACCTATATCGCTACAACCGAAGTAGTAGCATTGCTGCGCCTGAAACCGGTATTTGTGGAAGTAGATCCGAAGACCTTCTGTATCGATCCGGAAGCGGTACGTAAAGCCATTACTCCCAAAACAAAGGCAATTGTGCCTGTTCACCTGTATGGACAAGCCGCACCTATGGAAGCGATCATGGCTATTGCAGAAGAACACGGGCTTTACGTAATAGAAGACAATGCACAGGCTATCGGCTGTGATTATACCTTTTCCGACGGCACAAAGAAAAAGACCGGCACTATCGGCACCATTGGAACAACCTCTTTTTACCCGAGCAAAAACCTGGGCGCTTACGGTGACGGCGGTGCCATTTTCACCAATGATGAAACACTGGCGGCAAAGATCAGAATGATCGCCAATCACGGGCAGAAAGAACGTTACTACCATGAAGTGGTAGGCTGTAACTCAAGGCTCGACTCCATGCAGGCAGCTATCCTGAATGTAAAACTGAAACGTCTCGATGAATACAGTGCGGCAAGGCAGGCAGTTGCAGATCATTACAACAAATCATTCGCAGATAACGACAGGATCATTACACCGCATGTGGCAGCTTATACCAACCACGTATATCATCAGTATACACTGGTGCTTGAAGGTGTGGATCGCGACGGACTGAACAAATACCTGGCAGAACAGAAAATACCTTCCATGATCTATTACCCCGTTCCGGGACATAAACAACGGATGTTCGCTTCTTTCGGCCTGCCCGAACTGGAATTGAAACATACCGACTGGTTAACAGCACGTGTGATCTCATTGCCTGTTCATACCGAAATGGATACAGAACAATTGAACTATATTGCGGAACATGTGTTGACTTATATAAACCAATAATTATGAAAATAGCCGTTATCGGAACCGGTTATGTAGGGCTGGTTACAGGAACCTGTTTTGCAGAAACCGGAAATAAGGTGATCTGTGTTGATATTGATAAAGCGAAAGTTGACAAACTGTCTAACGGAGAGATCACTATCTATGAACCAGGTCTTGAAAAGCTATTCCTGCGTAACCTGAAAGAAGGTCGCCTTCAATTTACTACAGACCTGGCTACGGGAGTAGATACAGCAGAGATCATTTTTCTGGCACTGCCAACGCCGCCCGGCGAAGACGGATCAGCAGATCTGCGTTATGTATTGGGCGTTGCAGATGATCTCGGTAAGATTATGACTGATTATAAAGTGATCGTTGATAAAAGCACCGTTCCGGTAGGTACGGCAGAAAAAGTACATGCCGCCATTGCTGCAAATTATAAAGGAGCTTTCGACGTAGTGAGCAATCCCGAATTCCTGCGCGAAGGTGTGGCAGTAGACGATTTTATGAAGCCAGACAGGGTAGTGGTGGGTACCAATTCCGAAAGAGCTAGAAAAGCAATGAGCGATTTGTATGCACCATTCGTAAGACAGGGCAACCCCGTGATCTTTATGGATGAAAAATCAGCCGAGCTTACCAAATATGCGGCGAATTCATTCCTTGCTACAAAGATATCTTTCATGAATGAGATCGCGCAGCTTTGCGAAAGACTGGGCGCAGATGTGGATATGGTACGCCGGGGTATCGGCAGTGATGAACGTATCGGTAAACGATTCCTGTTCCCGGGTATCGGTTACGGCGGCAGCTGCTTCCCGAAAGACGTACAGGCACTGATCCGCTCATCCGAAGAAGCTTCCTATGATTTCAAAATACTGAAAGCAGTAGAGGATGTAAATGCTATCCAGAAAAAACACCTGATACCCAAAATCAGCGCATTCTTTAATAATGATCTGTCCGGTAAACATTTTGCACTGTGGGGACTAGCGTTTAAACCGAATACGGACGATATCCGCGAAGCACCCGCCTTAAGCATTATTGATGAACTGGTATCACGCGGATCTACCATAACCGCTTTTGATCCTGAAGCAATGGGGAATGTAAAAAAACTGATCGGCGATAAAATCTCTTATGCTTCCAGTCAGTACGATGCATTGAAAAATGCAGACGCCCTGATCATTGCAACTGAATGGAGTGAATTCAGAACCCCCGATTTTGAAATGATCGGCAGCAACCTGAAGGCTAAGGTCATTTTTGACGGACGTAATCTTTTCGACAGCAAATACATTCTTGAACTGGGCTACCATTATGAAAGTATCGGAAGACCATAATTCATACCACATGAGCAGAAAAAGAATATTGATCACCGGTGCGGCCGGTTTCCTGGGTTCGCATCTCTGCGACAGGTTTATCAGAGAAGATTACCATGTTATTGCTATGGACAATCTGATCACCGGTGATCTGCGTAATATCGAGCACCTGTTCAAACTGGAAAATTTTGAATTCTTTCATCATGACGTGAGCAAGTTCATTCATGTGGCGGGTCATCTTGATTATATACTCCATTTTGCATCGCCTGCAAGCCCTATCGATTATCTCAAGATCCCGATCCAGACGCTTAAAGTGGGGGCATTGGGAACACATAATTGCCTGGGCCTCGCAAAAGAAAAAAAAGCCCGGATCCTGGTAGCTTCCACCAGTGAAGTATACGGCGATCCGCTGGTGCATCCGCAAACGGAAGAATACTGGGGCAATGTAAACCCGGTTGGTCCGCGCGGCGTATACGATGAGGCAAAAAGGTTCATGGAGTCCATCACCATGGCCTATCATACTTACCATAATGTGGAAACAAGGATCATACGGATCTTCAACACTTATGGCCCGAGAATGCGCCTTAACGACGGCCGCGCATTGCCTGCTTTTATCGGCCAGGCTTTACGCGGTGAAGACCTGACTGTATTCGGCGACGGCAGCCAGACCCGTTCATTCTGTTATGTAGACGACCTGGTGGAAGGTATTTACCGTTTGCTGATGAGCGATTACGCGCAGCCTGTCAACATCGGGAACCCGAACGAAATATCACTGAAAGATTTTGCAGAAGAAGTATTGAAGCTGACGGGATCTTCAGTTAAGATCAGTTATAAACCACTTCCGGTTGATGATCCCAAACAAAGAAGGCCGGATATTACCAAAGCAAAAAGCCTGCTTGGCTGGGAACCCACTGTTGACAGGGCCGAAGGATTGAAAAGAACGTACGAGTATTTTAAATCCTTACCCAAAGAAGAATGGTCAAGGCAACCCAAGGAGTTCAAAAAATAATTCAACACAGGCCATGAATTTCATGGCCTTTATTTATCGCTTATGGCAAAACCATTGATTGTTGTTACCGGTAAAAACGGACAGCTGGGCAGAGAACTGGAAACACTTGCAGCATCTTTTACCGGGCTGGATTTTCTCTTTACCGGGCGTGAGGAACTTGATCTGAACAATCCTGACAGTATTCCTGCATTCTTTAAAGAACACCGGCCTGCTTATGTTGTCAATTGCGCAGCTTATACTGCAGTTGATAAAGCAGAAACCGAAAGGGAAACGGCTTATGCGGTGAATGCTGTTGCTGCCGGTAATATTGCAAAAGCCTGCGAGGAATTGAATGCGGTGTATATCGGGATTTCGACGGATTATGTCTTTAACGGCAATGGTACATCGCCTTATCTTACAACTGCAGATTGTGACCCTGTCAATTATTATGGTTACTCGAAATATATGGGTGAACAACTGGCAAGGGAGTTTTGCAGTAAAAGCATCATCATTCGAACATCATGGGTGTACAGCAGGTATGGAAATAATTTTGTGAAGACGATGCTGCGCCTCATGAAAGAAAGGCCGGAGATCAGGGTGGTCAACGATCAGCTTGGTTCGCCTACCTGGGCAGCAGATATTGCGGCTGCCATTGTACAGGTGATACAGCAGATAGAAGCAGGCAAAGCGGTCTATGGTATCTATCATTATACCGGCAAGGGAGTTATTTCCTGGTATGATTTTGCATTGGCGATCCGCGATACTGCACAGCTCAGCTGCGAAGTGCTTCCGATACCGAGTTCTGCATATCCTACGCCGGCAAAACGCCCCGCTTATTCAGCACTGGATACAGCTGCTTTTACAAAAGATTACGGTATACTGCCCAAAGATTGGAACACAGCTTTGCAGGAATGTATCCGGCAATTGTCATGATCCTGACAGAAGCCTGTTAAGCGGGAAAATACAAATGGAAATCGGTGCCGGCACCCGGGGTTCCGTCTGCTGTAATATAGCCGTTATGCATCTGCATGATCTGCCTGCACAATGCGAGTCCTACGCCTGAACCTGCATATTCGCTCTGGTTATGCAGCCTGGTAAAGACTTTGAAGATATTTTCCTTATGAATATTATCGAGTCCTATGCCATTATCGGATATGGTGATCTTTGAAAAGCGTCTGGCCGGATCCGGTGCAGCCTCATAAGGCTGATCTGCCAGGCAGCTGATCCTGATGCGCAGTTCAACATCTTTCCTGCGGAATTTGATAGCATTGCGGATCAGGTTTACAAACAGCTGGTGCAATAAAAGTTCAACGCCTTTTACCACCGGCAGGTCATCGATAACAACATACCTGGAAAGATCGTTGACGTCTTCTTTTATTTCGGCGATCACTTCCTTGAGCAGTTCATTCAGGTTTACATCGAGGTGCTGGTTGTCTGTATGCCTGAGCCGCGCATAAGAGGTGATATCGGTGATGAGTCTTTGCATGCGGTTGGCAGAAGCATTCATTTTACGCAATGAATCAATCACCACTTCTGAAACATCTTTTTGTTCCCTTGAAAGTATGCGGGATGAAAAGACCTGGATTTTGCGTAAAGGTTCTTTAAGATCGTGGGTACTGATCCAGTTGATGTTTTCCAGTTCATCATTAGCTTCTTTCAGCTGCACGCTTAATTCGCGGTATTTGATTTCTTCTTCGCTCAGTGCGAGCATGTGAATATGTTTCTGCAGCGCATTGGCAAAAGTACCGGTAGCACTGATCTCCGGGTTTTCCCAGCGCAGGCTCCTGCATTTGATGATCTGACGCCATAAAGCAAAAGAATTGCGCGGCGACAAACCTTTTTCATTTTTGATGATGGCTTTATCCGGATCGCCGGCCCAATGCACTTCTTCATTCGTTTCGGGTCTGAACCAGATAATGCAGTTCTGCCCATGTCCTTCCAGCGCATAATAAAGAATGCCCGATGCGGTATTGCAATCATTGCCGGCTTCAGGATATACAGCTGATAAACGGGTTGTCTGGAAAAAAGGTCTGTGGTTATTACTGTCAAGAAATTGCAGCAGCTGGCGGATTTTATCATCAGCCGGTGTGTTTCCTGCTTTATAAATGACATCATTGTGCATAATAGCAATACCTCCGGCCTTGCATACTTCCAGCAATTCAGGACGCTGTACCATATCTGCAAATGAAAGCCGGTTCAGTTCATTGGGATACAGTAATAGTTGTTCGAGTGAAGTATTCACCCTTTTGGCTATTTCGTATTCTTCTGCCACTTCCCGTACCCGGATCTGCGAAGTAAGCAATTGAGCCATGAGCTGGGCGGACACTCTTGTGTATGCTGAAAGATGTTTAGGTCCGCTGTAATGATGGCAGGCGATCAGGCCCCATAATTTTCCTTCATGCAGCAGTGAAATGGTAAGCGTGGCACGAACGCCGATATTCTGCAGGTAAGCAATATGTATGGGCGATACACTGCGCAGCGATGCCATTCCGAGATCGAGATTTTTGTCTTTTGCATCGTCGATGGTGAAAAGCGGTGCCGGTGTATAATCAACGTCAACAATCACACGAAGCAGGTTCTTGATATAGAGCTGCCTTGCCTGTGCCGGTATATCCGTATGCGGGTAACGTAAGCCCAGAAAAGGTTCGAGGTATTCTTCCCTTTCTTCCGCAAAAACCTCACCATTATAATCCTCATCAAAACGATACACCATCACGCGGTCGTAACCCGTTATTTTCCTGATCTGCGAAGCCACGTTCTGGCAGAGTTTCTGCAGGGTATCAGACGACTGCAATGCGTGGATGGAGTCCAGGCTGAGGTTGTATAATGCTGTAAGCTGCAGGCTGTCTGCCTGTGCAGGCTCGAGTTCTGCAATAATAGTATCACCGCTTTTGTGCACGAAACAACTGAAGCTTTTACCGGCGCAGCTTACGGTAACGGACGATTGTGGCTGTGCAGCGGCCGTTGCAAGCAGTTGCAAAGGATCTTCCGTATCAAAAAGGGCCGTTGCCGGTTTTCCGAGCAGGGAACGGTAATCCAAAGAAATAAAATTGCTGACGTTCGCGCTGCAGAAATCGATCATTCCTGACGCCGTAATGCCAGCCAGGAAACCATGCGGCTGAATACTGCCCGGGATATGGATAGGTTCCTCGTCGCAGTTCTCCAGGTTTACTATATCCTTATTTACAATGTCTTTGATCTTCATACCGTTACTATTTCCGTGAGAAATAATGACCGATAGCGGTAAATGCATGAGTTGCTGCTGTAATAACAGCTTCTTCACACCGATTGTTCACAGTAAAATCCGTTAATTCCTGCAGGAAATTTTTCCAGCGGCTGCCCGTTTCATCTCCGTAGCCATGAAAATAGGCAGCTCCTGCGGTTGCATTTACCGGGATGGTCTTACTGATATGTTTGAGGATTACCCTGCCGCCCAGGGTAGAACCCTCAATCACATACATATACCCCATGGCCTGTGCTGCAGAAAGCGGGCCAGGTGTAATAACGAAATCCTCAGAATGTGGCGTTTTGCCTAAAAAGGCAAGATCGGCTGCAAGTGCCGGTAGCTTATGGCGGCCTGATGTATCAGCAATATCTTTTATAGCAGGGAAAACAGTCTGCTCGCAATATTCGATCACGCGATACATATAAGAAAGGTAGGCAGCGTAATCATCTTTACGCACATCCGGCCGCATCAGCGCAGCGGAAAGGGGATTCTGTTCCAGCTGCTGGTGCTGTGGGGCAGTTTCGGAACGCAATCTTTGCAGGAAAGCCTGTTCGGCGTCTGTCTGGATCATCATATTCTATCGGCAATTGGAGCATTAATTATGCCTGTAAACAAAGCTTTTATCGCTGGAAGCAAAATTCTCCCAGTCAATGGATATAATATGGGCAACCATACCTCTCAGCACTTCGTAGGATTCGGGTTTGGTAACATACATGTTAGCACCTAAATCTTTTGATTGTGCTATGGCTTTCGAATCGTCTGAAGTGGAAAAAATTACCACGGGTGTCTGCTTCGAATAATGGTAGGAGCGCAATTCCTTCAATACTTCAAAACCGTTCTTCTCCGGCATATTGAGGTCAAGGAAAACAATGCTTGGACGGGGCGGCGGATTCTTTATGGCGTGCAGTAATTCATCACCTGTGCTATGCAGGTGCAGCGACAGAGACTGATTCATCTCATCTATTACACTTTTAAAAAGATCCTGATCATCCTTATCATCGTCAGTATAAAATATATTATAGTCTGATTTCATGCATTAAAGATAATCTTAAGAACCGGAAATTTTTCCGGATGAGGTGTGGAAATAGTTGCTCAAACTATTTGTAATACAGGCATTTGCGGTTTTATTCTTCCGCAACCCGGCATGGAAAACCTTGCTGCATTGCGCATTATGCCGAAATGCAGGGATCCTGTTAAATCCGGTTTTTTTTCACCCAAACCGGCTTGGCGGGGGCATTGGATCTGCCTGTTGCAGGATATCATTCAAATAATTGAACATCCTGCACCGGTATAGTTGGTATTTAAGCTGAAAGATGGCAACTTTACCGGAACGTGAGTACCCTGGCAAATATCAAACAATTAAAGCGCGACCTGTACAAGACAATATCGCTGGTATGGAATGCAGGTAAGGGAATTGCATGTGTAAATATAATCATGCAGGTTGCACTGGCCTTATTACCGGTACTTTCCCTGTACACCTTGAAACTGCTGATAGAAGCGGTAACCGGGCATACCGAAATCATTCCCGTCATCATCGCTTTCGGTATCATCCAGTTCCTGCAGGCCCTTGCAACTCAATATGCTGTTTATATAGGAACCCTGCAGCAGCAATTGCTCACGGATCATCTTTCGGCACAGGTACTGGAAAAGGCAACAGGTGTGGCGTACAGTTATTATGAGAATCCTGCTTATCACGACAGGCTTCACCTGGCCCAGCAGCAATCGCTGTTTAAAGCCGCAGCACTGCCTGCCAGTCTGAACAGTATTCTGACCAACAGCCTTTCTGTTTTATTCCTGGCCGGTTTCCTGTTTACCCTAGAACCATTGTTTGCCGCGCTTTTCGTGCTGCTTTCACTTCCGCTTGCGGTTGTAAAATGGTATTCGGGGCATGCACTGGTGAAAACAGATCACCGTTTGGCAAAGCAGGAGAGAGAGGCCGGTTATTATCACCAGGTATTAAGCGGGGTAAGCTTTGCCAAGGAAGTTCGTTTATTCGGTTTTGCTGCTGATTTTACCGGACGATTCAGACGGATCAGGGCTTATATTACCGCGGAAAGAAAAAAACAGCATAGCAGATGGATGCTGTACAGCCTGATCGCAGAAACACTGGAGATCGTTGTAATGGTCTCTATTTTCGCTTCACTCACAAAAAATGCGTGGGAAGGCACCATTACAATAGGCGTGCTGGTCATTTATATACAGGGTTTCCAGCGATTGCAAACCACATCAAGAAATTTCCTGCAGGCAGTGGTGCAACTTTTTCAGCAACGGGTTTTCCTGGGCGATCTTTTTTCGTTTTTCAATATGCCGTCGGTTTCCAGACCTGGTACAAAGGATCAGGATCTGAATGGCGGATTACATATTTCAGACCTTTCATTCACTTATCCGGGAGGCAGTCATCCTGTGCTTAAGGACATATCCATCGATTGCGAACCCGGGCAGATCATTGCCATTGTGGGCGAAAACGGATCAGGGAAGTCTACGCTTGTAAAATTGATGGCAAGATTATATGAATTGCAATCAGGAAGGATTCAGCTCGGCAGCAACCGGCTGGAAGATATATCCGAAGAAATATTCAGGAGTAAGAGTGCATTCGTTTTTCAGGATTTCGAAAAATATTTTTTATCCATCAATGATAATATCGCTTTTCAAACAGATGTAACAGCCGCTCAGCAGCAAGCGATCGAAGCCGCAGCGGAAATGTCGGGAGCGGCTTCTTTCATCAGAACATTACCAGCCGGATACCATACAAAACTCGGTCATATTTTTCATGGCGGCGTACAACTGAGCGGCGGACAATGGCAGAAAATTGCCATCGCAAGGCTGTTTTATAAAAATGCCGACCTGATTGTACTGGATGAACCTACCAGCGCCCTTGACGCTGCTGCCGAATTTGCTATCTTTGATAATATACGGAAACATAAAGCAGGTAAAATCATCGTACTGATCACGCACCGGTTGTATAACCTCAAGATCGCGGATCATATTTATTTTCTGCAGAACGGACGTATTGCGGAAGAAGGAAGTTTCAGCGAACTGGTTCAGTCGAACGGATTTTTCAGGGAAATGTATGATAAACAACAGTTATGACAGACAAGCCGGTATTTAAAACAGTGCGGATACGTTTCAACACAGCTTATCCGTTACAGAGCGATAAAAAGTGGCGCCTGCTTGTAAACGATACAGAGCAGCTGGCAGATCATATTGAAGTAGCGGGAAAAGTTTTTACCTCAACAGAAGAAGTAACAGGGCATGGCATCAAACATCACATTTCCTGTAATGCAGCATCTATTGAGGTAGAGGAAGAAAATAAGCAGATAACCGTTCGTATAGTTACCGCGTGATATGGAGATCGAAGTAATCAAAAACAGGTATAACCCGGAAATTGCACTGCTCTTGCTGTGTTGCCGGGTATTTACAGGTAGCGTAAATGCCGGGGCGATCAACGATTTTATTGCCGGTACACCTGTTGACTGGGCTCATTTTTATCAGCTGGCTGCTGCGCATCGTATCAGGCCTGTATTGCATGCGGTATTCAGCGATACGGGCATTAACGCAGATACAGGCGTAAAAGAACGTTTACGTTCTTTCTGCATGTCTCACACTGCCTTTGCATTAAAAAAATGCAATGAATCCGAACGCTTAACTGCTTTGCTCGCAGAACAGGGAATTACGGTAAAAACATATAAAGGGAGCGATTTTGCCAAAGTGGCTTATGGAAATATAAGTCTGAGGGAATCGGCAGATATTGATATCATGATCAACCAGTCAGATCTTGACCGGATTATACCCATTATGGAAGCCAATGGTTTTATGATGGACGACACGCTTTACTACAGGCGCTTTCGCAAAAGATATTTAAGTGCTGAAAAAGAAGCCGTGTTCAATTATAATGCTGAAAAAGGGTTTATGCAGGCAGATCTGCATTACAGACCCAGTAAGTATTATATGAATTACACCGGCACTTTCAGCGAAATGCTGGACGATGGATACCTGCTGGCCAGCCGTAGGTTTAATGAATATGATTATTTAAAACTGATGCTGGTAAACAGCGCCGTTGCAGATTATTTTCCTGATATCCGTTCCGTGCTAGATCTTGCAATGATGTATCAAAAAACGGGTAATGCTGCCGGAAATCTGGGTGATATTCCTGTTGTGTACAGCCAGTTAAGCAGCTTGTTGATAAAAGACCTGCTCGGGATGGGTGCAGCTGATGAAAAAGCCGTTCCGGAATCTGTAAGATCTGTGAGCAAGGCTCTTCGAGAACGGCTGCTGACGATGCAGCAAAAGCAACGGGTCTCTTTTGGAAAAGCTTTCTATTATAACATACGATTATCGGAAAACATCGCACAGAAAATGAGTGCGGTGCGCAGGGCCATTCATTTTGCATTAACACCCAACGGAAGAGATATCGATTCACATTACCTGCCCTTCTGGACATTGTACTACCTGAGCCGCCCGTTCAGGCTGCTTGTAAAAGCGGCAACCGGCAAAGCGGGGACTAACAAATAAAACCGGGAATATTGCAGATCAGGCAGTGAATTTGCTGATCATCCGCTTCAGCAGGTTGCAGGTTTCCTCAAAGCGGGAACTTTTGGTAAGAAATTCGGAGGCCCCCAGTTGTTTTGTCTCATCAATATCTTTCTGAAAAGAGGACGTACTGTAGATGATAATGGGAATATTACTCAGGTGAGCCATTTTCCGCATGGCGGAAAGGCACTGTTTGCCATTGATCAGCGGCATGTTCAGGTCGAGAAAGATCAGGTCGGGGAGGCCGGTAAGGCTGTTATTCAGCTGGGAAAGCGCCTTTTCGCAATTGGTGATGCCATCGAAATGCGCGTCGGGAACTACCTCGCCCACCGCTTCACGGAATATCTCAATATCATCGGTGTCGTCGTCAATAAGCAGGATATTCTCAATTTTTTTCATAGCGCTGCACGAATTTAGACATTAACTTTAACAGTAGGTTTAAAAAACCGCAAACAATAATATTGATCGCGGACTAAGTAAGTGATTATGAGCGAAAAAAACAATACCCAGACAGACTGGTTCCGGCAGATGATTGAGGAGGTGCAGGACTATGCAATCATCCGCCTGGATGCGGATGGTGTGATACAGAACTGGAACCTGGGTGCTGAAAAGATCAAAGGTTATCCGGCAGATGAGATCGTAGGTAAACACTTCCGCATCTTTTATACAGCGGAAGACCAGGCATCGGCCCTGCCGGAACAATTGATGAACCAGGCGGTAACAAAAGGCAAGGCAACACACGAAGGCTGGCGTGTACGCAAAAATGGTAATTGTTTCTGGGGAAGTACTGTGATCACTGCATTGCATAATGAACAGGGAGATGTGGTGAGCTTTTCCAAAGTGACCCGCGACCTCACTGAAAGAAAACTTGGGGAAGACCGGCTCAAAGAATACACACAGAAACTTGAATTCCATAACCAGGAACTGGAGCAGTTCACTTACCTGGCTTCGCACGATCTGCAGGAGCCGGTACGAAAAATTGAAACCTTTGCATACCGCCTGCTCGATAAAGCGGGGGATGAACTGAAACCGGAGAGCAGGCTTTACCTGGAAAAGATCATCGCAGCTACCGGAAGGATGGGGTCTTTGATGAAAGCCATCCTGAACTATTCACGACTTACTTATATCGAAGATTCTTTTGTGCCGACAGACCTGAACAAAATACTGCAGGACGTACTCAGTGATTTTGACCTGAAGATCCATGAAAAGCAGGCGGTAATAGAAGCAGACAGGCTGCCGGAAGTGGTGGGACTGCCCCTGTACCTGAACCAGCTGCTTTATAACCTGGTAGGAAATGCGCTTAAGTTTACCAGACCTGGTATACCGCCGGTGATCCGCATCACGTGCAGGCTCCTCAATTCAGGTGAAAAAATAAGGTACGGTTATCCCGAACGCAGTAAATGTTACCATATAGCAGTTGCTGATAACGGCATCGGTTTCAGCCAGGAATATGCGGAAGTGATCTTTATGATCTTCCAGCGGCTGAATGCACAGCATACTTATGAAGGCACGGGAATAGGGCTGGCACTCTGCCGTAAAATAGTGATGATACATGGCGGCCGTATCTGGGCTTCTTCAACAGAAGGAGAGGGCACCACTATTCATATGCTGCTTTGCGAATCAGGACCGGAGGAAAATTCTATGATGATGCAAGGTTGGCCCGGATAGTATCCCAGTAATCTTTCCCGTATGCCACAAAGATCTCTTCGCCGGGCTGGATATCTTTTTTGGAAGTGATATAAGCGCGTAAGCCATCGAGCTCATAATCGCAGTTATTGGTCAGACCCTTTACCCTGCTTAATCCGCGCGCGTCGTTGGCATATCTCGCCAGCGCTCTTTTGGTACGCAATGCATCAATTACATGTTGCGGGTTTACCTGGAAGATATAGCCGTTGTCGGCATCGTTCTCCACAGCTTTCCAGGTAGTGATGCGCCCTTTATATTCTACGATCTTTGTACCCTTGGGAATAAATATTTTAGTGAAAAGGCCGTTGCCGGAATTCGGCAGCTGCGACGGTTTTACAAACAGGTGTTTTTCCAATAATGCCATATGCAATGGTACAACATTAAATACATACTTTTTTTATTGCCCGGTAAAAGGTGACAGCCCTGATTTGATTTCTTCCGCTCGCTGCAGGAAGCTTTTTTCACCCAGCTTCGATTCTACTTCTGTAATGGCAGAAAGAAGGTTATTGGGTGTGGAGGTAAGCGCAGCGATAGCGCGGGTCATTGTGTCCCATACCGGTTGCATCTCCAGCACAAGACTGTTGCCTTTTTCTGTCAGTTGTATCAGCCGTTTCCGTTCGTCACTGCTGTCTTTCCGGGAGGAAATGATCTTTTCCCTTTCGAGCTCTTTCAGCAGGCTGATGGTGGATGGATGCGTATAACCGATTTCCGCCGCGATTTCCACCACACTGAGAGTTTTCTTCACATGAAGGGAATATACCACCGGGAACCATTTTGGTTCAAAGTCGATGCCGTAAGAACGGTAGATCTGTTGCCCGTCTTTACGGAGCTGTTCGCTCAGGCGCTGCAGGCGGGTAGAAATAGCGAGGAGTCCGAGCCCGTCGATGATCGAAGATTTAGGCATAAGTGGTAAGATCAAGATGATAGAATACGGTATCCGGCGCCATGAACGGAAAGTTTGCAGGCATCGCGCTTTTCTGAATAGGCTGAAATCCGTTCCGTTCATAAAACCGCTGGGCAGCTTTGAGTACATCAACCGTGCCGAGGTAGAGGTTTGTGATCCCGTTTGTGCGGGAATAGCCGATAAGCGCGGCCAGCAGTTGCTGTGCGATCTGTTTCTCCTTCCCCCGCCATTCTTTTTCCACAAACATTTTACGGATCGCCCCCGCGCCGCCGCCAATTCCGATCATAGCAATAGTGCCTACCAGCTTTTCTCCGGCCAGCGCACCCCAAAAGCCGCCCCCTGTTGCATGGTAATTTTTTTCAATATTGAGAAGATCGGGCTGCTTCTCCAGCGTAATGGGAATATTGAACTCGATTTGCTGTATCGGTAATATAAGTGCCTGAATAGCTGCACAATCACCGTTCGTAAGCGGACGAATTATTATGTTGTCCTCCATAAAAATCAATTTATGTATAAAATTACGTAGTTGACTACATATATTCAAAAATTTTTTTCACCTGCTCACGTGTATACGATGTTGACAACTTGAATGTACCGGATGCCGGATGGAGAAAAACGAATAAGTATCTTTCCTGTATGGATAACCGGTTTATTACCCTCCAGACGCTTTACAATATGGTGAAGGATGAGCCTCATCCGGATCAGTATGTATGCAGTACGCGCGAAATGATCCTGCATTCTACTTTCGGCTGGGAGCTGATCCATGCGCACCTGACATCGCTGGCAGAAGAAGGACTGGTTGTTTTCAAACAGATGGATACGCTTCATTTTTCCCTTACACCCGAAGGCGTTGCAAAAGCGGCAACCGATGCTGCACAGAACCCGCCGGCCGAACTTCAGCTGATCAGTGCCGGTCTTGTAATTGCCAATCTCTGAGTGCCAATTACACGTAAATTCGCCCTCTTTAATTTTTACGGACATGACGACGATGAGAAAGGAAGCATTCAGCACCTTAAGGTTAGGCCTGCCCATTATTATCGGGGAACTGGCGCAGATGGCGCTGCATATTATTGATATGGCAATGGTAGGAGCGATCGGTTATAAGCAGCTCGCCGCAGCAGCCCTTGTGCTGAACGTGATCAATATTCCTTTCGTGGTAGGTGTGGGCATGACGATCTCCGTGTCTCAGCTGGTATCGATGGCCAATGGCCGGAACAATACGGAACAGGTATCGCATTATTTTTTCAACGGTTTCTGTCTCTGTGCACTTTTTGCGCTGCTGATCTCCGGCGGACTGATCTATGGTCAGAACCTCTTGTACCACCTCGGCCAGGACCCTGAAGTGGTAAGACTGGCCTTGCCATTTCTGAAACTGGTGGGCCTGTCGATCATTCCCATGCTGTTGTTCATGACACTGAAGCAGTTCACGGACGGGCTCGAATTTACCAGGACGGCCATGTTACTGTCGCTGCTGGCCCTGCCGCTGAACATTGTACTGAACTGGCTGCTCATCTACGGTAACCTGGGTTTCCCGAGGCTTGAGCTGGCCGGGGCCGGCTGGGCTACTTTTATCACCCGTTGCTTTATCTTCCTGTTACTAGGCGGCGTGATCCTGAAACACAGGACTTTCCGGAAATATATTTTAGTTGCCTCAGCCCAGTGGAAATTGTCGAAGAAGAGCATGAAAGAACTGCTGCATATCGGTGTGCCGAGCAGCCTGCAGTTAGGGATGGAGACGGCGGCATTTGCGGTATCGGGTATTATCATCGGAACCATCAGTGCCGTGGCGCAGGCGGCGCACCAGATCGCACTCGGCTGCGCGGCGTTCACATTCATGGTATCGCTGGGGCTGGCACAGGCAGGTTCTATCCGCGTCAGCAATGCTTATGGCCGTTCCGATGGGAAACTGATCAATATGATCGGCAGGAGCACCATTGTTACGGCATTGATTTATGGCGGACTTTGTGCCTTGTTCTTTGCGCTCTGCAGGCATATATTACCGGTCTGGTTCAATGAGAATGCGGAAGTGGTGTCACTGGCAGCAACTTTATTGCTGTATGCAGCCGTATTCCAGGTGTCTGACAGTACGCAGGCTATCGGAGCAGGATTGTTGCGGGGTATTAAAGATGTAAAGCTGCCTACGGTATATGTTACTATTGCCTATTGGGTGATCGGGCTGCCGTTTGGATATTACCTCGCTTTCCACGCAGATATGGGCGCACAGGGAATGTGGCTGGGCCTGATTGCCGGGCTTACTGTGGCGTCTGTTTTACTGATCTACCGTTTCCTGCGTATGTCTGGCCGGTTGTTTCAGCCTGCCAGGGATTAATTTTTCTGCATCGAACGCTGCCCGATCCGGGTCAGTGCATTCAGCAAAAACCTGTTCTGTACTTCATTCGAAAAAGTGAAGGATAATTCACTGTTGGTCTTGTGTTCGTAGTCGATATCGTTATGCCCCATGTTCAGGTATAGCATATTGTATTTCCTGTTCGACCATGCTACGGGATAGTAGCCGCTATGCCAGATCTCATGTGCTTTAGGTCCGGTTCCCAAAGGAAAACTGGAAGGGTCGATCGAAAGCAGGATCTCGATGTCTGCATTTTTCCGCAGGTCTTTCTCCCAGCGGTACCATTCATTGGGGGCTGTTGTAAAAGTAGAAGGAATATTTTTCAGGAAGGGATGATCCCGTGCTTCTGTTTTAACAATGGCAGAAGTAGGACGCCAGGTATTGCTTCCATAACTGCCCGAACCCAGGAATTCATTGTGGTACCAATCCCAGTTTTGCGGATATGAAGAAGGTGTAAGTGCAAAAGCTGCAAAGTGAAAACCGATCCATCCGCCGCCCTTCCTCATATATCTTTCAAAAGCACTGCGCTGTATATCGGATTCAGGACGGGTATCGAGAAAAAGGACAACCTGGTAACGTGTGAGAAAACTATCATTGAGATTATTCCAGTTATTGGTAGAGTCGTAAACGAAACCGTTAGCGGCTGCCATTTGCGGAAACCAGCGGTTGGCTTCGTGTACAAAACTGATATGAGCGGGATCCTGTTTTGCCGTATAAAACGCAATTACTTTAAAAGGCTGCTGTGCGTATGTTGCAGTGCTGACCAGAATTGAAACAACAAGTATGCAGGGGAGAAAAAACTTCATGGGCAGGTTTTGTATAAAGTTAAGCAATCCCCTGCAGGTTGATGCCGCGGAATTGTACAGGTAATCGACGATCTTTAGGGGCGGGTAGGGGTAGTTGTTTTACTTTTGATTATTATTCATTCAAATCAAAATATAGGACTATGGAGTACAGACAATTGGGAAGTTCAGGTTTGCGGGTACCGGTATTGAGTTTTGGAACAGCCACATTCGGCGGTGGGAATGAGTTTTTCAAAGCCTGGGGCGCAACGCAGGTGGATGAAGCAACAAGGATGGTGAATCTTTGCCTGGATGCAGGTGTTAATCTTTTTGATACGGCGAATTCTTATTCGCGGGGCATGTCCGAAGAAATCCTGGGTAAAGCGATCAGCGGGCTGCGTAATAAAGTACTGATCTCAACCAAAATGACTTTCAGGATGGGCGATGATACCAATGATATCGGATCTTCCCGTTTCAATATCATCCGTTCCTGCGAAGCAAGCCTGAAGCGGCTGAACGTTGACCATATCGATATCTACCATATGCACGGTTTCGACGGGAATACACCCGTGCAGGAAACGTTGAGTGCACTGGAAACGCTGGTTCAGTCAGGCAAAGTGCGTTATATCGCCTGTTCTAATTTTTCCGGCTGGCACCTGATGAAATCCTTGTCGGTTTCCGAGCGTTATGGCTGGAGCCGTTATGTGGCACACCAGGCTTATTATTCTCTGCTGCGCCGTGAGTTTGAATGGGAACTGATGCCGCTCGGTGTTGACCAGGGTGTGGGAACGATTGTGTGGAGTCCTTTATCAGGCGGGCAGTTATCGGGCAAGATCAGGAGAGGCCAGCCTATGCCGGAAGGTTCAAGGTTTGGTCAGCTGGGCAGTCATGGTCCTGCTTCAGATCCGGAGCTGCTGTACAATATTGTTGATGTGCTGGAAGAGATCGCAGGCGAAACAGGTAAAACGATACCCCAGGTAGCATTGAACTGGTTGCTGCAACGACCAACTGTATCCAATATCATTATCGGCGCAAGAAATGAAGAGCAACTGAAGCAAAACCTCGGTGCCGTAGGCTGGAACCTTACAGTTGAACAGGTGAAGCGACTGGATGCGGTAAGTGAAGTGCCACCGGTTTACCCTTACTGGCATCAGAACGGGAATCCGGAGTTGAATACGAGAGCTATAAAATAGTGAGGGCAAACTGCGTTTCGGTGAGGGCGAAGTGAGGTAGCTGTGCTCTTGAGTGAGGGAAAGCTGCGCTTCGGTGAGGGAGCTGCGCTCTTGGTGAGGGTGTGCTTGCTGCACAGTGTGTGCGAAACTGGATTTGCCAACAGTGCAGAATTTAAACTCGTAAGCCCCGATTTGCAAGTTTACACACTTAATGGGATAGCCCCTCGCGTGCACCTATAACCCGCGACACAATCTCATGATGCAGCATCCTCACTCACTTCGCCCTCACCCAATGCCACAAGCATCCCCACCTCACCCTCACCCAATGCCCCAGGCATCCCCACCTCGCCCTCACCCAATGCCCCAGGCATCCTCACTTCGCCCTCACCCAATACCGCAGGTATCCCTCACTCAAAAAAGATCCGCACCGTCTGGTAGAACCATTTGTTATCAGTAGAAGTACCCGCCTGCTGCATTTGTTCGTTATAGCCCTGCAAGCCAAAAAGGCCGGCCATATTACCGTTGCGCAGTGCTATTTCGAGGTAGCCGGCAGAATTGAACCAGGCGAGTTTTTCGCTTTCGGATACGGAGTTGTAATTATCGCTGATCGTTTCGATGATCTCGTTGCGTTTGAATACGATCTTGAAGGCACGGCCATTGCGTTGTTCTTCAAATTCCTGCCGGGTGATATTGATCACCACGTTCTCGAAATTGTCGATGAAGAGGATCTGACCTTCCATCCAGTCGGGGCCGGATGTAGGACGTAAAGGATATTTCTCTTCGATCTCCTGTATCGGTTCCAGCATGCCGAGGCCTTTTTTATGAATGCCGCAGGCTGCTTCGGCCACCAGCTGGGTAAGTTCGAGTAGCGTATGCCGGCGGTCAACTTTAATGGCACCGATCTCGCGTGGTTTTTCGCCGGCTATCATGGTGAGCAGGCCGTTATCCGGGCAGATGATATATTGATCATTATAACGCGCCACCAGCAGGTGATGCAATGGAGCGCCGAAAAGGTTCACGATTACAAAATGAAAACTGCCAGTGGGGTAATATTTAAAGGCATTGCTGCAGGTATAGGCAGCCTGCGGGTAATTGGTCTGGGAGAGATAATGGGAGATGTCGGCAATGATCCACGAAGGGTCCAGTGAAAGGAACTGCCCTTTGATGGCGCCTACAAGAAAATCGCGCTGGCCAATATCAGTTGTAAGAGTTAAGATGGGCATGCCGGTAAATAAACGATCAGATAAGACAGTTATTTCACCAGTGCATCATTTTTAAAGAAAAAGTTTCTGACCAGTTTATCAGCCAGTGAAGGAAAGAAGCGGTTGAGATAAACTGTTTGCTTGCCCTGCATGGTAAGTACCAGGGTTCTTTTTCTTTTGGCAATGGCTTTGAGAATATAGGAAGCACATTCTTCAGCGCTCATCAGTTTTTTCTCGTCGAGCGGAGATTCACCCTGTGCCTGGCCGTCTTTGTTGAGGGCAGCATTCCTGATATTGGAAGCGGTGAAGCCCGGGCATACCCACATCACATTCACACCGCTGTTCAGCAGTTCGGTACGTAACGCTTCGAGAAAGCCGGTAACGGCATATTTGGAAGCAGAGTAACCGCTGCGGCCGGGTAAGCCCCTGAAGCCTGCAATGGAAGAAACGCCTGCAATAGTGCCCTTGTTCTGCTGGATATAGGGCAATGCGAATTTGGTGCAGTAAACAGTGCCCCAGAAGTTGATGTCCATCACTTTACGGATGGTATCCAGTTCTGCATCCTGAACCAGTGCACGCATGGAAACGCCGGCGTTATTGATCAGGATATCGATGGTGCCGAAATTTTTGACAACGGCATCGATAAAGATCTGGCAATCCTGTTCTTTGCTTACGTCTGCGGTATGGATGAACAGTGGTTGACCGGGATAAGTCTTTTGCAGCTGGTATAATTTGTCGTAATTACGGCTGCAGGTAGCCACTTTGGCGCCGTGCTGCAGGAAAATATCAACAAGTGCTTTACCGATCCCTTCCGAGCCGCCGGTGATCACCACTACTTTATTTTTGAAATCAGACATAAACAGAGCATTATCCCGCAAAAATAGGCAGTAAGTATTAGAGTCGGATAAGCGATCTTCAGAAAAGCCCGAAAAAAGTTCTCTAAAAATTTGGCTGGTTTTTAATTTCCCCTATTTTTGCACTCCCAAAACAAACAAGGTGAACACTTTGTGAGTGAATTAAAAGGGATGATTCCGTAGCTCAGTTGGTAGAGCAATACACTTTTAATGTATGGGTCCTGGGTTCGAGTCCCAGCGGGATCACAGAAACGACAAAAGGCTTCAGATATCTGAAGCCTTTTGTCGTTTCTGTGCTTTTGTTCGAGAGCTTCCTTCCTGATTATTTGAGCACGCGGCTTTGGATGGTAATTAATTTCACAATGTTCACTTTTTTCTTTCAAGTGTCCGTCTGTATGAGTGTATGCTGATAAATCTTTATATTCTGTCTGCGCTATTTTATGCAAATCGTATTAAAATAGTTTAATTTGTAGCACCCTTGCTGTATTTAAATATCGCATTTATGGCTCCATCTAATTTTATATACCTAGAGCAGGAGTTTCCGCTGTTGTGTAATATTGGCAAAACTGCTGAATATTACCTGTACAATGATCCAGTGGTATGCCTGATTAAGTTGAGGCAATTAGGTGAAAAGATATCCGAACACTTATTTGAAGAACACAAATTAGCATTTCCTTGGGTTAATACATTTCACAACCGTATTAAAATACTGGAAGAACAAAAAATACTATCTACTACTGTTTCGGACATATTCTTCCTGGTTAAAAAAAAAGGAAATGCTGCAGCTCATGAAGGCACAGGTACGTTTGATGAAGCCAAATCATGTTTATATGCTGCATTCCAACTCTCGAAATGGTTCTGCGAAATCTATTCATCACGTGATCAGTCCTTAGACCAGGTTAAATTTATTCTTCCGGAGGATGCCAGAGAAGACACCCAGTTAAAGCAACTTGAAATGCAGTATGCGCAGCTGGAAGCTGCGTTTAATAAATTGCTTGAAGAACGGCATGTAAATGAACTGAGTGAAGAAAAACGAGCGACGATCAGGCAAAGAGCGACAAGAGCAGCTGCAAAAATCAGCATGTCTGAAGCAGAAACGAGGGCACTAATAGATGAGCAGCTTAAAAATGCAGGCTGGCTGGTGAATACTGAAACGCTCAATTATAAAAAACATAAAACGCTTCCGCAAAGAGGTAAAAATATCGCTATTGCGGAGTGGCCTTCCGGTCCTAACTGGGTGGACTATGCTTTGTTTATTGGTTGCGAGTTATATGGATTTGTGGAGGCAAAAAAATATGGGCAGGATATCTCCACAGATCTCCGGCAAGCAAAGGTATATGCAGAATTGGTGGAAGCTGATCACGAAGCTATATTATTAGGCGCATGGGACAGGTATAAAGTACCATTTTTATTTTCAACCAATGGTCGTCCCTATCTGGAACAGATCAAGACAAAGAGTGGCATCTGGTTTCTGGATGTACGCGAAAAAACGAACAATGCTCGTCCGTTGCAGGGATGGTACTCCCCGGAAGGGCTCATTAAACTGAGGGAAAAGGACATTCAGCAGGCTAACCAGAAACTATTATCATTGAGCCTCGATTTCCTGGAAAGCAAGTCAGGCTTAGGACTTCGTGCGTATCAGCTTGATGCTATCAGAGCCGTTGAACACAGGATTGTAACAGCACCCGACAACCACAGAGCCTTAGTTGCCATGGCAACGGGTACCGGTAAAACCCGAACTATTATCGGCCTATGTTATCATTTGATACAGGCGAACAGGTTTAACCGGATATTGTTTCTCGTGGATCGCAATCTTTTAGGTACGCAAGCGATTAATGCTTTCAAGGATAATAAAGTGGTAGGCTTGAACACATTCGCAGAGATCTACGATGTGAAAGAGCTGAAAGAGAAAATGCCGGAACAGGATACTCGGCTGCATTTTTCTACCGTGCAGAGTATGGTAAAACGCCTGTTTTACAAGGAAGACGATGGAGATGTCCTTCCGGTAGATCAGTACGATTGTATTATCATTGATGAGGCACATCGGGGCTACCTGATGGATAAGGAAATGGATGACGAGGAATTAGTATTCAAAGATCAGAATGATTATGTAAGCAAATACCGTATGGTTTTGGATTATTTCGATGCTTATGCAATCGGACTAACCGCAACGCCGGCGTTACACACCACCGAAATTTTCGGCGCCCCGGTTTATTTCTATTCTTACAGAGAAGCTGTGATAGATGGTTATCTCATAGATCATGAACCGCCACACCAGATAGAAACCACGCTGAGCAAAGAAGGCATCACCTGGGAAAAGGGAGAAAAGCCCAAAGCTTATGACCAGGAAGAGAATAGCATTATTGAATTGGAAGCACTGGAGGATGAGTTGCATTTTGATGTATCGGCCTTTAACAAACTGGTACTTTCCGAGAACTTCAACAGGACAGTGGTGGCACAATTGGCAAAAGCACTGGACCCGGAAGGCGATGCAAAGACACTGGTATTTGCAGCTACCGATGAACATGCTGATACCCTGGTTCATTTATTTAAGGAAGAATATAGCAGATTGGGGATTGATGTGCCGGATAATGCGATCCAAAAGATTACCGGTAAATCCTATAACCCGCAAGAATTGTTGAACTGTTATAAAAATGAACAGTTCCCTAATATAGCCGTCACCGTTGATTTATTGACTACGGGGATCGACGTGCCGCGTATCAGTAACCTGGTGTTTATGCGCCGGGTAAAATCCCGTATTTTATATGAACAGATGTTAGGACGTGCCACGCGCAAATGCGATGATATCAATAAAGAATTTTTCCAGATTTATGATGCGGTGGGCTTATATGAAACGCTTAGCGATTATACACAAATGAAGCCTGTTTCTGTAAATGCAAAGGCGTCCTTTCAACAGTTGTCACAGGAGCTGGATGTCATACGAACGCAGGAACGGGTAAAGAAACAAATAGAACAGATCATTGCCAAACTGCAAAGGAAACGACGCTATATCGAAGATGCGGAGGATGCAGCAAGTACCTTTAAATATTATGCCGAAGGGAATGATACGGCTCAGTTCATTGATTTTCTAAAGAATCAGTTGAATAACCCCGCTATACAAAAGACGATTCAGGGTAAAACAGGACTATGGAAATTCTTAGACGAATTCAAACCTGCTCCGGCTTACGTAATGGTATCAGAGCATGCAGACGAGTATATCGAAACGACACGCGGTTATGGGAAAGGTAGCAAACCGGAAGACTATCTGGATAGTTTCACCAATTTTATCAAAAACAACCTGAACCAGGTAGCAGCACTATCCATTGTATGCAACCGACCTAAGGAATTGGATCGAAAATCATTAAAAGAGCTGCTCATGATTTTAGATGCAGCAGGGTTCAATACGGTATCTTTACGCACAGCCTGGAAACAAGCGAAAAATGAAGATATCGCTGCAGATATTATTTCCTTTATTCGCACACTTGCTATAGGCACATCGCTGGAAAGCCATGAAGACAGGATTAAACGGGCGATGAAGCAGGTAAGAAACATGAAACAATGGAATGCTGTGCAAAGTAAATGGCTGGATCGTTTTGAAAAGCAGTTGCTGAAAGAAACAATTTTACAAATAAAAGACCTGGATGATGAGCCGTTTAAAGAAGAAGGAGGCTTCCAGCGATTAGATAAAATATTCGAACACCAGTTGCAGGTGATACTGGATACCATTAATGATAACTTATATGCCCAATCGGCATAAAACACAATTTAAAAGAACAATAGCAGATTTATGAGTGCAGAAGATATTGCCCGGAAATTATGGAGCTTATGCGATGTATTACGCGACGATGGGGTGACCTATCACCAATACTTAAATGAGCTGACCTACATTCTTTTTCTTCGTTTATCCGAAGTAAAAGGATTTGAAGAACAAATTCCGGAAGAGTACCGCTGGAGCCGGTTGAAAGGCATTAAAGATAATAAAGATCTTTTTGATACTTACCGGGAGTTATTAGCCACCATTGCTGCCAAAAGTGAAAATGACACCATCAGCGAGATCTACACCAATGCGGCAACAACCTTACGCAAACCGGCTAACCTGCGTACGCTGATCACCAGTATTGATAATATTGACTGGTTCGACGATCATGAAAAAGACAAGATCGCTACCATTTACGAGGAATTGCTGGAACGCAATGCAGGCGAAAAGAAGAGCGGCGCCGGACAGTATTTTACACCCAGACCCTTAATCAATGTAATGGTTGATTTGCTGGTACCCAGAATTGGCGAACGTTGGAATGATCCGGCAGCAGGCACTTTCGGGTTTATGATCGCGGCAGACCAGTACCTGCGCGAAAAAACAGACAACTATTATGACCTGGATACCAAGGAAAGAAAATTTCAGCTTACAGAGGCATTCAGTGGTTGTGAGCTGGTACAGGATGCACATCGGCTGGCACTGATGAATGCTAAATTGCACGGACAGGACAGTAAAATTATTTTAGGAGATACCCTGAGCGAGTTGGGAAAGAGCTTTAAAAATTATGATGGCGTATTAGCTAATCCTCCTTTTGGTACCAAGATAGGTGGTGAGCGCCCTACACGTGATGACTTTACTTTCCCGACAAGCAACAAGCAACTTAATTTCCTGCAGCACATCTACCGTTCCCTGCATAAAAGAGGGGGAGCCCGGGCTGCTGTAGTGTTACCGGATAATGTATTGTTTGAAGATAATGACGGGCAGAAAATACGACGCGACCTAATGGACAAATGCAGCCTGCATACCATTCTGCGCTTGCCGACCGGCATTTTTTACGCACAGGGCGTAAAAACCAATGTACTCTTTTTTGAACGCGGCAAAACGGAAACTGGCAATACAAAACAAGTCTGGTTTTACGATATGCGAACGAATGCGCCGGCCTATGGTAAACGAACGCCATTCAAAAGGGATGCCTTTGCTGATTTTGTCTTAGCCTATACAGGCGGCATAAGCATTGATAACGTAAAGCAAGAATATAATGGCATAGTTGATTTCAATAAACGTGAGCAGGTTAAAAATGCCCGTTGGAGCTCTTATACACGCGAAGAAATTATGGCTAAAAAGGATTCGTTGGATATAGGCTTAATGAACGAAGGAGCTTTAAATGGCGAAAGTGAAATAATGGAACCGGCAGACATTGCTCGTGAAGCCTTGAGCGAAATAAAAGCCATTGAGTTGGAATTGAATAAAATTTTAGAATTACTAGGATAATGGCATCAAGAGGTGATATTAATAAAGACAATTTACAACCTAAGCTTTTTAAAGACTGGCCGACCGTTCCTTTATTTGACACTTTGGAAAAAGCGGGTTCATTTACCAAACTCAAGTCAAATGATTATTTAGAAAATGGTCTTTTTCCTGTTATAGATCAGGGAGAATCTGATGTAGCAGGATACGTTGACAATGAAAGTCTCATTTATAAAGGATCATTACCTGTCATTGTTTTTGGGGATCACACCAGAAACATTAAATACGTCGACGTAAAATTTGCTGTGGGGGCAGATGGTGTAAAAATATTGCGACCTTCTTCATTATTGGACTTCAAGTTTTTCTTTTACTATTTGAAATCGCTTAAGATTCCATCGCTGGGCTATAGTCGACATTATTCTTTACTCAAAACAGTAGAGGTGCCAATTCCTTCTTCATCTGAACAAAGGCGAATAGCCGATAAGCTTGATAATCTGTATCTCCATTTGGATTCACTTAATGAACGATTGGATAAAATCCCTTCGTTGCTAAAACAGTTTAGAGAGAATGTTCTTATGCAGGCAGTAACGGGAAAATTGACAGAGGAATGGAGAAGAAATAAGGATTTGATTCTGGATTTTAACAATGATGACGAGGAAGAAATGAGAGAGGTGAATATATCACTGCCTGATTCATGGAAATGGCTACCGTTTAGCAGTATAGCGTCTGTGGATTCAAACCTCGTAGAACCTAGTAAATTTCTAGACTACCCATTGATTGCTCCTGATAATATTCAGTCGGAAACTGGTAGATTAATTGATAAACCAACCGTGTCTGATATAATGCCGAAAAGCGCAAAACACTACTTTGAGAAAGGTAGTATCTTATATTCTAAAATTCGGCCTTATTTATCGAAAGTAATTGTAGCTGATTTCCCAGGTTTATGTAGTGCCGACATGTATCCAATATCTACAAAATTGAACACTAGATACCTTTATTATTACATGTTATCTAAAGCTTTCCTAAGTTATGCAACATCGGCCGGCGAAAGAAGTGTATTACCCAAAATCAATCAAAAGGAACTATCTATAATACCAATCTCCGTTCCCTCACTCGTAGAACAGAATGAAGTTGTACGTAGAATTGATACTCTGTTTAAGAGTATTGAAAGTTTGGAAAAACTTTATGCCAATGTCAAAACGAAAATTAACAATCTTCCTCCTAATATTTTAGCGAAGGCATTTAGTGGAGAGCTAGTAGATGCTGATCCGACAGATGAACCGGCAGCTAAACTATTAGAACGAATATTACAAGGTCAAACGCCGATAAAAGATAAACCACAGGACAACCCGCGCGTAATCCAATCAAACACAAAAAGAGTACAAAATAAACATATCCGAATGGCTGAAATTTCCTTACTAACAATAATTGAAAATACATTCCAGGACCAGGATTTCTCGTTTGAAGAATTAAATGACTCCTTACAGCAGTTATCAAAGAGTAATTATGTTCAACTAAAAAAGCAATTCTTTGAATTGCTTCGTAATGACAAATACAAAAGGAAAGCGGACAGGATCACTACCACTATTGATACGCCTTCCGGCACTATGAGATACAAACTCCAAAAACATGAAACTATTAAGGCTTAAGTTCATTAAGGGTAGATACGCTACACCTGTTGATGGTTTTGAACAAGTTTTTCATTTAAAAGAAGACTTGAACAAAACGACACCTATTTGTCTGGCCGGAGTCAATGGTTCCGGTAAGTCTAAGCTTTTAGAAGTGTTTAGTGACATCTTTTATTATCTGAATGGCTATTGCACCAGTGATAGCCAACCTGAAAAAACAAAAATTCAGTTCGAACTGGAATACGTAAAGGAAAGTCCCAAACGGATTCATGTAAAAATCAGTCAGCCCGAAGAAGAAGGATTTCCCCAATTTGAAATAATAACTGCAAAAGGCATATTAACTGTGGATGATAGGCTAGAAGCGGAAACACTATTGCCCAAGTTTGTTGTAGGTTATACTTCCGGAGACAATCAAACCATAAGTAAACGATTTGAGGAAACCTACATTGAATACTCAGATGCTGTTACCAACTTAAGTAAAAACCCGGATGGTACCATTGTTCCAGATACGAGGCTTGTATTCCTGGATTATAAAGTGAATTCCTTTGTTCTTATAGCAAATAGTATTTTCAGAAGCACCAGCCAGCTGCAGCTAATATCCGATAAGATCGCCCAGTGGGACTCTTTGGAGTCATTTAGAATAATTGTTCAATTAAAGCCCAGATATAAGAATCGTATTACTATTGGATTAACTCCTGAATTGAATAAGTACATCGGCGCTTTAAAAAAATGTGCTACCTGTTATCACTATGATGAAGAAAATGACAAGACGATTTTAGATTTTTATATCAATCCCAACAGTAGGAGGCTCTTTAAAAAATATTTTGATTCCCCCTTCCATTTATACAGCGCATTGTATAAACTAGACTTATTGAATGATATTCTGTTGCGCAGAGAGAAAAGAAATACGATAAAAGAAGCAGAGTACCCGAATCAAAAACACATTTACCCTCAGTTATCATCGGAAGACAAGGTTTTCAATGTAGAAAGTGTAAGGGTAAATTTAAAAGGAGTTAAAGAAGATATCGACTACTATGACTTAAGTGACGGAGAGCATCAGCTCATACATATCATTGGGAGTCTATTGATGATTGAAGATCCTGATGTTCTATTCTTATTGGATGAGCCGGAAACACATTTTAATCCACAATGGAGATCAAAATTTATTTCTACATTGAATATGATAGCTCATACAAAGAAGCAGGATTTTTTCATTTCTACACATTCGCCTTTCCTTTTAGGTGATTGTAGCACAGAGCATGTGCTCATTTTTAAAGGCGGGAAGGCATCAAAACCTAAAATTCAAACGTATGGTGTATCTATGGATAAGCTTCTGAAAGAAGCCTTTGGTGTAATACCACCTATGTCTGAGAAATCTCTTAGTGACATTCAAGATCTTCAAAAATCAAGAAGCTATACTAAGATAGTTGATAGGATAGACGACTTCGGTGAATCACTTGAAAAAGTTTATTTGTTTCATCGACTGAATGAATTGACGGCATCTAAGGAAATAAGGTCTAAAGCAGCAGTTTCAAAAAGGAAAAAATAATGCTTCAGAAATATTCTTTTGTCCGGACACAGGACGTACATAAATTACAAAGAGAAATATCAACTTTTATTCATCTAATACGACATGTTAAATCAACAGATGTTTTTGATCCCGATGTTTATCTAAATCCAGACTTTGCAACAAAGGTTAAGCGTAGACATAAAGGAGCACCTGTAAAGATTTTCACCTTATTAAATGACTTTTTCAATAAATACAAAGCTCTAGGAGTTAGAAAAGTTAAGGTCTTTAATGCGTTTGTGCGAATGAATGACGTTCAGAATTTATTCGATAAACGTACTGTTAGGATTACAATAGATAACATTCCACCTCAAATTCAAAAGGAAACTCTCGATTTATTTTATTTCCTGTATGAGAATACGTTAACGGATTATAACATTCACAAACATTACGAAGATTTTTACACTGCGCAGGGCAACAATTGGTGCCCATTTTGTGGAATGGAAAAATTATTACATTTCACACATCAGAAACAAGATTATGACCACTTGCTTCCTAAATCAAAATATCCTTTTGCAGCGATTAATATGAGGAATCTAGCTCCGATGGGGCACAACTGCAATAGTGTTTATAAAAAGACGAAAGATTTGATTTGGGACGATAAAAAACAAATAAAAGCTGTTAACCCTTATAATAAAAAGATTAACGTTAAGCTTGATTTTACAAATACAACACTGCCGAAGCGTGGAGATGATAAAGGAGTATGGGATATAAAGTTTCTTCCAGATTGCGATGAAGTTAAAAGATGGAAATTTGTTTATTGTATTTCAGACCGAATTGTAAAAGACTATCTTGCTGGTAAAGCTTCTGACTATCAATCTTGGCTTGATTTATATCTTGGTTTTGTACAATCAAGAACAGATCTTAAAACTTTGAAACAAGTCAGAACTTCATTTATAGATTTTGGCAGCCAATTTGACAACCACAGATATCGTGAGTGTAATTATTTAAAAGCAGACCTATTTAAATGGATTGGGAGTAATGCACCAGACATTTTCATTAAATCGTTTATGGACACAATTAATAACGTAAAAGTTAAACTGTGAATATCAGATACTATTGCGTCGGCTTTCAGTGGGACGGAGAAAGTCAGCTCGAGCGCTTTTTAAAAGAAGGAATATGGGAAAACGGCTATAACGATAAGTTTCAACATACCGTCAATGCTGTCCCGGCAGGAGCACGCCTGGCAGCAAAAACAACCTATACCCGTAAAGAAAATGGAAAAATCATTTCTGTATTAGGTGTACATGCATTAGGCACTGTAACAGAAAATAAACAAGATGGTAAAAGCCTGAAAGTTGATTGGGACAAAGCTTTCAAACGCTTTGATATCGACGGCCGGGGTGCTTATCGCTCTACCATCAGCAGTGTTAATAATATGGATAATGTCAGGCTTATTTTTAACCGGGGTGGCATTGATAGTCCGGCTACTGAATTGGCTTTATCGTTTGATCCGGAAGATCTGACTAATGAATTTCCATCAAATCTTATCCTTTACGGACCGCCCGGAACAGGAAAAACTTATCATACTATTAATAAGGCTGTGGCTATTGCCGATGGCATAAAAGAAAATCGTTTGTTTAAACGCTTTAGCAACCGAACGGAATTAAAGGACCGGTTTGACGAATTGCTAATTGAAGATTGGGATAACCCGGGAGATGGTCAGATAGCTTTTGTTACGTTTCACCAGAGTATGAGCTATGAGGACTTTGTAGAAGGCATTAAACCAATGGCAAACGGCAAAGAACAAGTTACTTATGACGTAGAACCAGGCATTTTGAAAAACATTGCCGACCTGGCATTAAGCAATTGGCTGGATTCTAAGAACGAAGCCAAGGGAGAGCTCTCATTTGAGGAAGCCTTCAGTCATTTGCGGGAAAAATGGGAAGAGAGTCCGTCTATGAAGTTCAGTATGAAAACGGAGGGGAAGGAATTTACCATTGCGGACTTTACGAAATCATCCATCCGGTTCAAAAAAGCCAATGGCAGTACGGGACATACCCTCAGTATCGGTACGCTACGAGACTACTATTATAAACGGAAGGAAGTGAGGCCGACAGGTATAGGTATTTATTATCCTGGCATACTGGAACAACTGAAGTCATTTGTAGGCAATAATACAAATGATAAAACCGTAAAAAATTATGTTCTTGTCATTGACGAGATCAACAGAGGTAATATTGCCCAGATATTCGGTGAGTTGATTACCCTGATGGAAGACGATAAACGCCTAAGCAAGAAGGAAAGTATAACCGCAATACTTCCCTACAGTAAAGAAAAATTCGCACTGCCACCCAATCTGTATATTGTCGGCACAATGAATACGGCAGATCGTAGCGTTGAGGCGTTGGACACCGCATTAAGACGTCGTTTTGTCTTTGAAGAAATGGCACCGGAATCATCGTTGTTAAAACCGGAGCAAATGCTGTGGCAATTTTGGTGGGACAATGAAAAATATTCCTGGGACGATGAGGAGTATAGAGCATTGGAAACACCATTTTACCAATTATTGGGATTTCCGGAAGACAAAAATAACGAGAAAGATAAAGAGGTCTATTGGGGGCCTATGCGTAAGGAGAATACACCATTGAAAAGCCAGATTGACGCTTTGGCTGACTTGACAAGCCAATTTTCAGGTATCAATCTTTGCTTATTGCTTGATGCTATCAATATGCGTATTGAAAAACTATTGGGACGAGATTACATGCTCGGTCATGCTTACTTTATCAATGTCCGTTCCATTGCACATTTAAAAGCTATCTTTTTCAATAAGATATTACCTCTATTGCAAGAATATTTCTATAGGGATTATGGCCGTATTGGTTTGGTCATCGGTATGTCTTTCTTGGATGAGACAACTAAGAACAGCGTAAACTTCATGAAAGTCGCGGGTTATGATGTTCAGAATCTGAATGAGGATAAGATTTATCACCTGAAAAGCATCCGGGATTTTGCTAACGATGAAACATTTATAACAGCAGCAAAAACCATCTATGAATAGTAGCCATGTTATCACTGTTTTTGAACATTCCCGACTCAATATAGGAGAGCAGGGATTTGACACTCATCATTTCGAAAGCTTGGTTAAATATAATGACTTGCATAAAGGCAAGTATTTCAACATAGGCTATAAGAAAGTCATATTCAAATCTTATGTAGGGCTAATACAGGTAGGTAATAAGACTATTGAGATACTGCCTAAAGCTGACAGAAACACTAACGATGATGAAAGAAATGTAACCAAATGGCAAAAGGCATTACTTTTTATGTTGAGCAGAGCAGGATATATCAAAATCAATGAGACCTCAAATGCGCTGCAGCACACACAAAATGCCAACCTGTTAGACATTTACTTACGTACATTCCTGCAAGAGGTAGAGCGATTGGTACATAAAGGCCTGGTGAAAAAATATAAGAAAGCACAAGCTAATTTATCTGTAGTGAAAGGGAGATTATTGATCGGAAAGCAATTACAGCATAACCTATTACATAAAGAGCGCTTATTTACAGAGTATACAAGCTACACCAAGGATAATCTTTATAACCGGATTTTGAAAAGTGCATTAGAGATCGTTGCCGATATTTCATTTAAAAGCGATATCGTACACGCTGCCAAGCGCTTGTTACTGTATTTCGAAGACGTTGAATCGTGGAGGCAAGACGCTTCTGATTTTGGAGAATTAAAGTTGGACCGCAAAACTTTTGTTTATAAGGATGCTTTAGTTCTGGCTGAGATGATTATCCTTAATTATTGCCCCGCCTTTAAAGCAGGCCAGCAACAGATACTTGCCTTATTATTTAACATGAATATTCTTTTTGAAACGTTCATATATAAAATACTTAAAGCAACAGAGGAGCAGTTTTATCAAAATGAATTATGTGTTACTGCTCAAAATAGTCGACAGTTCTGGAATAACCATACTATTAGACCTGATATTTTGATTACTTTTAAAAAAAGAAATATTGAGCAGAGATTAATTATAGATACGAAATGGAAGATAGTGAACGAAGGTTATCCGTCTATTCGCGACCTTCAACAAATGTTTACCTATAATGTTCAGTTCAATTCGATACATGCTATTTTACTATATCCTTCAACAGGGCAAAGTAATAACGGGAAAAAGGACTATAATATCTCTGAATCAAAAAATGATTTCTTGCATTCTTGTGAGATGTATTTTGCTGAATTGTTTGACTGCGAACAAGTAGATAAAAATCTTGGAAAAAAAATAATTGATTATTTATTAGATATTAACAAATAATCGTGCAAATAATAAAAATCTATTTCTCCCCTCACCATAAAAATAAATGTACATTATATTTAATAGTTGGTAGTTGATCTGACAGTTTAGGATTTTTTTTATATGATATTGTTTAAAAAGGTTATGTTGCTAAACTTAGATGTCTATCAGCCCTACTCCGACTTTAAAAAGCTAATCCCCGCAAAATCAGCAATCCTGTTTTGCCCTTCTTTTTTAAAAGTAACAGTAAAACCTCCAAAGCCTGAATTAACCCCGCTGGACATTGCCGTATGATCATCAATTACATCCAATGGAATTTCATTGGTGCTGCCCATTGTTTTTAACCGGCACATGAGCACGTGATCTTTGGAAAAGTAAAGTTCTAAACTTTTGAATTTACTGTCGCCTATGAGCATTTGGTAGCCAGACTGTTTATACAGGCCGAGCCTGTCCAGCCATAATTCGTCAGTTACAGGTTTTAATTTATAGCCCAGATTGTATTCCCTTTGTTTTATTCTTTTAATGAGAAAATGATAGCCTTTGATATTCCTGAAGAAATAACGATTGTTATTGTTTTCTGCAACCGTATCGCCTTCTTTAACGATATAGGGTATATATTCATTCCGGCCTGCCGGTTTCAGAATATAGAGTTTATCGCCATTCCTCATCTTTAAATTCTCACCATTGGAAGAAACCGAAACATAAGATCCTGATACAGCATAATTACCTTCATGCGCTTTAAGGGATTCTTTTGCAGGATTGATTGCCGGATTGGAATCATGGATCCGGTCAGCAATCGGGGCAGGGAAGAGATCTGGTATGCTAAGTCCAAACCGGGGCAACAGATCAAAACAAAATTCTTCAGCTGCACTGCCGCCTTCGGCAGTATTGGTCATTACGATCACTGCGGCTTTTTTTTCAGGGAACAACAATAATTTGGCCTGGGCAAAACCTGCACTGCCGGCGTGGTACATGGCAGTAACAGAATCATTCCTGAACATGAACCAGCCTAAACCTTTTTTGTTTGTTTCCAGGGGGATGTCAGCATTTTGAAGCGAAAACATTTTTTTAATTGTTTTTTCTTCAATGAGACCATTATTTTTTCCCTGGTATGCATCCAGCAGGCCAATGGCATACTTTGTAAAATCTTCCATGTCGGTATAAATCCCTCCGGATGCAACATCCCTTAGTTCGTATTCTTTTACTACCTCACCATAAGCATATAGTTTACTTCGATTGGATAATTTGTCCTGGGCAAACCCGCTACGGCTCATACCTAATTTCGAAAAAATGTGTTTGTGTATATACGAAGGATAATCTTCTTTGCTTATTTCTTTGATTGTATGGCCGAGTAGATTATACCCTGCATTTGAATAAAGACCAATCATTCCGGGCGGATAAAGCAGATAGGTATCATTAATAAAATCAACCACATCCGTATATTTCCCGGATTCAAGATCTGAGTTTTTCCAAATGTCAGATTGTATGCCGGAAGTATGTGTTAATACTGATTTCACCGTAACCTGATCCCGGTTAAAGCCTTTTTGCAGCTTCGGGTGAAACTGCTTTAAATACCTGTTCAGGGGCTGGCTCAAATCAATAAGCCCTTGCTCCTGAAGCTGCATAATACTGAGTGCTGTAAAGGTTTTTGTAATAGAACCAATATTCACTACTGTATTAACCGTCATTGGAATTTTCTTTTCGCGATCTGCAAAGCCAAAACCCTTTTGCCAGATAACCTTGTTTCCTATAATCAGTGCTGCAGATAGTCCCACAATTTTATCTTGCTCCATTCTGTCAGCAAAATATTTTTCAGAAGAGTCTATTAATATTGCCTGATCCTGCTTAGTAAGAATAGAAGCATTATTCTTTTGCTGCGCCATTGCTGTGTGACAGAGAATAGAAAGAACAAAAAAGAAAGTATTTTTCACAATTACTGATTATTGGTTTTAGCATTACAATGTACAAACTTTTATTCTCAATAAAAGTTAAGGCATGGTTGTACAGATGCCATTTTACATAATGATCAAACCAGACCGAAATATTCAATAACGGTTTATGCAGCGGACAATCATTACCGAAATCGATCTTCTTGTAGTTGTGTTCTGAAGAATACATCTACCAGTCTTTGCAGAGACGCCTCTTTGGCTACGGTACCGAACGTAGCGCAGGTAATCAAAATGATGCGCAGCACATTTTGATAGAGGCCAAAGCAGCGTTGACGCAAAGACGAGGCCCAGAGGCCTGAGCGACAAATGCCGGCACCCGCCTGAAAGTTGGGATTTATTAACAAGCTTAGAAATAGCAGGTACGTGCTGCGCTGAGTCCCCTCCGGGAGACGTCAGCGGCGACGAAGTGGGTATATTGCTATTGAACCTGGCCGAAATATTCAATAACTATCTATGCAGCGCAGGCAATCATTACCGAAATCGATCTTTTTATATTTGTGTTCTGAAGAATATATCTACCAGTCTTTGCAGAGACGCCTCTTTGGCTTCGGTACCGAGCGTAGCGCAGGTAATCAAAATGATGCGCAGCACATTTTGATAGAGGCCAAAGAAGCGTTGGCGCAAAGACGAGGCCCAGCGGCCTGAGCGACAAATGCCGGCACCCGCCTGAAAGTTGGGATTTATTAACAAGCTTAGAAATAGCAGGTACGTGCTGCGCTGAGTCCCCTCCGGGAGACGTCAGCGGCGACGAAGTGGGTATATTGCTATTGAACCTGGCCGAAATATTCAATAACTATCTATGCAGCGCAGGCAATCATTACCGAAATCGATCTTTTTATATTTGTGTTCTGAAGAATATATCTACCAGTCTTTGCAGAGACGCCTCTTTGGCTTCGGTACCGAGCGTAGCGCGGGTAATCAAAATGATGCGCAGCACATTTTGATAGAGGCCAAAGCAGCGTTGGCGCAAAGACGAGGCCCAGCGGCCTGAGCGACAAATGCCGGCACCCGCCTGAATGTTGGAATTTATTAACAAGTTTAGAAATAGCAGGTACGTGCTGCGCTGAGTCCCCTCCGGGAGACGTCAGCTGCGACGAGAATGCCGGCACCCGCCTGAAAGTTGGAATTTATTAACAAGCTTAGAAATAGCAAGTACGTGCTGCGCTGAGTCCCCTCCGGGAGACGTCAGCGGCGACGAGAATGCCGGCACCCGCCTGAAAGTTGGAATTTATTAACAAGCTTTAGAAATAGCAGGTACATGCTGCGCTGAGTTCCCTCCGGGAGACATCAGTGGCGACGAGAATGCCGGCACCCGCCTGAAAGTTGGAATTTATTAACAAGCTCTAGAAATAGCAGGTACGTGCTGCGCTGTGTCCCCTCCGGGAGACATCAGTGCCGGCGATAATTTTATTGAAGCGTAGCGGGCAGGCACTTGCTAAAATTTCAGGATATAATGAGTGAGATCAGCGACCAACCAGGCAGCACGTTGCGCGCATTATTTCCTTCCCCTCACCATAAAATAAACACACATCACAAAAGTCAGTATATACACAACCGCGAGTGCTGGCTTTTCGAACCGGTATGTTTCAAAATTAAATTCCCTGTAAATGGCCGATCCTATAACGATCGCTATAATTAAGAATGGAAGTGAAAGTCCTTTTTTATTGCTCATGGCGCTGATTTAATGGATAAAGCAGGCAGCGATAATGACCTGCCTGCGTATAAAACTAATGCATCCTGTGCGTCACATCAACGGTTACCATTTTTTTTCTTTTCCAGGATCTCTTCCAGCGCTTTTTTCCCGCCTTTATTATCCGGATTCAGCTCAATCGAACGTTTGTACATTTCCGCGGCTTTATCCGCCTGACCGGCTTTCAGCAACGCTTCTCCATAACTATCGTAGGCATTCCAGCTCGCCGGGAAAAATTCTGTATTTAATTGAAAGGTTTCCAGTGCCTGCGCATACAATTGCCTTTCAGGCATGTGATAGGGATTTGAAGTGCCGAGAAAATCATAACCGAGCTGGTTCATTTCGCTTTCCGATAGCTGATAGCGTACCGTATCCCGCATCAATTCTTTCAGCAAAGTTCTGGCTGCATCGGCGCCGTTCTTTTGCAGGGCGATCCCGTATTCCCGGGCAATACTGTATTTCGGCAATGGAATCGATTCACCGTTCAGTATTTTCATGGCAAGGTCTCCGGTTTCGTGTGCATTAAAATGACAATTGTCGAAGAGGATCACCGTCTGGTGTTTGTCGATGTTGCGGATAAGTACTGAACTTAAACCGGTAGCCGCTCCGCTATGGTACACTGCTTTCCCATGCGAACTGTCTGCTTCGATCTCCCAGCCCAGGCCGAATAACTGGGGCTGGGGTTTACCGTCATTCAGCCTTACCACATCAAAACTCTGTTTCAATGTTTGCGGCTTCAACAACCTGTTTTCATACAACGCCTGGTCGTAACGCAGCAGATCGTCAACGGTACTGATGTATTCACCAAACCCTACCACTGCAAATGTGCGCCAATAGTCTCTCACATAGGGTATGGTATTGGAACGTACCGGCGCTTCATCGAATAAGCCACGGTACAGATGCGGAAATGCATAATGGCGCAGCGTATCTGTATTGAACTGGTCGCTCAGCGGCATAAAACGCGTATGAGTCATACCTGCAGGCTTAAGAATATGCTCCTGGATATAGGCCGGATAAGATTTGCCGGATAGTTTTTCAATGATCAGCGCAAGTACGAGATAATTCACATTGTCGTAATTCCCGCTGCTGCCCGGCTCATAAATCAGTGCAGGCTTTTCCTGCATGACAGCTGGCAGGAAATCGGTATTCGTAAAGATCCGCTTCGGATCCTTGGCGAGGGCCGATTTGAAAAAAGCATTGTATGGGGGCAGGCCAGATGTATGCGACAATAATTGCCTGATGGTAACAGCATAAGGAAAACCTGAAAGGTGCCTGCTTACAGGATCGTTTACGGTCAGCTTGCCCTTCTCCGCAAGCTGCAACACGGCAGTAGCCGTTATGGTTTTGGAAATGGATGCGATGGGGAAACTGATGTCTGCCCGGTTAGGCTGGTGTGTTACAAAATCCGCATAACCGTATGAACCCCGGAAGACGACTTTTCCGTTCTCTGCCACAAGCACATTGCCGCTGAACTGCCGGGTTTCGGCCATTTTTTTAAAGAATGCGTCGAGTTTTGGGTGTTCCTGTGCCTTAAGGATAGTGGCACTATTGAAAAAGAATACCAATCCGGGCAGACATTTTAAAACGGACATATTCATGTATATTTTTTCCGAATATAATTACTGATCTGATAGAAGGTATGTTAAAATAAGATCTATTGTCTTCCAACTACCCGCCCGTAAAAAAGCTGGCCATAGAAATAGATCATGGCAGGGTCTACAGTAAAAGAAATATGATTTTATGATTAACTTTCTTTCAATTCTGTAGTCATATCCCGGAGTTTTTTAATTATGTGCCATGAAAAAAATGAAAATTGTATTACTTGCCCTATGCTTGCTGACATTGCCGGCCCTGATCTTTGCACAGCATAAAATGGTGCAGGAACTGGAAAGCCGCAAAACCGGTCTGCCCAACGGCTGGACACTCACGCCCGCCGGTTCCCAATTGCAGCTCGGCGATCTTCCGCTGAACCTCGTGATCAGTCACGATAAAAAAATGGCTGCTGTTACGAATAACGGACAAAGCACGCAGACGATCGAACTGATCGATGTCGCCCGGCAAAAGAAGACCGACAGCATCGTTATCGCAAAATCCTGGTACGGACTCGCTTTTTCCTCAAAAGATGACCTGCTGTATGTCTCCGGTGGGCATGATAACATGATCAAAATATACAGCGTAGCCAAAGGAAAATTATCGCTCAAAGATTCTATTGTATTGGGAAAAGCCTGGCCGAATAAAATAGGTATCGCCGGATTGGATGTGGATGATAAAGTTCGTAAGGAATTATATGTTGTTACCAGGGAAGACAAGCAACTGTATGTGATAGACCTCGAAAATAAAACTGTAAGATCGAAAACGGCTCTTGGGGCGGAAGGTTATACCTGTAAGTTATCTCCCGATCTCAAACAATTATATATCAGCGTATGGGGTGCAAAGAAACTGCTGGTATGGAATACAGCTGCACAGAAAATAGTTAAGGAAATTCCTGTGGGCAGCCATCCCAACGAAATCACTTACAGCAAAAATGGCAAATGGTTATATGTTGCCAATGCCGATGATAACTCAGTTTCCATTATCAGCACCGCGGAAGAAAAAGTAGTGGAAACACTGAATGCTGCTTTATACCCCAATGCCCCGAGCGGTTCTACCAGTAATGGTGTTGCACTTTCTGAAGACGGGAAAACATTGTATATCGCCAACGCCGATAACAACTGCCTCGCTGTTTTTGATGTGAGCAATCCTGGTAAATCATTTTCCAAAGGTTTTATTCCCGTAGGCTGGTATCCGACCAATGTGAAACTCGTCAACAAAAAGATACTGGTAACAAACGGTAAAGGACTTTCATCCCGGGCAAATCCTTACGGACCGAATCCTACAGATAAAAAAGAGAAAGTGGATCATCACCTGGGCGATGAGAATAAGCCTAAGGAGATCCAGTACATCGCAGGTCTTTTTAAAGGAACGCTGAGTTTTATCGATCAGCCGGCAGCTGATGTACTGTCGGTCTATTCGCAGGCGGTTTACCGGAATACGCCCTATTCAAAAGACAAGGAACTGAATGCGGAAGGGGAGGCCGGAAACCCGGTTCCGATGAAAGTGGGCGATCCGTCCCCGATCAAATATGTGTTTTATGTGATCAAGGAAAACCGCACTTACGACCAGGTGCTGGGAGATATTGGGCAGGGAAACGGTGATCCGAAGCTTTGCCTGTTCGGCGAAAAGATCACTCCTAACCAGCATAAGATCGTAAAGGATTTTGTGCTGCTGGATAATTTTTATGTGGATGCGGAAGTGAGTGCAGATGGCCATAACTGGAGCATGGGCGCTTATGCTACCGATTATCTCGAAAAAACCTGGCCATCCAGCTATGGTGGCCGGGGCGGATCTTATGGCGGTGAGGGCGAAAGAGAGATCGCCAATAATAAAGATGGTTTTATCTGGGATAACGCAAAACGTCATAACGTAACGTACAGATCTTACGGTGAGTTTGCAGATAATGGTAAGGCGAAAGTGAAATCACTGGAAGGGCATGTAGCGAAGAACTATTCCGGCTATGACCTGGGCATTGCCGATACCACGCGTTTCAGGCAATGGAAGACAGATTTTGATGAACTGCTTAAGCAGGGGAAAGTACCGCAGCTGACAACACTCCGTTTCGGGAACGATCATACGGAAGGAATGCGTGCCGGCAAAAAAACACCGTATGCACATGTGGCCGATAATGATCTGGCTGTAGGTATGTTCATAGATTATATCAGCAAAAGCCCGATCTGGAAAGAATGCGCGGTCTTTATTCTCGAAGATGATGCCCAGAATGGTCCGGATCATATCGATGCGCACCGCAGCACCGCTTATGTGATCAGTCCTTTTGTGAAAAGAAAACAGGTTGACCATACAATGTATTCTACTTCCGGTGTACTCAGGACCATTGAATTGATCCTGGGCATGAAACCCATGACCCAGTTCGATGCGGCAGCAACACCGATGTGGAGATTGTTTACTAATAAGCCTGATTATACTGCGTTCACTTATTTGCCCGCTAATGTTGATCTCAACGAACGAAACCCTGAAACCGGCAAGCTCGCAGTATTGAGCAGCAAGTTCGACTGGTCTAAGGAAGATGCGGTGCCGGATCTGATCTTCAACGAAATTCTCTGGCAGGGCCTGAAAGGCGAAAGTGCCCCCACGCCCACACGTGCGGCATTTCTGAAAGTGAGTGCGAAAAAAGATAAGGACGACAATTAAAATGTGAGTGGCGGGTAACCCGTAATTGAAAAATATTGGATTTTAAAGCGGGATGAAAGTAACAGCAGGGCTTTCAGCCCGCTTTTTTATAAGCATTTCTGACAGGTTCCTGCAACAGCCCTAATTGATCACAAATCCTGCCTTACTGAAGGCTACAACATTTATTTTTTCACCGGATTTATTTATTTTTCTGATAGCGTCAGCGGCTTCTGCCGGGATGTCTTTGTAAAGATACCCGTTGCTGTCATAAATGATTACCCAGCCTCCGCCCGGCGTGAATACAATATGGTTAATGGGTTTCTTTTGTTTATTGCATGCTTCGATCTTATCCGCAAGTTCCTGGTCTATCGCATCGTAATCATACCCGTAGTCCTGGTTAATGATCACCCAGCCTCCATCGGGGGCAATGGCAACAACATCAATGGTTAATTTATTGGCATTACATTTTTCAATTGCCCTGGCCGCACCCGGAGGAATATTACGGTATGCATAACCATTATTATCGCTGATAACCACCCAGCCGTTGGTACCATAGGTGGTTACAATACTCAGTTTAAGATTCTTATGATTGGATTCCTCTATTTCTTTCAGTAAGTCTTCCGGGATATCGTTAGCACTGTAACCATTGCGGCCGTAGGTATAGCAATAGGTATTGCCGGAACCGATGATGACGTTTGTTAAACCTTTGTTGTTGGCGAGGGCCTGTTTTAATTCTTTCCCTAGTTCTGCAGGTATATTCTTTGAATAAAGAAGCGCCTGGCTGCGGTTGGCGTCATTCACCGTATTGCCCTTGTTGATTTCAGGGTAAAGAAGCGAAGCTTTCCGGATGCGGGTAGAATTTTGCGCAATAACGGATTGGGTAAAAAGAATCAGGGCCATTGCAATAATACAGCGCGGCGTCATAATCCTAGTTTTTTACCTTATTATAATCGAAATCTATATCATATACCACATCCACATTGCCGTAATCATTTTTGAATTTTATGAAATTCAGCCTGGATTCGTTCAATGTACTTTCGGCAGTAGCGCAGCTGGCAGTAAAATCACGGATCTGCGCGTAATTCATACCCGTATGAATTCCATTGCCGGGTGCCTTACTATAGCTGCGTATTTTACATTCTACCCAGAAATTGATCCGGCTTTCATCGTACGGTATTTTTAATCCCGGATTGTCTTTGAGGATGTCTTTTATATGCTTTCTGAATGCTGTCAGGATCCGCGCATTCATGTTCCCCAGTGTTGGATTTTCTGCGGCCCTGAAACATTGTGATACGAATACGGTTCCCGTGCTTTTGTCTTCGGCCACGCAAAACAACCATACTATGTTATTCCTTCGCCCGTATTTTGCCTGGATCTCGGCCAGTGTCGGAAAGCCGGTTGTATTGTTAAGGCCTTTGTTGTAATAAAAGAAATACCTGAGATTGCGGAGGTCGATATTGCAGATCGATGTATGCACTGCAGGGTTCATGGCACCGCCCTCGGTCGGATAAGCTTCAGCCCAGGTTCCATCTGCTTTTTCATAGAATAAAACATAGCTGTACCATCCGTCATTAAACATCTTCTCAGGCATCTTGAAATAATAGCAGTTATCGTACCAGTAGCTGATATCCGCCGGGCAATTACTCTGGTCGTAATACCGGGCCTGTGCATGGCCATTCACATATTGGAATGACAGCAGGATAAGGATAAAACAGTATTTCATTGCATGCTGTAATGGTAAGTTCCGTAGACAAAATAATAAAAAAATCATGCAATTTTATATGGTACCGTTGCAAAAGGGCTTTTATGCGTGCATATAGAACACCTCTATCTCAAAACAATGACAATCTATCACCGCTTTATATCAAACCGGTTGGTAAAGACGATTTCCAGGTACCGCCGGGCATGTTATATAGCCGTTGATTTTACTTGATGCCTCGTTTACTGTAAGCTTTTCAGTTAAATGTTTATTTTGGCACCATGAAAACCAAAGCTGTCATTATTATTTCGCTGGCGGGCGTCCTGTTATCGGCAGGTATATTCTTCTTCATTAAAGGTTCAGGTACTGATGAATTATCTGAAAAGAAAGAAATTATTGCTTTCCTGACAGCATTCGACCGTCAGCTTAAACAGGATCAGCCTGATTCCCTGGTGAACAGTTTTGATCATTCGCAGAATATGAAGTCAGTTAAACGCCTGCTTGGCTTGCTTGCAGGAAAGCAGGCGTTTAACAGTGACGATAAACCGCTGGCTGCGATCAGCCTGGCTGTTGAAGAATCGGATATCCGGTTTGGTACGGATAAAATGATCACCGCAGGGATACCTGCTTCATTCAGCCAGGGCGATATGGAGAAAAAACAATCCAGGTTAATATTCAAAATCCGGAAGGTAACTGCGCACCAATATAAAATCATACAGGTTGACGCACGCCAGTTCCTTGGAGATTTCATTGCTTATGAAAACCTGATCAGAACAAGAGGACTGACCGACGCAGACATTTACAGTCCTGTAACGCTTGCAGCATTTAAAGTAGCGGATGATCTGAAAAAACAATACGATAGCATAATATGGCTCTCGCACATCAAAAATGAGACCTGGTATTATGTTGCCAATGGTAAATGGGATATCAGTGAAGTGCAGGGAGATTCGGCAGGCTTATATAAAATGGGACTTGTTGGCCCGGACCTGAAATTGCGGATCCCCGCTGAATATTCACTTGTCCATACGATCGGCGCTACTTTTGAAAACCTGGTTGAAGTGGAGAAAGGGAATAAAAAAGGGTTTTATGATCTGAATGGTAAAATAATTGTTCCGGTTGAATACGAGCATATTTTCCCTGTTACTGCAACGGAAGGTATTGCAGTATTAAACACCGGCAACGACTTTTACTGGCTGAAGAACGATTATACTATTTCTGATAAAGCAGACCTGAAGATCGGCGATATACTCGAAAAGCTGAAACAGGATAAGTCGTTCACATTAACACAGCCTACTGCAGATCATATTACGGAATTCAATTCACGTTATGAACATGGCAGTCTGTATATACCGTCTTCTTACCTGGCAGATCTCAATTTTGTATCACCGGTAAAGACTTTCGAGAACCCCTTAAGGCGGAATGTGGCCTGGGAGGGTGTGAGTACAAACTATATTGTAAAAACCGACGATGCTGCAGAAACTTCTTCGGGCAATGACTGGCTCAAAACGACATTTTATTCTATCCGTGATTATTTTCTTGGCGGGCGGAGTGAATTTTACGATAAAAAGAACCTCGTGATCGTAGACAAGAAAAACAACAGGTTCCTTGCGGTTGATGTGTATTCCGAATATGATGAGGATCCATCGGCACAACTTTGCCAGGTTCCGATCAAATTCAGGGCCCTGACGGATTCCCTGTATGAAGTACGTTCGGTGGGCCGGCTGGAAGTTGACCTGTATGATAGCACGAAATATGTTTACGGTGGCACCAGTTATTACTATTTCACCATCAGGAACAATAAACTCGTTCCACTGGAAACCAACCGGCGGTTCGCATTTACCAAATACGTTAAAATGGACGAGTCTTACCTCAGCGGCTGTTATGAAATGTATACAACGAAAAGAGAGAAAAGCGAAAAAAATAAACTGAGTACGCTGAATACTGAATTACTGGAGTGGATCAAAAATGATATCTATGCCGACTATGCGTACAAATTCACGAACAAACGCTGGGCAGCTATCATGGAGGGAGGAAGCGCATATTATCAGAAAGGCGGCGACTACAACAATAAACACTATTCCCAAAACACGGAGGATTCGCTTACGGCCATCGATAAATACAATATCGATTTTATTAACCAGAAGCTCGGCAGCAGCAAAACGAAGAAATGAACCCGGTAACCAGGATATTATGGTATGTGGGCTTTTTCTGGTCATTGGTGTTAAGCGTGGGTACATTCCTGCAGTATTATGATTTTAAGCATCACAGTGATTTTTTGGAGATCAAGCAGCAGGCCGTGGCAACCGGCTGGTACCTGCCGGCTTTTTACTGTCATATAATCGGCAGCAGCATTATCCTGATCACCGGCTTCTTTCAGTTCTCTGAGAAAGTACGGAATCGTATCGCTTTACACAGGTTGCTGGGTAAGATCTATGTATCCGGTATTTTGTTTTTCGCAGCTCCCGGAGCTTATATAATGACCATATTTATTAACCGCGGTCCCTGGGTAATGTCATCTTTTCTTGCACAGAATACACTATGGATCATCTTTACACTTTATGGCTGGATCTGTATTGTAAAAGGCAACGTGGCCGATCATGTTAAAATGATGCGCCGGAGTTATGCACTGGCTTTTGCGGCGGTAACGCTGCGTTTATATATCTGGCTGCTCACTGTATTCGGCAATGGCGTACACTTTGAGAATAACTATATCATTATCGCTTTTCTAAGCTGGGTTCCTAACCTGTTGCTGGTGGAGTGGATCAACAGGAAAAAGGAACGGTCAACTGAAATCCCTGCCTGATACTCTCTTTGGTAAAATGATACGCCCATCAGGTTACCCGATATGTTTGTGAATCTGTGTAAGATCTTTTTCTTATGCAGCAGGTTTACGGATTCCCGTAATATCGGGTCAGTTTTTTGTGAAATCTTGCATCGGAATATCGATTGCTATGAGAATATATCACATGAGAACTTTTTGCCTGCTTCTGTGTTTGATCAGCTTTGATAAGCTGGTAACAGCCCAAACTTCTATTATTGTGACTAATCAAGAGATTAATATTCCCGGATCGATCGCTGTTGGCGTATGGCAGAATAACAACAATAATAAGTCTTTTCCAGACTATCCTAAAATGCATTACGCATTTGCAGCAGGTGATGAGATCGCAATAGATTTTACCACGAAAAATGGTAAAGGTACACAACGAATGAGTGTAACGGAATATGAATCAGGTTCAGTTGCATATTCAAATAATGCTTTTCAGACATTGACTGATATAAGAATCAAAGTGCCTAAAACCGGTATTTATAAATTTGAATTTGCTACCAATCACGTATTTGATAGACAATGTAATGTGATGATCAGACGTATTCCAGGTATTAACGCGCCTGGGAATTTCAATTATAATGTGAATTGGAAAATTATAAGCGATACAGTCTTTAATAAAAGAGAAGAGGCCGTTAAAGTAAAAACCACCTACGAAACAATAAGTCTGCAAACACCAATCAATCATTATATAAACAGTGTTACCAATCTTACAGGTAAAACCCGGATCAGTTTCCCAATAATACTTCCGGAAAACACAGTAGAATGGTATTATACTTTTGCAGCTACCAGGAATAAGGCTGATGTAGATAAAACAAAACAGAAGATGAAATTGATGGCCGACTTATCAAAGATAATAAGTCTGACAGGAGCATTACCTTTGGGAATCAGTATGCTTACCGAACCGCCGGGGGCTAATTATTGTGATGTATATCTTATATCGCAAGAAACGAATCAGGCATTTCTTGAAAAAAAGCCCTTTAGGGAATATGCAGAAGCTACAAGAGAAAATCTCATGTCTGGTGTAGTAAAAATTAAAGATTGTTGTAAAGTCGGCCGTTATTTTATTGGCATGAGAAATAATGATCTGACATATGGTATTGAAGTGATGATTGAGGTGGTTGCTATTGTACAAAGTGATGTTTATGAAACAAGGATTGTGAAACGACCTATGTCTGTTACACAACATAAAGAGCCGTATATGTTAAATTAAATCTGCTGTTATCGCGGGTGATCTGCTCTTTAAGAAGCATACCTTTTTCCGAAGACGGTTTCGGTTTCTTTATCGGTGGTTACGCTCAAAATATAATTCTGGTAACACTGTCTGGTACTCTGTGCCTGTAGTATCATCCTTCCAGTAAACAATAAAATTTACTTTTGCCTGTTTAAGCTGATATCCTTTCTGACGAAATTGTTCAATTTCATTGCGGCATTGTTGTGAAAAACGGAGCACTGCATTTTCGTTGCGATCATTGCAACCTTCTGCAGTGATGAGCAATGACATTCCGCTCATTAATCCTTTTACTATGTGTTGTGTTCTGCTGAAGTAGCTTAATATTACACTTTTAAGCGTTGTTTGCATAACAAGCAGGTCAGGCTGCTTATAAATTGTCTGGTCAATTGTACGGTTAAGATTAGCTACCCGGATATCATTAAAATAAGAACCATTCGTGTGTATCGAAAGTCGCTCTTTTGCCCGGGTGATACCCACATAAAGCTGACGTTTATCTTCGTCTGTACTGATATTCATTCCGTCCAACAGGAGATACACGTGGTCAAACTCTTTTCCTTTTGCTTTATGAATGGTTGATACAAGAATACTTCCGCCTGCTTCATGAGCGAAATCTTCAATTTTTGACTCTCTGATAAAAATTTCCAGATCAGATTTGTATTTTTTTTTCGGATTCGCAGCTTCAAAATCCCGTATGATTGATTGGCATAACTCTAACTTCGGACTGTGTTTATATGTCTGAATAAGGCTTCTTTCTGCATCCTTCCAGGTGTCTTCACTGATGAGGAAAGTGTCTGGTTCCAGCTTTAGCGCATTTATGAAAAACCGAATTTCAGCCAGGTTGTAAAGGTTGAATCCATCCTGGTGCTGAATTAGTTTTGCGCTTAAACCCTGGTTAAGCAGCAGTCCTGTAATCTGGCTGGCTTCCTCATTAAACCTGGTTAAAACGCAAACAGAACCATGTGTTGCAGAAGCTGTAATTGCTTTTACGATCGGTGTAACAAGATTTTTACTTTGATATAGAACGAGATCGATAATTCCATTTGGCTTTTTATTAGCCTGAATAGGTAATTCCTTTAAACGATGCCCGATGCCGGATACAAAATGATTTGCAAAATCTACCAGGTTTTTTTTGCTGCGATAATTCTCAATTAATTCATATTTCTTTGCTTCTCTTTTTTTAATAAAATCTTCCAGATAAGCTGAGTCTGCACCTCGGAATGTATAAATATTCTGGTCATCATCACCTACGGCAATTACCCGCATATCCTCATTGTGTTCAATCAGCGTATTGATCAACGCATATTCATCCGCATTCATATCCTGTGCCTCATCAATCACCAATACTGTTTTTTGTGATTTTATTTTCTTCCACTTCACCGTTTCTGATTTTGTCGACAGCAGCGGACAACACGTTGCTTGACTGCTCCAGGTTCCCAACCCGCCCTAGCAAGTCGAAACAATATGAATGAAAAGTTTTAATCTCTACGAAATGTGCAGATCCTGCAATAAGATCTATTAACCGTTTTTTAAATTCTGTGGCAGCCGCACGGGAGAATGTAACCATGAGTAATTGTTCATGTTTTACATCTTCCAGATAAAGTAAAGAGGCGAGCTTGTGAACTAATAAACGGGTTTTTCCGCTGCCAGGGCCAGCTGCGACCACAATATACCTGGATGTACTGTCTTTTACAATGTCAAGCTGTGCAGGAGATAATGTTCCGAAGAGTTGTTTGAATTTGGCCGGTGTCAGATGCCGCTTAATTTCATGTTGCCGTCCGGGAAAGTACTGAGCAAGGAAATCATCATACCTGAGTTGAAAATAATCATCAACAAACTTCAAAGCTCCTTTATAGTCAGAGAGCATTTTTTTTGCATATTCGCCCACTATATGAATTTGCTGTACTTTCTGCTCATAATAAGTATTCAGTTTGTCGTAATCCGATACTTTGTATTTAATCTTGTTGTCATACTCCAGGCGGTCAATCATTAGTTTGTTATAAGTAACCAGGAAGCCGCCTTCAATTTTAATTGCGTCAATGCGGGATAAATAAAATAAGGTATCTTCAATATCATGCAGCGTAATCTGCATTTGGAACAAGGTCAAAGACTTTACAAATGCTTCTTTCAATTCATGTACGGAGAATTCAACCAGAATATCTTCCTCAGAACTATTTACCTGAGCAGCCCTGTTATACAAATATGTGGTGATGAATTTAGCCAGTTCATGTCTTATTTGAAGTTTTCTTTCTAATAACTCTTTTGAGTGGGCACAAACAGCGATAAAATGATTTCGTGAATGCGGAGAAGCATTCCGCCTGATCCATCCTTTAATTGCCCATATATTCAATAAAGTTTTGAGTTTATTGGGATTCATTTGCTTACAGCCGTATAGTTCCGCCTGTTCATTAAGATCCTTCAGGTGAAAGAGCTTTTCTTCTTCTTCAAATTGTGTTAGCAGAAACGCCTCAGCTTTGTTAAATACTTCTGATATACTGAATGAGCGGTTTTTATTTTCACCTCGCTTTATATAGGCAGATAAATCTTTTGTGTCTCCAAGGATCTTTTCCTCCCGTAACAGGCTTATTATGTGAATTACCTCTTCTTTGGAAATTCCGAGAACATCAGCCAGATAGTCAACACGGGATTCTGCATCTTCTCCTGTGGTATGTTTTCTGCTTTTGGTTGAAAAGAGTTTTTTGATGATACGCTCGGCATACCCGCGCTCTTTTTCGTCAAAATTACCAGAGGCGGTTATTTTATTTATAGCAGTTTGGGCATTAGGGGTCAATATACTGTTAGCGAATACACGTGGCATATTCTGCCCCCGTTTCACATACCCTGCATCTTCAAGCGCCGCAACAGCAGTGGTTACCCTTGTTTCTATTTCAGAGATGTGATCGTCCCAGCCAGCTTTTCTTGCAATTTCAAGTGCCGAATGTGAAACGCAAGCCCGTATTCTGGTCAGATCTTTTATCGCTTTCCAAACCTGCTGGATCTCCTTAATACTCAATCTGGTTTGGTTCAGCAGGATAAAATGTTTGGTTAAATCTTCTTCGTTAAAAAGGACAAAACATTCGGCCGTAATATGTTCATCTCTTCCTGCTCTGCCAGCTTCCTGAATATAGTTCTCCAGCGAATCTGAAATCTCGTAGTGGATAACCATACCAATGTCTTTCTTGTCCACACCCATGCCAAAAGCAGAAGTTGCAACCATTACCTGTACTTCGCCAGATATAAAATCGTTTTGATTGATGGTCTTTTGTTGTGCATCCATTTTCCCGTGAAATGCTCTTGCATTAAAGCCGTCTGCCTCCAGGCGTGCAGCCAGTTTATTTGCTGTACCTGTGCGGGAAACATAAATGATAGAAGGGCATTTTTTCTCTTCGATAAGATTTCTGGTTACAATATATTTATCATCCTCCGTTCCTTTTTCCATTACCTTGTACCGTAAATTTGTACGCGACGCTGTGGTTCGGAATATTTCGAGATCTAGCGATAGCTTTCGTTTAAAATAAGCTTGTATATCCTCAATCACATTTTGCTTGGCAGTAGCCGTAAAACAGGAAACCGGTATGGGTTCTGCAAGATTTTTTGTTTTCTGTAACTGCCGGATAAAATCTCCGATATAGAGATAATCAACCCTGAAATCTTGTCCCCAGCTTGAGAAACAGTGTGCTTCGTCGATAACAAAGCGTACGATCTTCCTGCCTAATAATAACCGTTCAATAGTACGGGAACGGAGAGATTCGGGAGAGATGTATAAAATCGAAGCCGTGCCTTCTTCTACGCGGGCGAAAGATTGGGCCCGTTCAATAGGATCCAGCAATCCATTAATTGTAACTGCTTCCGTAATTTCCGCCTTTTCCAGATTATCCACCTGGTCTTTCATTAGTGATTGCAAGGGCGAAATCACAACGGTTAACCCTTTGATATTCCTTCCGCTCATCAGCGCCGGTACCTGGAAAGTAATAGACTTGCCGCCGCCTGTTGGAAAAACTGCCAGTAAAGACTTGTTGTCAACAGCTGCCTGAACTGCTTTTTCCTGTAAAGGCTCATCGGCATATTTACGGTATGCGTCAAATCTGAAGAAATCTTTAAGAGCACGATGAATATCCAGCGCCTTATCACAATAAGCGCATCCCGTGATGCATGGCTTATTTCTTAAAAGCCGCATGATCCTTTCCACATCAGGATAATTTTTGATAACCCAAGGCGGCGTTATCGAGTGGCGATCCTGACAATCGATCAGTGCCAGGGAATAAGAAAGTTCCACAGGAAATTGTTCAATTATCACATCCAATTCCGCCTGTGCACAAATTTGAGATTCAAATCTTTTAAGGATCAACAGATTTACAGTCACATCACCCGGGTGATAGCCAATAAAAGAAAAAAAAGCCTGGAATCCTGCCTGTTGTTTTAATAAGCAATAGAATATTTGCTGTAGTTCTGGGTCTTTGGCTTTAAAAGCGTTCACTTCTTCAAAAAAAAGATCGCGCGCTTTGATTGCATCATTCAAAGGATTATTGGATTGTTCCGGCTCCCATTTATCATCTTTTATCAGTTTATGATATGGCTTCTTTGGAAAAAGCAATGGCGACAGGAACAAAGTATCAATAACATGCGATGTGTTTAATCCGATAGTTTTTAACGGCTCCTGCAGATAAATCAGATCATGGCGAATGAAATTATGGCCGCAGATAAAGGTCGCATCTTTTATAAATTGAATGAATTGAGGTACAGAATTAGAGTGAAGTATGCTATTATCCTGTTTAATGCAGCCAAGATCAAGAATTTTTTGACTCCAGGGTTCAATTTCAGTATCCAAAAAAGCGATTGGCTTCATGTTCCGCTGGCAGGTTTCGGTTGATTGGTACCAGCTAATATACTGATTTTTTAAAATACATTAATCAGGACACTAATATTTACTTTGGGCTTGCAATGCTCACTTACTCTCCTCATAAGTAGGCCCGTACAAACCCGGCACTTTGTTCCCCGTTGCTCTCAGGTAAACGATCATCTCACCGCGGTGATGGTAAATATGGTTGAATAAGAATCCCCTTGCCACAATTCCTCTCGGAAGCGGACCCAGGACTGTCTTTTCCCCAACTTTCATGGTCCAGTTATCCTGAAGCCGGTCTTCTGTGGTCGATTTTAATGCCGCTCTTGCCTTCTCAACATTACTTTCAAACAACGCGAGCGTTGCTTTGATATCATTTACATCACCGCGTTCCAGGTGGTCTGCAGCCATGTCGTATACATCATGTGTAAAAGTTCCGGTATACCAGTAATAGATCGTGGCAATATGCTGCGCCAGCTGACCCATGGTCCAGGATGTTTCGGCTGGTTTATACGCCAGGTCTTTTTCCGGCACAGCCTGCAATAGCCTGCGTGTATTGTTCACTTCATGTTCAAATTCCTGGAGAAGGTATTGGAGTACCATAGTGTGTGATTTGATATAAATATACGGAACATGTTAAAGACAGCCGTTTTTCCGCATATAAGAAGCCGAAAACACGCGGCGCATTGAACCTGATGAAGAAATTGCATGGAAGGCAGTGATACGGCCTGTAAAATGCATATTTTTGACCCAGCCCGATCGTATTGGGTGAGCAACCTTATGTATAATTATTGGGCATTTGGCCTCCGGATACATTCAGATATAGCATTTCCCGAACTGCTTCCTTTTAACTTTAACGGAGATGCTGACGTTATTGTGCAGCTGGGTGAAGTAGCTATTGCCGGGAAAGGATGGAATATCTCAGCCGATGAATTCTCTTTCAGTATCCGGGATGTTGCGAAGTATTATGTTGCTTCCGGTAAAACAATCGTGGCTGAACCGCTTGAGCAGGTAGACGTAACCAATGTTACTGCACTCCGCCCGCTCCGTTTATACCTGCTTTCCACCGCATTTGCAGCAATCATTACCCAAAGAGGCCAGATCCCTTTACATGCTTCCGCAATCGAAGGAAGAGAAGGGCTTACACTTATAGCCGGTGATTCCGGAGCCGGTAAGTCAGTCACACTGGCCACACTTTCTGGCCTGGGGCATAAGATCTTCAGCGATGATATTATCGTAATGAAGAAGATGCCGGATGCAGAAGACCTCCTCGCATTTGCTTCTTACCCGATGGTTAAGTTATGGAGCGACTCACTGGAGAAACTTCAGCAGGATCGTTTCTCCGACCGTTCTTTCCCCATCAAACCCGGAATGGATAAATACGGCATATTTTTTCATGATGCGTTCGACCGCACCGGCAAACAGGTAAAGAACATTGTTTTGCTGAAAAGGAAAACCGAAGGGCCTGTTACGGTTACCGCATTAACCGGGAAAGATGCTTTTGCTGCAATCCGCAATCAGCTATACAGACCGATGCTGGTATTCACGATCGAAGCACGCATGATACTTATGAAAACCATCGCAGCCTTAATAGAAAGCTGCAATATTTATGAAATTACCCGGCCGGAAATCTGCGATCCATTTGAACTGGCAACGGTTATCCTGAACATCACCAGTGAAAATAAAACCGATACCCACCATTCCTGAGTACTGTCTCGAAAAAGATGTTGGATAATATTGCCCGCTGATGATGTAACTTAGAACCCCGCATGCAATTCAGAGCACACAATATCTTACTGGCAGATGGTCGCAAAACCCGTGGCGACAACATGCTCCTTGCAGATACCGTTTTTATGCAGGCTATCAGAACCACGATAAAAAAGCAACTGCCGCAGGCAGAAAATCTGAAAGCGGTAGATCTTGCCTGTCTCGAAGGTGGCTTCTCGGTAGAACTGGCCCGGATGGGTTTTGATACATTAGGGATCGATGCAAGGAAAGAAAATCTCATCAATGCCAATTTTGTAAAATTTACTACAGGCCTCAATAATCTGAATTTTGTATTGGACGATGTCCGTAATCTTGAACGTTACGGCACATTCGATCTCGTATTATGTACAGGTATTCTGTATCATCTTGATCAGCCCGCCGAATTCCTGAAAATGTTGTACAGGCAGACCCGTCATACGCTTGTCCTGTATTCTTTTTACGCTCCGGGGTTCGACCTGGCTTATGATGTTAGGTCCGAAATAACCAGGCTGAGGAAAAAACTGCGCCCCGGCAGGAAAAAAAAGAATATCAGCGAAATTTACCAGGAGATCGGTATAACAGCAGATGAGAGGAGCAGCACGCCTTCATACGCATCCCATATCAAAGGCACCAAGTTAGGATGGCTGACAAGGAATGAAGGCTATGCAGGTCGCTGGTACAGAGAATGGGATAAAGATATCAGCCGCGAAAAAGTAGAAGGCAAAATCCAAACAGCTTATTCCAATCACCGGTCTTTCTGGTTCACAAAGGAAGAACTGTTAAGGGCAGTCCGTGATGCAGGCTTCCGGAATGTAGAAGAACAGACCATGCCACTGGGTGATTTTCACGAAAAATATCCGGAGCATTTCTATGGGCGTAGCTTGCTGGTGGCCATGAAATAATACATCAGCGCATTTCCGCCAGGATCGTTTGTATCTGAATGCTTCGTTAATTTAATATTTAATCATTACTTCAATCATCAACAATGCCATCTGCCACATTCGCAGGGTTTCACCTGGCCGGACTCAAACTGAAAGATAAAACAACCAATGCCAACGGGCGTTCAGGCATCGATTGCGGGAATCACTGGCAGGCCTTTGAAAAAGGTAATTATGCAGAACGCATTCACGAAAAGGTAAACGATGATATTTATGCCGTATACTTCGAGTATGAGGGTGATCATACCCAGCCCTATTCCTATTTTATCGGTTGCCTGGTGAAAGAGGCAGCGTCAGTTCCTGGCGATATGGATCATCTTTTCATTCCGGCAGGTGAATACAGGCATATCGTAGCCCGGGGGACAATGCCTGATTGTGTGGCAGGAGAATGGAAAAAAATATGGAAATCTGATCTCGAACGGGGTTACCGCTATGATTTTGAAGTGTACGATGAGCGCAGCAGGGACTGGAGTGATGCTACTGTTGATATTTATCTTTCCTGACGAAAAATGCAGTCCGGAAAATAGCAAGTGATACTTTGCTGAACCCCTCCGGGAGACATGGGAGATGGTTATAAAACCGATACAGTTAACCATACCAGTCTTTGCAGAGACACTTTGGGTTCGGTGCCCGGCGGCCGGGAGCGACGCAGATGCCTGCACCGTCTGAAGGTTAAAATCTATAAGCAGCTTTGGAAATCGCAAGGCGTGATGCGCTGAGTCCCCCTTCGGGAGACAACAGCGAGAGAAGAAAGACGAGGCCCAACGGCCTGAGCGACCGAAAGCAACGAACTTGAACCGACTTAAAGAATCGAAATATCTTCCGAACACCTGTGAACTGTTATCCGTCAGCGGGCGATATTACAATATCTTTGGGATATGCATCCCGCTTTCCCCGCCACTTATTCCACACTTTGCCCTGCAGCGCTGGCTGAGCTGATCTCGGAGAAATATGCCATTGAAAATGTACAATGCAAACTGCTGGTCAGGGGAGTGGGCGATACCTACCTGGCCGAGGCTGCCGAGAGCCGGTTTATACTCCGCGTGTACCGGTCCACCCACAGGAACCTGCAACAAATAAAGGAAGAAACTGAACTGCTGCTCGTATTGAAACAGGCGGGTATATCCGTTTCTTACCCGATTGCAGACGAGTCCGGACGGATCATCCGGGAACTGGAAGCCGCTGAAGGAATACGTTATGCGGTATTGTTCAGTTATGCGCCCGGACAAACGGTAAAAGCATTGAATCCTCAGCAGCTGTACAATTTCGGATATGAAATGGCACGTTTTCATAAAGTTTCGGAGGGAATGGGAACGGACAGCAGGTGGCATTTTGATACAGCCACAACACTTTCCCGGCCATTGGAATTATTGAAGACGGTATTGGCGGATGAACCGGAAACTTATAACTGGTTACTGAAGGTTGCAAAAAAAGCAGCAGAAAAATTAAGCAATGCTGATACAAATGCCTTTGCAAAAGGATACTGCCATTTCGATTTTCTGCCTAAAAATGTACATTTCGAAGGCGATGCTGTTACATTTTTTGATTTTGACTTCATGGGTGATGGCTGGCTGGTAAACGATATCATGTCTTTCTGGCAACACCTTGCCCTGGATGCATACACCGGAAGAACAACGCCTGAAGCCGCCCGTAACGATTATAGTACTTTCCTGGAAGGTTACCGCACCGTTCGGACCATAAGCGAAGCCGAACTCGGAATGGTGCCGTATCTTACTCCCGGTTTCTGGCTTTTCTACATGGGCTTTCATACTACGCACGATCAGTTCTTCGCATTCAGCCAACCCGCACAGGTGAAAGTATTTGCGAGTTTTTTACGATATGTGGTAAACGCTTATTGGAATAACGAAGACAAAGTATAGAGCAGTATGGATAACCTTATCATCAGGAAACTGACCCTTAGTGATGTTGAACAGTTGCAGCTGATCGGCAGGCAAACCTTCCATGAAACATTCGCACCTGTAAACTCGGAAGCGAATATGAGCCAATACCTTGAGGAAGGTTTTGCATCGGATAAATTAACTGCCGAACTGAACAACCCGCAATCGGAATTTTATTTTGTCCTGTCCGATACTACCATTGCCGGTTATCTGAAACTGAACCGCGGCCAGGCACAGACAGAACTCAAAGAGCAGGCAGGACTGGAGATTGAACGGATTTATGTACTGAAAGCTTTTCACGGAAAACAGGTAGGACAGGCATTATATGAAAAAGCGATGGAAGTAGCCGGCGCTATGCATGCGGAGTATGTGTGGCTGGGTGTCTGGGAAGAAAACAACCGTGCAATCGGCTTTTACCGGAAAAACGGTTTTGAACCTTTCGGTCAGCACCTGTTCAGGTTAGGAGCTGATGTACAGACAGATATATTGATGAAAAAGACTTTAATACAAAAATCATGAGCTTTAATAAACAACCGGTACTCGAAAATGAAACGGTGATCCTTTACCCGCTGGCGGAACAGGATTTTGAAGTATTATACAAAGTAGCTTCCGATCCTGAGATCTGGGAGCAGCATCCCAACAAAGACCGCTGGCAGAAAGATGTGTTCCGGAATTTTTTTGATGGCGCCATGAAAAGCGAAGGGGCGTTCAGGATTGTTCATAAAGCCACTGGTGAAACGATTGGCAGTACACGCATCTATGATTATCATGAAGCAGAAGATACCGTTCTTATTGGCTACACGTTTTATGCTACGGCTTATTGGGGCAGGAATATCAACCGCGCTGTTAAGACGATGATGCTGGATTATCTTTTTCAGCATGTTTCAAAAGTGCATTTTCATATCGGCGCCAATAATATCCGCTCCCAGATCGCGATCGGTCGTATCGGTGCAGATAAGATCGCAGAACAGGAAGTGGCTTATTTCGGGGAGCCTTCAAAACTGAACTATGTATATGAGATCAGCAGGGATAAATGGGCCGGACTCAGAAACTCAATACTGCAATAACCACAGGTTGCAGTTATAAAACGAATGTGACTTCATGCAGAAGAAAAATCTTTTTTTAGGTTTATTGATATTGGGAACAGCCTTCTGGGGCATTGCATTTCCTGTAACCAAAATGGCCATGGGAAACTTTTCCCAAACCACATTCCTGTTTTACCGTTTCCTGGCGGCAACCATTGTTCTGGCCGTTATTTTCTTTAAATACGTAAGGGCCGCAACCCATGCTGTGATTGCACACGGTGCTGCACTGGCTATTCCGTTGGTTTTCGGTATCCAGTTACAAACCCTTGGGATAAAACATACTTCTGCATCGCAATGTGCATTCGTTGCCGGTATGAGTGTGGTGATCATACCGGTGATGAAAATGTTTTTTTACAAAACCACCGTTCTGCCCAGGATCTGGCTTGCCGCCCTGATTGCACTGGCGGGTTTGTTTGTGATCTCGATCAAAGAAAATTTCACCATCAATATCGGGGATGTTTATACAATTACTGGTGCTTTCGGGTTTGCGGTTTACCTGATACAGGTAGAGAAATATGCAAGATCGAAAGAGATCCTTCCTGTGATCGTGCCGATGTTTGCCACCTGCACACTGGTTACAGGCGGCCTCGCCTTGATCGATCCTGCTGCCAACTGGTTTCCGCAAAGCAATGCATTCTGGCTCGGAACAATTTTCTGTGCCTTGTTCTCTACTGCCTATATGTACACGGTATCTAATCTGTCGCAGAAATACATCAGCGCAGAACGTGTTGCCATTATTTATCTTTTTGAACCTGTGTTTGCAGCGATCGCGGCTTTTCTGATGCTGGGGGAGAACCTTACCTGGCGTCTGTTTATTGGCGGAAGCCTGATTATTATTGCCACGCTGATTGCAGAAATGAAAGTGGGGAAACCCGTTTCTGAAAAAATAGAATCCCTGTCGTCCTCACCCGGCCCGGATTGGCCGGATGAGGATCTATGATTGACAAGGGGTGGTTTTTATTGATGTCCTGGCAGGTCAAACCTGTCGAGGTTCATTACTTTATTCCAGGCGGCAACGAAATCGGTTACGAATTTTTCCTGTCCGTCTGCACTGCCATATACTTCCGCAATGGCTCTCAGTTCCGAATTGGATCCGAACACGAGATCGGCGCGGGTAGCAGTCCATTTTACTTCACCCGTACTGCGGTCGGTACCTTCATAAAGCTCGCGGTCTTTCGAAACTGCTTTCCAGGCTGTTCGCATATCGAGCAGGTTTACAAAGAAGTCGTTGGTAAGCTGACCCGGCCGCTTTGTGAATACACCGTGGGCCGAGCCGTCAAAATTTGTATTCATGGCGCGCATACCGCCAATGAGTACTGTCAGTTCCGGTGCTGTAAGTGTGAGCAGCTGTGCTTTATCGATCAGTAATTCCTCTGTCGATACAGTGAATTTTGTTCTGCGATAATTACGGAATCCATCTGCAGCTGGTTCGAGATAGCCCACGGATTCAACATCAGTTTGTTCCTGCGTTGCATCCATCCTGCCCGCTGTGAAAGGAACAGTAACCGAATGCCCTGCATCTTTTGCTGCCTTCTCTACTGCCGCACAACCTGCCAGTACGATCAGGTCAGCGATTGAAACTTTTTTACCGCCTGTTTGCGCACTGTTGAATTCTTTCTGGATGGTTTCAAGTGTGCCAAGCACTTTCTGCAATTGAGCAGGCTGGTTCACCTGCCAGTACCGCTGCGGTGCAAGGCGGATACGTGCGCCGTTTGCACCACCTCTTTTGTCCGAGCCGCGGAACGTGGAAGCAGATGCCCATGCCGTGGAAACCAGTTCTGATATACTTAATCCTGATGCGAGCACTTTCGCTTTCAGGTCTGCAATATCTTTTGCATCAGCGAGTGGATGATCAACAGCCGGGATCGGGTCCTGCCAGAGCAGTTCTTCCTGTGGCACTTCATTGCCGAGGTATCTTGCGCGTGGCCCCATATCACGGTGCGTCAGCTTGAACCAGGCTCTTGCAAAAGCATCTGCAAAAGCATCCGGGTTTTCCAAAAAGCGGCGGGAAATCTTTTCATACACCGGATCGAATCGTAAAGAAAGATCGGTGGTGAGCATGGTTGGCAATTGCTTTTTTGAACTGTCATATGCATGAGGAATAATTGCCTGCGCATCTTTTGCTACCCACTGGTGTGCACCTGCAGGACTCTTTGTCAATTCCCATTCAAAGCCAAACAGGTTCTCGAAGAAATTATTGCTCCATCGGGTAGGCGTGGTAGTCCAGGTTACTTCAAGGCCGCTTGTGATCGTATCCGGCCCCTTGCCGGAACCATAACTATTGCTCCAGCCGAATCCCTGCATGTCAAGATCAACTGCTTCGGGTTCTTTGCCCACATGTGTTGCAGGTGCGGCTCCGTGTGTTTTACCAAAGCTATGCCCGCCGGCGATCAGTGCTACGGTCTCTTCATCATTCATTGCCATGCGGCCGAATGTGTCGCGGATATCTTTTGCGGCTGCAATAGGATCGGGGTTGCCGTCCGGTCCCTCAGGGTTTACATAGATCAGCCCCATCTGTACTGCAGCCAGGGGCTTTTCCAGGTTGCGGGAATGGATGTCTCCGTCTGCATCGTCATCCGATGATACAACACCATGAGCTGCTTCCACGCCGTCAGAACCATGTGCATAGCGGATATCCCCGCCCAGCCAGGTTGTTTCAGAACCCCAGTACACATCTTCCTGCGGTTCCCACACATCTTCACGTCCGCCTGCAAATCCGAATGTTTTAAAGCCCATCGATTCAAGCGCCACATTACCGGTAAGAATCATCAGATCGGCCCAGGAAATTTTATTGCCGTATTTCTGTTTGACAGGCCACAGCAATCTGCGGGCTTTATCAAGACTAACATTATCGGGCCAGCTGTTCAGTGGTGCAAAACGTTGCTGACCGGCTCCGGCACCACCACGGCCATCCCCAACACGGTAAGTTCCGGCGCTGTGCCAGGCCATACGGATGAATAACGGGCCATAATGCCCGAAATCTGCAGGCCACCAATCCTGCGAATCGGTCATCAATGCATGCAGGTCTTTTTTTACGGCCTCAAGATCAAGACTTTTAAAAGCTTCGGCATAATTGAAGTCAGGGTTCATCGGGTTGGATAAGGACGAGTGCTGACGCAGGATATTAAGTTTTAACTGGTTGGGCCACCAGTCGCGGTTCCTGGTGCCGCCGCCCCCAACATTGTTTTTCATAGTGCCATTGTGAAACGGGCATTTACTGAGATCCTTTGATTCATTTTCCATGTGTATCGGTTTAGGTACTGAATGAGTTGCTTTGCGATAAAATTAAAACATTGTCCAAATAATCACAATCAATTAATTCTATATTCCGATAGTTAAAACCTATCAGTCCGGATATCCATATCAAACAAAGGTGAATGTATTGATAACGATGGTTATAAGAGTTATGGCTAAATGAAGTGAGGGCGGGGTGGGGGAGCTGTTCCTGTTTTGAAGCTGGATAGTGGCTGATAAACAAAGGCCCGGCAATTTGCCGGGCCTTTGTTATGGTTAAGGATTGGTAGACCATAACCCGAAATCTTTTACAAAAGCACGCTGCGGCAGTTTCAGGTGCTGCACAATCAGGAATGCAAGATCCTCCGGCTGTAATACCTTTTCAGGATTGCCATCAGTAAGACTGGCATTTAATGTCAGCGGCGTAGCAATGGTGCTGGGATTTACAGTAGTAACGCGGATATTCGACTTGCGTACTTCCTGCATCAGGCTTTCACTCATGTTGATCAGCGCTGCCTTGGATGCTCCGTAAGCACTCATACGTGGAGCACCTTTCAGTCCGGCAGTTGACGCAATGTTGATGATATCGCCGCTGCCCTGCTGCTGCAGCAATGGCAATACTTCGTGCACGATATAATAAGGACCGAGCACATTGATGCGGAAGACCTCTTCCCATTCAGACACGGGCAATTCCAGAAAACCGCCTGTTTTAAAAATGCCTGCATTATTGATAAGAATGTCAACCTGCTTCAATTGCCCCGCAACTGTTGTAACGGCCTGCTGAACAGCACCGTAATTACTCACATCAACTGCGCTGAAAGCCACTCTGATGTCAGCATTCAGCTGTTTTGCTTCTTCAGCAACCTGTTCAAGATCGGTTACTGTCCGTGCCAGTAAACCGAGATGAACACCTTCTGCAGCCAATGCCAGTGCCATGGCTTTTCCTAATCCTTTTCCGGCGCCGGTAATGATCGCCGTTTTACCTTTTAATGATTGCATAGTTTTTCGTTTTATTACTCCTGCTGCAATTTCCTGAAGCTTTTGCCTTTTCCGGTAAAAACTTTCATTTTTTTAAACATGCTCAATTGATTGATAGCCCCGGAAGATATTTTTTTAAAAAAATATCCTATTAAATTAGGAGTACTACTAATTGATTAGTAGGTTTGTTGTAAAGAATGATTTATGATGATGAAACTGGCTAAACGGGAAGAACAGATCATGCAGGCGTTCTGGAGCCTTGGCAGTGCTTTTATCAGGGATGTGATCCCGCATTTGCCGGAACCCAGGCCGCATTATAATTCTGTGGCCACCATGGTCAAGATCCTGGAAGAAAAAGGTTTTCTCGAGCGTGAAACGGTTGGCAACATGCATAGCTATAAGCCGCTGGTGAGCAGGGAAGTTTACCAGGACCAGGCGGCGAGCGATTTTATCGGGCAGTATTTTGATAATTCATATTCCAAAATGCTGGCACATTTTGCCAAATCGAATAAGGTTAGTGAAGAAGAGCTGAAAGATATTCTGAAACTGATTAAAGCAAATCAGAAATGATCGGTTACCTGCTGGAGGTTGCGGCGATGATTGTGATCGCATGGCTGTTCTATACAGTTTTGTTGCGCCGGGAAACATTTTTCGGGGTGAACAGGATCCTGCTGCTTTCTCTGGTGGTAATGGCTTTTGTGTTGCCGCAATTCACTATCCCCCAACAGTTTTCCATCCGCGCAAGGCTGGAGCCCGGCGTTATCCCGATCTCCCGGGCTGTGCCTGTTCAGCTGCCTGTTCATACAATGGATAGTTTACAAAGTACAGCCGCTTCCGTGACCACAACATCTGTATCTGCTCCTGCTGCTGAACGGGGCTGGAGTTACTGGCTGCTTGTGATCTATTGGGTTGGTGTGGTTATTCTTGGCGTGAATTTCCTGGTTCAGCTGCTGAGTGTTCTGTACAAAAGACTCACGCTGCAGGCCATCCGTGATCATGATATTACGATACTGGAAGAAAAAGGAGACCGGTCACCAGGCTCTTTCTGGAACCTGGTATTCATCAACCCTGGTCGATATGAATGGGATACCTACGAACAGATCCTCGCTCATGAGAAAATTCATGCACGTAAAAAACATACCATCGATCTGCTGCTTGCCGAACTACTCGTGATCTTTCAATGGTTCAATGTATTTGCCTGGCTGCTGCGTAAAAGAATCGAAGCCAACCTGGAATACCAGGCCGACCGTAACCTGCTGGATGAGCAGCATTACGATGTAACAAGCTATCAGCTTAACCTGCTGAAAATTGCAGTTCCTAACGAATTGCTGCGGATCCAGTCGGGTTATAACCAGTCGCTGCTGCAGAAACGAATACTTATGATGGGGCAGCGCAGATCGGGACTGCACCAGTCGTGGAAATACCTTGCAGTAATACCTGTATTGTTATTCACGATGTCGCTCATTAACCGTTCGGTTGAAGAGCCTGTTAGCACAATTGCTCAAATACCTCTTGTTTCAACAAAGGCTGATCAATCGCTCGCTGATCCTGTTGTAAAAACGCATACAGAGCCGCCGGTAACAGAAAAAAAGCAAAAAGCTGAACCTGTAACTACGTTTCGTAAAGATTCCGGTATTGCCGTTGTTACTGAAAAACAGATGTTGAACGTACCCGATCAGACAAACGAATTACAAACTGCTAACCTTACTGCAAAACTTATTGAAAATAAACCGGTCGTTAATACAGTTCCTGTTAACAGCAGGGAACCGGTCAGTAATGAAGGGATCTATTCGCCGTATTCGGTAAAAGAAGTTGAGCTGTTCAATAAGACCGGCATCAGTGCAGCTGTATTAAAAGGATATTATGATATAGGCTGGGGCAAATCTGGTGCCGTGAACCTGGTTAAATTATACAGGGAAAAGATCACACCTGCGTTTATCAGGGGTTATCAGGCCATCGGTTTAAAAGATCTTACGGTAGAACGGCTGGTGCAACTGAAACGCTGGGAGTTCTCTGCCGGCAGTATCCAGGGTTACCATAATGTAGGGCTTGCCAATCTTCCGGTCGACAGTTTGTATTACCTGCGTTATAACAACATATCGGCTGCCGATGTGCAGGGAATATTAAAGCTCGGGTTTACAAATGTGTCCTGTTACGAATTTGTATTACTTGAGAAAAATGAGGTAAGGCCTTCTTATATACAATCTTTTCAGCAGCTCGGATTTAAAGATATCACACTGGCACAGGCCATTGAGCTTAAAAAAAGAGCGATAAAAGCATCCCGCGTTTCCGAGATGATGAAGAACGGGCTCGCGATTAACAGTATCAGTCAATTTTTACAGGAACTGAAGTCTCAGAAGTAATCAATCACTAAAAATATAACCACTATGCGCTTACGTAAAGTAACGATCCCGGCACTGCCGCTGCTATTCCTTTGCCTGTGCGGAAAGGCCCAGCAAACTGTTACGCTGAAAGGAACTGTTCACGACCGCGGCAGTAAATCGATCTACCTCTTACCCCGTACACAATCCATCCGCGGGGAACATAAAATCGAAATACCCATTATTGATCATCAATTCAAATACACACTGGCAGCAGATGAAGTAGAAGCATATGAGCTGGTTTTTCGTGACGAATATGAAAACGGTGCCTGGCGCCCGATCCTGTTTTTCCCGGATACAACGGAGATCAGTTTTAAACTGTATCCCATGGAAGCGACCGGAAATGAGGTAAAAGGAGGCAGCATAAACAGGGACTTCTATGCATTCAGGAAAATGCAGGACGAGATCTTTAAGAAGCGGCAGCAGGAAATAGGAGATGAGGAACGGGAATTGAAGAAAAAGGGGTTATTTAACTCTGCAGCGTCCGATACCATCATGGCAAAGATCCGCAGAGCAGGAAATATGGATGAACGCCAGGCACTGTACGAAGAACGCGAGCAGATGGAAAAGAAAGGCGCTCATCTTACACCGAGGGGAATTGTCTGGAAGGAGAGATTCGATAGTGTGATGCGTGCGATCTTCATCTGGAAATACAAACAGTTTGAAAAACAACCGAACCTTGCAAATTATTATTTCATATATGAAGACCTGGAGAACCGTGTCAAATCAAATCCGCAACTCGCTCAGTTTATTCGCCAGGCTTACAAGCAATATGCACTGGCTTACCCCAAGCATAAATATACACGCCTGATACAATATGGATTAGCTGCTGCAACACAGGTGTTTCCGGGCAACGCTTTTGTTGATGTAACCGCGCCCGATCTGAAAGGAAAGGAGCAGCAATTGTCTGCCTTGATCAAAGGCAAAATGGCATTGATCGATCTCTGGGGTTCCTGGTGTGGCCCCTGTATTGCCAAATCACGCAAAGTGGTTCCGTTGTATGAAAAATACGGCAACAAAGGATTTACCGTTGTAGGAATAGCCCGTGAATACGGTGATACAAAGGAACTGGATAAACGTCTGGCCATGGAAAAATTCAGCTGGACACATCTGGTGGAGCTGGATGATAAAAACAGTATCTGGAGCAAATACGGCATACCCAATGCAGCCGGCATGTTTGTACTCGTAGATAAAAACGGGAAGATCCTTGCTGTTGATCCAACCATCGAAGAACTGGAACAGCACCTTGCAGCACTTTAACAGGTTGCTGATCCAACTGTACGGACTTTGTCTGAAGTCCGTACAGTTTTGAATTGTAAAGAAGCGACATCAATCTTTTTTGATGGTAGATGTCATGCCCGCGTATCTGATGCCCGCTTCGGCGCATCGTGCATCAACAGAAGCGGCAGAACCGGATACACCAACTCCGCCCAGGATAGCTCCATCCTTTGTAAAAAACGGCAATCCGCCTGTTGCCACTGATATGTCCGGAGCGGTGGGCACATTCCATTTGGCTGTCTGTTCTGTAGAGAATTGATAGGATGCGGCCGACAGCCCCTTCCATTGCGCCACTTTTGCCGTGGCAACGGAACTGCCGTCCATCTTTGCAAAAGCCACCAGCTGTGCATGGGCATCATATACTGCAATGGCCATATTCAGCCTGGCGCTGTCTGCAAATGCAAGGCAGCCCTGGATGATCTTTTGTGCGGTTGAAAAGTTAAGTGCTGGTTTAAGCTCCTGTGCATAGCATGATGCAGCAAGGAAAAAGCATGGAATGATCAATAATACACGACACCGGGTAGACATAGCCTTTTTTTAATGAAAATAGCTACACTCTTTGTTCAGCATGGGGCATTTATTGTAAACGGCCAATACTGATCCGGCCAGTAATATGCATTTACATAAATATAATGCGTACTGTCGTTTTTCTATATACGCCTCTTGCCCTACCTTTGCATTTTATTTTTTTCGTTTTTAATCGGATAACGACGTTAAAAAGTATGCGTTCAGACAGTATTAAAAAAAGTTTTTGTTTACTGCTGCTCTTCTGCCTCGGGCTGAAGAATATAACGTATGCCATTCAGCCATATACCATTGATCCGGTTACGGAAGATATTCCCGTTGTAATCGAGAATGTCTCTGTGCAGGAAGAAGAGCTTTCGCTTTTAAGGATTGTAGCCAATTATGTAGACCTCGACCTGGAAGGAAAAGGCCGCGAGTTGTTTTACTACAAAACAGACAAACGTTTATCTTCCCAGCAGATCCGTTTTGCGCAGGATATCGAGAAGCACAATTTCGATGTGTTCTGTTATTCGGCAGATATTGTGCACAAGCATAAACTGGAGGGCAGTAACCGCAGATTCAGCCTTCCGCCACATCACCATTTCCTCTTCCGGCTAACGCCCTTCTGAGTTTCATTGTACATACCGATACCATTGCTGTTTATCCCACATGCTGGGGTACAGGCATTTTTCATTTAAAAATCGTGACAATGAACCTGAAAAGTTTTGCAGGATCCCTTGTAATCCTTGCAGTTGCCGGTTGTTCTTCCGGTAACAGTACCAATACCAAAAAAGAAGAGCTTCCCGTTTTACCCGTTATACAGCTGAAAGCAGCCGATACCAGTCTGCAGCAGGGTTATGTGGCCGATATACATGCCGTTCAGAATGTAGAGATCCGTTCCAAAGTACAGGGTTACCTGGAAAAGATCTATGTAGATGAAGGTGGTAAAGTGACCAAAGGCCAGCCATTATTCAAACTCAACGATCAGCAGTTCAGGCTCGACCTTGCCAAAGCCAGTGCAGGAGTGGCGAGTGCCGCTGCAGACGTGCATGCTACAGAACTTGAGATCAAAAGGATCCAGCTGCTGGTTGATAAAAAAGTGATTTCCAGAACCGAGCTTGATCTTGCACAGTCGAAACTGAAAGGAGCGCAGGCCCGTCTCAACGAGGCCAAAGCACTGGAAGATGATGCCAATCTCCGTATGTCTTATACCTTGATCCGTGCGCCGTTCAGCGGTGTGCTGGATCGTATCCCGCTGAAACTGGGAAGCCTTGTCAATGAAGGTGCATTGCTCACAACGGTATCGGATCTCAGTGAAGTACATGCCTATTTCAATGTTTCAGAGAACGAATACCTGGAATATGCGCGCAAGAACAGTAAAGCCGCAGCGATATCCGGCAGCAATGGCGTGCAGCTGATCCTGTCAGACGGATCGGTATACGGAAGCAAGGGAAAGATCGAAACACTGGAAGGAGAATTCGACCAGGGAACCGGTTCCATTGCTTTCCGCGCAAGATTCCCTAACCCCGACCAGATGCTGAAACATGGTTCAACTGGAAAGATCAATCTCATAACACGTGTTGCGGATGCATTGCTCGTTCCGCAGAAAGCGGTATTCGATATACAGGACCAGAATTATGTGTTTGTGGTGAATACCGACGGCACCGTGAAAATGAAGACTTTCAAACCCCGCACACGGATCGATGAATATTTCGTGGTGGAATCCGGCCTTACAGCAGGCGACCGGATTGTGTACGAGGGTGTCCAGAACATCAAAGACGGAATGCGTATCGAACCCAACATGCTGGCAACCGACAGCCTGATGGGAATGCGCTGAGCCGCTCATTTTGTCATCTTATTGTGATCAGCGAACAGTAGCTGCATTGTTTACAGTGCTGCCTGTCCGTGGTATTGAATCATCTTTCTAAAGCATTTTTCAATGATTGAAAAGTTTATCCGAAGGCCCGTCCTTTCGTTGGTAATATCGTTGCTGATGGTGCTGGTAGGGGTACTGGCATTGTTCAGCCTGCCGGTTACGCAGTTCCCGGATATCGTACCGCCCTCTGTAGTAGTAACGGCAGTTTATAACGGCGCAAATGCCGAAGTATGTGCGAATGCAGTATCCATTCCGCTGGAGCGTGCCATCAATGGTGTGCCGGGCATGACTTACATGAACTCGGTGAGCAGTAATAACGGCGTTACACTGGTGCAGGTGATGTTCAAGGTAGGAACGGATCCCGACCAGGCGGCAGTAAATGTGCAGAACCGTGTAACCACTGTACTGGATGAACTTCCCGAGGAAGTGATCCGTGCAGGTGTGACCACCGAAAAAGAAGTGAACAGTATGCTGTTGTTCCTGAATGTATTCAGCAGGGATTCAACAGCGAATGAAGAGTTTATATACAATTTCACAGACATCAATGTATTGCAGGAACTGAAAAGGATCGACGGGGTAGGCCTCGTGGATATCATGGGTGTACGCGATTATGCCATGCGTGTGTGGCTGAAACCCGACCGCATGGTGGCTTACAATATTTCCAGCGAAGAAGTGATCAAAGCATTGCGTGCACAGAATATTGAAGCGGCGCCGGGCGTGATCGGTGAGAATTCCGGGAAAGACAGACAGGTTGCGCAATTTGTATTGAAATACACCGGCAAGTTCAATACACCTGAAGCATATGAGAACGTTGTACTGCGCGCAGATGCGAACGGAACGATCCTGAGACTGAGAGATATTGCGAATGTTGAATTTGGAACGGAGAGTTATGATATGTCGTCCAAGACCGATGGCCGGCCTTCCGCATCAGTAATGATCAAACAAAGGCCAGGCAGTAACGCGCGGGACGTGATCAACAATATCAAAGCAAAGATGAGCGAGCTGCAGGAAACTTCTTTCCCGCCGGGCATGACCTATAACTATGCTTACGATGTATCACGCTTCCTCGATGCAAGTATCAATGAAGTATTGCGCACACTTGTAGAAGCGTTTATACTCGTTTTTATCGTGGTATTCATCTTCCTGCAGGATTTCCGTTCAACGCTGATCCCGGCGCTTGCAGTGCCTGTTGCGCTGATCGGATCACTGGCATTTATGCAGGCGCTTGGCTTTTCGCTGAATATGCTTACGCTCTTCGCACTCGTGCTTGCGATCGGTATTGTGGTTGATAATGCGATCGTGGTGGTTGAAGCAGTGCACGTAAAAATGACGGAGCACCATATGCCGCCGATGGAAGCAACCATTGCAGCGATGAAAGAAATTACCAGTGCCATCCTGGTGATCACGCTGGTAATGTCGGCCGTATTTGTACCGGTGGCGTTTCTGTCAGGACCGGTCGGGGTGTTCTACCGGCAGTTCTCATTAACATTAGCCATTTCAATTGTGATCTCGGGTATCAATGCATTGACGCTTACACCGGCACTTTGCGCCCTGATGCTGAAGCATAATATAAAACCCGGAAAGAAAAATCTCTTGCAACGTTTCCTGGGTGGATTTAACAAAGGGTATGACAAGACCGAGAACAAATATGCCGGTCTTGTAAAAGCAGTGGCGAGCAGAAGGCTGGTAACCCTATTGATCTTTATAGGATTCTGTGCCGCGACGGGATTGATCAGCCGCATATTGCCTTCAGGTTTTATTCCAACGGAAGATCAGAGCATGATCTATGTGAATGTAACAACGCCTCCGGGTTCAACCGTAGACCGTACGGAGAAGATCCTGGACCAGGTGGAATTGTCTGTGCGTAATATGGACCAGGTGGATAATATCAGTACACTGGCAGGTTACAGCCTGATGAGCGAGATCTCGGGTGCATCCTATGGTATGGCTATGATCAACTTAAAACCGAACGACCAGCGTAAGGAAGGGATCAGTGAGATCATCGACCTGCTGAATAAACGAACCAAACATATCGCCGATGCTTCGATCGAATATTTCGCGCCGCCTACTGTACCAGGATTTGGTAATGCGAGTGGTTTCGAGCTGCGGTTGATGAACCGGAATAAAACCAACAGCCTTTCACAAACAGCAGCCGTGACCAAAGAGTTTGTAAAAACACTGAACGATCATCCGGCCATTGGCGGTGCATATACAAGCTTCAATCCCAACTTCCCGCAATATGTGATCCATGTAGATCAGGATATGGCAGCGAAGAAAAGTGTGAGTATCGATAATGCCATGAGTACACTGCAAACCTTGCTGGGAAGTTATTATGCAACCAACTTTATCCGTTTCAACCAGATGTACAAAGTGATGCTGCAGGCAGCTCCGGGTTACAGGAATACGGAGGAAGACATCATGCGGTTGTATGTGAAAAATGATAAAGGGGAGATGGTTCCATTTTCTACTTTCATCCGCCTTGAAAAAGTGTTAGGCCCGGAACAGATCACGCGTTACAACATGTATACATCGGCTATGATCACCGGTGATGCAGCCAAAGGTTACAGCAGCGGCGACGCGATACAGGTCATAGAAAAACTGGCCAAAGAAAAACTACCGCGTGGTTATTCCATTGAATGGAGCGGTATGACGAGGGAGCAGGTAGAAAGCGGTAACCAGGCCGTGTTCATCTTCGCGATCTGTCTCTTGTTCGTGTATTTGCTGCTGGCTGCACAATATGAAAGTTTCCTGCTGCCGCTGGCGGTGATCCTTTCTTTACCGGTAGGGATATTCGGTTCATTCTTCTTCCTTAAAATATTGGGCCTGGAGAATAATATCTACGCACAGGTGGCACTGGTTATGCTGGTAGGATTGTTAGGCAAAAATGCGATCCTGATCGTAGAGTTCGCGGAACTGCAGCGAAAGAACGGCGTGGCTTTATTGGAAGCAGCCGTACAGGGCTCAAGGGCCAGGTTACGTCCGATCCTGATGACATCCTTCGCATTCATTGCAGGACTGATCCCTTTATGCATTGCGAACGGTGCGGGTGCAATGGGCAACCGTTCTATCGGAACCGCAGCGGCAGGTGGAATGCTTGCAGGTACCATCTTCGGGGTGATCCTGATACCGGGGTTGTATGTACTGTTTGCAGGAATGATGGGAAAGCGGCAAAATAAAGTACCGCAAACAGCAGCGGTGATTGATTCAACAGAAAATACATCTCATACTCATGATTAAGATAAAACCATATATAGCCGGTTGTATCGGAATGCTTGCGTTTGCATCCGGATGTAAAACCTTTCAGCCGGTTACCATGCCGGGGGAGAAACCTCTACCGGCAGTTTTTGCAGGCGAGGTTAAAGACAGCAGCAGTATTGCCGATATTCCATGGCGCAATTATTTCAACGATACGATTCTTGTAAACCTGATCGATACTGCATTGGCAAACAATCAGGATATGCTCATTGCCTGGCAGCGCATGGAAGCGGCAAAAGCGCGTTTTATGAGAGATGACGCGGCATTGAGACCCTCTGTAGATGCTGTGGTAACTGCAGGCTTCGACAAGTTTGGTAAATACACCATGTCGGGCGTTGGTAATTTCGATACGAATCTGTCGCCCAATATCGACGAGAAACAGAAAGTAACACAGCCGCTGGTGCAGGAGTATTTCGCGGGACTGCGGAGCAGTTGGGAAGTTGATCTGCGTGGAAAACTGAAGAACGCAAAAAAAGCATCTGCTGCACGTTTGCTTGCATCGGAGAAAGGGCGCCAGTTCGTGGTCACATCACTGATCGCGGATATAGCCGGCAATTATTACAGCCTGCTTGCGCTCGATAACCAATTGCAGATCATCCGCCGGAATATCCGTTACCAGCAGGATGCGCTCGGTATCGTGAAAGTGATGCTGGAAACGGGCCGTGGTACCGCACTGGCAGTGCAGCAATTCCAGGCACAACTTTACAACACGGAGAGTTACGAGCATACAACGCGCCAGCAGATCATCGACGTGGAAACCCGCATCAACTATCTGCTCGGTCGTTATCCGCAACAAATCCGCCGCGACAGCACAACGCTCACGCAGTTATTACCGGATGTGATCCATTCCGGCATTCCTTCCGCCATGATCGCACGCCGCCCGGATATACAGCAGGCAGAACTGGAACTGGAAGCCGGCAAGCTCGATGTAGCTGTAGCCAAAGCCGCAGCATTGCCTGCACTTACGCTGACGCCATATATCGGCCTGAATGCTTTCAAAAGCAGCGTCCTGTTCAATCCTGCCTCTGTCGCTTATGGAATGATCGGTGGTCTTACCGCTCCATTGCTCAATCGTAAAGCGATCAAAAGCGATTACCAGTTTGCCGGTGCAGCACAGCGCGAAGCGTTTTACCGTTACCAGCAAACCCTGCTCAACGGTTTCAACGAAGTTTACACGGGCCTTAACCATATCGATAACCAGCGCAAAGTAGAAAAGCTGAAAGAACTTGAAGTGGCTGAACTGCAATCCGGCGTAGCCACCGCCAATGATCTTTATGTGGCGGGCTATGCTTCCTACCTTGAAGTGATCACCGCGCAGAAAAGTGTATTGCAGGCAGAATTTGAATTGAACGAAACAAGGAAGAACGTGAGGGTAGGTTTGGTACAGTTGTACAGAGCCCTTGGCGGGGGCTGGAAATAGGCGCAGTTTTGGTTTATGATAGGCGGGCTGGCATAGAGATATGTCGGCCCGTTGTTTTATTTGTGCCGTTATTGGCAGTTTTCGCTGCTGTTGTTGGTCGCCTGACCACAGGTGTTCGAAAGATATTTATGAGGAGTTACACAATAAAATAGCGTTCATTTTTTCGGGATCACCGCCGCACTTGATAATCAGATATTTAATTATCTCTGCTTCGAGATCAGCGGCGAACTTCAGCCTGGGTATTTTATATCCCGGTTGTTTCGTTTCTTTTTTATAAGCGCTTAATAAAATGGCTGCGATCATTGTGACATAGAGAACAACCTTAATCCCATTTTCACTTCTATTCACCAGGTGACTGAAATTGAATAATTGCTTGATGAATTTGAAAAAGACTTCAATATCCCACCTTCGGCGGTATACTTCCGTCACATCCTCAGCCTTC
>NZ_FUWH01000004.1 GCF_900167075.1 Sediminibacterium ginsengisoli | reverse complement strand
CCGGTGTATCCTGTAAGATTAATGGTTCCGTTGTTTGCTGTTGCACAAACGGTATTGTTAGAAGAGAGGGTTCCGGGAACAGTAACGGGATCAACGGTGATAGTTAAGATATTGGAAGCTGCTTCTGCACAAACGCCGCTTTTTACAAAGGCCCTGAATTGAGTTGTGGTGTTCAGGTTGTTGTAAGTGTAAGCAGCAGTTGTGTTTGCGATGGTATTCCAGGTGCTGCCATTATCGGTAGAAGACTCCCATCTTACAATGGATCCGGTGTATCCTGTAAGATTGATTGTTCCGTTGTTTGATGATGCACAAACAGTATTGTCTGATGTCAAAGTTCCCGGAACCGTAGCCGGATCGATGCTCACCGTAACCACATCGTTTGAACTGGCACAAGGACTATTGCTGATTGTCCACCTGAACTGATAAGTTCCGGCAGTCAGTCCGGAAACAGTTGTGTTGTATTGTGCAGCGTTGTTGAAGGACGCAGTAGTTGGTCCTGATACCTGTGTCCAGGCACCTGTTCCCACAGCCGGATTGTTAGCGGCGAGGGTAGCAGTTGTTGTGTTGCAAAGTACCTGTGCGGTTCCTGCATTTGCAGCAGTAACAGGCTGCATTACAGTGATGGTTATAATGTTAGAAACCGCTTCCGAACAAACCCCGCTTTTTACAAAGGCACGGAATTGAGTTGTTGCATTCAGGTTGCTATAAGTGTAGGCGGCGGTTGTGTTTGCAATGGTATTCCATGTGGTGCCGTTGTCGGTTGATGATTCCCATCTTACGATTGTGCCAGTATATCCCGTTAGGTTGATTGTTCCGTTGTTCGATGTTGCACAAACGGTGTTGTTAGAAGAAAGCGTTCCGGGTACAGTAACCGGATCAACTGTGACGGTAACGATATTGGAAGCTGCTTCCGCACAAATCCCGCTTTTTACAAAGGCGCGGAATTGGGTTGTTGTGTTCAGGTTGTTGTAAGTATAGGCGTCTGTTGTGTTTGCGATGATATTCCAGGTGTTGCCATTGTCGGTAGAAGATTCCCATCTTACAATTGACCCGGTGTATCCTGAAAGATTAATAGTTCCATTGTTAGAAGTTGCACAAACGGTGTTGTTCGAAGAAAGCGTCCCCGGCACAGTAACGGGATCAACGGTGATGGTTACGATGTTGGAAGCTGCTTCCGAACAAACGCCGCTTTTCACAAAGGCCCTGAACTGAGTTGTTGTAGTCAGGTTGCTGTAAGTGTAAGCTGCAGTTGTGTTTGCAATAGTATTCCAGGTGTTGCCATTATCTGTAGAAGATTCCCATCTTACAATTGATCCGGTGTATCCTGAAAGATTAATAGTTCCATTGTTAGAAGTTGCACAAACGGTGTTGTTCGAAGAAAGTGTTCCGGGTACAGTAACGGGATCAACGGTGATGGTTACGATATTGGAAGCTGCTTCCGCACAAACGCCGCTTTTTACAAAGGCCCTGAACTGGGTAGTTGTATTCAGATTATTGTAAGTGTGAGCTGCAGTTGTGTTTGCGATAGTATTCCAGGTGTTGCCATTGTCGGTTGAAGATTCCCATCTTGCGATTGTGCCTGTGTAACCAGTAAGATTAATAGTTCCATTGTTAGAAGTTGCACAAACGGTGTTGTTTGAAGAGAGTGTTCCTGGAACAGTAGCCGGATCGATGCTCACCGTAACCACATCGTTTGAACTTGCACAAGGACTGTTGCTGATGGTCCACCTGAACTGATAAGTTCCGGTAGTCAGTCCGGAAACAATTGTGTTGTATTGTGCAGCGTTGTTGAAGGATGCAGTAGTTGGCCCTGATACCTGTGTCCAGGCACCTGTTCCCACAGCCGGATTGTTAGCGGCGAGGGTAGCAGTTGTTGTGTTGCAAAGTACCTGTGCGGTTCCTGCATTTGCAGCAGTAACAGGCTGCATTACAGTGATGGTTATAATGTTGGAAGCCGCTTCCGAACAAACCCCGCTTTTTACAAAGGCACGGAATTGAGTTGTTGCATTCAGGTTGCTATAAGTGTAGGCGGCGGTTGTGTTTGCAATGGTATTCCATGTGGTGCCGTTGTCGGTTGATGATTCCCATCTTGCAATCGATCCGGTATAACCCGTGAGGTTGATAGTTCCATTGTTGGAAGTTGCGCAAACTGTATTGTTAGATGAAAGCGTTCCGGGCACAGTAACCGGATCAACTGTAATGGTTACGATGTTAGAAGTCGCTTCTGTACAAACCCCGCTTTTTACAAAGGCGCGGAATTGGGTTGTTGTGTTCAGGTTGTTGTAAGTATAGGCGTCTGTTGTGTTAACGATCGTATTCCAGTTGCTTCCGTTGTCAGTGGAAGATTCCCATCTCACGATTGTGCCAGTATATCCTGTTAGGTTGATTGTTCCGTTGTTCGATGTTGCACAAACGGTGTTGTTAGAAGAAAGCGTTCCGGGTGCAGTAACCGGATCAACTGAGATGGTTACGATGTTGGAAGCGGCTTCCGAACAAACGCCACTTTTTACAAAAGCTCTGAACTGGGTAGTTGTGTTCAGGTTATTGTAAGTGTATACGGCAGTTGTGTTTGCGATCGTATTCCATGTGTTGCCATTGTCGGTTGAAGATTCCCATCTTACAATCGACCCAGTGTATCCTGTAAGATTAATAGTTCCGTTGTTGGAAGTTGCACAAATCGTATTGTCCGATGAAAGTGTTCCGGGTACAGTTGCCGGATCAACGGTAATGGTTACGATGTTAGAAGCTGCTTCTGCACAAACGCCGCTTTTCACAAAGCCCCTGAACTGAGTTGTTGTAGTCAGATTACTGTAAGTGTAAGCATCTGTTGTATTTGCGATGATATTCCAGGTGTTGCCATTATCAGTAGAAGATTCCCATCTTACAATCGATCCGGTGTATCCTGTAAGATTGATTGTTCCATTGTTTGAGGTTGCACAAACGGTGTTGTTCGAAGAGAGTGTTCCTGGTACAGTAGCCGGATCAATGCTTACAGTAACTACATCGTTTGAACTGGCACAAGGACTGTTGCTGATGGTCCACCTGAACTGATAAGTTCCGGTAGTCAGTCCGGAAACAGTTGTGTTGTATTGAGCAGCGTTGTTGAAGGATGCAGTAGTTGGTCCTGATACCTGCGTCCAGGCACCTGTACCTACAGCTGGATTATTAGCTGCAAGCGTAGTAGTTGTTGTATTGCAAAGCACCTGTGCGGTTCCTGCATTGGCAGGGGTGACAGCCTGCATTACAGTAATGGTTACGATGTTAGAGGCTGCTTCTGAACAAACGCCGCTTTTCACAAAGGCTCTGAACTGAGTTGTTGTGTTCAAGTTGCTGTAAGTGTAAGCTGCAGTTGTGTTAACGATCGTATTCCATGTATTGCCATTATCAGTAGACGATTCCCATCTTACAATCGATCCGGTATATCCTGTAAGATTGATTGTTCCGTTGTTTGAGGTTGCACAAACGGTGTTGTTCGAAGAGAGTGTTCCTGGTACAGTAGCCGGATCGATGCTCACCGTAACCACATCGTTTGAACTTGCACAAGGACTGTTGCTGATGGTCCACCTGAACTGATAAGTTCCGGCAGTTAGTCCGGAAACAGTTGTGTTGTATTGAGCAGCGTTGTTGACGGATGCAGCCGTTGGTCCTGATACCTGCGTCCATGCACCTGTACCCACAACTGGATTATTAGCTGCAAGCGCAGTAGTTGTTGTATTGCAAAGCACCTGTGCGGTTCCTGCATTGGCAGGAGTGACAGCCTGCATTACAGTAATGGTAACGATATTGGAAGCTGCTTCTGAACAAACGCCGCTTTTTACAAAGGCTCTGAACTGAGTTGTTGTGTTCAGGTTGCTGTAAGTGTAAGCTGCAGTTGTGTTAACGATCGTGTTCCAGGTATTGCCATTATCAGTAGAAGATTCCCATCTTACGATTGTGCCCGTATAACCTGAAAGATTAATAGTTCCATTGTTAGAAGTTGCACAAACCGTATTGTTCGAAGTGAGCGTTCCTGGAACAGTAATCGGATCAACGGTGATGGTTATGATATTGGATGCTGCTTCTGCACAAACGCCGCTTTTCACAAAGGCCCTGAATTGCGTTGTTGTATTCAGGTTGCTGTAAGTATAAGCGGCAGTTGTGTTAACGATCGTATTCCAGGTGTTGCCATTGTCGGTTGAAGATTCCCATCTTACAATCGACCCGGTGTATCCTGAAAGATTAATAATTCCATTGTTAGAAGTTGCACAAACGGTGTTGTTCGAAGAAAGCGTTCCGGGTACAGTAACCGGATCAACGGTGATGGTTACGATATTGGAAGCTGCTTCTGCACAAACGCCGCTTTTCACAAAGGCCCTGAACTGAGTTGTTGTAGTCAGGTTGCTGTAAGTGTAAGCTGCAGTTGTGTTAACGATCGTATTCCAGGTATTGCCATTATCGGTTGATGATTCCCATCTTACAACCGATCCGGTATAACCTGCAAGACTGATCGTTCCGTTATTGCTGCCGCGGCAAACCGTATTGTCCGATGAAAGTGTTCCGGGTAGGGTTGCCGGATCTATGCTGATATTTACAACACTGGAAGAACTGGCACAAGGGCTGTTGCTGATCGTCCACCTGAACTGATAAGTTCCGGCAGTCAGTCCGGAAACAGTTGTGTTGTATTGTGCAGCGTTGTTGAAGGAAGCAGCAGTGGGCCCTGAAACCTGTGTCCATGCCCCGGTGCCGATAGTCGGGTTATTCGCTGCTAAAGTTGCTGCTGTTACATTGCATAAAGCCTGGTTCGTTCCTGCATTTGCGATCGTTACCGGTTGCATCACGGTAATGGTTACAATGTTGGAAGCTGCTTCTGCACAAACACCACTTTTTACAAAAGCTCTGAACTGGGTTGTTGTATTCAGGTTAGTGTAAGTATAAGCAGCTGTTGTATTCACGATGCTATTCCATGTATTGCCATTATCGGTTGATGACTCCCATCTTACAATCGCCCCGGTATATCCTGTAAGATTGATGGTTCCGCTATTGCTCGCTGCACAAACTGTATTAGCTGAAGCAAGAGTTCCCGGTACAGTTGCGGGATCCACATTGATATTTACCACACTGGCCGAACTCACACACGAACCGTTTGCAATCGTCCACCTGAACTGGTATGTTCCGGCTGTGAGCCCTGTTACTGTTGTATTATATTGTGAAGCATTAAATAACGGCGTGTTCGGCCCTGACACCCGTGTCCACGTTCCTGTTCCAACTGCAGGGTTAATACCTGCAAGCGTTGTTGTGGTGGTATTGCACAATGCCTGGTCTGTTCCCGCATCCGATGTGGTAGGAAGTGCTGCTACCGTTACGTTCACTACACTTGATGAACTTGCGCATGGACTGTTTGCAATGGTCCACCTGAATTGATAACTACCTGTTGTTAAACCATTCACTACCGTATTACCGGCAGCAGCGTTTACAAAGGAAACGGTTGTTGGCCCTGATACCTGTGTCCATGTTCCTGTTCCTGATGAAGGCGTATTGCCTGCAAGCGTTGCGCTGGTTACATTACAAAGCGACTGGTCTGGTCCGGCATTGGATGTGGTTGGCGGCGCTGTTGTTGTGATCAGTACGCTGTTCGAATTAGCAGAAGCACAGCTTCCCAGTTTTACAACAGCCCTGTAATAAGTGCTTGCTGAAATATTGTTGTACGTATGGTTGTCTGATGTATTACTGATGGTTGTCCATGGACCGGCTGCATTCGCCGCAGATTCCCATCTCACAATACTGCCTGTGTAACCTGTCAGGTTCAGCGTGCCTGTATTGTTACCCGCACAAACAGTTGCCGCTGTTCCTAAAGTGCCCGCTGAAGTTGATGCGGGTGTTACAACCGCAACGGCGGAATATTCATCAGGACAAGGCGCTTTACGGATCACGGCGCGATAACTGGTTGTTACAGTGAGATTGCTGTAAGAATAAGTTACATCGTTTGCCGTTCCGCCGATGCTGCTCCAGCTTACCCCGTTATTGGTTGAACGCTCCCATCTTACGATCGCGCCGTCATAACCGGATAAGGTCAGCGTTCCTGAATTGCTTCCGCTGCACACGGTAGTTGCTGCGGGTGATATAGCACCTCCGTTGATCGTATTTACGGTAATGATCACCACATTTGATGTAAGTGTTGCACAGGAAGCGTTCTGTACCACAACCCTGTAACGTGTAGTAGTTGTGAGATTGGAATATGCATAGGTTGCTGATGTATTGGCTATTACATCCCAGGTATTACCACCGTCTGTTGATGATTCCCAGCGAAGAATAGACCCGGAATAACCGGTAAGCGTTAAGGTTGCGCCGTTTGAACCGGAACATTCTGTTGCTGCCGACGACAGTGTTCCCGCTACTGTTGCGATCACTGTGATCGTTACAGCTGGTGAATACTGCTGCGTACAGGATCCGTTCCTGACCAGTGCACGGTATTGTGTGGTGGTTGTAAGGTTTGAATAGCTGAGCGTGTTTGTGGTATTGTTTACCTGTGTCCAGGTGCCGCCGCCGTTTGTAGAGGTTTCCCAGCGCAGGATATTTCCGGTATAGCCTCCTAATGTCAGCGTACCGCTGTTTGCGCCGGAACAAACCGTTGCCGCCGAACTGATTGTTCCCGGAACACTGGAGATCACGGTTACTGTTCCTGGTGTTGCATATTCAGCTGCGCAAACTCCGCTCTGTACCAATGCCCTGTATTGTGTTGTTGCGATCGCTGTATAAAACTGCGTTGCTGTGGTATTGGAGATATTATTCCATGTTGCGCCGTTATCGGTTGATGATTCCCACCGCACAACACTGCCCGTATAACCGCTGAGCGTTACAGAACTGTTGGTGCCGCTGCATACAGTAGCACTGCTTACACTTCCGCCTACGGTGAGCGGGCTTACGGATAAAGTCACTGCATTGGATGCAGTGGTACAGTAAACCGAAGAAAGACTCGCTATATCCGGTGCCACCTTCACACGGTATAATGCCGCATCTGCTAGTGTCACGGCTGTGATAGTAAGACTGGTGGCACTTGTGCTCGGACTTCCCATCGCTGTCCAGGTGCTGCCGCCGTTCGTGCTTTTTTCCCATTGGTATACCGGGTTAAGGAACGGGTTGTTGGAGAGTGTGGAAGAAATGATAGCGGTGCTGCCGATACAGACAGATGTTGGTGTATTGATGGATGCAGTTGCAAGCGGCGTGCAGGCATAGAACTCAATATCATCTATCGCCAGGTCATTACCACAGGCTGCACCGCCACCTCGCTCATCAACCATTTCAAGTCTCAGCTGGGATACACTCGATGGTACAGAAAACTGGAAACCATACTGTATCCAGTTTGCCGGGCCATTATTGGGAGAAAGCGGAAGATCCGGAGTAACATAGGTTTGAAGTATAGTACCATCAGCCGCGTTTTTAATATTGAACCTTACTTTCGCATATACATAACTCGAGCCGCATTGGGTAACTGTAGCCGGCGTATTCGCATTGGCAAGCCAGGCAGAGAAATTGTAAGTAGAGCCCGGACAAAGACTGTTCACATCCTGCTGAAAAAAGATCGAGTTACTGCCGCCTGCATTTACCAGGAACATATTACCATTGGCAGGATTGCCTGCAACAGTGCTGGTATGGTCGCCGCCTTTGGTCCATTCAGGTTTACCGGCATTGTCGAATTTCGGTGTCAGCGCATAATAACCATCGCTGCCTACATTAGCAAGGGAGTAAGTATAATTGGTTGAACCGGCAGGAGCCTGAGCGCTTGATGATGATGAAGAAGTACCTGTACCAAAATCCTGCTTAAACACAGGTGCCAGCGCATTACTGGAACATACTCCCACAGTCTGAGCTTTCAGCGTAAGTGCAAAAAGACAGCATGCAGTCAGTACAAACAGATATGTATACCTGCTGGCGTTCATTGATATTGGATTCATCTCATCACCTGCATAAAATACTTATACAGCTTTTACACGGTAATGAGTCTGGCTTTTCGGATTGGTACAGTAATGTTAACAATTTTCGGGCAATTTTCATACGCCGTATGTAGTCCTTTCTTCTTTTCTTTGTAGTTCTTTTCGCAAAAACACCGGATTCACGTATTAGTACTTGAATTATTTAATAATTACTTAATAGCCAAATAGTTAGAAAGGTATGTGGTATCGCCTCGGACAGTTCATTCTCAGGAATCGACTTGTATTGCTTATTGTGTTAATATGTGGAACGGCTGTGATGGGTTATTTTGGATCACAGGTGAAGCTGAGTTATGAATTTACCAGGGCTATTCCTACAGATAACCCCAAATACCAGGATTACCAGGCTTTCCTCAGAAAATTCGGGGGCGATGGCAACACGGTTGTGATCGGGATCGAATCAGATAAATTCTACAACAAAAACATTTTCAACGCGGTAGGAGCACTGCACCAGGATCTTAAAAAAGTAGTGGGGGTAACAGATGTGATGAGTGTTCCGGAAGTGGTTACGCTGCTGAACGACAGCATCAACCAGAAACTGGTTCCCCGCAAGATCTTCAGCTATCCCTATACCAGCCAGGATTCGCTGAACAGCGCAAGAATGGTATTTGAGAACCTGCCTTTTTACCGCACATTACTGTATAACCCGGATACGCATGCATACCTGTTGGGTGTAAGTGTGAACAAGGATACGATCAACAGCAAGAGCCGCACACGCCTGATCGACGATATCATGAAACAGGTGGAAGCATTCGAAAATAAAACAGGAATCACTGTGCATACGAGCGGACTGCCGTTCATCAGAACCACCATCGGTAACCGCATCAAGGCCGAGATGAACTGGTTCCTGGCGGGATCGCTGATTCTTTCTGCCATCACATTACTGCTTTTCTTCCGGTCGTTCAGCGCTATGATCATGAGCCTGCTTGTTGTGGGCATGGGTGTTGTATGGAGCCTCGGTACCGTGGTGCTGTTCGGTTATAAGATCACATTACTCACCGCACTGATCCCGCCATTGATCGTGGTGATCGGGATTCCCAACTGCATTTACTTCCTCAACAAATACCATACAGCTTACCGCGATACAGGCGAGAAACAAAAGGCATTGGTAACAATGGTAGGGCGCATGGGTATTGTTACATTGTTCTGCAATATTGCTGCTGCGATCGGCTTTGCTGTATTCGCTTTAACAAGAAGTGCGCTGCTGCAGGAATTCGGTGCTGTAGCAGGGATCAACATCATGGTGTTGTTCATCATCTCGCTCATCTTCATTCCGGCTGTATTGAGCTACCTGCCTGCACCGGCTGCGAAGCACACGCGTTACCTCGATAATAAATTCATGGAGAATCTCCTGGTACTCATCGAGCGCTGGACCTTTAAGCATTCAAAATGGGTATATACCTTTACCATACTTTTTACAGCGCTGGCCATTGCCGGTGTTTTCCGCATCAAGAGTGAAGGATTTATTGTGGATGATCTTCCGAAAAAAGATAAGATCTACACAGATCTCAAATGGTTCGAAAGCAATTTCGGTGGCGTGATGCCGCTTGAAATCCTGGTTGATACCAAAAAGAAAAACGGTCTCGTACGCTCTACAAAACCGATCTCGAATATTGAGGAACTGTCGCGCTATATAGATGACAAGCCCGAAACCGCCCGCCCCCTCTCGTTTGTAGAAGGGTTGAAATTTGCAAAGCAGGCTTATTTCGATGGCGACAGTCTCAGCTATGCTATTCCTTACGAAGGAGATATGGCGTTCATGGCACCTTATTTACGTTCGGGTAACGACAGTAACAAGACTGCTGCGGGTAATAATAGTTTTACCAAACTGCTGAGCAGTTTCATGGACAGTAACCGCCAGGTGGCAAGGATATCCGTTAATATGCAGGACATCGGCAGTGCCAGACTGCCACTGCTCATCAGCGATTTTGAAAAGAAAGCCAACAGTATTTTTGATACGGCCAGCTATCACATCACTTTCACCGGAAGCAGTATTACTTTTCTTGAAGGTTCGAGCTTTATCATCAAAGGATTGAAGGAAAGTATTTTCTGGGCTTTTCTGCTGATCACACTTTGTATGCTTTATCTCTTCCGCTCATTGCGTATTCTGGTATGTTCACTCATCCCCAACCTCATACCATTGCTGGTAACTGCCGGTGTAATGGGCTGGGCAGGCATTGCGCTGAAGCCCTCAACAGTATTGGTTTTCAGCGTAGCGCTCGGTATTGCCATCGATGTTACGATACGATTCCTCATCAATTATAAACAGGAGCTGCCGCATTATAACGGCTCAGTTCCGGCAACACTGATACAGACGATCAGGCATACCGGTATCAGCATCATTTATACATCGCTGGTACTGATCGCAGGCTTCGTTATTTTCTGTTTCAGCGACTTCGGAGGTACTAAGGCACTGGGGTGGTTAACATCGCTTACACTGGTTGTGGGAACCATCACAAACCTCGTATTACTGCCTGTGTTAATATTACATACATCAGGTGAAAAACGGGGATAAACGGTAAAAATCCGGGTTGATCGTCAAAAAAAATCAGGCAAACAGGCATTTTTTTAGTTAAGACTATTTAAATTTAAAACGTCTATAACTAAAAACTTAAATGCGCATGAGAAAATTACTGGCACTAGTTGCCGGCATTGTCCTGTTATTGGGGCATGCCCAGGCACAGTTAAACCGTACCGTAACGGGTAAGGTAACTGACGAAAAAGGTAACGCTCTGTCGGGTGTTACTGTAACCATCCCCGGTTCGGATAAGCGAGCCCTCACAGACAACGGTGGCTCTTTCAGTATCTCGGTCACCGACAAGACCAAATACCTCAAACTCAGTTATGTTGGCTACAACACAGAAGAAGTAGCGATCACAGGCAAAGCAAGTGTTGCTGTGAAAATGACTGCAGAAGACAAATCACTGGCCGAAGTGGTAGTGGTAGGTTATGGTGTACAGAAAAAGAAGGAGGCAACAGGAACAGTAACTACCGTTAAAGGTGAAGCCATTGCCGAAAAGCCCGTACAGAGCTTTGAAGCGGCGCTGGCAGGCCGTGCGGCCGGTGTACAGATCACAGTTCCTACAGGCGTACTGAACACGCCGCCGGTATTCCGCATCCGTGGTACGAACTCCATTTCACTGAGCAGCTACCCGCTGATCGTTGTGGATGGTGTGGTTTCCTACACGGGTGATTTCAGTTCTACCAGTGCTGCAGGTAATGCGCTGGCCAGCATCAACCCGAACGATATCGAAAGCATGGATATCGCCAAAGATGCGGCTGCAACTGCGATCTACGGTAGCCGTGCAGCCAATGGCGTTGTATTCATCACTACCAAAAAAGGTAAGACCGGTAAAGCAAAAGTTACCTACGATGGCTGGGTTGGTTTTACAAAAGCATACGGACTGCCCGATATGCTGAATGCATTCGATTACACTACCTATAAGAACGAAGCAGTGGCTAATGCCCTGGCCATCCGCGCGGGTAGCGTTTCTCCTGCCAACACGCAGTTTGCACTCACCAACGGACCCGATGGCAAACCTATCAATACCAGATGGTTCGATTATATCTACCGCGATGGATTTTCACACAGCCATAATGTGAATGTTTCGGGTGCCAACGACAACACGAATTATTATTTCTCCGTAGGTTATACCGACCAGGAAGGTATCATCCGGAAAAATGATTTCAAACGCGTGAACGTATTATTCAACCTGGAAAGCCGCGTAAGCAAAAGCATTACGGTAGGTGGTAAATTATCATACTCCAATGAAAAGAACCTTGCTGCTGTTTCTTCCGGATCACTTGCCGGTGAAGCTTATGGTACGGCAGGTCTGGCAAGGACCGGTATGGTAAATGCACCGAACATTTCTCCTTATAACAATGATGGCAGTTACAATATCGGCGCGCAGTATATCGGGCCGATGAACAACGTTGTAAGCGGTAACCAGGTTGGTTTCTATAACCCTGTTGTATTGCTCGACAAGAACAGATCAAACAGCGAAAACAATCACCTGCAATCCAATGCTTATCTGCAGTTTAAGCCACTAAGCTGGCTTGCGCTGAAATCGGTATATGGTATCGATTATATTTTTGTTGATAATGAAACTTTCGCCACCCCGATCCATGGCGACGGGCAAGGATCTACCGGTAGCGCTTCAAGTACTTACGGTAAATACAAAACATGGGTATGGACCAATACTGCCCAGTTCGATTATACCATTGCTGATAAACACAATGTCAATCTTCTTGTTGGTAGCGAGCAGCAACGCAGAACAAGCACTGGTTTCGGTATCAACCGTCAGAACCTTTCCGATCCGGCTTACACAGTACTGCAGGCAGGATGGACCCTGAATAACTTTACCGGTTCTGCGCTGGGCGAAAACTACCTGTTATCATCTTTCGCAAGGCTCAACTACAACTTCGACAAGAAATATTTCCTGAGCGGCAATATCAGGCAGGATGAATATTCTGCTCTCGGTGTTAAGAAAGGAACTTTCTGGGGTGTATCTGCCGGCTGGGAGATCACACGTGAGAAATTCTGGGAAAAAGCCGGTCTGGACAGGGTGTTCAGCAGTTTCAAGATCAGGGGTAGTTATGGTAAAGTGGGTAATATCGCCGGTATCGGTGATTACACTACCTTATCTACATTCGGTTCAGGCCTCTACGGCGGTGCTGCAACACTCGGATTTGGCTCTGCCGGTAACCCAAGCATCACCTGGGAAACCAGTAAGAAAACAGATGTGGGCGTTTCGTTCGGACTGTTCCAGAACAAGCTGACTGCAGAGATCGCATATTATAATAACAACATCGACGGGCTGGTACTGAACGTGCCTCAGTCGCCCTCAACCGGCCTGGGAAGCATTGCACAGAATGCCGGTAAGATGTTCAACAAAGGCCTTGAGATCACCCTGAATGCATCTCCGATCACCACCAAGGATTTCAGCTGGAACAGTTCATTCAACATCACTTTTAATAAGAACCAGGTTACAGAACTTGCACCGGGGCTTACAGAGATCCTCACCATTACCGGAAGCGGAAGCACGGGTGAGTTCCCCAACAGAACAGTTGTAGGTTACCCGGTAGGTTATTTTTATCTCGTACGTACAGCAGGTGTTGATCCGGAAACAGGAAGAAGGATATTCCTGAACAGGGCAGGCACACCGGTAATGTACCAGCATATTGTACCTACGGGTGGTTCCAACTGGACTTATGCAGACGGCAGCCCTGCACCGGCTATCACACAGGCAAACGATGCGGTGATGGTAAGGAACTCACAGCCGAAGCAGTTCGGTGGCTGGGATAACACATTCCGCTACAAAAACTTCGACCTGAACGTATTACTGACCTATCAGCTCGATTTCTACGTTTACTATGGTACCAATGCAGGCCTGCACGACCAGCGTTACTGGAATAACACAACAGATGTGTTAAGGCGCTGGAAAGCGAAAGGCGATGTAACCGATATGGTACGTCCGATCTACGGCGACAACGTTTCTTACGGAAACACCATCCCGCTCGATATGAATGCATTCAACGGAAGCTTCATGAAACTGCGTAACATATCGCTGGGTTATACGGTGCCGAAGAGCCTGCTCGAAAAAGCAAAGATCAGCAGCGCGAGAATATACGTAAGTGCGCAGAACCTGGCCATGATCACCAAATATCCTGGCCCGGATCCTGAAGTTGCATCCAACGGTAACAGTTCTACCGGCCAGGGCACAGACAGGAATACCGCACCAAATGCAAGGACCATCACCATTGGTTTAAACATTGGTTTCTAAGTGTGATTTACCAAACTTTAAATGTGATTCAATTATGAGACATAAATTAAAATACATAGCAGTGCTGGGTTTCGGGGCGGTACTTTATTCATCCTGCAAGCGCGAACTCCTCGAACCGCAACTGCAAACTTCGGTATCCGATGCTTCGGCTTTCGATACTCCAACGCGTATCAGTAACCTGGTATTATCATTATACAGCTCTTTAAAAAGCGGTAGCTTTTACGGTGGCCGCGGAGTAGTATACGGGGATATCCGCGGAGAAGATTTTATCAACGAAACCAGCAACCTGGTTACAGCATCCGATGTATGGAACCTGAATCTTGCCAATAGCGCCACTTCAGTAAAAAGCTACTGGTCTGCAGGATACAATGCCATCAACAACTGCAACATCTTCCTCGATGGTATGGCTGCCAAAGGTTCTGCCGTAGTGGGAGCAACGCTCGCCAACAATTATATTGCCGAAGCAAGATTGATCAGGGCGCTGTCTTATTATAGTTTGCTGCAGGTATTTGCCCGTCCTTATGCAGATGGTGCCGGCGCCAAACCCGGTTTGCCGCTTCGCCTGAAAGGAATTGTAGGCCCCGGATTTTCAGATCTGGAGCGGAGCACTGTGGCAGAGGTCTACACACAGATCCTCAGCGACCTGGATTTCGCGGAAACAAATCTTCCTGTTACAAACAGTTCCGCATATAATAATGTAACACGCGCGCACCGCAATACAGCGATCGCACTGAAAACACGTGTTTACCTGAGTATGCAGAAATACGACAAGGTCATAACAGAAGCGAATAAAATTGTGACTACCACTCCTCCGTTTACTGCTACATCGGGTGTGGCCCACGCATTACAGGCCGATATCACCAATGTGTTCAAAACACCGTACACAACAACGGAGTCGATCATGTCTATGCCGATGACCACCACTTCCGGTGATTTCCCGGGAACACAAAACTCGCTCTGCTCTTATTTCTATATGGCAGGAAGTACACCCGGCGCAACAGAATTTTCACTGAACCCCAATGGTATTCTGGCCAATGCCGGCTGGACAGCAACAGACAAAAGGAAAAGCCTGATCTTCACCAATACGGCAGGTAAGAAATTCGTTTCCAAATACACAACCGGTTCACCTTATACGGATTATGTTCCTGTGATCCGTTATGCAGAAGTACTGCTGAACCTGGCAGAAGCCAAAGTGCGTAACAGTAATACGGTAGACGCCCAGTCGCTCCTGCTGCTGAATGCGGTTCGCGGCCGTTCGGATGCCTCTACTGTACTGGCTCCGGCAACCGTTCCGGCACTGCTCGATGCGATCCTGACCGAAAGAAGGATTGAATTCTTCGGTGAGGGATTGAGGAATATCGACCTGATGCGACTGATGCAGACCATCCCAAGTAAAGGAAGTGCGCCTACAAAAGCGCCTTCGGATGCAGGTTATATCTGGCCGATCTCCAGCGACGAACTCTCGCTGAACCGGCTTATGAAAGATAACTAACGGTTGTTTTTAACCCTTTTGAACGAGGCCGGGGCATGCTCCGGCCTCGTTTTTCGTTAACAAACCGTTCATCTCAGCCAGGCCCTGGCGAAAATTTCCCCGGGATTAGAAAAAATTAACATTGAAAACATTGCTTTTTTATCTTATTGATTATCAGATAATTATTCCTGAAACCCTTTGCCAGCCGCAATTATTTTAATTTTTTTTGCAGCACTTCAGAAGCGATTGCTGTCATTTTAGTTTGCATTATGTTTTTGTTAACATAAATTGTACCTCGTCTTAAACTAAAAACGTACTAATGAGAAAATTAACTATGCTATTGTGCCTAGTTATGCTTGGCGTAAGCCAGCTGTGGGCGCAAACGCGAACATTGAGAGGAAAAATCACCGACGACAAGGGTGCTCCGATCAGTAATGCTTCAATTATTGTAAAAGGTACCACTACCGGTACCACTTCAGATGCGACAGGTCTGTTTTCATTAAATGTATCGGCTACTGCCAAAGTGCTGACTGTCAGCTCCTTAAACTATGTTTCTAAAGATGTGACCATAGGCTCTCAGACCTTTCTGAATGTGAGCTTACAGGCTGCAGATGCAAGCGATCTGAATGAAGTAGTTGTATCTACCGGTCTGACAAAACAAAAGAAATCAGAATTTACCGGTGCAGGTTCTACTGTGAACAGGAAACAACTGGTAGACAGGCCGGTTGGTTCTTTCGACCAGTTGCTGCAGGGCCAGGTTCCTGGTCTGCTGGCGATCACTGGTAGCGGCCAGCCAGGTAATGCTGCATCTATTATTATCCGCGGACAGGGTTCAATCTCCGGTAGCAGCAACCCGCTGTATATCGTGGATGGTATCCCAGTTGAGGCTGCGGTATTCCAGGGTTTGAACCCGAACGACTTTGAAAGCGTGGATGTATTGAGAGATGCGTCTGCATCTTCACTGTATGGTTCACGTGGTTCTGCCGGTGTGATCGTTGTTACAACGCGCAGGGGTACAGGTGGAAAAATGCGTTTCGGTTACAATGCACAGTTCGGTTTCAAATCAAAACCAGAATTTGCATTCCGTCCGATGAATACAACTGAGCTGCTGAAAGCACAGGAAGACTACGGAAGGATCGCTGCTCCAACAGGTGGTACCGCTGCTATTCCGGGCTGGTACTATTCAAAGAACAATCCACGTTATGCTACGCTGACGCCAACACAACAGGCAACAGCAGACCGCTTACTGGATTCTATTTCACGCATCAATACCAACTGGGCTGACTATATGTTCAGAACAGGTTCATTCAGTAACCACCAGATCACACTTTCAGGTGGAACCGGAAAAACAAGGATCTACTCCAGCCTTGAGCTGTACAATGAGGAAGGAACTACTCCGAGAACAGATATGAAACGTGTTTCATTCAGAAATAACATCGATTATGCTGATGACAGGTTCACGTTCTCACTTTCTTCAAGCCTTGCTTATGTTAAAAGGAATTTCCAGCAGAGCGCTACTACCAACAGTACCGGTAACCCGTTCCTGGCTGTAAATATCCAGAGTCCGTATGCGAAAGTATTTAACGCTGATGGAACTTATGCAACCGGCGTAGGTGCGTCATTCACTGGTGCCAACCAGCTGGATCTGACCAAATACGATCAGAACTATAACGATCAGCTGAAAGCGATCATTGGCTTAACTGCTTCTTACAAGATCACTGAAGATCTGAGTGCAGGATTAACAGTAGGTACCGACTTCCGTGAAACCCAGGCAACCAACTATGGTAGCAAACTGGCTTTCCTGAGAACGCCTGCTGCAACTTCTACACCTACTACCCTGGCAGGTTTCCAGACTGAAACATTCAGCCGTTATTTCCAGGCAGATATCAGGCCGTCTCTTAACTATAATAAAGTAATCAACCAGAAACACAAACTGAACGTAGGTGTGTTTGGTGAATACATCCGCCAGTTCGTTAAAACGTTTAACGCAACCGGTTATGGTATCGACCCACGTACACCGAATACACCAGCTGCCATTACGCAGGGTGACGCGGTTAACCTGCTGTTCGCTAACGTAGGTGGTGGTAAATCTCAGAACACATTGTTATCTGCACTGGGTGTTGCTACTTACACCTATGATGGCAAATACTCTGTTACCGGTTCTTACCGTTATGATGGTTCTTCCAAACTGCCTGAAAAGAACAGATGGACTCCGTTCTACTCTATTTCAGCAAGCTGGAATGTATCTAAAGAAAGCTTCCTGGCCAACAGCCGCGTAGTAAACAACCTGCGTCTGAGAGCGAGTTATGGTGGATCAGGTAACAGTGATAACTTCCCGTTTGGCGACTTCGGTTACCTCGCTACTTATTCAGCGAGCGGAAGCTACTCTGGTCTGCCTACCATGACTGCGAGCGGATTGGGTAACCCTGATCTGAAATGGGAAACTGTTTACCAGCTGAATATCGGTACAGACTTCGCTTTCTTCAACAACAGGTTATATGGTAGTTTAGATGTGTACGACAAACGTACAAAAGACCTCTTCGTACAGAAACAACTGTCTGCAGAAGGAACAGGTTCTACCATTACCGTGAATGCAGGTACACTGCAGAACAAGGGTATCGAGTTCGACCTGAGCTACGATGTAGTTAAGAACAGCGACTTCATCTGGACCCTTAATACAAAAGTTGCTTACAACAAGAACTCAATACTCGACTTAGGCGGTCTGTCTTCTTATCCTTCAGGAACTTCACTGATCACTGTAGGTTTACCACTGGGCAGTCACTATGAAGTTAAATGGGCAGGTGTTGACGCCGCTTCAGGTGCACCACTGTTCTATACAAAAGATGGTCAGCTGACTTCAACCTACAGCACCAACGATGCAGTACAGCAATTCGGAACATGGGAGTCTCCATGGAAAGGTGGTTTCGGAACTTCACTCCGTTACAAAGCTTTCGATCTGTCTGTACTGTTCAGCTGGCAGCAGGGTGGTTACAAATATGATAACCTCGAGTACTTCGTAGAGAACCCTGTAGGCTTCCTCGGTGGTGGTTACAACCAGTCAAGCGATCTGAACTTCTGGAAAAAACCAGGTGATATCGCGAGCACACCAAGCCCGATCTACGGTTCTAACTTCTCATCAAAACTGATTCACGACGGATCATTCCTGAGGCTGAGAGATGTAACATTGTCTTACACCATGCCACAGGCACTGACTCAGAAAATAGGTTTTATTTCACAAGCTAGATTCTATGTACAGGGAACTAACCTGTTCATGTGGACAAAATGGAGAGGAATGGATCCTGAAGCAGGTCCGGTTAATATCAACCTCAGTGAGTTCCCGAACCCACGTGCCATTACAGCAGGTTTAAATATCACTTTTTAATTAGCTAAGTAAAATCTTAATACAATGAAACTATTCAAATATTTTATTTACACGGCACTGGGCGGAAGCTTGCTGACAGGCTGCTCCAAAGAGCTTGACCTCAAGCCGACCGACGGTTTTACGGACGCGAATGCTTTCAGAACGATTGCTGACGCGCAGCTCGCAGCCAACGGTGCTTATGGCCGTTATGGTACCAATGCGAACACTATTTACTCAACGGCACTTGTATCCGACGAAACAAAGATCGGTGCAGATAATGCCGGCCAGGGTGCGCTTACTTTCCGCTACCAGTACAGTGCCGATGGTACTACCGGTGGTGATGTAACTGCAGCATATACCGGTTACTATCAAATGATCGACCAGGTAAACAGAACCCTGGACAAACTGCCTACTGTAATTGCAACACCGGCAGAAGAACCGCGCAGGAATATCCTGAAAGGCCAGCTGCTGGCGTTAAGGGCCCTGGCTCATTTCGACCTGCTGCAATTATACTCTAAAGCCTACTCAGCTAACGAGAAAGGTATACCTATCATGCTCACATCAAACATCTATGCGCAGCCGAAAAGGAATACCATGGGTGAAGTGATGACGCAGATTGAGAAAGATATGGCAGATGCATTTGCCCTGTTACCTGCTGTTACCCCATCAACATTCAGCGACACGGTAATGAACCAGGTGAACATCAATGCATACCGCGCTAAGATCGCTTTGTTCAAAGGCGACTATCAGAATGCAGTTACGTATGCAACGAATGTGATCTCATCGAATGTTAAGCCGCTGGCTTCTGCTGCTGATTTTCCAGGAATCTGGACTGATGCGAATACCACTGAAACACTGTTCCGTATCCGGTACTCAACCGGTACTACCATGGGAGCGCTGTGGACAACTACCGGCAACCTGGTATACATCGCGCCTTCAGACAAACTGATCGCAACTTACGGAACGGGCGATATCCGTAAAGCAGCTTATATCGGAACCTATTCAGGAACTACCAAGAATTACGTGAACAAGTATTTCAACTCATCCAAAGGTGGTCGTGTGGTTGATATGAAAGCAATCCGTATCGCAGAGGTTTACCTGATCCGTGCAGAAGCTTATGCAAAACTGGCGGTACCTGATGTTAACGCCGGAACCAATGACCTGAATGAGGTACGTTCGAAAAGGATCACCGGTTACACCAACGCAACATTCAACAACGCCGGCGACCTGATCACTGCTGTACTTGCAGAAAGGTTCAAAGAACTGTGCTTTGAAGGAACAAGGCTTTTCGATCTGAAACGTAATAACCTGCCGGTATCAAGGAATGCATCTGATGTAGGAAGTGCAGCATGGCAGACACTGCCTGCAGGTAACTACAGGTTTGTGTTCCCGATTCCTCAGTATGAACTGCTGGCGAACCCGAACAACGTGCAGAACGACGGATATTAATCAGAGGCAAAGCGCTTTAACACTTTAAAAAACTATTTATGAAACTTCGTAATTTATATGTGCCTGTAACGGTTCTGGCGATTGCCGGCGTGATGGCTTCATGCGATAAGAATAAAGCATATCCTATCATCACACCGCCTACAGAAGCCAGCTTCCTTACAGCAACTTCAGGTACCTACTATGTAAAGAATGACCCCAACTCCGTATTCAAAATACCAGTTGGAACCACCACTCTTTCTTCTTCTGCAAGGAATGTGACTGTTTCGGTTACATCTCCTACCGGCGCTACCGCAGGAACGCAGTACACACTGCCATCAACCACAGTTTCCATCCCTGGTGGTAAAGTAGTGGATTCACTGGCAGTAAAAGGGATCTTTTCCGGATTCCCGGGAACAAGGGTTGATACCCTCACTTTCAACATTACCGGTGGTGATGTACCCGCTTCTTCCTATAATAAGCAATACAAGCTCGTTATGCGCAGGTATTGCGATGTGATCTCTACCGACTTAACCGGTAACTATGCAAACAGCAGGGACTACGACAGGGCGCTTACAGGAACTGCAAGTGCGTCGAAATACACAGCTTCGATCTCTAACTGGACTTCAACAGGACCTACCAGCGCAACCGTGCTGATCAAGAACCTGGCCGTAACCGGCGATATCGGATTTGGTCCTTTCGCACCTACAGATCCGGCCGCAACCGGTCTTACAGCTACACTTGACTGGTCTAACCCGGCCAACTTTACTGTAACGATCCCGACGCAGAACTATGTGGCCAGCCTGTACACCTATGGCCAGTCTACCATTTCGGGTAGCGGTACATTCTCTTCCTGCGATCAGACTTTCACCATTACAACTACTGTAAGGGTGGCAGCAGGAAGCTTTACAGCTGTAGTAAGCACGCTGATCAAGTAATTCAGCTGGTTAAGTATGTTGAAAAAAGACATCTGATCATAATAAGGCCCGTTCGCGTAAGCTGAACGGGCCTTTATGTAAAAAGGGCGCTTATTTAACCTTGTTTTACAGCTATTATCAACTAACTTTAAAGAAACATGATGCCATGAAGAAGCTATTTTTCTCCGTATGTATGCTGTGTGCCGCACTTAGCATGAACGCACAGATGCAGACTTCCACGCCTTCCAATACCAGCTTGCTGGTTGAGGCGAACGGAAGCCCACACAAAGCAAAGCCAAGAGCCAATGTAGATGGCACTCCTTATTATAACGATGATTATTGCAGTGCAACCTTATACGGTGCAGACGGTAAACCTTATGCTGCTATTCCGGCCCGTCTGAACCTGCAGGAAAACCTGGTGATCTTCAAAAGGGGAGATGCGGAACTGACGCCGTCGTTCATGGTAAAAAAGATCGAATTCGGTCAGTGTGACGGCAAGAAAAGTAATGCCGTATTTGAATCTGGTTTTCCGGCGATAGGTGTTCAGAATGAAGGTTCGTTCTACCAGGTGCTCGACGATGGTAAGACCAAGTTTTTAAAATACATACAGATTGTAGAAACCGCAACGCAGAATAATGGCCTTAATCCCTCAGCTGCTACGCTAACTTTACAGCGTAATGAAACATTCTATGTATACAGCCCTGCAAAAGGAATGGTGAAAGTGGGCAAATCTGCTGATGATCTGCTGAATGCACTGGCAGACAGGCGTGACCAGGTTGCGTCCTATATCAGCAGCAATAAATTCAAACTGAAAAAAGAAGATGAAATGGTTAAAGTGATTAATTTTTATAACACACTTTAAGGCAGAGGATAAAAAATAAAAGCGGCTGTTTCAATCTGAAACAGCCGCTTTTATTTTCAGTACCCGATATTTTTATTTCAAAACTTCTGCCAGCTTTGTTTCAAGCGCTGGTCCGCGAAGAGCGGTAGCGATGATCTTTCCCTGCGGATCGAGCAATACATTGAAAGGAATGCCCTCAATGCCGTAAGCCGGAACAACAGGGCTTTCCCACTGCTTGAGATCGCTGATCTGTTTCCAGTTTAATTTATCAGCACGTACGGCATCGAGCCAGGCGGCTTTATCTGTATCCAGTGATACGCCCAGAATGGTGAAGTTTTTGTCTTTGAATTTATTGAAAGCGGCTACAACATTCGGGTTCTCAGCACGGCATGGGCCGCACCAGCTTGCCCAGAAATCAACCAGTACATATTTACCTTTCAGGCTGCTTAATGCAAATGGTTTTTCTTCTGTGTCCGGTAAGTTGATCTCAGGTGCCTGCTGGTTCAGTAAAGGCGATTGCTGGGGCGCCGCAGGCTGCTGTTTCGCCTGTGCAGATAAAAGCGCTTTGATTTTGGCAAGTCCCTGATGCTCTTTGAATTTATCCGCAGATGCAGTTACCAGTTTCATCACTTCATCCTTCGTAAGCGTGCGCGCGCCCATCCCGATTGCGTAATAACGTACGGCAGGGCTTGGCGACTGTTCAATAAATGCGGTTACCATTTTATTGAGTGCGTTAACCTGGTCGTCGCGGCGGGCATTGAGAACGGCAACAACGCTGTCCGGAGCTTTGATGCCCTGCAATGAGTCCAGCTGCTGAAATGTAACATAGAGCGCGGAATCCCTGCTCCTGTAATCTTTCATCAGCGTATGTATACTTTCGCTGGCAACAGACCCTGTTACCTTGTATGCGGTGTAATGATTCACATCCATATCCACATTGATCTTGTTGCCATCATTTACAAGGATCACATCAGGACCGGATTCTACCACCAGCCTGTACAGTGATTCTTCTTTTGCCATTCCCTTCAGTTCAAAGGAACCGTCTTTCTGCAATGTTGCAGAATCCAGTACAACAGGCTGTTCGCCGCCGAAAGGCAGCTCCTGCAGCATGACGCGTTGCGATGGGGCGTTGGTTATTTTACCACTTACCGTAAAAGTACCGGAACCGCCTTGTTTGCAGGCTCCGAGCAATAACATTCCTGCAAGCAGGTAGGACAATTGTTTCATTCTTATCAATTGAATTTTCATTAAACGTATTTATGCTTTCAGCTGTTCTTCGAGCAGTTGGGTTACAAGTTTGGGATCAGCTTTGCCCTTACTCAGTTTTTTTACTTCGCCCACAAAAAGCCCGATCAATCCTTTTTTACCTTTTTTATATTCAGCTACTTTTTCAGGCATAGCATTCAGGGCAGCGGCAACCCATTGGTTCAGATCATCGCTGTTGCTTACCTGCAGCAGGTTCATTTCTTCAGCCAGCTGCAGCGGATGTTTCTCCGAAGCGATCAGTGCCGGGAATATTTTGGAAGAAGCCACTGAAAAACTAAGTTTTCCCTCTTCAACAAGTGCGATCAATGCTGCGATCAAAGCAGGATCAGGTAGTGAAACAGCTTCACCTGCTTCATTCCTGTATTGTTTTACTGGCCCCAAGATCCAGTTGGCGGCAGCTTTGTAATGTGGGGTATGTTCAACCACCGATTCAAAATAGGCCGCTGTTGTTTTTTCATCGCTGAGCTGACTGCTGTCATATTCACTCAACAGGTATTCTGAACGGAATTTTTTGGCAAGTGCCTGCGGAAGTGCGGGCAAATCCTTCCGGATATCTTCTATGAATGCGGCCGTAAGATGAAACGGAGCGAGGTCAGGATCAGGGAAATAACGATAATCATTCGCTTCTTCCTTATCACGGATGGCAAATGTGGTATCTGTTGCGGCATCAAAACTACGGGTCTGCTGACGGATGCTTTCACCTGCTTCCACCAAACCGATCATCCTGTCTATTTCAAATTCGATCGCTTTCTTAACATTCCGGATAGAGTTCAGGTTTTTCACCTCCACTTTTGTGCCCAGCTTTGTTTCACCGCGCAGGCGAATGGAAACGTTGGCATCGCAGCGCAGGCTGCCCTCTTCCATATTGCCATCACAGATTTCCAGCCAGCGGACAAGTTTGCGTATTTCTGTTACATATTGCCAGGCTTCCTCAGCAGAATGCAGATCAGGTTCTGTAACGATCTCTACAAGAGGAGTTCCTGCACGGTTGAGATCAATGCAGCTGTTATTGTCATCGAGGTCGTGAATGCTTTTACCTGCATCTTCTTCCATATGTATGCGGTTCAGCTGTACCAGCTTTTCTCCATCAGCGGTTTTAATCGCTACATGGCCACCTTTACAGATAGGAGTGGTATGTTGTGATACCTGGTATCCTTTCGGAAGATCAGGGTAGAAGTAGTTCTTACGGGCAAAATAATTGTGCTGCTCAATGGTACAATCACAGGCAAGCCCGAGCCTGATGGCATAATCCACAGCTTTCCTGTTCGTAACCGGGAGTGTGCCGGGATGGCCCAGCGTAACAGGACTTACATGTGTATTGGGTTCTGCACCGAAAGCCGTGCTGTCGCCGCAGAACAGTTTACTTTCTGTGGCGAGCTGTGCGTGGATCTCAAGGCCGATCACCGCTTCATATTTGGAATAGAGTTCTTTTGTCATAAAGAGAAACCGGTTACAAGCCTCAAAAGTATCCATTAATTCATTAACTGCCATTGCCGGCAGGATGGCTGGTAAAAACTGAAACCGCGCCAGGAATAGCGCGGTTTCTATACAACATGAGAAATAAAAGACTTTTACTATGTTTCACCGTGAGCTTGTTGCCGGTCGGGCGACCGGCAATGACATAATGCCGTTGTTGGTCGCCTGGGCACAGATGTTCGGAAGATATTCTCTCTCGCTGATGTCTCCCGAAGGGGACTCAGCGCAGCACGCATCTGCCATTTCTGAAACTCCTTATAAATTCCAACCTTCAGGCAGGTGCCATCATCTGTGTCGCTCAGGCCGCTGGGCCTCGTCTTTGCGCCAGCGCTTCTTTGGCCTCTATCGAAATGTGTTGCGTATCATTTCAATTGCCTGCGCTGCGCTGGGCACCGAACCCAAAGAGGCGCCTCTGCAAAGACTGGTATGGTCTTTTGGATGTCAGTTGATCGTAACGATTTTACTGTCTCCGTCCGCACCCCAAAGGCGTCTCTGCAAAGACTGATAAATTATTAAATTCTTCCGAACACCTCTGATCGCCTGATCGGCAACGTACTGAGTAGATAGTCCTCTTCACTCACCATCACGGCCGCACACATACCTTACTTTACAAATCAGCCGTCTTAAGCTTCTTCGGTAATTTTACCTGTACCGATTGCGCTTTTCCATTGCGTTCGATATCCAGTTTCACAGTATCACCTTCCTGAAGCCTGCTGATCTTTTCTTTCAGTTCGTCAACCGAGCCTATTTTCTTATCGCCAACGGCAGTAATGATATCGCCTTTCTGTAAACCGGCTTTTGAGGCTGGTGTTTCATCATTCACTTCCAGCACTTTTACTCCTTTGCTGGTTTCAAGATCCTGTACCTGCATGCCCAGCCTGGGTTTGCGGCTCATGTTGAAGGTGAAATCATTGCCACGCGGCATGGGTATATTAAAATTGAAATCGCGGTTCAGATTGTTTCCCAGGTTGAAGCCGAGACCGCTATTATTCTCATCCAGCACTGCTGATGCCATAGCCTGTTTACCGTTTCTGAGGTAGGTGATGCTCACCTTATCTTTCGGCTTATATTTTCCGATGAGGTTATAAAGTCCTTCGCTGTCTTCTACTTTTGCATCATCTATTTTAGTGATGATGTCATCTTTCTGCAGACCGGCTTTTTCGGCAGGACTTTCTTTCGTTACTGAAACGATCTTCGCACCCCCCTCTGCTTTTTCACTTACAACACCAAGCACAGCTTTATTTGCGGAAACGCCGTCCAGGTCTGGTAAAAACAGGTTTTGATTGCCGCGTAAACGCATCATTTCACGCAGGCGGGGAGAGAAGGCGAGCATTCTTCTTTTGCCCGGTTCATCCAGTTCCCTGTCCTGCAGTTCGTCGATGTCTTTGCCATTTACAGTGATCCTGTTACTGTCTATAATAATCTTAAATTGTTCTTTGTATTCTTTCCGCTTCGGGGCAAGCGTTTCCTCTGCTTCCTTTTTAGGCTTTCCGATGTTTTCTTTTGTTTGTGCAGCAGCTGTTCCGGCTATTACAACGGACAGCATATAAACCGCGATCTTTCTAACCAGCAAAACATGAAAATTTAGAAGTACGAAAAAGATTGTAGATCAAATATAATAAGATTGATCAAATACGAATAGTTTCGGAAATGTTAAAAATGCAATGGCAGAAGGAACAAAAAAACCAGTATAAACGGGAACTTACGTTTATACTGGTTTTCAAATGATTAAGCCGGGAAATGTCTAGAGCAGCGCTTTCACACGTTCTGTTACCTGCCCAAGATTGCTGGCATCCTGACCGCCTGCAGTAGCGAGCGTTTTCTGTCCGCCGCCGCCGCCTTTGATCAGGCCTGCAATATGCTCTTTGATGATCTTCGGTGCTTCCAGCGATTTTGCTGCTGCCAGTTGTTCATCGATCAGGACTGCCACATGGGCTTTGCCTTCTATATTGGCTGTTAATACCACGAGATAATTATCAAGTTCATTCTTCAGTTCGAAACAAAGTTTTTTCAGACCGTCGGCATTGCTTACTTCAACCTGTGCGCCGATAAAATTGCTGCCGTTGACAGTTTCCACCTGCTTCAGCAATTCCTGCTTAATCGCAACCAGTTGCTTTGCTTCGAGGCTTTCTATTTTTTTACGCAGGTCACTGTTTTCTGTTACCAGCACTTCTGTTGCTTTGATCAGCTCTTTGGGGTGTTTCAGTAATTCACGAACCTGGTTCAGCTGTCCGAGCTGTTCGTTCACCCAGGTTGCTGCTATAGTTCCGCATACGGCTTCAATCCGTCTTACACCTGCGGCCACCGCACTTTCGTGTTTGATCTTGAAGAGACCGAGTTCTCCGGTAAAACCTACATGCGTTCCGCCGCAAAGCTCAACCGAATAAGCAGGATCCATGATCACAACGCGAACGATATCACCGTATTTCTCACCGAACAATGCCATCGCACCCATCTGCACTGCTTCATCCTTATTCATTTCTTTGATATGCACGGGAATGTTGGCCCTGATCTTTTCATTCACGATCGCTTCTACCTGTGCTATTTCTTCTTCCGTCACTTTTGCAAAATGAGAGAAATCGAAGCGCAGGTGCTCTGCATTCACAAGGCTTCCTTTTTGCGCCACATGTGTTCCGATCACTTTACGGAGTGCTGCATGCAAAAGATGCGTTGCGCTGTGGTGTGATGTGATGGTATGTCTTTTCTCCCTGTTCACCGCTGCATTCACCACCGCAGTAATATTCACGGGTAATTTTTCTGCAAGATGAATGGTGAGGTTGTTCTCTTTACGTGTATCGATCACTTCTACCAGCTCGCCGTCGAAACTCAGTATCCCGGTATCGCCGGTTTGTCCGCCGCTTTCGGCATAAAAAGGAGTGGCTTCCAGTACCAGTTGTACCAGCTCTTTTCCTTTGGCTTTTACTTTACGGTAACGTGTCACTTTGCTGTTGATCTCCAGCGTATCGTAACCTACAAATTCAGACATGCCATGCTCTTTCAGCACCACCCAGTCTTCCGTATCCACGGCTGTTGCCGCACGGCTGCGGTTTTTCTGCTGCTGCATTTCCGCTTCGAAACCCGGTTCATCCACTTCGAGCGCATTCTCTGATGCGATCAGCCTGGTGAGATCGATCGGGAAACCGAATGTATCGAACAGTTCGAATGCCGCTTTGCCTCCGATCTGTTTTTCCTCGCTTTTGCCTGCAGCGGTAACGAGATCGTCAATACGTTTCAGTCCTTTTTCCAATGTGCGGAGGAAAGCTTCTTCTTCTTCCCTGATCACTTTGCTTACAAAAGCTACCTGTTGCTGCAACTCCGGGAATACGTCTGCAAACTGTTCTGCAATCACGGGCAGCAGCTGGAATAACAAAGGCTGCTTGTAATCGAGGTAAGAATAATAATAACGCACGGCACGGCGAAGGATCCGCCTGATCACATAACCCGCTCCCGTATTGGATGGCAGCTGGCCATCGGCAATGGTAAATGAAATGGCACGGATATGATCGGCCAGAACCCTGAATGCAATGTCCTGCCTGCTGTCGCTGTAGCCATATTTTTTACCTGTGATCTCCTCGGTAACTTTTATCGTTCCGGTAAAAACATCCGTATCGTAATTGCTTTGTTTACCCTGGATCACACGCACCAGACGTTCAAAGCCCATACCTGTATCTACGTGCTGTGCAGGCAGCGGCTGCAGGCTGCCGTCTTTCAAACGGTTAAACTGCATGAATACATTGTTCCAGATTTCGATCACCTGCGGATGATCGTTGTTCACCAGTGTTTTACCGTCTGTTGCGCGGCGTTCTTCATCTGTTCTGCAATCCACATGGATCTCTGTACAGGGGCCGCAGGGGCCGGTATCGCCCATTTCCCAGAAATTATCTTTTTTGTTGCCGGAAAGAATGCGGTCTTCGGCAATGTATTTTTTCCATTCGTTGTAGGCTTCCTCGTCTTTGGGAAGGTTCTCTTTTGCGTCGCCTTCAAAAATGGTTACGTATAAACGGTCTTTGTCGAGCTTGTATACTTCGGTGAGCAGTTCCCAGCTCCAGGCAATGGCTTCTTTCTTGAAATAATCGCCGAAGCTCCAGTTGCCGAGCATTTCAAACATGGTATGGTGGTAGGTATCTACGCCAACTTCTTCCAGATCGTTATGTTTACCGCTTACACGCAGGCATTTCTGGGTATCTGCAACCCTTGTGGATTCCGGTTTTTTGTTGCCGAGGAAATAATCCTTGAACTGGTTCATACCCGCATTGGTGAACAAAAGGGTAGGGTCGTTCTTTACTACTATGGGTGCAGAAGCTACGATCTGGTGCTTTTTGGACGCAAAAAAATCCAGGAACTGCTTTCGGATCTCGGCACTCGTCATCATCAGGGTTAAAATTTTAAACAAAAATTTAGTTGCTTTGAAACTATCTTTGACCTCTTTTCAAGGGGCTCAAAGGTAAGGATTTGAGGCGTGAATCGCCCGTAGCGGCGGGTATAAAGTAGTATAAACGCTTAAGATCAGCTTTATCAAAGGCCCCTGCACCCCCCGATATGAAGAAGGTAAAATACTATTATAACACTCACACGCTCCGGTACGAAAAACTGGAATTGCCCCTGCGTGTCAGGTTATTAAGGGTATTCGGCTTCATAGCAGCATCGATCGTTACCGGGCTGATCATCTTCGCCATTACTTTCAGGTATATCGATTCCCCGAAGGAAAAACTGCTTCGCCAGCAGAACGACGATATGAAGCTGAACTATACCGTTATGGAAGAACGGATCAGGCAGCTGGAAATGCAGATGGACGAGATCGAAAACCGCGACAATACCGTTTACCGTTCTATTTTCGAAGCGGAGCCGATCCCCGACAGCGCGAGGGTAAAAGCCATGGAAAAGAACAAGGAAGTGCAGCTGGTGCAGGCAATGGGCGAAACAGAGCTGATCAGAAGCATGGCCAGTCAGCTGAATACACTGGCTTTACGTGCGGCTTACCAGGAAAAATCCTTTGTGGAGATCACCGATATGGTCAAAAACAAGGAAAAATTGCTTGCAGCCATCCCCGCTATTCAACCGGTCAGCAACAAAAACCTGAACCGTATCGCTTCCGGTTTCGGTTACCGGATCGATCCTATTTATAAAGAACGACGCGCTCACCTGGGCCTCGATTTCACTGCACCGCAGGGTACGCCTATTTATGCTACGGCAGACGGAAGAGTTTCCGATGCAGGCTTCAATACCGGTGGTTACGGTAACCGCGTGGTGATCCGCCATGGTTATGGTTATGAAACCCTGTATGGCCATATGTACCGGATAAAGGCAAGGGTAGGGCAAACGGTAAAGCGAGGCGAAGTAATTGGTTATGTGGGAAATACAGGAAAAAGTACCGGTCCGCATTGTCATTACGAAGTGCACAAGAACGGGGTGCCCGTAGACCCGATCTATTATTTCTACAACGATCTTACACCTGCCCAGTTCGACAGGATATTAAAAATGGCTGCGGCGAGCAACCAGAGCTTCGATTAACGTAAATTTGTATAGCAGCCACCCACGCTGCAGTCAGCTGATGGAACCGGGCGTTAAAGAATATATGATCCGCATTTTAAACACACTGTCCGTAGGATTATTATGGATGGCGATCAATTCCACAGCAGGGATCATGTACGATCTTGCTTTTATACATGATCATGTGCGCACGGTCAATATCCTTTTCTATATCTGGTTCGTAATAAGCCTGGCTGCCTATCTCTGGTATGTTTTCAGGTTATGGAGAAAGCCGATCAAATTTGATGAATACTGATTTAGCTGCTATGGTCTGCAATGATCACCCATTTGCCATTTAATTTTTTGAACAGCAGGGTGAAATGTCCTTCCAGGTTACCGATGGTCCGCTGCAGATGCCATTTTCCCAGTACAAAATGTGTGTCTTCCGATAAACGTTCGATCTTGATGATATCGAAACGAAGCTTGCCCATTGCTGTTGTATCCGGATAACTTTTACGGTAATTGTTCAGCGTTTTATTATACCCATAGGTTGGCCCGCTTTTCCCCACAAACAGGAGGCTGTCGCTCTGCCAGTAACCATTCATGAAACCTGCAAGATCGCCTCGGTTCCAGGCTGCTGTCTGCGTCTGGAGTAATTGCCTGATCTCGGTTTCGGCGGTTGTTTGCGATATCGCTGCCAGGCTGCAGGAGATTAATAACAGTAAGAGGATGATCTTTATTTTCATATGCGGGTTTTGTCAGGATGCATAAGCCCGTACCATTTCCCTTTTGCCATGCGGCCCGGGGATTTTTTTTACCAGCCAGCCCGCTTCCTGCATCGCTTTTCGTACGATGCTCTTACTGCAATAAGTCAGGAGCAGGCCACCCGGAAACATCATACGGTGTAGCTTCTCAAAGATAGCTTTTGTCCATAGTTCCGGCTGGGTTTCGGGTGCAAATGCATCAAAATAAATACAGTGGAACTGCGCTGTAGTATCAAACGTCTCAAGGCTGATTTTGTGTTTGTGCAGTGTAAAAAAAGGATGAATGATAACAGGTTGATCAAATGCCGCCCGGTGGATCGCTTCATACTCCTGCTGCATAGCTGTTGATTCGCCGTGATTGAGCTGCTGCACTTCTGCGTCAGTTAGCGGAAACGGTTCGAGGCTGTGATAGCTGATCTCCTGTTGCCGGTCCTGCGCATGTCTTAAGGTGAGCAATGCATTCAAACCTGTGCCGAAACCAATCTCAAGAATACGCAAGGGCTGTACGGAAGGTAGCTGGTAAAGTCCTGCCCCGATGAATACATGCATGCTTTCAGCTATCGCTCCATGCCTGCTGTGATAGGTGGCCTGCAGTTCCGGTACGGCGATGGTATGTGAGCCATCTGCGGTGATCAGTAGTTCGCGCTGCATCTTTTACTGTTGTACTGTAAAGGTATTCCAGTTCTACTGATAAAAATGTAGCTTGTGATAACATACAGAATCAACAGCCATGGCCGAATATATCTCTCACCTGCAGAAAGACAGGAAATTCGCCGCTATCATCGGCGATACCATACATGAACTGAAACTCAGGAAAAATATCCCGCTGCGTTTAATGGCCAGCATCATGAGCCAGCAGCTCAGTACCAAAGTTGCCAGAGTGATCTATCATCGTTTCCTCGATCTTTATGGTGGTAAAGAACCGAAACCGGCGGATGTACTGGCAACTCCTACTGAAACATTACGTGCCATCGGACTCAGCAATGCCAAAGTGAGCTATATCCACAATGTAGCTGCATTCTGTACGGAACATAAGATCACCGACAGGAAACTCCTGACCTTGGATAACGAAGACATCATTGCATTGCTCACCCAGATCAAGGGCGTAGGCCGCTGGACCGTTGAAATGCTGCTGATGTTCTCCCTCGGAAGGGAAGATGTATTTGCGGTTGATGATCTCGGTATTCAGCAGGCCATGACCAGGATCTACAAACTCGATGCCCTGAATAAAAAAGAACTCAGGGAAAAGATGCTGAAATTGTCTGCCCGCTGGTCACCCTACAGAACTTATGCCTGCCTGCATCTCTGGGGCTGGAAAGATGAAGGCTGATGATTATCCAAAATGTATTACGCAGAATTCCTCGCGGCATTGATGATACCGAACATGCTCCGGGTTACCAGTTTTTCATAGATCGCTTTTCGCTCGTCATCATCGCTTGCATGCAAATTATGGAGTGCGTATTGCTGGATCGTAAGCAAAGGCAGCACAATATTGTCGCGCATCTGGATAGATGCTTTGCCGGTCTTGTCATCTTCCATTAAAGAAGCTGTTCCCGCCAGTTCCAGTACCATATTACAGGAGAGATCGAACTCGTCTTTGATGAGCTGCCAGATCTCACCGTATTCCTGGTCGTTGCGGATATATTGTGTTAATGCAAAAGATGATTTCAGCATACTCATCATGCTGTTATCGATCAGCGTTTTAAAGAACGGTACGTTGCGGAACATGGCTTTTACATCATCCCACAAACCCTTTTCCTTCATCTGTTTCAGCGCTGTGCCCACACCAAAATAGCCCGGCACATTCTGCTTCAGCTGGCTCCAGCTGCCTACAAACGGTACTGCCCTCAGATCTTCAAAACGCAGACCGCCGCTGCCGCCTCTTTTAGCGGGCCGGCTCGCAATATTGCTTTTACTGTAATAGTTGAGCGGACTGAACTGCTGCAGGTAAGCAAGGAATTTGGGATGTTTTTTAAATGCCTGGTAAGATTCGTAACTGATACGACCCAGCTCATCCAGCAGGAATCGGTCGTGCAGGGATAACTGCGGCCTGCTGTCTGCAAACAATTCATTACTCGCACCTGCGCTCAGCAATTGTTCCAGGTTGTACTGCGATGTCTGGATGGTTCCGAAATTGGAAGTAATGGTCTGCCCCTGTATGGTGATCTGGATCTCTTCATTTTCGATATTGTTACCCAGTGAAGCATAGAAGCGGTTGGTCTTGCCGCCTCCGCGTGAAGGGGGGCCGCCGCGGCCATCGAAGAACCTGGCTTTGATATTATGTTTGCGCGATATGGCTGTGAGGTTTTCTTTGGCCGTATAAATGCTCCAGTTGGCCTGCAGGTAACCACCATCTTTGGTGCCATCGCTGAAGCCCAGCATGATCGTCTGCTCGCGGTTCCTTCTCTTCAGGTGCGTGCGGTAGAACGGAAGCTGGTATAACTGGTCCATGATGTGTTCTGCTTCCTTCAGATCATCGATCGTTTCAAACAGCGGAATGATATCTATCGTCATCTTTTCTTCTTCCCAGCCGCATAGCCGCAGCAACGCGTATACTTCAATAATGTTCAGCACGCTCTGGCAGTTGCTGATGATATAACGGTGACAACCGGGCTCGCCATTCAATTGCTGGATAGTGCTGATGGCATACATGCTTTCCAGTGTATCCTTCGTGATGGTATCTTCAAAAAGCAGCGGGTCTATACGACCATGTAATGCTGTCAGTATGCCGATCTTGTCCGTTTCAGACAGGCTGTCGTAATTGTCCGGCAATACCGGGTGCAGTGATTTCGCTTTTAACTCGGTGTTGACCTGCTGCAGCACGTGACCATGAATACGGCTGTCCTGCCTGATATCCAGCGATGCGAAATGTGTACCGAAGATTTTTACTTTATGGATCAGGCTGTCGAGGCGTCCGAGAAAAAGTGAATGATGTTTTGAAATGATCAGGTTACGTATATCGTCGAGTTGCTGCAGCAATTCCTGGTGTGTTACCTGGTTGCATTCTTTGGGTTGAAATACGTTCTGGTAAAGCCGTTCCTCCAGGTTGTGTATCATACTGTCCACTCCGCTGAAAGTAAGTCTGCGCTTCAGTTTCCGTACATCACGGTAATAGCAGACAATGATGGCGCTGCGTAATGCTTCTGCTACCCTGATGGTGGTGGCCGCGTTCACAAAGGGATTGCCGTCTCTGTCGCCCCCGGGCCAGAAACCCAGTTCTATGAAAGGATTGGCACTGTCGAAATCGCCATCAAAAATATCGCGCACGATAAAGTTGTAAATATTGCCGATGGAGTAATAAAGAATGTTCTCCAGGTACCACATCAGGTTCAGCGCTTCATCGTAGGGTGTAGGTTGTTTCTTGTTGAAGAAAGGTGTAATGCCCAGTTGCTGTATATAGAGATTGATGGTATGAAAATCGTTCTTGCTGATGGCTTCGCTCATATCATGGATGATGCCGAGTACACTGCCCGGGTAAAACTGCGTTGGGTGCGCAGTGAGTACTACTCTTACCCTGAACCTGCGGAGCTTGTTTTTCAGTGCCTGTGTTTTGCCGGCGAAAGCGGCTTCATTATACAGCCATTTCAGACTTCCGGGCCCTTCAACATTGTTCACAGAATCGAAAGCGGCGTCTTCAATGGCATCGAACAATACCACCTGGCGTTCTATGTATTGCACACTTTTGAACAGCCGGTCCATTTTATCTGCTTCCGAAAGAAGGGTAGTCCGTTTTTCGAAGAACTGGTCGATGATCTCCATCGGGCTTTTGCCGGCTTTATACCCGTCGATACAATCCTGCAGCAATATGGGAAGAAAAGCGCCCACATTTGCAATACCCGAAAAAGGCAGGGCAGCAAAAAGGCTGTTGTAGATGGTATATTTATCCGTTACGTTCCGCTTGAAATGATCGGTATAGGTAGATGCGCTCATAGGAAAAGAATCTCTCTCAAGTTAATTCATTTTACAGAATACCTGTTCGATTGCATAATATATGCCAGGGCAGGTGTTAAATTGGGTGCTGAGAATCCCGGTATGAGCGAAATATCGTTTTGTTAATTACATTTATCCGGTTTTTACCGGAATGGTATTTGAAAATATTTTATAAAAGCTACCCGCATGCACCCTGACGATAAGGAATTACTGTTTCAATTCCGCGATACCGCTACGCGGGAGCGTGCTTTTGAGGCAATCATCAAAAAATACCAGGAAAAGCTCTACTGGCATGTGCGGCGGATGGTGATAGAGCATGAAGATGCCAACGACGTGCTGCAGAACGTATTCATTAAAGTGTGGAATGCGCTGGAAAATTTCCGGGAAGACAGCCAGCTGTACACCTGGCTTTACCGCATTGCTACCAACGAATGCCTTACTTTCCTGGAACAGCAGAAGAAAAAAAGCATGGTGAGCCTCGGCGATATGGAAGAGGTCCTGAGTAATAAGGTAAAGGCCGACAGCGGCTTCGATGCCAATAAACTCGAATGGAAACTCCAGCTGGCCATTCAGCAGCTGCCCGAAAAACAGCGGATGGTCTTCAATCTCCGATATTACGACGAAATGCCATATGAGGAAATGAGCCGTGTGCTCGATACCAGTGAAGGCGCTTTAAAGGCGAGTTATCATCACGCAGCCAGGAAAATTGAGGAGTTTATCAGGAATTATTAAACTTTCGGGAACCAGCCGGGTCAATAATAGCAATCAATGGAAGACAATCATTTAATAGCAGGCGAAACAGACGATATCGGACCATTTCTGTCCGCGATCGGCAAAAAGACCTTGTATAAGGTGCCGGAAGGCTATTTCGAAGCATTCCCGGCATTGGTGGGCGGCCGTATTTCGGCTTCCCTGCTGACGCATGATCTTCCTTACCAGGTTCCTGAACACTATTTTGAAGGTCTTGCAGGCAATATCCTCTCAAAAATAAGATTGGCAGAGAAGAAGGATGAACTGGCAGAAATTGCCCCGATCCTGGCCGGAATGGTCCGGAAAATGCCTTTTTCCGTACCGTACGGATATTTTGACCAGCTTACCGTTCAGAAACAGGATGCAGCAAAGCCTAAAGCTAAAATCTTCACTTTGAGGAATACGAGACGCTGGATGCATTATGCAGCCGCGGCTGTTGTTTCCGGAATCCTGGTTACCGGTGCATTCCTTTTTACGGACGATGATACCGGCAGCCAGATCGATTATGAAAAATATACCCGTATCGATATCCCTGAAGCCTTAAATAAGATGAGCGATGCCGAATTGGTTAACTATCTTAGCAACAATGAACGGGTGCCGCTGGCTACTGCAGAACAGGTTTCCGGTAATGAGGAACTGCCGGATGTGAAAAAACATATCAGCCTTTATTCCGATTCCGAACTGAAAGAATACCTGGAAGAAAATTCTGATATTGTATTGTCTAATGAAGCGACCCGCAACAGTGACTGATATGAAAAAGTTTTTTTATTTATTATTGATCGCTGCCGGCATCTCAGCCGGTGCAGCTGCCCAGCCGGGTGGCGGAGGCGGAGCTAATGTGCAGGGACTGAAGATCGCATTCGTAACACGCCAGCTGGATCTGAACAGCGATGAAGCCCAGAAATTCTGGCCTGTGTATTACGATTATTCGGATGAGCTGAAAGATCTGCGCAAAACAGAAAAAACGGTAGACGTACTGGTGTTCGAAGAAAAAGTTCTGAACCTCCGAAAAAAATATAAAGCTGAGTTCAAGAAGATATTAGGTACCGAAGAACGTGCCAACAAAGCCCTTACCATCGACCGTGATTTCAATGCGGTTGTCAAGAAAGAGCTGGCTCAGCGTGCCGAAGCAAGACGTCAGCAACAGCCACGCAATAACTGATCAGGTTAAAGTGCCGGCCAGACCGGAGATTTGATGTCGTGATAGAAAAGAAAGGTCCAGTTATCGCGCTGACCTTCTTCCCACCATTGCTGCCGTAATTCCATGCATTTTTTACCGTCGTAATCGTATTTCGCTACGAAGCGGCTTTTCATCTGTTGCAGTTGCGGTGCATCATCTCCGCCAAAGAAGATTTTCTTATCACCATCCATGATCGTGAAAACCTGGTGGAATTTGCTGTGTGCGCCGGTGAGCTGGTAACGGATAAAGCCATCGATCTCGCCTTCATCCTCAGTTAACCATACAACGCGGCTGAAATCGGCCAGAATGCTGAAATCTTCAGGATGATAGGAGGCAGGATTTCCTTCCTGCAACGCATACTCAAACTCACGTTTCTGTACATAATAGGTGGCATAGGGAAAACCGATGAAGCGGTTCTGCGAAAATTCATCTTTCACCGTAATACCGCCGGAATGGTCCTTATGCAGATGGCTCATCAATACCCTGGTAACCTGCGAAGGATTGATACCGGCTTTCAGCAGGTTATTATGCAGCTGGGGCTTTCCGTCGGCGTCGTTATACCCAAGGCCGGTATCCAGCAATATGATATCTGTATCGGTCACAATTACAAATGGCTGTATCTCCACCAGCAGGCTGCCGGTGGGTCTGCTGTTCAACTCTTCTTTTTCGGTATCGAAAGGAACGAACACTTTTGTTTTATCGATGGTGAATGCTCCTTCTGAAAGCGGTATGATCTTCATGCGGTTAATACTGGTGGAAGAATAAAGGTACTATCTTAAAACCATCTGCCTGTCTGAATCGAGTTTCAGCATGATAAATATCAGCACTGTAAATGTAAGCAGCGATGAACCCCCGTAACTGATCAGCGGAAGCGGGATACCTACAATAGGGAACAGACCGATGGTCATGCTCACGTTCACTGCAATATGAAAGAACAGGATGCTGGCAACACTATATGCATACACCCTGCTGAAAACACTTCGCTGCCGTTCTGCGATCTTAACGATCCGGTACAACAGGAAAAGATAGATCAGCAGGAAGATAACACAGCCGGTAAAACCAAAAGCTTCACCAAGTGAGGTAAAGATAAAGTCGGTATGCTGCTCCGGCACATATTTACCCCTTGTCTGCGTTCCTTTCAGGAAGCCCCGTCCGAGCAGTCCGCCGGAACCGATCGCGATCTTGCTCTGACGTACGTTATAATCATCCGGTTTTCTTACCGGCTTTTCACTGGCGCTTTTTTTCCGGGCTTTTACGTTCTCACTGCAATCATACTCTTTACCCACCATGCTGTAGATCCGCGTGCTCTGGTAGCATTCGAGAACGTTGTTGAAAATATAAGGCACTACAAAACGCTGTACGCCTACGCACAGCAACCAGATCCCGATGATCAGGGTCAGCAAGCCTTTATTGCGTTTCACCTGTCTGCGCAGCAGGAATATGATCACCGCAGCGATCACTGTAAGGATCACAGCGAGTATATTCGGTTCCAGGATCAGGGTTGCTACCACAAGGATCGCGAATGATGACCCGATGATGAGGATCTGTGCCGGTAATCCTTCGCGGTACATGGCAATCAGGAAGGAAGAATAAACCAGCGCCAGGCCCAGCTCATGCTGCAGGATCGATAATACTGCCGGTGCCATGGTTATCGCCCCGGCAATCAGCTGCGAACGCAGTCTGCTGAAATCCACTTCCTGCCTCGACAGGAACTTGGCCAATGCCAGCGCGGTAAATATTTTACAAAGCTCCGCAGGCTGCAGGTTGAAGCCGCCCCCCAGCGGGATCCAGCTTTTAGAGCCATTGATATTTTTACCCAGCACAAATGTGGCCAGCATCAGCAGTATACCAAACGCATACATGAGATTGGCAAATGCAGTGAACAGTTTACTGTCGGTCAATAATATAAAAGTGGCCACCACTGCACATACGCCTGCAAAGATCAGTTGCTTGCTGTAGTTGGTTTTGCCACCAAGGAAAGATTGCAGCCAGTTGGTATCTGCCCGGTACTCTACCATGAATATGCAGAGAATGCCCACGCTTACCAGTATCGCATACAACCAGATAATGGTAAAGTCTACACCGCTCGATATGTTACGTTCGTTTCTGCTCATAATTATCTGGATCTTTCTTTTTTCTTTTTGGAATTGTTCACCAGCACCGGTTGTTCATTGCTCAAGGCCAGGTTTGTCCGCTGCGGCTGATCTTCCGCCGCTGTAAAGGTACTGGCTGTAATGCCTGTAACAAGTGTATTGGCACCAGTAAATATTGTTCCCGGTTCTGCCGCTGGTTTTTCGCGGTTCCGGTACCAGTTTCTGAGGGCTGCAGGGATCAGGTCGGCTGAAGCGATCCTTTCCACTTCGGCCATCCGGGAGGCGGGAATGGAATCGTTAAGATATTTTTCCGCCATAAAACCCGCAATAGGTCCTGCCCACCTCGAACCGAAACCGGCATTCTCCACGATCACCGCTATGGCAATCTTCGGATTTTCGCGCGGGGCAAAACAAACGAACCAGGAATGGTTGTCGCCATGCGGATTCTGCGCTGTTCCTGTTTTGGCGCAATAGTCGGTCCCCGGAATTTTAATGGCAGCCGCCGTTCCGTACTGCGTTGCATCGTACATCCCTTCAATCACTGACTCGCATGCCGCGCGGTTGGCGGTTACCTGTTTCAGCTGGCGGTATTGCCCGAGCAGTCCTTTATCTTCTGCGGTTTCATTTTCAATACTGTCTACAAAATGAGGTTCGTAATAAAATCCCCTGTTTGCAATAATGCACATGGTATTGGCCATTTGCAGGGGCGATGCCGTGAGCCTGTCCTGCCCGATGGCTAAGGTCAGCGTATTACATCCTGTTACCGGCCCGCGCAATGCTGCATTGTATTTTGCAAGCGTAGGCACATTGGCCATATCTGCACCGGGAAGATCAACACCCGGTTTTACGCCCAGGCCGAATGCATGTACATATTCTTCCCATTTTTTATAACCATTCTCTGCCCCGCCATAAACAGGATTGTCTAGCGTCATCCGGTACAGCTGCAGGAAATAGGAGTTACAGGATTTCGCAAGCGCTTTCTGAAGTGTGGCGGCATGGCCTGCCTCCGCATGCTCACATCTTACCCTGAAGCCACAGTTGTAATAAGCACCATTGCAGGGATAGCCATAGGCAGGTGTGATCAGACCCTGCTCCAGCGCCATCAGGCCCATGATGGGCTTAAATGTGGAACCCGGCGGGTATTGACCTTTAATAGCCCGGTTGTACATAGGCTTGGCCGTATCGAGCAGCAGTTCGGCGAAATGCTTTCTTCTTTCCTTACCGGTTAACATTTCAGGATCGTACCCCGGACTGGATACCATCGCAATGATGCCACCCGTTTGCGGATCGATAGCTACAGCACTTCCGATCTTGTTACGGAGCAATTTTTCGGCGAGCTGCTGTACTTCAACATCGATGCTCGTATAGAGATTACGCCCTGCTACGGCTGCTGTATCGTACAGGCCATTTTCATAAGAACCCTGGATACGGTTTTTATTGTCGCGCGTATAACATACCACACCCCGCTGACCCATGAGGATCTTTTCATAACTTCTTTCGAGCCCGTTCATACCGGTATAATCTCCCTGCTCATAGCCTTCGCCGGCATGCCTGCGGAGAAACGCGGTATCCACTTCACCAATATAACCCAACACCTGTGCCGCGGTATGATAAGGATAGGAACGCACGGATCTTTCCACAAGTGAAAACCCCGGAAAGCGGTAAAGGTTTTCATTGAGGCGCGCATATACCGCAGGACTCAGCAAGGCTTCAAAAACACCGGGTTTTACAGAGGTATTCCTGGCGATCAGGTCGCGCATGCGTTTTTTATATTCGGCTGTATCTATATTCAGCAAGGCACAGAAAGCAATGGTATCAATGCCCCTGGCTTCTGCAGGTATCACCGTAAGATCATTGCTGAGCCGGTTTTCCAGCAGGCTTTTCCTGTTCCTGTCGAAGATGATGCCACGGTCGGGATAGATCACTTTTCTCAGAACGGCATTGTTATCGGCAGCCGCTTTATAGCCCGGCGATAAAAGTTGCAGATGCACCAGCTGACCGGTTATAGCCAGGAAAATGCATGCAAAGATGATACGAACGATCGAGCTTCTGTTCTGATGAAATACCGGCATAAAAAGGAGTGAAGGGGTCTGAATCTTGTGAGAGCTGCAGCCTGGAAAAAGCTGCTCACAAAAAACGCAGCATGCCGGTATTTATTTCAACGGGATAAAAATATTTTTTTGTGATGCTGAATCAGCGCACAGCCCTGTTCCGTTGCGACTTACGGCGTTCATCCGGAAGAATGGCTTTGGCCATGGTATCTTTTGCATTCACGGGTTTGGAAGGGATTTTGGGTTGTGGTGCTGCAGGCGATTTCAGCTCGGTGCTGTCAGATTCATCATCTATCAGCGTTGTGTCTTTAGCTGCTTTACGCGCTGCTTCCAGCTGTTTCACCTGTTTGATCGAATCCTGCTCTGCCAGTGCACGACGCATCAGTGCCGGGATCAGGTTCATTTTGGTGATCTCTTCCACTTTAGCCTGTCTTTCTTTTCCGGGAATAGAATCTTTCAGGTATTGTTCGATGAGCAGGCTGGCGATCGGTGCTGCCGATGTGGCACCAAAGCCCGCATTCTCGCACATCACCGCAATCGCGATCTGTGGATTTTCCCTCGGCGCAAATCCGCCGAAGAATGCGTGGTCCTTTTGCTTCTCACCACGCCAGGCGTTTTCCACTGTTCCGGTTTTGCCGCAGACGGTAATACCCGGCACTTTTGCATAAGCACCCGTACCGAATTCCATGGTGCCCTGCATCCCGTCGTGTACTTCCTCAAAAATAGCCTGTGAAATATCCCTGGTCTGGTGGCGGGTATGGTAGGCTTCCAGCAAACCATAATCGTCACCGCCTTCAACCGAATCGATCAGGTGCGGGGTATAATACCAGCCTTTGTTGGCAATGATGGCCATTACATTGGCAAGCTGCGTAAGCGTAGTGCTGATCTCGCCCTGGCCGATACTATTGGAGATAATATTGCAGGATTGCCACTTCGGCCCGAAGATCTTGCGGTAATACTGTGCGGTTGGGATATTGCCCATTTTTTCGGAAGGCAGATCCACACCCAGCCTTTTCCCCAGTCCGAATGAATATGCATAATTATTGAATTCACCCAGTGAGCTGTCTCGGCTCGGGAACTTGTCGAGATCTATCAGCCTGCGGAAGGTCACCGCGAAATAACTGTTGCAGGAATGGGAGATGGCAGGCTTGAGCGAGAAAGTACCCGCAGCGTGACAACCCATCCGGCGTCCGCAACCGTAATAGGCACCGGGACAGCTTACCGTCATCCTGTCGTCGATAGCGCCTTCGGCCATACCAATGATACCAACCACGGTCTTGAAAGTAGAACCGGGGGAGTAGGTGGTAGAAACGGTCCTGTTCAGCAATGGCAGTCTCGGATCGAGGAACAGTTCGGAAAAGTGTTTGCGGCGCTGGTTACCGGTAAGGTAATTGGGGTTATAGGTAGGAGCGCTCACCATGCAGAGGATGCCGCCTGTTTTCGGGTTGATGGCAACAATGCTTCCTACTTTATTGCTCATCAGCTTTTCACCCAGTTTCTGCAGTTCGATATCGATGCTCGAATAAAGATTTTTTCCCGCGAGCGCGGTGGTGTCATAAGCGCCGCTTTCCCACGGGCCCTGGATCCGGCCCTTGTTATCACGGATATACCGTTTGATGCCGCGCTGGCCCATCAATACTTTTTCATAGGTATTCTCGAGGCCTGTCTTTCCTACATAATCGCCCATTTCATAACCTTCATCCCTGTGCCTGCGGAGAAAAGAGGTATCAACTTCGGCAATATACCCCAGCACATTGGCGGCTGCATTATGCGGATAGCTCCGGATAGAACGTTCGTTGAGTGAGAAGCCCGGAAATTTATACATGTTCTCGTTCAGCCTGGCAAACATATCCGGCGTGAGCAGCGCTTCGAAAACGCTGGGCTTTACGCTCGTGTTCTTGAAAATGATGTCGCGCATTCTTTTTTTGTACATGGCGGTATCAATGTTGAGCAGGGCACAGAGTGCTGCAGTATCGGTTCCGCGTGCATCTGCGGGGATCACCATGAGGTCATAGCTGATGGTATTCTCGAGGATGGCTTTTTTCTTACGGTCGAAAATGATGCCGCGATCGGGATAAACCACTTTCCGGTAAAAGGCATTGTTATCCGCGGCCAGTTTGTATTTGGAAGAAAACACCTGCAGGTTGATGAGCTGACCAACGATCAACAGGAACACTCCCGCAAAAATGATACGCACCACAAGGCTTCTGTTCTGATTGAATACCGGCATAACTGTACAATGAAAAACGTAAAGAATGAATGATGCAAAGTTGCTTCTTTTTGAAGACCATTCACTATAAAATTAATGCAAAAATATATAGTGGCTTACGCGGCGTTGGTCCGGTATTTTCCTTTACGCTGGAACAGCATTTCCGCAATGGCGATCATCAGCAGGCTGATACCGGTTGTGGCAGAAACCTTTCCGATAAAATACATGAAGTTGCCAAACTGCAGCCATTCGATCAGCACCAGGTAAAAATGGTGGATGAAAGTGAGCAGGCCTACATATAAACTGTAAGGTGCAGCACCCATGCTTTTGATACCCGGCTCGGAATAACTCTGCTCTGTTGTTTCCTGCGGGATGAGCAGATTGAGCAGGAATGGCCTGATAAATGCGATCAGCACACATGGCGCAGCATGAAGGCCCGGCGTACCGGTAAACAGATCGAGTGAAAGCCCGAACAGGAAACTTACAAAAAGCAGGAAGATCCTGTTGATATTAAAGGGCAGCCAGAGAATGAACAGGAAATAAATATAAGGAACCACGAACTGGTGCAATGGGGGCACTTCGTTCAGGATCACCACCTGGAACAGGATGAAAAGAATGAAACGGACAATATTTTTCAACAGGTCGCTCATGGTGTTTTGGCAGGAGTGTTTTCCAGTGCAACCTGTTCTGCAAAACGCACATTCTCTACCAGGTTCACGTAACGGATATTGAAAAAATTGGTGGCTGTTTTTACTTTAAGGGTATAATAGTTGCTGGACGGATCCGCTGCAATTTCGGTTACGGTACCGATCATCAGGCTGGGCGGGAAGTTGGCGGAGTAGTTGCTGGTAAGCACCGTATCTCCTTTTGCCACTTTTGCACTTTTGCTTACGTTCTTCAGCACCAGATAAGCGGGATCCGATCCATCCCATTCTATACTGCCGGCTGTATTGTCTTTCTTCAGCATAGCGCTCACTTTGCTGTTGCGGTGCAAGAGGCTCATAGCCCTGCTGATGTTTTCAGTAGTTTCTACCACCACACCTGCAATACCCTGCGGACTCACCACTGCCATTCCTTTCTTAACACCCTGCAGGCTGCCGCGTTCGATCGTAATGAAATTCGTTTGCAGTGTGAAAGTGTTACCGATCACTTCAGCAGGCAGGTAAGTGAACTTGCGGAAGCGGCCGAGTGAATCTCTGACCAGTGTATCGATAAAACTGAGCCTGTTGCTGTCCGGTGCTTTGAAATCAGTGATGAGCAGGTTGCGGAGCCTTGCATTTTCTGCAGCCAGCTGGCGGTTGGTTTCCTGCAGGCTGAAATAACTGCGCAGATGACTGTAACGTTTATCGATCCGGCCCGTGATCTCATTGGATACGGAAGAAAAGAAAACCTCGTGGGTCTTGCTCGATCTGCTCAATAATACGATCGCAGCTATCTGTAATACCAAAAAGCTGAAAAAGGTAAAGTAGCGCCGTATGAACAGGAAAATGTTTTTCAAAGGAAAAGCTTGAAGGCTGCTGTTTCTGTAAAACCGGCTGTTATCTCATAATGAACGGAAAACGCTGATAGTTCTTCAGTGCCAGACCTGTTCCGCGTACCACACTTTTCAGCGGATCATCGGCCACATGCACGGGAAGCTTGATCTTGGCGCTCAGGCGCTTGTCCAGTCCTCTTAACAATGCACCACCACCAGTGAGGTAAAGACCTCTGCGGTAGATATCTGCTGCAAGTTCGGGAGGCGTTGTTTCCAATGCTTTCAGGATCGCTTCTTCTATTTTGAAAATGCTTTTATCGAGTGCTTCCGCAATTTCCTGGTAGCTTACCATGATCTGTTTTGGGATACCTGTTACCAGGTCACGTCCGTTTACCGGCAGATCATCCGGCGGATTGTCGAGGTCTTTCATTGCCGCACCTACATGGATCTTGATCTGCTCTGCAGTACGCTCACCAATCAGCAGGCTGTGATAACGACGCAGTGCTTCCATGATATCTGCAGTAAATTCATCACCTGCAATACGGATACTCTGGTCGCAGACGATACCTGCCAGTGCGATCACCGTTATACCGGTGGTACCACCCCCGATATCGATGATCATATTACCTACAGGTTCTTCCACATCTATACCGATACCCAGGGCAGCTGCCATAGGCTCGTGGATCATGTATACTTCTTTCGCACCCGCCTGCTCGGCACTGTCGCGCACCGCACGTTTCTCTACTTCCGTAATGGAAGAAGGAATACAGATCACCATACGCCAGCTCGGCGGGAACAATGGTTTTTTCGGATAGATCATTTTGATCAGCTCCCGGATCATCAGCTCGGCAGCGTTGAAGTCGGCAATTACACCATCCTTCAGCGGACGTACCGTACGGATGCTTTCATGGGTCTTTTCGTGCATCATCAATGCCTTTTTACCCACGGCCAGCACTTCCTTCATATTATTGCGGTTTAACGCAACAATTGAGGGTTCATTCACTACCACTTCATCGTTATGTATGATCAGGGTATTGGCGGTACCGAGATCCATCGCAATTTCCTGCGTAAAAAAGTTAAACAATCCCATTGTATATAAAAAGTTCTTATCTGTTATCTAATGCTTGCAAAGGTGGTTGAAATTACCCGAATTAACAAAGTTGAAGATACGGATTTGTCTGTTCCTGCACGTTTTTAACCGTTTCCGGCCCGGATCGCCCTTTCCGGGGTCAGAAAATGGCTTTTTTGACCATTTTTCAGGCAAATTCATACCCGATATCCTTCCTGAAGTACATGCCTTCAAAACTGATACGATCAAGTATGCCCCGCGATATGCCCACAGCTTCCGGTATGGTGTTACCAAAAGAGGTCACAGCCAGTACCCGGCCGCCGTTTGTTACAACGCCAGACCCAGACTCAGTAGTTCCTGCATGGAACACAAAACTGTTCTTATTGTCTGCCGCATTTTCCAGTCCGCTGATAGGAATGTTTTTCCTGTACGCACCCGGGTAGCCGCCACTGACAGCCATTACCGTACAACAACTTCTTTCATCGAATGCGATATTGGCATCAATTAGTGTGCCATTATCCATGGCTGCGAATAATGCAACAAGATCTGTCTGCAGTCTCGGCATTACCACTTCCGTTTCCGGATCGCCCATGCGGCAGTTGTATTCGATCACATAAGGCGTTCCTTTTACATTCATCAGTCCGAAGAAAATAAAACCGTGATACACGAGTCCTTCTTTTTTCAAACCCGCTACTGTTGGTTTGATGATGCTTTCTTCCACCGTGTGCATAAATGCATCGTCCATGAACGGAACGGGGCTTACACAGCCCATCCCGCCTGTATTCAGGCCTGTATCTCCTTCGCCGATGCGTTTGTAATCCTTGGCATGCCCGATCACCTGGTAGCTGTCGCCATCGGTTAAAACAAATACACTTACTTCTATGCCTTCCAGGAATTCTTCTATCACTACTTTGCTGCTTGCATCACCGAACTGCCTGTTGATGATCATCTCTTCAAATACCTGCTGCGCCTCTTCATGCGTAGTTGCGATCACAACGCCTTTGCCGGCTGCAAGTCCATCGGCTTTCAGCACTACCGGAAGTGTATGCTGCGCGATATACTGTTTTCCTTCCTCAAAATTTTCCTGTGTAAATTCTGCATAAGCTGCAGTAGGAACATTATGCCGCTGCATGAATTTTTTACTGAATGCTTTACTGCCCTCAAGCTGCGCGCCAGCAGCTGATGGCGCTACTACGGTAATATGACGGAGCGATTCGTCTGCAGTAAAATAATCATAAATGCCCTTTACCAGCGGCTCTTCCGGACCTACTACCAGCATATCGATCCTGTGCTGCAGGCAGGCTTCCTTAACGGCGTCAAAATCTGTGATAGACAGCGGGAGATTGGTGCCCAGCGTGGCTGTTCCGGCATTCCCGGGTGCAATGAATAACTGGTCGCAATGATGGCTTTGTGTCATTTTCCAGGCCAACGCATGCTCGCGGCCGCCTGATCCGAGGAGTAAGATGTTCATGCTGCAAAGTAATTTCAAATTTGTGACTTAGGGACTATTGTTTTAAACAACAAACATTTATCCCTAAGTCACAACGCAGCATTATTCGCCTACATATTTCTTTTCCGGCAGTCTGCGGGAGATCAGCAGGAACAATAGGATGGTAACGGCGAGTATGCCGATGAAAAGCCAGTAATATTTTGCACCCGTAAACTGGCTGAAAAAACCTTTGTTTACAATATCTGTGTTGATCAGTCCTGTAATGAGGTTGCCCGCCGAAATGCCCAGCAGGTATAATGCACTCATGGTACTTTTCATCGATTTGGGAGAATGGGTATAAGCATATTCGAGGCAGGTAACAGAAACAAGTATTTCAGATGCGGCCAGTAAGATATAAGCCAGGATCTGCCACCATACTGATGGTTTTCCACCTGCGTCGATGCTCTGCTGCAGGAAAGCAATAATGACGAATGCCAGCCCGATGATCACAAAGCCCGCACCGATCTTGCGCAGTGGCGTTACGGCAATACCGCTTTTTTCCAGCTTCGGGAAAATAAAAGAGGTAAATACCGGGATCAAAAGCACGAGGAACAATGGATTGATGAAATTCACCTGTTCCGGTAATATGGAAAAGTTGCCGGCAATGGTCAGGTCCATTCTTGTAGCCTGCAATACCCATTCAGACAGGTTCTGGTCCCACAAGGCCCAGAATATGGGAGTAAATGCAAATACAGCCAGTACGCGATATACAGCACGGATGCCATCGATCGATTCCGCAGAATATTTTTCGCCAACGGCATCCCATACTTTTTGTCCGGGCTTACGGTTGAACAACTTAGCCAGTGCATATAATGTGATGCTGAAGAAATTCTCTTTCTTGATACCCGCAGGAGGTACCCGCTTGTATTTTTTCCGGCCCAGCCAGAACATGATCGTTGCCAGCGCCATCAGGATACCGGGAACACCGAAAGCGATATCCGGACCATAATATTTTTTCAGTAAAGGAATGAACAATGGTGCCAGCGTTCCGCCCAGGTTGATGCTCATATAAAACCAGCCATATACTTTGGAAAGCAGGTGTTCATTGGATTTGTCGAACTGATCGCCCACATTCGCCGATACACAGGATTTAATACCACCGGCACAACACGCAATTATAATTAAGCCCGCACTGAAGATCGTATAACTTTCTCCTGCCACCGACAACATAAAATGCCCGAACGTATATAATATCGAAACGAAAAGAATAACACGGTATTTACCGAAGAACCAGTCGGCCATGATCGCACCAACCAATGGCATAAAATAGGCAAGTGTAACAAACATGTGCGACATCTGGTTAGCTTTCGCATCCGCTTCTGCGGTAAGTGCGGGATTCAGCGTGGGATTGAAAAAAGCCACTGCCATATAAGTAACCATGATAGACCGTAAACCATAGAAGCTGAACCTTTCCGCAATCTCGTTACCGATGATGTAGGGGATCGATTTGGGCATGCCGGTTTTTGGGATATCGCTTTGTATTTGGGCCATAAGTTGTATTTTGGATTTTTAAAGATAAGGTGAGGGATGATTAAATTGGCAAAATAGTTAACGCTGACCGTGTGATCTGTAATGTACAGCGCCGGGTTTTACGGTACTCCCAACCTCATGTCTAACGATTAAAAAGTCTCTATGTCACAAGACAAAAAAAGCTTCAAGCCATTTGTTGCTCCTGAAACCAATATGAAGGAGCTCACCGTAAAATCGATCCTTGTAGGAAGCCTGTTCGGTGTCATTTTCGGTGCTGCAACAGTCTATCTTGCATTAAAAGCCGGGTTAACCGTATCTGCTTCCATTCCCATTGCCGTGATCGCGATCACACTCGGAAGAAAGTTTTTGAAGACAACGATACTCGAGAACAACATCATCCAGACAACAGGTTCTGCCGGTGAAAGTATTGCTGCCGGTGTTGCATTCACATTACCGGGATTCCTGTTTCTTTCATCACCCAGCAGTGCTGAATATTTCAATTACCTCACCATACTTATTCTCGCTATCGTAGGAGGTTTGCTGGGAACATTGCTGATGGTTCCGTTGCGTAAGGCACTCATCGTAAATGAACACGATAACCTGCCTTATCCCGAAGGAACTGCCTGCGGCGATGTACTGAAAGCAGGAGAGCGCGGAGGAGACTTTGCAAAAACGGCTTTCTGGGGTCTTGGTGTTGCATTTGTATATGCTATTTTCCAGAAGATCCTGCATGTGATTGCAGAAACACCTTATTATGCTACCAAACAGGTCAATAAATTTTTCCCTTCTGCCAAAGTAAGCGGAGAGATCACACCGGAGTACCTGGGTGTGGGTTATATCATCGGGCCGCGTATTGCGGGTGTACTCGTGGCTGGGGGTGTACTGAGCTGGCTGGTATTTATTCCTTTATTATCATCACTCGTGCCGCCCGATGCCATTGCAAGCCAGCTGGTGAAGCTGGGTTACCTGGCAGATATTACCAAAGCCGGCGGCAAAGGCGGCTGGGATCCGGTAGCACACAGCTTTGCAGATTATTCTTCAGCGGTTTATTATGCTTATATCCGCCAGATCGGCGCAGGTACGGTAGCTGCAGGTGGTATTATCACGCTGATCAAGACCATACCAACCATTATCAAATCCGTAAAAGGCAGTCTCGCATCACTGAAAGGCGGTGGCGAGGAAGGCGCAGCGAAAGTAGTGCGCACCGAAAAAGACCTGAGCCTTAAAATAGTAGGCCTGGGAAGTCTTGCACTGATCGTTCTCATTACCGTACTCCCGCAGGTGCCGGGCGACAGTATCCTGCAGAAGCTGCTCATCGGCGTGCTGGTGGTATTATTCGGTGCATTGTTTGTAACGGTATCATCACGTATTGTAGGTCTGATCGGCTCATCCAATAACCCGATCAGCGGTATGACCATCGCAACTGTAATGGGAACCAGCCTGATCTTTTTAAGCGTGGGCTGGACAGGTCAGGCATTTGAGCCGCTGGTACTGGTAGTGGGTGGAATGATCTGTATCGCTGCGGCTAATGCCGGAGCCACTTCGCAGGATCTGAAGAGTGGTTATATCGTGGGTGCTACACCGCGGAACCAGCAGATCGCATTGTTTGTAGGAGCAATTGTTTCATCCATTGTAATCGGTATCACGGTGAAATTCCTGGATAAGCCAACAACTGAAATGATGCAGCAGGGTGTGCAGCACGCGATCGGCAGTGAAAAATATCCTGCACCGCAGGCAACACTGATGGCAACACTGATCAAAGGGATCTTATCACAGAACCTCGACTGGCAGTATGTATTCGCAGGCGTGTTCCTTGCCATCACCATGGAACTTTGCGGAATCAAATCACTGAGCTTTGCAGTAGGAGCATACCTGCCACTGGCAACAACGCTGCCTATTTTTATCGGCGGAGCCATCAGGGGTATTGTAGAGAATAAACAGAAGAAAGCCAACGTGGCGCCGAATGCAGAAGAAGAAGAGCTGAGTAAGGGAAGTCTTTTTGCAACGGGGCTTGTGGCCGGAGGAGCTGTGGCCGGGGTGATCATTGCATTTATTGCGGGTTCAGACGGCGGGGAACGTTTCCTCAATGCAGTTAATTGTGAAGAATCTATTGTACATAATTTATCGCAGGATGGTTACTTCCTCCTGGGTACAGTCTTCTTCGCTATCATGGGCCTCATCCTTTACCGGACGGCTATGAAGAAAACAGCATAACATAATTATTATAAAGCCAGGCCTCCGTAACAACGGAGGCTTTTTTATGCAATCCGGTATAGCTGCTGTAATTTTAAAGGAATGAACTTCCGTCACATTTCAATCAGGCAAACATTGCAGCCAGGCGATATCGGCCGCGTTATTCAACTGCATGGCCGGATCTATGCCGCAGAATACGGTTATGGTATAGGATTTGAATCATATGTGGCAGCGGGTCTCCATGAATTCTGGCAGCAATATGACCCTTCGAAAGACAGGATCTGGCTATGTGAAAACGACGGGGAACTGGCAGGTTGCCTTTTCCTTATGCACAGAAGCGATGAAACAGCGCAGCTGCGGTTTTTCCTGCTTGATAAAGCACAACGCGGGATGGGTTTGGGGAGTTTACTTATACAGCAGTTCATGGAAAATTTACAGGAAATCGGCTACCAGGAAGCTTATTTATGGACGACCAGTGAGTTAAAAGAAGCGGCATCCCTGTACCTGAAAGCAGGTTTCAGACGCGGAGAAACCCATAAAAGCCACATTTTTGGCAAAACTGTAACAGAGCAATATTACGGGTGGCGCAAATAGTTAAGAAAAAGCGAAAGGCCCGGTTAAACTTTTACAGTCATTAGCTATCATACATAAAAAATATGCTATGAAAATAAGCCTGTTATATAAAAGTCTGGCGGTGGGATTGATCATCACACTGTTCTCGGCCTTTTCTGTTATGCAGGAGGATAATGGCGCGGCCAAAGATCCTAAGATCTCACTACCCTATAAAAAGATGGGACTCACAAAGAAACAGGCAGCAGCTCACCTGCTCAGCCGTTTCACTTTTGGTGCAAGGCCCGGCGAGATCGATAAGGTAGCGGATATGGGGCTTGAAAAATGGCTGGAGCAGCAGTTCGATGGCACACTCGATGATGCAGTACTGGCAGAAAAACTCAAAGGGTATGATGCCCTGCAGATCGATAACGACAGCATAGTAAATACTTATCTCAACAACGGGCAGGTAATACGGGTGGGTATAAGGAAAGGACTGATCAATAAAGATTCCGTTCAGGCTGCAGGAAGAAAAGAATACCAGGACAAACTCCTCGCTGTAATGAAGCAGGAAGGGTATAAGCCAATTGCAGAATTACAAAGGCAGCTCATCAACCAGAAAGTGATCAGGGCTGCATACAGCGAAAACCAGTTAAAGGAAATACTCACAGATTTCTGGTTCAACCACTTCAATGTTTCTCTCACCAAGAACCAGAGCGAGCAATTCATCATGACCTATGAGCGTGATGCGATCCGTCCTTATGTAACGGGTAATTTCCAGGATATGCTGGTAGCAACAGCCAAGCATCCGGCCATGCTCGAATACCTCGACAATGCAACAAGCATAAGTAATAATAACGATGCCGGCAAAAAGCAGGAAGCCAATGCCAAAGCGCAGCTGGAACGCAAACGCAGGCAGGCAGAAAAAGATACTTCTTCCAGAATTGCCAATGAGATGATGGCAATGGAACAGGCCATGAATAACCAGAAAAGACAAGGTCTTAACGAGAACTATGCACGTGAGATCATGGAGTTGCATACACTCGGTGTGGACGGCGGTTATACACAAAACGATGTAACCGAAGTTGCGCGTGCATTGACAGGCTGGGCACCAAGGCCAATGTTCAATGACGGTGTTGCCAAAAAACAACTCGATCGTTTGGGTGATGATAAAATGGCAAAACAGGGCATCATTACAGAAGGCGATTTTCTGTTCCGTGGTAATAAACATGATGAAGGTGAGAAGATGATCCTTGGTCATCGTTTTCCTGCCAACGGCGGTTATAAAGAAGGAATGCAGGTGTTGGAATTGCTTGCGAATTATCCCGCAACGGCAAAATTCATTTCTACCAAACTGGCTACCCGTTTTGTAAGTGATACACCATCTACCGCGCTTGTAAAAGAAATGGCAGAAACATTCCTGGCAACAAAAGGAAACCTGAAAGCGGTGATGATCACCATGGTCAACAGCAAAGAGTTCTGGGCTAAAAGCGCCTTACGCGAAAAAGTAAAATCACCTTTTGAATTTGCCATCAGTGCCGTACGTGCTACCAATGCAGATGTACAGCAACCTTTCCAGATCTATACCTGGTGCATGAAGATGGGACAGCGTTTCTACTATTACCAGGCGCCTACCGGTTTTCCGGACAGGGCAGCTTACTGGATCAATACGGGCTCACTCCTGAACAGAATGAACTTCGGGCTTGCTTTCGCAACGGAAAAGATCCCTGGTGTAAAGCTTAATCTGATTGCGCTGAACAACGGCCATGAACCGGAAAGTCCTGATGAAGCACTTGCCATCTATAGCCGAATCTTATTGCCTGAACGTAACCAGGAGGAAAACATAAAACGTCTTACCGCACTCGTGCGCGATGCCAATGTTGAAAAGAAGATCAATGATGCTGCGGCGAAAAATACAGCACCTGTTCCTGCGGGTGATATGCAAGGAAATGATATGATGGCGATGAATAATGATACCGGTACTGGGAAAGGTAAGAAGCAAAAGGCAAAAACAGCCTTGAATAAAAAAGCTACCGATCCGCGTATGACCTATGCGGCAGGCAATAATACTGCACTTTCGCAGGTTGCGGGTATCATCATCGGTTCACCGGAATTCCAGAGAAAATAAATTCAATCATTATACCCCACTTGTAAACGGGTATCCAAATACAATTGTTATGGTCAACAGAAGAGGATTTGTAAAATCAGGAGCGCTGGCATTGTTCGCAGCCGGCTTCGGAGGAGTACCTTCTTTTATTGCACGGGCTGCCGACAGTAAAAAGATCATCCCGCCGTACAAAAAAAATAAAGTACTGGTCTGCATATTCCAGCGCGGCGCGATGGATGGTCTGATGGCTGTGAGCCCTTATGCAGACCCCAACCTGAAAGCATTAAGACCGACGTTATACATGAGTCCTTCAGCAACGGAAGGCGGCCTGACAGATCTCGATGGAAAATTTGGGTTACACCCGGGATTGAAAAATCTCTACCCGTTTTTCACGGAAGGCAGAATGGCTATTGTGCATGGCGTGGGCAGTCCTAATAATACCCGGAGCCACTTCGATGCGCAGGACTTTATGGAAAGCGGAACTCCATTTAACAAAGGAACCGCCAGCGGCTGGCTGAACAGAGCTGTAGGCCTCACAGGTCATGATGGTTCTCCGTTCAGGGCCGTAAGTCTCACAAGCGCTTTGCCCAGGAGTTTTTATGGCGATAACGAGGCGCTCGCCATCAGTAACCTGCAGGATTTCGCGATCCAGATGCGCGGTAATCCGATGGCAACCAATATGGCAGCGAAATCATTCGAACAGTTATATGATGAAACCTCCAGCCAGATCCTGAACCGTACGGGTAAAGAAAGTTTTGATGCAATGAAAATGCTGAGTGCGGCAAATATCAAAAATTATCAGCCTGCAAATGGTGCAGTATATCCCAACTCTGCGCTGGGAAATTCACTGAAACAGATTGCAACACTGATCAAGATGGATGTAGGTATGGAAATCGGATTTGCAGAAAGCGGAGGCTGGGATACGCATTATAACCAGGGAACCGCTAACGGTATCCTGAGCCGTAACCTGCAGGACTTCGGCGATAGTATCGCTGCTTTCTGGAAAGATATGGCAGCATACCAGGATGATGTTACTGTAATGACCATGACGGAATTCGGCCGTACGGCACACCAGAACGGAACCGGCGGTACTGACCACGGACGTGCAAGCTGTCTCTTTGTACTTGGCAACGATGTGCAGGGGGGTAAAGTGTACAATAACATCAAATCACTCGCTAAAGCAGACCTGGAAGATGGTAGAGATCTGCCGGTTACCACTGATTTCAGATCTGTATTCAGTGCGGTTGCGAACGGGCACCTCAATATCAATAACAACAGCAAGCTTTTCCCGCAATGGGATGGCTCGAGTCTCAGTATGATGAAAAGCTAAGCGGAACAAAGCATAACAAAAAGGAGAAGCGATCAGCTTCTCCTTTTTTATTGAATAAGGTTCCTGTTATGCCACGCCAATCATAACCGGTGTTTTTCCTTGTCGGGGAAAAACGAACATCATGCTGCTGCGTTTATTTTTCAACCGCTTTTCGCGGAATTCCTGGTAATAAGCATTGGTCATGAGATTGAGCTGAACAGTATATGCATTGTTCTTCTGTGCAGTACCCGAAAGTTTGCTTCCTGCATAATGGGAAAAATCTGAAGGCGTATAATCAGAAAGTGTTTCATTACTCACTTTCTTTCCATCTATCCAGACTCCATACACAGCAGCGTCTTTCCATTTGTCGAGTTGATCAGCTGTAGGAATTATTTTCCCGGGCGGAACGAATGAAGCCAAAAACCGGACAGGAGCAGTGGCCTGTTCTGCGGGTGACAGCTGAAGAAAAATGGTTTCCAGTCTTTGCCTGTCGGCCGCAGTTACAGTATATAAACTTCTTACCGCGGGCGGTGCTGCCATGTAGCGGTTACGTATCAACAGCATTTCACCGATGAGGGATTGAGGTGTATTCCTTTCTGTAGCTACTGATATGCCAGTAAGCGAAGCAATATCTGCCGGGAATAATTTTGCCGGAGCTTCAGCAGTAATGCCTGTTATAACAATTGTAAGCGCAGGTAATAAAACTGCAAGTTTCAACACAAATTTTCGCAGTGAGGAACTGCGATTCATCATGATCAGTCTTTTCTTTGTAGCAGTATAATGGAAACTGCTGGTCATGTTTACGCTAGCATGGGCACCGGCTTTGGCAAGTACAAGGTACTGGTAGGAAAATGAATCGCTGCCATTGCCTTTTACAGCATCATCCGCAAGGAATTCATGGTTGAGCTGAATCCTTTTTTTATAGAGGATGAGTAATGGATTGAACCAGCAGCAAACCAGTAACAATTCGGTAAAAAGAATATCCCAGCTATGTTTCTGCTCCGCATGAATGATTTCGTGATCGATGATGCGCGATTCCTGTTCGCGGTTTTCATAATCGGAACGACTGATAAAAATATGATGCAGGAATGTATAATTGCCAGAACCATCAGGCAGCAGTAATACAGACCTGTTCCTGTAAGTTGCCTTTTCTAATCTGGCTACCTGTTTTAATAAACGTACCAGGTTATGGACGAAACGAATCAATAAAAGCGCAGAGATCAACAGGTAAAACATCTTCCATAACGGAAGAGAATACGAAGGAATATCTCCGGTTGCCAGTGCAACTGCCGCCTGCTCAGGAACTGATACATATTGCAGGGCAGGTAATACGGGAGCAGGAAGACTTTCACTCATATCGATCCTGATCATCGGTATAACCAGCATTGCGACCATACTGAACAGGAGGTAAAAGCGGTTGAACCGGTAACATTTTTCGCCCTGTAAAAGTCCTTTGTGCAAAAGCAGCAAAGCGAGCCCGCACAAAAAAGACCGGATGATATAAGCGATCATTTCTTCTTTTTTTTGATTTCCGAATCTATCAGTTTACGGAGTTCTTTCAGGTCATTTTCGCTCAGATGGGCAGAACGTGTAAAGAAGGATGCAAACTGCACGGCCGAATCATTAAAACTATTGCGGATCATACCATTTACCTGGCGTGCATAATAATCGTTCTTGTCAACCAACGGATAGTACCTGCGCGAGTTGCCGAAAAGCTGGTAACCGACAAAGCCCTTATCGCTCATTCTTTTGATCAGTGTGGCAACTGTGGTATTTGCGGGTTTAGGATCGGGGAATGCTTCTATCAGTTCTTTCAAAAATGCTTTGCCCTGTTGCCAGAGATATTCCATCAGTTGTTCTTCTGCTTTGGTCAGCTCCATATTCTACATGATGATTATGTGTTCTATAAATGTAGAATATTCTTTTTACAACCACAATATGTTTTGTGGAAGGAAATAAAAAAGGAGAAACAATTACGTTTCTCCTTTTCTTATCAGTTCTAACTCTCAGAGTTTACCGTTTTTAATTTCATCTACCACTGCAGGATCAAGCAGGGTTGAGGTATCGCCGAGATTTGAAAGTTCTCCTTCTGCAATCTTGCGCAGTATCCGGCGCATGATCTTACCGCTGCGGGTTTTGGGCAAACCGCTTACAAACTGGATTTTATCAGGTTTTGCAATCGGACCGATGATCCTTGTAACCGTTTGCAGGATATCTTTCCTGGTGAGTTCAGTGTCGCCGCCATGCATGCCCTGGTAGATCACGTATGCGTAAATGCCCTGTCCCTTGATGTCGTGCGGGTAACCTACAACTGCACTTTCAACCACACCTGCGTGCATGTTGATCGCATTCTCAACTTCGGCAGTGCCGATACGGTGTCCGCTTACATTCAGCACATCATCCACACGACCAGTGATCCTGTAAAAACCATCTGCGTCTTTCAGCGCACCGTCGCCGGTGAAATACAGACCCGGATAAGTGGCAAAATAATTGGTACGGCAGCGTTCATGATCGCCATAAGTAGTTCTCAGTATACCCGGCCATGGCGCTTTGATACAAAGATTGCCGCTGATGACGCCGTCTGTGGCTTCCGTTACTTCATCTCCTTTTTCATCTACCAGAACCGGTTGAACACCTGGCAGCGGGAGTGTTGCCCAGCTTGGTTTTGCAGGTGTTATGCCTGCGAGGTTGGAGATCAGCACACCGCCGGTCTCTGTCTGCCACCAGGTATCTACAATAGGACATTTTTTCTTGCCCACATGTTCATCATACCAATGCCATGCTTCTTCATTGATGGGTTCGCCAACGGTTCCCAGTACATTTAAGGAGGACAGGTCTTTACCCTGTAACGGATCCAGGCCAAAGCCCATCAGGCTGCGGATCGCAGTTGGTGCGGTATAGAGAATGTTTACTTTGTATTTGTCAACGATATCCCAGAACCGGCCTGCATCCGGCCAGGTAGGAACGCCTTCGAATAAAACGGTTGTGGCGCCGGCGCTGAGCGGGCCGTATACGATATAGCTGTGCCCCGTGATCCAGCCGATGTCCGCGGTACAGAAATGTATTTGCCCGGGCTTGTACTGGAACACATTGATGAATGAATAATTGGCATAGATCATATAGCCTGCGCAGGTATGCACCACGCCTTTAGGCTTTCCGGTTGAACCGGAAGTGTACAGGATGAACAGCGGATCTTCCGCATCCATTTCCTCGGCTTCAATAAAAGTGAGCCCTTTTTCTTCCACCTGCTTCATTTCCTCTTCCCACCATACATCTCTTCCTTTCAGCATCGATACCGGTGTGCGGGTACGTGTGCATACGATCACTTTTTTTACGGTCCTGTTACCGATCAGGGCATCGTCTATCACACTTTTCAGTGGTATATCCTTTGCGCCCCGGTAGGCACCGTCGCAGGTAACAATAAATTCAGCCTGCGCATCATATAACCTGTCTGCAATGCTTTGTGCCGAGAAACCACCAAACACAACCGAATGAATTGCACCGATCCTTGCACAGGCCAGCACAGAGATAGCCAGTTCGGGGATCATGCCCATATAGATACAGACACGGTCGCCTTTTTTCACGCCATTGTTCTTCAGCACATGTGCAAACTGGCAGACTTTTTCATGGAGCTTTTTGTAAGTAAGAACACGGTGATGTTCTTCAGGATCGTTCGGTTCCCAGATGATGGCGGGTTTGTTGCCATTGTATTCCAGGTGCCGGTCGAGGCAGTTCTCTGTAATATTCAGTTTGCCGCCTTTAAACCATTTAATATCGGGTTCGGTGAAATTCCATTCGGAAACCTCAGCCCATTTTTTGCGCCAGCTGAAATGCTCGGCAATTCCGCTCCAGAAACCGGCCGGGTCTGCAACACTCTTCTGGTATTCGCTCTTATACTCATCGAAACTTTTGATCTGGTAGGGGTAAGACATGTCACTCAGTTTTTTATTGGAGCCGTAAATATAAACATCCTCTTTTAATCACTTTTGAAATGATGGATAAGCAGCTGAATGCTAACGCCCGTTTGTATTTCATCGTTTGCCGCCGGTTGCATTTACTTGGTAAAATGAATGCTTTGGTGTAAGTTGAAGCAGATTGTAAAACATATGAAACAAAGCAAAGGTATCTGGAAGATCATCGGCGCATCATCGCTCGGCACATTAATTGAATGGTATGATTTCTACATTTTCGGCAGCCTTGCCACCGTGCTTGCGAACCAGTTTTTCCCGAAAGCCAATCCAACGGCGGCATTGCTGTCTACACTCGCCACATTTGCGGCTGGCTTTATCGTAAGGCCATTCGGAGCACTGGTATTCGGACGCCTCGGCGATCTGATCGGAAGAAAATATACATTCCTGCTCACCCTGGTACTGATGGGCGGCTCTACATTCGCTATCGGTCTTATTCCCGGTTACGATACCATCGGCTTTGCCGCGCCAGTGCTTGTGCTGTTGCTGCGGCTGGTACAGGGGCTCGCACTCGGCGGAGAATATGGCGGGGCAGCTACCTATGTGGCAGAACATGCACCCGAACACAGGCGCGGGTTCTTCACATCCTGGATCCAGACAACCGCTACACTCGGATTATTTGTATCGCTCGGTGTGATACTGATCACCAGACATGCGCTCGATGCAGACCAGGCAAAATCCATTGCCAAATTCAACGACTGGGGCTGGCGTATTCCATTCCTGGTTTCGATACTGCTGGTAGTTGTATCCATTTACATACGGTTAAAGATGAGTGAGTCGCCGCTGTTTTCAAAACTGAAGGCAGAGGGCAAGACTTCGGCAAATCCGCTGAAAGAAAGCTTTGGCAAAAAAGACAACCTGAAAATGGTATTGCTGGCTTTGTTCGCGGCAACCATGGGGCAGGGCGTTGTATGGTATACCGGTCAGTTCTATGCACAATCATTTATTGAGAATGTATGTAAGGTAGATTTCGATCAGTCGCGTACGATCCTGATCTGGGCTATTCTCTTTGCCACGCCCTTTTTTGTTGTATTCGGCAGCTGGAGTGATAAGATCGGCCGTAAATGGATCATGCTGGCAGGTATGCTGCTGGCTGTTGTTACCTATAAGCCTTTATTCAATAAACTGATCACACTTTCATCGGTAACGGAGAGAACACTGGAAAAGAAGAGTACAGATGTAGGGATGTATGCATCGGCAGGGATAACAGACACCTTCCGCGTATCAACTGTTAAACATATTTATACCGATGCCACCGTAATGACAACCATTACCAAGGACACTGTATATGCTTCCGGGAAAGCGACTGTTAAACCTGTAACTACGGTTGTTAAACAATTAAATACGCGTGATTACTGGACGATGGTGGGTATTGTCTTTATCATGATCCTGTATGTTACGATGGTCTACGGTCCTATTGCGGCATTCCTTGTAGAGCTGTTCCCGACGCGGATCAGGTACACGTCTATGTCGCTGCCTTATCATATCGGCAACGGCGTTTTCGGCGGACTGACGCCATTTATCGCCACACTCTTAACTACGATCCATACCACAGACCCGCTTGCAGGGCTGATCTACCCGATCGTGATTGCAGGCATCTGTTTCGTGATCGGGGTCTTGTACCTGAAAACAAAACCGGAACAATTATCAGAAGCAGTTTAATGAACCCGGTTGTTTCACCACAAATCAAACATGAACCATGAATCAGTTAAAACGAATAGCAGGAATTATCTGGATGGTACTCGGGCCGCTGGCCATTTATTTTATCGTGCAGGCGGCCGCAGGAGAGATCGCCAAAAAACCGGAAACCGATACGAAGATCCAGTGGGGTGTATTTGTTGCGGTCTTCATCCCCATTGCCATCGGAATGGTGATCTTCGGGTATTATGCCGTAAAAGGAGAATACGATGAACGCTGAAAGACTGATTTTCTCATAATCTTACAAAATCATTCAGTGAGGGATCGCTAATTTTGATGCCATGTCAATTGAAGTAAAAGGCCTTGCCAAGCAATACGGGGATCAGAAAGCGGTGGATCATATTTCCTTTACTGCCGCCAAAGGTGAGATCGTAGGATTTCTCGGACCCAATGGCGCCGGCAAAAGCACTACCATGAAAATGATCACCGGTTACCTGAAGCCGGATGCCGGAACGGCCGTGGTGAACGGTGTAGACGTAACTGCAGACCCTATCTCCGTTAAAAGAAAGATCGGCTACCTGCCCGAAGCAAACCCGCTTTATATGGATATGTATGTGCGGGAATACCTTGATTTCATTGCAGGTGTACACCAGATCGGTAACCGCATGGAACAGAGAGAAAAGATCATACAGCTGACAGGTCTGGATAAGGAAAGCCATAAAAAAATAGGACAACTCTCCAAAGGATATAAACAGCGTGTAGGCCTTGCTGCGGCGCTGATACATGACCCGGAAGTGCTGATCCTGGATGAGCCTACCAGCGGGCTGGATCCCAACCAGATCATCGAGATCAGGAACGTGATCAAAGAGCAGGGCAGAACAAGGACGATCCTTTTTTCGTCGCATATTTTACAGGAAGTGGAAGCCATCTGCGACCGGGTAATCATCATCAGCAAGGGACGAATTGTAGCAGATGACACAGTGGCCAACCTTCGCAGCAAACGCCGTGAACAACATATCGTACTGGTGAGTTTTAAGGAAGCAATACAGCCAGAATGGCTCACTGCGCTGGCAGATGCGGGGAAAGTGGAATACAGGGAACCTGTTTACCGGATCCTGGCTAAGAATCCCGATCAGCTCCGTAAACAGCTGCTGGAACTGGCAGTAACACAAAACCTGAATATATTGTCGCTCCAGGCAGAGACAGAAAGCCTGGAAGATGTATTCCGGAGCTTCACGAAGTAAGAGGAAGGAATGGTTAAAATTGCCACAGAACCGCCAATTCCGTAAATTGCGTGCGCAAGACAAGATTCTATACCAAACAATAAATACGCAACCGACCATGAGTTACATTATTGAAGTCCATGCAAGACAGATATTAGACAGTCGCGGTAATCCAACCGTAGAAGTAGATGTTTTAACCGATGACGGGGCCATGGGAAGGGCCGCTGTTCCGAGCGGAGCCAGCACTGGTATGCATGAAGCAGTGGAATTGCGTGATAACGATAAAAAGAAATATGCCGGAAAGGGAGTATTGAAAGCCGTGAAAAACGTGAATGACGTGATCGCTGATTCAATCATCGGTTTCGATGTAACGCAGCAGGCGGCGATAGACCAGGCGATGATCGAACTGGACGGTACACCGAATAAAGCAAAACTCGGCGCCAATGCGATCCTCGCTGTGAGCATGGCGGTAGCCAAAGCAGCTGCAGAAGAAGCAGCATTGCCTTTATACCGTTATATCGGCGGAACCAATGCGAAAACGCTGCCCATCCCGATGATGAATATCCTGAATGGCGGTGCACATGCGGATAACAAGATCGATTTCCAGGAGTTCATGGTAATGCCGGTAGGCGCAACTTCTTTCAGCGAAGGATTGCGCTGGGGGGTGGAAATATTCCATACCCTGAAAAACGTACTGAAGAAAAAAGGCTTCAGCACAAATGTGGGCGATGAAGGTGGCTTTGCACCGAATATCCAGAGCAATGAGGAAGCCATAGAAACCGTACTGGAAGCGATCAGCGCTGCAGGTTTCAAAACCGGATCGCAGATCGTGGTTGCGATGGATGCAGCCAACAGCGAACTGTGGGATGCCAAGAAGAAAAAATATGTATTCCATAAGAGCAGCGGCAAAGTAGTGAGCAGCGATGAGCTTGTTAAATTCTGGGAGAAATGGGTAAAACAATACCCGATCGTTTCTATTGAAGACGGTATGGCAGAAGACGACTGGAACGGCTGGAACGCGCTTACACAGGCGATCGGCAGCAAATGCCAGCTGGTAGGAGACGATCTGTTCGTAACGAATGTAGACCGTCTGCAGACCGGTATCGATAAAAGCATTGCCAATGGCCTGCTTGTGAAAGTGAACCAGATCGGAACCATCACAGAAACCATCAATGCAGTTACACTGGCACAGCATAATGGTTACAACACCATTATGAGCCACAGGAGCGGTGAAACAGAAGATACAACCATTGCCGACCTGGCAGTTGCATTGAACTGCGGCCAGATCAAAACCGGTTCGGCATCCCGTACAGACCGTATGGCGAAATACAACCAGCTGATCAGGATCGAGGAAGCACTGGGCGAAACAGCGATCTATCCTAAAGGGAAGATCCGTTTCGGTAAGAAATAAATCATAAAAAGCATGCATCCCTCCGGGTGCATGCTTTTTAACACCTGTTGATTAATAAAAAGCCCCGCAATACAGCTCTGTATTAATTTCACATCTCAGAATGAAAAAAACAGCCTCCATACTCACCAACAAATACCTCCTGGCTTCGGGATTCTTTGTGGTATGGATGTTATTTTTTGACCAGCGCGACTTTTTTGAACAAAGAGGGAAGAAGGCCGAGCTGCGAAAACTGGAACAACAGAAACAGTTCTACCTCCGCGAAATTGAAAAAGCCAACAAAGAACTCGTTGATCTTCAAAGCAATCCGGCCGCCCTGGAGAAATTCGCCCGGGAACGTTACCTTATGAAAAAAGACGGCGAAGACATATTCGTTATAGAAGATTCTGCAGCTGTTACAAAATAATCCCGTTCGTTTTGCGTTCACGCTCCTGTCTTACATTCTTTAAAGAACCTTTTGCCTGATTACAATATTTGCTGCATCGATGCCGTTTAAAGAAGGTGCTGTATCCTCTGATCAACCTTATCCCTGTGCGAACATTATGAAAAAATTCAAGGAAGAGGATTTGATATTGTACCTGTATAAAGAATGCTCACCATCGCTGGCCACAGCAATTGACCAGGCTTTAGAAGCGCATGATATTGAATTGGAACAACAACTTAAAATGCTGCAACGCAGTATCAGGCAGCTGAATAAATTAAAGCTGGCCTCGCCGGCTAAACAGTCGGTAGCCAGCGTATTGAAATACGCCGCAGAAGCCGCCCGGAAAAAACACTGAGCCTTCTTCTCACAGTATGCTGCGATCTGTTATTTTTGACTGATACTATGACAAAGAAAGACCGTTACGCAGCAGTGATCAGTTATTTCCAGCAACATATGCCTGTTGCGGAAACGGAGCTTACCTATGATAATCCTTTCGAATTGCTGGTTGCTGTGATCCTTTCAGCGCAATGCACCGATAAGCGTGTGAACATGACCACGCCTGATATTTTCCGCCGCTATCCCACTGCGCAGAAGATGGCTAAAGCAACTTTCGACGACCTCTTCCCGCTGATACGCAGTATTTCCTATCCGAACAATAAGACCAAACACCTGATAGGCATGGCCAACATGCTCATGGATGAATTTCATGGTGAAGTACCGATGACTGTAGATGAACTGGTAAAGCTGCCCGGTGTCGGAAGAAAAACCGCAAATGTGATCACCAGCGTGATCGATGCTCAGCCGAATATGGCTGTGGATACACATGTATTCCGTGTAAGCAAAAGACTGGCGCTGGTAAGCGAAAAAGCATCAACCCCGCTCGCAGTAGAAAAGGAACTGATCAAATATATCCCGCGCGAACTGGTACACAAAGCCCATCACTGGCTGATACTGCACGGTCGTTACATATGCCTGGCCAGAAATCCGAAATGTGAAGAATGTGGTTTACGTGATATCTGCCGCTATTATGCCAAAAAACTGAAAGGAACAGAACATACATCTCCCCGCTTATTTTAATTTGCTGACACGCTTTTCCTTTCCCTTCACTAGTGTATAAGAATCATCGATGAATTCTTTCAGCATTTTGTTGCTGAGCTGTCCGTTCACCACAATGGTATTCCAGTGCTTTTTGTTCATATGATAACCGGGCAGAACAGCATCGGGGTAATTTTCACGTAATTCAATGGCTTTATCAGGATCGCATTTCACATTGAACTGCAGGGGCGAATTATCCAGCCCCGCCAGCAGGAATACTTTTCCGTTGATCTTGAAAACAAGTGTGTCTGGCCCGAATGGTAGATCCTCCACTGCATCCGGTTTGCTTAATGCATAATTTCTTAACTGTTCAATGTCCACGATCTGAAATTTATGGGTGGGGTGATTCTTATTGCCATTTGTCTGTTACTGCCTGCTCGTAATCATGCCGGTAGCGTTCCGGTATATTGCCGTTGAGAAAACAGCCTGGTGTTACGGAAGGGAATATATCTTCAAACGTGCGTACTTCATTCAGGAAAACACGCCTGTAAATATGCGAACGCGTCAGCTCCGTATGATCAGCGATTCCGGCTGCACCCAGCAACTCAACGAAGGTTTTTACCGTGTTGGCGTGATAGTTGGCTACGCGGTGTTTTTTATCATCAACCACCAAACCTACTGCGAGTGACGGATCCTGTGTTGCTACACCTGTAGGACATTTATTGGTATTGCACAACAATGCCTGGATACAGCCGATGGCCATCATCATAGCCCTTGCGCTGTTACATACGTCCGCTCCCAATGCAAACGCACGCACAAGATGAAAGCCGGACAGGATCTTGCCTGATGCGATGAGTTTGATATGTTTCCTGATGCCGAAACCGTTCAGCATATTGTGTGCGAATGCAAGCCCGTCGAGCATCGGCGCGCCCACATAATTGGAAAATTCCTGCGGTGCCGCACCGGTACCGCCTTCCGCACCATCGATGGTAATGAAATCCGGATATACATCCATTTCTATCATGGCTTTGCAGATGCCGATGAACTCACTTTTTTTACCGATACATAATTTAAAACCCACAGGCTTGCCGTCGCTCAATTCGCGCAGCTGTTTAATAAAAGAGACCAGTCCGCGCGGGTTATCAAATGCACTGTGATAAGTTGGCGAGTAAATGGTGGTATAAGGCTCCACATGCCTGATAGCAGCGATCTCGGGCGTATTCTTCTTGCCGGGCAGGATCCCGCCATGACCTGGTTTGGCGCCCTGGGAGATCTTGATCTCGATCATTTTTACTTCGGGCTTCAATGCGTTTGACCGGAAGCCTTCTGCAGAGAAGCGACCTTCCTTATCGCGGCAGCCGAAATATCCTGTTCCGATCTGCCAGATAATATCCCCACCCTGTTTCAGGTGATAAGGACTGATGCCTCCTTCGCCCGTGTTGTGCGCAAACCCGCCGATCTTTGCGCCACCGTTGAGTGCCTCAATAGCCTGCGGGCTCAGTGAACCGAAGCTCATTGCTGAAACATTGAAGATGCTGCAGGAATAAGGCTGTTTACAATCCTTATTGCCGATCAGCACACGCGGACTCAGATCGAGCTTATGAAAATCTTTTGGGGCGATGGAGTGTGTCATCCATTCATATCCTTCCGCATATACATCCAGCTGGGTACCAAAAGGCATGGTATCGGTTTCGAGTTTTGCGCGCTGGTAAATGGTAGACCTGTCGATCCGGTTGATCGGCCTGCCGTCGATATCGGATTCGATGAAATACTGATAAAGTTTAGGCCGCAGTTCTTCCATCCAGTAACGCATCCGCCCGACAATAGGATAAGTCCGCATGATGGAGTGCCTGACCTGGATCATATCACAGATACCCATGATCACCAGAGGCAATACCACGATCAGTGCAAAAAGCCATGCGATATTCACCAGCCACGATAACAGGCCGATCGCCAGCAGGGCAATCACGGACCCATAAATAAAAATCTTCCGCATATCCTAAATTTAATGAACAAAATTAATAATACCTGCGCAGCTTTTGTGCTGTACGGCCTGATCTTTGCCGTATCGCTGTTATCCGGTCAGAATTACAGTTCATGCTTTTTTTAAGCGCGCTTTAAAAGGTACCTTTATCAAGAATGGATTATCTCAAAGAATACCGCAGTTTTATCAGCAGTCATTACCTGAGCGAAGGTGTCAGAATTACAGCAGGTGTGCTGTTGCCTGCACTCATAATGGGCTATTATGGGATGTTGCCGGTAGGGCTTACCATTGCGCTGGGTTCTTTGTGCGTAAGCATCACGGATAATCCCGGCCCCATCCAGCACCGGCGTAACGGTTTTATCGTCTGCAGCCTGCTGATCTTCCTGGTGGCATTGTTGTCCGGACTGGCTCAATTGTATCCCTGGGCTTTCTTCATCCTGTTACCGGTAAGCTGTTTTTTCTTTTCCATGATCGGTGTATATGGTGCAAGGGCTACTTCCATCGGCATGGCGGCATTGTTTGTAATGGTACTGCAGACCGAAGATCATTTCAAGGGCTGGGACATCCTCTACAATGCACTGTACCTGCTGGGCGGAGGATTATGGTATTTCCTGTTAAGCCAGGTGTTATACAGCCTCCGGCCATATAAACTGATACAACAGGCACTTGGCGAGTATGTGATGTGGACGGCTTCTTATCTCAAAGCCAAAGCCGCTTTTTACAATAAGGAACGAAGATCGGACAAGGATTACGAGAACCTGCTGCGTGTACAGATCACCGTGCAGGAAAAACAGAATCTTGTGGCGGAGCTCCTGTTCAAAACAAGAAGCGTGGTAAAGGAATCGACGCATACCAGCCGTGTGCTGATGATGGTTTTCCTGGACGTAGCGGATCTTTTCGAACGGGCGATGACATCACACCAGGATTACGATAAGCTGCACCGTTATTTTGATGAGACAGGTATCCTCGAAGAATACCGTATGCTGATCCTGCGCCTGTCGGATGAACTGGACGAGATCGGGATTGCACTGAAGAGCGGCATCTCATCCAGTTACAACAAACAGATCGATGATGAACTGCTGGAAGAGCGTGACCGGTTACAGAAGCTCAGGCTCTCGAGACTCGATCAGTCTAACCTCGATGGATTTATCAGCCTGCGTCACATTCTCGACAGTATCGATGATATTGCCGGACGGATCAGAACGTTACATCAGTATACCTCTTACGACAGGAAATTCCGCCGCAAAAAATTACAGACACCAGATCCGGAAGACTTTATCACGCACCAGGGTGTTGATCCGAAATTGTTGTGGGATAATCTTTCCTTCAGGTCTAATATCTTCAGGCATTCCATACGCATTACTGCAGCAGCGGTGTTTGCATTTTTCATCGGGCAGCTGCTGCCGATAGGGCATGCTTACTGGGTATTGCTTACAGTGATCGTGATCCTGAAGCCAGCATACAGCCTTACCCGTAAACGTAACTATCAGCGTATTGCAGGAACCATTGCAGGTGTGGTGCTGGCTGTTGCTTTTCTTTTTCTGGTACATGATAAAACTGCGATCCTGATCACATTGATTGTAAGTATGATCGGTGCATACAGTTTCATGCGCAAGCATTATCTCGTAAGTGTGATGCTGATGACCTTGTATCTGCTGCTCATGTTCCGCCTGCTCGATCCGAAAGATGTGAATACCATTCTGAGAGACAGGATCATTGATACGGCGATCGGCTCCGTGATCGCATTCCTGTTCAGTTACCTGCTGAAGCCGATCTGGGAACATGAACAGATCAATAATTTCATGTCGCAGGTGCTGCGCGACGCAATCCAGTACTACAAACTCATTGCAGGGGCATTTACAGGCGAGCCACTCGATAAAACCGTAAGCAATGTTGCACGTAAGAACAGCTGGGTTTCACTCGCCAATCTTTCGGATGCTTTCAACCGCATGCTTTCCGAACCTAAGAGCAGGCAGCGGAATATCCTCCATGTGCACCAGTTTGTGGTGGCTAATCACATGCTGGTATCCCATGTAGCTACTTTGTCTTATTATACGGATTCACTGGAGCAGGAATATATCATGCATGAATATCGCCCGCTGATAGAAGCGAGCGTGCTTTCACTGCAGCAGGCTTTGCGCGCTATAGATGAAACTGCGATGCCTGAAGCCATTACCGCGCGCGATCCGGCAGAGATCCGGCATCTCGAACATAAGATCAATGAAATGATGCAGAAACGGAAAGACGAGATCGGGCAGGGGCAGATCGAAACAAGCACCCGCAATGTATTTTCGGTTTTCAAATCCATTACCGATCAGTTCTATTTTATCTACAAAGTATCTGCAGACATACAAAAGATCAGTCAGGCACTGAAGCGGGATGATGCTTAAAACAAAAATGGTCCTATCTTAAAGACAGAACCATTTTCAGTATACTTGATTATTAAGCTATCAACGCTCTTCCAGCATCTGTTTAACAGCACTAACGAGTTCGCCTTTGGTAATAGGCACACCCATGATCTTGTTATAGCCTTTGGCATCTACAAAGAATTCATCCCGTATAATTTTGATCAGCTGACCATTGTTGATCTCGGGGATCAGTACCTTATCGAAGTTCCTGAGGATCTCCCCGAGGTTACGCGGGAACGGACGGAGATAGCGGATATGCGCATGACTTACTTCAAGTCCTTCTGCCTGGAGTTCCAGCGCAGCGCTTTTGATAGAACCATAAGTAGAACCCCAGCCCAGCAAAAGCACTTTTCCTTTTTCGGGTCCGCTGTCAAGCGTTTGTAAAGGAATGTAATCGGCTATCTTATCCACTTTCGCCTGCCTGGTCTTTACCATGTGCTGGTGGTTATCCTGGTCGTAGCTTACGTTTCCTGTCACGTCCTGCTTTTCCAGGCCGCCGATCCGGTGTTCCAGCCCGGGTGTGCCGGGTACTGCCCAGGGACGAACCAGTTTTTCGTCGCGTTTATACGGCATGAATTTCGGTTCATCTTCAGACAGTCCTTCCTTGAAAGTTACTTCAATAGGTTTGAGGTCTTCTGCTTTCGGGAACTTCCATGGTTCTGCGCCGTTGGCGATATAGCCATCGCTCAGCAGGATCACCGGTGTCATGTGCTGAACGGCGATACGTGCAGCTTCATAAGCCGCATCGAAACAATCGCTTGGTGTGGATGCGGAGATCACCGGCATGGGACATTCCCCGTTACGGCCATAGTATGCCTGCAGCAGGTCGCTTTGTTCTGTTTTTGTAGGAAGACCGGTAGATGGTCCGCCACGCTGTATGTTCACGATCAGCAGCGGGATCTCCAGCATTACAGCCAGTCCCATTGCTTCTGTTTTAAGTGCCATACCCGGTCCTGAAGTTGTGGTAACACCCAGGTGCCCGCCATAACTCGCACCTATTGCCGAGGAAATACCTGCGATCTCATCTTCCGCCTGGAAAGTGCGGATACCGAAAGATTTATGCCGGCTCAGTTCGTGCAGGATATCAGATGCCGGTGTGATGGGATAGGTACCCAGGAAAATTGGCAGTCCGCTTCTTTCCCCCGCCGCCACCAGACCCATTGCCAGCGCCTGGTTACCCATGATGCTGCGGTAAGTACCCGGCGCCATGCGTGCTTTTTCCACTTTATAGCGGGTGGTAAAAGCTTCGGTAGTATCTCCGTAGTTATAACCCGCCTGCAGTACTTTGATATTGCTGCGGAGGATGGTGTCTTTTTTGCCGAATTTCTCGGTAAGGAAATCGATGGTATTGTCGAGTTTACGATTATACATCCAGTAGATCAGGCCAAGTACGAACATGTTTTTGGCGCGGTCCCTTTCCTTGGTGCCGAGATCGGTGAATTCTTTGAGGGCTTCACGGGTGAGCTTGGTAACGTCTACTTTCGTTACTTCAAAGCCGTCCAGGCTGCCATCTTCCAGCGGATTCACACCGTCGGGGTAATTGGCAAGACGCAGGTTCTTATTATCGAAACCATCAATATTGGCGATGATCTTACCGCCGGGTTTAATGCTTTTCAGGTTTACCTTGAGGGCTGCAGCGTTCATTGCCACCAGGATATCGCAAAGGTCGCCGGGAGTAAAGACTCGGTCGCTGGAAAACCGGAGCTGGAAACCACTCACGCCCGGTACGGTACCGATAGGGGCGCGGATTTCGGCCGGGAAGTCGGGAAAAGTGGCCAGATCAATGCCCAGGAGAGCCGTATTATTCGTGAATTGCTGACCTGTCAGCTGCATTCCGTCGCCGCTGTCGCCCGCAAATTTGATCACCACATCCTGTAAAAGTTCCTCTTTTCTGCTCATTCAAAAAAATTGTGACCGCAAAGTTACTATACTCCGGCCGCCGGGAACCCTATTTTTTCGTATTTCGGAAGCTCTTTTTTAAGATTAACAAAGCTGATAGCAGCCGGTTGGAGCCAAATTGTATCTTTGTTTCACTAATAAAAGTGGAAATGTTATCTAAACCCGCCCGGGCCTGCCTGCGATTGCTGGCATTGGCGCCGGTATTTCTGACTGCTGCATGTAATTTTAGCTCTAACGCTTCACCCGGCCTGCCCGAAGATACGGCAGAAACGGCCGGCAAGCCCGATGTTGTAAAGCCGTCTCCGCTTGCCGACTGGCAGCCCATCACTTACGACAGCTCAAAAAAGTACATTTATCTCACATTCGACGACGGGCCGCAGCACGGTACCATGGATTGTTATAACGTCTGCAAAAAACTGGATGTGAAAGCCAGTTTCTTTATGGTAGGTCTGCACAGCGAGGCCAAGAGCGACGGGCGCCAGATCGTACATACGATCCGCGAAAGCTATCCTCAATTCCTGCTGGCGAACCACAGCTATACACATGCCTCTGGTAACTACAAAGCTTTTTACAAGAACAGTGAATCTACGATACTGGATTTCGATAAGGCCCAGCAGCAGATGAAAGTACCATACCTGATAGCAAGGTTGCCTGGTAACAGTGCCTGGGTAAGGAATGGTGAGCTCCGCTCATCGCCCATGGTGCGTAAAGTGACTGAGTTGCTGGACAGCGCCGGGTATAATGTATTCGGCTGGGAAGTAGAATGGAATTTCAATCATAAAAGTGCAAGACCCGTGCAAACGCCGCAGCAGCTGGCCAACCAGGTAGACAGTGCATTTGCCCGCAACCGTACGCATACACCGAACCATGTGGTGATACTTACACACGACCGGATGTTCCGCAGGCCGGAGGATACTGATTCGCTGGCGAAATTCATCAGCATACTCAAACAGAACCCGGCATATGTATTTGAAACGGTAGATCATTATCCCGGCATTAAAAGGCCTGTGTACAAGCCCTGATCGCTGCTGTGAATCGGAATGCGGCAGCACAGGATGAGAAAGACGTTAAAATTTGAGGCTGTATTTAGTGCAAAAGGCAGAATGATTACATTTGGATCAGTAAACAATTGATATTATGGCAATCTTCAGATCAGGGAACCCGACCCTAACGGAAAAAATGTTCAATAAAAGTCTTCATCTCGAAGCAAATGCCCAGGGCGTAATGAGCGTCAGGGGAGCGATCAATAAATTTGCATTCCTGATGCTGATGGTGATAGCCGGGGCAGCTTACAGCTGGCACCTGTTCGAGGAATTCAAGCAGGATACCATGAACACCCTCATGATCGCAGGAGCGATCGGTGGTCTGATCCTGGTACTGATCATTTCCTTCAAACCAACAACAGCCCCGTACCTGGCGCCGGCATATGGTATCCTGGAAGGGTTATTTATAGGCGGCATTTCAGCAATTCTGAATGCGGCATTCTCTGAGAAATACCCGGGCCTCATCATGCAGGCGATCGGGCTTACATTCGGTGTGGCCATTGCTATGTTCCTGCTGTATAATTTCCGTATCATCAACGCCACACAACGATTTAAATCAGTAGTATTTACCGCAACGCTGGGTATTGCGATCTTTTACCTGCTCACGCTGGTACTGCGTTTCTTCGGTTTGAATGTGAGCTTTATGTACGACAGCTCGCTGCTGAGTATCGGAATCAGCCTGTTCGTGGTAGCAATTGCAGCCCTTAACCTTATACTGGATTTTGATATGATCGAGAAGGGTGCAGAAATGGGCGCCCCAAAATATATGGAATGGTACGGTGCTTTCGGGCTGCTGGTTACCATCATATGGCTGTATGTTGAAATCCTGCGCCTGCTGGGCAAATTATCGAACAGGAACTGATCAATAAAAAAATTATGTATCGAACCATCGCAGATGCGGTGGTTTTTTTTGTGCTTTGTTTTATTAATACGAGTAACTTAGCCACGCTGAAAACTATTGAAAAAACAGGCAATTATAATAAACAGACTGCTATGGAATTTGTAAGAAGCGGGCAAACGAATGATGAACTTGTATTCATGTACAGGAGCTTACTGCTGCCAAGGATGATCGAAGAGAAGATGCTGGTGCTGCTTCGCCAGGGAAAGATCAGTAAATGGTTCAGCGGAATTGGCCAGGAAGCTATCTCTGTAGGCAGTACACTTGCACTGGAAAAAGATGAGTGGGTGATGCCATTACACCGTAACCTCGGTGTATTCACTACCCGGCAGATGGGTCTGCAGAAATTGTTCATGCAATGGCAGGGCAACAAGGATGGTTACAGTAAAGGAAGAGAGCGAAGCTTCCATTTCGGCAGCCGTGCACATCATATCTGCGGTATGATCTCACACCTTGGTCCGCAGCTGGCACTGGCAGATGGTGTTGCACTTGCATATAAACTAAGAAAAGACAATAAAGTATCACTCGCTTATTCGGGCGATGGCGGTACCAGCGAAGGCGATTTTCATGAAGCGCTGAATGTGGCTGCCGTATGGGGGCTGCCGGTAATATTCGTGATCGAGAATAACGGTTACGGACTCAGTACACCGGTGAACGAACAATACAAGTGCGAAAGCCTGGTAGATAAAGCCAAAGGCTATGGCATGGACGGCATACGCATCAATGGGAATAATATCCTCGAAGTATACGATACCATCAGGGGTGTACGTGATTACTGTATCAGAAACCAGAAACCCTATCTCGTGGAATGTATGACATTCAGGATGCGGGGACATGAAGAGGCCAGCGGTACCAAATACGTACCTGCGGAATTGTTCGACGAATGGGGTGCAAAAGACCCGGTTAAGAATTATGAAGCATTCCTGCTCGCAGAAGGTGTTCTCACCGCAGCTGCTGCAGAAGAGATCCGGAGCGAGCTTAAAACATATATTGAAGAAGAACTGAAACTGGCTTATGAAGCGGAAGAACTGATCCCTGATGCAAACGAGGAACTGCATGATGTATATGCGAAAAAATCGGTGAACGCCCGGCTCTGGTCGGATGCAAATACAATGGATGCGCCAAAAGCAGGTGCACCCGAAAAACGTTTCGTAGATGCTATACAGGAAGGATTGTCACAAAGCATGCAGCTGCATGATAACCTGGTACTGATGGGGCAGGATATTGCCGAATACGGCGGCGCTTTTAAAATAACGGAAGGTTTTGTAAAACAATTCGGAAAAGAAAGGGTGCGCAACACACCACTGTGCGAAAGCGCAATTGTAGGAACCGCACTCGGATTGAGTCTGGAAGGGTACAAGAGCATGATGGAAATGCAGTTCGCGGATTTTGTGACTGTGGGCTTCAACCAGATTGTCAATAACCTGGCTAAAATACATTACCGCTGGGGCCAGCAGGCTGATGTGGTGATCCGGATGCCGACGGGCGGTGGCGTAGGCGCAGGGCCGTTCCACTCACAAAGCAATGAAGCCTGGTTCACGCATGTGCCAGGGCTGAAAGTGGTTTATCCTTCCACACCACATGATGCAAAAGGACTTCTCATCGCAGCGATCAATGATCCTAACCCCGTACTGTTTTTTGAACATAAGGGTTTATACAGAAGCGTAAGCGGCCCGGTTCCGGAAGCAGCATATGAAGTAGAGATCGGGAAGGCAAGACTTGCAGCTGAAGGAACAGATATTACCGTGATCACATACGGCTCGGGCGTGCATTGGGCGCTTGAATACCAGCACCAGCATCCTGAAGTGTCGCTTCATATACTCGACCTGCGTACCTTACTGCCGCTCGATTACGAAGCTGTCAGAACAGCTGTGGCTAAAACAGGAAAAGTATTGCTGCTGCATGAAGACACATTGACCGGAGGCATCGGCGGAGAGATCAGTGCCTGGATCAGCGAACATTGTTTCGAACTGCTCGATGCACCTGTAATGCGTTGCGCATCGCTCGATACACCTGTTCCGTTTAATATCGACCTGGAAAAAACATTCATGGCTAAGAACAGGCTGCATGGTTATGTAGAAAAACTGCAGCGTTACTGATATTAACGTTCAATCCTAAAATCCAACCGAATGAAATACAGGAACCTTTTTCTGGCGTTGTTGCTATGCCAGTCTGTAATGATTATTCCTGCTGCTTACAGCCAGGACAGTTCGCCATACACACAGGGTTATGAGGCGCCTGCCTTTACAGACGCTATGCGTTACCAGCGATTACAGGCATTATTCCCGGCAGTTGAATCGATGTACAGATCCTTTGCAGACAAGAATCATTTTCCAGGTTATACATTCGGTATCATGCTCGATGGCAAACTTGTTTTCAGCGGAGCGGGCGGTTATACAGATATAGATAAAAAGATACCGGCAACTACAAAATCGATGTTCAGGATCGCATCCATGTCGAAAAGCTTTACCGCCATGGCCATTCTTCACCTGCGCGATGCGGGCAAGCTCGATCTTGATGATCCCGTATGGAAATATATTCCCGAAGTAAAAGGTTTGAAGCTGACCGCTGATGCACCTGAGATCACCATCAGGCATCTGCTCACACATTCGGCCGGTTTCCCGGAAGACAATCCCTGGGGCGACCGCCAGCTTGCTGCCACTGAAAAAGACCTGACAGACCTGATCCGCCGCGGCGTTAACCTTTCAAACGCTGCCGGCCTTACTTATGAATACAGTAATCTCGGATTTACCATGCTGGGTGTGATCATCAGGAAAGCATCAGGTATTGGTTACGGCGAATACATCAGGAAAAATATCTGGGAGCCATTGGGAATGAACCAGGCCGAATGGGAATTCGATCGCGTTCCGGCCGCGCAGCTGGCACACGGCTACCGCTGGATCGATAATGCCTGGAAAGAAGAACCTCTGTTGCATGATGGCATTTATGGTGCCATGGGCGGAATGATCACATCGCTTGAATCTTTCAGCAAATATGTGGCGTTGCACCAGGATGCCTGGCCGCCCAGGAGCGTTAATGATAACGGACCTGTCAGGAGAAGTTCGGTTCGTGAAATGCACCAGCCCTGGCGTTTTAATACCATCAGCCCCAATTATAAATATCCCGACGGACGCCTTTGTCCGCTTGCATCTGCTTATGGTTACGGGTTACGCTGGACAAGAGACTGCGAACAAAGAACCGTGGTAGGGCATTCCGGTGGTTTACCAGGCTTTGGCAGTAACTGGCAGATCGCAACGGATTATGGGATCGGTGTGATCTTTTTTGCGAATGTTACCTACGCATCAACAACAGGCATCAACCTCAGGGTACTCGATACACTGATCAGGACTGCAGGCTTGAGACCGGCGGCTCTGGAACCATCTGTTATACTCAAAGACAGGCAGGCGGCATTACTGAAGCTATTGCCCGACTGGAACAATGCAACGGCAAGCGGCCTGTTTGCAGAAAATTTCTTTAAGGACTACCAGCTTGAAAGCCTGAAAAAAGAATCGGCAGCGATATTCAAAAAAGCGGGGAGAACGGGTAAAGTGATTTCGTTCGTTGCAGAGAACCAGCTCCGGGGCAGTTTTGTTGTGGCCGGAGAATTTATGGATATCCGTATCAGCTTTACACTTACGCCCGAAAACCCTGCGCTGATACAGGAATACCATATTTACGAAGTTGCCAGATAAAATAAAGATCAGCTGCATCTGAAGTCATACGATACATTTGCAGACTTATACAAGAAGTGAGATGTCGTCTGAGAAAGTTGTATTGTTACTTACACCCGGAACCATACCGGATTTTAAACAGGTATTTGAGTCGCTGCATATAGAACGCACAACCAAGGGGATCAATTATGTAACGGAGAACCTGTCGGGTGCGGAGATCCGGAAATCATTTCCGCAACTTCCGAAAGAAGCACAGGAAGCATTGGAGCAATTCAGCAGGGCAAAAATGCTGGCTGCCAAGTCCGTCATAAAAGGAAACGGACAGGTTACCGGTGCCGTGCTTACGGAAACTTATGTATTTACTGCATTGATGCGTGTATTGCATAAGCAGTTCGACAAACTTAAACCGTTTACTTCATTACTGAAGCTATATCATAAGATCAGGAAAGAGGGCGAGGCTAATTTTAAAACGATGCCCGCAGCTTTCAGCCAGTTCAAACCGCAATTGTCTTTTGAAGTAACGGAAGAGAAGGGAAGTCCGGTATTGCTTTCGTACATACAGCTGAACGGCACATTATATCCCGCTGAAACATTTACACGAACAGCTTTCCTGCTGGAGAATAATAGTGAATATTTCCTGCTGGGCTTCAGGGATTACCAGACACTGGACTGGTTGTCGCATACAGACATGACTGCCTACCAGAACAATGTAGCAGGATTCTCACATGATATTTTATCAAGGCTCGACCAGGATTATACCGTCAAAAGAAAAACAGCGGTTTTGCAGCAGGTACTTGAAGTGTTACCACAAAACCGTGTATTGTTTACGGAATTGAATAATTCCTTCCTGATGCTGACCCCGCAGTGGGTCTATGAAGGATTTGTTGTTGATGGCGCCTGGACGGATACACATGAAGTGATGGCCAGCGGGGAAGCATGGCAGATCAAAAGAAATAAAACCGCGGAGACAGAATTCATTAAGCACCTGGAATCATTGCATGCTTCTTTCGCCAGGCAAAAGAACGGGTTCTTCTATCTTTCGTTTGCAGAAGCGCAGAAAAAGCAATGGTTCATGAAAGCCTATCACCAGTTGCTGGGATCGGATATAGAACTGGTTGGAATGGATCTGCTGCAGCATTTCAGGTATTCATCACACGCGGCAGAAACTGTTATCAATGTTGTGGAAACGGTGAACGGCAGAGCGAAACTGCAACTGAAAGTAAGTTTCGGAAAGGAGAAAGTGCCATTACATGAACTGCAGAAGATACTGATGGCCGGCCAGAGAGCTGTGATGCTGAAAGATGGTTCGCTGGGCATTTTGCCCGATGAATGGCTGGCACAATATGCCACGCTTATTAAGCATGGTAAGATCAGCAGCAGGCAGATAGAAGTGCCTGGATTTATGGCCATCAGCGAAAGACAGCATGCAGGTAATACCGTGCTTGAGCCGCTGATCAGGGAAGACTGGTGGACAAAATGGAAGCAATGGATGACCAGCGATACACCTGTTTATGCGCTTCCCGGTATTGTTCAGGCAGCACTGCGGCCATACCAGCAGAAGGGTTTCGAATGGCTGGCACTTTTATGTGAAGCAGGTGCAGGCGCTTGCCTAGCAGATGATATGGGACTTGGAAAAACCCTGCAGACGATCTGCTTTCTCGCCTGGTATTTGGAAAAGAATCCGGGTACAACCTGCCTGATCGTATGCCCGGCATCGCTCGTATATAACTGGCAGAGTGAATTACAGAAATTCACGCCGGTGCTTTCTGTTGCGGTATATCATGGGCAAACACGAGATATCAGCCAGATCCGCGAACAGCAGAATGATGTGATCATCACTACCTACGGTACATTGCGCTCAGACGAAAACCTGTTGCAGCAACAGTATGGTGTTTGTGTGGTGGATGAAAGTCATAATATCAAGAACCCCTCCGCACAGATCACACGTGCTGTAAATGCGGTAACGGCTGTGCACAGGGTTGCATTAAGTGGTACACCGGTGGTGAACAATACATTCGACCTCTATGCACAGTTGAATTTTGCATTGCCTGGCATGTTCGGCAGCAGGGAATTCTTCAAGAAGGAATATGCTGATCCGATCGATCATCGCCGCGATGAAGAAAAGATCAAAGCATTACAGAAGCTGACCAATCCATTTATTCTCCGGAGAACCAAAGAACAGGTAGCTGAAGATCTGCCGGAAAAAACGGAGACCATTCTCTGGTGCCGGATGGAGCAGCGGCAGCAGGATCTCTACAACGAATTCAGCAGCCAGGTCCGCAATGATCTCTTCCAGAACGTAAAAGAACAGGGACTGAATAAATCGAGGCTGGCTGTGTTACAGGCGATCACACGTTTGAGGCAGGTATGTAATTCACCATTATTGCTGAAAGAAGAAGACCGGATGGGTTGCCGCGATTCTGTTAAAACCAGCGTGCTCATGGAAGAGCTGACCAATATTGCAGGCAGACATAAAGCCCTTGTATTTTCACAATTCAGCAGTATGCTCGATCTGCTTGCGGAAGCATGTGATAAGCATGGATTGAAATATTACAAGTTCGACGGGCAGACGCCGCCTGCAAAACGCATGGAAATGGTGAATGCTTTTCAGCAGCCCGACGACCGGGTACCGGTATTCCTCATCAGTCTTAAAGCCGGTAACACAGGCCTTACGCTCACAGCGGCAGATTATGTTTTCCTGTTCGATCCCTGGTGGAATACAGCTGTTGAACAACAGGCCATCGACCGTACACACAGGATCGGTCAGCAGAAACAGGTATTTGCCTATAAAATGATCTGCCGCGATACGATTGAAGAAAAGATCATCCGTTTACAGGAACGTAAAAAGCAATTGTCGGATGACCTGGTGACTGCCGACGAAGGCTTTGTAAAAACACTTACCGAAGATGATCTCGCTTACCTGTTCAGCTGAGCGTAACAAAATCATTTACGTTCAACATAGTTTTGTTTGAACACGCGCACAAAATTCTCGCCGAGTATCTTACGAACATCTTTTTTGCTGTAGCCTCTTTCGAGCAGTGCCTTGGTGATCAGCGGATAGGACGTTACATCGTCCAGCTGTTGCGGTGCGGAACTGATGCCATCAAAATCAGAGCCCAGCCCAACATGATCAACACCGATCAGTTTCACGATATAATCGATATGATCGAGCAGCATGGAAAGCGGCGGCCTGATATCTTTCGCTTCATCGGCGTATTTTTCGGCGAGGTATTCTTCGGCAAAATTTTTATCAGGATTCAGTAGCATGATCGTATCCCTTTCAGCCTTATGCTTTGCATTAAAGGCCTTGATACGAGCATCATAAGCCGTATCTACAAAACCCGAGAAGAAGTTAAGGTGGATCACACCCCCGTTTTTACCGATCGCTTTGATCTGCTCATCGTTCAGGTTCCTGAAAACGGGAGCGATCTGGTGTACACAGCTATGCGAAGCGATCACTGGTTTGGTGCTGGTATTGATCGCATCCCAGAAGGTTTGTTCACCAACGTGAGAGAGATCTACGATCATCCCCAATTCATTCATACGTTTAACAACCTTTATCCCGAAATCGGAAAGCCCTTTCTTCGGGTTCTTGAAACTGTTCTTTGTTTCTTCCATGGCCGATGTAGCCCAGGAAGTGGAATTATTCCAGGTGAGCGTCATATAGCGTGCGCCTCTCGCAAACAGGCGGTCGAGATAAGAAAGATCATCTTCGATCATATGTCCGCCTTCCACGCCGATCATCGCGCCCAGCTTTTTTTGTTTCACGGCGAGCTGAAGTTCTTTCGGAGTTTTAACCAGCATCATTTCATTCGGATGTCTTGCGATATAGGCATTCAGTGTATCGATCTCCCTGTTCGCTCTTGCAAATGCCTTGTCTTTTCCGTAACTACCGTCGCACCAGATAGAAAATACCTGGATATCGATTCCGCCTTCGCTCATGCGTTTCAGATCGGAGTGGGTTCTGCCTTTGAGTGGCTCATCGAAACGAACATTTTTCTCGAGTGCCTGCGTGAGAAAATCATTATGCGTGTCTATCACGAGCGCGCTTTTATGAATGCTCTGGTAGCGTTGCGCGCAGAGACCTGTGGGAAGACAAAGCAGGAGAAATATTTTTTTCAGCATCGTAACAGGATTTTCTGGATAATGGATTTATAAAGCGGAAACGATCTTTTTAAGACTGGCTGTAATATCACCGAATTTTTCAGGTGCGTTATTGGTAAGGACAATAATAGTGCGGTCGAGGTCGATGAACCGGATGATCTCTGTTTTGTAACCGGGATTATCGCCATTGTGTTGTACCACTTTTCCCGCCACAGGGTTCCCTGCGATCACCCAGCCAAACCCGTAGTTCGAGATCTTGCCGTCGTTCAGTTTCATGGGCGTGAATGCCTGCTGCAGGGTTTCCTGCTTCACCAGCTTACGTGTGTATAAAGCACGGTCCCAGCGCAGCAGATCCTGTACGGTGGAACTGATCCTGCCCGGTCCTTTACGGTTGCCGAGCCAGATGGTATAATTGAATGCCGGGAAAGAATCCGCACTTACATAAGTTCCTTTTGCCGGCACATAGATATGTCCGTATGCAAGATTCGGCAACAATGCCTTTTCCGCAGCAGTACGGATGTCAGTAGATTTCATGCCCAGCTTTCTGAAAATCTTCTTTCTGCATTGCGTGATGAAATCTTCTTTACCTGCTTTTTCTGCAATGCTTGCGAGCAGTACATACCCCGTATTGCTGTATTGATATTTATCGCCGGGCTGGAAAAGAACCGGTGGTGCATAAGTGTTGAGGTAACTGATGATATCATCATTGCCTGCCACCTTTGATTTATCCCAATGCTGATCCATTACCTGCAAATAATCCGGAAGACCACTGGTATGTGTGAGCAGATGGCGGATCGTAATACCTTTATAAGGGAGGGTAAGGTATTTCTCAACCGGATCATCGAACTGCAATGCACCTTTTTCCTCCAGCATCATGATGATCATGGTGGTGAACTGTTTGGATACGGATGCGATCTCAAAAATATCTGTGGTCTGCAATGGCTGCTGCGTGGCAAAAGAACGATATCCGAACGCTTTCTCGTACCTGACTTTTCCTTTCTCTGCAATCAGCACCACACCGCTGAAACCGTTGTCGGCAGTCACGGATTGCATCAGCGAGTCCACAGCTTCATAGCCTTTTTTCTGGGCAGACGTTGCGAGCGAACAAACCAAAAGCAGGCTCAGTAAGTAAAACCGCATGTTATTTGTTTTTAAGGGTAATTCCGGCCCTTGTGCCATTATGCTTTGCTGCAACAACGGTTAATCTGCCGTTTACAAGCACATATTGAAAACCGGTTGAATATTGGTGAGGCTGATCGTAAGTAGACAGGTCCTGCACTTTCTGCTCGTCGAACACCACAATATCGGCTGCAAAACCTTCCCTGATCAGACCACGGTCTTTCAGCTGAAATTTCTGTGCCGGTAATGAAGTCATCCTGCGGATCGCTTCTTCCAGCGGGATCACTTTTTCTTCCCGTACATATTTGGCCAGCACTCTGGCATTGGTGCCATAACCACGCGGATGCGGGTTGCCCTGTTTATACACCCTGATACTGGCATCTGATGCAAACATGTTGAACGGATATTTCATGATGGCTTTTACATCTTCATCACCCATTCCATGAAATACCATGCCTGCGCCGCCCTGTTCCATCATTTCAATAATGGTTTCTGCTTCTGCCGCTGCCGTATGTTTTCTTCCTTTCAGCAGGTTTACCTGCTCTATGCTTTTGCCGTTATAGGTACTGTCTGCCCGGAACGATGCCACCACCGGGTAACTGAAATGACGCAGTTTTCTTTTCTTCAGTTTGGCCAGCATAAATGCGCTCACCTGTTTCCTGATAGCCGGGTTGGCAAGTCTTGCTTTGATGGAATCCTGACCGTCGGATAATACATGATCAGGAAGCAATGTGCTTAAAGATGTACTGCTGGCTGTATAAGGATACTGGTCGATCGTTACGTCCAGTCCTTCTTTTCTTGCATTGATGATCAGCGGAATCGTTTCTTTGCTTCTGCCCCAGTTCTGTTGTCCGCTGAGTTTGAAATGCGAGATTTCCACAGGCATTCTGGCCTCCCGGCCGATGTGCAGCGCTTCTTCAATGGCCTGCACTACGCTGTCGCCTTCATCGCGGATATGGCTGGCATAAACGCCGTTATAGCGTGAAGCTACGGCCGCAAGCCTTACCACTTCTTCTGTTTTTGAATAGGTCCCCGGGATATAGATCAGCCCCGTTGAAAAGCCAACAGCTCCGTCCTGCATGGCTTTGGCTACCAGTGCTTCCATTTTTTCCATTTCTGCTTCGGTAGGATTTCGGTTGGCGGTGCCCATTACAGCCTTTCTCACGTCGTTATGACCCACCAGCGATGCCACGTTCACTGATAAACGAAGGCTGTCGATCATGTTGAAATACCTGCCCAGGTCTACCCTGGAAGCACCGCAGTTGCCGGTAACCACAGTGGTAACGCCATCGTAAATAAAACTGGCGGCCTCCGGCGCTCTCTTTTCGTCGTCTTCGATATGCGTATGCACATCTATAAAACCCGGCGCTACGATCAGCCCGGTTGCATCGATGATCTTATCGGCTTTCCAGTTGCCCAGCTTGCCGGTGCGGATGATTTTGCCGTCTTTCACTGCGATATCACCATATACCCAGGAATTACCTGTGCCATCGATAATCTTACCGTTTTTAATGAGAATATCGGCCTGCTGGCCATTCGAAAAAAGAGAACCTGATACAAGGAACAGCAAAAGAAGAATCCGCATAACTGATTGATTGTGCTGAAAGATAATAAAACTTTAGCCTTTATACCCGTGAGGGTACACGGAACGGTAAAACATCGCGCTGTAAAGCCCGAATGAAACCCTTAATTTTGCAGTCCTAAAAACTGTAGCTATGCAGGATAAATTAGATGCCATCAAAGCCCGTTTCGAACAGGTGGGGGTGGCATTGACCAACCCGGAGATCATCAACGACCAGAAGCAATTCCAGGCATACAGCAAGGAATACCGCTCCCTGGAAAAGATCGTTGAGCCTTATAACCGTTATATTAAAATACTCGACGACTACGAATTTGCCAAAGAAAGCCTGGCGGGAAATGATGAGGATATGCGGGAACTGGCTAAAATGGAGATGCCGGCGCTGGAAGAGAAGAAAGAAATACTGGAGAAAGAGCTGACCAAGCTGCTGATACCCAAAGATCCGCAGGATGATAAAAACGCTATCCTCGAGATCCGGGCAGGTACCGGTGGCGATGAAGCGAGCCTTTTTGCCGGCGATCTGCTGGGCATGTATCTGCGTTATTGCTCCAAGAAAGGCTGGAAAACAAGCATTGTAAGTGAAAGCGAAGGCACAGTAGGCGGATATAAGGAAGTAGTTGTGGAAGTGACTGGAGAAGATGTATACGGTACGCTGAAATTTGAAAGTGGCGTACATCGTGTACAGCGTGTTCCCGATACGGAAACCCAGGGGCGTGTACATACCTCGGCAGCAACTGTTGCCGTAATGCCCGAAGCGGAGGAAGTGGATTTTGAACTGAAGGAAAGCGACGTGAAAATGGAAACCGCACGAAGCGGCGGAGCCGGTGGTCAGAACGTGAACAAGGTGGAAACGAAAGTATTCCTGACGCATATTCCTACAGGTGTGGTGGTGGTGTGCCAGACCGAACGTTCCCAGCTGGGTAACCGCGAAAAAGCAATGACCATGCTGCGGACCAAATTATATGAAGAGCAGGTGCGCAAACAGGAAGAAGAGATCGCAAGGCACAGGAAAACGCTGGTAAGTACCGGAGACCGCAGTGCCAAGATCAGAACGTATAACTGGCCGCAGGGAAGGGTTACCGATCACCGCATCGGGCTCACATCCTATAACCTGGATGCCGTAGTGGGAGGTGGTGAAATTGATGAGTTCATCGAAGCATTACAGGTAGCGGAGAATGCAGAGAAAATGCTGATCCAGTAAATAGTAGCAACAAAAATCAGAATAGCTGCATCCATCGGGTGCAGCTTTTTTTATGCGTGAACGGATAGGGAAGAAGCCGTTTTCATAAAAACAGGTTATATTTAATATTCATCGTAATGCATATGAAGAAAATCATCCTGCCCCTTTTCCTGGCGCTGGCCGCAGCAGGCTATGGCCAGAACACCAATATGTTCCTCATGGAAACCAATAAATTCTTCGAGGACGCAAACGGCCGGCCCCTGCTGAGAAAAACAGAAAATAAAGTGGAGGGAAGCCCTTATTTCAACGAGTCTTTTTGTCCGGGTAATGTAACGATGCTGCTGAACGGACGTACATACAAAGGCTTATCGCTGAAAGTGAATCTCGAAAGCAATGAATTGTTGTTCCAGAGTCCGCAGGGAGATCCGATGGTGGTAGTGCAACCGGTTAAAAGTTTTGAACTGCAGTGCGGGGAAGGCGGAAATGGTACTGCGAATGCACGCAAATTCGCTTCAGGCTTTCCGGCGCTTGAATGGCAGAATGAAAAAACCTTCTATGAAGTGCTGGATTCCGGTAAAGTAATGCTGCTGAAACATTACAGGGTCAGTTTCTCGGATGATAAAGCCTATGGTAGTCCGGAAACCATCCGCACTTATAAACGTAAAGCCCTTTATTATGCATGGTCGCCTTCAAAAGGCATACAACCACTTGCAAAAGAATCCGCACTCAGCGATTTCATGGCTGATAAAAAGAACCAGGTAGAGGCTTATATGAGTAAAGAGAAATTAAAGGGTAAAAAAGAAGAAGACCTGGTGAAACTGTTTGCGTTTTACAATGCGTTGTGAGGTGCGGGTTAATTGTTTTTAACCCTGTCTTCTGCTTCTTTTATTTTGAGTTCCCATTGCCAGGCAGTATGCATCATATCGCGCAGGTTAAACCTGATCTGCCAGCCGAGTTTTTCTACTGCAGCATTATTGTTGGCATAGATGGCTTCCACATCGCCGGGTCGGCGCGGACCGAGTTCGTAATTGAGTTTTATGCCGCTGACCTCTTCAAAAGTATGAATGGCTTCCAGAACCGTTACACCTGAACCCGTGCCCAGGTTAAAGATATCACAGGAACTTTGTTGTCTGCCGGCCATGAGATATTGAATAGCCAGCGTGTGCGCATGTGCGATATCGCAGACATGGATATAATCCCGTACGCAGCTGCCGTCCCTCGTGGTATAATCCGTACCATGCACTTTCATGCCCGGCAATTTGCCGATAGCGGTCTGTGTGATGGCCGGCACAAGGTTCTGGGGTTTTCCCACCGGCAATTCACCTAACAGCAGCGACGGGTGAGCGCCTACCGGATTGAAATACCTGAGCAGGATAGCGTTTGTGTGGTCATTGCGGGTAAAATCGCGAAGAATTTCTTCGCCCATTTGCTTGGTAGCGCCGTACGGTGATTCCGCTTTTTTAGTAGGCGTGGCTTCTGTAACAGGGATATGATCAGGTGTGCCGTAAACAGTGCAGGAAGAAGAGAATACAAAGTGCGGCACTTCAAATTCCTTTACACATTTGAGCAGGTTGATCAGAGAGAACATGTTATTCTCATAATACATCAGCGGCTGCTCTACGGATTCTCCAACAGCTTTGTAGGCAGCGAAGTGGATCACTCCGTCGAGGTCTGTATTTTCCTGGAAGACCGCACGGGTTTCATCGAAATTCTTCAGATCAACCTGATAGTTCTTGAACTTCTTACCGGTGATCTTTTCAATTCCGTTAATGGCATAGAGGGTAGAACGGGAGTTGTCATCGACAGAAATAACATCGAATCCGTTTTCAATAAGATCCGCGATGGTATGCGATCCGATATAACCGCAGCCGCCTGTTACAAGTATCTTGGCCATAACAAAGAATTATTACAGCAAGGTAACTTTATCCGGCAAAAGATCAGGCGAATATTTTCATGATATAAAAGAAAATAGCAGCCATGATCGCTGATACAGGAATGGTGAGTACCCAGGCCCATAACAGGTTAACGGTAACTCCCCAGCGAACGGCACTCAGCCTTTTGGTTGCACCTACGCCGATGATAGAACCGGTAATGGTATGTGTGGTACTTACCGGTATTTTGAAATGTTCTGTGAAGAATAAGGTGATGGCTCCCGCAGTTTCTGCAGCCACGCCTTCCAGCGGCGTTACTTTGGTGATACGCGTTCCCATCGTTTTAACGATTTTCCAGCCGCCACTCATGGTTCCGAGACCAATGGCAATAAAGCAGGAGAGCGGAACCCAGTCTGGAATAGATTTCAGGTCGGGAATATAATTGCTCGCTACCATGGCGGCACCGATCAGTCCCATTACTTTCTGGGCGTCATTACTGCCATGACCAAGACTGAACAATGCCGATGATACCAGCTGCAGCCTTTTGAACCATCTTTCCGCTTTGTAAGGATTGGCGCGCTTACATAGATTCACGATGATAATGGTTATGACAAAAGCCACGAACATACCAATGAGCGGAGCGAGTACAATGAAACCGATAATCGGCAATACTTTCTGCGCTACCACAACACCGAATGTCTGGTAATGCGCAACCGCCGCACCGATCATACCGCCGATCAGCGCGTGTGAAGAACTGGAAGGAATACCGAACCACCAGGTGATCAGGTTCCATACAATAGCTGAAAGCAACCCGGCAAGGATCACATATAAGGCCATGGTATCTCCTTTCTGCAGCACAACGCTTTTGGCAATGGTATCCGCAATACCAAATCCGCCAATGATGTATTTGGAAATAAAGAAAGCGCCGAAGTTGAAAAGTGCAGCCCAGACAACGGCCTGGAAGGGCGTTAATACTTTGGTGGAAACGATCGTTGCAATTGCGTTGGCAGCATCGTGAAAGCCGTTGATATAATCAAATACAAAAGCCAGCACAATAATAATGATCAATATGGTTAACATAAGCGGTAAGTGGAGTTTGTTAAGAACAGCCCGTCATTCATGCCGGTAAGGCTGTGATCCAGAATAGCCGGAACAAACCGGTTAAGCATATTTGATAATGATGGATTCGATAACATTGGCAGCGTCTTCGCATTTATCGGTAGCGATCTCCATTACCTGGTAGATCTCCCGCTTCTTGATCACTTCCTTGAAATCGTTCTCCTGCTGGAAGAGCATTTCAATGCTCATGTCGAACACATCATCTGCCTGGTTCTCAATGCTGTTTACTTTTACCATGGCTTCAGTCATCTCACGCAGGTTCTTCATGTCGCGAAGGCCCAGTACCGCTTTCTTGATCTCTACCGTTCCCTGCAGGATCAGGTCGGCCATTTTCTGGATGCCGGTATCCTTGGGGTTTACATTGTAAAAGCTGATTTTTTTAGCTGAAGCGAATATGTAATCCGCGATATCATCCAGAGATGACGCCAGGTAGTGGATGTCTTCCCTGTCGAACGGAGTGATGAAATTCCGCCCCAGTTCTGTGAAAATACGGTGGGTATTATCGTCGTTCTTATGTTCCAGGTCTTCAATCTGTGCTAACACGGCCGCTCTTTTGTTAACATCCGGCTCGTGAACCATCTCTTTGAGTTTCAGGCCCATTTCGTGACCTTTTTCTGCAACGTCTTCAAATAATTCATAGAAGACTTTATTCTTTGGCATAAACATGCGCCCGAAAGTATTAAGACCCATAACGATAAAAATTTACGCAAAAATAGGCTTAACCTATTCATGCCGAGGGTGATGCAAAAAGTTAATGATTAGGTAACATTGAGCTTTTCCGCTTTTTTCGTATTGAATGTTAATATACAAATATTTTACCGATAACACCGGGATAATGGTGCTTACCATATATCTAGCCTACAGTTAATCCCGCCTTGCATCAAGTGTAAACCCGATGGTGGTTCCCACATCCACCTTGCTGCGTACATGCATGGTCTGGCCATGGGCCTCAATAATGTGTTTGCAGATGGCCAGTCCAAGCCCTGTTCCGCCGCCGTCACGACTGCGCCCCCGGTCCGTTCTGTAAAATCTTTCGAAGATCCGGGGCAGGTGCTCTTCGGCGATTCCGATGCCGTCATCACTGAATTCTATCAGTACATGCTCGCCGTCGGTCTTGTAAATGCTGGCTACGATGCTGCCGTCCTGTTTGCCGTACTTGGCTGCGTTTTCGAGCAGGTTATTGATCACCTGCCTTATTTTTTCCTTATCGGCAAACACTGCAATCGGGTATTCACAGCCTTTTTTGATGGAACATCTGATATTACGTGCCGAAGTCTTGATGGAAAGCGTCTCATACACTTCCTTAATCAGCTCCTGTATGATGAAGTTCTGTTTGTACAAAGGCTGTTCGCCGCTTTCCAGCCGGGAGATCTCGTCGAGGTCTTCCGCCAGGTTTACCATCCGCACCACATTACGCGATGCATTTTCCAGGAAGCGTTTGGCCAGTTCGGGATTTTCCATGGCGCCATCCAGCAGCGAATCGATATAACCCTGTATGGCAAAAATGGGCGTTTTGAACTCATGTGCCAGGTTCTGCAGGAATTCCTTGCGGTAGGCCTCGTTCTTTTTCAGCGATTCTATCTCTGCGCTTCGCTGTTCTGCCCATTTCTCCACATCGGCCCGTACTTCATCGATTCCTTTCTGCGGCAGAATATACTTATAATAGGTCTCTTCCCTTTTAGACGCTTTCGTCTGGTAGATGAATTTATAGATCAGCTTTATTTTCCGGTAAATAAAAGATTCCAGTACAAAGCGGATCATCAGGTAGCTGCCGATGAACGTAACAATAAAAGATACCAGCGCAATGACCCATGACGGACGCAGCACCCAGATCCCGATCGAGATCGGCACCGATAAGATCAGCGCTGTAAATGCCGAAAGCTGCTGCGGAGATAGATTTTTTGTTTTGAACATGCCGGAGGCGGTTGATGCTGGGTCAAGATAAGCTAAAATGACCCGTTACAGCTCAAATTTATAGCCAACACCCTTTACGGTAGTAATACAGTCAACACCCAGTTTCTGTCTTACTTTACGGATGTGCACGTCGATGGTCCGGTCGCCCACGATCACATCATTGCCCCAGATCTGGGAAAGGATCTCGTTGCGCAGGAATACCCTGCCTGGACGCGATGCCAGCAGATGGATCAGTTCAAATTCCTTTTTGGCCAGTACCACTTCATGATTGTCGATCGTTACCAGGAATTTAACAGGATCGATGTCGATATTGCCTATGCGGATATTTTTGCCGTTTTCCTTGTTGTTCAGACGCCTGAACAATGCATTCACGCGGCTTACCAGCACTTTCGGACTTACCGGCTTGCTTACATAATCATCGGCACCGGTCTCCAGGCCTTTGATCTGCGAACCTTCGTCATTCAGTGCTGTAAGGAAAATGATGAGTGTGTCCTGGAAAAGCGGCTGGGTACGCAGGATCTCGCATACTTCCACCCCGGTCTTTTTCGGCATCATAATGTCCAGGATAATCAGGTCTGGATGTAGCTGGCGTGCCCTTTCAAGCGCTTCATTGCCGTCTTTTGCCGTATAAACCTCGTATCCTTCCTTACTCAGGTTATAACTGATGATCTCAAGGATATCCTGCTCGTCGTCTGCTATCAATATCTGCTTCGGCTTGCCTTCCATGTTAACACTAAATTTACACAAAATTAATTTTTAACCGGGGGAATATGCGGGTTTACGCTCATTATGTTATTGTTAACAAGCTAAAACCGGCCTGTTTGCGGGTATAACGGTTAATATCCTGATTGGCAGTATTTTTGCAGAAGGATATGAAAATGAAGAAATTTTACTTTTTAGCATGCTGTCTGTTACTGGTAAACCTGCTTCCTGCCCAGAAAGAAGTGACCATGCCGGCTATCCCGGCCATGCGGCAATTGCATCATGACAATATCCTGGCTTCCATGCAAACCATCGCCAGGCTGCACAGTCGTAAGGATACCATCCTCCCCATCACCGAAGACCCCAGGCTGAATGCGGCCATTAACCGCTCTGTCAGGATCTCCGTAAACAATATGCGTGCAGAGATCGAACTGAATGAATCGCTCGATGTTAATGCCAAATACAAATGGTTGCGCGGTGTGAATGAAATGCTGCAGGGATTTATCTCCCAATACCGGGCAAAGATCGTTAAAAGCGTTACGTTGCCTGCATTGGTAAAAGCCTACAGCGATGCCATGAAACTGGACATACAGGGCAAGTCGATCGCAACGGTAGTATCCGATTATGAACTGGAAGTGGGGAATATACTGCTCGACAATTTTGCCTTTAAAGACAACGTAGGCATGCGTGATGCGAAAGAAATGCTGGTACTTAAAACCTGCCAGCGAGATCCGGGTAATATCCTGCGAGTGCTGAGCAAATATCCCGAGATATCTTTTGCCGACAGCCTGATCGTCAGTGCTGCTTTCCACGATCAGGAGGAGTTTTACAATTACGCCGCAGCACCGGATGCGCTCGGAAAACGCATCCGCGCTGTTGATAATCCGCTCGTTAAAATGATCAGCCAGCTGGCCATGAATAAAACGGGCCGGATGTATTTTCCTTTCCTCGACGATCTTTATCGCGGAAAGATCACCATGGACTCGATCCGCCCTTATGTGCTGAACGATTCTTCCGATGGTTATTACAAACTCCTGGTGAAAACCCGTATTGGTTACGCTGAACGCATCAGGCAGGGCGATACGCCGATGGTGGCAGATGTACTTACTGAAAAATTAAGATTCAAGGCAGTTGAAAGATATATTACGGAGATCAATGCGCTGCACGATGTGGCGAATGAAAATATCCGTTTCAAAAGACTCGACCCGCTCAATTCCCAGGAATTGTATTACCTGGCAGTATTGGGCGAAGAAGAGATCTATACCTCCAGCTTTGTATCCGGTGTGTATCCGCGCATTTTTAAAAGGATGAAGCATCCCGGATCAGATACTTTGCTGCAGCTGGTGCACTATGATTTTTACAAGAAGTTCATCAAAATGTCGGCAGCTTACAACACGCTCGATGATTTCCTGAAACGAATGAACAAGGAAAGATCGGACAAGCTGATGCAACAGTTCGTGGACGGACTTGAGAGAACCAAAACCCTTGAAGATGCCGTGGATGTGGCCGATTCCTATGCCAGCATTTATAATAAACAGACACGTAAACTGATCCTGAATGAAGTGCAGAAAAATCTCCAGTCTTCACAGCAGGAAGGCAACAAGCGCGGCGAAGTGATCTATCATCTGCTCAATACCATTTTCCTTTCGATGGATTCGGTCAATCATATCGATGTGTCGGCCACGCTTGGAATAGACCCGGTTTATTACATGCCGGCATCACTGCTTAAAGACGACAAGGGCAGGATCATCATGCAGCAATTCTCATATGGCGATAAAGATGCCAAAAACTATTTCAGTGCTTTCATGGCCAGGTTCAGCAATGCCAACTGGCGCATTACCCGCACGCCGAACTGGGTAGAGATCAATTCTGTAAAAGGGACGCCGGTCACTATTTATGCCAACCTGCCGCTTGATGAAAAAGAAGAACTGGATACAAAAGCCCAGGACAGCCTGATCAGTTATATGTACGAAAGGGAGATCGAACCAACGGTTGTGATACACCGCGGCCACAGCTATTACTTACAGGAAACGATCGACCGCCTTCCGTCAAGCGCCAAAGTAGTACTGCTTGGAAGTTGCGGCGGCTACCAGAAACTGAATGATGTGCTTAAGATCTGTCCGCGTGCTCAGATCATTTCTTCCAAGCAAACAGGTACGGGCAGCGTGAACCAGGGACTGATCGATGCCATCAGCGACCGGTTAAGGCTGGGCAAGGATCTGAACTGGGATGAACTCTGGCGCGGCCTCAAAGCAAGATTCAGCGGCAGTGGCATGAAAGAAAAGTTCGACGACTATATTCCGCCGCATAAAAACCTGGGTGCCATTTTCATCATGGCTTACACCAAGGCCATGAAAAGCTCAGGTACCGAGTAAGAACGGGTTATTCCTTTTTTCATAGCCGATGGTAGTGCTGCGGCCATGACCGGGGTATACGACCGTATTGTCCGGCAGCGTGAACAACTGTTCACGGATACTACGCAGCAACGTTTCATGATCGCCCAGCGGCAGATCGGTGCGGCCGATGCTTTCGTAAAAGAGTACATCGCCACCGATCACAAATCCCTGTTCTTCAGAATAAAAGCAAATGCTGCCGGGAGAATGACCGGGCGTGAAAAGCACTTTCAGCGTACTGTTCCCAAGGGTAACGGTATCGCCGGCTTCCAGGAAATGGAGCGGACCTTCATAATTGTCGAACGGCAGCGACCACCGGATACCGGCGGTAGGGGCATAAGCCAGCACCTGCTCCTCTTCCGGATGTAAATAAAGCTCAAGTCCATATTGTTCGTGCACCCATTTGTTACCAAAAACATGGTCCAGGTGGCAGTGCGTATTCAGGAGTTGAACGGGGCTAAGCCCGTTCCGGGTAATGAAATTTTTTAACGTTTCATGTTCAACGCCGAAGTAACATCCGGGGTCAATTATAATAGCTTTGCCCTGATCGTCATAAAGCAGGTAAGTATTTTCCTGTATCGGACTGAATTCAAAAGACTTTATCGACAACATAAACGTTTTTTTGACGGGGTTTTGGTGGTAATTGACTAATTTTAAAACACTAAAGTTCGGATATGCAACGGAATCGAATTGCTAAATGGTTGAGTTTCGCCGTTTTTTTATTTCCCCTATTTTCAGAATCGCAGGTAAATGCTGTAGAATTCGGTAAAAACCGGGTTCAGCATAAGAAGTTCGCATGGAAATTTTACCAGTCGCCAAACTTTAATACCTATGTGGCCCAGGGTGGAGTAGAATTAGGCAAATTTGTGGCGCAGGTTGCTGAAGAAGAGCTTCCTTCGATAGAGAATTTTGTGGAATATTCGCTCCAGAGAAGGGCAAATGTGATCGTTTACAATAACTACAATGATTACAAAAGCAGCAATATCGGGCTGGGCAGCGACTGGCAGAGTGCAGGTGGTTTAACCAAACTCGTGAACAATAAGCTGGTTGTTTATTTCGATGGCGACCACGCACACCTGAAAAGACAGATCCGGGAAGGTCTTGCACGTGTGCTGACCGATAACCTGCTTTTCGGGGAAGATATCGGCGAATTTGCCAGTAACCAGGCATTGCTCGATCTGCCCAAGTGGATGATCGATGGTTATGTGTCTTATACCGCAGAGAACTGGAGTACGGAAAAAGATGACGAACTGAAAAGTGCCATGCTCGGCGGCAGCTATAATTCCTTTTACCAGTTTGCTTTTGAAAAACCGTTACTGGCGGGACATGCTTTCTGGTATTATATTGCGGACAAGTATAAAAAAGAGAATGTTTCCTACCTGCTTTACCTGGCCAGGATCTATAAGAACCTGAACAATGCCTGCGAGCGTGTATGCAAGAAAAAATTCAAGGAAGTACTGAGCGATTTCATGCAGTATGAGCAGGAGCGTTATTCAAAAGACCTGCGTCAGCGCCGTAATCAGCCCAAAGGACAACTCAACGTTTCAGAAGATATTTCAAAGAACGATTATTTCCGTTTCCAGGCAAATCCTAATCCGAGGAGTACAACCTATGGTGTGGTTGAATTCAAGAAAGGGATCTACAGTGTGAAACTGATGGAGAATTTCTACAATGCGAAAGTGCTGCTCAAAAGCGGTGTACGTACCAACCAGACCGATGTGAACCCGCGTTACCCGATCCTGGCATGGGATGGTAAGGGATCACGCCTGCTCGTAGTTTATTGGGAAAGCGGAAAGATCAAGATGTTTGTATACGATGTAATTGCGAGGTTCAAACGTTTCAAACAGGAGATCACAGGTTTCGACCAGATCCTTGATGCATCGTTCATGCTGGATGCAAATACACTGATCCTCAGCGCCGTTAAAAATGGCCATACCGATATCTTCACCTACAAGATCGATCAGAACAAAAGCGAACAGATCACCAACGATGTATATGATGATCTGAACCCGACATTTGTATCGTTCCCTAACCGTTCAGGTATCATCTTCGCTTCAAACAGGCCATCGCCAAATGCCCCTAACCAGGATACGGTATTGCCGAGTAAATACCACTATAACATTTTCATGGTGGATATCCTGAACAAGAGCAAGGAAAAACAGATCACACAGCTCACCAACGTGAAGAACGGAAACGCGAGCTACCCGATGCAGTATAATACCAATCACTTTACCTACGTATCTGATGAGAACGGTATTGCCAACCGCTGGGCAGGTTTCTTCTCCACACAGAGAGATGGCCTCGATACATTGTATCATATCGGTGATGAGTTGCTGCGTAACCCGTCACCCAAAGAATTCGATTCCACACTCCGCGCATGGCAGAAACAGGAACCGGATAGTGTAAGCTATTTCCAGGTATACAAAGACTCAACCTATAGCTTCCCGATCACGAATTACCAGAGCTCATTGCTTGAAACACGTATAGCCGGCGACAATGGCCTGGTGAGCGAAGTGCGCAGGGAAGGCGACTATAAGTTCCTTTACAAACTTAAAGTAGACGAACAGGCGCTGATGAAGCGTAATGTAAACGCCCGTCCTACAGAATATATGAAGCGCGTGATCGATGCACAGAAAGTATCTGATGGTAAAGCTACTGTTTACTCCAAACAACCGGCGGCAGATACAACCAAATCGAAGAACAACTTCTTCCAGAATGAATTTGCGGATGAAAAACCGGATACAACACAGGCTTTCTGGAACAGGCAGCAACCCGCTAAAGAAAAGATATCCGTGCTCACCAAATCGAAACTCTTCGATTACAGGCTGAAATTCTCAAGCGATTATGTATTGAGCGGTTTCAGTAATAAATTACTGATCAACAGGTTCCAGCCTTATGCAGGCGGTGCGGGTCCGATCCAGCTGAACAACGGCAACGACCTTAACTTCAATCTGCAGATGGGTGTGAGCGACCTGTTCGAAGACATTAAATTTGTAGGCGGCCTGCGTTTCGGAACCAACCTGGCAGATAAGGACCTGTTCTTTACCTTCCAGAACCTGCGCAGGAGACTGGATTGGGGTGTTACCTATTACCGCAGTAATGTGACCAACACCTCAGACGCGCTGATCACCACACCGGGTGGCCAGTTCCTTACTACTATTTCAAATAAGATCATCACCAGTCTTTATCAGGCAAACTTTACCTATCCGTTCAACGAAGTGAAGAGCCTGAGAGCAATTATCGGTTATCGTACAGACCGTGGTATCCTGAAATCTACCAACCAGTTTACCCTGCCGATACCGGATACCGTGATGAAGAATGTAACCACAAGGCTCGAATATGTTCATGATAATACCATCAACCCAACACAGAATATCTGGAATGGCCTGCGGTATAAAGTTTATATAGACATGAATATGCCTTTGCAGAAATCCACCGTTAACCAGAACGGAAAACCAACCTTCAACTTTGGTTTCGATGCAAGGCATTACTATAAAATCTACCGCAACTTTATCTGGGCAGCAAGGGCCGCGGCAGATTTCTCATGGGGCGGACAAAAATTCATTTACTACCTCGGTGGTGTAGACGGCTGGATCGCGCCTAAGTTCAACGACAAGAACACACCGGCTCAGGATCAGTCGTACAGCTTCCAGTCGCTCGCGGTTAATATGCGCGGCTACAAGCAGAACATTGCCAATGGTAACAATGCGTTTGTGATCAACAGTGAATTCCGTTTCCCTGTGTTTGCAACGCTGATCAACAGACCTATCAACAATGCATTCATCCGCAACTTCCAGCTGGTACAGTTCGTAGACCTGGGTACAGCATGGAATGGTAAATACAACGGCATTAAACGTCCGGGTGAAGTAGTGGGCGATCCGGGTTCACCGATCATCGTGAAAATAGATGCAGGCGGCCTCGGACCATTTGCAGGTGGTTATGGTTTTGGTGCAAGAACCACGCTGCTGGGCTACTTTATGAAAGTGGATGCTGGATGGCCGATGAAAGGCATTTTCAAAGGTCAGCCGGTATGGTATTTCTCTTTAGGATTTGACTTTTAATCTATCCAGATATCATGATATCACTGCCCTGCCTGTAAAAGGCGGGGCAGTTTTTTTACGGTAAAATAGACAACACATAACAGCACGGTGAACAGGAATGTAAATGCCCATAAAGAGATGTAATGATGCGGCAGCAGGAAATGGTGTGCCGAAGATGAAATGATCATTTTAGGGCTTGTGAAAACATCCCAGCTGTTGAAACGGAGATAACGACCGATGAAAATACCGTAACTGCACAGCAGCAGTCCTGTAAACATGCCAACCTTAACCCAGAACGGTTTTACCAGTTTTGCAAGGAATGTTTCGAACTGCATCAGTGAGATCACTCCGAGAATCAATCCGTTCCAGGAACCGGATGAAACCATGATCATGTCGAACCAGACCGGGAATCCGGGCCTTTCTTCAAAATGAAAAATATCGGTCAGCAGGTAAGGCGCGTTGGGCAGAAATAAAAGCCAGATCACTGCAGTTGCAAAAGCACCCGGACCGAGTTTGTTGTATTGCTGAAGCCGGCAGCCCATGATGTATGGAATAGCGGCAAGGAAGGTATTCCATGGATAAAAACCATAATCAGGCTGACCTGTCCAGATTATCCTGATGAATAAAAGAACCATTGTGAACATGCAGGACAGCAACAGCATTTTGCTTAATCCTGAAATATGCAGTTTCATAACAATGAAATGAATTTGGGTAAAAAAATGATAAGACCAGTTATTGCACTGATCAGCGATGCGAACAAAACGGCAGCCGCAGCAACATCCTTCGCCTGTTTGATCAGCGGATGTTTTTCCGGGTGTACGGCATCACATAATTTTTCAAGCGCATGATTGAGCATTTCCGTGCAGCATACAAGTCCGCAACAGAAAAGTACCAGGCACCATTCCACAGCGGAGATGGAAAAGAAGAAGCCGCCTGCAACAGCAAGCAAGGCGGCTCCAATATGTATCCGGCCGTTCCTATCGGTTCTGATAAAGGCAGACAGGCCTTGAAAAGCGTAGCGGAACGCGGATAAAAGCGATTGTTTATTCATAATAATATTAATGAGCATACCAGTTGATCTTCCGGCTGGCGCGCATGGCCAGGGCCAGGATCAGAAAAAGGCCGATACTTCCTACGAGCAGCGCAGTATCTTCCAGTCTGATCAGTACAAAGATAAAACCATACAACGCAGCGAGCAGCGAGGCAAAAATTACACCCGTCTTCCAGTTTTTGAAATGTGATGCAGCATAGACAGCGATCAGCAGAATAGTGGCAGCTGCGGATATGATATAAGCCAGGTCGAATGCGATGAATTCACTGAAAGAAAGCAGGAGCGTATAGAAGATCACGAGCGCCAGTCCAACCAGTACATACTGCACCGGGTGCATAGGTTTTTGCTGCATCAGCTCAATAATGAAGAAGAAGGAAAACGTAAGGCCGATGAATAGCAGCGCATATTTAACGCTCTTGCTTGTTTTCACGTACTGATCCGATGTCTGCAGGATATTCACCCCGAATTTCAGTTGCTCTTTGGGCAGCCCTGCATCGGTAAGAACAGTGGAGAATGGAAGATTTGCTTTATTGAAATTCCAGCGTGCCGTAAATCCTTTTTCCGTTACCGACCTTGTTGCCGGAAGTGAATTACCATCGAAGGAAGGATTAGGATAGGCAGATGCGAGCGTAAAGGAACTGTTACCAGCCAGGGGAACAAAATGCAACTGGCCGCTGCCTTTGAGGTGCAGTGCTGTTTTAAAATCCAGCGGTTGCTGAAAACCGGCGAGGCCATTGAGTAAAGGTGCGGATAAACCTGTTTTATCGATGTCGTCTGTTGGCAGGCCCGGCGAGAGCGTGTAAGGCGCGCCATTTATCGTTACATCTATCTTTTGCTCAATGCCCTTGAAATCGGAAATGCCAACGCAGATCCTGGCTTCATTGAGCAGCAACTGATCTGCAGATACACCGGTTGGTAATGCAGGAATAAATCGGCCGGTTGTTTTAAGCGCCGACTGGTAAAGCAACACTTTGTAAATAGAGCGCTGCCTTTCCTGTGTTTCAAGAGAACCTGATACGTCCAGCTCATCCGGTAATAAAATGAAGTGTTTCTTTCTCGTAATGATCTTTCCAGCCTCAGTTTTATCTGTAACGGTATAAGGGATGAAAACATACGGACCAGTGATGGTCTGCGCACCGGCCCATTTGCTGCTGACGTCCTGTACAACTGCTTTCTGGCGCTGTTCTCTTTCTGTAACAAGATTGGCAATAAATGCGGTAGGGATGAGCAGAAGCAGGATCAGTATGCCGGTGATAAGACCTTTGATCATAGGGCTGCTGCCTTTTTTGATGGTGTTGATGGCATTGCTCACCGGGGTTTCGTCTTGTGTCATTTGTATATGGTTTTGGGTTTGAATGATAGTAAATGCTGAAGTGATGAAATAGTTGTTATAAAGAATCCTTGTATTGAATAAAAGCGTAAACTGGCTGCAGAGGAACAGGGGAATAAATACCCATCTCAACGTATTGATGATGTCATAGAATAAACCGAAGCCAACAAATAGAAGGGAAAGCATTGTATAACCTGTAACAATCACCGTATTCAGGAGAAAAAGCTTCAGCCACCTGTTTCTGTAAGAATGTTCATCCCTGTTGATAAACGGAAAAGCGAGGATATAGATGAATAAAGCCGGTAAACTTCCTATTGATGCGGCAATGGGAACAAGCATAAGCAGAAACAGAGAAAAATCAGCTGAATCTGTATTATTGCCGGTCAGTGCCCAGATGCAGATGCCGGCTGAAAGCAGAAGAAAGCTATGACACCAGAGTCTTACAGCCATCGAAGTGTTACTGTACTTTTTCATTTTAAAAGTGCTTTGTATTTCAAAGTGTTTAAGCAAAAAAAATTATCCCAGCTTACGGATCATTTGTTCCAGTGCTTCCAGGTGCGTTCTGAAAGCTTTCTCACCGGTTTTGGTGATGGAATAAGTGGTATTGGTTTTACGGCCTATAAATCCCTTTTTCACTTTGATGAATTCATTTTCCTCAAGGGTTTTGAGATGGCTGGCAAGGTTACCGTCGGTGACTTCGATCAGTTCCTTAAGCTCGTTGAAATTCAAGCCTTCGTTCACCATCACGGCACTCATAATCCCCAGCCGGATCCGGCTGTCGAATATCTTATTGAGGTTTTCTATCGGGTTCTTCATGAAGTAAAGCTTGTTCAACCGGCTGCAAGATAAACCTGCAGCGCCGGCGGCTGACTAGTTATTATTGTTGCGTTCATATTTCAACCACATGGCAATTCCGTATACAATATGCAGAACGCCAAAGCCAATGGCCCACAAAATGAGTCCGTGACCGATCATCCACAGGTTGATCACGCCGAGAACCAGCTGGCAGTAGCCCAGCCATTTAATTTCTCCCACAGTATATTTACTTCCGTTGATCAGGGCCAGTCCATAAAACAAAAGACAACAGGGTGCAACCAGGCCTCCCAGTCCCAGGTCAAGTAACCTGTATACTACAATACCACCGATGGCAAGTGGTACCGAGGTATTCCACAAAAGACGGCGGGCAGTTGTTCCCCAGATGGCTACGCCTGTTTTTTTACTGCGCAGGTAGGTAAAGAAGACCGCTACACAGAGCGCAGCGATAAAAGTACAGGCACCAGCTGCCAGCAGTTGTTTCTGCAGATCGCTGCCTGTGGCGAAGGCAAGTGAACGATAATCAATTCCCGCTTCCTCCAGACCGTTCTTTAGCTGCCAGGCATAAGCTGCACCTAACAAAGCGCAGATGCCGGCACCAATGCCACTGAGGCCGCTCAGGCTGATGAACCTGCTGCTGCGCTCCATCATCTGGCGGATGTTGTGGATCGATGCGATAGGGGATTGTTCTGTCTCCATAAAAGTACTTTGTAATTCAAAGTAAATGCATTTATTGCAAACCTCAAAGAAAACAGGTGATTTTGCTTTTTTTTAGGATTTGAGCTTAGCGTCTTCGTCGTCAAGCCTTGGCTCACGCAATTCAACGGGAGGCTGACCGCTCATTTTCTTACGCAGGCGCATATTCAGCAATTCCACGCTGAAAGAGAAGGCCATGGCAAAATAAACGTAGTTCTTCAGATGCAGGTCGTGCGTTCTTTCACTGTCCCAGCCTTCTACCAGTAATACGAACCCGATCATCACGAGAAAGGAAAGGGCCAGCATTTTTAAGGTAGGATGTTTATGGATAAAGGATGCTATGCCCGGACTGAACAGGAACATCAGTACCATGGCCAGCACTACCGCCGCGATCATGATCTCAATATGTTTGGCTGTACCTCCTGCTGTAATGATGCTGTCGAAGCTGAACACCATATCGATCAGGATGATCTCTGCAATGGCTTTGCCGAAGCTGATGGTCTTTACATTTGCGCCTGTTGCAGCATGTGTATGTTCATCGCCCTCGAGTTTGTGGTGGATTTCCATTACAGTCTTGTAGATCAGGAACAGACCGCCGGCGAGCATGACCAGGCTGGCAATATCAAAGTTTTTCCCGAAAGCACTGAACAATGGCTTGCCTTTCTGGGATAACAACCAGCTAAGCCCGAAAAGTAAAATACTCCTGGTGATCATACCTGTGACCATCCAGGTGAACCTCGCCTTTTTCTGCAAAGACTTGGGCAAACGATTCATGATAATGCTCACGAAGATCACGTTATCGATTCCAAGTACTACTTCAAGAATAACCAGTACAATAAAACTAATAAGGCTTTCGGTGCTGAAAAGGGCTTCCATGGATTGATGTATATATTGGGAAAGTTAAAGGTTGTATTTATTGTGCAGCCAGATCACGGCAGATTTTTTTTACGATAGACGGGCCCTCATAAATAAAACCGGTCCATACCTGTACCAGTGATGCTCCCGCCTCCAGTTTTTCCCTTGCATCTGCGCCATTGAAAATACCGCCGCTTGCAATGATGGGAATCCGGCTGTCCAGTTGCTGCGCGAGATAGCTCACAACTTCAGTTGCTCTTTGCTGCACAGGTTTCCCGCTTAATCCTCCCGCACCGATCGCTTCAATTTTCGAAGCAGGTGTTTTCAGTCCTTCGCGGCTGATGGTGGTATTGGTAGCTACCAGTCCGTCAAGTCCTGCTTCCAGCGATAATGAAACAATATCATCCAGTTGTTCCCGGGTAAGGTCAGGCGCTATTTTCAGCAGTACCGGTTTGGCTTTTGCTTTGCCATGGTTGATCTCCTGCAGGTTGCCGAATATCTTCCGGAGGGAATCCTTTTCCTGCAATGCTCGCAGGCCAGGCGTATTGGGGGAGCTTACATTCACCACAAAATAATCCACACAGTCGTGCAATTCTTCAAAACAGGTATTGTAATCTTTCCAGGCATCTTCATTTTCGGTGATCTTGTTCTTACCGATATTACCACCTACCACCAGCGGAGAACCGCCGGAAGCTGCCAGCCTGCTGCGTAGTCTTGCGGCAATGGCTTTTACCCCGTTATTATTGAATCCCATCCGGTTGATCAGCGCTTTGTCTGCCGGCAAACGGAAAAGCCTTGGTTTGTCGTTACCCGGCTGCGGTAAGGGCGTCACCGTTCCGATCTCCACAAATCCGAACCCCAGTGTTTCAAGGGCATCGAGGTAAACGGCATTTTTATCGAACCCCGCGCCTAATCCTACCGGATTCTGGAACTGTAACCCGAAAAGTTCCTTTGCGAGCGAAGGGTGCCGGAATGAAAAACTGCGTTTCAGAAGATGACGGGCCGTTTTTGCACGTATACTGCCTCGCAGCAGGTCCATCGATAAGTAATGCGCGTCTTCCGGCGGGAAAAAGAACAGAAGTTCGCGGATAAGCGGATAGATCATAATAATGCGAAGATAAAGGGACTTGAAACCAGAAAACCGCAGTTCCCAACAAAAATATGGTTGCATAAACAACTATGTGTCAAAAAACCGTACATTTGAAACAGCAAAAATCTTTGTTATGCAGGAAGCATATATTGTTGCCGGGTACCGTACGGCTGTTACCAAAAGTAAGAAAGGTGGGTTTCGTTTTTATCGTCCGGACGACCTGGCGGTAGATGTGATCAAAGGGCTGGTGGCATCTGTTCCGCAACTCGATACAAAGCGTGTGGACGATGTGATCGTGGGTAACGCCGTACCGGAGGCTGAACAGGGATTACAGGTTGGCCGGATTATTTCTGCGCGGGCACTGGGTATCGATGTAGCAGGTTTTACCATTAACAGGTATTGCGGAAGCGGGCTGGAAAGCATTGCTATTGCTACAGCAAAGATCAGGAGCGGTATGGCTGAATGTATTATTGCCGGCGGAACAGAAAGCATGAGTCTTGTTCCCACCGCCGGGTGGAAAACGGTTCCGGCTTATTCCATCGCAAAAGATGAACCCGATTATTACCTGAGCATGGGTCTTACTGCAGAAGCGGTTGCCAATGAGTTCAAGGTGAGCCGTGCAGATCAGGATGAGTTCGCCTATCATTCTCACCGTAAAGCATTAACGGCAATAACAGAAGGGCATTTCAAATCAGGAATATTACCTGTTACGGTAGAAGAAACCTACGTGAACGAAAAAGGTAAAAAAGCCGTTCGCTCTTATGTAGTAGATACTGATGAAGGCGTACGTGCCGATACCAGCGTGGAAGCGCTCGGAAAACTGAAGCCTGTATTTGCGATGGGCGGAAGTGTAACGGCCGGAAATTCTTCACAGACCAGTGATGGCGCTGCTTTTGTGATTGTGATGAGTGAAAGGATGGTGGTAGAACTGGGACTCAAACCTATGGCGAGGCTGGTAAACTGTGCTTCTGCGGGCGTACATCCGCGGATCATGGGTATCGGACCGGTTGCCGCAGTTCCCAAAGTTCTGAAACAGGCAAATATGAGCCTTGCAGATATTGACCTGATAGAGCTGAATGAAGCATTTGCTTCACAATCGCTTACCGTGATCCGCGAGCTGGGCCTGGATCCGGCGATCGTTAATATCAACGGGGGCGCCATTGCACTCGGCCACCCGCTGGGCTGTACCGGCTGCAAACTCACTGTTCAGATCATAAATGATATGAAGCGGCTGAATAAGAAATATGGCATGGTAACTGCCTGTATCGGCGGTGGTCAGGGCATTGCCGGTATCATCGAGAATCTCTGAGCCGGTTTCGTTGTGGTACGATAATTTAAACGATACATTAAATTAACGGTTGCAAATAGGTAACTGCATTTTGTTTCAGTAAATTCATCATATGAATACCATACTCGTACCTACAGATTTTTCTCCTACAGCAAAAAATGCTGCAGTATATGCCATGCAACTGGCTGCCGACCTTGGTGTTGGCAAAATCATTTTTTATCATTCGTACCAGGCACCGGTAAGTATAGATCCGGTGGTACCTGCTGTGCAGTTATTCGATATAGATTCCCTGAAAGAAGCAAGTGAAGAAGGCTTAAGGCATTTCATGAACGAGATGGCAGCGGCGGCTCCCGGCAACGGTATTGTGTTCGATTCGATCAGCGAGTACAACATGCTTACAGATGGCATCAACGATGCAGTGGAAAGAACCGGAGCCGGCTGGGTAGTAATGGGTATTACCGGCGGCGGCGCGCTGGAGGAAACCCTGATCGGAAGCAATGCCGTAAATGTTGCAAAACAGACTCCCGTGCCGGTGATCATTGTTCCGGCAGGTGCTGCCTATAAGAAGATCACCAGGATACTGCTGGCCTGCGATTTCAAAAAGGTACTGGATACCATGCCCGTTCAGCCGATACGCAACCTTCTGAATGATACTGGTGCCAAACTGATGGTATTGCATATCGACAGCGCGCACAGGGATTACAACAGCGAACTCGCCGGTGAGATCCAGGTACTCGATGCATTACTGAAAGATTATTATCCCGAATATCATTTCATCGATCATGATGATTTCACCGAAGGCATGAATGCATTCGCGCTGGAACATCAGGCAGATATCATCATTACCATACCTAAAAAACATGGCTGGTTCGAAGGTCTGTTCAGAAGAAGCCATACCAGGAAACTGGCTTTCCATACCAGCATCCCGTTAATGGTGATCCACGAATAACCTATACCAGGTACTTGCCAACGATCGGCATTCTTCTCCCTACACCAAACGCTTTTGGTGAAATGCGGATGATAGGGCAGAACTGGTTGCGTTTGTATTCATTGCTGTTCACCATTTTCAAAGTGCGATCTGTCAGCGCAGCATCATAACCCATCATTTTGATCTCTGCGGGACCCATTCTTCTTTCGATATACTGGTAAAGCACCTGGTCGAGCATGTTATAATCAGGCAGGCTGTCGCTGTCTTTCTGGCCAGGTCTTAATTCCGCACTCGGTGGTTTGGTAATGATATGTGCCGGAATACGTTCCTCATTCCTGTTGATATAAGCTGCCAGTTCATAGACCTGCAGTTTGTAACAGTCGCCCAGTACGCCCAGGCCACCGGCCATGTCGCCGTACAATGTGCCATACCCCGTAGCCAGCTCGCTTTTATTGGAAGTATTGAGCAGGATATAATTGAACTTGTTGGCAATGGCCATGAGCAGGTTACCGCGGCTGCGGCTTTGTATATTTTCTTCCGCCAGTGAAAAAGGCAAACCGTTAAATAATGGTTCAAGTGTGTGAAGGAAGGAATTGTATACTTCGTCGATCCTGATAATGTCGTAAGGATTGCCAAGGTTCTTGCTCAGCTGCACTGCATCGTCAACAGAGTGTTCTGTAGAATAGGGCGATGGCATCAGTATTGCACGTACCTGTTCCCTGCCCAGTGCATCACAGGCCAGTGCCAGCGTTACTGCTGAATCGATCCCGCCGGATGAACCCAGGATCGCTTTCTGAAAGCCCATCTTCGAAAAATAATCTTTAATGCCGGAGATCAGCGCCTCGTATACCTGTGCAATATTCAGTGCCGGTTCAAGTGTGACCGGGGCAAGTTCTTTATCGGGCACGCGGCTTGCAGGTTCAAGAACCGGCGCATCCATCGTGCCGTCTTCAAGTACCGTTACAGTTGCTGCTGCTTCCCGGAACATCGGTAATGCAGCGCAGAGGTTAGCGTGTTTGTCGAAGATCAGCGAAGCGCCGTCAAATACGATTTCCGTCTGGCTGCCTACCGCATTGCAATAGAACATCGGAATGCCGTATTTCTGTACATTGGCTTTGATCACTGATTTGCGGTCTTCGTCGTGTGTGTAATCAAATGGCGAAGCGCTGAGGTTGAGCATGATATCGGGTTGCTGTTCCATCAGTATATCCATGGGGCAGATGCGGTACAGCGGGTTGTCGCCCATATTCCAGATGTCTTCACAAATAGTGACAGCGAGTTTTTTTCCTTTGAACGGAACAATATTCCATTCGAAAGCCGGTTCGAAATAACGGTACTCATCGAACACATCGTAAGTAGGCAGAAGTGTTTTATGGATCTCGGCTTTGATCTCCTGTTCGTATAAAAAGAATGCGGCATTGAAGAGGCTTTTTCCTTTGTGGCCTTTATTTCTTGCAGGGCTTCCGATCAGCACGCCAATGGTATCCGCATGCATCCTGATGGTATCGATCGCTTTGTAGCACTGGTCGATAAAATCATCGAACTCAACAAAATCCCTTGCAGGATAACCACAGACAGACATTTCACTGAAAAGGATCAGGTCTGAACCTTCCGCTTTCGCCGATTCGATGGCAGCGATGATCTTTGCGGTATTGCTTTCGAAGTTTCCGATATGATAATTCTGCTGTGCTAATGTGATCTTCATACTGTAAAGTTCCTGAACTTTTGGGATATTTTTTGACAGCAATTGCATTGCGGTAAAAACTGTTTGAAGCATCTTTGTTCAAACAGAAAACAAATGCGTTTCGCTTTCCTGGTGATCATACCGCTGCTGATGCTCGGCGGCTGCAAAAGCAACCCGAATACCCCGGATGTATCTGCCGTGCAGGTAAACCTGGAAGTACAGCGGTTCGAAAAAGCTTTTTTTGCCTGGGATACCCTGCATCCGGATGCAGCTGCGAAACAGCTCAATGCACAATTTCCGGGGTTTACGCAGGATTTCCTGTTTAATATCATGGGCACTACGCCGGATAACGCGTACAGGGATATCGCCAGTTTTCTGAACAGCTACAAGTCACTGGCAGCAGATGCTGAGAAAAGGTTCGCAGATCTGTCGGGCGTTGAAAAAGAACTGAAGGCCGGTCTGCAGCATGTTAAATATTATTTCCCTGCGTATAAAACACCGAACAAGCTGATCACATTTGTGGGCCCGGTTAACAGTTATGCCAATATCATCACGGCAGATGCACTTGCCGTGGGATTGCAGCTTTATATGGGAAAAGACTATCCGCTCTACCTCACACCACAGGGCCAGGAACTGTATCCATTGTTTATTTCAAGACGATTTGAGCCACAATACATAGCTGCGAATTGTATCCGGAATATCGTGGATGATATGTATCCCGACAGGTCTGCCGGCAAACCCCTGGTAGAGCAGATGATTGAAGCGGGAAAAAGAGCTTACCTGCTCGAAAGGCTGATGCCTGCTACACCCGACAGTATCCGGATGGGTTATACCGGTCAGCAACTGGAAGGATGCTACAGCAGTGAGAAACAGATCTGGGTATTTTTTGTACAGAACAACCTGCTTTACAGCAACGATCCCAATGCAACACGTGATTACCTCACAGACGGACCAAATACCCCTGCATTCGGAACAACATCACCCGGAAATATAGGTTTGTTTACCGGCAGGCAGATTGTAAGGAAATGGATGGAAAACCATGAGAAAACATCGCTCGACAGCCTCATGAGAATGCCGCCCGGCCGCCTGTTCAGCGAAGCGAAATACAAGCCCTAATTCATTTTGGCGGGAACGATCATGTCGAAGGCGGGAATATTCACGGAAAAAAGACGTTTGTTGTATTCGTTCTGCATCTGGTAAGTACCGTGCATGCGGCCCAGTTCGGTGCGTAAATTACAGCCGCTTACATACTGGTAGGATTCGCCCGGATTCAGAACCGGCTGAACGCCTACAACGCCTTCGCCTTCCACTTCGCGGTGCTCGCCGTTGCTGTCGAAGATAAACCAGTGTCGACGTAAGAGTTGAACGGTAAAATTATTGTGATTCTCGATGGTAATACGGTAAGCGAACATGAACTCGCTGTTCAGGGGATTGCTGTAATCTGCCTGGTAAAAGGTCTCAACACTGATCTCAACGCCTTCAGAAATTTTAGATACCATAGGCATGGGGTTGCTTTGGGTAAAAATAAGGAAATGCGGGATAAGAAAGAGGTTAAAAAGGTAGGAACGGTAAGGATTCCGGTAGAAAAAAGCTTATTCTTTTAACACGGATATGTTGGCGGCAAAGCGTAATTTTGCAGCACTTTAAACAATTGGATATGACCAAAATAGCCGTAGCAAAAGGAGATGGGATTGGCCCAGAAATCATGGATGCCGTTCTAGACATTTTCAAAGCCGCCAAAGTGCCGCTTACCTATGAATTTGTGGATATGGGTAAATGGGTGTTCGACAAGGGATACAGTAATGGTATGACCCCCGAAGCCCAGGCCACCATCGAATCACTGGGAATTCTTTTCAAAGGCCCCATGGAAACCCCGAAAGGGAAAGGCGTAAAAAGCGTGAATGTTACGGCGCGTAAAACCTGGAACACTTATGCCAATAAAAGAACCTTCCAGACATTGCATGGTGTGGATACCGTGTTCAGTAAAGCAGGTATTCCTATCGATATCACAATCGTAAGGGAAAACATTGAAGATACCTATGGTGGTGTTGAACATATGCTCACGCACGATGTGGCACTGAGCCGCAGGTTCATTACCCGCCCGGGAAGCGAACAGGTGATCCGTTATGCATTTGAAATGGCACGCAAGAAAAAAGCGACCCGCATTACCTGCGGACACAAAGCCAATATCATGAAGATCACCGACGGGCTTTTCCTTGAAGTGTTCTATGAAGTAGCAAAAGATTATCCGGACCTGAAAGCAGACGATGTGATCGTGGACGACCTGTGTATGAAACTGGTAAGCCGCCCCGATCTTTTTGACGTAGTGGTACTGACCAACCTGCAGGGAGATATTGTAAGCGATCTTTGTGCAGGACTGGTGGGAGGTCTCGGCTTTGCGCCATCGGCCAATATCGGGGATCATATCTCTATTTTTGAAGCAGTACACGGAACAGCTCCGGATATTGCGGGAAAAAATATTGCCAACCCTACCGCATTGCTGTTAAGCGGCTTCGGGATGCTGCGTCATCTCGGACTGATGGAAGCAGCAGCTATGATCGAAAATGCTTTATTGTACACCCTGGAAAGCGGGGTGCATACAGGCGATTTCGGGAGTAAGGCAACGCCATCACTGAATACAACAGAATTTGCAGCAGCGATCATTGCCAACTTCGGCAAGCAACCGGCAAACAATCCGAAGCCGCTGCTGGAAGACAAGGAAGTGACACCAACCATCTTTAAACTCGAAAAGAACCCGATGCTGGAAAGTAAAGAGCACGGGGTTGAATACATCAACGGTGTGGACATGTTCATCGAAAGCAACGAGCAGCCGAATGTCGTTGCGGAAAAATGCCTGCAGCATACCCTGGAACTCTTCAAACTGGTAACCATCAGCAACCGGGGAACGCAGGTATGGCCCAAAGGCTCTTCTTTCACCAACCTGGTGAACCAGTATGCGTGCCGTTTTGAAAGTGTGGGAGATGTGCCGCTGACACAGACCGATATCATCGAACTGTACAAGCGCCTCGCGAAGGATTTCAAGATCTGTTCAACAGAACTCCTGAATACCTGGGGTGATAAAAAGGCGTACAGCCTGGCACAGGGACAATAACAGGATACGATAATATCATATATGAAGAGGGGTTTCCGCAAAGGGAGCCCCTCTGTTGTTTGGGAGAGCCCTGCGAAAACGGTTTCGGAGGCAGAAACCGGAATATCCCGTCTTAAATCACACAAATCCATGCTCGAATGCGGGTTTTATCTTAATTTCACGGCTCAATTTAAAAGAGCAATCGAACTATGGCTGAAGTGATATTAATGCCCCGACTTAGCGATACCATGACAGAAGGTGTAATTGCCGCCTGGCATAAAAAGGTAGGCGATACCGTGAAGAAAGGCGATCTACTGGCAGAAATTGAAACAGATAAAGCGACGATGGAGCTGGAAAGCTACCAGGACGGCGTTTTGTTACATATCGGAACACAGAATGGCGGCAAATTACAGGTGAACGACCTGCTGGCCATTCTGGGTAAGCAGGGCGAAGATGTATCTGCGCTCATAGCACAGCATAGTGGCGGCGCAGCAGCACCGGCCCCTGAAGCAGCAGCACCGGCAAAAGAAGAGAAACCGGCAGAAAAGCCAGCTGAAAAACCAGCAGAAGCGGCACCGGCTGCCAAACCAGCGGCAGATGTGGCTTCCATGGAAGAAGTAGTGCTGATGCCACGTTTAAGTGATACCATGACCGAAGGTGTTATAGCCGGCTGGCATAAAAATATTGGCGATGCCGTAAAGAAAGGTGAAGTGCTGGCAGATATCGAAACGGATAAAGCCACTATGGAACTGGAAAGCTATAAAGACGGTATCCTTTTATACCAGGGTGCCAAAGCCGGTGAAAAGATCCAGGTGAACGACCTGCTTTGCATCATCGGTAAAGAAGGCCTGGATGTGAATGCGATCGTAGCAGCTGTTAAAAACGGCGGATCTGCAACTCCTGAAGCCGCCGCAGCTCCAAAAGCAGAAGAAGCACCTAAACAGGAAGCCGCAGCACCACAGGCTGCACCAGCCCAGGCACAACCCGCACAGGAAGTTGTGAACGAAGGCAGGATCTTTGCTTCTCCGCTGGCAAAGAAAATGGCTTCAGAAAAAGGCATCGATCTTAAATATGTAAAAGGCTCTGGTGATAACGGAAGGATCACCAAAGTGGATATCGATAATTACAAACCTTCAGCAGCGCCGGCAGCGGCATCTGCACCAGCCACGCAGGCAAAAGCAGCAACTGCTTCTGCACCCGTTGGACAGGTAAGCTTTGAAGACGTTCCTGTTTCGCAGATGCGTAAAACCATTGCAAAACGCCTGGGAGAAAGCCTGTTCACAGCACCGCATTTCTATCTCACTATGGTGATCGATATGGATGCAGCTGTTGCAGCCCGTACCAGGATCAACGAATCTGCACCGATCAAGATCAGCTTCAACGATATGGTGATCAAGGCAACTGCCACTGCGCTGAAACAACATCCGCAGATCAACAGCAGCTGGCTGGGAGAGCAGATCCGCCACAACCATCATATCAATATCGGCGTAGCCGTTGCGGTGGAAGATGGTCTGCTGGTGCCTGTAGTCCGTTTTGCAGATAATAAATCACTCAGCCAGATCGGAACAGAAGTGAAAGATTTCGCTAAAAAAGCGAAAGACAAAAAACTGCAGCCTGCAGATTGGGAAGGAAGTACTTTCACTATTTCAAACCTGGGTATGTTCGGTATTGATGAATTCACTGCCATCATCAACCAGCCTAATGCCTGTATCCTTGCAGTAGGTGGTATTTCCCAGGTACCTGTTGTGAAGAACGGTCAGATCGTTCCCGGCAATATCATGAAGGTAACGCTGAGCTGCGACCACCGCGTAGTAGATGGTGCAACAGGAGCTGCATTCCTGCAAACACTGAAATCACTGCTGGAAGAACCTTTAAGAATGCTGGTATAATCCGGAAACATATAAATAAGAAACGGTCCCCGGGTATTTCGGGGACCGTTTTATTTAGCGGTATCTGAATCAATAATCATCACAACCGATAGGAGCGCCGGGTGGCAGGTCTTTGTGTTGTGGTAAAGTAATGTCCTTCGGTTTTTCTATTCTTTCGATAGCGTAGCTGTAATGCGCTTTTAAAGTCGGTGTTGTTTTGAGTCTTGCAGCAGCATATTGTTTTAATTGCTGCAGTCTGTCGAAGCAGATCGTCTTTACTGCATAACCTGCATTCTCGCTCTGGCTCAGGCCGATCAGCCAGGTTAATACCATTTGCTGAAGCTGAAGCTGAACCTGCCCTTTCAGGCCCTGCTGCAGGGATGATTTCCAGGTTCTCGCAATCAATGTATCGAGCAGGTCGCCGAAACCGATAGTGCCTGCACGGGCCTTGAACTGTTCCAGCCTGTTGGCCCGTTCTGCGTTGAACAGGAATTCAAGTTCGTAATCAGCAAGTGCTTCCGCAGCAGCCAGCGGGTCAAAACTCATACCCGTACGTTTGGAGAACAACTCACCCACATTATAATACATCGGCGGTCGTGGCGGGATCAGGCGGATGATCCTGTCGGGAATTGTGAGTACATCGGGCGATAGACAATCCATTGCAGCCTGGAGGGCTTTTTGTTGAACACTGTTGGAAAGAACCTGTGGCTGCGCCTGCTCATCGCCCCGCACACTATAACTGTAATTCATCCCGCCGATAAGTTTGCAGATGGCTTCGAGCTGGTAACGGTGGTAATTATAAACGGGGACCAGCACATCTTCCAGTTTGGAAAGCGGTGTATTTACGGGAATGGCTTTTTCCGAAAAACGATCCAGTGCTTTCTGTCTTACGTTCAGCACATGTTTCAGTTCGTCTACGGCATCTTTACCATTATCCCAAAGGTGGGCATACGGATGCATTCCGCCTGCAGCGCGCGAGTCGGCATCGGCAATAAAGAGAAGTCCCGCTTTGGTATTGGCTTCGAGCAGCTCTTGCAAAGCTTTCTTCTCTGATGCAGGTGTAAACTGGCTGTAACCGTACATGATGGCGCGCTTGTCCCATTCGCCGATCTGGCTGGTATAAGGAGCCGAAATATCGATATCTCCTTTACCTGTCAGCTGAACAACAGGATGCGGGTAATCCATCACAGAAGCCCGGTTATTGAAACTGGAAGCATAATTATGCTGAAGCCCGAGCGTATGCCCGATCTCATGTGCCGAGAGTTGCCGTAACCGCTGCAAGGCTGCTTCTTTGATAACTGTGGGCGCAGGCATACCAGTTTCATAGGGCGAGATCAGTCCTGTGAAAATGAGGTAATCCTGTCTCACCCTTAATGAACCAAGGGTTACCTGGCCTTTGATGATCTCACCGGTGCGTGGATCTGTAACGGAAGCGCCATAGCTCCAGCCGCGGCTCGACCTGTGTACCCAGTTGATCATATTATAACGGATATCCATCGCATCGGCAGAATCGGGGAGGATCTTTACAATAAAAGCATCCTTGTAACCCGCGGCTTCAAAAGCCTGGTTCCACCAGCGGGCGCCATCGAGCAGTGCGGATCGGATCGGCTCGGGCGTGCCATTGTCGAGATAATATACGATCGGTTTCACAGCTTCGCTGATGGATGCTGAAGGATCTTTCTTTTCCAGGCGGTGGCGGGCAATGAACATTTGCTGGATCTGTTCGGAGAAAGGGCTGCTGTAATCGAAATAAGATATCCCGAAATACCCGCTCCTGATATCATAAGCGCGTGGCGTGTATTTGTTATCCGGCAGCTGTACAAATGAATGATGTACACGCAGCGTAATAGCTTCTGCCGAAGGGGTAACAGTGGTCACAAACCTGCCTGCATCGCTGCCACCGGTAAAAGTAATGGTAGCTTCGAATTCGCTGTTGAGCGGAAAATTCCTGGTATTGGCGAGGTAAACAGCAGAACGCTGCTCATTGAACGCATAAGTTCCCTGGCGCATCCCCCTGATGCGGTCTGCTATGCCATGTGCATCACGTACAAAAAATGAAGTTGCATCCACCAGCACTTTATCACCTTCTTCTTCATCAACGGTAAAGCCGGCAATGGCAGATTGTGCAAAGGATTCCCGCACAGCCCGCTGTTCGTTGGCATCTGCGGAAACAGCGCGGTAATTGTAATTGGGCTGTATGAGCATCAGCTTGCGGCCAACCCTGGTGAAATAGACGATCCTGCTGCTGCCGATCTGGCCGCGGTCAAGACCAACATCGTTGGAACCAAGTCCGGAAGGAAGTGAATTGACGTACAGAAACTCTTTATCCAGTTTGTCTACCAATAACCAGATCTTTCCGTTCTGATGGTCCCACCAGAAAGTAAAGAAGCCGTCGTAGCGTTTCATGTTTTTCGTTTTCTCCGTGATCTTCGAAGCAGGCTGGGCGCTTAATGCCAGCGAAAGGCAACAACAGATGGCTGCAAGAAAATGTCGCATAAGTTTTGGTTGAGCAGGTAAATAAATAGACGGGAAATAAAAAACTCCTGTTCTCATTTGATTCAAATAATAACAGGAGTTATAAAATATAATTAGCGGAAACTACTAAGCTTCAGCTGGCTTGTCGCTTGCTGGCATTTCAGGGAACAACACAGGTGCTTCAACAGGAGCTGGTGCCGGCGCTGGTGCTGCTACAGGCTTTTTAGCCACTGGTTTTTTAGGAGCTACTTTTTTCGCAACTGGCTTAGCTGCTGGTTTTGCGGCCTTTTTTGCAACCGCTTTTTTGGGCGCTGCTTTTTTAGGCGCAGGTTTCGCTGCTGTCTTTTTTGCTGTTGCTTTTTTAGGCGCTGCCTTCTTTGCAACTACTTTTTTAGCGGCTGCTTTTTTCGCAACTGCCTTTTTAGGTGCTGCTTTTTTTGCTGCTGGTTTTGCGGACTTCTTAGCAGCAACTTTTTTCGGAGCGGCTTTTTTCGCAACTACTTTTTTAGCGGCTGTTTTTTTTGCAACTGCTTTTTTAGGTGCTGCTTTTTTTGCTGCAGGTTTTACTGCTTTTTTCGCAGCCGCTTTCTTAGGCGCTGCTTTTTTAGCTGCTGGTTTTGCTGCTTTTTTAGGAGCAGGTTTGGCAGCTTTTTTTTTCATTGCTTTTGCCATGATGTGGTTAGTTAGTGTGTGTTGTATTTGATGAGATACGAAAGTTAGAAAATTATTTGATAAATAATATCATTTGAATTATTTAACCCTATTTTTTATCGATCTATTTTGATCAGCGGAAACCCTGCCTGGACAACCATTGTACCACTGCCGAAGGCCACTGGCCGGTAAACGGATCCGTGGCAGCCATGCCAAAGCCATGTCCGCCACGGTCATAGATCAGCATTGCCGCACGCACTTTGTTCTTCTTCAGGGCTTCATAGAAGAGAATGCTGTTCTGTGGCGGTACGCTTGCATCATCATCGGCATGGATGAGCAGGGTTGGCGGGGTTTGGGCTGTAACTCTTTTTTCAGCTGATAAGCGTTCGATCAAAGCACTATCTGGTTTTGCACTGCCTGTAACCATTTCACGGCTTCTTTTATGTGCGAAGAGATCGGTAAGTGTGATAACGGGATAAACCAGCACCAGGAAAGCCGGAGCCTGCCGACCATCGTCGCGGATAGTGCCGGTAGTGGCGGCAAGGTGCCCCCCGGCAGAAAACCCCATAACCCCGGTCCTGGCCGGATCGATATGCCATTCCGCCGCTTTCTCCCTGATAATACGGAGTGCTGTGGTGGCGTCGTTATACTGGGCAGGGAAATGATGCCCCTGCTGCTGTACATTGTTGAGCCGGTAACGTAACACAAAAGCATCAATCCCGTTTGCATTGAAAAAACGGGCCGGCAAAATACCTTCTTTTTCCCAGGCAAGATGGGTGTAGGCACCGCCCGGACAAATCAGTACAGCCGTCTTTCCGCCCTTTGTGGTGTCGTTGGGCGCGGGATAATAATCCATAAAGGGGGCAATGGTATCAAAGCCCTTATGCATAATATCTTCCCGTTGCTGCGGGTAAAGAAAGATTCTCTGTTGCGCATGCAGCATTGCCGAAGCGAGCAGGAGGCAGGTGAGTAAGCAGGTTTTGAACATCGGGAAAAGTTTTAGTTTACTTCCAGGAGGCATACTTTACCATCCATAGTGGATGCAATAACACTTCTGGAGGAAATCACATTTACTGTATTGACCATAGAATTGTCGATCTTATAGGCCCAGCTTTTTTCACGGGTTCTTGTATTCACGGAATAAACACGGCCGTTCTTGGTACCGAAGATGAGCTGGCCGTCTTTTTCCGTAAGCATGGATGGCGCATGCTCGTAGCCGAATCCGCAGTTCAGTTTCCAGGCGGCCTGTGGCAGCGTGCGGGAAGTGGGAAATGCCACGATGCTGTCGTTCATACTTTTTCCATAAATCCATTTGCCGTCGGCCGATATACCCGTTGACTCGCGTAAAGCGCCTTCTTTGCTGCGCCAGAGCGTGCTGCCGGTTTTGAAATCGATTGCCGATAATACACGATCGGGAGCCGCCACATAGATCACACCGTCATGGATCAGCGGGATGCAGGATGCCGGCGATAGGTTTTTTACGGTAGAACCATTGCTCCATTTCCAGTTCAGTTTACCTGTAACGGCGTCGAGCGAATAGAGATAAGTATCCCAGGCACCGAAAATAACATGACCATCATGGATTACCGGCGTGCTTACCATCGGTCCGCCAAGACTGTCGAACCGCCATTTTTCCCTGCCGGTCTGCAGATCGATGGCCCTGAATGCATGATCACTGGCACCTATGTATACAGTGTTGTTGCTGATCAGCGGCGAACCCAATACTGCCGCGCCTGCTTTGAACGACCATAATAATTTCCCTTTCACCGCATCGAGACAATACACATTCCCATCGCCTGAACCTAATACTACTTTGTTCTCACTCACGGCAGGCGAAGAGTAAATGGCGCCCCGGGTCTGGTACGACCATTGTTTTTTACCGTTGCTGATATTCAGTGCATCGATACGGCCGATACTGTTCCCGAAAACAACCAGTTTACCAGCCACCGCGGGCGTTGAGATCACGTTGGCATCTGAGCTGAATGTCCACTTCGGTTTAACGGCAGGAAAGCTGTCGTTAAGCGTGTATACAGGATGAGTGGCCGGACGGGGCATTGAGGCATAATCATGTTTCTGCAGCTTCACCTTTGCCCAGGGCAGCAGTGTGTTTACCCCGGGCCTCCTTTCGGAAAAAATGAGCGAGTCTGTTCTGACATCCACGAGGTTATAACCACCGGTCTCGGCTTTTGCACGCAGATTGGAGCGGCCCATTACACCCGGAATTCCCTCAAAATTCAATACATGATTATTATGTCCATGGCCGCAGAGCACGGCAAGTGTGTTTTGTTTTTTCAGGCGGTCTGTTATTTCATACCAGTTATCAAGACCGTTATCGAGCGGGTAATGGTTGAGGAAGATAACAGGCTGTGAAGGGTCAGTTTTTTTGAGTTCAGCATCGAGCCAATTCACTGCATCGCGGGGAATATGACCATCGCTCATGCGCACAAATGGCCCGGAAGCGCAACCGAGGAAACTGATGCCATTGTATTCGAAGCGGAATTTATCATAACCGAAAACCCTGGCGAAAGTAACCCCGCCGCTTTCGCTCCAGCCGCTGTCGTGGTTGCCCGGAATAATATAATAAGGCACTTTCAGCTGATCGAGGATCTCTTTGGCCATCCTGATCTCTTCGTCTGTACCCAGTTCGGTTATATCACCGGTGATCACAACAAAAGCGATATCGGTCATCTGGTTGATGTCTGCAACCGTGCGGCGCAGATCCTCGGAAGGAATATTGTTTCTGTCGTTGATGTGCGTGTCGGAGATAAAAGCAAAGCGAAAGGGTTTCCACTGTGCGTTGGTGCCGGAGAAAAGAAGCACCGCCAGGAGGAGGAAGGATATTTTTTTCATGTCCGAAAGGTAAGTAATCCGGCAAAGCATACAAATGAAGAATAGATCAGCTTATATTTTCAATTATTTTTGAAAGTTCGGAAACATTATTATCTTTGTGTCATGAAGCTGACAGAAGCCAAAAGTGAATTTATCCAGAGCTGGGGTGTACTGGGAAGCCAGTGGGGAATCAACCGTACCATGGCACAATTGCATGCGGTGCTGCTTGTGGCGAATGAAGCGATGAGTACGGATGAACTGATGGAAGAATTACAGGTGAGCCGTGGAAATGTGAACATGAATATCCGGGAACTGATGGACTGGGGCCTGGTGACCAAACATATTGTACCCGGGGAGCGGAAAGAATTTTTTTCGGCAGATAAAGACATCTGGCGTGTGGCAACGAAGATCATGTATCAGCGGAAGAAGCGGGAACTGGATCCGATGGTGGAAGTGCTGAACAGGCTGAGCGAAGTGGAAGGCGATAAGCGGGATAAAGATGTAAAAGCATTTACGGATACGGTGAACGATATCCGCAAATTTGCCGGTCACGCAGAAAAAACATTAACTGTTGTGATCAAAGCCGAAGAGAACTGGTTCTGGGGAAGTTTTATGAAGATGTTCAAATAAGAGCAGCGCCTCATTTCAACAATGAGGCTTTTTAAGGGTTTTATATTTCAATAATTATTGAAAATTCTATAAATATTAATAACACCAAAAACGAATCTTATGAACTACATTATCATTACCTATGTTGCGTACCTGTTCATCAGTATTGTACTTACAATCTGGGTGGCCCGAACCCTGTTCCGGAACGGAAAAATCTTTCTGGTCGATATCTTCCATGGCAACCGCGAGCTGGCGGATAGTGTCAATAATCTGCTGCTGGTCGGCTTCTATCTCGTGAACATCGGTTATGCTGTTTATATCCTTACGGAAACAGATCAGATCAGCAGCGCCCGGTTATTACTGGAAGTGCTGAGCCGTAAAGTAGGCTTTATTACTTTACTGCTGGGCGGCATGCATTTCTTTAATCTTTTCATCTTTTTCAAACTGAGAAAAAGAGCGCAGGAAGAGAATACCCACCAGCTGAGAACCCTGGCGCACTGATCCGGCAATGCGCTATTGTAAACGATTAAAAACTTTTATATGAAAAAGATCCGTTTGATAAAACAGCTGGATGTAATGGGTCAGATCATACTGATCGCTGCTTTTGTTCTGCTCGGTTTTATCAGTATAAGAAATGGAATAACAGGATATTTTATTGTTGGCGGATGGCAGGTACTGAGCAGCCTTGTGCATATCGGCATGGGCTGGTTCAGCAGTAATAAGTACAGGAAATGGTATTATGGATTGCTGGTGTGGGTGGTGGTTTTCTTTATGGTTGCATTGGTCATACCCAAGACATTAATGTTGCCTTACCTGTATTTCATATTGTTCTTTTCTCCGGGTATGGCTTTGTTTTATCTTTTCATTTGTCATCGTGAAACGTTTGTAATGATGGCGCGGCCCATGGATCAGTTAAAATAAATATTTATGAAAAAGAAGATCGTAATAGCAGGCGGAACAGGATTTATTGGTCAGCAACTTGCATTATGGTACACGCCCGAATATGAAGTGGTCGTATTGAGCAGAGAAGTAAACGGACAAAACAATTCCTATAACTGTCTTAATAAAATGAACGGATCAATACGTATTGTACATTGGAACGGAGCGGATATTGATAAATGGTCTGAAGAACTGGAAGATGCAGAAATGCTGATCAATCTTTCCGGGAAGAGCGTTAACTGCAGGTACACTGAAAAAAATAAAAAGGCGATACTGGATAGCCGGATCAGAAGCACACAAGTGCTTGGACGGGCTATTTCCTTACTGAACAAACCTCCTCAGTTATGGATCAATGCAGCGTCGGCTACTATTTATCGTCATGCAATAGATGCTGCACAGGATGAACAAAGCGAACTGCTGCAAAATGATTTCAGTGTGCAGGTATGTAAAGAATGGGAGAAGGCATTTTTTGCAGCAGATACACCTGTAACACGTAAGGTCTGTCTTCGCATGGCGATCGTACTAGGAAACGGCGGGGTCATGGTACCATATACAAATCTTGTAAAAGCAGGTCTTGGAGGGAAGCAGGGTAGTGGCAAACAAATGTTTAGCTGGATACATATGACTGATCTTTGCCGCCTTATTGATTTTATACGTGATCATTCCAGGCTGGAGGGTATATTGAATGCCAGCGCACCAATGCCTGTGCGTAACGAAGTTTTTATGCAAACGCTTCGCAAGATTTGTAAGGTCCGTATAGGATTTCCTATGTATAGATGGATGGTACATCTGGGAGCACGCATTATCGGAACTGAGCCGGAGCTTATGCTTAAAAGCCGCTGGGTAATTCCTGCTAGATTGTGTGATGCCGGGTTTGTATTTAGATACGGCAATATAGATAAGGCACTCGATGATATTATCAGAAAGCGTTAAATTTAAAAGACCGGCACTGCCGGTCTTTTAAATCTGCGTATCTTTAAGATGTGAAAGCAAAAAAGACCATAGTACTCGGCGCATCTGAAAATCCGGAACGTTACAGCTATCTGGCAGTGAACAAATTACGGGCGTACCAGCATCCGGTTATTGCTATTGGTAACAGAGCTGGTCAGGTTGGTGATACACCTATTATTACCGAACATCCGGCCGTGGAAGATGCTGACACGGTTACGCTTTATCTTAACCCGCAACGACAAAAGCCTTACTACGATTATATTATCGGCTTGCATCCTGAACGGATCATCTTTAATCCCGGTACTGAAAATGACGAATTGGCTGCGCTTGCCAAAGCCAACGGTATTGAACCCGTGGAAGCATGTACGCTTGTATTACTTTCTACGGGACAATATTAGTGCTGTTGTTGGTGGCCTGACACGGTGTTCGAGAGAATTTATAAATTTACCAACTTTAGAAATAGCAAGTGATGCTTCCTTCAGGAAGACATGGAATACGGTTGTAAAATCGGTATAGTTAACCATTAACCAAAAGATCTTACCAGTCTTTGCAGAGGCGCCTCTTTGGGTTCGGTGCCCAGCGAAGCGCAGGCAATCAAAATGATGCGTAGCACAATTTGATAGAGACCAAAGCAGCGCTGGCGCAAAGGCGAGGCCCAGCGGCCTGAGCGACAAATGCAGCACCTGCCTGGAAAGTTGGAGTTGATAAGCATCTTTAAGAATGGTAAGTGCGTGCTGCGCTGAGTCCCCTGTGGGAGACATCAGCGGGAGAAGAAAGACGAGGTCAGCAGCCTGAGCTACCGGAAGCAATGAACTTGAAATGGCGTAGAGAATCCAAATATCTTACACTGTGGTGAGGCGACCAACAACGGCGAAGACGAATAACGATCCTTCAATAATAATATTCCCTATCCTTCTTCCTCAACTCCGGCCTTCTTTTTAAACCAGCGGCTGAAAATTACACCGGCAATAAGTGCCGGGATAAAAGTAGCAATGAGCCTGGGTATCGAAAATATATTTTCTCCCGGGAAGAATTTATCGTAGACTTCCCTGGATATTATTGCTGCAATAACATATACAACAACAACCCATCCCTGCCATTTAAATATTTGCCCGAAACTGTGTTTCATATAATCAAGATAAGATTATTTCCTGACATGAAAATTCGGCGGAAGGTAGTTATTAGGAATTTTAATATAATCATTGTGTCTCATATATAATTAGCATAAAACCTATAAATTAGATTTTAGCAGCTGTAGTAGTTGTGAACAGCCGCTACATTTTAATTCTGATCATCAAACTGACTATTATGAAAAATTATGTTGTTGTGCTGTTTTGTTATCTCTTGTCTTTTAAATCGAATGCCCAGAACACATTTCCATCCACAGGAAATGTAGGTATCGGTACCAGTAGCCCGGCTGCTCCGCTGGAGGTATATGGAAATGGCATACGTGTTAATACATCCGGCACCAAGATAAGCGGTTTTGCCAATGTGATCAATGCGGGAAGCTGGGATATGCTGGCTTATTCGGACGATGGAGCTCAGGTAGTACTGGGAGGTTATCGCTCTGCCCAGTTTACAAGACTGGGTTTATTTACGACTGGGCTTGAAAGATTGCATATTGATTCAGATGGGAATGTTGGGATAGGTACTTTATTTCCGACGGAGAAGCTTTCAGTTAACGGAAACCTGCGGGTTCGTAAAGTAATCGTAACGCAAACCGCATGGAGTGATTATGTATTTCACAAGAACTACAGGTTACGGCCATTACAGGAAGTAGAGCAATTCATAAAAGATAATGGTCACCTGCCCGATGTGCCCGCCGAAAAAGAAGTAATAAATGATGGCCTGAACCTCGGTGATAACCAGGCAGTTTTGCTTCGCAAGATTGAAGAACTAACGCTGTATATCATCGAGATGAAGAAAGAGATAGAGATACTGAAGCGTAAGAAACAGAATGGTTAATTTATCACCTGATTTTGTATTTTGTTGTATGCAAGACGCACAATTAATAACCGAAACTGACTCGTGCGAAGGCTGCCCGGCCTCTGTTGCCGGTCGCAGCAGATTCCTGGAAGCAACGCGAACACTGGTTCGCGATATTCCGTCAGTCCCGTATTTAAAATGAATAAGAATTTTAATAAAAGAGCACCATAGTTGATTTCGAAGTGAAGCCGCTACTCACAGGCAGCGGCTTCGCTTTTTTATTTACCATCTGTAAGCGGATCCCAGCAATTCATCGGCGTAGCATAATCATAGATAACACCGTTCAATACATAGAACGATTGACCGTAAGTGCTTCCATAGTAAGAAGTAATGATACCATTCGGGAAAGGCGTTGTTAATGAAAGGTCTGCCCAGACAGATTTTCCGATCGTGATCTCGTCGTCGGCATTGCGCAGGTAGATATAAATAAACTGGCCGCAATACCAGTTGTCGAAAGTCTGCCCGGTTTTGATATCGCGGTAATATCCGTCAAATGCCCGGTGCGAACTGCCTGAAATTTTTGATGCTCCAGCAAGGCATGTTGCCATCAGAACAACAAATACGAAAATGCTGCCGAAAGGTTTTGTTGTGTGTTTCATGGTTTGGTATTTAGAATGAAAAAATATCGTTCAGATACATTCATCTTTTTTGAACCACGGTTCATCGATGTTCTTGGGTTACATCTTTGAGTTCAATTGCTGGGGATACAAAACCAAAGGCGAGGGGTTACAGCAGTAAAATATGAAAACAGGGGCACATTTGCAAGCTCTATTCAGTTTTATACAGATCTTACACAAAATGGCAGTTGTTCTATCTCAATCGTAATTAATCAATGTCAGGATCGGATTCCGGTGGTAGGTGAAATCGGTTTGTGTAAATAAAAAACGAGATGCCCGGATCTCGTTTTATTTACTTTACTTTCCATCCATTTCTTTATGCATTCTTTCTATGAAGCCGGGTGATGTCCATACATTGAAATGGTTGGCACCTGGAATAATTTCTATTACTGCATCTGCACCGGCCTTTTGGGCTTTTAGCTTGAAAGCCTCCACGGATTTGTTTAAATAAAAATTATCATCGGCCCCGGCGAATACATGGATCTTTCCACTAAGCTCTTTTTTATATTTCTTCCAGTTCTTTTCGATCCAAAGACCCATGTCGTACATTTTCCATTCCTCAACTACCTTAGGGTCTACTGTACCTGTTTGTCTGTTGAAAAGTAATTTAGGCTTCCCTGTTCTGGCATCGAGTTTTCCGAACTCTGCTTCGAAAGCCTGGTTCTGACCGCCGTCTACTTCAAACATTTCCTGCTTAACCCATTCGCGGATCGTCGATTCAAATCTTCCGTTTGTGAGAAAGAATCCGCGTTCGCTTCCCTGTTCATCGGTATATATATTTGCATTCTTTGCATAGATATTTGTTCCGATAAAACTTGAAAAGTCTACCGGATCAGGAGATACGGCCCAACCACCGCCGAACGCTTTTGGATAAGCTGTAAATAACCAGAGAGAAGGGTAACCACCTGAACTTTGCCCGATAACAAAGGTTTTCTCCGGACTTTCTGTACCACGGAAGTTTTTTCTGATGTAAGGGAGCAGTTCTTCCACCAGTGCTTTTCCCCACGGGCCATTTACCCGCGAGTCTACAAACGAATGCAATCCCCAGCGTGTTTGTGTTTCGGAATTCAGATATACGAATATTTTTGGCGCACCTTTATCGAACCCATAACGCTTACGCGGATTCGGACCCATTACATCTAAATGCGAACCACCCCATCCCGGAATAACATATACAACGGGGAATCTTGTTTCGGGGTTTGAAAGATATTCTTTCGGTAATACAACAGAGGCTTGCAGGAACACATCTTTGTTATGGAAAGAAGACAACAGATCGCTTTTAAGATTTATTAATTTCAGTGTGTCTGATTCTTTGAAACGCGGTTGTCCGATCAATGAATTGATGTTAATATGGACATTCGTTTCGCCTTTTTCATTAACATAAAACAAGATATCTTTTCGAGAGTAGGCATTGCCCGGATTAAATGTACCTCGTGTATCAATATCTGCATCGATCACCGCAGCGGCTTTGTAATAGCCGGGTTTCATTTGCGAAGGCTTTACTGAATATGCTTCCGCATTATCATCCAATACAATTGTTTGCAGGGCTTGCCAATTTGCTACCTGTGTAGCGAACAAAGGTTGTTTGTAATTAACCTGATCGGGCACACCGCGGGCAGTATCTGTAGTTGTATAAACATACAAGCGGCCCGTGAAAGTCTTGTGAATACTTGTATCGATGTGTACCTTGAATTTTACCTGTGCGAAGCAAGACACAGAAACAGCGATTAAGAATGCTGCGAATAATAGTTTTTTCATAAGTACTATAAAATACGCCGAAATCCGGAAATGTTACAGCCCTTTTTTATTTAAGCCGTACAATCGGTTAGGAGTAATGATGAGCGGGAGTGAAGCGTATTTCGGAGGAGTAATGTTTAATGAAAGTGTCTCCTTTCGGGAGGCTCATGTTTCGAAAGCCTATTTTGACTGTTCAATTTTTTAAGTATGCATTAGATTTCAGTGAAATGTTATTTCATACTATGTTGTCCCTTCATTCATGCAAGATTGGTGGGCCTTTAATGTTAATTTGAAAGGCATTACAAATAGCGCAATTGCGAATTTTTTCCAATTGCAATATTGAGGGAAGGGCTTCGTTTGAAGGAGGAGAAATAGATAGTCTTGCCGGTCGCCTGTAGCTGAATATTTGGTTTATTTAAAATACTGTATCTGTACGGCCTGCATGTGCTGATATAGTGCTAAAGCTCCATACTGCCACAAGGAGAAGTGTTTTTATAGGATGCATTGGCTATTACGATTGTATTAAGACGTTCATGTATTCTAAATATAAAATATATATTATGTGATAGCAAGCAATAATTTCATTGCCCAGTGTACATTTAATATGTTCCATAATACCTCACTTGCTTCGTGGTGCTTTATTTATATGAACATTTAAATATTTTTTAATATATTGTAGTAATCAAAACTACATTATGAAAAAGTTTTTTCCTATTATGTTAGTGATATTATCGCTAATATATTGGTCATGTAAAAAATCCATTGATGTTAATCATCAAGAGGAGGTAACGGAGACGTCCTTAAATAATATCGAATCAACCTCACCTTCTATTACACAAGCGAAAACTATTTTTGAGTCTCTCATCAGTTCCGCCGCAGTTCAAAAATATAGAAAGGCACCTGTCTGGGATAAAGCTTATACAGCCACTAACAAAACCGGGTCATTTGTAATTGTGCCGCTCAAATATGAGAAACCATATTCGTTTGAAACTAACTTCGGCGATAATTCCAGGATGACACTTGAAAAACAAAGTAAACTGGTAATTTATATCGATCAGGCGAATACACCACACATTGAAGTAGTGACGAAATTTCCAAGTAAGGCGTTTCTTGACTATTCATCCCCAAAATTCTCTGGATTTTTGACTAAGGATAATTGGGATGGCAGCAGGATTCAAACAATAAAATATGAAAATGGCAGGGCTTTTGTTAAGAGTACTGATAGTCATTCAGGGAATTCCGTTACAGTTCGTACAAACACTCAAACATGTTGGTACATCGCACATTATGAATGTTTTGAAACTACCACTCCTGATGTTTTTAGTTGTGAACTGACTGATGTTGAACCCTTGGGCTGCGAAGGGGAAAAATATGACGAACTTATTGATGGCGTTGGCGGTGGAGACATTGATGTAACTGATGCAAGTTTGGAGACAACAAAAGTTTGGCCCGTAAAAAAACAAACAGGATCGATTGCATGGACGGTCTGGTCGACAGATGTAATCAAAGGCAGTCACCCGGCGGGATCAGTTGCAAAGATTACTGGGGTAAAAAGTCATAATACTTCATTTGAAGGACAAGTCGGCATGTTTCATACTGAAACGGGCAATAGCGTATCAATAACGCAGCAAAATACGCTTATCACTTTGTCGGTTACCGCATATGTAACGATTCAAAACTTTGGTTCAGGAGCCCCGTTCACAGGTAATGCGACTGGAAATGCATCGGCGCTTTTTCCATAAATAAATTATATGAATAAAATTTTATTATATATTATTTGTTTACTCGTTTCGGTATTCGTCAACGGACAGGCTAAACCATCTGGTGTACTCATGCAATCAATTGATGCATTCGATGAAAAAACGAACAAGTATGTGCCTTATTTACCAGGTAGCACTGGACATCGCTTATTCTATTATCGTGATAGTCTGGTAATATTCCAAGTTCCTCATTTTACTTTTTCTTCTACCGATACTAGTTCGCTGGCAGGTACCGAAAAACTATTGTATGTGGTTTTTATTGATCTCCGTTCACTGTCATTTTATGAGTACCCAGAGTTCTCTGCCCAAAGCAGATTTACTAAAAAATATAAACAAGCAGATTCGATGCCTATTAAATATAGCTGGAATTTCTACTCTTTTGCCGAAACACAAAAATTCGATTCGGTGCATTGGGTAGCTGACACTATAATTAACAATATAAAATACAGACGTTTACAAGCGCTCTATTCACAAGACTATCAAAATTCACCCACTACAGTTCAGAAGCAGCGTCACATTATGCAGTTACTTACCTCATGCGCGCAAAAAGGTTCAATATTTCACATGTCGCGATCATTGGAAAAGCGTTATAACGCCGGCTGCCCTTTTGAAATTGCAATTGATCGAATAGTATCCCCAAAGGGTGTTTTCAAAATTGAATTACAATATATGCGGCCGCTAACAAAGCATGAGAATGAGATTTTCGATATTTGGGAAAAAAATGCCCGGTTATATCCTGTAAAGAACAAATAAGATGTACTTAACTTTTGGAAAGTTCTGAAACTTTCCAAAAGTTATAGTTGCCAACCTCTTTGAAATTAAACTGTGTAATCATGCCATTTATATTTCCGGTCGATAGGCCTGGAATGATAATTAAGAAAAGCCTGTTTATTACCAAAAATATCGAGAACATAATTGCGTTCCAGTTTGGTAGGCTTATCAGAACAAAGTGCGTGAAAGGATGAGAATTTCCAGTCGCTGATATCTTTCACAAATCCATGGTGTACAGGATTTGCATGTATATAATGAACAAGTGCACAAAATGAAAGATCATTCTCTATATCATTTGTTTTAAAATTCGGCATGAATAAACTTCCTTTTCTGGCGTAAATTTTATTGTAAGACTGTGTGTAACTGCTGCATAGGTTTGCAAATGATTTACTGATTTTCCTGTACATAGAATCAACTTGGTTCATTTCACTCATTTTATTATAAGCATTGGATGTTGACAATACTTGACAGATTGACTGCTCATCGTGTATTCTAACGAGCAAATGAAAATGATTCGGCATAAGGCAATAGGCATATATGCTTAAATACTCGGTTAGATATTTGCTTGTTTTTTCCAGAAAAAAATAATAATTCTTTTCTTCACGAAATAAATTTTCATCACCATTTGCATGGTTGTAAATGTGGTAAAACTTTGATGGATGTAACATTGATGATTTTATTTCCTATCAACTTCAGAATCAACTTTTGGAAAGTTTCGGAACTTTCCAAAAGTTAAAAACTACCCCGCCCAGCCTTCCCGATCCAGGCTCCGGTAATGAATGGCTTCGGCAAGATGTTCGGGTTGTATATCTGCGTTGCCTGCCAGATCGGCGATGGTTCTGCTCACTTTAAGTATCCGGTCGTAGGCGCGCGCACTGAGGTTTAGTTTTTCCATAGCGCGCTTTAACAGATTTTCTCCCACATTACTGATGCGGCAGATCTCGCGTAATTGTTTGCTGCTCATTTGAGCATTCACGAATATGCCTTCTACAGATTTATATCGCTCTGCCTGTATTTCCCGGGCTTTGATCACACGTTCACGGATAACTTCAGACGGTTCGCCCTGGCTCCGGCTGCTGAGTTCACTGAAGGCAACAGGAGTAACTTCCACATGCAGGTCGATGCGATCGAGCAGGGGGCCGGATACTTTGTTGAGGTATTTCTGTACTGCGCCCGGCGGACAGGTACAGTCTTTGTCCGGGTGATTATAAAAGCCGCAGGCACATGGTTTTGTCGATAATGTCCAAGCATGTTGTCACTGTGCAAAAGCCTCATTATCAAGGCTATCCCGAAAAACCAAAAACGCTTGGGGAACACATCAAGAAACGGCGCATGGACTTGAATCTGTCGCAGGCCGCTGCAGCACGGGCAATACAGGTGTCCGAAGACTGCCTGTGTTACTGGGAAAATGGACGGAATGAGCCTCGGCTATACCAATATCCGGCGATCATTGCGTTTCTCGGGTACTACCCATTCCATCACGAGACGGAGACGTTTGGCGGGAAGATCAGGCGGTATAAGTACGAACATGGATTAAGCAATGAGAAATTTGCAAAACTGCTGAAGGTTGACGAAGGAACGGTTGCAAATTGGGAACGAAACAAACGGGTACCATTGGCACAAGGAATGAAAAAAGTGCTTTTCGTTATTGAAAAAGCCACCGTTATTTAACGGTGGCTTTTTGTATTTGGTAAAAAAACTGCTTGCTGTTAACAGCAAGCAGTTTCGCAGAACTACAATCACATCGGTTATGATGTAACTGCTTTCTTAACCACGGGCAGATTATACCAGTACCTTCTGCCGTCAGCCTTTGTTACAAGAACACTAAACGTCTTGCCAGTTTTTGTTGCAGCTTTCTTAGCTAACTCCAAAACCGCAGATGTTTCTACCTTGCCGCTATAATTATATTCAGCGGTAGGCAAGTGATAGACCGTAGTTTCTCCACTTAATTGAATAGTGCGCCAAAACCCTTCTTTTTCCATTGCCTTATGGAGTGTATCGTAATCTTCGCTTGTTTTTGCGTTGTGGAGTTCCACACGCGTTGTAAAAAGTGCCATATATAAAGTTTTTTATGTTAAAAAATTGTCAGTTAAACCAAAAGAGGTTTATTTTACACAAAAGAATGGAGGGTACGGGGATTGAACCCGTATTAACCGATTATAAGTCGGCCGTCCTCACCGCAAGTTAGACGAGCCCCCCATATTTTTGAATCTCAGATTGTATGTAATGATAGCCGCCGCAAGCGGCTATCGTTTTGTCAACATTATGTACGACGAATTATATCCCATGTGTTTTATTATTTAGGGTTTTAACCAGTTACTTTGTGGAGCGACTATTAACCGTGCATTGTTGTACGCCATTCCTTTTGTTAAACAAGCCCCTGCACGGTAGGTGGTGCTGTTGATGTATTCAACAACGAGGGCTAAGTCTGCAACATCATGTCTCGTTAGATACAGCGGAAGGAGTAATTGAATTTCCTCTTTATACCATTGTGGAATACCCAACTTGTAGTTAATCTTCGCCATTTTCGTAACCTCTTCGATAGCCCCGTTAAGTTGATTTCTGATTTCACGGTCAGAGGCACTTTTTAACGGTTCGGGAAAACGAATTTTGTTATCGTCCAGGATATGGTCAATGTTTTTAATAATGGTGCTTTTCGGATTAAACAGAAGTCGCTCCGGTTTATCAAAATAGTTCGCCCTCTGTGGAATATTGTCCGAATAATAAGACAAGAATTCCCGATCACTTTCTTTCAGAAATGCTTTAAAGAAATATGGGGACTGTTTGTTGAAGGATTTGTTTTCCTCAAAGAAAGCGAATATTTCCTCGTAGTGCTTAGTAACTAAGCCAGTATTGAAACAGGCAAACTGATTATTGGCAGTGAAAACAATTTTCTTTTCACCGTCTAATTTTTGGTAGGTGTGTTCTAAATAATTGCGGAGAATTGGGAACGAAAATCTTGCAGAGTTGTTGCCTTCCGATTGTTCCTTACTAGGATCTGAATAATCCCATGATTCATTAATTGCCAGAGAAGATAAATACCTTAAATTATCTTCAAACCTTGTAAAAAGGGCGAACGAAAAAATTTCCATCTAACTATTTTTATAATTTTTGCTTTGTAATCCATCTCTTAAAATGAAAGCCACCCAATAATGGAATGGCTTTCGTTAATTTTTTTACACCGTCGAATCTTAAAAAATCTAACTCTCAAATCTTTATCACAAAAAAAATAACGAAACCTAAATATCTGTTCTAATCTTTATCTATGTCTTTTGGACTACTAAGTCCGATATAAAGGTAGTATTTTTTTAATTCTCCAAATAATTTTTGGTTGAGAGAAAGTGCGTGAATTATAATTAATTGATTTTAAACGTACTGTGTGCCAAGGAATGCCTTAGAGCAAGTGTTTATATCAAACGAAGTTTTTGTACATTCAGATATGGAAAAGTTCAGCGCGGAATCTACTGGAGACAAAGCCCTGCGGGTATACCGTGGTGTATTAATACACAAGGTTACCGGACAGCAGAAAATCAAACACGTTAACGCTGAATCCATCGATACAGCCATTTTGAAACTCACAAAAAATACTAGCCTATCATTTATCTGCGTAAGTGTATGTATGAGTGATTACTCGCAAAAAAAACTTTTATCCGGCATTCAGGAAAAGCAACAAATGGAAAAATCAGCCGCGATACCTCATTTGTAACACATAGCTAAACTATCAGTATCCCTTTTTTGCTTTCAGTTCCTTGATTTGGGGTTTCAATATCTCAAACTCTCGTGCGTCTAACAGCACGTCGATCTTCTTGAAGATTTCTTTATACTGCTCATTCAATGCGCTCCCGAGCGCGTTATACACGTTCGGGTCGTTATAAAACTCATTACCGACTGTCGTAGACGTGAACTTCTTATTTGCGGTCGTGATGTTGATATTGGTAATGGCAGGAATCGGTACAGACTTTACCCATATCTTTTCTTTGGATAACGGTTCGTAGCCGATCAGGTTGATCTTGCCGATCAGTGATACCGTCCCTTCGTAGTAGTAATAGGTGACCGGAGCCTGTAAGCTGAACTTGTTGGTATAGGAATGCCATGAGCCGTCTCGGGCGGTGAACTGCGGGACGATCTCTACATCAATGGCGATATCCGCGTCCTTCCGATCATCAAAGACCATGTCGTCAAAACTGTCATACGGCCCTTTCACGCGGAAGCCTTTGTCTATGAGCAGTTCTTCCATATCTCTGCCGATATGCGTACGAAAGTTGGAAAACAACTCGGTTCTCCCGTATGCGAAGGTACTTGCGTAGTTCGGACGTACCAGGTCAACCAAGATGTTCGCGCTCCCGGGTTTGGTCGGTGCACCGGTCTTGTAATCATAGTTGAAGGTTTGGAGAGAGATTGTTGTTTGCTTGGGTGCGCTACAGCTAAATACCGCACTCACGCATACCGTCAAGAAGATACGGAGCGTACTGCTCCGTGCATGGCAGGATTTCATAAACGTAGGTTTGATTGAAAGGAAGGTACAGGAAATTTCTTATTGACTGCATGTATGCAGTCATATATTTTTTGCAGATACCTCATTTTGTGGTGATGAATAAGATCAGGAATGAGGAGGTGTTACGCAAGTTTGGGCTGCGAATCAAGCAGTTGCGGCAAGAGCGCGGCATGTCTCAGGATGATCTTGCCATAGCCTGCGATGTGGAGAAAACGCAGATTTATCGCATCGAGGGCGGAAAGATAAACACCACAATCAGTACGCTTCATGCGCTTGCCGAGGCGTTTGAACTCTCGTTAGAGCAACTATTGCATGATGTCTAAGCTGCTGGGTTCTTTTTAGTCCGCTCTTTATCAGTAATATCCCACGTATAAAATATGATGGCGGTTGAGACGATCAGAAATCCGTATGCCCATGCAAGCGAGCATTTCTCGAAATAGAACAGCCAAATTGCGATTCCACAAATCAATAGATAGATTACATATCGAAGGTAGACGTGGCGTTGTGCCTTTGAGAAGATACTGTTGACTACGGAACAAAGGACATACCATGTGCCGAAGAAATACCAAAATGGCAACAGCTCAAACGTCGTGGAATTGAACATCTGTGCAATGAAGAATAGCGCGAGAATATTCGGGAAATGATGGATGAGCCGCCGTTCCTCCTCCGCGTCCGCACGTTTGTATGCAAGCCAGTCGTGGGAGACGATTGTTATCGTTATAAGCGTAAACAACAGATGGAACAGGGAAGACCATCTAAAAGCGTCCGCCAAATCCACCGGAGTGTCCTGTGTCGCAATATCCTTAACGTAATTTATCAGACCGACAGCTATCACAGCCCCATATAAGCCATCCATAAATGCGCCCATTTTTACAGTATATCTCGGTTGCTTCATACTCAATTATTGAATGATTATTTGCCTTTAATAATTCTTGATACGGTGCGATTCTTTTGATTTAGCTGCTCCTGCGTGCTTTGTTCATACGATACCGATACTCGATACCCCTTGATGGTTTGTTGCTGTTCGGTCACCTTCATCTCGACAATCGGTATATGATGATCGACAGCAGCAACATCCGTCACGATAATCTTTTTTCGTTCAGCTTCGATACAGTGTTCTTGTATCTGCTGCTCCAGTTGCCGCAGCATGTGCGGGTTATTACTGCATGCGATCACGGTGGTGTATCCCGCAGCCAGGCATTTCTTGATGTTGTGCAGTTCCCATGAAGGTTTTGTTGTGACGGATATTTCCACCGCAATACGGAGTTTGTCTCGCACAAGCGATACATCGACCTGTCCCGCACCCTTCAAGACCGGCAGTTCTATGTCAGCCTTAAAGCCGCGATCTTCCGCAATCTTCTTTATCCTGTTCTGCCAATAGCGATGAAGTTTAAAATCTTCGCGTTCTGCAAGGCGGGATTTTGTTTCTTCTTCTTGTGTTGGTGAAATAGGTTTAGGCTGCTCGACAATCGGAGACGGCGGTACTGGTATGGATGGAGTACGCTCTTGTGCCGCATCAACGGTTGTTGTCGGTTCTTTTGCGACGGGACTATCCGCTTTCTTTGCGTATGTTTCTCTCGATGCCGCAATAACCTTGTCTGTGCAGTTATACGCGCTCGTTTCCGCAACAGGCACCACACGTACGTTGCAATCGTCCTGCGCCCGTCCGATACGCATGATCGCTTCGCCCCGTTCAAGGTTCTGCATGTCTTCCACTGCAAACGAAGAGAATCCGCCCGCGAGTTTCTTCGCATCGTTATCCCCAATACGGAAGCATATCCGCGTTCCTGCGTTTGCCACAAGGCTGTTTGCAAGCTCCGCGTTATGCCCTGATACCTGTTCCATATCCTGATGGGCAACGATAAGTCCTAACCCGTATTTGCGTGCGCCGGTGAGAATGTTGGAGAGTGACGGGGTGATGAAGTGGTGGAACTCGTCGATATAGAGGTAGAACGGCGTACGTTGCTCTTTTGCGGTCGCTTGCCGTGCCATTGCCGCTTGTTGGATTTTGGCAACGATACATGCGCCGAGTAGATATCCGTTTTCTTCACCGATCAATCCCTGCGCGAGCTTCACCAAGATGATCTTCTTCGTGTTCATCAAGCCCTCGATGTTGATGCTGGTCTTTTGCGATACCATGTTGCGGATCAGCTTCGGACGGAGGAAACCATCAAGGCGGGTTAGGATGGAGCCGAGCGAGCCGCCTTTGAGGAGCGGAAACTCGTGTTTCCAGTAGTACACAATCGCGTCGTCCTGTACCGTTTTAAGGAACGTCTCGCGATACTGTTTCTCTATGAGGAATCGGCGCAGATCGACCAACGTACCGCCCTCCGTGCTTTCAAGAAACGCGAGGATGGCATTTGCCAAGACACTGTTCATCTGGTCGCCCCATGAGGTTGCAAACCGCTTGAACAATGCAACGAGGTCGCTCGCAAGCAACTGCTTTTCTAGTTCGCTGTGCGCATGTAGCAGATTGAACCCTACGGGGTACTCAGCATCCGATGGATCAAGGATAACTACGTCCTTTATGCGGCGTTCAGGGATATAGGGCAATATGTGGTCGATCAGATCTCCATGCGGGTCTAATACCGCAAATCCATTGCCTGCAGCAATGTCTTGGCAGATAAGCGAATGAAAGAGTGTTGACTTTCCCGTGCCGGTCGCGCCGATGAGGTGGACGTGCTGGCTGCGCATCTCGTCAGAGAGATATACCGGTGTTTCTATCCCGTTATGCTCATTGATGCCGATACAGTAGGTGCCGGACTGCACCGGCGGCGCTTTGGTGGTCTTGGTGTACTGGAACAGCTTTCGAGATCGTACCGATTGTCCGGGCAGATGTGCAATGCTTGCGAGTTCGCGGACGTTCAAGAGCATGCCCAGGCGGTGCGAGGTGCGCGAGAGTATGTCGGATATGCGCGTGTCGTAGTCGTATGTTTCAGAGCCGAGCGGCGCGAGTGCATTTGCGGGAGACGATGTTCCCGACACAAGCGCGACAGACACCTGCTCGAAGAGCAGTCCGGCACGGGCGACGGTCGCAGCTTGGGTGCAAACCCGCACCGTTGCCGCGACAAGCGGACGTTCAATCTTCTTTTGTGCAAGCGCGGGCATCTCCGGCGCATCGACAAAAAACGATTCTTTTCCGTTGATGGTGACTGAACGCATGATGCTGTCCTCCCAAAAGTTTCCCGCTCCGGCAAACAACACTTGGATGATGGCTTGTTCTCCGTGTTGCAGCAGATCAAGGGTTGCACACAATCCGGCATACCAATCGTGATCGCCACCTATTGCAAGCGGGCGCATAAATTCGTGCTGCAATCCGTAGTCTCCCGTGTATGTCGGACAATCAAGCAAGTCGAGATTGTCTTCTTCCTTCTGTATGACTTCGGGAAGATATACCGAGAGATGCGAGCGAATGATGTCGCAATCATCAGCCGGTACGACCAACTGGATGCGGATATGCTCGTGCGTTGCGATCAATTCAAACGATACCTGTCCGGTCAGGCGACTGAGCGCCGCAAACACCTGCTCCATACGCTCCGGCTTCATGGATGCGTTCTGCTTCCATGAGAGCGCAATAGCCCGCATCTCAAAGTCTTCCAAGGGAAACGCGGCAACCGGCGGCATCTCCGGTGCGGGGATGCTCGGCTTGGGTGTCGGTGCACGGAATACGTCCGCGATCCGGCTTAACAGCGTATGCCGCACGCCATCGTCAATGTACGGCATTGGGGTGCGGTGCATGAAGAACGGGTAATACTCGCATTCAAGATGCACGGGCAGGTCAAAGGTGAGCCACCCTCTCCCGCGTAATTCCCAATCGTAGAACTGCTTGATATGTTGCTCTTGTCGCCGTTCCATCAGGATAGAGTGGTTGGAATGAGTTCGGAGGCTGTCGGCTGTCGTAGTCCGCGCTGTTCGGTTGCGTTTGCGATGGCTTTCATCACCGCCTTTTTCATACTCTCGACAAACATCGCTTCGCTATCCACGCGGAAGAAGGAACGCGTGGGAAGTACCCCGAATACTTTCCGCAAGAACATATCCGCAAACTCCTCGTCTGCTGGTCGCAGCCAGTATGAGATGAAGAAATTCTTTCCGAATGGTGCCGCACAGACGTAAAATACATGGTCTTGGCTCGCGACCTGGAGATATGCCCGTTGCGCGTCGAATAGACCGCCGTCCGTAAGTGTCACCACCTTAGCGGACACCTTCGGAAACTCACGATCTTGGATAATAGTCGTCAGATCAGCGTAAAAGTCATTGGCAGACAATCGGAAGTCCTCAAAGTGGTGGGATTGATGGGAATGGATTGCGTCGAGCTGTTTCGCAGGATTTGGCTTTGTAAGCCTCCGTATCATAAACAGTGCAAGAACAATCGCTAATACGCTCAAAAAGAACGACTTATTGTCGTTGTAGAAGTAGCTATCACATGAGGAAAAGAGCACGCAGCACGAAGCCGCAAGGACGGTATTTCGCATAGCAGGAGGTTTTGGTGCTGCTGATTACGAAGAAAAAATGGAAAGCACAAGGGGGAAAACACCCTAAATGAATACTTGACAAAAAAACAGGAATATGCTACAATGTATCTAAAGGATGTAATGTATTGGTTACCAGAGAATCTATTTGGGTTTTGTGGTAACCAATACACCTTAAAATGACAATGCGACAACTTGCCATTGCGACTATAATCTTTCACCTCTTGTTGATTATCTGCTTTTTTCTTTTAAATCTGGTTCCTATTTTAGTACTGCAATTACTTATAGGAGCCTGCCTGGGATGCGACACCGTGTGGATTATATGTTGGCTTGATAAAGAAAAACCCTGAAAAGGGTTTTTATCTTTATGGTATGTTCAATTTTTACTTTTTTTCATTGCTCATCGACAAAATGCTGTCTGGTGTTCTACCAGTCGCTTCTTGCTTTGTAACCTTTTTAAGCGCAATTTTAGTCCTCTCAAAAGAGTTGTCGAGTAATCGAAAAAAAATAATAGCATGGTGCATTTGTACCGTAAGTATCATCAGCTTCGGATTAAGTATGGTGAAGGAAACTAAATCTTCCGATGCGCATAAAAAGGAGGTTAAAGAGATAATGGACGGAATAGAGACGGCAGATGTACGGATCACAGAAACACTAAAAAGGCTAGATTCAGTGAACAAGCTTACAGCAGAGATTTTTACTAATAGCCAAGCAATAGAAAATTATGGGAACAGTATACTTGCTCAACAAAAAGAAACACAAAGTAATTTTGAAAGAACTGCAAATCCATTATTTCCTGCGATGATGCGATTACGGTTTAGTGTTCCTATGAGTTTGCCCCAGCTAGCCGAACTCAATTACCTCGTATTGCTCTGTGGAAATGATACGTCATTATTGAGACCACAAAAATATTTCGGAACAGTGGATAAAAAAGGAGAGCAAATTACTAGCATAAGTTTTTTAAACGGCAGGGATCTGCTAGCTGATGGAAACGCAGATTGGCTATATTATAAAATGTACTACGGAACAATATCTTTTCACGACAGCGATAGCAAGCCAAGTGATGTGCAAAGGGATGATATCCCAAAAATATCTTTCTCTTCTCTGATGGGATATCGCTCTCAATCTCATTCGTTTGCGATAAGAGCAAATTTTGAATACAACGTTTATGAAATAGAGATTGAGGCGTTGGGCGTGAAACCAGACTACGCATTTGGAAGCGCTAAGAAAGGGTTCAGTTATAGCGACCTGCTTCAAAGTACGGTGGCTTTAGAATCGCCATTTTTGAAAATTGCAAATGTTGGGAGCTTGGAAATTGAGACACTCACTGGAGTAAATAGAAGATGTCGAATTTACTTTCGTAAAAATGAGCAACATCCGGTAATACAGTTTGATCGGCGTTTGGGAACTTATGATTCTTCCTATGTGCTTTGGCACAAAATAGCACGAAGCGAGTTTTTATCTCAGCCACCTAAACGTTAGATTCGAGTCCCTCTAAGCCTACAATATTTATAGCGTTGCACTAAATGCCTTAATCGCAACTCCATCAATAAGTAATTTATATAAAAGTAGAATCTCGGAAGGTTAATAAAATCCTCCACATCAAGTACAGGATAAAACTCGTTAGCAAACACTTTTGCATCCTTAGTACCTAGTCTAAATGCAATCATGGTTCCAACGTTTCCCAATACGGCATGTCGGGTGTCTTCTGTAAGCTGGTCAAGGTATTGATGCGTTAAAAACATGCCGAGTTTTGAGATTGTTCGTGAGGAATAAATAAAACCCGAACTTAGTCGGGTTTGTGAGCTATTTTGACGATAGATTCATCCACTGGGGTGTACTGGTAGTCATAACAGTGGTACGTGACTTGTGACCCGGAAATATCTGCGGCAGTTATCAGAGAGAAGTCGAAGCCTTCGCTAAGAAGTGTTTGACGTTTTACTCGTACAGGTCGTTTGCTATTTTGAACCAACCAATACAGTATTGTCCGGTTTTTGCGGAGAAGATAGTTTACTGACCGCATTCGTTTCGTAACACGAAAAGACCGTCGAGCATGGTGCTGACTTCTACATCCGTCACTACAAAACTTTTTGTCGATTCTGCCACGCATTTGCTTGTTGCAAACAAGACACATTCCGGTGGTGTCCAATGCTAGTTCTGCTTTCATGATATTTATTTTTATAAAGAACAATGAATGTGATTCCGGTTTATACTCTTCCTTCATCAGCAAATGAATAGTAGTCATCCGCTGAAATAATAAGGTGATCGGTAACCCGTATGTCGAATAACGCCCCTGCTTGTTTGAGCTTCTCGGTGATCTGTTCATCAGCCCGGCTTGGCGTATGACCACCGCTTGGGTGGTTGTGAGCTACGATCATGGCAGTTGCACACGTCTTGATTGCAACACCAAGTATCAGCCTGGGATCTGCAACCGTTCCAGTTAAACCGCCGCGAGAGGCTTCATAAACGCCAAGAACTCTATTTGCGCTGTTCAGTAAAAGCACTTTAAATTCTTCGTATAGATCGATTACATCGTCATTCCAGTACCTACGCAAGTATTCATACGCTTGCTGTGAGTTAGTAATGATTGGACGTTCTGATTTTTTTACTGATTGACTATACGAGACAGTGATTTCGACTAAGGGAAATGTTGTAAGGGGAAATGTGGTCATAGTGATTGTTTTTGATGGTGAATAATTAAGATCAAAAACGAACTACTAGCTAACAGGGGCGTTATGGTTCGCCAGAGATTGCGCTAAACGCTTTGGAGGCAACACCATCAATAAGCAATTTGATATAGAAGTAATATCGAGGGAGGTTGATAAAATCCTTCACCGCAAATACAGGAAAGAACTCATCCTTAAATACGCGCGCATCCTTCAATCCCAGGCGAAACGTTACCATGGTGCCGACGTTGCCCAAGATTGCATTTTTCGTGTCTTCAGTGAGCTGATCGAGGTACTGATGGCAGAGGAAAAGCCCCAGTTTATACTTTCTACATTCAGAGAGCATTTCTGCAAATGAGGGACTGATAAATACATGGGCTTCGTCAAAGTAGGCGTAGAATAGACTTCTCTTTGATTCTGGAAGTTGTGCTTTTCGCATAACGGCCATCTGAATACTTGAAGTAATCATACTTCCTAATATTTCTGCCGCTTGTTCTCCGATAATCCCTTTCGACAAATTAACTATGAGGATTTTTCGATTTTCGACAATATCTGGTATTGAGATACTTCCGGTACGTTGTCCCATGATCTTCTGCACTGCACGATTGGCGATAAGAGAACCGGCTTTATTGAGAACTGGAGCGATAGCAGATTGCTGCTGCGACGGCGAATAGTTGTTGAATATATTGATCCAATAATTGAGCGTTCCGGTATTGTTGACGCGTTTAAGCACTGCATCACGGAACTTCTTGTTCGTCAGAAACGGTTGAATATCGAGTAGCGTTGTTTTAGGACATTCTAATAGAGCAAGAATGCAATGTCTGATAATAAACTCCAAGTTATCGCCCCAACTTTCTCGCCATTTACGACGGAGAATAGAAACAATTTCAGACGCAAGGAGATTCTGTTGCTCTATTGATCTGTTTTCCAAAGGATTAAAGGGAAGCGGTGCGTTGGCCCCTGCATTGAGATATATCAGGTCATGCTTTCGACTTACCGGAATTTGCTTAATTATTTGTTCGGCTGCATCGCCATGCGGATCAATAACCGCAACACCGGCAGTTCCATTTCTTATGTCTTGTAACGCCATGTATACAAGTAAATGGCTTTTGCCCATGCCAGTCTTTCCTAAGCATAAAATATGCTCTAAGCGGTCCGCCGCCTTGATTCCGAATAAGATGTTTTTACTGCGCCAATTCGTGTGTCCAATATAAGTTAGTTCGGGATGATTTATGTTCATTCCTAAATCCTATCGAATCAACTTTCTGATTTATAGAATGACGCATTTGCTCTAAGTAAGGGATGAGAGCAACCAATTGGAGAAATTTCCATTGACACCGAATTTATTCGAGTATTGATGCAAAGACGATATTATCTTTAATTCAAATTAGTTTTTATGGATTTCAAATTTTGGAGTGCATCCAATCATGATGCGCTTAAAGAACTAAGACCAGATTTCGGTCTACGCAAATGGGATGATTTATCAGATGAAGAAAAAAAACGACTGTGGAAGCATCTAATTGATCACTTTTTCAACAAAAACGGTCAATACGATTATCATTTTTACGGGGACTATCCTGAAAAAACACTAAAGCAGAAACGAATTGAGAACTCCATTGCATATTTCAATCACACCTACAAGGCACAGAGCTTTGGAAGAAGGTATTTAGATAATGGGACACTAAATGCTGCTTGTGCTGATTTCTACGAAATCTGGATAACAAAAACTCAAAATATCGTACTAGAGTTGCTTTCGACCTATTTATTTATGTCGATATTCGAAAGGCGCGAAGCGCTCGTTTTTCAAGGAGATAATGAATCGAAAGATAGTTTTGATAAAAGAAGTGAAGAAAATAAGTATGTCACTTATGATGAAATTTCAAAAGATCTCAACGAAGTATTTACCGATTTTGGACTAAATGTTGAAGTGACCCGACAAGGAATTATTCCTAAACAGGATGTAAAGATTCAAGAGGAAATCGTCAAACCGGTATTAAATGCGCTCGCAAATCCAAAATGGAAAGCTGTTTCTTCAATTCTCGTTGACGCATTTACAGAGTATCGTAAGGGTACTCCAGATTCCTACAGTATTGCGGTTACTCATACAGTATCGGCTGTACAGGCTTTTTTACAGATACTTGTAAACGGTGCAGTTGGAAGTGGTGATATATCGAAATTGTTAGTACAGGCTCAAAAACAAAAGCTAATACCATCGGATTTATTTACACAAGAAATATTCAAGAGGATAGAGTCATTTCTTATGAGTGAGCGACAACATACAGGTGTTGCGCATCCTAAAACTGCATACGCGAGCGAAAGAAATACGAGACTTGTCCTCAATCTTGCAATGGTCTTTTTCCAACATTGCATTTTATAGCCGCAGCACAATATGTATTATTCGTATAGGATGATTAGATTGTATTTTAGGTACGGGAAACCATTCTTGGTTGCCTAATGAGGAGTGGAGTACGCTTCTTTTATGCGAAAAGACATCGATGCTTTATTTACTGATTTTCTTCAAGAATGGGAATTTATCCGAAAAACTCAAAGAGAAACTCTTAGAGGGTATGAACAGGGGTTTAAAGTGTTTCGAACTTTAATGCCAAACGTTACGCTTCAAACACTTTCGCCATCGACAGTTACTCAATTCTTTAAAGAACTCGAACGCCGAAAACGAATACTAGGGAACGGAAAAGCATTCACTGGTATTAAAAAATCTACGGTAATCACTTACTGGAGCAAACTCCATACTTATTTTGAGTGGTTGGTGAGGAACAAACACATCACTGAAAATCCGTTCCGGTATTTACGCAAGCCCAGGGTAATTTATGACGACGTCAAATTCTTAAAAAAATGGCAGGTGGAACGTATTCTCTCGGCATTACACAACCCGCCGACGACTAAACCATTAATTGTTAAACGCAATCTCGCAATATTTTATGTATTGCTGTTTTGCGGACTTCGGAGAGAAGAGCTTGCATTGCTACAACTTAGAGATATTGATATAGAACGCAAATTGCTGACGGTTAGAGCAGAAACGTCAAAAATACCGCGCACAAGACATATTCCGTTACATTCATCAGTCTGTATGTATTTAAAAGAGTACTTAAAAGAACGGGTACATAAACAATCACAATATGTCTTCATTTCCAATTTGCGTGATGACGGTATCAGTCTCGCGGGCCTGATCTCACTGGTACAGGTTATTAGAAAACGAAGCGGAGTACGATTTCATTTACACCAATTCCGTCATACGTTTGCAGTCAATTTTCTGTATGCCAGTAACGACATCGTGAAACTTCAAAGACTTATGGGGCATACCAATATAACCATGACAATGGCGTATTTGAGATGTTTGCCTTCTTATAAGACTAGAGCTGATTTAGAGAATATGAGAATCGATGAGTTTGTCTAGGCCTAAAGGGTGTTGGAGATTATTTCTCAGTACTATAAGATTATTCTATGAGCGTCTTTTGCAGATTCCAACATCTTGCTTAATTTACATATCTCCCCCCAGATATTTAACTAGCCAAGTTATCAATTAATTTATTTTGTATGCGTATAGCCTATATAGACATTCAAAATTTCAGGGGAATTAAAAAAGGCCATATAAAATTCGATGGTCATAGTGTTTTGATTGGTGACAATAATACAGGAAAATCAACTGTATTTGAAGCAATTGACTTGGTACTTGGACCAGATAGGCTTTCGCGAGTTCCTGTTGTTGACGAACATGATTTCTACAACGGAATTTACTTGAACGAGGGACAACCAGTACCGATTACGATAGAAGTCTTAGTAATTGATCTAACTGATGAGCAAAAGCGAAGGTTCTTTAATAACCTTGAATTCTGGGATTTTGCAAATGATAAATTGATAATCGAATCAGAACTGGATGCTACAAATCGAACTCACGTTAAAGAATGTTTACGACTTCGATTTATTGGAAAGTATGATGAAACCGAAGACGATTTTAATGGCGAGACACATTTCTGTTGGCCGGAGCGTGAAGATAGTCAATTCAGCAAATTTGGAAAATTTGATAAACGAGAATGCGGATTTTTATATTTAAGAGCACTTCGGACTGGGGCGCGAGCGCTTAGTTTGGAACGTGGAACTCTACTGGATATTATTTTGCGTATTCGTGAGCAACGCCCACAAATGTGGGAGGATGTTCTTTCAAAACTTCGGGAAGACTCGACAGCAGACGACACAGCGACAGAGGTAAAAGATATATTAACGGGTATTCAAGAAGCCTTGAAGAAATTTGTGCCGGTGGAATGGGGAGCAGAACCCCATTTAAGAGTTACTGACTTGACACGCGAGCATTTACGTAAAACCCTGACAGTATTTATGTCTACCGGAACTAGCGGGTACCATGCGCCATATAATCATCAGGGAACTGGGACTGTAAATACAATGGTACTGGCATTGTTAAGTATGATTGCCGAAGCAAAGAAGACTGTCATTTTCGCAATGGAGGAACCGGAAATTGCTATACCTCCTTACACGCAGAAACGCATAGTAGACCATATAAGAAAACATTCAACGCAAGCAATATTTACTAGCCATTCACCCTTTGTCTTAGAGGAATTTTCGACAAGCAATATTTTGCTATTAAAGAGAGACGGAGATGGAGAGCTCGCATGCCATAGTGTGAAATTACCTTCTATAATAAAACCGAAAGCGTATAGTCGTGAGTTCCGCACAAGATTTTCTGAAGCACTACTAGCTAGCCGTGTACTTTTATGTGAAGGCGATACCGAGGTTTCTTCGTATAGTCAAGCTGCACGAAGACTAAATGATCTCCAACCTTCTTTATTTGATTCGCTCGAGGGATTAGGAATTGCAATTTTCGATGCTGAATCAGAATCGAACATCCCTGCTTTTGGTGATTATTTCCGTAGCCTCGGCAAAACTGTATTCGCCGTTTATGACAAACAAGATGCGGAAAATTCTGCGAAATGTAGCTCGGCGGTAACACACCCCTTTGAATCCACTTATAAAGGATTTGAAAAACTCGTTTTAGAAGAAACTGCACCGGAGGCAATTAAGGCGTTTGCATTAGATCTTGCCTCTTCGTGGCCTCAACATTTAGATGATGTAAAACCAGTGGAGGGCATGACAGACGAACAATACAAAAACTCACTTTTTGATTACTTTAAAAAATACAAAGGATCAAAATCGTGCGCCGCGCTTCTTATTAGCTGCACCGTCGATCAAATGCCGAAATCCGTGAAAAACAACCTGCAGCAGATAGGCGCGATTTGTAACCCTTCCAACACAACAACTGATGGAGATGCTACAAATTGATGAAAAACGAAGATCGATTCTAGCAACTACGGGGCATTTGTTAGTTGAGGGAGGACCAGGTTCAGGCAAAACAACGATCTCTTTGTTAAAGGCGGGAGAGTTAGCCTTAGCAAAGACACTCCTCCCGTCTCAAAAAGTACTTTTTCTCAGCTTCGCCCGAGCCACAATTTCACGCATAATCGAACACGCCGGAACACTTATTGAAAAAGAAGCCATAAAATCGTTAGAAATAAATACGTATCATGGTTTTACGTGGGAGCTTATAAAATCTTATGGATATTTAGCTTCACAACAGCGGTGTTTAACGCTTGTCACTCCGCCAGAAGCTGCCGCATTAAGCGCTCATATTACTGAAGATAAGAAGAGAGAATTTGAAGTCGCATTGTTCAAAGAGCACGGACGCCTATGCTTCGATTTGTTTGCTCCAATTGCTGGAGAAATACTTGCATCGGAAAAGATTGCCTCTCTGGTCTCTAATAAATACCCTTTGATTATTGTTGACGAATTTCAAGATACTAATATTGATGAGTGGAATATTATTAAACTAATAGGGAAGCAAAGTACTATAGTAGCTCTCGCTGATCCTCGACAAAGGATTTACGATTTTCGAGGATCAAGTATTACTCGTATCCCTGAATTTATAAGTGAATTTAGTTGCACTAAAGTTGATTTAGGATATGAAAACTTTAGAAGCGGAGGAACTGATATAGCGCAGTTTGGCGATGATTTGCTTACAGGCCGCAATAAAAATACAACCTACAATAAAGTAATCATAAACAAATACTCAAAGAATTGGCAAGATTCTTATGCTGCATTGAGATACGAAGTCCTGAGAAGCATTGATAGGTTAAAGAAGGGTAATGTAAAAAATTGGTCAATTGCTATATTGGTCAAATCTGGAAGAGTATCGTTGGCTGTCTCACGTGCCCTGTCTACAAGAGTAGGAGGTATCCCTGCAATTTCTCATGAAGTTTTAATCGATCCATCTGGACCTTCATTAGCAGCAAAAGTCATAGCGTTCCTGCTCGAACCGATAGCAAGCACCGAATCGTGCAGAAAGTCATTGTTGCTCGGAATTATCCAACATCTGCGTGGGCGAAAAAATGGCAAGCCTTCTCAGGCTGATCTTACACTTGCTACAGCTTTAGAAAAATATCATAGCAGCGGAGTAATAAGGGGATCTACGCGGGTACAACTTGCTGGAGAACTTTTAGAAGTCGTTGAAAAACGACAATTGATAAATTTCACCGGAACGCCTGCAGATGATTGGCTGTTAATCAGGAAACTCTTTGAAAATTGTAGTAACCCGACATTGAAAAACATTTTCGAGGATGCCCTGTATGTCAGATTACTCAACAAAGGCGCATTGTTGAATGAATCCCTTTCTGAACGGTGGCGCAACAATGGGAGTTACCAGGGCGCGTCTGGTGTAATAGAGTCCGCCTTATTGCAAGAGCATTTTTCAATGTCAAATAGAAAATGGAATGGAATTTTTATTATGACAATCCACAAATCGAAAGGCAAAGAATTTGACGAGGTAATAATTTGGGAGGATGAGTTCAAACGACTGGTTCCTAATAATGCAAATGAAACCGATATAGACCGTACAAAACTTGCATTAAGGGTGGCAGTAACTCGTGCGAAACGTCAAACGACAATTTTAACTCCTATAAGTGACCCTTGCGTTCTTTTATAACCTCTTTCAATGGTCCTAGAATAGCCTGTTCTCCGGAAATTGTGGTATAGTTTTGAGGTACGATTTTTACCAATTTGCTATCTAAAACACTTTCATTTTGACAGGAAATGGGTGTTATAAACAGATACTAATTTCCAATTTCAGGTTTTGACCGGTTTAACGATTTTAAATTGTTAAATAAGGTTTACTGAAATGAATGGATATATCTGTTTTATACCCTTAAACAGATACTTGTCTAAGTATAAAGATATGTTGTTCTGGAAGTCGCAATTACTAAAAAATGCGCTATAACAATACATCTTTTAAAGAACAGGCATATTTAGCAAGTAGTTAATCGTCAAATCATCTTGAAAGGATATGGACATTATTTATGGATATTGAACGTGCAACTACTTTGTTCTTGGATTCACAGAGGTACTTCAAAAATGCGACTCAAACTTCACTGACCAGTAGCCGGCAAGAAATTCGCCATTTTACAAGATCGGTTGGAATTGTAAAGGTCTCCGATATTTCGGCACATAATCTAGGTGACTATATCATCAATGGGCTTCGAGAACGTAATTGGAAAATGACTACAGTTTTGACGAAACGACATACACTCAATCCATTTTTCGATTGGTGTGTACAACAAGGCCATCTCAATAGTAACCCGCTCGAATTGATACCCAAACCACGGGTAGAGTATCACTTGATGCCATCTCTTACTCGTCAACAAGCGAGTCATCTTCTTACTGTCGTTTACAACTGCTATCATCGAACTGATTTCAGTCGTTATCGAAGCTATGCGATGATAGCGACTTGCATTTTCGCTGGTGTTAGAAGGTCTGAATTATTTCAGCTTAAAGTTGAAGAAGTGGATTTCGGTAGACAAGCCATTATTATTACCCAAGGGAAAGGAAGAAAAGATCGCATAATTCCCTTGAATGAGAGTTTGTCAACGATTCTAAAGGAGTATATTAATCAGCGAAAGAAAATCCATCCCACTGTGCCGGAGTTGTTCTGTCAAAATTCAGGCAAGGCTAAGTATTGTGGTTATGCCTTTAAATTCATTATTAATCGCTTCGTAAAAATTTCTGCGATACCATTTACTTTGAATACGCTGCGACACACCTTTGCTACGCTTCTTTTGGAAAGTGGAGCTGATCTTCACGCGATTTCAAAAATGATGGGACACGCCAACATCGAGACTACACGAAGATATCTTAATGTATGCGTAGAGCATTTACGCGGACAAATTGGTAAACATCCAGTAAGTATCGAAAAATAGCTAAAGAAATGGAATAGAGATTATATTCTTGTTACTCTAATATTTTAAGCACCAGTTCATCTTAAATTGATATTTCTGATAAACGCTTAATAAAAAAGAAATAAATACTAATTCAAAAAAATAACATTTTTAGAGCTATCGGGACATTCTTCAAATCGGTATCGAACAAAGATATTCTGTAGTCATGGATGAAGTATCAATACTTGTTCCAAATAGATTACGGAGACTTCGTAAACAGTTTGGCTATACCAAGCGCGACGTTGCGGAGTTCTTAGGGCTAAAAAATTCTTCTGACATTGCGAAATGGGAAGAAGGGGTAAAACTCCCGCGGGGAGGCAACCTTCTCAAACTATGCGCACTGTATCGAACAAGTAGTAACGAACTGTATTACGATTTGATTAACGAATACAAAAAGCAAATCACCTTAAAGGAATACAAACGGTTCGATACATAAATGCGGAAGAACGACTTGGCTTCGTATCTATCATTATCACTAACATAGACACACGAAATGATTTCGACCGAAGATCGACAATTTGCACATGAACTCGCCAATGCGCTCAATGACAAACACTCAATGGCAAACTATATGCGGTTTGTGCGTGATGTTCCGCGAGACGTCCTCACAACTGCCCGAGACAGGGCGCTCGGAGTGAGGGACGAAGATGTACTGGTAAGTCGCGGTGCGATTTTTACCGGCATTATCAATGAATACCTCAACGATATTCATGCGGGTGCTGGGCATTAGCATCGGCACGAGGCGGAACGGCTTCGCGGTCATCGCTGACAATGTATTGGAAGTAGCGCATGTGCGTTCTCGGCGTGACCGATGGTCACCAAAGAAGTTACAAAGCCTCCTGACGCTCTACACGCGATACATCAGGCGGCATCATATAACGAACATCGTTGTTAAAACGCCCAAACATTCCCATTTTACCGCAGCACTTAAACAACTGATCAAAGCACTGGAAACGTATGCGAAGGAACGAGGTTGTCTTGTTCAGCTTACCACCATAGAACACATCAAATCACAAGAACCTTCAATAAAAAATAGAAATCACCTCCGCGAATTTGTTGTCGCTACATATCCTAAACTCGTAGATAAAAAGGATAAAGATATTAAGAATCGGCAACCGTATTACATGAAAATGTTTGAGGCAACGATCGTAGCGCACCTCGAAAGTTCGCGAGCACGGACGGAATAGAAAAACGGCTTCAAGAGAAGCCGTTTTGTATTTCAGGATGTGGCTCGCGGACGTTCGGCGTTCGTTCGTTTCGCGGTAATTATCAAGAAAAAATAAAGTCCATTACAGGGGATAAAAAGGGCTAAAATTTTATACCTACTTTAATGCTTCTTCTCATCTATTGGGACACCCTTATGTGAGCAGTCAGTTACCATAATACTGATACAAATAATCCTTTAAACTAAATATCAACTCATGAAAACACAGCCCATGCTTTGCAGCATTCAAGACAATCCGTATTTTGTTTCATCCCCCCGTAAATCCTGTCAGCTATGAACGAGAAAAAACAGGTCGGCATTTGGATTCGCGTATCAACCGATATGCAGGTAAAGGACGAAAGCCCTGAACACCATGAAAAACGCGCCCGCTACTACGCGGAATCGCGCGATTGGGAGGTTGTCACCGTGTACCGCCTCGATGCAATCAGCGGGAAAACGGTGATTGACCAACCGGAAGCAAAACGCATGCTCGCAGACGTGAGAAGCGGGCGCATTAGCGGCCTCATCTTCTCCAAACTCGCGCGGCTTGCCCGCAACACAAAGGAACTATTAGAGTTCGCGGACATTTTCCGGGAGTACAGCGCAGACCTTATCTCGCTTGCCGAAGCCATCGACACATCAACACCTGCCGGACGCTTATTCTTCACCATTATTGCCGCTATGGCGCAGTGGGAGCGTGAGGAGATCAGCAGCAGGGTTGCCGCATCGGTGCCGATCAGGGCGCAGCTTGGCAAGTCCCTCGGCGGCGCGGCACCATTCGGGTACCGCTGGGATAACAAAGAACTGAAGATTGACGAAGCGGAAGCCCCGATCCGTGTCCTCATGTTCGAGACATTCCGTACCGTTCGCCGCATCCAAACCACCGCGAACATCCTCAATGAAAAAGGGTATTGCACGAGAAGCGGCGATAAGTTTTCGGATAATACCGTAAACCGCCTCTTGCGTGATCCGATGGCAAAGGGAGAACGCCGCGCTAACTACACCAAAAGCCCAGGAAAGGGTAAACAGTGGCAGTACAAGCCGGCAGACGAATGGGTCATTATACCGTGTCCGGCGATTGTGTCCGTGGAACTCTGGGAGGAATGCAATGCAATCCTCACCGAACAGGAGCGCAAGCGCACCAAAACCGGACGGCAGGCGATCCATCTCCTCACCGGCTACCTACATTGTGCGTGTGGCGGTAAAATGGCAATCAGGCACGCGCATCGGAACTATATCTGTCCGGCGTGCAAAAACCGGATTGATGCCACGACCATTGACCACATCCTCCACGAGCAGTTGAAAGGACGCATTGCGTCCCTTGACCCGACACAGTACCGCACGGAAAAAGACGCGGAACTGGCGAACGCAGAGCGACTGTATGCAGTTACCACCACGGAACGGGAACGGCTCGCCAAACGGCGGACAAACCTCGTTTCCATGCGCGCAGACGGCGACATCGACAAGGCTGCATTCCATGAGGAATACAAGCCACTAGAAGCCCGTCTTGCACAACTGGACAACGAACTGCCCGCGCTTGAAGCGGCAATGTCCTATGCTCGTGTACAGCGGCAATCCGCGGAAACGGTGCTTGAAGATGCCAAGACGCTCTATGAGCAATGGGAAGAACTTCCCTTTGAACAGAAACGCGGCATTGTTGAAACCATTGTCCGTCAGATCGTTATTGGTACAGATACCGTTGAGATTGCGTTCGACTATGCCCCCGCCCCTTTAGGAAATCCCGGAAATTATCTACGCAACCACATGGGTTCATGGAAGCCACCAGCATAAAGCTGGCGGGAAATTCGAGTGACATACGCGCTCTTGAAATCGTGACCTTCCTTTCTTCAATGGGCTGACGCATCACTTCGAGAACAGTCCTTTTAAATTCCGGTAATTCATCGAGGAACAATACGCCATGATGCGCAAGCGAGATCTCGCCGGGTTGCGGTGTTCCGCCGCCGCCAACCAATGCCACATCGCTGATGGTATGGTGCGGAGCGCGAAAAGGTCTTTTGCTGATCAGCGCACTGTTCTCCGGCAGTTTGCCGGCAACGCTGTGTATTTTAGTGGTTTCAAGCGCTTCATGTAAACTCAGTGGCGGCAGTATGGTTGGTAACCGCTTGGCCAACATGGTTTTTCCGGCACCCGGCGGACCAATTAATATCACATTGTGACCTCCTGCTGCTGCAATCTCCAGAGCGCGTTTGATATTTTCCTGCCCTTTTACATCGTTAAAGTCAACATCGAATTCATACTGACTGCTGAAGAATTCATCACGTGTATTAACTGTAACTGGACTAAGTGATTTTTCATCAGCAAAGAACCCGATCAGTTCAGAAATATGCTCCACACCATACACTGCCAGGTTGTTTACAATCGCAGCTTCTCTTGCATTTGCTTTCGGCAGGATCAATCCCTTAAAACCTTCTTTCCTGGCCTGGATAGCAATCGGTAATGCGCCCTTGATAGGTTTGACAATTCCATCCAGGCTCAGTTCGCCCATGATCACATAGTCCTTCAGCGAATCAGGATTGTCAAGTTGTTCACTGGCGCCAAGAATACCCATGGCGATGGGAAGGTCAAATGCCGAGCCGGTCTTTTTGATATCGGCCGGCGCAAGGTTCACTACCAGCTTCGTGCGCGGCATATGGAACCCGTTCGATTTAATCGCACTCTCTGTTCGCTGCAGGCTCTCCCGGACAGCATTATCAGGCAGGCCAACAATGGTATAATGCTGACCCGCACTCACATTCACTTCAACCGTAATAGTGATGGCTTCCACGCCATAGACAGCGCTGCCAAAAGTTTTTACAAGCATAATCTCTGTATAAATTCTGCGGCACTTTATTGCATAACAGGCCACATGCAGAGCGAAAATACATCCGGGAAATAGCAAAAAATTAAAAAGGGTATTTGTACTTAATCGCACGGCAACTTTTGGAAAGTTCCGGAACTTTCCAAAAGTTAAGCTTGTATAATGATTTTGTATCTGTATAAGAAGGTGGATATTGGTCAGGCGCCCCGCTGGTCGGATGAATTTAATAAATCTACCAGCCTTTGCAGAGGCGCCTCTTTGGGTTCGGTACGTAGGTAATTGAGATGAATGCGCAGCGCATTCCGATAGGAGTTAAAGGAGCGGCGGCGCAAAACTGAAGTCCAGCGGCCTGAGCGACAGATGCCGGAACCTGCCTGAAAGTTGGAATTGATAAACATCTTTGAAAAATGCAAGAGACGAACTTTTGGAAAGTTCCGGAACTTTCCAAAAGTTAAGGTTATAATTTCTCCAGCATATCCACCACACCTTCTCGCTTCAAAATCAAATAGCCAAGCCGGTCATTGCTGATCCCTTCTTTCAATTGATAACTGAACACCAGCTGGTCTTCCGCCACACTGGTTTCAAAATAACGGAAGGAGATATTGGGGTACTGGCGCAGGCCTTCACCGATTTCGTATAAGTGGGTGGAGAGTACAAAGAGTGCGTTCTTCATTTTGTGCAGGCCTTCAATTACCACGGTACTGCACTTCATGGCATCCTGTACATTGGTGCCTTTGAAGAGTTCGTCTATCAGGATCAGCCAGTTGCGGCCGTCGCTGATCTTTTCAATGGTGCTGCGGATGCGTTGCACTTCGTTGAAAAAATAACTTTCACCTTTTACGATATTGTCTACCACCTGTATGTTGCTTAACAGGCCATCGAAAAGACTCAGGCGCATACTTGTGGCCGGCACGGCCATGCCAATGTGTGCGAGGTAAACACCAAGTCCAACGGCTTTGATGAACGTGCTTTTTCCCGCCATATTTGCACCTGTGAGGAAAAGGAAATTCTTTGCAGGATCCAGGGTTACATCATACGCCACAGGCACCGTTAACAGCGGATGGTACAATGCCGTTGCATTTACATAGGGCTGTGCTGCCTGTTCTATTTCCGGGAAAATATAATGGTGCTTTCTGCAGGCGATGGCCAAACTCAGGTAGGCATCGAGGCGGCTGTAGATATCCATCAGCTCCATGGCCTGCTGCTTGTAATGATTGCGCAGGTAAACACCGAAACGCAGGATATCCTGCGGCTTAAGCTCGTCTTTTTTGCTGTGCAGCATTTCCTGTATCACGGGTCTTGCCAGCAGGGTTTCTATGCGTGTTGATTGCTCCTGTATCAGCTTACTGGCGGGCTCCTGCTGCAGTAGTGTTACCACCTGCTGCATACCTTTTACAAAATCTACCGTATGTGTTACCGTATAACGTGTGAGCGAAAAATCAGGACCGTTCAGCAGCTTATAGACTGCACTGTTAAATGCATTCGGGTGCGATGGGTAAGTGTTGATCTGGCTTTCGTAGAACTTGTCTATCACCATCATGGTACCGTTGGTGACGGTTACCGGCCATTGATCAATTACAGCGATCAGCTGGCGGATGCTATGCTGCGTATCCTGTATAGCGCTCACGCTGCTCAATGGCCTGCCCAGCAGGTAACGCAGGTATTCGCGCCCGCCATTGGTCTGGGTATGGTTGAGGTGATGGAAGACAGATAGCTCTTCTTCGCTCTGGAATATGGATAGGTCGTTGAGTGTTGTTTTGTCCGCCTGCATGCCGTATCGTGTTTTACACCAGCCCGTTATAATGGTCCTGGTGAATACTAAGCTACTGTTTATCTGTTAAAACGCAGCCGCATTCCCTGCTTAGATTCATCGAACACCCCATTTCCATAAACCATATGACCACTTACAAAAGTATTGGTTACGGTTGCCGGCATGGTAAAGCCTTCCAGCGGGCTCCAGCCGCATTTGTAATAGATATTTTCCTTGCTGATGGTCCAGGGCCGGTTCATGTTTACCAGCACCAGGTCTGCATGGTATCCTTCACGGATAAAGCCCCTGTCTTTGATCTCGAAACAGGTGGCCACGGCATGGCTCATCTTGTTCACCACTTTTTCTATGCTGATGCGGCCCTGCTGTACATAATGCAGCATCAGCCCGAGTGAATGCTGCACTAACGGAAGCCCTGCATGCGCATGTTCATAATCTTCCTGTTTTTCTTCCCAGGTATGCGGCGCATGATCGGTGGCTATCACATCGAGCCTGTCGTCGAGCAATGCTTCCCATAATGCTTCGCGGTTATAAGGAGCTTTGATGGCCGGGTTGCATTTGATCTGGTTGCCGAGCCTGCCATAATCTTCGCTGCTGAAATGCAAGTGGTGCACGCATACTTCGTTGGTAATACGTTTGTCACCCAGCGGCAGCATATTGCTGAACAACTGCAATTCCTTTGCCGTGGAGATATGCAGGATATGCAAACGGCTGTTGTATTTTTTGGCGTACTGGATGGCTTTGAAGGAGGATTCAAAACACTCTTCTTCGTTTCTGATGACCGGGTGATCGGATGGTTCGAGTTTGCCCTTTTGTTGTTTAAGCGCTGCAAGGTTCGCTTTGATCATACTTTCCTCTTCGCAATGCGTGGCAATAAGGAGTTCGCTGCCTGCGAAGACCTTATCCAGCAGCAGCGGATTGTCTACCAGCAGGTTCCCGGTGGATGATCCCATGAAGATCTTCACGCCGCAGATATCCTGTTTCCTGTCGTTCGTTCTCAGTACTTCGTCCAGATTATCGTTGGATGTGCCCATGTAAAATGAATAATTCGCCAGGGCTGTATTGGCTGCGATCTCGTATTTCTGTTCGAGCAATTCATGTGTAAATGCCGGCGGATTGGTATTCGGCATTTCCATAAAGCTGGTTACGCCACCCGCTACTGCTGCTCTTGCTTCGGTATAGATATTGGCCTTGTGCGTGAGTCCGGGCTCGCGGAAATGCACCTGGTCGTCTATTACGCCCGGCAGGAGGTGCAGGCCCTCTGCATCGATCTCTATGGCTTTTGCTTTTGTATCTATGGATCCGCCAATGCGGGCAATACGGCCTTCTTCGATCAATACGTCGCCGTGTACCTGTTTGTCTTCATTTACGATACAGGCATTTTTGATGATATAACGCTGGTGCTGGTTGTCTGACATAACTGTGCTGAATTGAGCCTGCAATTTATCGAATACGCACGACTCTCAGCCAGACAATACTAATCTTCCAGGTGGATGGAGAAAACGATCATGCGCGACTGGATCTTGTCGAAGATATTGGAGTATTTCAGCGACGGGTCGAGCTGGTGGATATTGGTAATACCGTTACTGATCTTGATCTCCGGCGAAACAGTTACGAATGGAAGGAAGAAATTGAAGCCGATGCCCGCTTCATAACCCAGGTCGTAACGTTTGAGTTTCAGGATATCATCTGCATTCCGTGCGGCCGAATTGCTGGAAAGGTCCATGTCGAATTTCATACCTGCCATCAGGTAAGTCCTGAAATTACCGATCCGGTCGGAGTTGAACTTGAACTGGAAGGGAAAGCTCACCAATGTGGCCGGCAGTACCTGTTTCTGGTACAGCGCTTCACCGGGCTTGGAACTGCCAAGTGTATATGCAATATATTTCGAGCCGCCGATCACCAGCTGCGGGTTGGCCCTGAACTGGAAATGATCGTTCAGCCTTAATGTGGCCAGCAGGCCCATGGCAATGCCGCCGCTGCTCACGGGTTCGGCGCTCATGATACTGTCGCTCTGGAGAAATTTGGGTGATTTACTGACCTGTAAATAAGAGGTATTATAACCCAGCGTTAACCCGAAATAATAGGGCAGGTTATCGTGGTTCATGCGGTAAATTTCTTTCTGCGCCCTGGCTGCTTTAACAAAAACCAGCAATGCCGTTACAAATACCAGCTGCTTCAACAATATGGAATATCTCGGATTGGTCAATGTAAAATGATCTTTGGTTGTCTGTCTAGTCAATAAAAACAATGAGTAGAGATTCGATCATTCAGTGGGTTGGGATGTATTAAATATGACGCAATATAATATGCATTTGCCAGTTCCGGCTTTTTAACCCTGATTTTAACAGGATTTAGGAACATTCCGGCTATTTGCCTGATTTTTCACCCACATAAATCGTACAAATGCCCATGGTGAGTCTTTTCAGGTAAATATTGCTGAAGCCGGTGTGCTGCATGATAGCGAGAAATGCCTGCCCTTCGGAGAATGCTTTCACACTTTCATTCAGGTAACTGTATGCTTCCCTGTTTTTGGAGAACAGTCTGCCGAAGGCCGGCGTTACCACATTCATATAAAAATTATACAGCCCCTTGAACAGGAAATTGGTGGGTTTGGAAAATTCGAGCACTACCAGCCGGCCACCGGGTTTCAGTACCCGCAACATTTCTGAAAGTCCTTGTTCCAGGTGCTGGAAATTACGCACGCCGAATGCTACGGTTACTGCGTCGAAATGGTTGTCGGGGAAATGGATTATTTCACTGTCGCCCTGCTGCAGTATGATCTGCTGGCTGAGGCCCAGTTTCTCTATCTTTTTCCGGCCCAGCTCCAGCATGCCGGCCGAAATATCGATACCGGTGATCTTTTCCGGTTTCAGCTGCTGCCATGTCATGATGGCCACATCGCCGGTTCCGGTAGCTACATCCAGCACATGCGCCGGTTTAAGGGCTGCCAGCTGCGCGATGGCTTTTTTGCGCCAGCGTACATCAATCCCCACACTCAGGAAACGGTTCAGGAAATCGTAACGGAATGCAATGCTGTTGAACATTTCCGCCACCTGTTGCTTTTTCTCCAGTTCACTTTCCTGGTAAGGGACCACTTTGTCGTGTGCAAATTTCGCCATGGCGCAAAGATAGTCACTATCTTCGTATGGCATGAAAGCACGTATCTATAAGTCTACAGGTAGCTGGTATATAGCCAAAGCGGAGGATGGAGTTACCTATAATGCGCGGATCAAAGGCATTTTCAAGCTGGAGGGGATCACTTCCACCAACCCTATTGCCGTGGGCGATGAAGTGGATATGGATATTGAAGCCGTTCAGGAAGAATCCGCCATCATCACGCATATTTATGACCGCCGCAATTACGTGGCACGTGTATCGCCGCATAATAAAAGGCAGCATCATATTGTTGCATCCAATCTCGATCAGAGTATACTCGTTGCCACTTTGAAAGATCCGAAGACTTCGCAGGGTTTTATGGACAGGTTCCTGATTTCCTGCGAAGCCTACCACATTCCCGCCATTATCGTATTCAATAAAGCAGATATCTACCGGAAAAAAGAGCTGGAACGTTTTGAACACCTGCGCGGGATCTATGAAGCCATCGGCTATAAAGTGATCCTTGCCAGCGTGCAGGAAGGAACCGGGCTGGATGAGATCAAGGCATTGCTGAAAGACAAAATCACTTTGCTCAGCGGGCATAGCGGTGTGGGTAAATCAACATTTATCAATGCCGTTTTTCCGCAGTTTAACCTGCGTACACAGGAAGTAAGCGGCTGGAGCGGTAAAGGCATGCATACCACCACTTTTGCAGAAATGTTCGACCTGGACGGAGGCGGCCAGATCATTGATACTCCTGGTGTGCGTGAGTTCGGACTGGTTGATATCACCAAACAGGAATTGTCGCACTATTATCCGGAAATGAGAGCTTTGCTCAACGGGTGCCAGTTCAACAACTGCATGCATATTGAAGAGCCAGGCTGCGCGGTGAAGAAAGGCGTTGCAGAAGGAATTGTGTCGGAAGACCGGTATGTCAGCTATCTCGGTATTCTCGATACGATGAACGATAAGGAATACTGATTATGATCCCTGTTTACCTGCTTCATTATAATCTTCGAACCAGGACGCATATTTCACATAATTATTGGCAATACGATCTATCTCACCGCTGATCAGTTCCGGTGAAACATCTTTCACTTTTTTGGCAGGCACGCCCGCATAAATGGTTCCGGCTTCTACCACAGTACCTTCCAGTACAACGGCTCCTGCGGCGATGATGGCATTGCTGTGAATCTCGCACCTGTCCATCACGATCGAACCCATCCCGATGAGTACGTTATCATGAACGGTACAACCATGCACCAGCGCATTATGCCCGATCGACACATTATTACCGATAATGGTAGGGTTTTTCTGGTACGTGCAATGGATCACGGCGCCATCCTGCACATTTACCTTGTCACCCATTTTGATATAATGCACATCACCTCTTACAACTGCATTGAACCAGATACTGCATTCGGCGCCCATCACCACATCGCCTACAATGGTAGCGTTGGGTGCAATGAAACAGTTTTCTCCGAATTGAGGTGCTTTGCCGAGAACTGATAGGATGGTTGCCATAAAGTATTACATTTCAGTGATCAAAGTTCTAATTTTAGGGTCAGGAAAGCTAATAAAAATGAGCGGAATTTCTAACAGGCAGCTTTTTCTCAGTCATGTGGCACAAACCTCTCCCGCACCCATTGGCATTGAAATGGCCCGGGCGGAAGGCATACATCTCTGGGATGTGAACGGTAAACAGTATGTAGACCTGATCTCGGGTTTCAGTGTCTGCAACATCGGCCACAGCCATCCGGCAGTGATCAAAGCAGTACAGGAGCAGACTGAAGCATACATGCACGTAATCGTTTACGGAGAATTTGTTCAGTCGCCGCAGGTACGCTATGCAAAACTGCTGACGGATCATCTTCCCTCATCGCTCAATTGTGTATACTTTACCAACAGCGGAGCCGAAGCAACGGAAGGGGCGATGAAACTCGCCAAAAGAGTAACTGGCCGCACTAATATGATCGCTTTCAACAATGCCTATCATGGAAGCACGCAGGGTGCGCTGAGCGTAATGGGCGGCGAATACTGGCGTAATGCTTTTCGGCCGCTGCTGCCGGGTATTGGTCATTATGATTATAACAGCGATGAAGTATTGGACGCGATCGATGAAACAACAGCCTGTGTATTGATGGAGCCGGTGCAGGCAGAAAGCGGCATTCTGGCACCCGAGGCAAAATGGCTGGAAGCCGTGCGGAAAAAATGTACTGAAAAAGGTGCTTTGCTGATCTTCGATGAGATCCAGGCGGGCTTTGGCAGAACAGGGTCGCTCTGGGCTTTTGAACAATATGATGTGGTGCCGGATATTTTGCTGCTTGGCAAAGCGCTTGGTGGCGGTATGCCTTTAGGCGCTTTTATTGCAGATCATGCATTGATGAACCAGCTCACCAGTGAACCCGTTCTCGGTCATATCACCACATTCGGCGGCCATCCCGTTTGCTGTGCCGCAGGGATGGCTGCTTTTAAAGTGCTGCTGGAAAGTAATATGATCGGTGATATAAAGGAAAAACAGCAATTGCTGTTAAATTCGATCGCGCATCCGGCTATCAGGGAGATCAGGAGCAAAGGTTTGTGGATGTCGCTGCAGTTCGCAACACCCGAACTGAACCAGGCCATTGTTCATCGTTGTGTACAGAATGGCCTGGTTACAGACTGGTTCCTTTTTGCGCCCGACAGGCTGAGGATCGCGCCGCCGCTTATTATCACTTCTGAAGCGTTTGCTGAAATTTGTTCCGTAATCCACAGATCTATAGAAGAAGTGCTGGATAAAACGGATATGCATCAATAGCTGGTTTCAGGCCCGCATCTTTCTTTTCTGCAGAACCTGCTGTACAGCTGCTCGTATACCGGTATAATATTACTGATATCAAATTTGCAGGCATGCTGGTAAGCCGCTTCTTTCATGGTCTGCAGCTTCTCATCATTGCTGAGCAGTTCAATGGCATAACGGCTCATGGTTTCCACATCGCCAACATTGGCCATATAACCTGTTTCGCCCTGGATATTGATCTCGGTTAAGCCGCCTGCATTGGTGCTGATCACAACGGATCTTGCTGCCATGGCTTCAAGTGCTGCCAGACCGAAGCTTTCATAGTCGGACGGTAATAAGAATACATCGCTTACGGCAAGTATATCTTCCATCTGCTCCTGTTTGCCGAGGAAACGGATATCGTCGTCTACGCCCAGCTCTCTCGCAAGTTCTTCGGTAGCGGGCCTTTCAGGGCCATCGCCCACCATGAGTAATTTTGCGGGCATTGCTTTTTTCACTGCGGCAAAAACGCGGATCACATCGTCCACACGTTTTACTTTCCTGAAGTTGGAAGCGTGCATCAATATTTTTTCGCCATTCGGTGCGATCACTTTTCTGAATGCATCGATAGGTTTTTTATCGAAGCGTTTTACATCTACGAAGTTGTAGATCACTTCAATCTCTTTATGTATGGCAAATGACTTGTAGGTTTCTTCGCGCAGGTTCTGCGAAACGGCAGTGATGGCGTCGCTTTCATTGATCGAAAAAGTAACTACCGGCTCGTAGGTTTTGTCTTTGCCTACCAGTGTAATATCTGTTCCGTGTAATGTTGTGATAACCGGTATATTCCTGTTCGCCTTCTGTTTTACGATCTGTTTGGCCATATAGGCGGCAGATGCGTGGGGGATGGCATAATGCACATGCAGCAGGTCGAGATCGTAATTCATGATCACATCTACCATGGTGCTGGCAAGTGCTACTTCATAAGGCGGGTAATCGAACAAGGGGTAGGTTGGGACCCTTACTTCGTGATAAAAAATATTGGCATTGAAAACATTCAGTCTTACAGGCTGCTGGTAAGTGATGAAATGAACCTGGTGTCCTTCATCGGCCAGCGCTTTCCCTAACTCTGTTGCAAGAACCCCGCTACCACCGAATGTTGGATAACATACTATTCCTATTCGCATATGTTTTGTTTAACGTAATGAACAATCCTTTCCTCATTTCCAAGGGGCAAACCGGATGCAAGTAACAATTATTTCTCCATTTCACCGGCCCGCTCATAGAACTTGCAGAAATGTTACAAATGGTTAACTTTAACCGTATGAAAAAACTGCTGACCGCCGTTCTTCTCCTGCCCTTCATGGCCAATAGCCAGGTGCAGGACGATGCAACCATGATCAAGAAATTATCCGATGAGATCCTCCGTAACGGGCGTGCCCATGAACTGCTTTACCAGCTGACCAAACAGATTGGCGGCAGGCTAGCCGGTTCCCCGCAATCTTATAAAGCCGAGGAATGGGGCCGCATTACCCTCGAAAAAATGGGGGCGGATAAAGTGTACCTGCAGGAGTGTAAAGTGCCCAGGTGGGTAAGGGGCGGAAAGGATGAAGCCATCATCACTGCTGTGGATGCTACCAAAACTTCCCGCGGACTGGATGTGCTGGCTTTGGGTAATTCGCTTGGTAACGGGAAACCTGTTGAAGCTGAAGTGATTGCCATTGCTGATTTTGATGAGCTGGAGAAAAGGAAGGCGGAAGTAAAAGGCAAGATCGTTTTTTATAACGCAGGCTTTGATCCTACCAATGTAAAGCCGTTCATTTCCTACGGACAAACCGGTATTTACCGGAGAACCGGGGCGAGCCGTGCGGCTAAATACGGAGCAGTGGGCATACTGATCCGCTCAATGACAGAGTCGGTGGCCAATGACCCGCATACGGGTTCTATGTCGTACAACGATTCTTTCCCTAAAATACCGGCGCTTGCCGCAGGACCGCGTGATGCAGATCAGTTGTGGGACCTGAGCAAGCGTTCTTCGGTGAAAATGGCCATAACCACTTATGGTCATTTCCTGCCCGATACTATTGGGCATAATGTGATCGGAGAACTGAAAGGTTCGGAGTTTCCGGACCGGATCATTACCATCGGCGGCCACCTCGACAGCTGGGATGTAAATGAAGGTGCGCATGATGATGGTGCGGGTGTGGTGCATACGATAGAAGTGATGCGCGCATTAAAAGCGATTGGCTACAAGCCGCGTCATACCATCCGCTTTGTGTTGTTTGCAAACGAAGAGAATGGCATGCGTGGCGGTAATAAATATGCAGAAGAAGCAAAGGCAAAAGGAGAGAAACATGTATTTGCGCTCGAGAGCGATGAGGGCGGATTTACCCCGAGAGGATTCGGCGTTACGGCAGACAAAGCCCAGCTGGCAAAGATCAGGAGCTGGATGCCATTGCTGGAGCCTTACGGTACAGGAGAGATCAGCGAAGGCGGCGGCGGAGCCGATATCAACCCGCTGAACAAAACCTTTGGTATTCCTATCGCAGGCTTCCTGCCAGACCCGCAGCGTTATTTCGACATACACCATGCCCGCAGCGATGTATTTGAGAATGTAAATAAAAGAGAGTTGCTGCTCGGTGCTGTAAACATGGCAGGGTTGATCTACCTGATCGATAAATACGGGTTATAGTATGAATAAAAGAAAGATCATCTGGACCTTCTTTACCGTTTTAATAGTAGCGCTGGTAGTTTTTATCTACTGGCGTTACTATTTTGTGTTTGCAGAAGGCACCAAAGCGGGGCAGCTGAATACTTTTCAGCGGAAAGGCATGCTGTTCAAAACCTATGAAGGCAAGATCATTCAAAGTGGTTTCAGGGCCAATGTGCAGAGCAATGAATTCGATTTCAGCGTAACGGATGAAAGGGTAGCGCAGCAATTGCTGAACAGCTCCGGCCGTGAAGTGGAACTGCATTACAAAAGATATTTCGGTTCATTGCCGTGGCGCGGAATGCAGGGGTATATTGTAGACAGTGTTTACGAAGTACGCGGTGTTGAAGGTGAGACGATCATCAAGCCCAAATAACAGATCGGATCAAAAGGTCCGCCCCGACAACAGAGGTATTAAAATCTTTCCGAATATTGGTCAGCTTGCGTGGATCAGGAAAATAGCCAGCCGTTTATGAATATCTGTTGGCTGCTGTTTCCATTGCTTCACCGTTCTGGTACGGATATTTTCAGTTGATGCGGTAATGTCCACTGCGATGCAGATCCTGGTTTGTTCCTGGCAGCATTGCAGCAGATCGCCGGTCAGCGCATTGTTACGGTAAGGTGTTTCTATGAAGATCTGGGTGCAGTTGCGTTTGCGTGAATCGGCTTCCAGTTCCTTGATCTTCTTCTTTCTTTCAGCTGAATCGATGGGCAGGTATCCATGAAATTGAAAACCCTGGCCGTTCATGCCGCTTGCCATCAGCGCCAGCAGAATAGAACTCGGGCCAACCAGTGGTTTAATGGTAAAACCCTTTTCCTGTGCGGCTTCTGTAAGCAATTGTCCCGGATCTGCAATACCCGGGCAGCCGGCTTCGCTGATGATACCGATGTTTTTCCCGGCCGCAAGTAACCGGATGAATTCCCGGCGCACATTTTCCTCCGCTTTATGTATCGCTACCCACTGGTAATCGTCGATCACCATTTCACGCCATAGTTTTTTCAGGAAACGGCGGGCGGTCTTTTCATTTTCCACAAAGAATACCTGGCAACTTTTCACTGCATCCAGCACATAGGCGGGAATCGTTTCAATCGCTTCTTCATGTAAAACGGTCGGGATCAGAAAAACACTGCCTGCGCTCATGATTGTTTTTGTTCCTTTAATGGATAGATGCTGAGTGTGGCGGCGATCACTGCATATGCTGGTGCCAGTACCCAGCCCACAACGGGAAGCAGGTGCATGAGGTAAAATACAACCCCGTTCCCGATGGCAAGTCCTTTATGGTGACCAATATAGAAAATACTTTCAGCCGGTGTTTTGCGATGACGCTCCATACTGTAATCGAGCATGGAAAATCCATAGTAGTAACATTCTACCAGGATGGCCAGTATCGGTGTGAGCCAGCCGAATACCGGTATCAGTGAGAGGAACAGAATGGCCAGCAGGTAAACGGTTTGCCAGACGCTGTTACGTGCTGCGAGATATACGCCCCTGATCATGTCTTTTCCCAGCTGTCTGAAATTGAAAGGAAAGTCTTTGCCCTCGATGATGGCTTCGGTCTTTTCGCTCAGGTAAGCAAATAAGGGTGAACCCACAATCAGGAAAAGGTATTTGAAGAGCGAAAAATAAAACAGCATGAGCAAAAGCCAGAGCATGAGGCTTCCCATGGTGAAAACAAAACCCAGCAGGCCGTCGTTCATCCTGTCGAGCCAGCTTTTCAGGCCGGTTTTCAAGGCCATCCACTCGATAAAATCACTGGAAGTGCGGCTGAAAAAATACATGCCGATAATGAACAGGATGGTATAAATGATGCCTGGTATCAGGATCCATTTCCACAGTTTATGCTTCCGGATGAACCGGTGCGCCTGCGCGTAAGCCTGTATTGATATGATCAGCTCTTTTAGCAAATGGGGGGATATTGATCGGGTTAAAGTTAAGGGATTCAGTAAGTTTATGGTTATGAAACCTATAACGTTATATCATTCCGCAAAATTGCCTGCCGCTTTTTACAGGCGGAAAGATGTGGTGAAAATAGCCAGGGAACTGATCGGAAAAGTACTGGTAACAACCTTTGATGATACAGTAACTGCAGGCCGGATCGTGGAAACGGAAGCTTATAACGGTATTGTTGACAAAGCCTCGCATGCCTGGAACGGCCGCCGTACAGACCGCACCAGCGTGATGTACGAGGCGGGCGGACTTTCCTATGTCTATCTCTGTTATGGTATCCACCATCTCTTCAATGTAGTGACCAATACGGAAGACATACCCCATGCCGTACTGGTAAGAGCGCTGGAGCCGCTAACCGGTATAGAACAAATGCTGGCAAGAACGGGGAAGAAAAAGCCGGATCATTCCCTCACACGAGGCCCGGGAAATGTGGCAAAAGCCATGGGACTGAACAGGATCCATACGGGGCTGAGCCTGCTTGATAACACTGTTTTTATCGCTCAGGATGCGTTCAGGATCAAACCTGCTGACATTGGCGTTTCTCCGAGAATTGGTGTGGATTATGCCGCGGAAGATGCTTTATTGCCGTATCGTTTTTTTGTAAAAGGAAATCCTTATGTGAGCGGGAAAGTTATAAGTTAGCCGGCTTAAAATTTCGGACAGCTGATCGGCTTTTCCGTAGACGGTCTTCTTGTATAGATCAGCGACAATTCAATCCCGCCACGGTTTTGCGATGCGGTTTTTAAGGAAGAACTATTGTAATCATAGGTCATCCCAAACCTGAAATCACCGAACTCCAGGCCAAGGTAAGGAATGATGGCGTCTTTGAATCTTATCCAGCTGCCTGCATAAAGGCTTACAGATTTCGGTTCATCCGGATTGGCATTGAACTGTAATGCGCCGCCCAGCATGGTTTCAGACGCGCCGCCCTGCAACATCTGCATGCCACTGAGGTGAAGGGTAGTAGTAGGGCCTACCGGAAAATATCCGCCTGCATGAATAGTGGTACGCGGATCGAGCAGGTATTGTGCGCCGGAGAAATACTGTTTGGGCCTGTTGATATGATACATACTCACGCCAACGTAAAAGTTATTTCTTTCACTGGTGCTGCCGTTGTACAGAACCCCTGCGTTCACATCTACATAGCTCGATTTCAGCACGGCATTATTGAATACTTCGGAAGTTACACCTGTAAAGCCTGCATTGGTGAGCTGGTCTTCGAATTTCAGGCTGGGCACATCTATCAGCATATTGGCATAGGTAACCTGGAAACCGGCTCCCAGCTGGTGCATGCCGTCTTCATCCAATCCTTTATGATAGGCAGTGGAGACTGATGCATAGCTGAATTTTACTGCTCCATCGGAGCTTTTGTCATTATAACCCATGATTCCGACACCCCAGGTGTCATTCAGTGCAATTCGTTCCGGGAAAATCTGGAAATCGATGGAGGCAGTTGCTGTTGTATAGGCATTATTAATGCTTGGCCACTGGTTACGGTAATTGCCGGCCACACGGTAACTGCCAAAGAATTTACCTGTAAAAGCCGGATTGAGTGTAAGCGGTGATGAAAAAAACTGGGAATAATGCGGATCCTGCGCAGATACATGCACAGTACACAGTACTACAGCAAAAAAGCAGATTGATATTTTGGCCAGTTTTCTCACCACTTCAAAAGTACGTTAATCCGTTGAAGCCTGTTTTCCGTCTATCCAAATAACAGCTGTTTAACGTAACTTTCTGAAAACGCGGGAGAATGCCGCTACGACTGCATCTTACTACCAAATGCAAGGTCGCCTGCATCGCCCAGTCCGGGTACGATATAACCTTTGGCCGTTAGCTCATCATCTATATCGCCGCACCAGATCTTGATATTATTGCCACATTCGCGCCTGATGAACTCGATACCTACGGTGCAGGCGATCGCTACCACTACATGAATGTCTTTTGGAGAGCCCTCATTTTTCATGAACTGGATGGTCTTTACGAGAGATGCACCTGTTGCCAGCATCGGGTCGCTGATGATCACCATGCGTCCGTCGATGGGCGGGCAACTCATATATTCCAGGCTGATCTCGAAAGAACCGTCGCGATGATGTTTGCGGTAGGCGGAGATAAAAGCATTATCTGCCTTGTCGAAATAATTCAGCATGCCGTTATGAAGCGGAAGTCCTGCCCGCAGGATGGTGGCCAGTACCGGGTGCTGTTCCAGCACTTTACTTTCGTGCACTCCCATCGGCGTAGGAATTTCAACCGTTTTCCATGCCATTTCCTTGCTGATCTCATAAGCGGCCACTTCGCCGATTCGTTCCAGGTTGCGGCGGAACCGCATACGGTCGCCCTGAACGGAAATATCCCTCAATTCAGATACCCAGTTGCTTACAAGACTATGATGTTTGCTGAGGTTTACTATCATGGCTGAAAATGCTGGTTAAAGCCCAAAACTAAAAGCAATCGGCTGTAATAGAAAATTTATATTGAAACGGACAACGTCAGCTTAAACATTTGTTTTGCAATTATTTCATTATTTTAACCGGTAAAACCCTGAAAATGAAAAGGATCACAGGAATATTGCTGATAATATGTATAGCGCTGGCCTGTAAAGAGAAGGCCGGGGAAAAGAAATTCGATAATAACAGTTACGAACAGGTAAAGGAAACACTGGCAGACAAAGAAAAGAACAATCCTGCAAGCTTCCTGGTAGTGAACAGTCACGACAGGAAAAACCTGATCGGGCAAACGGTTGTAAAAGGTACTATTCTCAATAAGGCAACGATCAGCTGGTACAAGGATGTTGAGCTGCATCTGTCGTTCTACAGCAAAACGGGAGTTAAACTGGATGAAGGGCTGGAAACGGTTTACGATTACGTAGCACCGGGTAAGATCATCAAATTCAAAACAAAATATTTTGCGCCCAGGGGCACAGACAGTGTTGCAATCAAAGTGGTAAAAGCGGTGGGCGAGATCAGGGAATAAAACGGAACGCATCCCCATCGAACAATCCCTTATCGCTTAGTTTAAGATGTGGTATCACCAGCAAGGCCATAAAGCTCAGTGTCATGAACGGTGCCTGTAATCCGGAACCCAGCTGCTTGGCCATTTTGTCAATTGCCGTATAAGCTGTTGCTACTTCATAGCCATCCTTTGTACTCATGAGTCCGGCCACCGGCAGATCAAGTACGCTTTCTTCTGTTCCTGAAACGCAGCTCACACCACCTTTTGCAGCAATGACGAGATTGATAGCGCGTGCCAGGCTTTCATCATCCGCACCAACGGCTACAATATTGTGACTGTCGTGTGCAACGGAAGATGCAATGGCTCCCTTTGTGAAGCCGAAATTCCGGATGAAACATTTTGCGACCGGCGCCTGGTGATAACGGTTCACGACCACGAGTTTCAGAATATCATTCGCCGTATCGCTTTGCCACTGCCCGTTTTCCAGTTTGCCCGGCAGGTCGAGACGATTGGTGATCAGCTGTCCGTCGAGCGCTTCCATAACCGGGATCAGGCCTTTTTCTGAAGGATATTCATGTTCATTTACCTGCAGGTCTTTCACAGAGACCGCTTTACAATCGAAATGATTGATCGGTTTGCAATCCACAGGTTCTATCAGGCTCAGGCCTTTGTCTGCCACAAGCTGCCCTTTGATGTAGGTCTGCAGGATATTGAAATGCCGCAGGTCTTCCGCAACGATAAAGTCCGCATCATCGCCCACACGCAATAATCCAACCGGCAATGCATAATGCTCCACAGGATTTACGCAGGCAACCTGCAATACTTTAAAAAGACCGGTGCCCTGCGCTATGGCCCTTGCACAAAGCTGGTTGATATGTCCTTCGAGCAGGCTGTCGGGGTGTTTATCATCACTGCAGAACATCATCTGCCCGGCATGTTCGTTCAGTAATGGAGCAAGCGCTTCAAAGTTCCGTGCGGCGCTGCCTTCGCGGATGAGGATCTTCATGCCGTAACCGATTTTGTCGAGTGCTTCTTCGGCTGTAAAACATTCATGGTCGGTGGAGATTCCTGCTGCGATGTATTGTTTGGCCAGTTCGCCCCGGAGGCCGGGTGCATGACCGTCTACCGGTTTTCCTGCTGCATGTGCGGCGGCGATTTTTTTCATCACTTCTTCATCGCCATGTAAAACGCCCGGGAAATTCATCATTTCGCTCAGGTAACGGATCTCTTCCTTGGCCAGTAAAGCGGTCACGGCTTCGCTGTCGATAGCTGCGCCGGCCGTTTCAAAAACAGTAGCCGGAACACAGCTGGGTGCGCCGAAATTGAATTTAAAGGGTGTCTGTTTCCCGTTGGCGATCATGAATTCCACGCCTTCCACGCCGCAGACATTGGCAATCTCATGCGGGTCGCTGACGGTGGCAACGGTACCGTGTACCACAGCGAGCCGGGCAAATTCAGAGGGTATCAGCATGCTGCTTTCGATATGCACATGGCTGTCTGTAAAACCGGGCAGGATATAATGGCTTTCTTGCGCCAGGGATTCCAGTTGCTGAATAGCAGCAATTTTACCGTCTGTTACCGTGATCTCGGCCGGATATACAGAACTTGTCCATACATCTGCCAGATTTCCTTTTATTTTGAATGAAGGTCTGTTCATGGGAAAATATCAGAAAAAAAATATAAATCACCGCCGTCTATAGCGCGTATCTCTTTCAAACATTACATTTGGTAAAATTAAATATTAAATACAGCAGTTCTATGAAAAAAATAATAATGGCGAGCCTTGCCTGCTTTGTGTTCAGCTTTACGCTTATGGCGCAGACAGCTGAAGAGGTCGTTGCAAAATTTGAAGCAGCGGCCGGCGGACGCGAGAAGCTGGAAGCCATTCACAGCTTACAGGTGGAGAGCGTGATGAAAATGAGCATGATGCGCCAGGACTTCACCATCAATATCAATTCGATCAAAGAAAAAGGAAAACTTTACCGCAGGGAAATGAGTGGTATCATGGGAATCGGGAATTCTTTCTCCATGGTTACAGACACCGCAGGTTATAGCTACATACCGGCAATGCCAGGTTTTGGCGGCGGCGGTGGCAGCGAGCCTGCGCTGATAAAAATGACAGATGCCGAACTGAAAGCACAGCAGTTTGAACTGGATTGCGCCGGGATGTTTGCGCCTTTGGTGAATTATGCAGCAAAAGGGGGCAAGGTTGAACTGGCAGGCACAGACAAAGTGAACAAGCAGGAATGCTTTAAAGTGAAGCTGACACTGGCTTCCGGCGGACAGCTTACCTATTACATCAACAGCAAAGACTATTCCGTGATGCAGCTCGATGCAGCGGGAGAAATGGCGGCCAATATCACCGGTTTCGGCAGCATGATGAAAATGATGGGCAACGACAGGGTGAGAAGTATGAAAGCTTCCATCGGTTACAGCAATTACAAAGACCTGGGCGGTGTGCAGTTTCCTATGAAACAGGTGATCGCGATAGGGCCTGTTGAAACGGTGATCGAACATTCGGATATCAAGATCAACGAAGCGGTAGATCCTATCTGGTACAGGCTGAAAAAATAATGGATTTAAAATAAAAAGCGATCCTGTTGCATGTGCAGCAGGATCGCTTTTTTTATGCTATTGAACGATCAGTCATCAAGCAGGTCCGGTCTCCGGTCGCGCGTGCGTTGGAGAGATTGTTCATGACGCCAGTCGTCAACTTTTTTGGGATCGCCCTGCAAAAGGATGTCGGGTACTTTCTCGCCGCGGAAATCAGCGGGGCGCGTATAAACAGGAGGAGCCAGCAGGTTATCCTGGAAAGAATCGGTAAGGGCTGAGGTTTCATCGTTCAGTACACCCGGCAATAATCTGCCGATAGCGTCCACAACTACGGCCGCAGCCAGTTCGCCGCCACTCAGTACATAATCGCCGATGGAGATTTCCCGGGTAACGTAGAGCTGGCGTATGCGTTCGTCGATTCCCTTGTAGTGCCCGCAGATGATCAGCAGGTTGCCTTTTAAAGAAAGGCCGTTGGCGGTGCGCTGGTCAAAGGGTTTGCCGTCGGGTGTCATATAAATGATCTCATCGTACGGCTGTTCCTGCTGCAGTTCATCAATGGCGTTGGCCAGCGGTTCGCACATCATTACCATGCCGGCGCCACCGCCGTACTGGTAATCGTCGACCATGCCGTATTTGTTCACAGCCCATTTCCTCAGCTGGTGAACGCGGATCTGTAACAGGCCTTTTTCCTGAGCCCGCTTCATGATACTGTGGGTGAACGGACTTTCAAGGAGTTCCGGCAGCACGGTGAGAATATCGATCTTCATCATACTGCAAACATATTAAAACTATACGTGACGGGCTTGACGGGGAGTTGTTAACTTTGCGCCGCAAGACAAACAGTAAGCAGTATGAACCGGATCGGTACGGTTTGCCTGCAATATTCTCTTTCTCCATTCAAACAGGCACTATGCAACATGAACGGGCTTTTTTGTTCGATATGAACGGAACAATGATCAACGATATGGCATTCCATGTACGCGGATGGCATAAACTGCTCACAGAACTGGGCGTTTCAATAACCCTGAAGGAAATGCAGCTGCAGTGCTACGGCAAAAACGAAGAACTCCTCGAGAGAATGTTGCCCGGCCGTTTCTCAGATGCGGAAAAGCAGACGATGATCATGACCAAGGAAAATATCTACCAGGAAGAGTTCCGGCCGCATATGCAGCTGATCAACGGCTTGCATGATTTTCTCGGAAAAGCAAAGAACGCCGGTATCAAAATGGCAATAGGTTCCGCGGCCATCATGTATAATATCAATTATATCCTCGACGGACTTAATATCAGGCATTACTTCGATGCAATAGTCAGCGCGGACCACGTAACGATCAGTAAACCAGATCCTGAAACTTTCACCAAAGCAGCAGACCTGCTCGGTGTTCCTTATGAGAATTGTATTGTGTTTGAAGATGCGGCAAAAGGTGTTGAAGCGGCATTGAACGCAGGCATGAAATCTGTGGTGATCAAAGGGTTTCACGAACCGGAAGAATTTGATTACCTGCCCAATATCATTGCCATGATCGATGATTATACAGATCCGGCACTCGACGCGCTTTTCCCGGTGAGTCTGTAACGAATGGCGTAACTTTCGGTGGTCAATCTTTTTTATGCCTTTACAAAGCCAGCATACAGGAAGTTTTGAAGGGAAGGATATCCGGCTATATACGTTTACAAATGCAAACGGGAGCCAGGTTCAGGTTACAAATTATGGCGGCATCGTCAGTTCCTGGATCTGTGCTGATAAACAGGGCAATCATTCAGATATAGTGATCGGTCTTGGTAAACCGGAAAATTATATCCAAGGCCATCCTTATTTCGGCTGCCTGGTGGGTCGTTATGCCAACCGTATTGCAAACGGCCGGTTTTCGCTGAATGGGAAGACCTATAACCTGTCTGTTAACAATGGCCCCAATCATCTTCATGGTGGGGTGAAAGGATTCGACAAGGCCGTATGGAATGCAGAGACGGCGCATGATTCGTTGTTGCTTCGTTATGTTTCTCCGGATGGTGAAGAGGGTTATCCGGGTAATCTAACCGCCGATGTCCGTTATTCGTATTCGGATGAAAATGAACTGAAGATTCAATACCGTGTCACTACAGATGCAGATACACCGGTCTGCCTTACCAATCATTCTTATTTTAACCTTAGCGGAGATCTTGACCGGGGCATACTCGATCATTCCGTATGGATCGATGCGGATCATTATACGCCTGTAAATGAAGTGCAGATTCCTACCGGAGAAATTGCACCGGTTGCAGGAACAGCGTTTGATTTCAGAATTCCCTCAAAAACAGGTGCACGTATAGCGGCTACAGAAGGTGGTTATGATCACAATTTTGTGCTGAATAAAAGAGCTGGCAATAAAGCTGCTGAATTGAAAGACGCGCATAGCGGCAGATTGCTGGAAGTGTTTACAGATCTTCCCGGATTGCAATTCTACTCGGGGAACTTTCTTGATGGAACCCTGACAAATGCAGCGGGTAAAACGATCCGCAAACACAGCGGCGTTTGTTTTGAAAGCCAGTTCTTTCCCGATTCTCCCAACCAGCCCGGCTTTCCGGATGCAATTTTGAAAGCGGGGGAAACCTGGGAATCCGTTACTTCTTATAAAGTAAGCCTGTACGATCTTTAATCCATAAAACCTCCAAGGTCACGGCGCTGTTTCTTGGTGGGGCGGCCGATCTTACTCAGCCTTTTACCGGTCTGGTAGGTGGCGGCTTCAAAAGTAACCCTGTCGAGCTCTTCTGCCGGTGTGAGGTCAAGGTAGTTTTGTATGGCTTCGCGGTACTGCACACGATGATCCAGCAGCCCGGTAACTTTAATCACCCAGCGGCGTGCTTCGGTCTTTACATCGTATTCATCGCCGAGGTTAACGGTCTTCGATGCTTTGACTGACGTGCCGTTCAGTTTCACTTTCCCTTTATCGCATGCATCGGCGGCCTGGCTTCTTGTTTTGAAAAGACGGATCGACCAGAGATATTTATCAATGCGCAGTTTTTCTTTTGCTTCTCCCATATCCTGAAAAAGAGGGAAGGCCTGTGAAGACCTTCCTGTATTATTATTTCATTTCTGCATAGAACTTGTGGAAATAAGGAATGGTCTCAATTCCCTTATAGAAATTGAACACATCGAATTTCTCGTTCGGGCTGTGCAGGTTATCGCTGTCGAGGCCAAAGCCCATGAATACGATTTTCAGCCCGAGCTCTTTTTCAAAAAGCGAACAGATCGGAATACTTCCGCCACCGCGTACCGGGATAGGATCTTTACCAAACGTGGCATTGATCGCTTTCTCGGCAGCTTTGTAAGCATCTGAATCAATTGGTGTCATATAAGGCTCGCCACCATGATGTTCTTCTGCTTTTACAGTAACACCGGCCGGAGCAATGCTCTTGAAATAATTGAGCACTTTCTCGGTAATCTTTGCTGAAGACTGGTTAGGTACCAGGCGGCAGGAGATCTTGGCATATGCTTTCGATGGCAGTACGGTTTTTGCACCTTCCCCTGTATAACCACCCCAGATGCCATTCACTTCAAGGGTTGGCCTGGTTCCTGTTCTCTCATTGGTTGTATAACCTTTCTCGCCCCAGAGGCTGTCTACTCCCAGGTCTTTTTTATACTCTTCCTCGTCATATGGAGCCTGTGCCATTTTTGCTCTTTCTTCCGGTGTGGCTTCCACCACATCATCATAAAAACCGGGAATGGTAATATGATTGTTCTCATCATGACATGATGCGATCATTTTAGCCAGCATGGTTGCAGGATTGGCTACCGCACCGCCATACACACCACTGTGCAGGTCGCGGTTAGGACCGGTCACTTCCACTTCTATATAACTCAGTCCGCGTACACCGATATCGATGGAAGGGTTTTCCATACTCAGCATGGAAGTATCACTGATCAGGATCACGTCTGCCTTCAGCAATTCTTTATTGGCTTTTACAAAAGTGGCGAGGTTCGGGCTGCCGATCTCTTCTTCGCCTTCGATGATGAATTTCACATTGGCAGGCAGCTCACCTGTATTTACCAGTGTTTCCAGCGCTTTCACGTGCATGTAGAACTGGCCTTTATCGTCGCAGGAGCCGCGCGCAAATATTTTTCCGTCTTTGATCACCGGCTCGAAAGGGCCGCTGTGCCAGAGTTCCAGCGGATCCGGCGGCTGCACGTCGTAGTGACCGTAAACAAGTATGGTAGGTTTGGATGGATCCACATTTTTTTCTGCATAAACGATCGGGTGACCGGCAGTAGGATAGATCTCAGCTTTATCCGCACCGGCTTCAAGCAAGCGCTGCTTTACAGCATCGGCGCAACGCAGCATATCTTCTTTGTGCTCACTTCTCGCACTCACACTGGGAATTCGTAAAAGGTCGAGTAATTCGTTCAGGAAGCGGTCTTTATGCTGCTCCTGGTAATCTTTCCAAGCCTGCATGATTTCAATTTTTAAATGATGGAATAAGGCTGCAATTTACGCTTATTTACAGAACCGGGCGTTACTGCTCCATTGTTCCCGAACGATGTTTTTCGTTGGAAATAACATTGGTCAGCGTCCATTCCAGCCGTTCTGTAAAGAGATGCTGGCGAACCGGACAATCGTCCTTGATGCAGATACTGCAGCTGAATGGCAGGCAGCCATCCGTATGTACAAAGAATTCAATAGCATCGCCGAATTGCTGGCGGGTCAGTTCAACCAGGGCGTCTATTTCGCGGTGGGCTTCGTGTACGTTGAGGTACCAGGGCACGGTAAGGTGGCAGTCCACATGTAACAGGCTTCCGTATTTGATCACACGCAGGTTATGCAGATCGATCCAGTTGGGATGCCTGTGGTTGTTCAATACCCGGATGAACTTTTTCAGCAGCTCCGTATCAGCTTCATCCATGATGCCTGCAATGGACGAACGGATGATCCTGTAGCCGTTATAAATGATGAAAATGCTCATTAATAAAGCGATCACTTTATCGAGCCAGTAAAGACCGGTTACCAGTACAACAACCAGCCCGAGTATAATACCGATCGTTGAATAAGTATCTATCTGCAAATGTTTTCCGCTTGCCATGAGGGCTGCAGAATTATTCTTGCGGCCGATGCGCAGGCACATGCTTCCCGCCACATAATTTACAACAGCAGTAATGCCCACCACCCACAGACCTGTGTCGAGTCTTTGTACAGGATTAGGCTCAAGTATATTCAGGACCGTTTCATAAACGATCATGATACCTGCTGCCGTAATCAGCGCGCCTTCTGCCGCAGCTGAAAGGAATTCGGCTTTTCCATGCCCGTACGGATGATCGGTGTCCCTGGGTTTGGCAGCCACATAAAGACTGTACAAGCCGATGAAACCTGCGATCACATTTACAATACTTTCCAGCGCATCCGTCAGGATAGCCATGGAATTGGTATAATGATACGCAACGATCTTGGCACCAAAGAGCAGCAGGCTCAGTATGCTGATCCATAACTGGATGCGGTAATTCTGTTTTGCTGCGGATTGCAATAGTTAAATATTTCTGTAAGGAAAGGAATCAACAGGCTACCATAAAACATCCTGCCATTCAGGTGTTTTGTCGAATGTAGCTTTTGCAAAAGGACAAAGCGGCATTACCTTGATCTGTTTTTCCCTTACAAAAGCGACAAGCTGCTCCAGCAGTTTTTTGCCAACACCCTGGCCTTTCAGTGACTCATCAACTTCTGTATGTTCAATAATGAGCTTGGTTTCGCCGGCCATTACATAGACCATTTCACCAAGCCTTTTCCCGTCCTGCTCATATACAAATGCGCCACCCTTCTGATCTGTGATATGTTTGATCTCCGACATAACCTGTTTTTTGGTTTGATAATGAATTGACATAACGAAGATAATCAATGCAGGCAAAACACATATTATGTTACTGCTGTTCGAGGAAGGGCATTACTGTTTTGATAAATGTATTGAAGTCCTGGATATGCGGGATATGGCCTATTCCCGCCAAAGCTGCCAGCTTGCTCCCCGGTATCTGTTCCTGTGTGCGTTTGCCCAGCTGAGGATATTGCCCATGCATCAGTGCAGCCTCTTTACTCAGCCGGTTCTTTCCAACAATAGTGCGGTCTTCCTGCCCGATCACCAGTAAGGTAGGAACTGCAATTTTACCGAACTCATAACATACGGGTTGCTCATAGATCATCTGCGAACTCAGCGCATTAGCCCATGCCGCCTGTGTGAAATGGCTGCTCTTCAATATAAATGCCTGTGCTGCAACAAGTGGTTCATATTCCTCTTTCCAAACGGGATAATAGGTTTTCTGGTAATTGCGGTAAGATTCATAGGTGGCAGCCAGTTCGGTCTTATAAGCTGAATCCAGTGGCTCATACGGAACAAATGTTCTGTAATCTTCAAGGCCGATGGGGTTTTCGAGTACCAGGCTTTTCACTCTTTCAGGATACATCAGTGTAAACCTCGTGCCTAACATGCCACCCATGGAGTGGGCGATTACCTGCACTTTGTTTACCTGCAGACCATCGAGCAGCTTCCTTGTATTTTCTGCCAGCATGTGGAAACTGTAATGAATACCGGGCTTGTCAGATTTGCCCCAGCCCACCTGGTCGGGAACAACTACCCTGTAGCCTTTCGCCGAAAGAAAGCCGGTCAGCTCTTTCCAGTAAAATCCGTTGAAATTTTTTCCGTGTAACAGTAGTACTGTTTCCCCGTTCGGCTTCTCCGGCATTACATCCATGTAAGCCATTTTCACCTGCTGTTGTTCAAGTGTCAGGTTCATGTAACGAACAGGGTATCCGTAATCGATCACAGGCTCCTGTGCTTTTGAAAACAGGAAGCTGAAACAGCCCAGCAGGAGCAGGTGGATATACTTTTTCATACAAATGTTTCCCTGCTGCTGCACTTATCATGCCATACCGTTACTGCAGCTCAAATGATTTTACAGCCTGTTCTATGCCGTTGATGATCACGGAAACCTGCTGTTTACCGGGGTAGAATACGCGGGTGGTAATGAGGCGGAACGATTGCTGCCTTATGATCTGCAGGCTCTCGCCGGGCTGACAGTCTTTTTCGCTGATCTTGAATACCTTCTTCGATAAAGTATTATTCTGACGCCTGTAATAGATGGCATACTCTATCCTGATATGCTTCGCCTGGCTGCTTTTGTTCTCCAGCGTAAACGAGAAGGCTAAACTATCGCCGGTCTTTACCACCGGTGTAAGCACTTTGAATTTTGAAACCTGGATGCCATCGGTATCGAGACCATAATAATGCAGGATTTCCGGATGACCCTGTTTCAGTAATGTACGGCTCCCGTGTTTGATGATGGCATTGGTTTCCTTGTTATTGCTGCGCCATTGATGTGCTATGCCGATTACAATATGAGGATTGTCTTTCGCAATATCGTTGATATGATTGGCCACGCTTTTCCGAACCCATTCTGAAGGATCATTTTTCAGGTTCTCCAGTATCGGCAACGTAGCGGAAGGGTCTTTTTTGAGCGCGGGTATTGCCATTGCCCACGGGAGCCTGGGCCTGCTTCCTTCGCTCGCGAGCCTGCGCACGCTGTGTTCTTTATGCCTGGACCAGGCCAGCATCTGGTTCATCATCCTCTCGCCATATTTCAATATAAATGGCCTTACCGCGAATTCGCAGCTGATGAACTGTGTAACGAATTCTATGGATTGTACGGCTTCCTCAAAATCATCGATGACGTAGGTTTCGATATAGTCAGGGAAAAAAATAAATTCCAGTCCGCCTGCAATTTGCCGTTTACGCAGATGTGTGATGCTTGCTTTGATCAGCTTCGCAGCTTTTTTGTACTCTTTCGGCATAAACCTGTGCAACACGGCTGTAGTATGCTTCATCCTGTCTTTCAGTTCCTTTTCTTCCCAGTTACCCGAATAGATCTGTTTGATGAATTCCTGCTTATTAAAACCCGGAATGGTTTCGGTAAATGTGTCGCAAAGTTTGTTGTAGAAAGGCCGCGAGTACAGGTCTTTAAGAGCGCTCATTTTTTGTGATGTTTGATGGGGTGATGCTGTTATTTCTTCCCGGTCTGCCTTTGTTTCAGCTGCAGGAAGCTTACCGTCAGCAAAAGAATAGCCGGTAACATGGCAAGCAGGAAAATGACGATCACCAGGAATTTACCTGTCTGCAGTATCGGAATGGCCTGCATGGCAAGTGCCACCACAAAGAGCAGCGAACATGCAATGCTCACGATATCATCCCGCTTTGAATGGTGGCCACGGATGCCTGACAAAATCAGGTACAGCGATGCGAGTAAAAATGGTCCTGCAACAAGCAGACCCTGCATACCTTTACTGCTGAAATCGGAGAGCAGTGCGCCAAGAATAACGCCAACAGGAACCAGCGTGGTGCCGAATGGGATCAGTACCAGCATCAGCGCAAGCGGCATCAGTATTTTAATGATACGAAGAAACATGTTTTGAATTATTTCAGGTGGTTGATGGTCTAGTATAACGCAATTGCACAAGACCGGTGTCGAATGATTTTGTCTGAACCAGTTGCAGTTTCCGGGCTAAGCCTGTATCACCGAATAACTTTGTGCCGCCGCCAATTACTACGGGGATAAATGAAACGATGTAATCGTCTATCAGATCCTGCTTCATCAGCTGCTCTATCACTGAAGCCCCGCCATCCACAAAAATGGTTTTACCCGGTTTTGCACGCAGCGTTTTTATGAGTTCTTCAGGATCGCCTGTATGAAAACGGACAGAACCGGCATCCGGCTTTGGTTTATGCGTGATCACATAACATTCCCTGGTGCCGTATGGAAAAGGCATATCCATCTGCATCACTTTGTCATAGGTTTTACGGCCGAGCACTACCGTGTCTACATTGGCCATAAAATCGGCATAGCCATAATCCTCACCTTCTTTTTCAACAAGGGCGAGAAATTCGAGGTTGTCATCAGGTCCGGCTATGAACCCGTCCACGCTCGATGCAATAAAAAGCGATACTTTTCTTTGTTCCATTTCAGTTAAAAATAACAAAGTTGCAGCCAGTGCCTTCCATGGCCTGTTTCAATATAATGATATCAGGAACGAACTGTTTTTATACGAGCTCTACTCTGTAATTGATCTTGCAGTGTTTGGCCAGCATGGCAGATACACCGCAGTATTTTTCCTGTGATAAGGATACAGCCCTGTTTACTTTATCGAGCTCTTCTTCTTTTGCATCGCAACGGTAAACCATGTCGATGTATTTGAATACTTTGGGGTGATCTTCCGTCTGTTCCGCTGATGCTTCTATCTCCAGTTTGGTGAACGCTACTTTCATTTTGTGAAGGATCTCCACTACATCCATACCGCTGCAGCCCGCTACCGATGCCAGCAGCATCTTTTTAGGATTCATGCCGCTGCCGAGTCCGCCGCCTTCTACTGATGTGTCTATCCTTACTGTATGCCCGCTATCCGCCGTTGCGTCAAATGCAAGCGCTTCTACCCACTTTGTGGTTGTTGTTAACATGGTTACTGTATTGGTAAGTGAAATCTTATGCTTTTTCGAATCTTGACTGAACGAAATCCCAGTTGACTATGTTCCACCAGTTGCTGATATAATCAGGACGCTTGTTCTGGTACTTCAGGTAATAAGCATGTTCCCATACATCGAGGCCGAGTAACGGGGTTCCTTTCAGATCGCTTACATCCATTAGAGGATTGTCCTGGTTAGGTGTGGAGCCGATTGCCAGCTTTTTATCTGCGGTAAGCACCAGCCATGCCCAGCCGCTGCCGAAACGGTTTTTGCCTGCATCGGAAAACTGTGTTGTAAAGGTCTCATACGAGCCGAAGCTTTGCGTGATCGCATCTGCAAGTTTGCCCGATGGTTTGGATGCCGCGCCCGGTTTCATGCACTGCCAGAACAATTCATGATTATAATGCCCGCCACCATTATTTCGCATCTTGGCAGAATACTTCGAAATATTGCGAAGCACATCTTCCAGTTTTGCACTGCCGGTATCTACTTTTTCCGCTGCACATGCTTCAGCCAGGTTTTTGGTATAAGCAGCTGCGTGCTTAGTGTAATGGATCTCCATTGTCATCGCATCTATCACGGGTTCCAGTGCATTGTAACCGTAAGGAAGCGGCTGCTGTGTGAAACCTGCCGCTGCTGCAGGGCCGGTTCCGGCCTGTAGTACGGCTGGTAATATAGTGAACGACAGTCCTGCTGCCACACCGGCTTTACCTGTTGTTTTGATAAAGTCGCGGCGGCTTGATGTATTTTCAGACATAATAGAGGATTTTAATCGGTTTGCTTTGAGACCCTAAATTTAGACAAAAAGCGGCGTAACTGCCGGAATGTTCTGTAATAGAATTCCTGGTTGAAGAGCTGCGAATCGCCCATGGCTTTGTAAGTGAGAAAGAATCCCACCGGGATCAGGATCAGCGTAGACAGCCACATACCCATGAACGGACTCATCTGTTCGGCGCGGGCAAATTTTTCGCCAAAAGTGTTGAAGAGGTGAAAAATGACAAAAAAGATGATCGCAAAAACGAGCGGTGTTCCCAGTCCGCCTTTACGGATAATGGAACCTAACGGTGCCCCGATCAGGAATAGTACCACGCATGCTACCGAAAGCGTGAACTTACGGTGCCATTCTATTTCATGCAGTTCGAGCGACTGGTATTTCTGCGTATAATCATTGGCAAGCAGGCCAACGTTCGATTTGATGCTGCCGATCTGGCTGATTGCGCCTTCCTGGATATTCAGACGCAGGGAATCGGGAATCAGGGCATTGAACTTTTTGGGTTTTTTCAGCGTGGAGCGGTCAACCTTTGCCCAGCCGGTATCTGAATAACGGGCAAAACGGATATAGGGATTCACATCCGTAACCATTTTTTTCAGGTAATAGCGGTCCATGTCGTTGAGAGAATCGATGGCATGGTTGAGCTGGCGGAGGCTGAGCATTTTCGGATCGTAAAATGCGGAGTCGCCGGTTTTGTTCATCTGGAAACTTTTCAGGTCGAATATCTTTTTATACTCTTTGAACCCAAGCCTGATGAACTCCGTATTGGTTGTGCCGCGCGGACCTCTTTCCTGGTAGCGCCAGCCATTACGCAGGATGAATTCCAGGTATCTTTTATCCGGTGTTACACGCATGATGCCGCTTTCGGCCAGTAGCATGTTATCCTGGAGACCATAATTCTTCTCGAAAAGCACCACATCGTGAATAATGCTGTCGTTCTTTTCTTTCTTACCCAGTTTGATCACATATCCATCTATCTTATCATAAAAAACACCTTCCTTGATATCGATAGCAGGCTTCGAAACGATGATGTCATATTTTAAGGCCGATAGCTTTAACTGCGTAACAGGGATGATATTGTTGGCGAAAAGAAAAGCAAGCCCGCTGATGAAAATCGTGATCACAAGCAAAGGTCTCATGAAACGCAGCAACGGGATGCCCGCGGCTTTGATGGCAACCAGTTCAAAGGATTCGCCGAGATTACCGAAGGTCATGATGGATGAAAAAAGCAGTGCCAGCGGTAATGCCATCGGTACCCAGAAAAGTGCAACGAGGCCCACCAGTTTCAATACGGTAAAAAGATCGAGACCTTTACCAACCAGGTCATCGATATACAGCCAGAAGAACTGCATGGTCAGCACAAAAAGCGAGATCGTGAATGCCGCAAAGAAAGGGCCGACAAAGGACCGTATAATGAGTATATCTAGCTTTTTGATCAAACTATATTAATTTAAGCAACAATTTATAACAGGCTGTAATAACTATTGCATGGATGGCGCAAATGTAACATTTTCACAAGAGGAAAGAGAACTGCTCAATGATGCCGGTCTTATTTTAACAAAGAACCGCATTATCGGGAAGATAACCGGCATGCTGGGCGAAACAGCGAACCGGTTCCGGGAAATGGCGGCAGTCTTAGCCGGTGCTGCCAACGGAGAACGGATCCTTGCTGCATCTCCTAAAGTATCCAAAGGCGAATCTTACGAAGGGTTGCCCTGGGCCATGCTCGACTATCCGCGCTGTTTTACCGTAACCGATGTGTTTGCGATCCGCAGTTTTTTCTGGTGGGGTCATCACGTAAGTATCACGCTTCACCTGGCAGGGAGCTTTATTCCTGCGTTCGGTAAAAGCATTGAAGCATATTTCAGCGATCCGGCGCTGCGTGAGGGATGGTATATCAATGTTGGGCAGGATGCATGGCAGCATCATTTCCGGCAGGACAATTATATGCCATTGGGCAGTTCAGGCCTTGTTGTTCCGGAAGGAGAGGGCTTGCTCAAGCTGGCAAAAAAAATCCCCCTGGCAGAATGGAATGGTAACGCCACTTTTTTTACAGAAAATTATGCAGCCCTGTTAAAAATGCTGGGCTGCCGGCTTATGCACCCAGACGATGGAAAAGCTCTTTAACCTGGTAGCCCCATAACTGGCTCTGGTCTTTGATCTCGTTCTTCTCTGCAAAATCCTTGATCACAAGGATGGTCTGGTTAGAGATCTCTGTTTTTTCTATTTTGAATTCGAAATATTCGTTCTTGTCGCTGTGCTGCCAGTGGAAGCGGATGAATTTATCCTGCTCTTTATCCAGCACATCTGCTTTATCCGGTGTTCCGCCATTCCAGGAGAAGCTGTATACATTTTCCCATTCGTCTACCTTGTCCGCAAACCATTCCTGTAAGCCTGCAGGACTAGCCAAAAACTCATATAAAATGGTGGGAGAGCATCTTACCGGGAACTCAAGGGTAAATAATTGTTTCTTACTCATACATTCTCTTTAGCCTACAATCTTTCATAGGCCTGCAATAATATTAAATAATCCATACCGGTCAAATGTTTTTTTGATCCGGTATCGCCCTAAAAGGGTGGAAGGAAAGAGTAACCCTATTGTTTTTATTTAAACATTTGATAATCAGTTATTTATAAAAAATATTTTTTTTGACCGGATTAAAAAAAATCTTAAATTGCCTGTTAGAAATGACGTATCAAAGGATGGCTTTGCAATGCATGGCCGGGGCTTCTTCTCAAAACCAAAACAACCATACATACAATCCTAAACTGCTTTGCTATGAGCATGCGTCAATTGAAGATCACGAAATCGATTACCAATCGTGAATCACAGAGCCTCGAAAAATATTTACAGGAAATCGGAAAGGTAGATCTGATCAGTCCCGAAGAGGAAGTGCAGCTTTCTATGCGTATACGCGAAGGATGCCAGCGTTCGCTCGACCGTCTTATCAAATCGAACCTGCGTTTTGTGGTCTCGGTTGCCAAGCAGTACCAGAACCAGGGGCTTACCCTGCCCGATCTGATCAACGAAGGCAATCTCGGTCTGATCAAAGCCGCGCTGCGTTTCGATGAAACACGCGGGTTCAAATTCATTTCCTATGCAGTATGGTGGATCAGGCAGAGCATTCTGCAGGCACTGGCAGAACAAAGCCGTATCGTGCGTCTGCCGCTGAATAAAGTAGGACTGACCAACCGCATCAGCAAAGCTTATCAGCAGCTGGAACAGGAATTTGAACGCGAACCTACTCCGCAGGAACTGGCCGATATGCTGGAAATAGGAATAGATGAAGTAACCACCACCATGAATGCCGGGTTCAGGCATGTGAGCATGGATACACCGCTTTCCGAAGGGGAAGAAGGAACACTGATGGATGTAATGGAAAACCCCAACGCAGAAAAAACCGATGAGAACCTCGTACACCACGAGTCGCTGCGTATGGAAATAGACCGCAGCCTGCAGACCCTCACCGAAAGGCAGAAAGAAGTGGTCTGCTTTTTCTTCGGTATCGGCGTTGATCATCCGCTCAGTCTGGAAGATATCGGCGAGCGCTTCAACCTCACAAGGGAAAGGGTAAGGCAGATCAAAGACAAAGCCATCACCAAACTGCGCAGCACCAGCCGCTGCAAGCACCTGAAAGTGTACCTGGGCTAGCCCTGATGATATTTTAGCAAAAGGTGCAATTGTACATTATATTTGCACTCCGAAAGTGAATATAGCTTCTGTTATATTCACTTTTTGATTTATATCAAGGCGAAAAAGCAACAGTATGTTTAATTCACTCAGCGAAAAGCTTGAATCTGCGTTTAAAAACCTCAAAGGCGAGGCCAGGATCAATGATCTCAATATTGCCAATACCGTTAAGGATATCCGCAGGGCACTGATCGATGCTGACGTTAACTTCAAGATAGCAAAGGAGTTCACCGATAAAGTGAAAGACAAAGCCGTGGGTGAGAAAGTGATCAATGCGATCAGCCCGGGCCAGCTGATGGTGAAGATCGTGCAGGATGAACTGACCGAACTCATGGGTGGCAGCGAGGCAGCTTTCAATGTAACAGGTAATCCTGCCGTGATACTGATCGCCGGGCTGCAGGGTAGTGGTAAAACTACGTTTACCGGTAAACTGGCCAGCTATCTCAAAACTAAAAAGAACAAATCTCCTTTACTGGTTGCGGCAGACGTTTATCGTCCCGCGGCTATCGATCAGCTCACCGTACTCGCCGGACAGGTAGGCGTGGATATTTACAGTGAACGCGAAAACACTGATCCTGTTTCTATCGCACAGAATGCGATCAAAGAAGCGAAAGCAAAGAATAAAAATGTTGTTATCATAGATACGGCAGGGCGTCTTGCAGTGGATGAAGCCATGATGACCGAAGTGGCCAATATCAAACAGGCAGTGTCTCCGACCGAGATCCTGTTTGTAGTGGATTCCATGACCGGTCAGGATGCTGTGAATACTGCAAAAGCGTTCAATGACCGTCTTGATTTCACGGGTGTGGTACTAACCAAACTCGATGGTGATACACGCGGTGGTGCGGCTCTTTCCATCAAATACACAGTGAACAAACCGATCAAGTTTGTGAGCAGTGGCGAAAAAATGGATACGCTGGACGTGTTCTACCCGGATCGTATGGCGCAGCGTATTCTCGGTATGGGTGATATCACCACGCTCGTGGAAAAAGCCCAGGCCCAGTACGACGAAGCCGAAGCGAAAAAACTCGAAAAGAAGATCCGTAAGAACCAGTTCGATTTCCAGGACTTCCTGGACCAGCTGCAGCAGATCAAAAAAATGGGTAACCTGAAAGATCTGATGGGAATGATCCCCGGTGTGGGAAAAGCCATCAAGGACGTAGATATTAACGACGATGCATTCAAAGGCATTGAAGCGATGATCAAATCCATGACCCCTTATGAACGCTCTAACCCCGATGTGCTTAACCAGGAGCGTCGCATGCGTATCGCTAAAGGAAGCGGAAAAGACATGGCCGAAGTAAATGCTTTCATGAAGCAGTTCGAGCAGATGAAACAGATGATGAAAATGATGAATAATATGCCGATGGGCGGTCGTTTTCCGGGGATGAAAAGATAATAACCCCGTTTGTCCCATTCTGTTTCCGGTTTACAGGCCTTTGCCGTACTCTTGCGGCGAAACTATTCCTTATGAAGTCCTTGCGGATCCTTCGCAGGATGCTGGTAATCATCATCGGTATATTCCTGGCTTTGAAGGGTATTGGCCAGAAGATCGTACTGGCTACAGATATCAATACTTTTGTTGAGCTGGACCTGTCGTCCGGCTCATGTGCCATACTGCCCCTGCAGAATCCATGTATGAATCAGACATCAGGCCAGATCTTTTCCGTTGCACTGCATAAGGATACGCTTTACTATTCCACTACCGCAGGCCTTTTATACAGTACGGTGCTGAACCAGCCCGGCACCTGTAAGCTGCTGGTCAATTCCGGCATTTCAAATGCGCTCACCGCGGATAAGAACGGCCTGCTTTACTGGATGCGCGGTACGGACCTTGTTCAGTACGATCCGCATCATGGTGTGCTGAGAACAATCGGCACTGTTCCTTATCCTTCGGCGGGCGACCTCATTTTTTATAACGACAAATTATACCTCGCTTCGCAGGGGCTGGTAGAGATCAACATCAATAATCCTGCAGCAAGTGTGGTATACATGCAGACTCCCAATCATGATTTTTTCGGATTGGTAAGTATTCCCGTTTCCTGCAGTAATAATAAGATCTACGGCATAGAGCCCGACAGGTTCGGCACCGGCAGTAATCTGGTTGAAATAGACATGGACAATAAAAAAGTATTGAACACGCTCTGTTCATTACCGGAAAGTATCTGGGATGCAGCCAGTATTACAGAGTCTGGCCTGTTGCAGGGAATTCAGGTACAGAACCTGGCGGTACAGGCACAATGCGGCACCGTGCCGGGTAATGTGCTGGTGCAGGCAGCAGTGGCTTCCAACGCAGGCATTGCCTATACACTGAATAATATCACAAATGCCACAGGTTATTTCAATCCGCTTGGTCCGGGACAATATTCAATCCATATGCGCAGTGCAGACGGTTGTGCTGCAGATACAACGGTACAGGTAAAACAGTTCGATGCGCTCGACCTGACAATGGTTACTACAAAAGATACCTGTGCATCCGGCAACGGAACGCTGAAGATCACACCGCTGAAAGGCTCGTCGCCATTCAGTTTTAGTGTTCAGGGCCAGCCGGCAACAAGCAGTCCTGATATTACCGGTCTCCCTGCAGGTGCTTACCGGCTGAATGTAAAAGATGTGAACCGGTGTAACCTCGATACGACTTTTACAATTGGCGCAGTAAGTCCGCCGGTACCGCTCGACAATATCAAAATACTCGCTGCATCCTGTACACCAACGGGCGGGGAAGTAACGCTGACCTATTCATCTCCCGCACCAGGTTTGCTGGGAGCAAGCATGGATGGTGGTGCAGTGCAGGCAACACCGGTTTTCGGAGGGCTTGCAAGCGGCACGCATCGTTTGCAGATCGTAACAACATCGTGCAGGTACGATTCCATCATTACCATAGCTGTTCAGCCGCCAGTTGTGCCCGTGATCAGTTTCACTAATACCATACCGGGATGCACAGGAAGGAATGACGGCGCGTTTAAAATGAATGTAAGCAATATCACATCGCCATTTACGGTAAGCGTTAACAACAGCGCATTTTCAGCTGCAACCACTTATACCGGTCTTGCCGCAGGACAATACAAGGTGGCCGTAAAAGACGGAACCCAGTGTATCTGGAATGTGCAGCATACGCTGAATGATTTTGTGATCATACCTCCGGTTATCAGCCAGCAGATCACTCCCGCAGAATGCTGGCGTTCGCAGCCGGGTAAAGCAAAACTTACGGTTACAGGTGCGGATGCGCCCTATTCGTATGAAGTGAACGGCCGGAATTATCCTTCGGGGCAGGAATCGACCCTCCCTGCAGGGAATTACCAGGTTATTATCCGCACTGCAAGGAACTGTCCTGTAGATACGGTACCTGTCGTGATCCTGCAGCAGAACACCACGGGAGCGCCATGCGATACGGCTTATGTTCCAACGGCATTTACACCCAATAACGACGGGAAGAACGACCTGCTGAGACCTGTTGTGAACGGCGGAATCGTATCGTTCATTTTCAGGGTATACAACAGGTATGGCCAGCCGGTGTTCACCACCACTACGGCAGGTACGGGCTGGGATGGCAGGCTGAACAACCTTCCGCAGCCGGCAGGAACCTACGTATGGTATCTGGAATGCATTGATAATCAGCAGCGGAAAAGAGAGTTCAAAGGAAGCGTAGTGTTAATAAGGTAAGAGAATTATTAACGTTTTCACTAAATACTGAGTTGGAATTTTAAGCCCGAACACTTATTTTTGCCGTCCGTTAATTAATTTCCTAACGCCTTTAAATTTCTATTTAACATGGCAGTAAAAATGAGACTACAAAGACACGGCAGCAAAAAAAGGCCTTTCTACTTCATCGTAGTGGCTGATGCACGTGCACCAAGGGATGGTAAGTTTATCCAGAAGATCGGAACTTACAACCCGCTGACTGTACCGGCAACCATCCAGTTAGACCGTCAAAAAGCACTGGAATGGCTGAACAAAGGTGCTCAACCAACTGACACCGTTCGCCGGATACTCTCTTTCAAGGGAGTGTTGTACCTGAAACACCTGTTAAGGGGTGTGAAGCTGGGACTGTTTGATGATGCTACAGCTATGACCAAATTCCAGGCATGGCACAATGAGCATGAAGCAAACATTACCCGTCGTAATGATGAGCACAAAAAAGCACAAAGAGCCCGTAAAGCTTATGTACCTGTTGTTAAGAAGGTAGAAAGCAAGCAGGAAGAAGCTGCTGAAGGTGCGGCTGAAGCTTAATGGGACCATGACACATAATTCCTTTAGAAATGCCCGGACAGCAGTCCGGGTATTTTTTTATAGTTAATGACAGTAATTTGCGGCCATGAACGAATACATTCATATTGGCAGGATGGTAGCCAGCTTCGGACTGAACGGAGAACTGATCCTGAAACATGCACTGGGTAACAAAGCCTTGTTTAAAGGCGTGGAGGTGCTTTTTATCGAAGAAAGAAAAGGCAGCTATCTACCTTATTTTATCGAATCGGCGAAAGCAAAGAACGAAGAAGAGACCTATATAAAACTGGAAGGTGTGCAGACCAAAGAAACCGCTAACCGGCTTACTTCACGCAATGTATGGCTGCAGGATGCAGACTTCCGCAAGCTGGCAGGAAAAGCAGCACCGATAGCCCTGATCGGTTTTAAAGTGATCACGGATGAAGACGAAGATCTTGGTCCCGTAGAAGAAGTAATCGAACAGCCACACCAGGTACTGCTTCGTGTGAGCCTGAATGGTAATGAAGCACTCATCCCGTTACACGCTGAAACACTGGACCGGATTGACCAGGCAAAAAAAGAGATACACGTCAGTTTGCCGGATGGACTGCTCGATATTTACAGGTAGGCAGATCTAAGCCGCAAGGTTATCAAATACAAGTTCTGTCAGCTCTCTGGGTTTTTCCCCGGCAGTCACCAGTGCACGGCTGGCCTGTAACACATGTCTGAAATTATGTGCAACCAGGAAGCTGAATACATCACCAAGCTTCAGTTTGATAAAGGGAGCGATAGAAATCGGAACCCTTGCTTTATTGAGATCTGTCTGCGATGCAATACGAAGCAGGTTCAGCAGCTGTTCCTGCTGTTCTATAAATTCTGCAATCACTTTAAAACTGTCTGCATTCGTTACAGGCTGATGGTCTTTAGGTGCTTTCATTTTATTCGCTTTTACACCTTCGGGTTTGGGGAGCATCATCATTGTGAAATAATTACCCAGCCAGCCGCTGCGGAAAAATACAGCAGGAGGATTGGCCGTACTTTTCTGCAAAGCCTTACGAAGTTCAGGCAGGTAATACCGGCCGTAGCTGTTCAGGTGCTGCAGGCACTGGTTGGCACTCCATTTTTCGGGCGCCGCTTTATGTGCAAAGCGGCTATGGGGCAGCATCTGCCATTCACTTACGGCAATATCGAGGAATTGTTCGGTCTGTTCCTCCAATGCGAGGATCAGTTTTTTAGAAGAATAAACAGGCATAAGAATTGTTTTTATGACTGTAAAATTCACCTTGGAATGCTGCACAAATCTTGGTGAATACCAAGATTTTAAATTCACAGTTTTACAGAGCCGAGCAGCTTGCTGAAGTTGGTGGCATCGATGCCGAGGTAGGAAGCCAGGTATTTATGTGGGATCAGGCGCAAAACATGCGGACTCCTTTTTAATAAAGCGCGGAATTTCTGTTCTGCAGTAAAAGCCTGTAATTCTATTTGTCTTTCAAGCACACCTGCAAGCGTCATACTTACTGCTGTACGCACGAAGGTTTCAAAACTGTGATGTTTTTGCATCAGCGTGTTCATTTGCTGGAAAGATGTGCGGATAAAACTGCTTTGGGTAAGTGTTTCAAAATAAAAACGGGACGGCTGCTGCAGCAGGAAAGAATCGGCAACGCCTGAAAAAGAAAAAGGATAGCTGAATACAATGGTTGCTTCCTTGCCACTTTCTGTTGTATAGAATGCCCTTTGTACACCTTCCGTTACGAAGTACAGGTATTTTTCTGTATCACCTGCTGCGGTAAGTAAAGTTTTCCTGGCGGCGGTAAAAGGTCGCCAGCAGGCAGCAAAATCTTCCCATACCGCTTCACTGAGCGGATGAATGGAATGGGTAAATTGTCTGAGCTGTGCAATCTCGTCTGTCATTACCACCAAAATACAGAAATGAAAGGCAACCTTTAAAAGAAATATAATTTAAAAGCAGCTTACGGGCTATTCTCTAACTTGCAGTAACATGAATGCGCCGCAGCGATATATTGCCCATTTCGACCTTGATTCGTTCTTTGTGAGTGTGGAAGTGATGAATGATCCTTCGCTCAAAGGGAAAGCTGTGATCGTAGGCGGCTCGCGGGAGCGTGGCGTGGTAACATCCTGCAGCTATGAAGCGCGCAAATTCGGTGTAAGGAGCGCCATGCCCATGCACCAGGCCATGAAGCTTTGCCCGCATGCCATTGTCGTACGCGGCACAAGGGGCGAATACAGCCGTTACTCGCGCTGGGTAACCGAGATCATCGCAGCAAAAGCTCCCTTGTTCGAGAAAGCTTCCATCGATGAATTTTACCTGGATCTGACGGGGATGGACAAATACTTCGATCCCTACAAATGGACCATCGAACTACGCCAGGAGATCATCGACAGCACCGGGCTACCTATTTCCTTCGGACTGGCTACGAATAAAATGATCGCCAAGATCGCTACCGATGAAGCCAAGCCGAACGGCTATATCTTCATCCGCCCCGGCATGGAAAAACAATTTCTGGCGCCGCTGCCCGTTAATAAATTCCCGGGTGTGGGGGAACATACTTTCCAGGTACTGAAAGAAATGGGCCTGCATACCATCCGCGATATCAGCGAAACCCCGGCAGCGCTGCTCGAAAAAAAACTTGGCAAATACGGACCTGAATTATGGCGTAAATCGCAGGGTATTCATGAAGGTATTGTAAATCCTTACCACGAAGCAAAATCGATATCCACCGAAAATACATTCGAGGAAAACAGCGCAGATGTGGCTTTCCTGCTGCAGGAACTGGTACGCATGACCGAAAAAGTGGCTTATGAATTAAGGCAGGATGAAAAGCTCACAGGCTGTATTGCTGTCAAGATCCGTTATCCGGATTTTGAAACCACATCAAGGCAAACCACCATCGATTATACGCTGCGCGATGATGAACTGATACCGGTAGCGATAGACCTGTTCCACAAATTATACCGCAAAGGGAAACCGGTACGTTTACTCGGCGTACGACTGAGTGAGCTTACCAATCACCCGGTGCAGGGAAGCCTTTTTGAAGATGCCGGAAAGAAAAACCAGCTATATAAAGCGATCGATGATGTAAAAAGTAAATTCGGGAAAACTGCACTGCAGAAGGCCAGGACAGTAAACAAAGGAAAGTAGAGATAATTTTATTATTTTTAAAGTCTACTTATTTGGTAGGATATTATTACTTTTACTTTAAAATCAACAGTTATGAGCTTACGTTTAGGCGATATAGCGCCGGATTTCAGCGCCAGCACTACCGCAGGCGATATCAGGTTCCATGAATTCCTGGGCGATGGCTGGGGCGTTCTTTTTTCGCATCCCGCAGATTACACGCCGGTATGTACCACAGAGCTTGGCAAAACAGCATTGCTGCAGGGTGAATTCGAAAAACGCAATGTAAAAGTGCTGGCGCTGAGTGTAGACCCGCTTGACAAACATCATGGCTGGGTAAACGATATCAACGAAACGCAAAATGTGAACGTGGGTTTCCCGATCATTGCAGACGAGGATAAATCCATCGCGAATGCCTATGGTATGATCCATCCGAATGCTTCCGAAACTTTCACAGTGCGGTCGTTGTTCGTGATCGGTCCGGATAAAAAAATAAAACTGATGATCACTTATCCTGCATCTACCGGCAGGAACTTTTACGAAGTACTGCGTGTGATCGATTCTTTACAGCTTACCGCGCAATACAGCGTGGCCACACCTGCCGACTGGAAAGAAGGTGAAGATGTGATTGTTGTGCCTGCCATCAGTACGGAAGACGCCATCAACAAATTCCCGAAAGGGGTTAAAGTAATAAAACCATACCTGCGTTATACTCCGCAGCCGAATAAATAATAAGTACTGATGCATAGAAGGAACGTGGCTTGCAGCTGGTCTGCAGGCCACGTTTTTATTTCAGCCTCTTCCGCCATTCACAGAGTTTTCTTATCTTACCTGTATCAAAATACACTGCATGAGAAAACTCTTCTGCCTCTTAACGGCACTGGTCATTACATGTGCCATGTACGCCCAGCGCACTTATATCTACTGCGGCCGTTTCATCGATGTTAAAAAACTGGAAGTTCAGAAAGAGATCACCATAATTACGGAAGGTAACCTTATCGCTGATGTACAGAAGGGTTATGTGGCCGCTGGAACCGGTGATAAAACGATCGATCTGAAAGATGCGACCGTGATGCCGGGATTGATCGATATGCATGTACATCTTGAAACGGAAACCAACCCTAACCGTTACATGGAAACCTTTACGTTCAACCCTGCAGATTATGCATTTCAGTCTGTTGTATTTGCGGAAAGAACCTTACTCAGCGGATTTACCACGGTAAGAGATCTCGGCGGTTCGGGCGTGAACATTGCTTTGCGCAATGCGATCAATAAAGGACTGATCAAAGGTCCGCGTGTTTATACTGCTGGCAAATCCATTGCAACAACCGGCGGACATGCTGATCCTACCAATGGCTACAGGCGCGATCTCATGGGTGATCCTGGTCCTGAATACGGCGTGATCAACGGTGCGGATGAAGCTGCAAAAGCAGTACGCCAGCGCTACAAGGAAGGCAGCGATGTAATCAAGATCACAGCTTCGGGTGGTGTGCTGAGTGTTGCAAAAAGCGGCGAGAACCCCCAGTTTACCGAAGCTGAAATGAAGGCCATTGTTGCAACTGCGAAAGATTACGGATTTAAGGTAGCTGCCCATTGCCATGGTGCCGAAGCCATGAAACGTGCAGTGCGCGCAGGTGTCAGTTGCATTGAACATGGTACTTATATGGATGATGAAACCATGGAGCTGATGAAGCAGTACGGGACGTATTTTGTACCCACCATTATTGCAGGAAAATCCGTGGCCGACTCTGCCAAAAAACCGGGTTATTTTCCGCCGCTCGTAACACCCAAAGCACTCGCCATCGGTCCTAAAATACAAGGCACTTTTGCCAAAGCTTACAAAGCAGGTGTTAAGATCGCTTTTGGCACGGATGCGGGCGTTTATGCACACGGGCGCAACTGGCTTGAATTTGTCTACATGAATGAAGCAGGTATGCCTGCGCTTGAAACCATTCGTGCTGCTACTTTACATGCTGCTGATCTGCTCGGCACATCCGATATCATCGGTTGTATCGAAAAAGGAAAACTGGCCGATATTATTGCTGTAAACGGCAACCCGGCTACCGATCTCAGCAGTATGGGCAAAGTGAAATTTGTAATGAAGAACGGCGTCGTTTATAAACAGGATTAACGTGCGGCCGACCATTTTTTCAACTGCTGCAATACTGCACGCAGGTCTTTTGGGAGTGGCGCTTCCAGCTCAAAACGTTCATTGTTCAATGTAAATGAAAGTTTGTGTGAATGCAGTGCAAGCCTCGACAGGATAGGCCGTTCTTCTTCATCTGCTTTGGATAATTTGAATTTCTTCTTCAATGCAGAAAGCAGGACAGGAGAAGGGTCGCCATAGATCTCATCGCAAACAATAGAATGCCCGATATGCTGCATGTGCACCCTGATCTGGTGTGTGCGGCCGGTATGTATGCGGAACTGCAGCCAGCTGTACTGCCTGAATGTTTCCAGTACTTCGTAATCGGTTAAAGATGCTTTCCCTTTTACATGCGTGATCATCTTTGCCGTTTTGCCGGGATGCTCCATGATCGGCGCGTCGATGCTGCCGCTGCTGTTCATGAGAATGCCATGAACCAATCCTACATAATATTTTTCTACATCCCTTCCCTCAAATAATGCGGAGAGCTGTTTGTGGCTGTCTTCGTTTTTTGCAAAAACAATAATGCCGCTTGTGTCTTTATCGAGGCGGTGAATGGTATAGATCTGGCCGTATTTCTCTTTGAGGATGTCTTTCAGTGATATTTCCTCGCCTGCCCTGTCGGGAATACTGAGTAATCCTGATGGCTTATTCAGGGCAATGAACTGGTCGTTCTCTGCAATGATATCTGGTCTCATAAATGATGCTTGCTGTACAGGTGTGTAATGATGGATCAGTCTTCTGCTTCGATTTGTTTTGCGTTGCTTTTGCCCGGTGCATTTTTATTGTTGCGTACAAAAGATTTGTTCATGTATTTCAGCAGCCTTACTTCTTTTTCGGTAAGGAATCTCCATTTGCTGCGATCCACATTCTTTTTGGTAAGGTTTGCAAACATCACCCTGTCAAGCGCTTTTACATCGTAACCAAGATGTTCAAAGATGCGTCGCACGATCCTGTTCTTGCCACTGTGGATCTCAATGCCTACAATGCTTTTATCTTTCGCATCGGCATAACCCACTGCGTCGGCGGTAATCACGCCATCTTCCAGTGTTATGCCGCTGAGGATGGATTCCAGGTCTTTTTTGGTAACGGGTTTATCGAGTGTTACCTCGTAGATCTTTTTTATTTCAAAAGAAGGATGTGTCAGTTTCTGTGCCAGTTCACCGTCGTTGGTGAGCAGCAGCACTCCGGTTGTATTACGGTCGAGCCTGCCAACAGGGTAAATCCTTTCCGGTATAGCGCCTTTTACCAGGTCCAGCACCGTTTTTCTTCCCTGCGGATCATTGGATGTTGTGATGAAATCCTTGGGCTTGTTCAGCAGGATATATACGGCGTTCTTCTGCAGGAATACCTGCTTTCCTTTTACAGTTACTTTATCTTTTGCGGAAACTTTATAGCCCGGTTCGAATACCTTGTCGCCGTTCACGACCACTTTTCCTTCCTTCACCAGTTCGGCTGCTTCCCTTCTTCCGCAGACACCGGCATGTGCAATGAATTTGTTCAGCGGCATCTGTTCGCTGCTGATATGCTCATTCTTCTTATCGGGCTGATGATCTGTTTTCATCCTGTTGTCCGTTCTTTGCTGACGGCGTGGTTCTTTGGATGATGCAGCAGGTCTTTCGGTTCTGCCTTCCGGACGTGCTGCTGATTTTTTGTAACCGGCAGGACCGGCTTTTGAACTGTCTGCTTTTCTGTTAAAGGGTTTATCGGTTGTTCTGCCTTTGCCATGGGCCGGCTTGCGTGATGGTTCCTGCTCCTGGCGGATCCCTCTCATCTTTTCGATCTTCTTCTGACGCATTTCCTCACCCGCGGCACGGGCTTCAGCCTTTATCTTTTTCTTTTCCTGGCGGATGGCTTCTTTGATGGCACTTCCTTTCTTCTTATTGGCAAACTTGCCAAAATTGTCGGTTCTTTTTTGCATGTGTTCTTTTTTGCTGTTTTTCAACAGGAGTACAAAGGTACTGTATAAAAAATAAACCCCTCCTCACAGGGTGAGAAGGGGTTACCGGGGGGTATATTCAAATCACGGTCTATCTGGTTCTTTTGTCAAAACGCCTGTCGCCGCCTTTCCTGCCATTCATTGAAAATTCTTTCAGCTTTGCTTTCTGTTCTTCTGTAAGAACGGAAGATGTGGTTTCCTGCTGTGTTTTCAGCAAGGCTTTCATCTGCTCTCTTTTCTGCTCGCGGCCGAGAGATGTATTTTCATGCAGTGCCTTTAATTTCTCCTGCGTACTTGCCTGGCTGGCTTTAATCTTATTCACCTGTTCGTCGCTGAGCCCCGCAGCCAGCTTCATTTTTTCCAGTCGCGCCGCGCCCTGGGCCTGTGCATTGATCTGCATGCGTTTACGGTGATCAGCTATTTGTTTTTTCTGCTGGTCCGTATAAATACCCTGGAGTTCATCGTGCTGTTTTTTCTGCAACGCGCCTGCCTTTGCCCTGTATTCGGCGAGGGTTTGTTTGTCGTTCTTTTTCAAGTCGTCAAACTGTTTCCTGTACGACTGCCTGATCTTACCTGCCTGCTCACGCTGTGCAGGTGAGAGTGCAACGGGTGGTATTCCCTTGCCACGAAAACCGTGTCTTCCACCTGCGAACTCATGCCTTCCGCCTGGTTTGCGTTTGTCGAAACGGGGACCTGGTTTACCGTCACGTTTGTGCATCGGCATTACATGTGTTGAATCCTGTCCGGGTTTTCCCTGTCGTGCGGGCGGACGCTGTGCTGTTGCAAATAATGCGAAAACAAGTAAACTGCTGCTGAGTAAAACTATTTTTTTCATGGTTTCATTGCTTTGTTTCAATGTATCTGACGCATGCTGACAGTACGGGTTTAACGCGGAAACTGCGCAATACATATCTTAACGAAGCATTATAGGCGAATGCCGCAACTGTGCCGGTAATCGCTTATCAGGCAGGAATAGACTCTTTATTTGCAAGCTGACCACAGGCAGCATCGATGTCTTTGCCCCTGCTTCTGCGAAGTCTTGCATTCACACGGTTAGATTCCAGTACCTGCATGAAATGCTGTATGCTGTCCTCGTCCGGTTTGGTGAACTTGAATGCATCTATCGGGTTGTATTCGATAATATTGACAAGATCGGCCGGAACCTGGCGGTATATTTTAACAAGTTCTTCCGCATCCTTTTCTCCATCGTTCAGGTCTTTGAAGAGAATGTATTCGAGTGTGATCTCGTTACCGGTCTGCTTGTAGAAGTAATTGAGTGCTTCGATCAATACTTTGATATTGTTCGATTCATTGATCGGCATGATCTGGTTCCGTTTCTCATCATTTGCAGCGTGCAGCGACAATGCCAGTTTGAAACGCACTTTATCATCGCCCAGTTTTTTGATCTGCTTGGCAACACCTGCTGTAGATACCGTAATCCTTTTAGGGCTCATGAAAAGCCCGTCTTCAGAAGATATTTTCTCTATTGCCTTCATCACATTGCTATAATTGAGCAATGGCTCGCCCATGCCCATGAAAACAATATTGGTCAGTTTCTGTTCGTATACCTTTTCACTTTGCTGGTTGATGAGTACAACCTGATCATAGATCTCATCGAAGCCCAGGTTGCGTTTACGGTCCATATAACCCGTTGCACAGAATTTACAGCTCAGGCTGCAGCCTATCTGCGATGAAACGCAGGCTGTTTTCCGGTCTTCTGTAGGGATCAGCACACCTTCCACCAGGTGATCATCGTAAGTTTTGAAGCGGCTTTTAACGGTACCGTCCGCACTGTATTGTGTGGCATCAACCCGTAATGCAGGCAGGGAGAAGCTGCTGCTCAGCCTGTTACGCAGTTCCTTGCTGAGATTGGTCATGGCCTCGAAGCTGTGTGCATGCTTTTGCCAGAGCCATTCCTCCACCTGTTTGAGGCGGAATTTTTTCTCACCTGCTTTTTCAAACCAGGCGCCAAGCTCTTCGGCAGACAAGTGCCTTATATTCGGTAACTGCGTATTCATACTGCAAAGATAGCATCATCAGGGTATTTTACTGTTTTATACTGTTCATATGAAATCCTAATAAACTTATCTTGCAGCGCAATTCACCATACCTGTTCGCCAGGAAACGATTAAGCATATGAAAACCTGTTATGTTATAGATGCGGTAAGAACACCAATCGGCCGTTACGGCGGGAAGTTAAGCACCATCAGGCCCGATGACCTGCTTGCTCATGTGATCAGTGCTATTTTAAAGCGTAATCCCGACGTAGACCCTGCTGCCATTGAAGACGTGATCGCAGGTGCCGCTAACCAGGCCGGCGAAGACAACCGTGACGTGGCAAGAATGGCAGCATTGCTTGCAGGCTTACCGGTAACAACAGGCGGCAATACCGTGAACAGGTTATGTGCCAGCGGCTTACAGGCCGTAATGGATGCATCGCGCGCCATCATGTGCGGAGAAGGTATGTTTTATATTGCAGGCGGAGTGGAAAGCATGACCAGGGCTCCCTTCGTAACAGCAAAAAGCGAAGCAGCCTGGAGCAGGAAAACAGAAACATTCGATACAACCATCGGCTGGCGCTTTGTAAATAAAAAGCTGGCAGAAATGTACCATCCGTACAGCATGGGTGAAACAGCTGAGAACGTGGCCAAACAATGGCACGTAAGCAGGGAGGAGCAGGACCGTTTCGCACTTGCTTCGCAGGAAAAATATGCAGCTGCATTGAAGGCAGGAAAATGGGACGATGAGATCATTCCTGTGGAAATGATCAACGACAGGCTGATCAGCTGGTTTGCGCAGGATGAACATCCGCGCGAAACATCACTTGAAAAACTGGCATCGCTGCGTCCTGCTTTTGCAAAAGACGGTACCGTAACAGCAGGAAATGCATCCGGCATCAACGATGGCGCAGCAGCCATGCTGCTGGCCAGCGAAGAAGCGGTGAAACAATTCAACCTGCAGCCGCTGGCGCGGGTAGTGAGCATGGGTATCGCAGGCGTGGATCCTTCCATCATGGGCGTTGGTCCCATTCCCGCAAGCCGCAAAGCTTTACAGCGCGGCGGATTAACAGTAAAAGACCTTAACCTTGTAGAGTTGAACGAAGCGTTTGCATCGCAGAGCATTGCGTGTATGCGCGATCTTGAACTGGATCCTGCCACAGTGAATGTAAATGGCGGATCCATTGCGATCGGTCACCCGCTGGGCTGCAGCGGAGTGCGCATCTCGGCAACTTTATTGCATGAAATGAAACGTGGCCGTCATAAATACGGACTCGCCACAATGTGCGTAGGTGTAGGCCAGGGCGCTGCTGTGATTTACGAAGGACTTTAATTATTTGTAATAAGTTTCGTCGAGGTAAAAAAGACCATCGGATTTCTGCCAGTACCAGAATTTCTTCCGGTATACGCAGTATTTCCCTTTCGCGCTTTTGGAAACGTATTCTTCCGGCACATACAATACTTTGGGAGGGATCATCTTGAAACGATAGATGAGATTCTTCTTCTGCACGGGCGTAAATGAACGAGCGATGATCCTGTAGTTGGCTTTTGATGCAATGGATGCAGGCAGCTTATCTTTTGAGGTAATGACCTTTCCATCCCCATCGATCACGATCATCGGGCTCGCAGCAGTACTTACTTCGGCATCTGCAGAATCAACCACAGGCGGCGTTGGCGGAACCGGAGATACCTGCGTTGGCGGAAGGATCACTGTAACCGGCGGCTCTTTTTTTTGTGTTGATTTGGACGGAGTTGTTTTTTTAGAACAACTGGCTATGAGCAGAATAACCGGAAGATATAAGTAAAGGAGTCGCTTCATACCTGTTTTTCTCCCAAACAACCCAATATTGTGCCAGAGGTTCAGATAACAGGCATAAAATACCGGCAGCAAAGCATTTATCTTAAATAATGAATGATATGCTGCCGGTAGAATGCGGGGTGTTTTTTCCCCAACTTTTGGAAAGTTTTAAAACTTTCCAAAAGTTTAAAAGTTAAATGCTGACTTTTTCATACAGCGAGGCCTGCGCCACTGTTTCCTGTTTGCCTTCTTTCAGGTTCTTGATCACACAGGTATTTTCTGCGAGCTCGGTACTGCCGATAATTACAACAAAGGGGATCTGTTTTTTCTCCGCGTATTTGAATTGCTTGTCGAACTTGCTGTTCTCATGATAGAGTTCGCAGGCAATCCCTGATCCGCGTAACTGCTGCATCAGTTCAAAAGCTTTTTTACTTTCTGCATCGCCAAGATTAAAGAAAAGGACTTTACTGCCGGTCTGTACTGCTTCCGGGAATAAGTTCAGTTCTTCCATCACATCATAAATACGGTCCACGCCAAAGCTGATACCTACACCGGGTACATTCGGAACGCCGAAAAGACCGGTAAGGTCATCATAACGGCCGCCGCCGCCGATGCTTCCCATCTGCACATCCAATGCTTTTACTTCGAAGATGATGCCGGTATAATAATTAAGGCCGCGGGCAAGCGTAAGGTCTGCCACCAGGTTATGCTGCTGACCGGTGTAGCCCAGCACGAATTCGATCTCTGCAATACCTGCGAGGCCTGTGGCATTGTTGCCGATAAGCTGGCGGAGCTGCTGCAGTTTTTCTTCGTTGCTGCCGCTGATGGAAAGGTATTGTTCGATCCTGGTCACCTGTTCTGCAAGCAGGCCTCTTTGTAATAATTCTTCTTTTACTTTCTCCAGCCCGATCTTGTCGATCTTGTCGATAGCGATGGTAATATCAACCATTTTATCACTACCACCGCAGAGTTCAGCAAGTGCAGCCAGTATTTTACGGCTGTTGATCCTGATCTCAACACGCACACCGAGTTTTTCAAAAACGGTAGCGTAAATATTTGAAAGTTCTACTTCATTCAGCAAACTGTTACTGCCTACCACATCTGCATCGCACTGGTAGAATTCGCGGTAACGGCCTTTCTGCGGGCGGTCTGCGCGCCATACAGGTTGCACCTGGTATCTTTTGAACGGCAGTGTAAGCTGACCGTAATTCATCGCTACATAACGGGCAAAAGGAATGGTAAGATCATAACGTAACGCCCTTTCGGTAATACCTTTTGTGTTTTTTCCATCGAGCACTTTTTCGAAATCGGCGCGCGCCTGCTCGTGTTTGGCGGAATTGTCGAGCCCGTTGTTGAGTATTTTGAAGATCAGTTTATCACCTTCTTCGCCGTATTTACCCATCAGGGTATCAAGGTTTTCCATGGCCGGTGTTTCCAGTGGCTGGAAGCCGTACAGTTCAAAAACAGAACGAATGGTATTAAAGATATGGTTTCGTTTACGAACCACAGCTACGCTGAAATCCCTTGTGCCCTGTGGTAATGACGGTTTGCTCATATAGTACAATTAATAATTGGTGAGGAATATTTGGCGATCACCTGCTGGCAGGCTTTATCCAGCATATCATAAACAAGATGATAATCTTTTTCGGTGCCATACCACGGATCAGGAACATTCCTGTTTTCGCCCGGGTATGATTCGTTGAGCAGTAAAGAAACTTTTTTATCATTCCACCTGCTGCCACAGATCTTTTTTACATCCTGGTAGTTGCTGGAATCCATCACATAGATATGGTCAAAATTGTCTATATCTTCTGCACGGAACTGTCTGGAACGCTGCAGAGCTATATCCACGCCATTGAGCGAGGCGATTTTCTGCGACAGCACATGCGGGGCTTCCCCGTTGTGGTAACCGGAAGTACCAGCGCTGTCTACTTCCCAGCCCAGCCCCAGCTTCAGGGCTTTATGATGCAGAATGCCTTCTGCCAGCGGGCTGCGGCAGATATTACCCAGGCAAACCATAAGTATCCTCATAACCGCAAAGATAATAGCACACAGGGAGTTTTGAAGGGAGAACACTAAAGAGCTGTTAAACACGGGAAGCTGCCGTATTCACCCGTACATGGATTTATGGAAAAAAATCATATAAGCATCTCTACTTTGGAAACAGGTTGATTTGTTTGAAATTGGGTTGCAAATTCTACGAACCGAATACAATTATTAACTAAATTGCCCACCCGGGTTTTAACAAATTGTAAAATGGCGAACGATTTTAGAGAGAAACAGCAGAAAAGTTATACTTTGATGCGCAGGGTATATGACTTTGCAATGGCGTTGTTGATCCTTGGAATGGCTGTTGTTATGTTATTTGCAGAACAGCTCCGGATTGAGCAGCTGAGCGGCATCGATAATATGTTCCGTTACCTGTTTGGAGGCATTTGTGTATTGTATGGCGGATTCAGGTTATACAGGGGATTCAAGAGCGATTATTAAGATGAGAAAAGCTGGTTTGTTATATGGAATTGTGCTGGGAGGGATGCTGTTGATCTTCAACGCATGCAAAACGACCCCGGATAAAGCTGATAAAAGGGATACCCCGCAGGAAGGCAGTATTCGGATTAGTGTGGATGAAAGTTTTAAACCGGTGATTGAAGAGCAGCTGCACGTGCATCATTCTTCTTTTCCCAACACCAATATCCATGTAACCTATACGTCTGAAGCAACGTGTTTCCGCGATCTGCAGTCAGACAGCACCCGCATGATCATTGTGGCACGCGGGCTGAACAAACAGGAGAGCTCTTTTTATAAGGATAAGTTATCATATACACCGCAGTATGCCGTGCTGGCATACGATGCTGTAGCTGTAATTATAAATAAGGACGCAAAGGACAGTCTGTTCACCATGGAGCGGCTGAAAGCGATCCTTTCCGGAAAGGAAAAAATTACAGCAGTGATGGATGGCCAGAATGCAACCAGTACCGTACGTTTCCTGAAAGACAGCGTTTTGCGCGGCGGTAATTTCGGAAGTAATGTTGTGGCAGAACAGAACAGTCTCGGTGTGATCAACCAGGTATCGCAGCGAACAGATGTGATAGGCTTTGTAGGCCTCAGCTGGGTAGGCGACAGCTACGATCCGGCACAGCAGGAGTATATGAAAAAAATAAGACTGGGTCTTGTAGAATGTGTTAATTGTACCGAGAAAGGCTTCTTTGCAAAGCCTTCACAGGCAACTATAACATATATGCAATACCCTTTGGCACGTCCCTTGTACTACGTGCTGAAAGAAAACACAGCCGGGCTTGGTACAGGATTCATGAACTTCATGAGCCTGGAAAGAGGACAGCTGATATTCAGAAGCGCCTTTCTTGCCCCGGCAATAATGGCCCTGGATAAAAGAACAAGTAGTATTAAAGATTCAGATTAATAGAACAACTATAAAAACAGACAAATGAAGAAGATCGTTTTATTGATGATGGCTGCGCTGATGCTGGGAAAGTCGCTGATGGCACAACTCGCTGATGGGATCAAGAACCTGAGTTACGAGAAGTACAACACGGCAAAAGACCTCCTGAAGAAAGCGTATGATGCCAATCCAAAGGATCCGCAGACCATATACTGGTATGGACAATCACTGGTAGCCAGTGATCTGGCTCCTACCAAAGATGCTATTAAAGCAGCAAAAGATGTATATCAGAAAGCTATGCAGGAACTGGGCAGCGATGCCTGGCTGCTCGTAGGTATGGGCCATATGGAAATCCTGGAAGGCGGCGATATCAATGCTGCCAAACAGAAATTTGAGCAGGCAATCACTGCAACAACAGAAACAAAAGGTAAAAATAAAGGCAAGCCGAATCCTTCTATCCTGAATGCGATCGGTCGTGCGAATGCAGATGGCGACAGCAAACAGGGAGATCCTGCCTATGCGATCGACAAACTGAAACAGGCCGGCGCTATCGACCTCACCAATGCTGATATCTTTATCAATATGGGTATCAACTACCAGAAAATGGGTGGTGAATACGGTGGTGAAGCGGTAAAAGCTTATACAGAAGCAATTGCACGTGATCCTAAGAACGCCAGAGCGAAATACCGTATCGGCCGTATTTACCTGAGCCAGAATAACAAGGAATTGTTTGAGCAGTTCTTTAACGACGCGATCGCTGCTGACCCGGCTTTCCCGCCAGTATACTATGCATTGTATAACTACTATTCTGACAAGGATATCAACAAGGCAAAAGAATACCTGGATAAATATGTAGCAGCAGCAGATAAAGATCCGCAGAACGATCTGTTCCTGGCAGATTACCTGTTCCGCGCGGGCCGTTACAGTGAGAGTATTGCAAAAGCGAAGGAAATAGAAGCCAGCGCCGGAGCAACACCGATCCCTGCACTGCAACTGGTATATGCATATAACTACGACAGGAGCGGAGATTCCGTACAGGCGAAAGCAAACATCGAGAAATATTTTGCAACCATTCCTCAGGAAAAGATCAAACCTGCAGACTATGAGCTGGCGGTAAAGATCCTGTCTAAATTCCCCGGAAGCGAAGATGCAGCGGTAGGATATATCGAGAAAGCAATGGCCAATGATACATCAACCGAGAACCGTCTGAACTACACCAAACTGGCAGCAGGCCTGTATGCGAAAGCAAACAATCCCAAAAGTCAGCTGGTATGGCTGAAGAAAAATGCAGCACTGAAGAAAGAAATGAGCAATACGGATTACTATTACCTGGTTGACGCAACCGTTAAGGCGGGCGAACTGGACGAAGCCGCTAAACTGAGCGCTGAGTACATCCAGAAATTCCCTGACCAGATCTATGGATACCGTTTTGCAGCCCAGGTAGCAATGGCACAGGATGTAGACAGCACCAAGGGAACAGCAGTACCTTTTGTAGAGCAGTATATCACATTCCTGTCTAAAGACCAGGCGAAAAATGCGAACCTGATCAAAAGGCAGTATTATTATATCGCAGTATTATATGCAGATAAAATAAAAGATTATACAAAAGCACTTGAAACTGTAGACAAAATCCTGGCGATCGATCCGGAGGACAGTTTTGCCAAGCCGGCAAAAGAGCAGCTGACAAAAGCACTGTCTAAACCACCTGCCCCTGCCAAACCTGGCCCTAAATCAGGCGCAACCAGCGGCACCAGCTCCAATGCAAAAGCAAATGGCACTGAAAAATAAATTGATAAAAAACTCCCCAAAAACGGGGAGTTTTTCATTTATATGCCTCGCTGGCTTACATTTGCGTGACAATTAATGTTTTAACATGAACTGGCCATTTTTGTTGTTAGATGCGGCTGATAATAATTCAGTTGCAAATTATTTCCCGATCGGTATCCAGTTGATCTTTGCCGCAGGCTTTGTGGCAACGATGATTGGTGTATCACAGTTGCTGGGTCCGAAGAGGAAAACTGCCGATAAACTTGAAACTTTTGCGAGTGGTATCGAGAATCATGGCGATGCAAGGCAACCGGTAGCGATCAAGTATTTCCTTGTAGCGATCCTGTTCGTATTGTTCGATGTGGAAGTGATCTTCTTTTATCCGTATGCAGTAAACTTCCGCGAGCTGGGCTGGAGTGGTTTTGGAGCAGTTCTGATGTTTGTTTCTTTCTTCCTGATAGGCTTTATCTATATCATCAAGAAAGGTGCCCTTAAGTGGGAGGATTAACAATATGATTAACAGTTGGCAGCCGGCAGGGCATGATCGTTGTGCGATTGTAAGTGATAACCGGTTTGCTGAATTAATATAAAAGATTATGGCACGTCCTGTAAGATTTAATATTCATCCGAAAGAAGGAGACATCAACAGCGCTGTTGCAGTGGCGGAAGCCCCTGCAGGCTATTCCGGTGATGGCTTCTTTACAACCAAGCTGAGCGATGTGGTTGGCCTTGCGCGTAAGAACTCGATCTGGCCGCTGCCTTTCGCTACGTCCTGCTGTGGTATCGAATTCATGGCTACCATGGGTTCGCATTATGATATCTCGCGTTTTGGTTCCGAACGTGTGGGCTTTTCACCACGTCAGTGCGACCTGCTGATGGTGATGGGTACCATCGCCAAGAAAATGGCACCGGTACTGCGTCAGGTATACCTGCAGATGGCTGAGCCACGCTGGGTACTGGCAGTAGGAGCCTGCGCATCGAGCGGCGGTATCTTCGATACTTACAGCGTACTGCAGGGTATTGACCAGGTAATACCGGTAGACGTTTATGTTCCTGGATGCCCGCCAAGACCCGAAGCGATCCTGGATGGTTTTATGAAGATCCAGGAACTGGTAGGTCAGGAAAGCATCCGGCGCAGGAACAGTCCGCAATACCAGGCATTGATGGACAGCTACGGAATTCAGTAATCTTTTGTTTCCCCTGAGAAACGGAGGGAAATAAAAGTCATTCATAAAAAACAAGTATCCCTGCGGGGTTTGGGTATGGAATTAAGCAACCAATATATTCAACAGCGACTGACAGAGAAGTTTGGCGAACAGGTCTTCAACTTTGAAGATACCTACGGTATGCTCAGCTTTGAAGCGCCCAAAGATCAGAACCTGAAAGTAATGCAGTTCCTGTACGATGATGCAGAACTGCAGTTTCGTTTTATGACAGATCTCTGCGCCGTAAACTACCCGGATCAGCCGGGCCGGGAACTGGCAGTAGTGTACCATCTGCATAACCTGCGCGACAATGTACGTATCCGTTTCAAAGTATTCACAAGTGTGGCGGAGCCGGATGTGTATACTGCATCCCAACTCTTCTCCACAGCCAACTGGATGGAGCGCGAAACCTATGATTTCTACGGAGTGAATTTTGTAGGGCACCCGAACCTGAAGCGGATCCTGAATGTAGATGAGATGGATTATTTCCCTATGCGCAAGGAATATCCGCTGGAAGACCAGACCAGGATCGACAAGGATGACGAAATGTTCGGAAGGGGATAATAAATGCGGTGATAGCTGAAGAGCAGATAACCGCTGAAGTGAGTGACACAACAAAGTTGAACAGATATTTTTAAGCTGGTAACACAATAAATGATGTTAACACAGGATCAACATATTAAGCTGCCGGAAGGCTCTATAGAAACACAGACCACAACGCTGAACGTAGGGCCAACGCACCCTGCAACACATGGTGTGTTTCAGAATATCATGGAACTGGACGGCGAACGTATTGTTTCTACAGAACAGACCGTGGGTTATATCCACCGTGCTTTTGAGAAACTGGCAGAACGCAGGCCGCTTTACCAGATCACGCCGCTGACAGACAGGCTGAACTATTGCAGCAGCCCGATCAACAACATGGGCTGGCACCTTACCTGTGAAAAATTGCTGGGTGTTAAAACACCAAAGCGAGTAGACTATCTCCGTGTGATCATCATGGAGCTGGCGCGTATCTCGGATCACCTGATCTGTAATTCAATTGTAGGCGTGGATACCGGTGCGTATACGGGCTTCCTGTATGTAATGCAGTACCGCGAGCTGATCTATGAGATCTATGAAGAAGTGTGCGGCTCGCGCCTCACAACCAATATAGGCCGTATCGGGGGCTTTGAAAGAAACTTCAACAATACCGCGTTTACAAAACTGGAAAAATTCCTGAAAGAGTATCCGAAAGTGCTGAAGGAGTTCGAGAACCTGTTCTCCCGCAACCGCATCTTCATGGAGCGTACGCAGGGCGGCGGTGCCATCAGTGCGGAAAGAGCATTGAATTATGGTTTTACAGGTCCGAACCTCAGGGCCGCAGGTGTAGATTACGATGTGCGTGTGCATGCACCATACAGCAGCTACGAAGATTTTGAGTTTACGGTTCCGGTGGGTACTACGGGCGACAACTATGATCGCTTCCTGGTGCGTAATGCAGAAATGTGGCAGAGCCTTTCCATCATAGAACAGGCATATCAGAAAATACAATCATTCACCGGCGCGGAAGCGGAAGTATACCATGCAGATGTGCCGGAATATTATCTTCCTAAAAAAGAAGATGTATATACGAAAATGGAAGCGCTGATCTGGCATTTCAAGATTATCATGGGTGAAGTGGATATGCCGAAAGGCGAAGTATACCAGTCAGTAGAAGGCGGTAACGGTGAACTGGGTTTTTACCTGATCAGCGATGGCGGAAGAACGCCGTTCAGGCTGCATTTCAGGAGGCCCTGCTTTATCTATTACCAGGCTTATCCCGAACTGGTTACAGGCAGCATGCTGAGCGACGCGATCGTGACCATGAGTAGCCTGAACCTGATTGCAGGTGAACTGGATGCATAAGAAGAACCAAGAGAAACACATAAACGAACAACAAATAATTAACCAGCAATGGTGAAATTTTCAGAAGAACAACTGGCAGAATTCAATCGCCTGGTAAGCCGCTATCCGGAAGGAAAACAAAAAAGCGCCCTGCTGCCGGTATTGCATCTTGCACAGGACAGCTTTGGTGGCTGGCTGAGCGCCGAGACAATGGATTATGTGGCAGAAATGCTGCAGATCTCTTCCATAGAAGTGTATGAAGTAGCTACTTTCTACAGCATGTACAACCTGAAACCGGTAGGCAAATACATGTTTGAAGTATGCCAGACCGGCCCGTGCATGCTGCGTGGAAGCGATGATATCATTGCCTATATCGGCGAGAAGCTGGGTATCAAACCGGGAGAAACTACCAGCGATGGTATGTTTACGCTGAAAACCGTAGAATGCCTTGGTGCCTGTGGTTATGCACCGATGATGCAGCTCGGCAAACATTACCGCGAACACCTGACCAGAGAAAAGGTAGACGCGATCATTGAAGAGTGCAGAAGCAAGGCTGCGAACATGAACTAAAGCAATAAAATGAAACAACTTTTAACCTTTATACTGATGCTCGCAACCGCCGGTGCCGTGTTGGCCCAGGGCGGTAAGGAGCAGAAAGTGATGAATAAAATAAAGGCACTGAACAAAGCTGTTTTTGCAGATAAGGACAGCGTGGCGCTGAACGCGCTTTTGTCGGATAAAGTGAGTTTCGGTCATTCTACCGGTAAGCTGGAAGACAAACAGGAAATGATCAGGAACGCTGTAGCGAACACCATGACCTATGAGGATTTTAAAATGGACAGCGCTACGGTATTCATAGAAGGCAATACCGCCATTGCAAGGCATATTTTAAAAGCCAGGACAATGGACAAAGGAAAAGAAGGCGTTTTACGTTTGGGAATATTGCAGACCTGGGTAAAGAAGAAAGACAAGGATTGGGAACTGGTAGCAAGACAAGCCGTAAAACTGCCATAATTATTCGGGTGATAAATAAGATTCAGTCAGGTTATGAGTATAAAACTATTATTAGAGAAAGCACACGTAGAAGGCATCCGCTATTTTGATGTCTATCGCCGTGAAGGTGGCTACCGCAGCGTGGAGAAAGCGCTGAAGGAAATGGGTCCTGAAGCGATTGTGGAAGAGGTGAAGAAGAGTGGCCTCCGCGGACGTGGCGGTGCAGGTTTTCCTGCGGGCATGAAATGGAGTTTCATTGCCAAGCCCGAGGGTGTTCCGCGTCACCTGGTATGTAATGCCGATGAGAGTGAGCCCGGTACTTTCAAAGACCGCTACCTCATGGAATTCATTCCGCACCTGCTGATCGAAGGCCTGATCGTATCTTCTTTTGCGCTCGGCTCCAATGATACTTATATCTACATCCGCGGCGAATATGCCTGGATCGTGGATATCCTTGAGCAGGCGATCAGCGAAGCAAAGAACAACGGGTTCCTGGGTAACAATATCCTGGGTACCGGTTTCAATTGTAACATACATGTACAACGCGGTGCAGGTGCTTATATCTGTGGCGAAGAAACCGCGCTGATCGAATCACTCGAAGGTAAACGTGGTAACCCGCGTATCAAACCTCCGTTCCCTGCCGTACAGGGCGTATGGATGCGTCCCACAGTGGTGAATAACGTGGAAACACTTGCGGCGGTTGTGCCTATCATCAATATGGGTGGTGAGGAATACGCCAAGATCGGCGTAGGCCGTTCTACCGGAACCAAGCTGATCTCTGCCTGCGGCAATATCAACAAACCCGGTGTTTACGAGATCGACATGACGATATCTGTAGAAGAATTTATTTATTCAGATGAATATTGCGGTGGTATCGCCAACGGTAAAAAACTGAAAGCATGTATTCCGGGTGGTTCATCGGTGCCGATTTTACCAGCAAACCTTCTGCTCAAAACAGCCAAAGGTGAAACCCGTTACATGAACTATGAAAGCCTGAGCGACGGCGGTTTTGCCACAGGCTCCATGATGGGTTCGGGCGGTTTTATTGTGCTGGATGAAGACCAGTGCGTGGTACGCCATACACTGAGCCTTGCGCGTTTCTATCGTCATGAAAGCTGCGGACAGTGTTCGCCATGCAGGGAAGGAACCGGCTGGATGGAAAAGATCCTGAAGAACATCGAATACGGAAAAGGAAAACTGAGCGATATCGATCTGTTATGGGATATCCAGCGCAAGATCGAAGGAAATACGATCTGTCCGCTGGGTGATGCAGCAGCATGGCCTGTAGCCGCTGCGATCAGGCATTTCCGTGATGAATTTGAATGGCATGTGCTGCATCCGGAAGAAGCGCAGCAAAGGAATTACGGACTGGCGCATTATGCCGACCCGATCCATGTGCCAGCAACAGCGTAGTGAAAAAAGAATAATCAATGGATACACTGCTTTTGAAAAGGGCAGTAAGAAATAAAAGAATATGTCGGAACAGCAACTCTTTAAAGTAACCATCGACAACATCACCATCGAAGTACCGGCAGGAACAACCATCCTGAATGCGGCACGCCAGATCGGTGGTGAAGTAGCGCCACCGGCCATGTGCTATTACAGCAAGCTGGCAGGCAGTGGCGGTAAATGCCGTACCTGCCTGGTGGAAGTAAGCAAAGGCTCAGAGAAAGATCCGCGCCCGATGCCCAAGCTGGTAGCTTCCTGCCGTACCACCGTTATGGATGGAATGGAAGTGAAGAACATCACCAGCGAAAAAGTAGTGGATGCAAGAGCAGGTGTAGTAGAGTTCCTGTTGCTGAATCACCCGCTCGACTGCCCGATCTGCGACCAGGCCGGCGAATGTCACCTGCAGGATCTGAGTTACGAACATGGCAAAGAAGGTACCCGCTACGAGTTCCAGCGCAGAACATTTAAAAAGCACGATATCGGACCTTATATCCAGCTGCACATGACGCGTTGCATTCTTTGCTACCGCTGTGTATTCACTGCAGACCAGCTCACCAGCAAAAGAGAGCATGGTGTGCTCGACAGGGGCGATCATGCGGAAATTGCAACATTCATCGAAAAGAGCCTCGACAACGAATTCATCGGCAATGTGATCGATGTTTGCCCTGTGGGTGCGCTCACCGATAAAACATTCAGGTTCAAGAACCGCGTATGGTTCCTGAAACCTGTTGAAGCACACCGTGATTGTCCTACCTGCAGCGGTAAAGTAACCTTGTGGAACAGGGGCGATGAAGTATACCGTGTAACGGCAAGAAAAGACCAGTGGGGCGAAGTGGAAGAATGGATCTGTAATACCTGCCGTTTCGAAAAGAAACAGACAAGCGACTGGGTGATCGAAGGCCCGCGTCTTGTAGACAGGCATTCTGTGATATCTCAGGGACACTATGCAGGTTCGGTAGGTATGCATAAACCTGCTGAAACGTTCGCAGCGGTGAACGATGGCCGCAGTCCGAAGCTGATGATGGACATCCATGATGTGAGTAAAGTGAACAGGAACGAAATAACGCTGAGCCTGATCAACGGCCCTGCGCATTCAACAAACTTTAATTCTACCAAAGACTAATTGTAAAATAACTCATGACACTACTTGCTATTGATTGGGGATTATTGATTGAAAAGCTGGTGCTGATCGCAGTGGTTGTTTTCGGCAGCCTTGGCATTGCGTTGTATACCACTTTTGCAGAACGTAAAGTGGCAGCTGTGCTGCAGGACAGGCCAGGTCCAAACCGTGCCGGTCCGTTCGGGTTGCTGCAGCCGTTTGCGGATGGCCTCAAGCTTATCATGAAAGAAGAGATCATTCCCAATACATCCAACAGGGTACTGTTTATTCTCGGCCCCGGGCTGGCCATGACGGCAGCGCTGATGACCTGTGCGGTGATTCCGTGGAGCAGCCATGTGGAGATGTTCGGCAGGAAAATAGAACTACAGATCGCAGATATCAATATCGGGATCCTGTACATCTTCGGTGTGGTGAGCATGGGTGTTTATGGTATTATGATCGGAGGTTGGGCATCTAACAATAAATTCTCGCTGATGGCGGCTTTGCGCGGCGCATCACAGGCAATCAGTTACGAACTGGCTATGGGGCTTTCGCTGATCGCAGTGCTGATGCTTTCCGGTTCGCTGAGTCTGAAAACAATAGTGGAAGAGCAGATGGCACAGGGCGGACTGTGGAATATCGCCTACCAGCCGCTGGGCTTCCTGATCTTCTTTGTGTGTGCGCTGGCAGAATGTAACCGTACGCCATTCGATCTGCCGGAAGCGGAGAATGAACTGAACTTCGGTTACCACCAGGAATATTCGTCAATGAAACTTGGTTTTTATCTTTTTGCCGAATATGTGAATATGATCATGAGCAGCGCGGTGATGGCCTGCCTGTTTTTCGGAGGCTACGATGTACCGTTCCTCGATGAAAGCACGCTGGCACCGAATATCGCGGCTATAATAGGAGTAGCGGCATTGCTTACCAAGATCGTGATATTTATATTTGTGTTCATGTGGATCCGCTGGACAATCCCGCGTTTCCGTTATGATCAGCTGATGAACCTGGGCTGGAAAACAATGATCCCGCTGGCATTGGTGAATATGCTGATCACAGGGGCAGCGATACTCTGGAAAGCAGGTGTATAGGAGCCAGATAAAATTGGTATCAATAGGCGATAAAAATATTTTTGCAATCATTTAAATTCCCATGAGGAACAGGTTATGCAGGCATTAACAAACAGGGCACAGGCAGTTAACAGGAAACCCATGACGATCATGGAAAAACTCTACCTGCCTTCTATTGCCAAGGGAATGGGCATCACGTTCAGTCATATATTCAAGAAGCAGCCTACTATTCAGTATCCCGAAGAAAAACGCCCGTTCAGCCCGGTATTCCGCGGCTTGCATGTGCTGAACCGCGACGAAGAGGGAAGGGAGCGTTGTACGGCCTGTGGTTTATGTGCTGTAGCCTGCCCGGCAGAAGCCATCACCATGGAAGCGGCAGAGCGTTTACCGGGAGAAGAAAACCTGTACCGTGAAGAGAAATACGCGGCGAGGTATGAGATCAATATGCTGCGTTGCATTTTCTGCGGACTTTGCGAAGAAGCTTGTCCGAAAGATGCGATTTATCTCAGTGAAACATTTGCACCGGCCAATTTTGCAAGAAAAGGATTTATATACGGTAAGGATGATCTGCTGATCCCCGATCCCACAAAAGATCCGGCAGGATTCGCCGCGGCAAAAGGAGAAGGTCAGTAATCCAGGAACCGGACATGTAGATCAATACATATTTATAACAACTTACAGACCGAAGCTAATTGCTATAAAATGAGTACGATTCAAATATTATTCTTTTTTCTTACAGCGCTGGCGCTCTTCAGTGCGATCATGGTGTTGGTAAGCAAGAACCCGGTGCACAGTGTATTGTGGCTGATTGTGGTATTTTTTGCCATATCGGGTCATTATGTATTGCTGAATGCGCAGTTCCTGGCCATTGTAAACCTGATCGTATACGCAGGGGCCATCATGGTATTGTTCCTTTTTGTGATCATGCTGATGAACCTGAACAGTGAAGCTGAACCCCGTAAACATATCTGGATGAAAATGGCAGGCGTTATCTCAGGCGGCTGTTTCCTGATGGTACTGGTATCGCTGGTACGCCAGGCAACTGATATGCAGCAGCGCACGGCACTGATGGGCAGCGGAAATGTAGGCCTGATCAAAAACCTGGGTAAAGCATTGTTCAGTGATTATGTGGTGCCTTTTGAAATCAGCAGCGTATTGTTCCTGAGTGCTATGGTAGGAGCGATCGTGATCGGTAAAAAATAAAAACCCGGCAAGTCCGGATAAGAATATTAACAGGCGCTTAAATGCGTTGCAATCAATAACGGAGGAAGCAGAATATGCCAATACAATATTATATCTACCTGTGTCTCGCACTGTTCAGCATCGGTATCATCGGCGTACTGACGCGCCGTAATGCGATCGTTGTTTTCATGTGCATAGAACTGATGCTGAATGCCGTGAACCTGCTGCTTGTCGCTTTTTCAAAAATGCACCACGGTGCGGCACTGGCCATCGATTCAACTACAAAAGCGGGTATCGACGGGCAGTTGTTTGTATTTTTTATCATGGTAGTGGCAGCGGCGGAAGTAAGTGTGGGACTGGCCATTATTGTAATGATGTACCGGAATACGCATTCGGTGGACATCAATTTTCTCAACAGGTTAAAGAATTGATCCTGTGCCCTGCACAAGATCTGAGAATAGTAACTTAAAGTTTAATCAAGCATCTTAACAGGTGCATTAAAAGTCCCTCCGGGGATTTAGGGTATGAGCAAACTTGTTTATTTAGTTCCTTTATTTCCCCTGCTGGGGTTCCTCATCAATGGATTGGGAAGAAAGTCACTTTCCAAGACCATGGTAGGCATTGTGGGCAGTGGTGCCATACTGGCGTCGTTCATTGTGAGTCTGTGCATCTTTTTCGATGTGAAAGAACATGGCGCTACGGTAGTGAACCTGTTCAGCTTTATCCGTACCGAAAGTTTCAGTATTCCGTTCGCTTTCCAGGTAGACCAGCTGTCTTCTGTTTTCCTGCTGATCATCACCGGCATCGGTTTCCTGATCCACCTGTATTCTTCGGCATATATGCATGAGGAACCGAATGAGCATTTTGGAAGATTCTTTGCTTACCTGAATCTTTTCGTTTTCTCCATGCTCCTGCTGGTGCTCGGCGCGAACTATGTGATCATGTTCATTGGCTGGGAAGGTGTGGGGCTCTGCTCTTATCTCCTGATCGGTTTCTGGTTCAAAAACGATAATTACAACTACGCGGCCAAAAAGGCATTCGTGATGAACCGGATCGGTGATCTCGGCTTCCTGCTGGCTGTATTCTGGCTGCTCTTCAAATTAGGTACCGTAACCTATGGCGATGTGTTTGCCAATGTTGCGCAGCTCAGTACTTTCGATATCACTGCCATCACTATGCTCCTGTTTGTAGGTGCAATGGGTAAGAGTGCGCAGCTGCCGCTTTATACCTGGCTGCCGGATGCGATGGCGGGTCCTACACCCGTATCTGCGCTGATCCACGCTGCAACCATGGTAACAGCCGGTATCTACATGATCGCGAGAAGCAATATCCTTTATACCCTCGCACCTGCCACACAAACTGTGATAGCTGTGGTAGGCCTGGCAACGGCGATTTTTGCCGCAACCATCGCACTGAAACAAAACGATATTAAAAAAGTACTGGCTTATTCAACGGTGAGTCAGCTGGGTTATATGTTCCTGGGTCTTGGTGTAGGCGCTTATACAGGCGCGGTATTCCACGTAATGACACACGCTTTCTTCAAAGCCCTGTTATTCCTCGGTGCCGGTTCTGTGATCCACGCGATGCACCACGAGCAGGATATCCGCAAAATGGGTGGATTGAAAAAATACATGCCGGTTACCCATATTACTTTTTTACTGGCCTGTCTTGCCATCGCAGGTATTCCTCCGTTTTCCGGATTCTTTTCGAAAGATGAAATACTCATGGCAGCTTATGGCAAGAACCCGCTGTATTATTATATCGGACTTGGCGGCGCACTGATGACCGCATTTTATATGTTCCGTTTATACACCATGACTTTCCTCGGTAATTTCCGCGGAACGCATGAGCAGCAGCATCACCTGCATGAGAGCCCGTCGGCAATGACCATTCCGCTCATCGTACTGGCGATCCTTTCTGTAGCCGGCGGCTGGATCGGCATTCCGGATGTGATGATCGAACACGGGCACCAGCTGGAACATTTCCTCGCACCGGTCTTTGCTGAGTCTGCAAAACTGGCGGAACACCATCACCTCGAAGCATCAACTGAATATATGTTCATGGGTGTATCAACCGTAGCGATCATCATCGTGATCATCCTGGCGGTGAATGCATACCGTAAATACCAGGATAACGGTGCAGAAAACACAGGTCTTGGCAAAGTGCTGGAAAATAAATGGTATATCGATGAACTCTATGATGCCGTGATCGTGAACCCGCTGAACGCACTGGCAGGTTTCCTGAAAAATGTGGTAGAGAAAAGCGGTATCGATGGCGTTGTGAACGGGGTAGGCCGGCTGGTAGGTTATGGATCGAGGCAATTGCGCCTGCTGCAGAGCGGACAGGTAGGCAATTACATCCTGGTGATGGTACTGGCCATGGTTGTGTTTGTACTGATATGGTTCAATGACCAAACGATCATGGATTTCCTTAGTAAAATATTTTAAACTGCTTAGGCTAGATAAAGAAAAGATATGATTCCTGTTTTACTGATATCGGTTCCGTTGGTAGGAGGCCTTGCCAATTTTTTCCTGAAAGAGGGAAGCCTGGCAAAAACCTGGGCTCTGCTCGCGTCTGTAATTACGCTGGCTGTAGCTGTGGCAGGCGTTTGTTGTTATCCTGCGCAACAGAGTTTCGATGCAAGCTGGATACAACCGCTGGGAGCCCGCTTCTCGCTCAGCCTCGATGGTATGTCGAAAATGCTGACGCTGCTTACTGCCGTATCCTTCCCGCTCATTTTCGGCGCCACTTTTAAGAACAACTACCAGAAGCCTGCCAGTTTCTACGGACTGATGCTGCTTGCACAGGCGGGTCTGATGGGCGTATTCCTGGCTACTGATGCACTACTGTTCTACTTCTTCTGGGAGCTCGCGCTGATCCCCGTTTACTTCCTCTGTTCGATCTGGGGCGGAGAAAGAAGGATCCAGGTAACATTCAAATTCTTCGTATACACATTCGTAGGCTCTTTGCTGATGCTGATAGGAATACTCGTGATCTATTTCCAGACACCGGATCATTCCTTCGCACTGCAATCTTTTTATAGTGTTAAACTGCAGGGAGCTTCACAGCAGTTTGTATTCTGGTTGTTCTTCCTGGCATTCGCCATCAAGATGCCGGTATTTCCTTTTCACACCTGGCAGCCCGACGCTTACGAGCAGTCGCCAACGGCAACCACTATGGTACTGAGCGGTATCATGGTGAAAATGGGAATCTTCGCAGTGATCCGCTGGCTGCTGCCGGTATTCCCGGATGCTGCTGCACATTACAGCAAACTGATCATTATATTATCTGTAACCGGTATGCTGTATGCATCGCTGATCGCTATCAGGCAGGATGACATCAAACGAATGATCGCTTATTCATCTATCGCGCATATCGGTCTGATGTGTGCAGCCATATTCGCAATGAACAAACCAGGCCTCGAAGGCGTGATGATACAAATGTTTAACCATGGTATCAACGTGATCGGTTTGTGGATCGTGGCAGATGCGATTGAGAAACAACTGGGAACCCGCAGGTTCAGTGAATTGGGTGGTCTGGCGCAAAAAGCACCGGCACTGGCGATCCTGTTCGTGGTGATGGCATTCGCCAATATTGCACTCCCGCTCACCAACGCATTTGTGGGCGAGTTCCTGATGTTCAACGGATTGTTCCGTTATAATATATGGATCGCCGCGGTAGCAGGGATCAGCATTATACTGGCAGCAGTATATACGCTGAACAGTGTGCAGAAAATATTTTATGGCAACACGGTTACAGCAACAGCGAATGCGCAGGAAGCGAATAAAAATGTGCAATGGGTACTGGTGATCATCACCCTGCTGATCATTGCGCTGGGTGTATATCCGCAACCGCTGATCGATCTTACCAAAGACACGGTGAACGCGGTAATGGCAGGACGTTAAAAGCAGGTATTCTAACGGATACCGGGAAGAAAAAATATTCTATCATTTTGAAAGCTGAAAGGCTTTCAGCAAAAGCCCCCCGGGGTTTTGGGTTTTATGAATGCAATTATATTTTCGGCATTAGCAGGTGTGGTGATGATGTACAGCGGCATTATCACAAGCAAAAAGACTGTAATAAAATACATTGCAGCTATCGCGCTCGTGGTACTGATCGCGGCGAACCTGTTGCAGGTATATGGTATCTGGCAGATCAGCGTGGATACACGCGATATGCTCAGCTTCGAGAAGTTCGGACTGGTATTCAATACACTTGCATTCACTGCAACGCTGATCTATGTATTACTGAGCGGAAAAGAAATAGAGAATGCCGGTGTAAATGTTGCTGAATATTTTGCGCTTATCTTCTTTGTATTGTGCGGTGTGAGTATACTTTCATCGTTCAACGGCCTGCTGATGATGTTCCTGGGTATCGAGATCCTGACGATCCCGCTTTATATCTTAACCGCATCCGACAAACGCAACCTGAGAAGCAATGAAGCATCACTCAAGTATTTCCTGATGGGATCATTCTCTACAGGAATCATGCTCATGGGTATTGCACTGGTGTATGGTGCCACAGGTTCTTTTGCATTACATACCAATGCCCCGGTCGCGCTTTCCGCAACCGGAGGTATCAAAGCATCCTTCCTTGAAGTAGCAGGTATGATACTGATGTTTGTGTCGATGGCATTCAAAGTATCGGCTGCTCCCTTTCATTTCTGGACGCCGGACGTGTACGATGGTGCTCCGGGCGTATTCACTTCCTTTATGGCTACAGTGGTAAAAGCTGCCGGCTTTATCGCCTTTATCCGCCTGTTTGAAGGACATACAGCGATATTGGGACCAACCTGGAAAATATTACTCGCATTCGTGATCGTGGCCACCCTGCTGATCGGTAACGTTACTGCAGTATTCCAGCAGAGTGTGAAAAGGATGTTGTCGTATTCAAGTATTGCGCAGGCGGGCTTTATGCTCTTTGCATTGTACAGCAGCAATGATATGGCGAAAGAAGGGCTGTTGTTATATTCTGTAGCCTACAGTCTGGCCACCATCGGCATCTTCGCCGTGCTGATCAAGCTGAAGGATTATGCTTTCGATGACTTTAACGGACTCGGAAAAACGCACCCTGCACTTGCTTTCGCTACAACGGTTTGCCTGTTGTCGCTGGCCGGTATCCCGCTTACGGGTGGTTTCTTTGCGAAGTACTATATGCTGGCTTCTATGGTAAAAGAAGGCGGACCACTCTGGCTGCTGATCGTTGCGGTATTATTTGCAGCGGTTAGCGTGTACTATTATTTCAGGGTAATACAGGCTATGTATTTCAAAGAAGGTACCCCATCCGTACAGACAGAGATCACATCCGGCTTTAAAGCGGGCATGGTACTACTGGCGATCCTCATCATCCTTTTGGGAATTGCGCCTTCGCTGGTACTGAACCTGTTCTATTTTTAGCCATTCCTCATATTTATCCCGGCAGTCTTTGCCGGGATGGGCAATCTCAGCTATCTTAGTGGGAAGTTGAATGAAATATTGTTGACATGACAACGCTCGATTCTCTTTCACTGGCCTGGCGGACTGTACGCAGCAATAAACTGCGCACGGGGATCACTGTTGCTATTATCGCTTTCGGTATTATGGCGCTGATCGGTATTATTACCGCCATTGAAGCCATGAACCAGAGCCTGAAAGAGAGCTTTTCTTCTATGGGTGCGAATGCCTTCAACATCCGGTTCAAAGAATCACGGGTGCGGATAGGAGGCGGGAATACGGAAGTAAAAAAAACAGTACGCGGCCGAAAGGCAAAGAAATCAAACCTCGGCAAACCCATCCGTAAAGAAGACGCAGAGTTCTTCAAGAATAATTATCACTTTCCGGGAGCAATGGTGAGCATATACAGGCGGGGCCCGGGTGCACAGGAGATTCATTACGAAGAGAAAAAAACCAATCCGCAGATCAATTTATGGGGTGGTGATGAGAATTACCTGCAGGTAAACGGTTATACTGTACAGGCAGGACGGAATCTCAACAGCCTCGATGTGCAGAGCGGAAGAAACGTTTGCCTGATCGGCAGCAATGTGGCATCCACACTTTTTGGCGAAAGACCGGAACGGGCAGTGGATAAGATCATCCGCATCGGAAGTATGCCATACCGCGTGGTGGGCCTCCTGAAAAGCAAGGGCTCAAGTGCTATGATGCGTCAGGATGATGTGATCATCACCTCCTATACCAATATCCGCCGGTTCGAAAATATTACACCTTCCTATATGGTAGGCGTAATGGTTGGCAATGTAAATGAGCTGGAAGCCGCTACGGATGAAGCCACTTCGGTTTTCCGTGCAGTGCGCAAACTGGAACCCATGGAAGAAGAGAATTTTGTGATCGAACGCAGCGATAAGTTTGCAGAAATGTTCATCGGCTTCCTGAGCAGCATTACCGGTGCAGCCAGCGCCATCGGTCTTATCACACTGATCGGTGCGGCAATCGGGTTAATGAATATTATGCTTGTGGCGGTAAATGAACGCACCAAAGAAGTAGGACTGATCAAAGCCATTGGCGGAAAGAGCAGCAATGTACGGCAGCAGTTCCTGTTCGAAAGTATGATCATCAGTCTGCTGGGTGCTTTATTCGGTATCATACTCGGCGTCCTGGTCGGAAATATATTCGGCATCATTCTCAAAACCGGCTTCATAGTGCCCTGGGCCTGGGTGATCATTGGTATTGTGATCTGTTCGGTTGTTGGTCTGGCCGCAGGTATTTATCCTGCCATGAAAGCCGCAAGGCTCAACCCGATCGTGGCACTGCGTTATGAATAGGAAAAGATATATTGAACGATAATAAAAAAGACTGCATGTATTGCAGTCTTTTTTATTATATCCGGATATCTCAATAAAATCTAACCGTGTACTTTCTTACCACCGAGATAGGTGGCAGTTACTTTTACTTTGAGGATGGATGTATCGGCAACTTTCATCAGGTCCTGGTCGAGCAGGATAAAATCAGCTTTCTTACCTGCCTCCAGGCTACCGGTTTCTTTCTCCATGAAATTGGCTTTTGCTGCCCAGATGGTCATTCCCCTGATCGCTTCTTCACGTGAGAGTGCATTATCCATCTGGAATCCGGCTGCAGGATATCCGCTTGCATCTTTACGTACCACAGCTGCCAGGAAGGTTTTAAACGGTGAGATATCTTCTACAGGAAAATCCGTTCCCAGCGGGAGCCAGCCATTCTGCTGTAACAATTGTTTGTATGCATAAGCACCTTTCAGTCTTTCAGCGCCCAGTCTTTCTCCTGCCCAGTACATATCACTGGTACCATGCGTAGGCTGCACGGAAGGGATAACGGATGCTGAACCAAACAGCGGGAAGTCCTGCTGACTGATCACCTGCGCATGTTCTATGCGCCAGCGCTTATCGTTTTTGCCTTTCAGGTATTTGTTATAAATGTTCAGGATGGCCCTGTTGGCGCTGTCGCCGATCGCATGTGTACACATCTGGAAATCCGTTCCGGCCAGTACCTGTGCCAGTGAGTCATAATGTTCTTTGTTGCGTAACAGGAATCCCTGCCAGCCCGGCTTGTCGCTGTAAGGCTGTAACAGGCATGCGCCCCTGCTGCCAAGCGCTCCGTCGGCATATACCTTGATCCCTTTTACAAAAAGCTTTTCTGTTTTGTAAGGACCTTTTTTCAGGTATTTATCGTAGTTCTCCTGGTCGTCGCTGAGCATGACATATAAACGCATATCCAGTTTGCCCTCCTGCTGCAGAGCGTCAATATAATCCACATCTCGGTAGCTTAATCCGCAGTCCGTAATGGTGGTCAGTCCCTGCGCAAAACAGTTTTTCTGTGCAGCTTCCAGCCATTGGGCATAGGTTTCTTTAGAGGGTGCTGGAACCTTTGCATATACCTGGCCACAGGCATTATCGATCAGTACGCCTGTCAGTTTTCCGTTGATGGTTTCGATAGAGCCGCCGGTGATGGTTTGTCCGGCTTTGATACCTGCAAGATCAAGCGCTTTCTGGTTGGCAATAGCCGCATGTCCGTCTACGCGTGTGAGTACTACCGGTTTGTCGGGGAAAGCCGAATTCAGCATATCGTTCAGCGGGAAACTTTTACCGGGCCATTTGTTCTGGTCCCAGCCGCGTCCCTGGATCCATTCGAGGTCAGGGTGTGCGGCAGCAAAGGCTTTAACGCGTTCAACCGCTTCCTGCCAGCTGGTGGTACCAAAGAGGTCTACCTGGAATAACGAACGGCCATAGCCTACAAAATGTGCGTGTGCATCTGTAAAGCCCGGGTAAATGGTTTTGCCGCCGGCATCCACGCTGTTGGCAGATGTGTACTTTTTCAGAATGTCATCGTTGGTGCCGGTTGCAAGGATTTTACCGTCTTTCACAGCCATGGCTTCGGCAACGCTGAAACTGCTGTCTACGGTATAGATCACTGCATGATGAATGATCAGGTCTGCCTGGTTACTGCTGCTGCAGGAGCTCAGCAATAACAGGAGGGCAAATGCAAATATGTTTCTCATAATGGTTTGGTTAGCTCTATAAAGATAGACGCATAAACCTATATGATAAAACCGCGGGGATGAGCGGGGGAAATCATTTCAGCAGTTCGCAGGGTTTGATACCGGTATGTTTTTTAAAAGCTGCCGAGAAATGTGAGATCGACGAATAGCCGAGCAGTGCGGATACATCGGTTACGCTCAGGCCTTTTTCGTAGAGCAGGTATTTGGCATGCTCCATGCGCTGCTGCTGGTAAAAATCGAATATAGTGGTACCGAAGACCTCTTTGAATCCTTTCTTAAGGTAACATTCGTTCATAGCCACTTTACGGCTGAGTTCCTTGATGGTGATAGGGTCGCCAATATGCTGGAGCAGGATCTCCCGGGCCTGGTAAATGCGATCGCGGCCGCTTTCGTCTGCCAGGAACTTACAGGTAAAGCCTTCTTCTTTCTCGTCTACCAGACATTCCAGGCTGTACAGCAGGAGTTCGTGTACTTTGGCGTTGACGAAGATATTTTCGAGCGCACCGGAATAGCTGTGGTTCAGCAATGAATCGAGCGCGTTGCGTTTACGGTTACAGAGGGGGAAGATCTTGGTAAAAGCGTGCGGGTGTTTGAATGCCAGCACTTCATCCTTCCTGTTACTCAGCTTTACATTATGTACAAACTGCTGCAGGAAAGTACCCGTAAAATGAAAAGTGAACACATCCACCGTCTGGTGTTTGCCGCTGCAGTTGTCTGTTGGCAGTTCCGCACAGCCGCTGCAACTTTTCTGGTTACAATACCGGTTGCCCGTAGTACAGTAACGAAGCTCCAGGTAATTCTCCTCCGAGCGGCTGGTACTGTAATGATACACCATCATACCCGTATCTTCCGCCACCCACGGGTGATGCGCATAATACCGTTTGATGTTGTACTGGATAGAACCCGGCACATGCTGGTCCTTCTGGTATAACAGATCCATTTCCATCTCACTTGCCGGCTTGCCTGTCATCTTCAGTATATCCATTACCTGTACCATAGCTACAAAATTAATGTACAAACATTCAATTACCTAAAGGCGGGTTGTGAATATGCGTCATAAAACGGTCATATCAGGTAAATTACAGGCTTCGGGATGGGGAAAACTAGGCTTGTTTCCATGCCTGAAAGCCCTATATTTTCATTAACTTTGTACACTTGTCAAATTCACTAAAAACACAGGATTATCAAGCATTTATGAGCCAGGAACAATTGAATGAGCAGACTCCGCAGCCGAAGACATATGGTGCAGACAGTATACAGGTACTGGAAGGTCTGGAAGCGGTACGCAAAAGGCCTGCGATGTATATTGGTGATGTGGGTGTAAAAGGACTTCACCACCTGGTATACGAGGTGGTGGATAACTCGATCGATGAAGCGCTTGCCGGCTATTGTAAAAACATTTCGGTAACTATTCACGAAGACAATTCGATCAGCGTGCAGGATGACGGACGTGGTATCCCTACCGGCATCAATACCAAGGAGCAGAAAAGCGCTCTTGAGATCGTAATGACCGTACTGCATGCCGGCGGTAAATTCGATAAAGATACTTACAAGGTTTCCGGTGGCCTGCATGGTGTGGGTGTGAGTTGTGTGAATGCACTCAGTACCACTTTGCATGTAACCGTTCACCGTGAAGGCAAAATATTCGAACAGGAATATAAGATCGGCGTTCCGCAGTATCCGGTGCGTGAGATCGGCACCAGCGATATCACAGGTACACTGGTTCATTTCTGGCCGGATGCAACCATCTTCCAGGATACCGTTTACCGGAAAGACATACTGGAAGCCCGTCTGCGCGAGCTTTCCTACCTGAACAAACGCATCAGCATCACACTTACAGATCTGCGTGAGAAAGATGAAGAAGGTAATGTGTATTCCAAAAACTTCTACAGCGAAGGTGGTATCATCGAATTCGTATCCATGCTCGATAAGAACGGTAACAGAACACCGATCATCAGCAATCCTTTATATGTGGAAGGTCATGACGCCGCCACCAATGTTGCGGTAGAAGTGGCATTGAGCTATAACGACGATTTCAAGGAACATATCTTCTCTTACGTCAACAACATCAATACCATCGAGGGCGGAACCCACGTAACCGGTTTCCGCCAGGCTCTGACCCGCGTATTCAAAAGCTACGGTGACAGGGAAGGTCTCTTTGAAAAAGCGAAAGTAGTAGTAGAGGGCGATGATTTCCGTGAAGGACTGAGCGCCATCATTTCTGTTAAAGTACCCGAACCGCAGTTTGAGGGTCAGACCAAAACCAAACTCGGTAACAGTGAAGTAAGCGGTGTTGTACAAACCACCGTTGCGCGTGTACTGGAGGCTTATCTCGAAGAGAACCCGAAAGAAGCGAAGCATGTTATATCCAAGATCGTTCTTGCTGCACAGGCGCGTGTTGCTGCCAAGAAAGCAAGGGATATGGTTCAGCGTAAAACTGTATTGAGCGGCGGTGGTCTCCCGGGTAAACTGGCCGACTGCAGTGAGCGCGATGCTGAAAAATGCGAACTCTACCTGGTGGAAGGAGACTCGGCAGGCGGTACGGCCAAACAGGGGCGCGACAGAAGCTACCAGGCCATCCTGCCTTTACGCGGTAAGATCCTGAACGTGGAAAAAGCAATGGAGCACAAGATCTACGAGAACGAAGAGATCCGCAACATGTATACTGCTCTTGGTGTAACCGTTGGCACACCGGAAGATCCGAAAGCCCTGAACATTGCAAAACTGCGTTACCATAAACTCATCATCATGACGGATGCCGATGTGGATGGTTCGCATATCGCCACGCTGATCCTCACTTTCGTTTTCCGTTATATGAAAGAACTGGTAGAACAAGGCTATGTATACATTGCTCAGCCGCCACTCTACCAGGTGAAGAAAGGAAAAGAGAATGCATACGCCTACAATGAAGAGCAGCGTAAATTCTGGATCGAAAAACTGGGTGGTGGAAAAGAAGACAGTGTTACTGTTCAGCGATACAAAGGTCTTGGTGAAATGAACGCAGACCAGCTCTGGGAAACCACCATGGATCCTGCACGCAGAACATTGAAACAGGTTACCATTGAAAGCGCCGCTGAAGCAGATCGTATCTTCAGTATGCTGATGGGGGATGATGTTGCACCACGCCGCGACTTCATCGAAAGCCATGCCAAATACGCAAAGATCGACGCATAAGACTGCTGATAAACAGTACAGATATTTCAGGGCCGGTTTACCGGCCCTTTTGCATACCACAAAATCGGTACATGCCGGCCCTTCTTTGCACAGTATCTTTCGGTCCAAAGACCACTTATGAAAAGCATGATCCGGCTGCTGCTGTTATCCGGCCTTATAGCAATATCAGCATTGCTTTCCGCCCAGAGCAAAGATTACAAAGTAGAAACAACACAGGAACTTTTCTACGAAGCAGACTCATTTCAAAAAGGCGCTGCGGGAAATATTACCGTGAAGATCACGTATGATGTTTTTTTCGGAGATGCTACATTCAAAGCACTGGCAGGTCGTTTCAAACCCGGCAGCTATTTTTATTATGGCGGGAAACGCTATCTCATGAGCATCCTGCCCGCAGCAGTTGCGGAAAAGATAAAACTGTCTTCCGTTGATGTCTGTTACGATATCAGCAGCGGCGGAAAAACAGTGGTTACAAACATCTGCAAGAAACAGCTGATGGATTTTGATATGGCCGGCAGTCCCAACTGGTCGCAGGTATTTCCCGGCCTGAATGCACAGCAGGCAAAAGATCTTTATAAAGCCGGCTTTACCATCATCAACCTGCGGATCACAGGCGTGTCTATGAATTATCCCTCAGACATCAGCAAATACCTGAATGGTGCCAGTACTTCCGGTCCGGGTAATAATACTTCATCTTCCGGCAGCAGTGAAGTGCAATGGGAAGCGGTTCGTTATTACCGTAAAGGCGACAGTCTTTTTATCTATCACAACAATAATGTCATTGAGAAATTCCGCATATGCGGAACTCCTGCTACCGCTACTCCCGGAAGAAGACCTGGCACAACTTATACAGGCACAGATCTGAGCGGTATCAATTTCCCGCCACCGATCTATTATAACCAACAGACCGGTGAGATCTATATTCCCGGCCAGGTGGATACAAGGAATACAGCGCAGCAGCCCGGATCGAACAATAATACATCCACCTCCGGAAATACAGCACCTGCCAGTACTGTAACAATTCCCCTGTTGTCACCCTATTACGATGGTAATGCAATTGTGTGGGGTACACAGCTTCCATCCGGTAAATGGAAAGTGGTAAAACGTAACACAACCATTTTTTCGGAAGTGAGCAGAACAGATTACGAGAATATGAAAAAGGAGAGCCTGCTTACCATGGATAAAATGGATGGCGACTGGGATGAACCTTCCGGTACATTCGGCAAAGGGAGACTGAGTCCTAAATACCCTGTTAAGCAGCCTGTTGGCGCAGGTGCGGCCCCCGGAAGATTCGAGCCGGATTATGTGAAGATGATCGTAGTACGTGTATTCGATGGCAGCAGGTATGTGGATGGTATCGGGCAACCGGGGAAGAAATGGCTGTTCATGGAATCTAATGGGTTCACTTTCAGTATCGATGAAACCTTGTTTAAAGAAATGATCAGCCGGCAGCGAAAAGATGTCCGCTATTGAATTGCTGTAAAAGAACTCTTCCGTATTTGACGGAAAAAGTCTTATTTTACAATGGCTGATATTTATTAACCTGTAAATTCAAGAACTATGGACACTTCAAAGATGATCAAAGCATATTGCCTGAAAACAAAAGAAAAAAATGTTCCTATGCATGATGCTGTGGTTACCAAAACCGCCCGCGGTGGTTATATGGCTTCCGGTCATGACGGAAAAGGAAATAAAATGGCGGCTATTCTCAGCGAGGCTAAAGCACTGCAGGCAATCGCTGACGGTGTAGCTAAGAAAGACTTCTAGTTTGCCCTGATAACCTGCAAAAATGAATTACTTCCGGCAGTACATGTACTGCCGGATTTTTTATACACCTGCAACTGCGGGAATTACATGATCGTGCATATGTTGCAGGAAACGATGCATGGCTTCCATATCTTTTATATTATCTGCAACGAGCAGGAAATTCTTTCCGGCCTGTTTCAGCCTCGCTTTATTGGTGCCTGTTTGCAGGTAATGTAATACCTGTTTAAAGAGTTCTGACTCGAAATAAGGCGAGTCGGGTTTGTTGATAAAATAACAACGCATGGTCTGGTCTTTCAGCGTCATTTTTTCAAAACCTATCTTCACCGCGAGCCAGCGGCATCTTACAGTAGTGAAAAGATCTTCCACCTGTGATGGCATTGGTCCGAAACGGTCTGTCATTTCACGATGGAAATCCTGCAGCTCTTCTTCTTTTTCGCAGTTGTCGAGCCTTGTATACAATGAAAGCCTTTCTGTGATACTTTCTACATAATGATCAGGGATCAATACTTCAAGATCGGTATCAATGGTACAGTCGCTTACATAATCATCCTGCTTGCTGATCTCTTCCTTGAACAGATCCTTGAATGAAGTCCGTTTCAGCTCCCTGATCGCTTCTTCCAGGATCTTCTGGTACATTTCAAAACCGATATCGGCCATGAAACCGCTTTGTTCACCACCGAGCAGGTTACCCGCACCACGGATATCCAGGTCACGCATTGCAATCTGGAAGCCGCTTCCCAGGTCGCTGAACTGTTCCAGTGTCTGTAATCTTTTTCTGGAATCGTCCGGCAATGTGCTCATCGGGGGCGACAATAAATAACAGAATGCTTTTTTATTGCTGCGTCCTACGCGTCCTCTCAGCTGGTGCAGATCGCTCAGTCCGAAATGGTGTGCGTTATTGATGATGATGGTATTCACGTTCGCAATATCCACGCCGCTTTCCACGATATTGGTACATACCAGCACATCGTACCTGCGGTCTATAAAATCGAGGATCCGTTCTTCCAGTTCATGCCCTTCGAGCTGGCCATGTGCAAAGCCGATACTCAGATCGGGGCACAGACCCTGTATCAATGCGGCCATTTCCGGAAGCCCCTGTACACGGTTATGAATGAAGAACACCTGCCCGCCGCGCTCGGTTTCGAAATAGATTGCATCGCGGATGAAGTCGTCATTGAATACATGCGCTTCTGTCTGTATCGGTTGCCTGTTCGGCGGCGGTGTGTTGATGATGCTGAGATCACGCGCACCCATAAGGGAAAACTGCAGCGTTCTCGGGATGGGCGTTGCAGTAAGCGTAAGACAGTCTACATTCGTTTTAAGCGTTTTCAGCTTTTCCTTATGCGCTACACCAAATTTCTGCTCTTCATCAATTACCATGATGCCGAGATCTTTGAACTTTACTTCTTTTCCAAGCAGACCGTGTGTTCCTACAATGATATCGATCTTACCTTCTTCTAATTTTTTAAGTGTTTCCTTTTTCTCTTTTGAAGATTTGAAACGATTGATATAATCAACCGTAACCGGAAAATCCTTCAATCTTTCTTTAAACGTTTTATAATGCTGGAAAGCCAGGATAGTAGTTGGAACAAGCACCGCAGCCTGTTTACCATCTACCACCGATTTGAATGCTGCGCGTACTGCGATCTCTGTTTTGCCAAAACCCACATCGCCGCAGACAAGCCTGTCCATCGGCGCCGGATTCTCCATGTCCTTTTTCACATCTGCAGTTGCCTTGCTCTGATCGGGCGTGTCTTCATAAATGAAAGAGGCTTCCAGTTCGGTCTGCATGTAGTTATCCGGCGTATGTGCAAAGCCATGCTGCGATTTCCGTTGCGCATATAACTTGATCAGGTCAAAAGCCACTTCTTTTACCTTGGCTTTTGTTTTGTCCTTGAGTTTGGTCCACACATCACTGCCCAGCTTGTTGATCTTCGGCACCGTTCCTTCCTTGCCGGTATACTTGGAGATCTTGTGCAGTGAATTGATGTTCACGTACAGGATATCACTGTCCTTGTAAATGATGCGCACTGCTTCCTGCAGCCTGCCGTTCACTTCCAGTTTCTGCAGTCCGCTGTACGTTCCCACACCGTGATCGATATGTGTGACGAAATCTCCCGGTTGCAGGTCGCGCAGGGTTTTCAGTGTTAGTGCCTTGTTCTTGTTATAAGCCTGCTTTACACGGTATTTATGGTAGCGCTGAAAGATCTGGTGATCGGTATAGCAGATCACTTTCAGGTCTTCATCGATAAAGCCCTCATGTATGCTTGTAGCCACGGGAACAAATTGGATCTCTGTATTGAGATCTGTGAAAATGCTGTTCAGTCGTTCCAGCTGGCGGGCCTGTTCTGCAAAAATATAAATGCCGTAACCTGCACTTTCATGCGCTTTAAGATCCTTGATCAGCAGGTCGAATTGCCTGTTGAATGCGGGCTGTGGTCTTGTATGGAAAGAGATCTCGAAATTGGATAACTGCGCCTTGTAACCGAATTCCACCAGGTGACGTTTGTTCAGCTGTTCCGAAAGCTGATCGGGTAACACAAAGTCTTTCTGACTTACCTGTTTTACAATTTTGGTATCGTCTTCATCTGTCTGGGTGGAAGTCTCGCCGCCATTGGCCAGCAGCTGGATAAAGTTTTCAAGATCTTCCTGCTGCTGCCTGATCCTTTCATCGATCACATCCCAGTCTTTCATCCACACCACGGTATTCTCCGGAAGGAATTCTGCGAGTGATACTTTCTCGCTGCTTTCGAATTGTGTTTCCACATTCGGAATAATGCTTACCTGCAGCAGCTTCCGTTCGCTAAGCTGTGTTTCGGGATCGAAGATGCGGATGCTGTCTACCTCGTTGCCGAACAACTCTACCCGGTAAGGTTTTTCATTACCAAAAGAGTAGATATCGAGGATCCCGCCCCTGATCGCAAACTGGCCGGGCTCATAAACGAAATCGGTGCGCTGGAATCCATACATTACAAACAGCTCCATCAGGCTTTCGGGGTTGATGGTGTCGTTTGTTTTGATCTGGATGATGTTACTGTTAAGCGTATTGGGTAATACTACTTTTTCAAATAATGCCTCGGGGTACGATACGAGTATTTTCCTGTTGCCTCCGGCCGATATTTTGGTAAGGGCTTCTGTGCGCAGCATCACATGTGAGCTGTTCAGCACTCTGAAATTCCGGCGATTTTTAAAGGAAGAAGGAAAATAGAACAGGTCCAGTGCATTCGTCAGATTTTCCAGTGTATTGTGGAAATAAGCGGCTTCTTCCGCATCGTTCAACACCACCAGGTGGTTAAGCTGCTCGGTTGCGGGATGCATAAAAACCGAACTCACGATGAATTCCGCACTGCTGCCCTGTAAGTTTTTCAGGAAGATTTTCTGGGTATCGGCAAAAGAAAGCCTGTCCGCCAGCTGGAAAAGGCGGGGGTCGTTTTTAAACTGCTCCAGCAACACATTCAGGTTCATAGTTGCAACTCCTGTTCTGCAAAAGAGGTCCTTTTGCCCCAAAGGAATGCAAAGATAACCCGTTTACGGTTAATAAACGGCGCCGGTATTGATGGTAAGCTTTACGCGGGTAAGCTGGCCTTCGCCCACTGTAAAAAGGGCAATATTGTTCTGGGTATCGAAAAGGTTGCCGTAATATTCCCTGCCCTGTTTAATGAACAGCGAATAGGAGCCGGGTGCCAGCGCTACGGTAAAATAGCCTGTGCTGTCTGTCTGTACCGAATCAATCAATTTCGTGTGAATAGCCGTATATAGGGGGGCTGTGCCGGTGCGGGTTACCTGGCTGATATTGGTTGGTTCATATATAAGTACCTTGACCTTCACGCCTTTAGGTTCCGGAAGCTGGGCGCCTACCATGGGCATGCGGTTGCCGGTTTCCTCCACCACCCGGCCGGTAATGCCCTGCTCGATTGCCGGCGATTTGGCTATTTTATGCGATGAACAGGCCATAAATGTTAAACAGGCTGAAAAAATGAAAAAAAGAATCTGCTTCATACATCACATTGAATGGTGAAAGTATCTAATTTAGTAAACATTCTTGAGGAAAATGCCGTTTATCCCCGGGCAAATAAACTAAACCGGTTATGCTGAAAAAAATTCTACTTGCTTTAACGTGCACATGCGGAATCTTTTATACTACTCATGCGCAGGTCGTTACCAATAAATCTGTCCTGGAAGAAAGCGCCCGGCAATTCAAACTGAAAGATGAAGTGGATTATGCCCGTACGCTTTCCATGGCCAGGCAAAAGGGCTGGGAGCTGACCGTCCGCGGCAGAAACAATACCCGCGGCGTACTGATCGGTGTTGATGCTTTTGGCTTCCCGAAATATTATATGTCCAGCAGCAATGCCATCGCTGCGGCTACCACAAGGGCAAACCAGTTATGGCCGGGTGGTAGTTCAGGATTATCGCTTAGCGGCAATTCTGCTTTCCTGAAAAACAAACTGGGTATCTGGGATGGCGGTAAGGTACTCGAAAGCCACGTAGAACTGAAAGGCCGCGTTACGCAGAAAGATAATCCCGCTTCTTTCGAAGATCATCCTACGCACGTAGCCGGTACCATGATCGCTACAGGGATTAACCCGAGCGCAAAAGGTATGGCTTTCGCAATGCCCGGAATCGTTGCTTACGATTATACCTCTGATATCGTTGAAATGACGGCCGAAGCACCAAACCTGCTTTTGTCGAACCATTCCTATTCCGTTATTTCAGGCTGGAACTACAATTCCTCGCAATCCCGCTGGGAGTTCTACGGTCGTCCCAATGAAAATGAAGATTATAAATTCGGTTATTACAGCGACGATGCCCAGTCGCTCGATTCAATTGCCTATAACGCACCTTTTTACCTGATCGTGAAATCGGCGGGAAACAACCGCAACGAGAACGGTCCCGCGGTGGGTGAATCTTATTACAGGTATAACGCCAGCAACCAGATGGCTGCAGCGGGCGCAAGGCCGGCTGGTATCAGCAGCAACGATAGTTATGGTTCCATTACCTGGGATTGTAACGCGAAAAATATTCTTACGGTAGGAGCTGTACAGGGATTGCCCGGCGGTTACAACCGTGCACAGGATGTGGTAATGAGTTCTTTCAGCAGCTGGGGGCCAACAGATGACGGACGAATCAAACCGGATATTGTTGCAGATGGTGTAAGTGTATTATCAACAGTAGCCGGCAGTACTACCAGTTATGCGAGCCTGAGCGGAACATCTATGGCAGCGCCCAATGCAACAGGATCATTACTGCTGCTGCAGGAATATTACGGCAAGCTGAAAAGCGGCTCATTTCTGCGTTCGGCAACACTGAAAGGACTGGCCATTCATACTGCAGAAGAAGCAGGAGCAGCGCCGGGTCCGGATTACCAGTATGGCTGGGGTTTGCTGAACGTGGAAAAAGCAGCAGCTGTGATCACTGCGGCGGTTCCTTCCAATAACGCAGCTACGAGTGCACATTTGCTGTATGAAAATGTATTGAATAACGGCGGCAGTTTTTCAATACCGGTGATAGCATCAGGTAAGGGAGAACTGCGTGCAACGATCTGCTGGACGGATGTAAAGGGGGATGTGGAGAAAACGAATGTCCTCAACAACACAACACGGAAACTTGTTAACGACCTGGATATACGGATCACCCGTGGCACAAGAACCTACATGCCCTGGATCCTTGATCCTGCCAATCCAGCGCTTGTGGCAACACCGGGGGATAATATTATTGATAACGTTGAAAGGATAGACCTCGACAGCACCATTGCAGGTCAGACCTATACCATCACTGTATCGCATAAGGGAACACTGGCCCGCGGTTCACAGGCCTATTCGCTGCTGGTGAGCGGTGTGGGCGGAACGGCTTATTGTGCATCGGCACCGGCATCAAATACCGGCTCCAGGATCGACAGCGTGAGCTTCAATAATATTAAAAAACAGAATCCGGCAGGAAATACCAGCTATACCAACAATACCAATATTGTAACGGATGTAGAACCATCACAGGTGATCCCGCTTGCAGTGAAAGTGGGAAGCTCAGATGCAAGCAATGCCAACAAGATCGTAAAAGTATTTATCGATTATAACAACAACGGCGTATTCACCGATGCCGGCGAACTGGTGGCAACAAGCGGTGTACTTTCCAATGGCGCGCTGTTCACTGCCAATGTTACAACGCCTGCAAGGTTAACAGTAGGCAGTGTAAGCATTATGCGCGTGGTGGTGCAGGAAACATCCGTTGCTTCCGATGTAACATCCTGCGGTACTTATAATAACGGAGAAACACAGGATTACCGCATTCGTGTAGTACCAGCTTCTACCGATGTTGCAGTAAGTGATATCGTGACACCCTTATCCGGCGATTGTGAGAATGCATCACAATACGTGACCATCCGCATCAAGAATAACGGAACCGCAGCGCAATCCAATATACCAGTTGCGCTGGATGTTAAGAATGGTGCCACAACTGTTGCTACGGTATTCAGCACTTATAAAGGAACCATTGCAGCGTTAAGTTCTGCAGATTTTACCTTCCAGACATCTTTCGCTGCGGTGGCGGGCACAACTTATACCATTACCGGTACGGCAACTGTTACAGGTGATCAATCACCCGCCAACAATTCGCTTGCTGCGAGTATTTCCATCAGCCAGAGACCGGCCGGGCCAACAGGTACAGCGGATATCTGCGGTACCAGTGCAAGCCTCACCGTAACCAACCCGCTTACAGGCGGCAATTATTTCTGGTATTCTTCTGCAACGGCAACATCACCACTGGCAACGGGAACTACAGCATCAACAACAACCATTCCTTCCAATAATACCTATTACCTGGCAAAAGAAGCGAGCGCGAATATCGGTCCTGCCAACAAGCTGGTATATACCGATGGAGGTTATAACAATTTCAGGGGTAACTATGTACGCTTCAACAACAGTGTTCCTGTTATTCTTGAAAGTGTGCGCCTGTATATCGGTAATCCGGGAACCATAAAGATTACGGTGGGTAACCTGGTATCGACCAATGCAGACGGCTCATTCAGGTACACGATCCTGTCATCCACCACACTGGATGTGGCGGCCACGCACCCGAACCCTACACCCGCACCGATCGTTACCGCTGCCGATGGCTCACAGACCACGGCGGAAGTACCTGGTAACAGTGCTGTTGATCCGGGTGCAGTCTTTATGCTGAACCTGCCGGTAACACAAACAGGAGATCATATCCTGCTGGTGGAATGCGACAAGAATGGTGCTACCATTTTCCGTAACAAGAATATCGCAGGTACCACAACTTATCCGCAGGGTGTTCCCGGTCTTATGACTATTACAGGTAACAGTGCAGGTACTGATCCGAGCGCTTATTCACCTTTCTATTATTTCTTCTATGATATGAAAGTAACCACCGGCGCATGCGTGAGCGACAGAACAGCGATCACTGCTACAACGGTAGCTGCGCCTGTGATCACGCAGGTAGGTGATGAACTGGTATGTAATACTGCAACCAATGTGCAATGGTACCTGAACGATGTGGCGCTAGCCGGTGCAACATCACAACGGTATAAACCAACACAGTCAGGCTCCTATAAAGTTGTGATCGGCGATCCGCTCGCATCATGTCCTAAAATTTCCAACGTGATCGCTGTGGTTGTTACAGCATTGCCGCCGGAAGTACTGGCTCAGGAGATCAAGCTGAGCGTGTCACCGAATCCGAACAATGGCCTGTTTAACCTGTCCTTTGAAGTGACCAATAAAAGCGATCTGTCGATAGAAATCTACAACGCTTCCGGTCAGCGCGTATACAACAGGTCTTACCCTGGTTTCTCAGGTAAGTTCTCGAAACCGATACAGCTTACCAATATCAGTTCATCTTTCTATGTGATGAAGATCCATCACGATAAGAAGATTTACACACAGAAGATCCTGATCCAGCGATAAAATAAAAAAGACCGGCTTGCCGGTCTTTTTTATGCGCATTACCGGACGATTCTTTAACAGTGGTATCTTTGTAAAAAAGGGATATATGAGGATTCTAATGACATTGCTGCTCTGCATCCCGGTTATGCTGGCAGCAGCACAGAAAAGAACGGTAAAATGGGGTTATCTCCGCGACAGCGCAACAGGACATCCGATCGCGCTTGCAAGCGTGACCAATGCGAATACAGGAAAGACGGTAATGACAGGGAGTACCGGCCGCTTCTCTATAGAACTGGCTGCCGGACAGGTATTGTCTTTTGCAGCGGTGGGTTATCATTTCGATACACTGCGTTATGATAACCGTTATGCAGAACAGGATACCTTGTCGTTATTCCTTTCATCTTTATCGGGTGATCTTACCATGGTTACCGTGAATACCAAAGGCATGAACCAGTACCAGCGCGACAGCCTTGAGCGCAGGAATGATTTACTGCAGGATATCGGCGGCAGGATCATTCCATCCGTTGCTGCATCCAATTCCGGAGCAGGTATAGCGCTCAACATCGACCGGTTTTCCAGGCGCGAGAAAGCAAAAAGAAAGGCATACGAATTTTATGAATCTTTTGAAAAGGAAGCGTATATCAATTATCGTTTTACACCAGCGCTTGTGCATCAATATACCGGGTTAAAAGACGATGCTTTACAGGATTTTATGCAGCAGTATCGTCCTTCATACCAGTGGCTGCGCAGTCATACTACGGAGGAAGATCTTAAATATTATATCAACGATAAGCTCAAGCTCTATTTCAAACGGGCCAACTAAGCAGGAAGGAAAGAAAAAGCCGGGTTCATCAGAGCCCGGCTTTTGTATACAGTTATTCTTCAGATATTAACCGTTGAGTTCACCAACCATGTCGGCAGGAATTACCCAGGCATCGAACTCTTCAGGAGTCAGGTAGCCCAGTTTTACTGCCATTTCTTTCAGGGTAGTGCCTTCCTTATGCGCTTTCTGCGCGATCTCTGCAGCTTTATAATAACCGATTTTCGTATTGAGTGCGGTTACCAGCATGAGGCTGTTGTCTACGTGTTTTTTGATGTTCGCTTCGATCGGTTCGATGCCGGTTGCGCATTTATCGTTAAAGCTCACACAACCATCACCGATCAGTCTTGCGCTGTGCAGGAAGTTGTAGATCATTACGGGTTTGAACACATTTAGTTCGAAATGACCTGTAGCGCCGCCGATACCGATGGCAACATCGTTACCCATTACCTGTGCAGCGATCATGGTAAGCGCTTCACATTGCGTAGGGTTTACTTTTCCAGGCATGATGGATGATCCCGGTTCGTTATCCGGTATGAACAGTTCGCCGATACCGCTGCGTGGGCCTGAGCTGAGCATACGAATATCGTTGGCGATCTTCATCAGGCTTACTGCTACGGTTTTCAGGGCTCCATGTGCTTCCACGATCGCATCGTGTGCAGCCAGGGCTTCAAATTTATTTTCAGCAGTAACGAAGGGTCTACCTGTCAGTTTTGCAATATGTGCAGCTACGTTTACCGCGTAGTTCTTTGGTGTATTGATACCGGTACCTACTGCTGTGCCGCCCAGCGCAAGCTCAGACAGGTGTGGCAAGGCATTCTCGATGGCGCGGAGACCATGGTCGAGCTGGCTTACATAACCGCTGAGTTCCTGGCCAACGGTTAACGGTGTGGCGTCCATGAAGTGTGTACGGCCGATCTTCACCACATGCATATACGCCTTGCTTTTTGCGGCAAGTGTATCACGCAGTTTTTTAATGCCGGGGATCGTTACTTCCTGCAGGATATTGTAAGCCGCAATGTGCATGGCGGTAGGGAAAGTGTCATTAGACGACTGAGACTTGTTTACATCGTCGTTCGGATGCAGGAATTTTTCCTTATCGGTGAGGCTGCCGCCCTTGATCACGTGGCCGCGGTAAGCGATCACTTCGTTTACGTTCATATTGCTCTGGGTACCGGAGCCGGTCTGCCAGACCACGAGCGGGAACTCGTCGTTCAGTTTGTCTTCCAGGATCTCATCGCAAACCTGGCCGATCAGTTCGGCTTTTTCCTGCGGGAGTACGCCGGCGTCGAAATTGGTAAGGGCGGCTGCTTTTTTCAGGTAAGCAAAAGCCTTGATGATCTCTTTGGGCATTTTGTTGATGTCCTGCGCAATTTTGAAATTCTCAATGCTGCGCTGTGTCTGGGCGCCCCAGTAAACCTGAGCTGGCACTTTTACCTCGCCCATAGTGTCTTTCTCAATCCTGAATTCCATGATCTCTGTTTTAATTGGGATATGATCGATGTTTTTTTGACGCTGCAAAGGTAAGCGGGAATGGGAAAACAGCCACCGCAACCCGGAAAAACAGTAAAAATCGAAAACTAACCGCGATTCAATCGCCGAAACCATCCGGCGCACGCGATCAAATTTATAGCTGGCGATATGATATTTTTTCTACCTTGAAGTTTCTAAAATACTGTTATGAAACCTATGAAGTTATTATTGATTACTATGTTGGCGTTGAGCGTACAGCTCGTGTCTGCGCAGAGCAAATACGAGTGGAAGCAGGCCACATCGGGCGGGTACACATACAAATATGTGACCAATGACCCGATGAAAGCCCGTTTCTATACCCTCAAGAATGGCCTTACCGTTGTTTTATCCGTAAATAAAAAAGAACCCCGTGTGGCAGTCCGTATCCCGGTGCGCGCGGGCAGCAACACCGACCCGAAAGACCATACAGGTCTGGCTCACTACCTGGAGCACCTGTTGTTTAAAGGAACCGATAAATACGGTTCGCTCGACTGGGCAAAGGAAAAACCATTGCTCGACAAGATCGACGGACTGTATGAGCAGTATAATTCAACCAAAGACGAGGCCAAAAGAAAAGAGATCTATAAAGAGATCGACAGGGTATCGGGAGAAGCAGCAAAATTTGCCATCGCCAATGAATATGATAAGATGATGGCAGCCATGGGCGCACAGGGAACCAATGCGCATACATGGGTGGAAGAGACTGTATATGAGGAAGATGTGCCCTCCAACGCGATCGACAAATTCCTTGATGTACAGGCAGAGCGTTTCCGTAACCCCGTACTCCGTATTTTCCATACCGAACTCGAAGCGGTTTATGAAGAAAAGAACCGTTCACTGGATGAGGACGGCTGGAAAATGCAGGATGCGTCGCACTATTACCTGTTCCCCACACATAATTATGGTCAGCAGACCACGATCGGTACTATCGAGCACCTGAAAAATCCTTCACTGAATGCGATCCGTGATTATTATTACAAATATTATGTGCCTAACAATATGGCTATTGTAATGGCAGGTGATATCGATCCGGACAAACTGATCAAACAGATCGACGACCGCTTCAGTTACATGAAGAGCAAACCTGTTCAGGAATATAATCCTGCTCCGGAAAAACCACTGGCAGGACCGATCATCAAAGACATCTACGGCCCAAGCGCAGAAAGCATGCAGCTCTGTTACAGGGTAGGTGCTTCCGATTCAAAAGAGGCGCTGATGGCAGTGCTGGTTTCTTCCATCCTTTCTAACGGTAAAGCCGGTCTGTTCGATCTGAACCTGAACAAACAACAGAAAGTACTTCGTTCAGGCGCAGGCGTAAGGCAGTATAAGGATTACGGCGTATTCTCTATTTCTGCTGCACCAAAACAGGGCCAGACGCTGGAAGAAGTGAAAGACCTGCTGATGGAACAGATCTCGATCCTGAAAAAAGGAGATTTCGATGAGTCACTGATCAAAGCGATCGTTGCCAACTACAAACTGTTCGAATTACAAGGGCTGGAAAATAATGCGAATCGTGTAGAAAGCATTACCGATGCCTTTATCAAGAACAAAGGCACCAAATGGATCAACGATGTTGAACAGCTGGATGCGATGGGCAGGATCAGCAAGAAAGACGTGGTGGCATTTGCCAACCAGTTTTTTGCCGACAATTATGTAGTGCTTTACAAACGCAAGGGTGAAGACAAGAATGTAGTGAAAGTTGAGAAGCCAACCATTACACCGGTAGAAACCAACGCTACCAAACAATCACCGTTTGTAAAAGCGATCAACGATAAACCATTAAGCGCAGTAAAACCACTCTGGCTGGATTTTGATAAAGACATCCAGAAAGGAAAAGCGGGTAATGCAGAAATACTGTATGTGCCGAACAAAGAGAACAGTCTCTTCCGCATGTATTACTATTTCGATATGGGAAGCTGGAACAGCAAGCAGTTATCACTTGCATTACAGTACCTGCAGTTCATCGGCACTGATAAATATTCTGCAGAACAGATCAGTAAAGAATTCTACAACCTGGCATGCAGCTTCAGTGCTTCCGCAGGAACTGAAACCACCACTTTATCATTAAGCGGTCTGAACGAAAACTTTGAAAAAGCAGTGAAACTGTTCGAAGAACTGGTACGCACCTGCAAGCCCGATGAAGCTGCGCTGGAAGGACTGAAAAATCGTCTTGTCCGTACCAGGGCAAACAATAAACTGAATAAGAATGCGATCATGAGCGCACTGAGGAGCTACGGTTCTTATGGTGCACTGAATCCTTTCAACTATACGCTCACCAACGATGAGATCAAAAACCTGAAAGCGGCAGACCTGGTAAACATCCTGCACTCGATTTTCTCATTCGAACATAAGGTGATCTATTACGGTCCGAAAACCTTACCGGAACTCACAGCCAGCCTGAAGACCAATCACCAGTTACCTGCAACCTGGACTGCAGCACCTGCGCCTGTTAAATTCGAGCGTACCATTCAGAAAGAGAACAGTGTATTGTTCGCTGATTATGACATGGTGCAGTCGGAGATCTACTGGGTAAGGAACCTGGAACAATATGATCCGAAGAAGGAAGCAGTAACAAGCGTATTCAATAACTATTTCGGCGGCGGCATGGGAGCGATCGTATTCCAGACCATCCGTGAATCCAAAGCGCTTGCTTATTCAACATTTGCGGCTCTGCAGACACCGGGCAAGAAGGAAGACAAGTTTGCCTTTATCGCTTACGTGGGCAGCCAGGCAGACAAATTCCACGAAGCGATCAATGGTATGAATGAGCTGATCAACGACCTGCCTGAAGCAGAACAGACTTTTGAGAATGCGAAGAAAAGCCTCCTGAAGGATTATGAGACCGAAAGGATCACCAAAGATGCGATCGTGTTCAATTACCTCGCCGGAAAAAGAAAAGGTGTAGATCATGATATCAGGAAAGATATCTATACACAGGCATCGGCCATTACATTCAATGATCTGAAAAAACTCCATGATACGGAACTCTCAAGAAAACCATACACTTATGCAGTGGTGGCTTCAGAGAAGAAAGTGACCATGGATGACCTGAAGAAATATGGCGCAGTGAAGAAAGTAAGCCTTGAAGAACTCTTCGGTTATTAATAACAATTAAAACATTCCGAAAACCACCGATAATCCGGTGGTTTTTTTTATGTTTAAGGAAGCATAAATCGAGCTATATGAGAAGAATACTGATTCCTTTGCTGATGCTGATGACTATACAGGTGAATGCACAGCAAACAGAAAATGTGATTATCATCACTACAGATGGTTTCCGCTGGCAGGAATTATTCGGCGGACTTGATACCGGTGTAGTCAGCGCGATGCGTATCAAAGGCAAAGACAGTACACATATTTACAACCGCTACTGGTCTGCCGATGTAAATGAGCGACGCAAAAAACTACTGCCATTTTTCTGGAGTACGATCAGCAGTAAAGGGCAATTATACGGTAACCGCAACAAAGGCAACCTGGTAAATGTGTCGAACCCATACTGGTTCTCTTACCCCGGCTACAGTGAGATCATGTGTGGTTATGTGGATGATTCGATCAATTCGAATGATTATAAACCGAACCCCAATACCACGCTCACAGCCTTTTTCAACAAACAGCCAAAACTGAAAGGAAAAGTAGCTGCGTTTGGTGCGTGGAATGCGTTCGACAGGATACTCAACGAAAAAGAAAGCGGTGTGCCTGTTTTTTCGGCGTATGACAATATCGGCGGACAACATCCCAATGCGCAGGAAAAACTCGTTAATGCAATGCTGCAGGATTCACACCGGCAATGGCATGAAGATGAATGCTTCGATGTGTTCACGCATTACGGTGCACTCGAGTACCTGAAAAAGAACCAGCCCAAAGTATTGTATATCGCTTACGGCGAAACAGATGAATGGGCTCATGCCGGTAATTACAGCGCTTATCTGGATGCAGCTCACAGGGTAGATGCATGGATCGGTCAATTATGGGAGACAGTACAGTCTATGCCGCAGTACCGTAATAAAACCACCTTATTCATAACAACCGATCATGGCCGTGGCGATAAGCAGAAGAATAAATGGACATCCCACGGTGCATCGGTAGAAGGCGCTTCAGAGATTTGGTTTGCTGTGTTAGGACCTGGTATACAGGCATCGGGAGAAATGGGAGCGGGCACACAGTATTACCAGAAGCAGTTTGCGCAGACGATTGCGCAGCTGATGGGCTACCGGTTCAAGGCAGAACATCCTGTTGCAGATGAGATCAAAAGTGTAACAGCACATTAATAGAAAAAGGCGCGGTATTGCTACCGCGCCTTTTTTATTTACCCGTGAAAATCGCTTTTCGTTTTTCAAGGAAAGCTGTGGTTCCTTCCGTTTTATCTTCAGTTCCGAAGCAATAGCCGAAAGCCTGTGCTTCCACGTTATAACCGTTCTTCGTTTCATCAAAAACAGCGTTGGCGCTTTCAATACACTTGGCAATGGCAAGCGGGGCTTTGCTGTTGATCAGATCCAGGATGGAAACAGCTTTGGGTAACAGTTCTTCCTGGCTTACCACATAATTTACGAGTCCGAATTGCAGCGCAGTGGCTGCATCGATCATCGAAGCGCTCATCAGCAGTTCCATTGCTCTTCCTTTACCGATGAGCTGAACGAGTCGCTGAGTACCACCATAGCCCGGGATCAGGCCGAGGTTCACTTCCGGCTGACCGAATTTTGCATTGTCGGATGCCAGCCTGAAATGACAACTCATCGCCAGTTCGCAACCACCGCCCAGTGCAAAACCATTCACGCAGGCAACAACAGGTTTGGGACTGTTTTCGATCTTTGCAAAAATGGCCTGTCCTTTTGCCGCAAGCTGGGCACCTTCTTCAACCGCTAAACCGGTAAATTCACTGATGTCTGCACCGGCAACAAAAGCTTTAGGACCGGCGCCGGTGATGATCACGGACCTGATAGCTGCATTCTGATAGACTTCATCCATAACAACATTGAGCTCAGCCATTACATCACGGTTGAGCGCATTGAGCTTGTCGGGCCGGTTGATGGTAATGGTATAAATGCCGTTGTCGAGTGTAGTCAGTAAGGTTTGATACATGGCGGATATTTTGCGTAAAGGTAAGTCAATTGTGATCCGGGTTGTCATTGAGCGGGTGAACCGGCAAACAGGATGTTTTTACCGGCTGATGTTCGTAATTTGAGGTATGAACCTGATCCAGACACTGCTTTATACCGGTATCTTTTTCTTTGCCATAACAGGTGCTTTAAAAGCGCGTACACACCAGATGGATGTTTTCGGCGCCACTGTACTGGCATTTGTAACAGCTTATGGCGGAGGCACCATCCGCGACCTGCTGATCAATGTGCCTGTAAACTGGGTGAACGATTATTTTGCGATGGGACTGGTGGTGGCAGCAGTGCTGATCATTTCTTTATTCAGGATCAATATGGTACGGTTCCGGAAGCTGATCTTTTTTACGGATGCGATCGGGCTTGGCCTGTTCACTGCCGGGGGAATAGAACGGAGCCTGATGTTCGGGATCAATGAAGGTTATGCAGTGATCATGGGCGTGATGTCTGCCACATTCGGCGGCCTGGTTGCAGATATTATCTGTGGTGAAGTACCGAACCTGCTGAAACGCGGGGAACTCTATGCAACCGCCTGCCTGATCGGGGGAATTATTTATCTCCTGCTGAAAAAAGCAGGCATCGAATACAATACAGGATTGTTTATCTGCGTGGTGATCATCGTAGCGATACGCATTGTTTCAAAACTGAAAAGACTCACACTGCCGGAGATCTGACCGGATCAGAAAGAACGCTTCTTTCTTACTTCTTCCGTAATATATGCGGCAATATCGGGTGTGGATGTTCCGGGCGGAAAGAGCCTGCCTACGCCCATTTCGTTCAGTGCCTGCATATCATCTTCAGGAATAATGCCGCCGCCGGTAAGCAGCACATCCCTCATTTCTTTTTCCTTAAGCAGGTTGATGATCTTTGGGAATACAGTCATGTGAGCACCGCTGAGGATACTGATACCGATAGCGTCAACATCTTCCTGGAGAGCGGCATTGACAACCATTTCCGGGGTCTGGCGTAAACCGGTATAGATCACTTCCATACCCGCATCGCGTAAAGCGGTGGCAATCACTTTTGCTCCACGGTCGTGTCCGTCGAGTCCAACTTTGGCAACCAATACTCGTATAGGGCGGTTTGTTAAGCTCATCGTGGAGTAAAAGTAGGGATTAGAAATCAAATATGAAAAATCAGTAATTCCCTGAATGATCAGCTTACCGGCCGGTTCGTGTGAATTTTGCCTTTTCTTTTGCAACAGTAGTTTCGATGATATGGTTTATCCGGGGATCGGCGTCTTCATACAACATAATACGGATCCCGTTCTCTCTTGCCAGCGGGTTGTTAAGCGAATCCATCATGGTTCCCGTGCTGAACTGACGGAATACCGGGTCATTTTCATCCGGGATATTATGCGCAACCAGCAACAGGTGCTTCACGTTATAACGATCCGGCATCCAGAAAAGAAAAGAAGCATTGGTGGATAAGGCTTTGGGCAAACCCAGTGCTGGTCCGTAAAAGTTTAAAGCACCTGCAAACGCGTAACTCGGGCAATAAATCACCGTATAAGGCCTGTCGGCCGGAGGAATGGTTTTATAAGCAGCAGCTGTTTTCAGCACTGTTTCTTTCCAGCCGAACATATCTGCAAAATCCTGCGGCAAAGGATGTTGTTTAAGGTCTTCCCATTTGAAGCCGTTCTTTTGCAGCCCTGATCTCTTATAATAGCCGGCCAGTTGTTCCGGCTTCATAACGGGCATTATCAAAGGCAATACATAAATGGCAAGCGCGCAGGTGAGACCAGCCAGCACATATGGTATTGCCCTGAGCCTGCGCGCAGTAAGCGTTTCAATATAGTAAGCGCCGATAGCATGCAGGATGGGATAAACGCCAAGTACATAATAAGCTTTGGCATGCATCCATGCCATATAACTGATCAGCAATACATACGCGATGCCGAAGATCCTGAAGGGTTTGCCCTTTACCGTAAACATAAAAAGGAAAGCGGCAAGCGGCAGGTAAATAACCAGCGTGTTGTTTTTCAACTGACCCAGCAGGAACTCTTTTCGTGAAACAAACTGCAGCTGCGTCTCCTGCAGTTCCTTCATATGTGTGAACACCGGGAAACGATGCATATACTGCCAGTAAATATTGGGCGCGATGATTACCAGGGCGAGTAAACCTGCGAAATATAAATGCCTGTTCAGGAAAATTTTACGGTAGGGTGTAAACAGCAGGGCAATCAATAGGGATGCCAGGTAAAAAATGGATGTGTATTTGCTGAGGATGGCCAATGCGGCGCTGATGCCAAAAAAATACAGCCAGCTGTTGCGCTCTGAAAGGATATAATTGAGCAATGTAAAAGCACAGAGCGTCCAGCAGAAAACCTCCAGGAAGCCCGGCTGGAAAAGAAAATTCAGACGCAGGAACTGTGTGGCGAAAGGAAGAAAAGTGAGGAACAAGGCAAGACTCCTGCCACCAAGCATTAATACAATGCGGCCTGCCAGGAAAAAAGTTAAGCCGCCGAATAAGGCCGGCCATATTTTGATCCAGAATAAACTGCCGCCGAAACAATGGGTAAGCCATGCAAAAAAAGACAGCAATGGCGGCACTTCCATATAACCCCAGCTCAGGTGCTGACCTTCGGCCAGGTAAAGAAATTCATCTCTGTGCGGTTGGTAATAGCTATGTTGTAAAAGAAAAGGCAGAATAATTTTCAGGACGGTCAGCAGGTACAATACCTTTTTCGCGTTCGGCATGCATTACATATTTGTTCCAAGATAGAAAAAGAAAAGGCAGCGTAACTATTGTACACTGCCTTTTCCACCAACGGTAAATGAAATGAAATTATAACAACTGTAAGGTATGTTTAATCCGCGCCAGTGTTGCTTCACGGCCGATGATTTCTGCAATGTCGAATACACCGGGACCGTATTTACCCCCAACGAGCATAATCCTGAATGGCAGCATTAATTCGCCGGGTTTCAGCTGGTTAGCTGCTGCCAGTTCCTTGAATTCTTTTTCGAGATCTGATGCTTCCCATAAAGTGCTGAGTTCCCATGCCCTGATGAGTTCTGCGAAGAACAGGTTCTTTTTATCATCCCATTTGGGTTGTATCGCACTGATTTCAATGTTTTCAGGCTGGCTGAAGAAGAAGGCAGATTGCTGCACAAAATCCGGCAGGAGCGTGCATCGTTCTTTAACGAGGCCGATCACTTTTTCCAATACAATATCATCAGTAACCGGAACTGCATTTGCAAGCAGGGCAGATTTTACTGCAGGCAACAACTGGTCAGCCGGAGTCTTTTTGATCCATTCGTGGTTAAACCATTTCGCTTTTTCATAATCGAACTTGGCGCCGCCTTTGTGCACTCTTTCCATGGAGAACTTCTCTACCAGTTCTTCCAGGCTGAACAATTCCTGGTCGGTGCCATCGTTCCAGCCAAGCATGGCCAGCATGTTTACAAATGCTTCGGGAAGGAATCCGCGTTCACGGAAACCGGTTGTTTTTTCGGCGGTCTTCGGATCCGTCCAGTCCATCGCAAATACCGGGAATCCGAGCCGGTCGCCATCGCGCTTGCTCAGTTTACCATTGCCATCGGGCTTCAGGATCAGCGGTAAATGTGCCCATTCCGGCATTGCTTCTTCCCAGCCGAGGTATTTCCAGAGCAATAAGTGCACAGGAGCAGACGGCAACCATTCTTCACCGCGAAAAGCATGGCTGATCTCCATCTGGTAATCATCTACCACCACTGCGAGGTGATAGGTAGGCATGCCATCGCCTTTGAGTAATACTTTATCATCTACCTGCGAAGTATTGAAAGAGACTTCACCACGGATCATATCGGTAAAAGTCAGGGTCTCATCCTTCGGCATTTTGATACGGATCACATAAGTTGTACCTGCATCCAGCAATGCCTGTACTTCCGCCTCGGGCATGGTCAGCGAGTTCCGCATCTGTTCGCGGATCACCTGGTTATATTGCGGGGAAGGATTTTCTGCGGTTTTGAATTGTATCCGCATCTGTTCCAGTTCTTCCGGTGTATCAAAAGCATAATAAGCATAACCGTCTTTAACCAGTTGCTCTGCATAAGCGCGGTAACGTTCTTTTCTTTCGCTCTGGCGATAAGGTGCAAACGCACCGCCGTGTACCGGGCTTTCGTCCGGTACCAGTCCGCACCAGGCCAGTGTATCCTGGATATAATCTTCAGCGCCTTCCACAAAACGGTTCTGGTCGGTATCTTCGATACGAAGGATAAAATCTCCGCCATGTTTCCTGGCAAACAGGTAATTGAACAATACGGTCCTTACACCGCCAAGGTGCAGGCCGCCGGTAGGTGAGGGTGCGAATCTTACGCGAACTTTTCTTTTCGTCATGGGGCAAAGATAAGCGATGTGACTTCAAGCCCGGCCGGAGTGATCGCTGTATATTTACAGCATGTATCTCGTAAAAACGCCCTGGTGGCTGCGCATGCTGTATCCTTCCCTGACCTGGCGCATCCCGGCAGAGGAGAAAATACTGTACCTGACTTTCGATGACGGCCCCCACGAGACCGCTACTCCCTTTGTGCTGGACACCCTCGGGCGCTACAATGCCAAAGCCACTTTTTTCTGTATCGGGAACAATGTGAAACAACACCCGGAGATCTACCGGCGTATATTAAATGACGGTCATGCCACGGGAAATCATACCCATCAGCACCTGAATGGCTGGAAAACGCCTGTAAACGATTACCTCGCTGATATTGCTGCTGCATCGGAATACATCAGCAGCCCGCTGTTCCGCCCGCCTTATGGCCGGATCAGCCGTGCACAGCTCAAAGCATTGCGTAAAAAAGGAGCAGACCCGGCCAATATTATCATGTGGGATGTGCTCAGCGCCGATTTCGATACGAATCTCACACCGGAAGCCTGTCTGGCTTATGTGCTGTATCATTGCCGGCCGGGATCTGTGATCGTTTTCCACGACAGCCAGAAAGCCTGGCCAAGGCTCAGTCATGCTTTGCCGCTGGTGCTGGATCATTTCAGCAAATCCGGATACAGTTTCAGGAGTATTACACCGGCAACTTCCGGTAGATAAAAAAGCCGGACTAGGGAGTCCGGCCGGATAATTAGGATTGCAAAGTTTCTATGCGATATTGGATTGTAAAAATTGCAAGGGTTTGCTGCACATAAACGTACAATTGCCCTTTTTTATTATAAAGCTGCTAAAAAAAAGCGCCTTGTTTTTCCCTTAAATATTTAATGCGGAACTTTGCAGTATGAACCTGATCGATACACATTGTCATTTATATGCAGACGAGTTTAAGGAAGACCTGGACGCGGTCATTACCAGAGCGCAGGAGCAGGGTGTAAAACGGTTTTACCTGCCGGCAATCGACAGCACCGCAACTGAAGCGATGTTAGGCCTGGAGCAGGCTTACCCTGGTGTCTGTATTGCCATGATGGGGCTGCATCCCTGTTATGTGAAAGAGAATTATAAGGAAGAACTGGCACATGTGAAATCCTGGCTCGACAAGCGCCCGTTTGTGGCAGTGGGGGAGATCGGGCTGGATTTTTACTGGGATAAAACCTTTGCCGGTGCGCAACGCGAAGCATTCGACCAGCAGATGCAGTGGGCGCTCGATCTCAAGATTCCCATTGTGATCCATACCCGTAATGCCATGCAGGAAACGATAGAAGCGGTGAAGCCTTTTGCCGCGAAAGGCCTGGGCGGCATATTCCATTGTTTCAGTGGCAGTTATGAATCGGCCAGGCAGATTGTGGACATGGGCTTTTACCTCGGTATCGGCGGCGTACTGACCTACAAAAATGCAGGCTTACCAGCAGCACTTGAAAATATTCCGTTAGAGCACATGGTACTCGAAACTGATGCCCCCTACCTGAGCCCGGTGCCATTCCGCGGCAAACGCAATGAAAGCAGCTACCTGCAATATGTGGCAGAGAAGCTGGCAGACGTGAAAAAGCTGTCTGTGGCAGATGTGGCGGCGATTACCACGGCCAATGCAGAAAAAATATTCGGAAACTGACCCTGAAGCCGTTATTTTTGCAATCCTGAAAAAAACAGAGAGGTGTCCGAGTGGTTGAAGGAGCACGCCTGGAAAGTGTGTATACGGGAAACTGTATCGAGGGTTCGAATCCCTTCCTCTCTGCTGAATGAATCCCGCAAATTAGAGGTTTGCGGGATTTTTGTTTTTATACTGTTGGTGTCCGGGTGGTTGAAGGAGTCCCGACTATGTCGGGAGGTCGCAAAAAGCTTTCAGCAGTGGAGATTATGGCCAGATATAAATATTTATAAGTGGCCATAATGGTATAAGGAAAATATCTATTCCCCCACCAACCCCTTCACCTTCTTCTCAATATCATCCTTAACAAACCCCCTGATCACTTCTCTTACCTTCCCGGCCCGGTCAATAAGCAGTGATGCAGGTGCGCCGGTAAACCCGACACTTTGCCAGAAACTGCGGCCATTGTAGAGCATGGGATACACGGGCTGGTATTTGTTATAGAAGAATTTGATATCCTCCACCGGATCTTCCACATTAATAGTGATCAGTGCGAAGTCGGATTTATTAAATGATTGTTGCAACTCATTGTAATGTGGCATTGCTTCCATACAGGGCCCACAGCTTTTAAACCAGAATTCGAGCAGCACTACTTTGCCTGCATATTGTTGCAGACTTAAGCTGTCGATACCTGCAGGTAAGTAAGCTGGTAAAGTAAAACCTGGTGCCTGGGTGCCAGGTTTGATAAGAGGGATCACAGCCGGTGCTACATAGGGTTTGTAAGTGTCGGCATAAGCTGCGTAACTCCAGCCGCGTGGTGCAGGTGTATTGGCGCGGGTATCCATGTTGCTGTAGGTCATCGTTACATAATCACGATCGTCGGTGCCACGGATATATTTGGAAATGAACTGGTAAGGTAAATAGGTCTTTTTATCGATCAGAAGATAATACGGGCGCCTTAACTGCGCATTCTTGTAATACTCCATACCGCCCAGCAACGCGAAATACATTCCATCGCCTTCCATGCGTACATTATAATAGGTTGTTTTGCCGATCAAGGTGTCGCTTACCGATTTCCGGATGCTGTCATTGGCAATGGTACCCGGGATCATTCTGCGTAGCATGGCTAATGAATGATACAGGTAACTGTTATTGCGCATCGAAGCAAAAGTAGCAGCGCTTGCACTGTCGATGGTTTGATTTTCTTTGTCGATGAGTAATCTGTATTGCCCGTCATACACAAAAATAGTTTTATCGCTTTCTGCCTGGAAACGCAGATTCAACGCATTGGACGCGGCAAAATCGATAAACATATCCGCTTTTAAAGTATGCTGGTAGTTGTCTGCGAAATAACGAGTTTCGCGGGTCTGGCTATAACTGACAGTCTTTAATGATTCCAGTTTGTTCAGCGTTTTTTGCAATACTTCAACAGCAGATGCCGATTTTTTCTGGGCCAAAACGGATAGGGGCAGGGCAAGGGTTAAAACGAGCAGTTGTTTCATACCTGCAGGAGATAGAAAACGGCAAAAGGTTGGAAGGAATGAAATATAAAAAATAAGGCCGATTATCTGCTCAAATCGGATATATAACTCCGATTTTACGTATAATTTGAAAATCCCCTGCATAATATCATAAAATCGGTATTATAACTCCGATTTTTCGAAATAACAGACCCTGACATATGGAATAGCTATATCAAAGGACTCAGGCTTTCGTACTAAATCTGCTGCCAGCAGTATAAAAAACGAATGGAATATAAAGTGGATTATTTACGTCTTTATCACAAGTTGAATTCCGGCTTTTCATCTTCAAATGCCGGATATGCATTGCAAATTAATTCCGGGCAATAATATGAACGACTGTTTCCTTCATACACTGCAGTTTATTTAATCTCTTTACCTGTTTTATCGATATAAAAAGATCTCCCGTTTTTTGATACACCCGCTCTGCCGTTTTCAAAATAATCCGCACTGTCGAATTGTGGTGGGATGATGATCTTGCCCCGCGCATTGATGTAACCCCATTTGCCGCCGGTTACACCTTCTTCTTCAGCGTATTCCCCGCCTATGTTTACAAGATATAATCCTTCAGCCATTTCCGCGTCAATGAAACTGTACTGCAGCGGAAGAATGAGCCTGCCTGTTTTGAGATCGATCAGCCCGCATTTGCCTCCGTACATATCCCCGCTGAGTGGCTCTGTGGTACAGCCATTGTTTACCAGTGCAATGTCGAACGCGTCATTGAAATAATCGATATAATCGTAGGCCGGGGTAATGATCTGTCTGCCTGCCTTGTTGATAGCGCCATATTTACCACCACTGAAACTGCCGTCCTCATTTTTTCTGCCGCCGATATTTACAAAGGAAGTCCCGTTTACAAAATAGCTGATATGGTTATAAATATCCGGTGCCAGCACTTCTTTCCCGGTCTGATCTACCAGTCCCACTTTCGTTCCCCGCCATACACGCGCATAACCGCCGCTGAAAAATGAGTCAACACTGTTATAACGGGCCTGGATAATTGTTTTCCCGTTTTCATCCCTGAGTCCCTGTTTACCATCTGCAGCGGTAAACAGTTCGTATTGCTGGGCACTCAGTACAAAACAGGTCAGGCAGAAACAGGCCGAAAGGAAAGCTTTTTTCATGTTGTTACTTGTTGAGGATCTCAACCAAAAGGTTGTTGTCCTTATACAACGTAAAAACAGCAACTTTCTTGCCATTATTTGAAAAATCGAGCACGTCGATCCGCCTTGATACATTGGAGTTGACAATGCCTTTCAGCATGGCGGGTTGTGTATTGCTGTCCTTAAATGTATATACCGTCTCAAGCAGTTTCCCGGATATAGCATCCATGATCTCCTGTGAACCCTGCTGAGTGTATTTCCCAGACAGGGAACTGCCCATGATACTCTGGGTATATGAAAGACTGAAGCCGGTAAGTTGCTGCTTCACTTCATATATTGCTGCCACCTGCTGGCGTTCAAGCTCTTTGCCTTTGAGTTCACTAACCGGAAGGGTTATCAGGTTTTTCAATTCAGCAGGAAACTGGTTGGAGAGCTGTGCCCGCAGTGTTCCTGAAATGAAACATAAAAGAAATATAGTGCACAGGAAAACAATTCTTTTCATAATGCAGTTTTAAGCTGCAATGTAAAAGACCAGGCTGCAATGTTATATACCCGTTTGCGGGTATATAACATTGCTTAAAGGACCGGCAAAGAAACGGTCAGCATGGTCAGCCTGTTATCAGGAAATTTATCCTGGTATTGTTTCCACCAATATTTCATTGCCCGACCTGTCATAATAAGTACAGGTCATTTTTTCCATACAGACAGTCCATTTTTCAATACCAGTCTGGGCGCAAAGCGTTATGAAAGCAGCATAATCTGTTTTTCCCTGCTGGTGCGCTTTCAGCCCCGCTTTGAATTGTTCCGGTACAGTTGCTGCTGCGATGCTCATCGGTTCATATTTTGCCGGGGATATGATTTTGTAATTATCCGCTCCATAATAATCCGTATGCCCGTCTGTAACATAGGTTTCATAACAGGTCACGCCTAATGCCCTGATTTCTTTGATATAAGCCGGAAAGTCGGCACCTGATTTAACCTTGCTGTGCGCTTCACTGATCTGTTCTGTCGTAAACATGTTCCTGGTTTTATGATGATACAATCACTGTTGACGATACAAAGATCCCGCACCTGTTATGGCGGGAATTGTAAAAAATCGTTTTTCTACAACCCTCGTCTGAATTTTTCAGGAGTGGTACCGGTATACTGTTTGAAATCTTTAATGAAGTGCGCCTGGTCGAAATAGTTATTCTCATAACCGGTATCTGTCAGCGATTCCGGATTGCCCAGCTTATTGAGCACTGTATTGAAACGAATGATGGAGGCAAATTTCTTCGGCGAAGTACCCACGATTTTTCTGAACCTTTTTTCGAGAGGGCTTTGGCTGATAAATAAACGTTGATGCAGTTCTTTGATCCGGATACTTCCTTTGCTTTCCGTGATCAGCCTTGCTGCTTCCGTAACCAGCTGGTCTTCGCCTGTATTTTTTAACTGCGATAACAAAAAATGCGCAACAATATCAAGCCGCTGCCGGTCAGTAATGGCAAAAGCCAGTTTTTCCTCCGTTGCTGCGATCATGCTTTTGTCGAAAATATCATGCAATGAAACACTCAGGTTGAAAAGTTCATGCACCGGCAACGAACTGAACCGGGCAAAACCTGTTTCAGTAAAATAAACCAGGATAGTGCCAATGCCTGCCGAGCTCTTAAAGTTTTTATAGGTGTCGGTGATGCCGGTAATGCCGGCAGATGAAAGTTTGTATTCCTCAGTATTGCCAATAACACAAAGCTGACCGCTGTATTGAAATCCCAATACCAGTCCGGGTTCAGGAAAAACCTTATATGATTGTAAAGACTCATTCTCCGATACAACAAAATACCTGATATAGGGTTTCAGCCGATCAGCAGGTAAATATTTGTCGAATTTCATAAAAGGAAATAAAGCATTGTCTCCCGAAGATAACAATATTGCCGAACAGCTGTTTGGTCCGTTACTCAGATTTCAATCCGAACAACATCCGCATCAGTTTTATCCGCCTGATCACAAACCCGTAAAAAGCAAAGCAGCCTGCACATGTCAGCAATAAAACCAGGATAAACTTGAGCGCAACAGGCATAGTCATCGGAAACACAAGCAATGAAGCAAGGTACAGGAACAGCATATGAACAATATAAACAGGATAAGCTGCCTGGCTTAAATAACGGAGCAGTCTTCCAGGCCTGTTCAGGTAATGGTATCCGAATGCAAGTACAGCGAATACCCAGGATACTGATTCGGCTGCAATTACTGTATTGCCTGTTCCATTCAGGCGGCATGCGTACAGCAACAGGGACATCACTAAAAATAACCAGCGCCATTTCAGTAACATCCGGAGAAATGGATCGCCACCCAGTATAAAGCAGAAACCGAAAAAGAATGCGGTTAATCCAAGGGCAAACCCATGCATAGTCATCGCATACAACTCAAATAATACGGGCTGCACAATCAATGTTTCGATCATGAATACGCCCATGATCATGAACGGGAATAACAGGCTGGTGGATATTTTCTGTATCAGGCTTACGGCATGCCGGCTCTTCTTAAGAAACCAGAATGCAGGCAACAGTAACAGCAGGTACAAAAAAATGTTCCCGAGAAACCACAGATGACCTGCGCCCGGCATATAACCTGTGCGCTGCTGATAATAACAACCTGCGATATATGCCTGTAAAGGAACAATTGTAAAGAAGCCGAACAGAAAGGGTATCAGTATTCTTCCAAACCTTTCCTGCAACAACTGCCGCCAGGTTTTTCTCCTGAATGCCAGGCAGACGCCCATCCCTGAAATGAAAAACAAAATGGGGATCCGCCACACATTGAGCATGGTCATTGGAAGCCATAATGATTCCCACGACTGGTTATTGGTAATGAAGCCAATTAACGGCCCCCACGGCTGGAATGCAATTGCCGTATGATAGATCAGTAATAACCCGATGGCAATCACACGTAGCCAGTCGATATCATATCGTCTGTTCATCTGCTATGGCTTGTTCAGCATCGCAGCGATCTGCGGCCTTGTTTTTCCGATATAGGTATAATCCAGCTTAAGTCCCATTGGCGCCAGCATTTTTTCCATGTTCTCATAGATGCTTTTAACAGCAGCAAAAGGCGTTGATACAATTTCAGCCGGCGTCTGGCCGTATTTGTTTTTAATGGTTTTATCGGCCCGCGCTGCTAATAACATTTGTACAATTTCCGGTCTGCAGAAAAAAGCCGCCGTATGTAACGGTGTAGATCCGTCGTTGTTTTTAAAGTTGATATCAGCACCTGCATCGATCAGTATTTTTGCCAGTTCTGTTTTACCGAAAAGACAGGCAGTGATGAGCGGGCTTGAACCACCGATCGGATCTTTTGTATTCAGGTCGGAACGGGCCGCGATATGTTGCTTCAGTACTGCTGCATCGCCGGTAACGACTGCCGTATGGATATCTGTTTTCGGGGCGGTCGTTTTTTCTTTTATTGTAGTTGTCTGGCCGCAGCCTGCAAATACAAGTAACAGCGGAAAGATCAGGGCAATACAATGCCCCTGCAAAAATTGACTTTGCTTTTTCATGTGATAGGTTTGTGATTAGGAAATGAGGTTAGTTCAGACTATTCATTTTGATATTCAAGAATATCTGCGGGCTGGCAATCCAGCACTTTACAGATCGCTTCAAGGGTACTGAACCGTATTGCTTTCGCTTTACCGGTTTTCAGGATGGACAGGTTGGATAACGTGAGGCCTACCTTTTCAGAAAGCTCATTCAAAGACATCTTCCGTTTAGCCATCATTACATCGAGGTTTACAATAATCGGCATGGTTATACGGTTAATTCGTTTTCGTTCTGAATTTCAATTCCTTTCTTGAAGATCTGTGCAATCACCAGCAATACAATACCCATGAAAAGCCATACATCCGGACCCGCCATATGCATGTCTTGTATATCAGGCATCCTCACACCTTTGCTGCTCAGCGAACTGCTGTATTTCTGACCATATCTTGCAAAGAAACCAATCATCAGTGCAAGGTAAGCCAGGCTTGCAATGAATCTTGTCATCTCATAGCTGAACGGCCGCGACATATCCAGCTTTTTACCATGCAGCAAACGGATGATCAGGTAAAAGATGGTGCATTCTAACAGCACGATAATAATGGTGAGCAGGTTCATCACAATAAAATGTCCCTTATCATGCCAATAAAGGCCCGAAAGATCGATCTGCCGCCAGAAACGGCTCGCGCCATCCGGGTTCAGGATTGCTGTAGCAATTGTGTTCACGATCAGACCAGCTGCTTCAATAGAAAGGCCTGCAAATATGATCCATGAAAGAACAAGTAATACTTTCAGAAGATGATTGGTAGTAATTGTCATAGTGCACCGTTTAATAATTGATAATGCAAAGATGATAATATTTATCGAAAAACAATAAAAATAGATTGAAATATATAAAAAATAAGTTGATAATTGATCATTTTCGTTCTAACTGTTTCAGTAACAGTATTTTGATTGGCCGTACAGATCCTGAAATTGCAGGAAGTCTGATAAGTGTTTACATGAAGATTCACCACTTGTTGAAAATAATTGCAGGCTCCTCAACTCTCATTACCTTCGCGCCGGTTCTTTACTTGATTTCTTTCATCACGGATGAGGTTTTACTTAACGTAAATTAATAGGGAATTGTGTGTAAATCGCAAGCTGTCCCGCAACTGTAAGTAACGCAAAAGTTTTTACCCGTTGTTGTCCACTGTTCTGATTATTGTCGGGATGGGAAGGACGGTAAAAATGTTACGAGCCAGGAGACCTGCCTTCTCTGTATTGACAATGCTTTCGCGGAATGAAGCAGTCTGGTCATTGGTGTGCCCTGTTTAATGATCACGGGCCGTATTATGTCCTTTTCTCATCTTCCGCGCCGGCATGGCGAAGTTCAGCAAAGAGCTTTTAACTGATTATTCATTTTAAAAGCATCATCATGCAAACACACAATCTTGGCTACCCGAGGATAGGCAGCCAGCGTGAACTCAAAAAAGCATCGGAACAGTACTGGGCCGGCAAACTGCCTGTGGAACAACTTATGCTTGCAGCTAAAAACATTCGCAGGGAGAACTGGCAACTACAGCAGGAAGCCGGCATCGACCTGATTCCCTGCAACGACTTTTCCTTTTACGACCAGGTGCTGGATACCTGTTTAATGACAGGCGCTATCCCGCAACGTTACCACGCACTCATGGCAGAAAAACAACTGCCCGAGATAGACCTGCTTTTTGCTATGGCCAGGGGTTGCCAGACAGAAGGATATGATCTGACTGCCATGGAAATGACAAAGTGGTTTGATACCAACTATCATTACATCGTGCCGGAATTCACAGCAGCACAGCAGTTCAGCCTGGTATCTGAAAAAGTCATCAGGGAGTTCAGTGAAGCGAAAAGAGAAGGTTTAAATGCCAAGCCGGTATTGCTCGGGCCGGTTTCTTTCCTGTTGCTTGGCAAGGAAAAGGAAAAAGGATTTAACAGGCTTGAACTGATCGGCAAACTGCTGCCGGTATATCTTGAAGTATTGAAAAAGCTGGATGATTGCAATGCACATTATATCCAGTTCGATGAACCCTGTCTTTCTCTCGACCTGTCTGGCGAGGAAAGACGCGCAATAGAAAAAACCTATAACCTGATCAGCCAGAAATTCCCGCACCTGCATATTATATTAGCCAGCTACTTCGAGTGTTATGGTGAAAACCTTTCAACGGTGCTGTCATTACCTGTGCAGACAATTCACCTCGACCTTGTGCGCTGCCCGTCTCAGCTGGATGATATACTGGCAACAGGTTTTGCCAGAACCAGAACCCGTCTTTCACTTGGTGTGGTTGATGGCCGGAATATCTGGAAAAACGATTTCAGAACTTCCCTTGCACTGGTAAAAAAAGCTGTTGCTGCACTTGGAGAGGAAAAGATCTGGCTGGCGCCATCCTGCTCTTTGCTGCATGTTCCCTGCGATCTTGACCTGGAAACAAACTCAGGCAGTCTGAATACCGAAATAAAACAATGGCTGGCGTTTGCGAAACAGAAAATAAAAGAAGTTGTTACACTGAAAGAGCTGGCCTGCAGTGAAGTGCCTGCAGAGCTTGATGCCAGATGGCAGGAAAATGTGCATGCGAATGAAACCCGGCGTACCTCGCAGCTGATACATGATGAACAGGTAAAGCAACGGATGCGGACTATAACCGATAGTGATGCGAAACGGTATAACGGTTTTGATATTCGTAAACAGAAACAACGCGAAGCGCTTGCCCTGCCTTTGTTTGCAACAACTACGATCGGTTCATTTCCTCAGACCGGAGAAGTGCGTAGCTGGCGGGCAAGACTTAAGAAGGGAGAACTTACACAGGAGAAGTATGATGAACTGATTGCGAAAGAAACAGAAGAGACCATCCGGTTCCAGGAGGAAACAGGCATAGATGTACTGGTTCACGGGGAGTTTGAAAGAAATGATATGGTGGAATATTTCGGAGAACAGTTAAACGGGTTTGCTTTTTCTCAGAATGGCTGGGTGCAGAGCTATGGAAGCCGCTGTGTGAAGCCGCCGATCATTTATGGTGATGTAAGCCGGCCCGTGGCCATGACTGTCCGCTGGTCTTCTTTTGCGCAGTCGCTTACACCCAAATGGGTGAAAGGTATGCTGACTGGGCCGGTAACTATCCTGCAATGGAGTTTTGTGCGTAATGATCAGCCCCGCAACGTTACCTGTACACAGATAGCTTTGGCTATCCGTGATGAAGTGGCCGACCTTGAGAAAGCCGGTATCAGGATCATTCAGATAGACGAACCTGCTATAAGGGAAGGGTTGCCTTTGCGCAAAGACAACTGGCAGGAATACCTCGACTGGGCCGTTCGCGCTTTCCGCATTTCCGCAAGTGGCGTGCAAGATGAAACGCAGATCCATACGCATATGTGTTACTCCGAATTCAATGATATAATCAGTCATATTTCAGATATGGATGCCGATGTGATTACTATCGAATGTTCGCGATCGCAGATGGAACTGCTCGACGCATTTGCGGCATTCAGGTATCCCAACGAGATAGGCCCCGGTGTTTATGATATTCACTCGCCAAGGGTGCCATCAAAAGAAGAAATGGTATTGCTGATGGAAAAAGCAATGGCTGTGATACCGGCAGAACAGCTTTGGGTGAATCCGGACTGTGGTTTAAAAACGCGGCATTGGGAGGAAACACGCAAAGCACTTACAGCGATGGTGGCCGCAGCACATGAATTACGTGAAGCGGTAACAGCTTAATATTACAGGCCGCGGACAATCATTGCCCGCGGCTTTTTTAGATGAACAGCAGCCAGCTAAAGGAAATCATTGTTCCATAACTGATCTGTAACTTTGACCATTAGAAAATGAAGTTTTATGACGCAGGAAGAAAGAATTGAACAATCAACAACCCGGATCTTTAAAGCGATTTTCCCCGAAAGTACCAACCATTACAATACGCTCTTCGGCGGAACGGCTATGCATCTCATGGATGAAGTTGCCTTTATCGCAGCAACGCGTTATTCGCGGAAAAGAGTAGTAACGGTATCTTCAGACCGGATCGACTTTACACAGCCGATCCCGGCAGGAACCATTATTGAGCTGATCGGAAAAGTTGAAAAAGTAGGGAATACCAGTCTCAAAGTGAGAGTGGAAATATTCATCGAAGAAATGTACAGCGATAAACGTGTGAAAGCCATTACAGGCACTTTCACATTTGTTGCTGTTGACGAACAGAAAAGACCAGTGTCGATCCATTAATACTGTTAGCCGTCATCAGTCATTTGTAAACAACTGATGACGGTTCAATATGTTTATTGATTTTCCACATATTGCGGCAGCGACTTACCAATGATGGCATTCCAGCCGGCTTCGAAATTGGTACGTGCGAAATCCGCATTGTCCTGCGGAAAGCTTTCCAGTCCTGTATGCGTTAAGCGAACAGCTGTGCGGTTGCCGGGTAATTCCGTCAGTTCAAAACTAACTACCGAATAGCCTTCATAACCTTCATAGGTCCAGCTGTAGGAAAGCTTGTGCGGCGCATCAGCTTCAAGTACGGTGCAGATATGCTTAAAACTGCGGCCTTCATTTTCGCCATAGAAATGGAATACGAACCCAGGCTCTGCCCTGAATTCATCCAGCTCGAAATACCAGGCTTTCATTTCTTTATGATCGGTGATGGCCGACCATACTTTCGCGATCGGTGCGTTGTATTCGCGTTCAACGATAAGTGGATTCATGGTTTTGATTTTATGGTTCAGGAAATGGATCCGGCATGTTGTCAAGGTGTTTTTCAAGGGCATCCAGCTTGCGGTTCCAGAAGTGCCTGTACTGGTTCAGCCAGCGGTCTACTTCCCGCAGTTTCGCTGTATTCAGGCTGCAATGTCTTTCACGTCCCTGGTTGCTGATCTGCAGCAATCCGCACTCTGTAAGAATGCGCACATGTTTGGAAACTGCAGGTCTGCTCATATCAAAATGAGCAGCTATTTCGTTCAGGTGCATCGGCTTCCTGCTCAGTAACCGGATCATATCACGCCTGCTCGGGTCTGCGATTGCCTGGAAAACATCTCTTCTGATTGCTTGCATATATGTAACCGTATGGTTACGTAAATATACACATCTTTACCGGTTAACCATTTTTATTATCTTGATACAAGAGCGATCTTTACATTCTTTCCACACCCTAATCACCTGATCATGCAATCGTACAAAAACCACCGGCGCTATTACATTCCCCATCATTTTATTTATCACCCGGTTATGCTGGCGCTGATCATCTGGTCGGTTTACCAGGCTTGTGAGCAACCGGAGTACCGTTCTTTATGGTTGTTCGGAACTGCTTTAACCGTTATGCTTTCATGGCTTTCCGTTATGCTCAGGCAGCATTATGCCTTGCTGGTGCAGGATCGTGTTGTGCGGCTTGAGATGCGCCTTCGCTATTACCAACTCACACAGCAGCGCCTGGAAGTTGTTGGTGCAAAATTGTCTTTCGGACAGATTGCCGCACTTCGGTTTGCTTCGGATGCCGAATTGCCTGGTCTGGTTGATAAAGCCATTACAGAAAACCTTTCGCCCAATGCCATCAAAAAAATGATCGGAAACTGGCAGGCAGATACAATGCGTGTTTGATCAGGAATCGATGAAGGGAAGTGATATACGTGCTGTTGTTCCCATTCCCTGTTCGGAAAAATAAGTGATGGTGCCCCTGTGCAAACGAAGGATCTTCTGCGCCAGAGGCAGCCCTACACCATAACCATTGTAATCGGCCGTATTGGACGCTCTGAAGAACGGATCAAAAATATAACGGATCTCGTTTTCCGGAATACCAATGCCACGGTCGTTCACTGTAATGATGCAATGGTTGTCGGTTGCATATAACAGCAGCGTAACATCTTTGTTATCTGAGTATTTACAGGCGTTCTGGACGATATTAGACAGCGCAAGCTTCAGCAGCCCGTGATTACCTGCTACAGTGATCCTGGCCGGGTCTTCGGGTAACAGCTCAAATGAGAGCTGCACCCTGTTGTTCGGCATAATCGTATCGAGCTCGGCCTTCACCGCGAGTACGAGTTCATCCAACCGTACTTCTCTCATAAACGGCTGGTGCTCGTCATTACCTGCCCTGGCAAGCTCCAGTAATATATTGATCAGGTGCCCCAGTTGTGCTGCCTCATGTGAAATAATGCGCAGTGACGACTGGTAATCGGCAACACTGCGTTCTTTTACCAATGCCAGCTCAGCCTCACCCATGATTGCCGTTAAAGGTGTTCTGAGTTCATGAGATGCACGGTTTACAAAATTGCTCTGGGTCTCAAATGAAGTCTCCAGACGGTCGAGCATATCATTGAAAGTCTGTGCAAGTGCAAATAATTCGCCGCGGCGTGTTTTCGGATTCAGCCTCAGGTGCAGGTTAGACGCACTGATCTTTTTCACATTGTTGATCATGTGTGTGATCGGTTGCAGGATCTGCTTGGAAAAAAGAAGACTTGTGATCAATACGGTTGCAACAGACAGCAGCACACCGAGCAACAGGTTGTTGCCCAGGTTGGCGAGTATCCTTTCACCCACTTCGTTGCGGGCTGAAAGGACCACTGTATATAATGCCTGGTTATGGCGGTAGGGTACAGCCACATAATAGATAGGCCCTTTGTTAAATCTGACGGATTTTCCTGCCGCGATCTGCTGTCCGAAGTCTGCCGGAAGCTGCGTATAAGGAATCTCGTTCTGGTTCGGGATACTGTCGTAGAAGTACTCTTTTTCTTCAGGTAGCCGCTGGAGGTGTTTCTCCCGGATCTTATTATAAATAGAGATGCCCACATCGTTTTCCTCGAAGCGCGCCTGTGCGGCAACACCTGTTCTTACGGAAAGGCGGTGTAAAAAATCCTGTTCCAGGTACCGGCGGGTGAAGTGATAGACCAGCAGGCTTACCAGTGCAACGATAACAGCGGTAAGCACAGTGAAAACAGTGGTCAGCCTTTTGCGTATAGCTGCCATGCTATTTCGCTTTAAAAATGTACCCCATGCCGATCATCGTATGGATCAGCTTCTGATCCCGGTCGCGGTCAATTTTTTTGCGGAGATAATTCACATATACATCCACCACATTGGTGCCGAGGTTGAACTGTATATCCCAGACATGTTCCAGGATTTCCATACGGGATAAAACACGGTTCTGGTTTTTAATAAAGAATTCCAGCAACCTGTATTCGGTGGTGGTCAGCGCCACGCGTTTGCCGCGGCAGGTAAGGTGTTTGGCATGCGTGTCGAGCACCAGGTCGGCAATACGAAGCAGGTGATCTTCATTGTGGTTATGATTGCTGCGCCTGTACAGTGCATTCAGCCGTGCACTTAATTCAGTAAGCTTGAATGGCTTTGTCATGTAGTCATCTGCGCCGCTGTCGAGGCCGGCAACAATATTTTCAGTTGTACCAAGCGCTGTGAGCATCAGGATAGACGAACGGACATTGGTTTCCTTGATCTTACGGCAGATATCTATTCCGCTGATGCCGGGTAACATCAGGTCAAGGATCACTACATCGTAATAATATTCTTTAAGCATTTGCAGGCCTGCATGACCATCCGGAGCGGAATGGATGCGCAGGCCCTTCTCTGAGAGTCCTCTCTCAATAAGCGAAACGACGGCAGTTTCGTCCTCAATAAGCAGTACATTCATATAGATCAACAAAATAAAAAAAATCTGCCGAAGGAAAAATTAAAATTCTGCTAAAATATACGATTTGTATAATATGTTGAGCCGCGCTATCCCTTTACAGTGGCTCATTTCAGCCTGTTGTGCCAGTGTTGTGCCTTCCTTCCGGGTTAGCTGCATTTGCAGTAAATAAAGCAATGAAAGAACTTGTTGAAAATTGACGATGATACAGTTGATGATGATCATCACAGTGATCTCTTTAAAACCTGTTTCGATATTATTATATATAAGAGATAGATTATTATGATGCTAAAGAGTATGCCTGCCAGTGTACATATATTTCCTGCAACCCCAGGGTGCGGGCTGATCATTGCGCCATAAAAAGGATACAAAAAGTTCTGCAGCATACTGCCGCAATTCCATATAATAATAAGGGTAATGCCTGTCTTTTATTAAATACAGGATTCATTGGTGTGGGGATAGGATTACTCAGTTTGGTCAATACAATTACCGATCGCGTCTACCAGGTCCTGCGGGTGTTCCTCAGCCGACTGCCAGGCGCCGTTATTCCTGGTGAGATAATCGAAAAAGACACCATTCAATGTTACGCTGTAAGATACCGGCAGCTTGTATTTGTCTGCATGATCTGTACGCACGCGCCCTTCCATGCGCTCGCCATCGTAAATGAAGCTGATCATAAAATCTTTTTCCATAGTTATCCTCAGGGTTTCTTGCGGTCGTTTTTAGTACTGCTGTGGACTTCTTTGCTGTTATGGGTCCGGTTATCGCCTTGTAAACGCTGTTCTTCGTTTTTACGGCTGTCGAGTGTTTGTTTGTTATCTGGCCTGTTTGAAGCGCCGGTTGCTTTGGAATGCGTTTGACCTGAAGTTGCTGAATTTTTCATGATTTGTTGTTTTATGAATTTCAACCATCAAAAAAGCCGCCAGCCGATCCTGTTGCGTTATTTCCCCGGCATGGCTATTGTGCGGAAAGAGGAAAAAAGGTAATATGTCAGTATCCAATTTATCCAGTACCGAAGCCGTACAGAAGATCAGGGATCTTACTGAGGCTGCCTCCGTGTGTCTGTTCGCTACCGCCCTCGACAGGCAGCCCATTGCAGTAAGACCAATGGGAATCCAGCAGGTAGATGAGGAGGGCAACCTCTGGTTCTTCAGCAATAAATTCAGTGATAAGAATGAACATATAACTGCCAATAGCAAAGTGCAGCTCTTCTTTTCCAACAAGAACGATTACGAGTTCCTGACCATTTACGGTGATGCGATGATCATTGTAGACAGGGAGAAAGCTGAATCCTTATGGACGCCGATTGCCAAAACCTGGTTCCATGAAGGTGCAGATGACCCGGAACTCACACTGATCTGCGTAAGGCCTCTTGATGCTTATTACTGGGATACAAAAAGCAATAAGATCGTTTCCCTGCTCAAGATTGCGGCAGGTGCCATACTCGGCAAAACGCTGGATGATGGTGTAGAAGGAAAAATAAAAATATGATCTGACACCCGGGAGGTGCCAGATCATAACAGTGCTGTGTTATGTTATTGTTATGTCCGATCGTTTTTAACACCTTATCTGACATTGTTAACATGCAGGTAATTTCTGCGTAACAATTCCGTAACAATGCCCGTCTACTTTCGCAGCATTAAATTGTCTACGCTGTGAAGAAATCAGTTCTGTTCTTTATTTTATGCTTACTGACTGCCGGTGCTTTTGCCCAGAAGGCGAAGGTTACGGGTAAGGTTACGAACACCAAAAATGAACCACTTGCCAGTGTTACCATCAGAATTGGTGGCGCAGCTAACGGGTTTACCAAAACAGATATTGAAGGCCGTTATTCTTTTTCTGTTGATGCAGGTAAAAAATACAGCCTCGTTGTTTCTTATGTAGGTTATAAAGACAAAAACATCGATGATATCAATCCTAAAACGGGTGATGAAACTGTGATCGATGTTGTAATGCAGGAATCATCTGATAAATCGCTCGAAAACGTAACGGTAAAATCTGCCAGCCGCAACAACGGCGCAAGGGGAGAGACCGTTAACGCGCTTATTTCCTTCCAGAAAAATACCAACACGGTTGCATCCGTAATTTCAGCGGAAGCGATCCGCCGTTCTCCGGACAAAAATACAGGTGAAGTACTCAAACGTACGCCTGGTGCAAGTATCCAGGATGGTAAATTTCTCATTGTAAGAGGTCTGGCAGAAAGATATAACCTCGCTATGCTGAACGGTATCCAGCTCGGCAGCACGGAGCCGGATAAAAAAGCATTCTCTTTCGATCTGATCCCTTCTAACATGATTGATAATATCATTATCAATAAAGCATTTGTTCCTGAACTGCCAGGCGAATGGGCGGGTGGTCTGATCCAGGTGAATACCAGGGATATTCCTTCCAAAAACTTCTTCTCGCTTCAGGCAGGAACCGGTTTCAATACACAGGCGATTGGAAAGGATTTCTACACTTACCAGGGTGGTAAAACTGATTATCTGGGTATCGACGACGGAACAAGGTCTTTACCGGGAAGCTATACAACCAAATCTGCTTTCGATGCGCTTTCGAGCAAAGACAAGGCAACCATGGGAAGCCAGTTCGAAAACATATGGAACCCAACTGTGAACAACGGTCTGAACAGGCTGAATGGTCAGCTGCAGATGGCCGGTGGTTTTACCGCGAAGCTGAAAGGCAGCGCCAAACTGGGTGGCATCTTCGGTTTAACTTATAACAAAACTGCACGTTACCTGAAATCAACCAACAGTGGTTTCAATTTTATCGGTAACGGAAGCTTTACTCCTGATTTTCATTTCAACGACGATAAATACAGCACAGATATTCTGTGGGGTGCACTGGGTAATGTTACCCTGCAGCTCAACAACAATAACAAGATCTCTCTGAAAACGTTATTCAATATCAATGCTACCGATTACACCACGATCCGTACCGGTGTGGAAGGTAATGGTAATGCTCTGCTCGACAGTTCACGCGGTTATGAAATGAGCTTTAAGCAAAACACCTTCTGGAACTCACAGATCAGCGGTGAGCACAATATCAAGCCAAACGTACTGAAGTTTAAATGGTACGGCTCTTTCTCACTGCTCGACGGGTATGTCCCTGACCAGCGCAGGATCTATTACCTGAAGAATAATTCCGTTGCAAACAGTCCTTACACTTTGCTGTTGTCTAACGTACTCTCTCAGAAAAGCGGTAACCGTTTCTACCAGAACCTGAGCGATTATATCTACACCGGCGGTGGTGATCTCGCTTATACATTCGACGCATTCGGATCCAAGCAAACCCTGAAAGGTGGTTATATGCTGCAGGTAAAAGATCGTCTCTTCGATGCGAAACCTTTCTCTATTTACCTGCCCAGGGATAATGCCGCGCTGCGACTGTTATCTCCGGACAAGGTGTTCGCTCCATCTAATTTCGGCGATGGTTCTGTGAACAGCAACATGCTTGCTTTCGATGCCATCAAGGGTAACCTCTACCGCTACGTGGCCAACACGATCCTGAATGCTGGTTACCTGCAGTTCGATAACCAGTTCGGTTCCAAACTGCGTGTGATCTGGGGTGCAAGGATCGAAGATTATGATCAGCTGGTGGGCAGCACTAAAAAATCTGATCCCCGTTTCAACAATACAAGGGTTACTGATGTATTGCCTGGTATCAACGCTACTTACAAGCTGAACAACCTGACCAACCTGCGTTTGTCTGCTTCTCAGACCGTTGTAAGGCCGGAGTTCAGGGAAATGGCAACATTCCAGTACTACGACTTTGATCTGAATGCTTCTGTACAAGGCCTGCCTACACTGCAGCGTACAAAAGTGACCAATATAGACCTGCGTTACGAACTCTATCCGGGCAGCGGCGAAGTATTCACGGTAGGTGCATTCTTCAAATACTTCGACAAGCCGATCGAAATGATCTACAACTTCGGAAGCGGTGGTGCAAGCGTGTTCAACTATGCTAATCCGGAAAGTGCAACCGCATTCGGTGCCGAGATCGAATTCAGGAAAAAACTCGATTTCGTCAGCGCCCTGAGGAACTTCACTTTACAGGCCAACGGTTCATTTATCAGGAGCAAGGTTAAAGACTCAAACCTGTTCCTCGACAGGCCATTACAAGGTCAGTCGCCTTACCTCGTTAACGTTTCACTGCTGTACGACCTGGAAAAACAAGGTCTGAATGCAACCCTGCTGTACAACCAGATCGGACGCCGCGTAACATTTGTGGGTAGCCTCGATCAGCCGGATATCTACGAGTCTTCAAGACCAGTGTTGGATTTCCAGATCACCAAAAAACTGGCTAAGAACAAAGCCGAGATCCGTCTGAACATCCAGGATATCCTGAACCAGACACTGTATTACTACCAGAACCCGGATGGCAATACATCTCTCGACAAATCAAAAGATCCGTTCCGTCTTACAAGGAAATATGGTACCAGCTTCGGCCTCACATTCGGTTACAACTTTTAAAAAAGCTTCAGATACAAATTATAAAAATGAATAAACAGAATACAATGAAAAAGTCGCTCATTTTGTTAACTGCACTGGCGGGACTGGCTGTTACCAGCTGCCGGAAGATTGAAGAAGATGGCAACACCATCTATGTTCTAACTCCAGGTGGAGGCGGTTCTACAGGTCAGACCATTACCCTGAAAGGACGTATCGACAAGGATACCGTGCTTCGTGCCGGAAACAATTACATCCTGAGTGGCCTTGTATACATGGTGAACAATGCTACGATGAAAGTTGAACCGGGTGTTACCATCAAAGGAGACTACCAGGGTGCAAACGTAGCTGCACTGGTTATTACCCGCGGTGCCAAGATCGTGGCAGACGGTACACAGGATGCACCGATCGTATTTACTTCAAATTCTCCTGTACCACGTTCAGGCGACTGGGGTGGAATAGTGATCTGCGGTAAAGCGAGCGTCAACTCAACTTACACCGGAACCGGCGGCGGTGCAGGTACCTTGCAGGTAGAAGGTGGTATTGATAATGCCTTCGGCGATGGTGTTGCCGGTGGTGGTACAACGCCTAACGATAACGACAGTTCTGGCGTATTACGTTATGTTCGTATCGAATATGCAGGTTACGCATACCAGCCTGATAAAGAGATCAACAGTCTTACCATGGCCGCTGTAGGTCGTAAAACTGTGATCGATTATGTTCAGGTTACTTACGCAAAAGATGATGCGTTCGAGTGGTTCGGTGGTACTGTAAACTGCAGTCACCTGATCACTTACAAAACACAGGATGACGATTTCGATACTGATAATGGTTTCAGCGGTAACGTACAGTTCGGTATCATCCTGCGCGATTCTGCGATTGCGGATATTTCAAGAAGTGAAGGTTTTGAAAGTGATAACGATGCGAGCGGTTCTATCAATACTCCGCAGACAAAAGCAGTATTCAGCAATATCACAGCAATCGGTCCAAGGGCAACACTGGCCAACAACGGCAACAGCCTGTTCCTGGCAGCGGCGCAGATCCGTCGTAACTCAGGTATCTCTATCTTCAACTCTATCTTCCTCGGCTGGCCCGCAGGTCTGCTGATCGATGCAAGAAATGGTCGTGCAGAAGACCTGAACGTGAAAGACAGCACCGTTCGTTTCAAAAACAATACCATTGCAGGTTGCGGTCCGCTGACCGGCACTGATGCAGCTTCTTACCAGTACATCGCTGCTCCTACGCCAACAGGCTGGAACACCGACTCTGTTAAGACCTTCTTCTCAAATGCTTTCTTCAACAATACCGTACTGACCAACGTATCTGATGCGAAGCTGATTGCTCCGTTCAACTACGCAGCACCAGACTTCCTGCCATTCGGCGGATCAAACGGATACCAGCCGATCCTGACCGGCGCAAGCTTTGCAGATCCTAAGCTTACCGGCACAGGTTTCTTCCGTACAGTAACTTTCCGCGGTGCCTGTGATGCCGCGGGTGTAGATGCAAACTGGTGGAAAGGATGGACAAGGTTTGTAAATTAAAGCAACAGTGATGTGAACAAGATCACTGAGTCACATAACAAGAAGAGCGGATCCCCAAAAGGTCCGCTCTTCTTTTATCTGCAAAAAAACTGACGTCAAATTCCAATCCCTAACTAACCAACCCCCTGCGCAATTTCCACCCGTCAAAACCCTCACTAATCCTCTGAACAATTCCACTCCACCAACTCCTCACTAATCCTCAGAACAATCCCACCCCATCAAATCCTCACTAATCCTCAGAACAACCCCACCCCACCAACTCCTCACTAATCCCCTGAGCCATCCATCAAATCCTCACTCCCAATCTCACCAATTATTCATCTGCTCCTTCACAACTCTTTCCGGCTTTTTAATGGGCTTACTTTCCCAGTCAGGATCATATTTTACAAACCAGCTCAGCCACAGGCTTCTTGATAAACGCATGATCAGCGGTTGCGCCGCGAAGAGCAGTACGAAAGCAGTACCCATCCAGTAAAAGATCCGGTTATCATTGATGGAGAATGTCATTCCTATCAGTACCTTCCAGGCTACAAAAGTTGAAACGAGCAGGGCTACTGCCAGAGCATAGCTTACATATCCGGTTCCGTAATAAAACCCCACTTCAATTTCGGTAGGCTGACCACAAACAGGACATTCCTTATGCATCAGCATGTTTTCCTTGAAGTTATAAGCGTTGTCGGTTTTGAAAATTTTACCTTCCCTGCACCTGGGGCACCTGTTGGTAAGTGCGCTGGTGAGATAGAACCTGCGTTTTTTACTGTTAGCCATGCTGCAAAAATACTAAAAATAAAAAGCGTGGCAGGCTGATAATCGTCAGCCTTATGCAAGTATCTTTTCCATCTGCATGCTTCTTGAGCCTTTCACAAGAATATGTGTATGTTCAAAAGCCTGTTGCCTGAACCATTCTGCGGCAGCTTCTGCATTGGCAAAATAAAGGAAAGGATGATCCAGCTTTCCAAAATCACCGCCCACAAGCACAACGGCTTTCCAGTTGTAACTGCTGATCAGCTCAACCAGCTGGCGATGCTCGGAGAGGCTTTCCGGACCGAGTTCCATCATGCCGCCGAGCATCAGTACTTTTTGCCCGGCAGGCAGGTGTGCAAAATTTTCGATAGCGGCCTTCATGCTGGTAGGGTTGGCATTGTAAGCATCAAGGATAATGCTGTTGGTGCCGCGTGTTACGAGTTGTGAACGACTGTTCGATGGGGTATAAGCTTCTATCGCAGCAACGATCTTTTCTGCAGGTACGCCAAAATGAAGCCCTACGCTTACAGCGCACAAAATATTCGGAAGATTGTAAACGCCTACTAATTTGCTGTGGATCAGGCAGGGGGTAAGTCCGCCTGTGATCTCTGCGGTAAGAAAGGGTTCGGCTGCATGTACTTTTCCTGTAACAGCACCGGTTGTTGTTCCGTATTGTTCAATATGCGGAATGCCGGCGCTCATTTCCTGAAGGTAGTCGTAGTCTGAATAGATAAATGCGGTGCCCTTATGTTCCCGCAGGTAATCGAAAAGCTCGCCTTTGCCCTTTTTAACGCCTTCCACGCCGCCGAATCCTTCCAGGTGAGCTTTGCCCACATTGGTGATGATGCCATGCGTTGGAGCTGTATAAACACAATAACCCGCAATTTCGCGCTGATGGTTGGCGCCCATTTCAATCACGGCCATCTGTGCATCTTTCCGGATGCTGAGCAAGGTAAGCGGAACACCGATATGGTTGTTGAGGTTTCCCTGTGTTGTATAAGTTGTAAAATGTGCCGCGAGTACAGCCGATACCAGTTCCTTGGTTGTGGTTTTACCATTGCTGCCGGTAATGGCAATAAAGGGAATACTGAACTGCATGCGATGATGATGTGCCAGCGCCTGCAAGGTTTTCAGCGTATCATCTACACGTATAACACGGCTGTCCGTAAAACCTGTGTCCTCATCTGCAATCACATAAGCGGCTCCCGCATCCAGGGCTTGCCGGGCAAAATGGTTGCCGTTGAAATTCGGCCCTTTCAGTGCAAAGAACAGATCGCCGCTTTTTAATTTTCGGGTATCTGTCTGAACAGAAGGATGGGCCAGGTATATATCGTATAATGCAGAGATGGTCACAGTGTTTATTTTAATGTAAACTTAAGCGGAATTGAGGAATAGGCAATGATCAGGCTGATGTACGGAGATGAAAAAGCCACCTCCGGGGAGATGGCTTTTCGCTGTATTTACCTTTCCTTTTCTTAACGTTTGTTGCGGCGCTGTGGAATGAACTGGCCTGTCTGCGCTTTGCGCGATGTGCCTTCTGCTGCGCCGTAGTGCGTCATGGCACAACGGAAACCGAGTGTATTGGTGCTCTGGTCTTCTTCCAGGAACCTGCGGGAGCCCGGACTTAACCAGTACGCCCTGTCGTTCCAGCTGCCGCCTTTGTATACCCTCGATTTATCTGAGATCAGGGTTGTTACACCATAACCATAGTATACATTGCTTGAAGAGTCTCCATCGAGGTAGTTGGTAGCATAAGAGCGCTGATAGTTACGCCTGTTGCGTAATGCAGAATCATCTTCAGGTATCATTTTGATACGGCCTTTGTCGTCACGCAGGTTGCCCTGACCGCCGCTCATATCTACTTTTTTGAACTCGTTACCACGGAACGGATTGAAATCATCGTTGTCGATGGTGTTCATCGGCCTGTACACATCCGCTACCCATTCACTCACATTACCGCTCATGTTATACAATCCGTAACCATTCGGCATGAATGAAGTTACTTCTGCAGGGATCGCCGCGTTATCGTTCAGACCGCCGGCTACACCCATGTTATCACCCGAACCACGTTTGAAGTTGGCCAGGAATGCACCCTGGTATCCGCCTTTCTGCGTATAACGGGAATTGTCGTAACCATTATTCTTCCAGGAATAGATCTGCTTGTTGGCAATCAGCTCTTCACCGCGTTTGGCACCTTTCTGCTTTTTCTGCGGGTTCTCTGCGATGTAACCATATGCTGCATATTCCCACTCTGCTTCTGTTGGCAGACGATAATCTCCATACAGGATACCATCTTCAAAATTTACTTTGGTCCTTGGTCTGCCCTGTGCATCTTTCAGCGGATTCTTTTTGGAAGCCGCTTCCCTGCCCGGAGTTGCCTGGTATTCATCCATCAGGTAAGCCTTGGTATTGAAATTATCCTGGCCCGACCCGTTCAGTTCTCTTTTGATCTGGCTTTTCTTATCCAGGTAGCCTTTACCCATCAGGGTAAGCTCATTCACCCTGTCCGTACGCCAGATACAATAATCCGTTGCCTGTTTCCAGTTAACACCTACCACAGGATAATAATTGTAAGAGGGGTGACGGAAATAATATTCCACATATGGTTCATTGTAGGCAAGTTCGCTTCTCCATACCAGCGTATCCGGTTTGGCCTGCTCTACAATGGAATCCATACCCGCCTGCCCGAATACATTATCCAGCCAGTACAGGTATTCACGATAGTGCACATTGGCTACTTCCGTTTTATCTATAAAAAAGGAGTTCACTGTAATCCTGCGCTGGATATTATTCCAGTCGCCCATCACATCTTCCTGCGTTGCACCCATGGTAAATGTACCACCCTGTACAAACACCAGTCCCGGTGCCGCCTTGATATCTTTCGGCTTCGACACATTGAAGTTGCCCTGGTCCTTATCGTTATAATTCCAGCCGGTTGCGGTGGATTTATCATGCTTCTTCTTAAACACATTACAGGATGCCACAGCACCTGCAACTGCCAACAGCCAAACGATGTTCCTGGATGTTTTCAATAACTGCATGTCAGAAAATTGGTTTTATAATAGGTTAAATGCTCAGGTAATCCGATTTACCGTATGCGAATATATATGTTTTACCGAAACCCGGATAACACCCGGCAAATGCTTACTGTTAGCAAAAGCCTAATATTCGCCCGTTCCGGCCGGAAAGATACGCTGCCGGCGGGAGCAAAATATGTTGCAGGTCCTTCTTTTATTTGTAGTGCTAATTCTACGGTACCAGTGGTAACTGCCTGCATCCAAACAGCGGAACTGCGGTTTTTCCGGTCTTTAAGCAGGAAAAGCAGCTGCATGCACAATTTATCCGCTGCTTATCCCTAATTTTTCATCCGTAATGATACTCAAACGCCTGCTGATCGTTGTTTTACTGTCTGGTGCTGTCTTCACCGCCAGCGCCCAGCGCCGGTATGCCGCCCATTCGGTGCTGGCTTCGGGCAGCTGGGCCAGGATCGGGGTTACCCGAGGCGGCGTTTATAAGGTTGATCTGCCGCTGCTGACATCGCTCGGACTGGCTTCCGGCAGCATCAGTTCGGCAGGTGTCCGGTTATATGGCAACGGCGGCGCAATGCTTGAGGAGAATAACAGTATTATTCCCCAGGATGACCTGACTGAAAACGCGATCGAAATGTCTGACGGCGGTGATGGTATTTTCAACGGCAGCGACTATTTCCTTTTTTACGCACCCGGCCCGCACCAATGGGTAAAAGACAGCATCAACCAGCAGTTCAGTCACCGGAAAAACCGCTATGCAGATACAGTTTACTATTATATAACCATCGGCGGTAACGGAAAACGGATCAGTCCGCAGGGGAGTAGCCCGGTTGCCAACAGAACGGTTAATAGTTACGACGAACGTTATTACCTGGAAAACGACCTTGTTAACCTGTTGAGCAGTGGCAAGGAATGGTATGGCGAAGAATTTAATGCCGGTACCTCTTCCCGGCACTTTACAGTCAGCTGGTCTGGTTTTGTACCGGGCGAACCTGTCGGTATCAGGGCGGATATAGCAGCAAGAACTGTGGGCGCTGCCAGCAGTTTCAGGCTCGGCGTGAACAATCAGCCTGTACAAACCGTTTCATTGCCCGGGGTGTCGGGCAGTTTCCTTGACATGTATGCGATCGCAACAAATGCCTCCGGAACTTTTATCCCTGCACAGGCAGCCCTGGATGTGGGCTTTACCTTTTTACCAGGTACCGCCGGCGCACAGGCCTGGCTGAACTGGTTCGAACTGCACGGCAGGAAATCGCTCGCCGTAACCGGCAGCGAACAGCTGTTCTTCCGCGACTGGCGGTCGGTAGCAGCAGGCTCCGTGGCTGGATTTACTGTAACCAATGCTCCTGCAGGAAGTGTAGCCTGGGATATCACAAACCTGGCAGACCCGGTAAAAATGAATATAGCCCTGAACAACGGCCAGCTCAGCTTTACCAACGATGCCGCAAGACTGCGCGAATATGTTGTATTCAATAGCTCAAATCTTTTACAGCCTTTTGCAGCGGGAAAAATGGTCAACCAGGATCTCCATGGAAGTTCAGCGGCGGATTACCTGGTGGTAACACATCCGGCATTTTTAAATGAAGCCCGCCGCCTCGCCGCTTTTCACGAGCAGCATCATGGACTGAAAACGCTGGTAGTAACCACCGAACAGGTATTCAACGAGTTTGGCAGTGGTAACGCAGACCCCGTGGCAATAAGGGATTTTGTGAAAATGTTCTACGACCGAGCGGCCGGTAACCAGGCATTGATGCCGAAATACCTGTTGTTATTCGGTGCGGGTTCTTATGACCCCCGGTATCGGTTGAAAGACAATACCAATTTTGTTCCCTGCTACGAAAGTGTGAATTCGCTGGATCCGCTGGTGACGTATAACACGGATGATTTTTTCGGTATGCTGGATGACAGTGATGATATCAATAACATAACAACACCAGCTGCGCTGGATCTTGGCATCGGTCGTATACCGGCAAGATCAGCATCGGATGCCACGGTGATGGTCAATAAAATAGTCCGTTACCATAACCGGCAAAGCATGGGCTCCTGGCGTAACCAGTCTGTTTTTGTAGCTGATGATGGTGATAATAACCTGCATTTATACGATACGGAAAGTTTAACCACAGCCGCGGCAGCTACGAATCCGCTGCAGAACCAGCAGAAGGTCTACCTCGATGCATTCCCGCTGGTAAGCGGAAGCGGTGGTGCACGTTACCCGGCGGTTAATGAAGCCATTGTAAACAGTGTTACGGATGGAGCTTTATTCCTTAATTACAGCGGACATGGCAGTTACCAGCGCCTTTCCGAAGAAGCTGTGCTTACGGCAGATGAACTGGCACGCTTCAGTAATGCAGACAGGCTGCCGCTTTTTATCACAGCCAGTTGTGATTTTGCACCTTACGACGACCCCTTAAAAAAGTCGCTGGGCGACCAGGTGCTGATGGGAGGGGAAAACGGAGCCATCGCCCTGCTTACTACTACCAGGCTTGTATTTGCATACAGCAACCGCATCATCAATGAACAATACCTGAGAGCGGCATTGCAACCGGATGCAAACGGCAGATATCCCACACTGGGAGAATCGGTGATGCGCGGAAAAAACAATACCGTGCAGGTTTCCGGCGATTACCTGAACCCCCGCAAGTTTGCACTGCTCGGAGACCCGGCTTTGCGGCTGGCCATCCCGGAACAGAAAGTGGTGATCACTACAATAAATAATCAACCGCTTACCGGTAATGATACGCTCCGGGCACTGGGTAATTACACAATAGGCGGGGAAGTGAGAGCGATAAGCGGCAGCAGGTTAAGCTCATTCAACGGTATGCTGAATGTGGTTGTGTACGATAAGCCTGCGGAATTACGGACCAGGGGAAACAGCGCGGGAAGCCAGCCGGCGGGGTTTCGTCAGCAACAGAATATTCTCTACCGGGGCAGCGCCAGCGTAACAAACGGCCTCTTCCGTTTTTCCTTTGTATTGCCGCTGGATCTGAGTTTTTTACCGGGCCGCGCACGGATCAGCCTGTATGCAACAGACAGTGTGAGAGATGCTGCAGGAACAGATACCTCGTTTGTGATCAGGGCAACGGCTGTAGCCGGTACGGATAATGAAGGACCGGTGATCCAACCTTATCTGAATGACACACTTTTCCGAAACGGCGGTCTTACCCATGAACAACCCCTGTTGCTGGCGAGGTTATCTGATTCATCGGGGATCAATACGTCGGGTAATGGCATCGGCCATGACATTACGGTAACAATAGACGGTGATGAAAGAAATGTACAGGTACTGAATGCATATTATACAGCGGATCCGGACACTTACCGCAGCGGAACAGTACGTTACCGGATGCCGGTACTCTCACCGGGCAGGCACTGGCTGGTGATCAAGGCCTGGGATGTGGCCAATCATTCCGGGCAGGCACGGCTCGATTTTGAAGTGGCAAGAAAAGATACGCTTGTGGTTACCCGGGTACGGAATTACCCCAATCCGTTCACTACCAGTACCACATTTTCGTTTGAACATAACCAGCAGGCTGCATTGCTGGATGTACAGGTGGTAATTTATAGTATGAACGGCAGGCTGGTGAAGCGGATTGCCCGCCAGGTCAATACTACAGGCACCCGTACGGCAGCTTTGAACTGGGACGGAATGGACGAACATGGCAGGAAACTCGAAAAAGGTGTCTATATTTACCGCGTAATGATCCGCAAGGGAGATGCCTCTTATGAAGATGCAGGGCAACTCATCCTGCTCTAAAAACAAGAACGCTGCATGAATTGATCTCTACCTGACCTTAACCCTTACGGCAGTTGCAATAACAACACAGTATTTATACTGAATGTTGAAGAGTGGCTTCCATAAACAGGGTAAATTTTCTTTATTTGTATTTTAAACTGACACTGAATGCATGCTATCTTGAAAAAAGGAATGGGCCTGTTGCTGATGATTTGCCTGTCTGGCGGAATGGTTTCCGCGCAAACGGATTCCGTTAATATCGTATCAACCGCCGTCCCTTTTCTGCGCATATCGCCTGATGCCCGTGCGGGCGGAATGGGTGACGCAGCTATTGCAACGGCACCCGATGCCAATTCGCCTTTCTGGAATCTTTCCAAAGTCATGTTCGCAAAAAAGAACAGCGCCGTGGCTTTCAACTATACGCCCTGGCTCAAAGACCTCGGGCTCAATGATGTATACCTGGCCAGCATGGCGGCTTACCACAAGCTGGATGAAGAACAGGCAATTTCCACTTCACTGCGTTATTTCAGCCTTGGCAATATCCAGCTTACAGACTACTCCGGTAATATCCTGAATACAGTAAAGCCCAGCGAATTCTGCATTGATGCAGGGTATACGAGACTGCTCAACAGTAAACTGAGTATTGGTGTGGCATTACGTTATATCAATTCCAGGCTGGTAGTAGGTGATGTAGGAACCGGTGTTGTGTATAAAGCGGGGAATGCGGTTGCGGGCGATATTTCGCTCTATTATAACGGCCAGGAAGCAGACGGCGGCGGCTGGACCTGGGGCGCAGTACTGAGTAATATGGGCAGCAAGATCGGCTATACCAACGATTCACGTAATAAGGACTTTCTCCCAACCAATCTGGGGCTAGGCGCTTCTTACACATCAGTATTCGATGAAACGAATAAGCTGAGCATTGCCATGGATATCAATAAACTGCTGGTGCCGGCAGCGCCTGCTGCAACCGGTGTATTCAGTACGGATTCGGCCAACCTGGCAGCGTACAGATCGTCGGGTGTGGTATCGAGCTGGCTCAAATCATTCAATGACGGAACCAACCAGATCCAGAACCTGCAGGTGTCACTTGGAGCAGAATATAATTATAACGATCAGTTCCTGGTAAGGGCAGGTTATTTCTACGAGAACAAGAATCGCGGTAACCGGAAGTTCTTTTCTGCAGGTGCCGGTTTCCAGTTAGACTTCATGCAGATCAATATATCTTATCTTGTGCCTTCGGGAAGCGGTATCACAAGGAACCCGCTTTCAAATACCCTGCGGCTGGGGCTGGTATTCAATCTCGGTGAAAAAGGGAAATAAAGGATCATCAACAAATATTCATCTTTCAACAGGCATGACATGCGTATCGGGTACGGAATAGATTTTCATCAATTGGTAACAGGACGCGATCTTTTTATAGGCGGAGTAAAAATACCACATGAAAAAGGGGCGCTGGGCCACAGCGATGCGGATGTGCTGCTGCACGCGATCTGCGATGCCATGCTCGGAGCATTAAGCCTGGGCGATATCGGCGTGCATTTTCCCGATACTTCCGCAGATTTTAAAGATATCGACAGTAAGATCCTGCTGGCAAAATCGTATGAACTGATCAAAGCGGAAGGATATAGTGTGGTAAATATCGATGCAAGCCTTTGCCTGGAGGCACCCAAGATCAAACCTTATGTACAGCAAATGCGCGAAGTGATCGCAGGCATCCTGGAGATCACCGTAAAAGATGTTTCGGTAAAAGCGACCACAACGGAAAAAATGGGCTTTGTAGGGCGCGAAGAAGGGCTTGTGGCGCATGCCGTTTGCCTTTTACAAAAGGAGCTGTCAGAATAGTACATCCAAATAGTCAATGTTAGTGCGATTTTATTCCTCCGGATCGCTTGATTACTGCGCATTTTGTAACGCTTTTTATTTGATATTTCATAATTGACTCATAAAGTGTTTATTTTGCATCGATTTTAAAGCTAGCAGTTAATGAAAAAAGCATTGGTAACTGGGATCACTGGCCAGGATGGCGCATATCTTACCGAATTATTATTGAATAAAGGCTATGAAGTACATGGTATAAAGAGAAGATCTTCTTTATTTAATACTGCCAGAATAGACCAGTTTTACCAGGATCCGCATATTCCACATCGTCATCTGCATTTGCATTATGGGGATCTTACAGATTCAACAAATCTGATTCGAATTATACAGGAAGTTCAGCCAGATGAGATTTACAACCTGGCAGCGATGAGCCATGTCCATGTTAGCTTTGAAACTCCGGAATACACTGCTAATGCTGATGGTATCGGTACGCTCAGAATACTGGAAGCGATCCGTTTGCTTGGCCTTACCAAAAAAACAAAGGTATATCAGGCATCAACCTCGGAATTATACGGACTTGTGCAGGCTGTACCCCAAAGTGAGACAACGCCTTTTTATCCACGGTCACCTTATGCCGTTGCTAAATTATATGCATATTGGATTACGGTAAATTACCGTGAAGCTTATGGCATGTTTGCCTGTAACGGTATCCTGTTTAATCACGAATCTCCGTTGAGAGGAGAAACCTTCGTAACCCGCAAAATAACAAGAGCGGTTGCCAAAATAGCTTTGGGATTACAGGACATTTTGTACCTAGGTAATTTGGATGCGAAAAGAGATTGGGGTCATGCGAGGGATTATGTGGAAGGTATGTGGCGTATTCTGCAACAGGATACACCAGAAGATTTTGTACTTGCAACCGGTATTACCACACAAATCAGAGAATTTGTAAAAATGACTTTCGATGAAATCGGGATAGAAATTGAATTTGAAGGCGAAGGTGAAAATGAAATTGGTAAAGTGGCTGCCTCGAAAGGAAAATACAATTTACCGGCAGGCCAGGTAGTTGTTAAGGTTGATCCGAGATATTACAGGCCTACAGAGGTTGATTTGCTGATCGGTGATGCGTCGAAAGCGAAAGAAAAATTAGGATGGACACCCAAATATACTTTGGCTGAAATGGTGAAGGAAATGGTAGCACATGATGTGATGCTATTTGAAAAAGATCAGATTTTGAAAAAAAGTGGCTTTGATGTGAAGAATGAGTTCGAATAAGAGAAGTTAAGTATGCAAAAGAATGCTAAGATATATGTTGCAGGCCACCATGGTATGGTGGGCAGCGCAATTGTACGTAAGCTGGAGAAAGCAGGTTATACGAATTTTGCCCTTCGCTCTTCAAAAGAGCTGGATCTCCGCAACCAACAGGCTGTAAGTGATTTTTTTGCCAATGAAAAGCCCGATTACGTTTTTCTTGCAGCGGGCAGGGTTGGCGGAATAGTTGCCAATAATACGTTCAGAGCCGAATTCGTATATGATAACTTGATGATAGAAAGCAACATCATTCATGCGGCATACGTGAATGATGTTACAAAATTATTATTCCTCGGTTCTTCATGCATTTACCCCAAATTAGCACCACAGCCTTTAAAAGAAGAATATTTGCTCTCAGGTTACCTAGAATCAACCAATCAGCCTTATGCGATAGCCAAAATAGCCGGAATAGAACTTTGTAACGCCTACCGGGATCAGTACGGATGTAATTTTATATCTGTAATGCCTACTAATCTGTACGGCCCCAACGATCATTATGACCTCCAGAAGTCACATGTGCTTCCGGCACTTCTGCGTAAGTTTATAACTGCAAAACGGAACAATGATAATGCGATCGTTTTGTGGGGTAGCGGAACTCCCAGGCGCGAATTTTTGCATGTCGATGACCTTGCGGATGCCTGTCTCTTTCTTATGGAATATTACAATGAACCCGGCCCCATCAATGTAGGAGTAGGCAAAGATGTTACAATATTGGAATTGGCAGAATTGATTAGCCGTATTGTAGGATATGAAGGGAAAATCACGCTTGATACAAGCAAGCCCGACGGCACACCCAGGAAACTTCTTGATACTTCCAGACTTTCGGCACTGGGCTGGGAAAGTACCACTACCTTAGAAGAGGGTATCCAAAAAGTGTACGAAGAAATCAAAACCGCAAACTGGGCGAGGTAAAAACATTTTACTTTTTGACGATCCTTGCCCTTATATTTGTGCGCCGAATTGAATATTCCTGTTCCCCCCCAAGGAGTATTGTACTAATGCCTTGAATATCTGTTCAATAATGCTCCGAAATTATTATTTTCGGGTCTACCTAATAGGTATTCTACTGTTTTCCACGGTATTGCATGTGACCGAGGACGGCGAAGCCATTTTTAAAAAATTATTTCCCCAATATGAATAATAAGCAATTGTTTCGCGTTTTTGCTTTTTTGCTGGTGCTGCTTCTTGGAATAAAGCGATCAGATGCACAAGATTTGCTTAAAGGAAAGGATTTAAGCACAATAAAGGTTGATCAGCTTAGCGATGCAGATATAGCCAAAGTCAAAAGTCAATTGAACAGTTCGGGTTATACGATTGAAAGAGTGGAACAACTGGTTCTCGCAAAAGGAATGTCTGCTGCAGAATTTGCAAAATTGAAACAGCGCATAAACAACGCTTCAGAAAACAGTACCAATAATAATACGATCGGCAAATTTAAAACACCGGAAAAAAATAAATCTGAAAACAATAACCGGGAAGCGTCAGATTCTCTGGATAAAGCCAATTATAAAGAAGAGGGACCGAAAACATTAATAAACCCGCTGATTTTCGGTTCAGAATTATATACCTCTATTGCACCAAGTTTTGAGCCTAATTTAAAGTTGGCAACACCTATGAATTATATTTTAGGTCCGGAAGACCAGTTAACCATTTCCGTATATGGTGTTCAGGAGTACAACGGAGAGCTGACCGTTTCTCCTGAGGGATTTATTTCCATTCCTAATGTTGGCCAGATCAAGGTTGCAGGGCTTACAATCGAAGCGGCTACCCAGAAGATACGTTCCGTAATGGGAAATACCGTCTATTCCTACCTGAAATCTGGAGGCGCTAAACTTTCAGTAACACTCAGTAAAATTCGTACTATTAAGATCACTGTGATCGGCAGCAGCAGGCCTGGTACCTATAATCTGTCCTCTCTTGCCACATTGTTCAATGCTCTTTATGTTGCGGGCGGACCTTCATCCTTCGGAAGTTTCAGGGAAATAGAATTAATACGCCATCAGGAGCCAGTACGTAAGGTTGACCTGTACCGGTTTTTATTGCATGGTGATCAGTCTGATAATATCGGTCTGAAAGACAATGATGTTATTCGTATTCCGTCGTACAAAAAAAGAGTAGAACTTGAAGGGCAGGTAAAACGTCCGGGCATATTTGAAGTATTACCCGGCGAGCATTTTACAAATGTGCTTGAATTTGCTTCGGGGTTCACGGATACAGCTTATATGGCATCCGTTAAGGTTTTTCAGAGAAATGAAAAGGAACGCAAATTGATGGATCTGGAGGAAGGAGTTTATAATGTTTACCAGCCTCAAACCGGTGACCTTTTCGTAATATCAAAGATCCTCAATCGTTTCCAGAACCGGGTTAAAATCACAGGCGCTGTTTTTCGCCCGGATGTTTATGAATTAAGGAACGGAATGACTGTTGGGGATCTGATACGAAAAGCCGATGGTCTGAAGGAAGATGCGTTTGGTTCTATCGCCCAGGTATTGCGTCTCCAGGAAGATCTTACACGTTCAATCCTCTCTTTTGATGTAAGGAAGGCATTGAATGGAGATCCGGAAAACAATTTATTATTGAAGAGAGAGGATGAAGTATTGATCACATCGATACAGGACCTGAAAGATACCTTCAAAGTAAGCATACAGGGTGAAGTAAGATTACCAGGTCAGTACGATTATGTTTCCAACCTTACACTGAAAGACCTGATACTACAGGCAGGAGGCTTTACGGATGCTGCTTATTATAATAATATTGAAATCGCCCGGATCGTAAAAAGGGACAGCATTTCACTGATCAATAATACAGCCAGTACTATTATCAGGGCACAGGTCAGCGGTGATCTGCAATCCCCAACTGCAAGCATTCCTTTGCAGGCGTTTGACGTGATTACAATTCGCCGTAAGGCTGGATATTTATTACCTCAGTCAGTAAAAATAAGCGGTCAGGTACAATATCCCGGCCCATATGTACTGACCAGCCGTAATGAAAAAGTAAGTGATCTTCTGACCCGCGCCGGAGGATTTACACCGGAAGCCTATCCGGCAGGCGCTTATTTGAAACGATATAAAAACGAAGTCGAGAAGCAAAAGGCCGCACAGGTAGTAAAGAAAATACAGAAAAATGTCAAGGACAGTAATGATGTTGTTATTTCTGAAGTAACACGTGATTATGACCAGATTCCTTTAGACCTGCCATATATTATTGCGAACCCCGGATCAATAGAAGACCTACATCTGAAGGAGAATGACGAACTGTACGTACCTAAATTTGACGGACAGGTTAAAATAAGTGGAGCAGTTTTAATGGCAACACAAGTCCCGTATCAGAAAAAAAATCAATTCAGGGATTATATCAGCGAAGCAGGAGGTTATAATGGCGATGCGTGGAAAAAAAATGCATACGTGATTTATGCCAACGGTAAAGCGGCTACAACAAAACGATTTCTTTTTTTCAAATCATATCCTGAGGTGTTACCTGGATCAGAAGTAGTTGTGCCTAAAAAACCGGAAAAAAAGAACCTGAGTACCGGTGAGATAATCGGGATATCAAGCGCCTTAGCGAGCTTGGCAGGGGTTATCATTGCCATTCTGAGGCTTTAATATATCTCCATCAGTTAATGTTATAAAAATGCAGGTGATCAATGCAAGATGTTCGCGAAAATAATGAAAACAGTGTCTCCATCAAGACCCAAATTTTAGCTTTAAAAGGCTGGATCAATCATCTGAGGACAAAATGGGTTATACTCCTGGCAGCAGCCATTATCGGCGCTGCTATCGGCTTTACATACGGGTTGTTTCAAAAAGTGAAGTATACTGCATCCTTGAGCTTCGTGCTTGAAGATGAAAAGAGCTCCGGAGGTCTTTCGGGAGCACTTGGACTTGCAAGCCAGTTCGGTCTTGACTTGGGTGGCGGTGGGGGAAGCGCATTCAGTGGTTCCAACCTGATACTTCTTATGAAGTCGCGATCAATGATAGAAAGAGTGCTGCTGAGCCCTATTGTTACAAGAGGGAAAGATATATCCATGATCGACAGGTACTTGGAATTCAAAGGGCTAAGAAAAAAGTGGGCAGGCAAAAATCTTGCATTAGCTTCTGTTAGCTTTCCTGTAAATGCGGATAGAAAATCGTTTACAATTCAGCAAGACAGTATCTTGGGAGAGGTATATGCTACTTTAGCTGAAAAAAATATCGTTGCGTCGCAAAAAGATAAAAAATCAACCATCTATTCGGTTGACATGGTCAGTGAAGATGAAATGTTTGCAAAGCGATTTGTTGAACAACTGGTAAATGAAGTGTCTCAATATTATATAGACACAAAGAGTAAAAAAGCCCAGATAAATTTCCAGGTACTGCAAAATCAGGTGGATTCGGTACGACAGGAATTGAATAGCAGTCTTTCCGGAGCGGCGGTTGCGAATGACAGAACATATAATCTTAACCCGGCATTTAATATTCAGCGGGTCCCATCTTCAAAAAAACAGATAGATGTGCAGGCCAACACAGCTATACTAACGGAACTGGTTAAGAACTTTGAATTGGCTAAGGTTACGCTCAGAAGAGAAACGCCGTTAATTCAGACGATCGATACGCCTATTCTGCCTTTAAAAAGAACGGAAGACGGGACATTACGCCTGCTGGCAGGCGGCGCTTTTCTTGGAATGATTGTAGCGATCGCATTTATATTCCTGATTCTGGCATTTAAAAAAATATCATAAAAAATCCTTCGCAAACAAAATTTTATAATCGAATCTGATGAAGAGCACACAAAGAAAAATAGCAGTAATCGGACTAGGATATGTTGGGTTACCCTTGGCCATAGAATTCGCTAAAAAGTACGCAGTTATTGGTTTTGACATTAATAAATCAAGGGTCGGCGAACTCAGTAATGGTGTAGATAAAACGAATGAAGCCGACCTGAATGATCTGCAGGCTGTTCTTAAGAAAAATGATCAATCCACGGGGTTGCAGTTTTCCTGTGAACTGAACGATATAGCTGATTCTGATATTTATATTGTAACAGTCCCTACGCCTATCGATAAATTTAATGCCCCTGACCTGACTCCGATCTTAAAAGCATCGGCAATGATCGGAAAGGTTTTGAAAAAAGGAGATATTGTTATTTATGAATCAACTGTTTATCCTGGCTGTACAGAAGAAGATTGTGTTCCTGTTCTCGAGAAAGAATCAAAGCTGACCTTCAATAAGGACTTTTTCTGCGGTTATTCACCGGAAAGGATTAATCCGGGTGATAAAATCAATACGTTAACCAAGATTAGAAAAGTTACATCCGGATCAACTGCGGAAACTGCTGATATTGTTGACGATTTATATAAAAGCATCATTACTGCGGGTACCCATAAAGCGCCCAGCCTCAAAGTAGCGGAAGCATCAAAGGCTATTGAGAATGCACAGCGCGACCTTAATATATCTTTTGTGAATGAACTCTCGCTCATTTTCGACAGGATCGGAATTGATACAATGGATGTAATTGAAGCGGCTGCAACAAAATGGAACTTTTTAAAATTCAAGCCGGGGTTGGTAGGGGGGCATTGCATTGGTGTGGATCCATATTACCTGGCGCATAAAGCTGAATCGGTTGGGTACCACCCCCAGGTTATCCTCAGCGGAAGGCGCGTCAATAACAACATGGGAATGTTCATTGCCAATAAAGTAGTAAAACTGTTGATTGAAAATGGCGTTGTTATCAAAGGCGCGAAAGCCTTGGTATTGGGCGTTACTTTTAAGGAAGACTGTCCGGATATCCGCAATTCTAAAGTTGTAGATATCTACAACGAACTTCTACAGTTTGGTCTGGATGTGGACGTATATGATCCGCATGCCGACAAAAATGAAGTACATGAAGAATATAACATTCGTATGTGCAGTACGTTGGGAACATATGATGCGATCATTCTGGCCGTCTCTCATAATGAGTTCCTACAATTGAATTTCGAAAAGATCAAAAAAGATAAAAATGCGGTTATTTATGATATAAAATCCTTTTTAGAAAGGAGTATTGTTAATGCCAGATTATAAATTCAAAAATTAAGCAATCAATGTATACTGAAATCACAAAATGCAGAATTTCCGAAAGTTCTAACCTTGTCACGGTACTCTCATTAGGAGAGCAATATTTAACCGGCGTTTTCCCAAAAAGTGTTGATCAGGAAGTATCTAAAGGACCGGTTGACCTGGTATGGTGCCCTGACAGCGGATTGCTGCAAATGAAACAATCATTTCAGGCGGAGGAAATGTATGGTGATAACTACGGGTATCGTTCCGGTTTAAATGCTTCTATGGTAAAGCATCTGCAGCATAAAATCAGAACACTTGAAAAGTTGGTTTCTCCAGGTGATTCTGATTTAGTGATAGATATCGGTAGTAATGATGCCACTTCATTAAAAGCCTATTCAGGGCATTTTCGCAAAGTAGGAATTGATCCGACCGGGAAAAAATTTAAACAATATTATACTGAGGACATTACATTGATCCCCGACTTTTTCACAGCAGGAAAGTTCAATGAACTTTTCCCTGATGATAAAGCCAAGATCATTACCTCGATCGCAATGTTTTACGATCTGGAAAGGCCATTGGATTTTGTGAGGGATATTGCAAGCTGCCTGCATGACGAAGGTGTTTGGCATTTCGAACAGAGTTATATGCCAAGTATGCTGCGTACCAACAGTTACGATACAGTTTGCCATGAGCATATCGAATATTATTCTTTACGTGTAGTTGAAAGGATGCTGAAACAGTCAGGATTACGCATCGTCGACGTTCAGCTGAACGGAATTAACGGCGGAAGCTTTGCGGTAACCGCATGTAAAATGGACGCACCTTTCAAATCAAATCTGCCTGTGATTAACTGGCTCCTGAAACAGGAAGATCAACTGGAGCTGGACACAATTAAGCCTTATCTCGAATTCCAGGAACGCGCTGTAAAACACAGGCAAAACCTTGTTGAGCTTATCGATGCCCTGGTAGCGGATGGTAAACGTGTTTTTGGTTACGGTGCAAGCACTAAAGGAAATGTACTCTTACAATACTGCGGTTTCACAGCTAAACAAATACCTTATATCGCAGAAGTAAACTACGAGAAATTTAATTGTTATACGCCAGGTACGCATATACCAATTATTTCAGAAGACGAAGCAAAGGCAATGAAGCCGGATTACTTCCTTGTATTGCCATGGCACTTCCGGGAGAATATCTTAGTCAGGGAAAAGGACTTTTTAGAGAATGGAGGAAAATTAATCTTCCCTCTGCCGGAGATCGAAATTATTTAGAGTTATACCTTAATTATAAAAAAATGAGTAATAAAATAAACTGGTATAATTTTTCTTTCTGGGGAAACGAAAAGCAATACGTAAACGAGGCATTGGATTCAACCTGGATATCCGGGGGGACGTATATCGAAAAATTCGAGAATGCTTTGTGCGAAAAAATGAAGTTGCCCAATGCTTTTGTGGTAGCGAACGGCACCGCTGCGTTGCATCTTGCATTTCTGACAATTGGAATTCAGCCAGGTGATGAAGTGATAGTTCCTTCATTCGGATTTCTGGCAGCAGCAAATGTTTTGAAACTGATGGAAGCAACGCCGGTATTTGTTGATATCGATGAAAACAACTGGTGCCTCGACAGTAATTTAATTCAGAAGAGCGTAACAAAGAAAACCAAGGCAATTGTGATTATCCATAATTATGGAATAATTGCAGATATGCTCCGGATCAAACAAATAGCAGCCGATAATAATATTGTGCTTGTAGAGGATTGCGCAGAGTCTATTTTCTCAAAGTACGATAATAAATACTGCGGCCAGTTTGGAGACATTAGCACATTTAGCTTCCATGCTACAAAAACAATTGCAACAGGGGAAGGCGGAATGGTCTGCTGCAGAAACGAAGAACTGACAGATAAATTAAAATTGATACGCAGCCATGGTTTGCGCCGCAAAAAAAAGCATTACTGGCACGAATATTTCGGGCACAATTTCAGGTTATCCAATATCTTGGCCGCAATTGGTTTCGGGCAACTGGAACACGCTGATGAAATAATTGAAGCAAAGCAACGAATTTGGGATCGGTATAAGATCAATCTTCAAGATAATTCAATGCTGAAGTTTCAACAGATACCGGAAATGTGCAATCCGATTGTGTGGGCGATTGCTGTATGGATTGACGTAGAAAAAAACGGGAAAACAAGAGATGAAATACTTACGGCTTTATCAAAAAAAGGAATTGAGTGCAGACCTGGGTTTTATACGGCGTGGCAATTGCCGATTTACGAAGGGCAGTCTGAGGTAAACTTTGAAGTTGCCAATCGTATCGCATCCAACATCATCGTTTTACCATCATACCCCAAAATGACAGACGGTGAAATTGATTTCGTTTCAGAGGCATTAGTAAAAATTGTTTCAGAATGATTATTGTATTGCAAAATAATCCTGACGCGAAATCTCTGTTGGAATCATTTACCGAAAAGATGGGCAGTTCCCGCGAAACGTTCAGGTATTTCAGCACCAGAAGTTTCGATGTAATCGATACCCATATTTATACAATCCTCGTAATAGACGAAAAGGGTTCTCCGATTGGATATGGCCATTTGGATCCGGCTGAAGATATTATATGGCTGGGCATTTGTGTAAGTGAAGCTGCTACAGGTAAAGGCGTGGGTAATATTATCATGAATGACCTGCTGAACAAAGCAGGCGAGCTGAATATCCCTGAAATAACTCTGAAGGTAGATAGCCAAAACCAAAGGGCAGTAACATTGTATAAAAAATTCAATTTTGAAATTGTCTCAGGCGGAGGTGAATATTTCATTATGAAATATAGCGTGGCGTCATAATGAGTAGACAGAATGAAATGGTGAAACCTTTTGTTATTTTTAGCTCCCTTACAGAAGAAAAGGGACATTTGCTTTTAGATGACGACTTCTGGTTTAGCAGTCTTATAAAATACGACCCCGAGCTTAGTGTTTTTACTTCTGTAACGTCCTGCGATCTACTCGCAAAGAAATACCCATCGCATAAAAAACAGTTCATCGGATTCAGAGATTTTCCTTTTTTCAGGAAAATATACTACCGGCTGCATCTTTTAGGGCGGTTGTTCAGTAGTAAAAAAATAACAGGGAAAACAATTATTTTCCAGGGATTTGACGAAATCGGCATATTATCCTACTTGTGGAGGATCCGGAATTGGAATAATACTACGGTTCTTATCCTGACAAATAATGTATCACCTGAACGGTTTGAAAATAGCCCCAGGTTGCTTCCTTATCTACTCAGAACGATATTCAAAAAATGTGACTTTGTCTTTTATCACTCCGATTTTGAATATAAGCTTCTGATCAGTAAACTTGGAGATAAGGTAGATAAAAACAAGCTGAAGAAAGTAAAATACCATTTATTGGGGGCTCCCAGGCTGCTGGCCAGTAATACGCATCAGGATAATACAATAACCTATTTTGGCCCTTCAATGGTATCCAAGCCATTGCTCGATTTTTGCAACCTCATCAAAGCTGATGCAAACCGTCAATTTAAGTATCATTTCTATAATCTTGACAGAAAAGATGAAGAAATGATAAGAAACAATACCCCTCCTGAAGCATCACTCAATTTCCACTACGATTATATGACAAATGAGGAATATGCAAATGCTATCCTTCAGTCAACATACGTGTTTTTACCGCACAACTCTTATTATGAAGGGAAATTAAGTGGCATATTCTGCGATTGTGTCAATTATAATGTGCCCGTTATTTCGGATAGAATAGAACCGGTAATTGAATTCTTTAAGGCATATGGCGAACTTGGCTATTTGCTGGATTATAAAAAGAATGATTGGGGGAACACTTTCTTTAACGAGATATCCGGAGAGAAGTATCGGCAGTTTATTGAGAATATGAATAAATGCCATGCGGAGCATAAGGCAGATATCATAATAGAATCTTTTATTGAGAAGATAAAGTCAGAGAATAGATCTTGATGATGCTGGAATTGCCGATAAAAACAAAGTTGACCAACCTGAATAAAGACAGCTATTTGTATGTTTTTCTGATAGGATTGTTTTTAAGCCTGATCTTTCAGACCAGATCCACTATACCGGCATTATATTATCCGTCTTCATTGGTAGCGCTGGCGATTATCTGCTCCGTTTTCTTTCTGCCACCCAGGCTTCTTATATACCCACTGTTTCTTTTAATAATCTGTATGCCTGATTTAACGCAGACGTTCGAAGAAATAGAAGAACTGGGAGTTGTTTCAGTAGCAAGCCCATGGCAGTTTTCGTTTAGTATATTGTCCCCTGCTTTTTTTGTATTTGGCAGTTTACTGGTGATTACTATACGGCTATTCAGTTTTCCGATAGCGAAATCTGACAGATCTATCCTGGTATTCTTTTTTATTGTATCTACAATAGTATCATTCATCTTCGGTTTTTTTCAGGAATCGTTTTCGCGGTTTGTAGCCGATGCAAAAATCCCAATGTTCTTTTGCATCGGACTGATCATATTCGGTAATTATTATAAGCGATATCCGAGTGAGCTTTTAATATCCTGCCAAGTGTTTATATTGCTCGCAGCAGGTAATTATTCAGTTGATATATTCAAGTTTTTCTTTTTGAGGTCTGAAGGGATCGAAAAAGTGAGTTATAGCAGCCTTAGCCTGGATTCGGCAAAAGGACTGATTACGATATTCTCTTTTTGGGCAATAGCAGGCCTGATCAAAGGGAAAAACATCATTGTTAATATTGTACTTGTTCTCCTGACATTGTATGTACTTCTGGCCTACCAGACAAGGTGGTTGATAATAACATTTGTACTGGGGCTTCTGGTGATAGCTTTTGCAGTCGGATTTAAAAATGCAATGATCGTATTGACATCCATCGTTCTGCTTTTTTGTATCACGATTCCCATTATCATCAAAGTGGCACCGGAAGTATGGGAAACAGCAATGTTCCGACTGAGTTTTATAGGAAACCTGACATCGGGTTCTTCATTGGAAGATGTTGAAATAGTGCGAGCAGGATCTATTTATAACTCAATGAACCTGCTATTTGAACGAAAAGCATTTCTTACAGGAATGGGGTATGGCAGTTGGTATACCGACAACTATTTTCCTATGCCAAATCTTACCACAGCCGCATTTGATGAAGATGCACTGAATATGGGTAAATATTACCGTGTTCATGATTTCCTGTTCAATTTCCTGTTTAAATTCGGAATCATAGGAACAGGGATATATATATCTTGTTATCTGAAACCCATACGCCGTTTGTGGAAGCTTAAAAAACAGATCCTTGCCGACTCGCGATACAATTTTGTATTTATTGCCATCATAGGGCTTTGCCCGATGGTAATCACTTATATGTGGTTTACAGGAAAAGGGCTGCTTTTCGGCGCATTATTCGTTGTGATCTCCCGTGAATGGGCCCGTGTATTTAAAGAGAAAATAACTACGCGGGAAGCGTAGATTGATATTTTTTTATCCATTAGTATTTTGATCAGTAGTAAGTCTTTAGTTGTAATAATACTCCAGTTAATTCAGGCATTGTTAGCCGCTGCTATTACTATTTATATTGCGCGGCTGCTTGGAGCTGAAAACTACGGTAAGTATATATATATGATTACCGCAACATCGTTATTGCCCCTTTTTATAGGACTGGGAGGTGAACATGTCTTTATTATGGAGGCAAGCAGGGATATGAATTTATTACCCGTATTTTTTAGTAATGCGGTTTTCATAAGAAGCGTTTTAACAGCTGTAGCGCTTGTTGTGGCCATAATTACTTGTTTCGCATTTCGGGTAAATGATAGTTGGCCATTCATGCTGGTACTTGCGGGATCATTGCTGGCCGTTTTCCCTAATCCTCTTTTTCTTTCTCTTTACCGCGTGAAAGGAATACATATAAGACCGTGGGTTCTCTTATTTATTACACCGCTTTTTTTCATAGGATACCTGTTTTTGTACAGGAACATGATTGATCTCAGTGTTGTATCGACCGGCTTTTTTTTCTCTCAGTTTATCGTATTTGTTCTCTTTATTATCGATACGCGCAGAATAGTAGAATTTAAGGTCGATTTCAAATTTCTGAAAATGAACGTAAGGAAAGGAATCATCTTCTCCGTTTCCCAAGCATTCGATTTTGCGTTCGCAAGGCTTGATATTTTCATGCTCCAATTTCTCCTCGGGCCGTTCTCTGTGGGAATATATGCTGCCGGTCAACGAGTAGTATCGCTACTGCAGCTCATTCCTTCATCATTTCATATCGTGGAGTTGCCGGAGTTTCACAGAATATCACATGATAAACAACGATTGGAAGCTAGGTTCCGTAGCCTCAGAAAGCTTTTGATGGAACTGGCAATGCTGTGTTTTGGCCTGTTAATTATTAATGCCTCTTACATTGTAACGGTACTTTTCAGCGATTTGTATACGGATACGGTTCACATTGTTATTTTACTTGCAGTGTCAAGCGCTATCGTGTTTGTAAATTATCCGTACTACATGCTTGCAGAAGCTGTCAATAAAATCAAGCAAAGAATGTATGTACGAATAGCCACTTTCATTCTCACCATATTGTTTATATATGTTATGGTTCAGCTATTGGGCACAACAGGTGCCGCTATCGGGTTAATAACCGGTCAGTTCCTTTTTATGCTGTTTCTACACAGGTTGACTAAGTCTGAAAACGGCGGTTTGCTGGCAATAGTAAAGGATTTTAAATTTCTGCCGGTATTCGCGATCCTTGCAATTATGTCATGGTCTGTTAAGCTTGTAGTTTCATCTTCTCTGACCGGGGCATTATTGTCTTCTTTTTTATTCCTGGTGACTGTAACCATTTTTGAGATCACAATCAACAAGGGCGATATTTTCAAATTGGTAAAAACTTTAAAAGAGCAGATTAATTCAAACAGTCATGATGAAGGTATTTCAGGAACAGAATGATATTATTTTTTTAATTAGCGGAAGACCGTTGCCTGCCATGCTGGATATGGCGTTTTATTCTACGAATCACAATAAAAAAGTATTGGTGATTTTGTTGGAAAGGGGAGAGGATGATTTAAGAATAGACAAGTCAATAATCAATTTTGAGTTGATCACCATTACGGTTCCTTATAAAACCGTAGACCTGAAAAGGATAATATCGATACCGGCTATTTATAAAAAAATAAAACACATCATTCAAAGCACGTTAAAGCCAGGAGGCATCATCTTTACGGCATCTTATGACCTTCTGCTTTTTGCTTATTTTATTGCCGGTACTAAAAGATATAAAATAAGGCACCAGGTAAGGGACCTGCATGCACTTCAGTTGTCTGATTCGGCAAAAGCGCGTTTTTTTATTGCATTGGAAAAAAGTTTGCTGAAACGCGTAGAAAAATTAGTAGTCTCCTCACCGGAGTTCGGAGATAAATATTATAAAAAAATATTCAGCCGCGAGATTGTACTACTTGAAAACCTTCCTGCAAAAAATGTGTGGGACAACTTTAAAAAAGAAAAAAGCAGTTTCTTTTCGATTGGTTTTATTGGCATATTGAGATATAAGCCTTCCCTGTATCAGCTGGTTGATGCAGTAGAAGAATTGAACGGCAAGGGGATAGAAATGAAGGTCTTATTTGCAGGAGGAGGGAATAGCAGAGATCTGAAGGAAAAAATCAAAGTTGAAAATTTATTCGAAATACAGGGTCCATACGAATATGCAAAAGATATTAAAGATTTATACAGGGCCCTTGATCTGATTTATGCAGTATATGATAATAAGGATCGTAACTGCCAGCTGGCTATGCCGAATAAATTCTATGAATCGATCATAACAGGTATCCCGATCCTTGTTGCATCAGGAACATTCATCGGGAAAATGGTGGAGCAACTGGGAATAGGGGCCACTGTTTCTACCGGCGACAAGGACGCGCTTATAACATTGCTAAGCAATACTGAGCAGCCTGGGTCCTGGTACCAACGGGCATTGAAAAACCTTACTGAAATAGACATCACGCCATATTACGAGGCTTATGAAAAAGCGATGAAAAGAAGTGTTCTTTTTTAATTTTTAATTTTATAAAATGATACAACCAACAAAAAAAGTGCTGATTACTGGTGGTTTCGGAGCACTTGGATATAACCTGACCCTTCAGTTGGAATCGTTGGGCGGATATGATATTCATATAATAGACAATCTTTCAGCTGGAATAGCTAATTTTTCTAAAAATGTAGCATTTACTAATATGGATATTAGTAACACAGAGAAAGTAAAGTCCTTTTTCGATAAATATAAACCTAATGTCATTTACCACCTGGCAGCGCATTTTGCAAATCAAAATTCAGTAGACCATCCCATATCTGATGTTTCCACAAACGTTATCGGGATGATCAATCTTTTTGAGGAGCAGAAAAATAACACCGAACTCGAAAAAATTGTATACGCAAGTTCCAGCTGTGTATATGGAAATAACCCGGTAATGTCCGAAGATGTTAATATTACCCCTTACGATACCCCTTATGCGATTAATAAATATGCAGGAGAGCTTTATGCAAAGTATTATGCAGAGATTCATAAGTTACCGGTAGCATGCCTGCGGATATTCAACAGTTACGGACCGGGGGAGATGCCAGGAGCATACAGGAACGTTATACCTAATTTCATTCAGAAAGCCTTGCGCGGGGAAAATATTTACATTACAGGAACGGGCGATGAAACGCGAGACTTCACTTTTGTAAGTGATACAGTAGAGCTGTTGATTAAACTGGCACAGGCCGAGTATAAAAACGCAGAAATATTTAACGGAGGAACAGGTTCTAAGGTGAGTATCAAACAACTCGCAGAACTGATTATTGAATTATCCGGGTCTGATTCGCAGATTATTTACACTCAGCCCAGAAACTGGGACCATGTTAAGAACAGATGCTCGGATACGTCAAAATCGCGGGGACTGTTAGGTTATAACCCGCAGGGGGAAATCCGCGAAGGATTAGAAAAAACAATTCAATGGATTCGGGAAAAATTACAAATGTGAGAATATGGTAACTATTATTAATTACGGATCCGGGAATGTGAGGGCAATCGCCAATATATACGAGCGCCTGCGTATAGAACATTCCATAGCATCCAGGCCGGAAGATTTTAAGGATACAACAAAAATAATACTTCCAGGTGTGGGCGCTTTTGATGAAACCATGAGTATGCTAAATAATTCTGGTTTTGTTGATATACTTACCGAGTCTGTAATTCTGAAAAAAACACCGGTACTAGGTATTTGTGTGGGCATGCAGATATTGGCGGAAAGCAGTGAGGAGGGGGAGCTTAAAGGACTGGGCTGGATCGGCGGGCAAGTTAAAAAAATTGATAAGAACAATATTACAAACAAACCCAAGATCCCTCACTTAGGATGGAACTCCGTAAAGATCAAAAACGACTCGCAGATACTACAGGGAATCAATGAGGAAGAAGGGTTTTATTTTGTGCATAGCTATTATTTTGAATGCACTGATGAAAAGAATTGTATGACAGAGTCCTTTTACGGGGAACATTTCACTTCATCGGTAAAAAAGGACAATATTATAGGTGTTCAGTTCCACCCGGAAAAGAGTCATCAAAACGGAATCACTTTGTTAAAAAATTTTGCAGAGTTTCAATATGCTTAGATCTAGAATTATTCCCTGCCTTTTGATACATAAGGGGGGATTGGTAAAAACAGTTGGTTTTAAAGATCCGAAATATGTCGGCGATCCGATAAACGCAGTAAAAATCTTCAATGAAAAAGAAGTTGATGAACTGATCGTATTGGATATTGACGCTACAGTAAAGGAGCGTGAGCCGGACTTCGAGACAATCAAGAAACTTGCCGTTGAGTGTCGCATGCCTTTATGTTATGGTGGTGGCGTATCTTCTGTAGAGCATGCAAAGAAGATCATAAACCTGGGAGCTGAAAAACTCGCGATTAATTCCGCCGCGATAAAAGATATTTCTATCCTGGAAAAAATTGGCAAAGCTGTAGGCATGCAAAGCGTGGTAGTGGTGATTGATGTGCGAAAGAATAAAAAGGACGGTTATGATATCTACATCAGGAACGGAACACAGAAGGTAGAAATTTTATTCGAAGATTACCTTCAAAAGCTGAACCAGATCGGTGTAGGAGAAATCGTTATTAATTCTATTGATGCAGACGGAACAATGACCGGTTATGATATGAGATTGGTTGATATAGTGAGGGAGGCGGTCGATATGCCACTGACCGTATTGGGAGGAGCCGGTAAATACGATGATATAAAAGGCCTGATTCAAAAACATCATATTATCGGAGCAGCGGCAGGAAGCTTGTTCGTATTCAAGGGTAAGTTTAGGGCCGTCCTGATCAGCTACCCGTTAAAAGATGAAAAGAAAAACATTTTGAGTAATTAATAACAACCTGATAACCGGCAAAAAATCTATTTTAAACAGAAGAAAAGTATGCACATTACAATTATTGCAGGAGCCAGGCCTAATTTCATGAAAATAGCTCCGATCATTAAGAGAATCAAATTTGAACAAAGTGAAGGTTGTGATATAAGATATTGCCTTGTGCATACCGGTCAGCATTTCGATAAAAACATGAGCGAGGCATTTTTTACACAACTGGAAATACCTGACCCGGATGCGAACCTGGAATGTGGCGGCGGAACCCAGGCCGAACAAACGGCCAACATCATGATCAAATTTGAAAAACACCTGCTGGCAAATCCGACAGACCTGGTGGTAGTTGTTGGAGATGTAACTTCAACAATGGCTTGCTCTATTGTAGCAAAAAAACTGAATACCAAAGTAGCCCATGTGGAAGCCGGCATAAGAAGCGGCGATATGAAAATGCCGGAGGAGATAAACAGAATCGTTACTGATTCACTGACCGATCTGTTTTTTACTACTACAGAATATGCGAATAAAAATCTCAGACTGGCAGGAGTTTCCGATGAGAAAATATTCTTGGTAGGAAATACTATGATCGACACACTGCTCGGTAATAAATCCCGTTTTGTTAAACCTGCAATATGGGACAACGCCGCATTGAGCCCCGGTGCATACTTTATGCTTACCCTCCACAGGCCTGCAAATGTTGACAATATATCAGAATTAAGCACACTGATGAATGAAATAATACAGTCATCCGACGGATTGCCCGTCATCTTCCCTGTTCATCCGAGAACAAGGAAGAATATCGCTCATTGCGGTATTGAAGCGTCCAATTTATATATGATTGAACCGCTCGGGTACCTGGAGTTCAATTATCTGGTACAGCATGCCAAATGCGTAATTACCGACAGCGGTGGAATTACAGAAGAAACAACTGTGCTGGGAATACCGTGTATAACCATGCGGGATACAACCGAGCGGCCGGAAACAGTAACTATCGGTACCAATGAGTTGATAGGTACAAATCCGACGGCTTTAAATGCAGTTGTAAAGAAAGTTTTGGCGGGTACCTGGAAAAAAGGCGGGGTGCCAGAAATGTGGGATGGCAAAACAGCGGAAAGGATCGTCAACGTTTTAAAGGACGCATCACCTAGTATCTGCGCCAGGTAAAATATCGGAATATTTAAATTAATAAAATGAGGATAACGTACTTGCATCAATATTTTAATTCTCCAAAGATGCCTGGCAGCACAAGGTCATATGAAATGGCTAAGCGACTGGTGAAAATGGGTCACGAAGTAACAATCATTACGTCACAGACAAATGCAGGGAAAGAGGGCGCAACAATAAAAACCAACGAAGATGGAATATGTGTGTATTGGCTGGCGGTCCCATATTCCAATTCAATGAGTTACAATCGGAGAATAATGGCGTTCATCAAATTCGCATATGAATCATATAAAACAGCGATTACGATACCAGCCGACCTGATTTTTGCATCCAGTACACCGTTAACAATAGCATTACCCGGAGTTTATGCTGCAAGGAAATTAAAAGTTCCGTTTGTATTTGAAGTGAGGGATTTGTGGCCGGATCTGCCTATAGCTGTAGGAGCAATAAGGAACGGTGTTCTAAAAAAACTGGCCTACCGCCTGGAAAAATTTGCCTATGTTAATTCCGATGCAATTGTGGCCCTGTCAGACGGAATGAAAAAAGGAATAATGAGTACTGGTTATCCCGGAAATAAAATTTCAGTTATACCTAATGCTTCAGACCTGGAGAGGTTCGACCCTCTGAAACCAAGAAAACGACAACTGAGAGAACAATACGGCATTCCCAAGGATGCAATTGTAATTCTTTATGCAGGAACATTCGGCGTGATAAACGGAGTTGAATATTTGATGAAGCTGGCGGCAGAATTTATCAATGACAAACGAATATTTTTTCTTACCGTAGGTGGCGGGCAACAGTTTGAATTTGTCAAGAATGTAGCAGTAACCAATGGTACATTGGGCCGCAATGTGCTGATGTTTGAAAAAGTATCAAAAATTGAGGTGTCTGCTTTTTTCGAGTGTGCGGAAATGGCCATTTCAACAGTGATACCCTTGCCTGAACTGGAAGCCAATTGCGCTAATAAATTTTTTGATGCACTTGCCGCTGGTTGCTGTATGGTCATAAACCACAAGGGCTGGCAGGCAGAATTGTTGGAATCCAGCGGCGCCGGGTTCTCTCTCTCATTTGACATAACGACCGCAAAAAAAGAACTGCAGGAATGGCTGAACGAACCCAGAAAAATATTCCAGGCAGGCAAAATCGCTAGGGATATAGCGGAAAAGATGTTCGACAGAAATATCTTAGCCCAGCAACTCGAAGCCGAATTGATAAAAGTATACGAGCAAAAGAAAGACAAGTTGAATCAACATCATATTCATCTTTAAGAACAAAAAGTAATTAATTTTTTTAAATAAAATCTATGAGACCCTATCAAATCTGTACAAATTGTGTAATGGATACTTCAGACCCCAAGATCACCTTTGATGATAATGGTGTTTGTGATCATTGCAATGGCTTTTATAAAGATGTTCTGCCTAACTGGCATCCCAATGAGAAAGGAAAAGAGATATTCAGAAAACAGGTGGAGGAAATCAAAAAAAAAGCAAAGGGAAATACTTATGATTCCATCATGGGGCTGAGTGGCGGACTGGACAGTTCCTATTTACTTCACCTGGCAGTAACAGAATTCGGATTGAATCCGCTTGTGTTTCATGTTGATGGTGGATGGAACACGGATATAGCCGTGAACAATATACAGATGCTGGTAGATAAATTAGGGCTGGATCTTTTTACAGAAGTGATCGACTGGCCGGAAATGCAGGATTTTCAATTGGCTTATTTCAAGTCGGGGACGCCGCATCTGGACATTCCACAGGACCATGCTTTCTTTGCGACTATGTATCATTTTGCAAAAAAATATAAGATTAAGTATATTCTGAACGGAGGTAATTTTTCTACAGAATGTATCCGAAATCCGAAAGACTGGCTTTATTACGGAACTGACATGACTATGATTAAGGATATCAGGAAGCAATTTGGAACGGTAAAAATGGAAAAATATCCATGGAGCGGGATCCTTTATCATAAAATTTATCTCAGGTATATTAAAGGTATACAGGTAGTAAAACCGTTGAACTATCTGCCTTACACAAAAGAAAATGCGATTGAGGTACTAAGTTCTACCTACGGATGGAGGCCTTACCCTCAAAAGCATTTTGAATCAAGGTTTACTAAATTTTATGAAGGCTACTGGCTGCCAACAAGGTTTGGATTTGATACGAGGAGGGTACAGTTCTCTAGTCTCATTGTTACAAAACAGATGACCCGAGAAGACGCTATTGAGAAATTAAAAGCACTTCCATATGATGTTAATCATATTGATGAAGAGTTTGAATACATTGCAACCAAGCTTGGAATTTCAGTTGATGAATTGAGAAGCTATCATACGATGCCTTTAAAATCTTTCCGGGATTATAAGAATGAAGAATGGCTTTTTGATCTTGGTGCTAGAGTGATGAAGTTGATTGGCCTGGAACGTGCTATCAAACGATAATAATAAAACGGAATAGTTAAGAAAGGGACGGCAGATGTTAAGGTTGAAACATACGGTTGATTTTATTATGTCTTTTGTAATATTGTTATTAACGTTACCTGTTAGCATAACGGCAATACTGGTATTATGGATCAATAACGGGGGAACACCCTTTTTTGTTCAGGACAGACCCGGAAGACATGGTAAAATATTTAAGCTGATCAAGCTGAAAACGATGTCTGATAAGAAAGATGCAAACGGCGGCCTTCTGCCTGATGCTGAGCGACTCACGTTTATCGGCGCACTGATAAGGAAAACTTCAGTTGATGAGATCCCTCAATTGATTAATGTTATAAAAGGAGACATGAGCCTGGTAGGTCCGCGTCCGCTGTTAATGGAATACTTGAAATTATATACACCATTCCAGGCCAGGCGCCATGAAATGAAGCCCGGAATCACCGGTTGGGCACAGGTAAACGGCCGCAATGAAATTTCATGGGATAAAAAGTTCGAACTTGATGTATGGTATATTGATAACTGGACCCTTTTTTTAGATTTTAAGATCATGGTTTTAACAGCGATAAAAATCGTTCGGGCTAAAAATATCAACACGCCGGGCCAGGCTACAGTAGAACGCTTTAAAGGGAACGAATAAATGTTGTTAATAGGAGCAAGCGGACATGCGAAAGTGATTTGCAGTGTACTTGAAACACTGCAAATAGCGGTAACTGGCATATTTGATGATAATGCTGCTGTCAGATATCTGAATGAATACAGCGTTTCCGGCCCATATGATGAAAATTTCAGAAAAGAAGATAACCTGATTATTTCGATTGGAGATAACAGGATCAGGAAAATCATCTCATCCAAAGTGAAGCATGATTTTGGAACCATAATTCATCCCGGTGCAGTCGTGGACCGAAAGGTGAAAATCGGTGACGGAACTGTTCTGTTGCATGGGTGTATTGTGCAGAGAGATGCAGTTATCGGAAACCACTGTATTATCAATACCAACGCTTCTGTTGATCACGACTGCATTATCGCTAACTATGTGCATGTTTCACCGGGAGCTACCTTATGTGGGAATGTAATGGTTGGCGAAGGCACTCATATCGGAGCCGGAGCCACAGTTATACCTAATATAAAGATCGGGAAATGGTGTATTATCGGGGCCGGAGCTGCTGTTGTCAAAGACCTGCCCGATTATTCCGTAGCAGTCGGAACACCTGCACGTATTATAAGAACGTTAGACATAACTCAGATATGAAAACTAAAATTTGGTTATCCTCACCTCATATGGGGAGTAATGAACTGGAATATGTGAAACAGGCATTCGATACAAACTGGATAGCACCATTAGGGCCATTGGTAAACCTGTTTGAAGAAAAACTGGGAGAGAGAACTGCTGTTTCTCACGTTGCAGCGCTGAGCTCAGGAACGGCAGCAATACACTTGTCGCTGAAGTTGTTAAATGTTGAAGACGGAGATATTGTACTGTGTCAAAGCCTTACCTTCTCCGCATCAGCAAATCCTATTGTATATGAACGCGCTCAACCTGTTTTTATAGACTCTGAGCCGGATACATGGAATATGTGTCCTTCCGCATTGAAAGAGGCAATTGAATATTTTATCGCATTGGGCAGGAAGCCCAAAGCAATTATCGTGGTTCATTTATACGGCATGCCAGCAAAGATGGAAGCGATCATGAAGATCGCATCAGATTGCGATATACCGGTAATTGAAGATGCCGCAGAGGCGCTGGGCTCATCAATTGATAACAAGCCATGCGGATCTTTCGGAACTTTCGGTGTATTGAGCTTCAATGGAAATAAAATTATCACAACTTCCGGCGGTGGTGCATTGCTTTCTGAAAATGCAGAACATATTGCGAAAGCAAAATTTTTTGCTACACAGGCCAGGGACACGGCGCCACACTACCAGCATTCAGAGATAGGATATAATTACCGATTATCGAATGTATTAGCAGGAATAGGTATAGGGCAACTGGAGGTGCTGGATGACAGGATAAAAGCCAGGCGCAGTAATTTCGAGTATTATAAGGCCCAGCTTTCACATATACCAGGGATATCATTTTTAGAAGAACAGCAAGGTGCCTTCTCAAACAGATGGTTAACATGCATATTGATAAACCCTGAAAAGAATAATGGTATTGACGCTGATCGTATCCGTATTGCGCTGGAAGCAAAAAATATTGAAAGCCGCCCCCTCTGGAAGCCAATGCATCTTCAGCCCGTATTTGCGGATGCTCCGTATTTTGGCAATAAAAATGCAGAAAATTTATTTGCTCAAGGTTTATGCCTGCCCTCCGGAAGCAATCTCACCGAAGAAGACCTGCAGCGGGTAGTGACTGTAATCAGGAATATATTTTAGAGTAATATATAACTAATATAAAACAAGCAATTAGTTAAATTAAAACGGCTTTTATTGTGGTTGTTATATATGTGTCGTACATTTAACATTGATTTGCAAGGATTTAACTGCTCAATATGTTTAAAACAATAAACATTGTACCGCGTTGGATTATTTTTCTGATAGACCTGGCAGTCTGTAGTTTTGCTTTTGCTTTTGCTTTACTGATCAAACATAACCTGGCGTTTGAAAAACTCACACTGCATGATCTGAGCGGAAGCCTGCTGATCATCCTACTGATAAATTCCATTGTATTTGTTAATTTCCGTATTTATGCGGGGATCATACGTTATACCGGTGTGCAGGATGCATTACGTATCTGTTATGCTATCGCCATGAGTACAAGCGTATTATTTTTCATTAGTCTTGTATCGTCGAATTCGGGGGGTGCAGTTTTCTTTTCCAATGTTACATTGATTATTTACGCCTTATTTAGTTTTCTTGCGCTTATCAGTTACCGTGTATTTATTAAATATGCATTCAGTTACATGCGCAGCTACAAGATGGATCGCAAGAATGTGATCATTTTTGGGGCTGGGGAAGCTGGTTTCGCAACAAAACGGATCCTGGAACATGATTCGAAACTGAATATTACAGTTGTAGCTTTTATTGATGATGACCTGAGAAAAGTTGGAAAGGTGGTGGACGGCATCAAAATCCATCATACCCTCGATCTTCAGGCAATATCACTGGCGCAGAAAATAGATGAGATTATTATCGCAGTATTTGATCTGCCTCCGGTAAAGAAAAATGAGATCGTGGATTTTTGTCTTGATCATGATATCAAGGTACTGAATGTTCCGCCATTGGATACGTGGATCAACGGCCAATTCTCGGCCCGGCAGTTACAGACCATCAAGATCGAAAACCTGTTGGAGCGTGACCCCATCAGGATCAATAATGATAAGATCGTTTCGCAGATCAGCAACAAAAGAATACTGGTTACAGGTGCGGCCGGTTCTATCGGAAGTGAAATAGTGCGCCAGTTGCTTAAATACAATCCTCAAACGATTATTCTTTGTGATCAGGCCGAAACACCACTGCACCAGCTGGAGCTCGAATTGCAGGATATAAAAACTTCTACTACCTGCGTATCTTTCCTTGGAGATATAAGGAATGAGCACCGCATGCAAGAGATGTTCACCCTGTTCGAACCGCATATCGTTTATCATGCTGCCGCATATAAACACGTACCGATGATGGAACTTTGCCCTTCGGAAGCGGTACTTACAAACGTAAACGGAACAAAGATCATTGCCGATCTGGCCGTTAAACATCATGTACAGCGTTTTGTAATGGTATCAACCGATAAGGCTGTGAACCCGACCAATGTGATGGGTGCTTCAAAACGGCTCGCCGAAACATATGTACAGGCGTTACATTATCAGTTCAGCGTTAATACAAACGGGAGCGACAGTAACAGCGCACAAAAAATGGCTACCAAGTTTATAACTACCCGTTTCGGTAATGTTCTGGGTTCTAATGGCTCTGTGATCAATCGTTTCAAAGAACAAATCGAAAAGGGCGGCCCAGTAACGGTAACACATCCAAATATCACCAGGTTTTTCATGACCATTCCTGAAGCCTGCCAGCTGGTACTGGAAGCAGGTTCCATGGGTAATGGCGGTGAAATATTCGTGTTCGATATGGGCAAACCTGTGCCTATAGTAGATCTTGCCAAGAAAATGATCCGTTTGTACGGATTGGTTCCCGGTATTGATGTAGATATTAAGTATACCGGCCTGAGGCCTGGCGAAAAGCTGTACGAGGAACTGCTTACAGATAATGAAAATACATTGCCTACTTATCATGAGAAGATCATGATAGCCAAAGTACGCCACTCTGGCCTTTCAGATATGCAGCTGAAATTCGAAGAACTCATACTGCTGGCACGTAAGAAGCAGGCAAGTATGGAAATGGTAGCGAAAATGAAAGAGCTAGTTCCTGAATTTGTAAGCAACAACTCCATTTTCGAATCATTGGATGGAAGCAAAACTGCCATTAATGTTGTACCGATCACCCGGGCAGTGTCATAAACATAGTCATAGCGTTTCACTTTAGATTTACTGAATGATTGTTCGATTCCTGAGGAGAATATTGTTTTTCTCTGTTTTACTCTGTAACCATTCTTATGCCCAGACGATCCTGCCGGGATCTTTTGCAGATGAAACAGCGCGTTCATTACAATTGATGGGTAAGGTCGATTCTACCTTGTCATTCAATGTACGTCCATTTCAGGCGAGCGGTCGCCTTTTATCTGAGCGCGGACTTTACAAAACGATAGACAGTTCTTCAGATTACCTGCAGCCGCACCGGTTTAAAAAAGCTGCATTAACCATTCTTCCGTTAACCATCGTACAGCAATTCAATTCCCATCATCCATTCGGCTGGAACGATGGTGCCATGATCGCTGCAAAAAGTTATCAGGCAATGGTACGCGCCGGTATACATATTTCCGCAGGACCGCTCGATGTTCAGCTTCAGCCCGAATTTGTGTATGCTGCTAATCCGGGTTTTGAGCATAATAGTCAATATGGTAATATCCTTACCGGAGCCTATAAAAAGATATTTCCAGGGCAGTCGAGCATCAGTATTTCAGCAGGTGCTTTTTCTGCGGGTGTTTCAACAGAGAATCTTTGGTGGGGTCCCGGTATGCGAAGTGCTCTTTTAATGAGTAACAATGCGCCTGGATTCAATCACTTTTTTTTCAAATCACGCAGGCCTGTAAAAACAGGTATCGGCAGTTTCGAATGGCAGTTGCTGGGTGGCGAGATCACACTTGACCCTAAACTTACATTCGAAAATACTAACCTGATGGCGCGCCCGGTTCCTTTTAACGATGCGCGTTACCTCAGCGGTATCGTACTCAGCTACCAGCCCAAATGGGTGCCTGGCCTTTTTGTCGGATTCACGAGGGCCGTACAAACCTATACAGACGATAATGAATCTCCGTCTGTAGGGATCTTTGAAAAATATTTCCCCGTGCTTGCATTAGCTGTTGAAAAGAAAAATGTACGGAATGAAGATAATATGCGGAGAGACCAGCTGGCTTCTTTTTTCATGCGCTGGGTGCTACCAAAAGCAAAAACGGAATTCTATATAGAATATGGGTATAACGATTATGGTGTTAACATGCGGGATTATTTACTGGGTCCTACCCACTCAGCCGCATACATTGCAGGCATCAGGAAGATCATACCCATGCAGCAGAACAGGCGCCTGGAACTGGGTTTCGAATTGACACAAATGAGCCAGACCCCCGATTTTATGGTGAGGGACGCAGGTAACTGGTATACGCATGGCCAGATATGGGAAGGGTACACACATCAGAACCAGATCCTTGGCGCAGGCGCGGGGCTAGGTACAAACGTTCAGAGCATAACTGTTAACTGGGTAGACGGCTGGAAACAATTAGGGTTTTTAATTGAACGACTGGAAAGAGATCCGCAGGAGCATGCGGTAAATAAATGGATTGATTTTGGGATAGGTGTATTACCCAAGTGGAAATATAAAAACATGATCATTTCCGCAAAGGCAGAACTCGTAAACTCACGCAGGTATATGTGGGAAGCCAGCCTTAACAGGCTCAATTTTCACAGCAGACTCAGCATTTCTTATTTATTCTGATTATTACCATGATAAAACCGCGCAGGTTATCTTTACTGGTCATAGCTGCAGTAACAGGTTATACGGCAACTGCACAGGTCATTTCTAACGACCGGCTCAAAGAGTTGTTCCGTAACCGCCAGCTGCTGGGATCCTATCAGCAAAAAAGTTCTTTAAGTGTGAATGCGAACCAGGTATCGCTGAAAGAACTGGATTCGGCTCTGGGGAAGAATGAGAGCCTGTTCGTGAACAATGCTGTTATAAAAGCAGGGTTCACCCCGGTAACGCTGGTACAACAGGCTAACAGTAAATTGCCATACGATTGGAACCTGGGTTCAATGATCCCGGCACGAGGATACCAGGTAATGGTGAGTGCGGGCGTGTATGCAAAGATCGGTAAACATATCACCATGCAGGTAGCGCCGGAATTGGTTTCGGCGGCAAACAAGGATTTTGAAGGTTTCTCATCGCAGCTGAACGAGAAAGCCTGGGCAGATCGTTATATTTTCTGGAACAGGTCAGATATACCGGAGCAATTCGGAAGCGGTGCTTACCATAAAGTATTACCAGGGCAGTCATTCATTCGTTACAACGCCGGCGCAATCTCTGCGGGTATTTCAACAGAAAATTTATGGTGGGGACCCGGTTACCGGAATTCGCTTATCATGAGTACCAATGCGCCGGGATTTTTACATGCAACCATTAATACAACAAGACCGATCAACACAGGAATCGGAAGTTTTGAAGGGCAGATCATTGGCGGAAAGCTTTCTTCTTCAGGTATATTGCCGCCGCGTATTTACAGTGTTTACAACGGCAATTTTGTATACGAGCCCAAACACGAAGAAGATCGTTATATAGCTGGAATGGTACTTACCTGGAACCCCAAATGGACGCCGGGACTTTACCTTGGCGTTGCCAAAGCTTCTTATTTGTATATGTCGGATATCAGCAACCCGCTGGATGTTCTGCCGTTTCAGGGCTTTTTCGGAAGAACCCGCACAGCAGCTGAAAAGAACGGCCGTAAAGCCTCGATAGGGTCTTTATTTGTACGATATGTAATGCCAGCTGAAAATGCAGAACTGTACATGGAATACGGAAGAAAGGATATATCACTGATGCCATGGAATGTTTTGCAGTCTGATCCGTACCGTCGGGCTTATGTAGCAGGATTCAGAAAACTATTTGCTACACGCAATAACGCACATATTCAGTTTGCTGCGGAATTAACGCAGATGCAGGCGCCAACGGCAGAGCTGATCAGATCGCCCGATAGTTGGTACACACATACCTATGTACGCCAGGGCTATACACATATGGGCCGCTCATTGGGAGCAGGCATCGGACCCGGAAGCAACAGCCAGACATTTGAGGTGAGCTGGATAAAAGGCCTGAAGCGGCTGGGGATGCAGTTTGAACGTGTGAGGTATAACAGCGACTATTACTATTATGCGTTTGAATACCTGTCGGATTTCAGACGCCACTGGATCGATCTTTCCACCACCTTTAAAGCAGACTGGGATTATAAATCATTTCTGTTCTCTGCACAGCTCGGTATTATTCGTTCTTATAACTATAAATGGCTGGTGATACAGGTAGACCCCAACGAATATTTGGCACCCGGTAATGAAATCCTTAATGTTTCAGGAAGACTGGCTGTCTCTTACAGGTTCTGATCACTGCAATCTGATAAATGCATCAATAAAAATGCCCGCTTGCAAAGCGGGCATTTTTATTGATGCTTATGTAATTACAATTTTCTCGAAGCAGCATTGCTGCCAAAGAAAACAAAGCGCGCAGTGAGCAGCAGAAAGGTGATAAATACAGCTAAGAAGAATCCACCACCGACAGCAGCCAATGCGGATGTTTTGTTTTTCTTCAATGGGATTTCAGCATTGTCAACCACCTGTATGGTAGGGGTTTCCTGGATCTGTGCCGTTTTGTTGATCTCCAGGTTCTTAATGATCTCCCCGTAAATAGTGCTTTGTACATATTTATCACGGGAGGAAATTTCGGCAGTAACTTCCGGTGCTGCATAAGCGGGGTTCGCATCCAGGAGTAAACGGCTGGCATCTGCAGCCGAATAGGTTTTTTTGTTAAGAGAACGCTCGAGACTATCGGCTTTTGCCTGCAGGCGCTGGATGTTTTTGGTAAGCCTTCTTGTTTTTGTTTCAATGTAGAAATCCGTAGCGGTCTTCAGCAGGCGCTGGCAAAAGGAAATGCTCAGCTGTTCATCACGCATGGTGCTCTGCATTTCTATAAAGCTGAGTTTACGATCGATCTTTACAACACTTAATTCTTTCTCGAGAATATTTTTTACGATCCTTTGCAAAAGGCTGTCCTCTATACGCCCGTAGCTTTCTTTGCCCGGAGGAAACTGTACCAGTTTGTTCACTTTGCTGTTTTGTTCCCATTTCTTTTTCCAGCCATAAGAGTCGGCGTATACATCGGCAAGAGACCTGGAAGATGTACTGTCTGCCGGTGTTAAAAGTGTCTTTTTAATGAGGCTTCGGCTTTTCAGTAGCTCCAGGATATTATCTCCCGAAAGAATACCGCTTCCGCCTGTAATATTGCCAAGGTCCAGACCGAATTGCCCCGCAAGCGCAGACATCAGGCCGCTGCCGCTGGCTTTGGTATCTTCCACTACAAATGAGATCCTGGCGGTGTAGGTAACAGGCTTCCAGAAATAATAAGCCACACCAAGAACTGCGCCCAGTATTCCGGCCAGGAAAAGCAGTTTGCGGAAAGACAATGCCTGTTTGGCGGCACTCAGCAGCTGTAATCCGTCTGACTGCAGTGAATAGGCTTCATCCTCGGGTAAATTGATAGGTTCGGGTTGTTGCATGGAAGATTATTTAAGAACAGCGATCATACTTACAACAGCTGAAAGTGTACCGGTAAGTGCACTTAGTTCGAGTATCGATAAGCCCTTGCGTGTTGATTCTGTTTTTTCCGGAACAATGATCTTACTGCCTGCAGTTACTTTCGGGTATTTACGGAAGAACAGGAAATGTTTTATTTTCTGATTGATACCGTTACTGTATTGTATATATGCTTTCTTAAGATTACCCTGATCGGTAACACCGCCGGCATTTGAAATATAAGAAAGGAAACTTCCCGATTCATAACTGAGGATCTGCGGATTGAATACGGCCCCTTTCACTTCCACGAAAGGAACATTGCGCGGAATGTAGATACTGTCGCCCGGTAACAGCAGGAAACGGGCAGCTGGTTTACCAGACCTGGCCTGGTCGCCGAGGAGGTTGGTTGCCACGCGCAGGTTATTGCGGTAAACCTGTACATCGTTCATTGAAGCAAATGGTGAGAGGCCGCCTGCCCTTGCAATGATCTCCTGCACACTTTCATCCCTTTTTTCAAGTGCATAATCTCCTGCATATAATACTTCGCCCCTCAGTTTTACATTGCCGAGCGAATGGTAGTTCAGCAGCTTTGGAACAAATATGTAATCAAAAGGCTGCAGCATTGTTTTATTGGCATTCTGAAGACTGGAATCCACGTTCACTGTGATAATATCCAGCAGTTTATTGGCCAGGGTATCGGCAGTATTTTTTTCCAGCCTCGATATTTCCACTTTATGATTGGCCGCATCACTTGTAAAGCCGCCTGCCATGAAGATCACATCTTCCAGCGACATTCCTTTCCGGTATTCAAAAACGGCAGGGTTGCGCACATTGCCTGCAACGGTAATATGAGGGATGTCCCGCAGGCTGTCTTTTCCTGCGATCACCACAGAATCCTCACGTTGAAGATAAATAGGTGCAGCTGTTCCGGATAATACAGCATTCACATCAAATGCCTGAAATTCCCTTTCGGCATTGTCGTTACGCATCCGTTTAATATAACCTCTGTTCAGGAACGCATCCACACGCAGACCTTCTGCTTTCCTGATCAGTTGGGCCAGGGTTAGGTCTTTGGTGAGCTCGTAATTTCCCGGCCTTTGCACCGCACCACTGATGATCACACGGTTGGTATAACGGGCGAGGATCTTTTCAACATGAACAGAATCGCCGTTCCTGGGTATAAAATAATTGTAATCCGCAGCTGCCACATCTCTTACATTCCTTTCCTTTTCGCCCAGCTGCACTACCTTAACGCCATCCTTGAATGCTTCCGGATCAAAACCTCCGCCATATTGAAGCAGTTCGGCAAGGGTTTCTTTTTCCAGCAGTTCGTATACCGCAGGACGTTTCACCTCTCCATCAAGGATCACCCTTTTTTCATATAAAGGGAAACGGATCACATCCTGGTCTTCCAGGCGGATATCTTTTAAAGTTCCTTTCTGAAGGAAAGCATAGAAATCGATCGTCTCTACCAGTTTGTTATTGCGGATGAGCTCGATCTTACGCAGTGAACCGTTTGTACTTGGTCCGCCTGAAAGATAAAGCGCATTGAAAAAGCTTGAAAGCGCTGAAATGGTATAACCGCCCGGATTCTGGGCTTCGCCGATCACAGTTACGTGAATACTGCGCAGTTCACCGAGTTGTACCATCACTTGTGTTTTACCGCTGGCAACGGCAGGGTAAGGTTGCTGTAATTTGCTTTTGATCTTCTGCGTTGCCTGCTGTATGGTAAGTCCGCTCAGCTTTACAACACCTGCATGCGGAACTTCATAATTACCTTCCCTGGAGATCAGTGATGTATTGGTAAGCTCGTTAAAACCTGTAAGTGTAACCGTCAGCTCATCATTGGGCCCCAGTACGTAATTGGCCGGCGTTGGTAAATTGAAGTTGGGTGAAAAGCTGCTTGTGCTGCCGTTGAAAAAATCAAATCCGTAATAAGGAACTCCTTTTTTCAGCGTAGGCACCTCGTATACCCAGGTAGTATCCCTGATAAAAGCTGTGGTGTCTTTGATCAGGTTTTTGGAGTCGAATAATGAACGTGAGGATGCATTTCCCTGCAGGCTTACCAGCCTTTTCTTGAACGCATTGATATCCTTGCTGCTCATGCCACGCTGAGCAAGCGCCTTCACTGCATCAGCCTCAGACATACCCGCTTTCTGTGCCTGCTTCCAAAGTGCCATGATCTGCTGATCTGAATACTGGCTCACAGAACCGGCATTCTGCGCAAACGAAACTGCGCAAATACAGCAGGCCAACAATAAAAACAGGAGCGAACGTCTGGTTTTCAATACAGTCATATAGGAAGAATTATGGCAAATATCGGTATTGACAGCTAGTATTCAGCATTTCAGGGATGGTATTTACCCTGCCTAGAGCCCGTAGCTGACGCCGATGCTGAAAATATTATCCGTTCTTTTCTGGTTCAGCTGCTTATCATTGAAACGGCTGTTGCTGAATGCCGCATTCAGTGTAAGGTTATTGATCCATTCATAGGAAACAGTAGTATACCATTCGCTGCGGGTATAATTCAGATCGAACAGGAATGGCGGTTGCGGCTGCTGGAAATACTGCTGGTCCAGCGTTCCGGCGCCCCCTTTCCGGGTGTACTGGTACTGGAGTGCGCATTTCAGACGCGCTACCGGCGTATATTTCAGTGTAAACAACAGACGGTCTGCATTATTCCCCATCCAGTCGCCCAGTACATAACCACTGTGCGTATAGTTCTGTGCAGGGATCAGGTTGCGGTATACAAACGGATTTATACGGGTATATTCGGCTCCTATCGTTAAATAAGGAACGAGCAGGTCTGTAACCGAACCGCCAATATTGATACCTACCTGGTTTCGGCTTTTCTTACTGTCGAAAATAGTGGCTATCCGGATCTCGTCGATGAACAGGGTGGTATACAAATGTGTATTCCTGATATGATTCCTGGAGCTTACCTGCGCAAACAGCTGTCCGTTGGAACCGGCATTGATATTGTCATTGTTAACCAGGTTGTCATAAGCTTTGAAGAACAATACCGGGATGAGATAGCCGATATCGAGCCTGTCGCTGTATACCATCGATTCACCAAAAGTAATATCAAGTCCCTTTACCGGCGTTACCTGCAGGCTGTGAGACGCCATGAATTTGGAAATATAAAATTCCCGCATGCCGCCATAAGGAGTAGAACCTGTGGGGTATGAACGTGCAGAGTCGAGGATGTTCGACTTGAGCCATGCATGTGTGTAATTGAACTTCAGCCACGGTAAGGGCCGGTAATCCAGCCGGATATAGGGATAAGTGGGGGCTTTGTCTGAAAGCACCATCCTTCCGTTCTCACCATAACCCCAGAGAAGGTAATCCTGCCCGAAACTGACAGAACCGTTTTTCCAGGAATAGGAAATACCCCCGCGCAGTTCGCTGAAGTTGACGCTTTTTTTGTTCTCTGCGATACGTCCCGAAATACCTGTCACCGGTGAATTTGCACGCAGCGTATCGAGCCCGGTTCCTTTTTCATTGATATCGTTGAATGAGAAATACCAGGCCCAGCGTTTGCCGGCATAACCGTATAGTTTGAAACCTGAACTGTATTGTCTGATATCTTTCCCGTTGCCCTGGATGGTAGCCGCAGTAATAATGGGATCGGCACGGAGCATGAAATCTTTAGACCTGATCTCAAGCGCCCGCCAGCGCCCTGCAGTATCCTTCCGGAAGAAACGCGTATCTGTCACATCCTGCCCATTCACGGTTTCATCGCTGAATTCCTGTTTGTAGAACAGCAGTTCCTTTTTCTCCGTAGGTGAAAGCAGGGTTTCATGTGCCTGTAATGAATCGAGGCACTGACCGATATAGATCCTGCTGAGCGGCCGGATATTATCGTTGAAATCGATGATCCCTTTCTGCGCCATACGGTACAGGTAGTTGTATACTTCGCTTCTATGCTGTTCCCATACTGCCTGCGATGATGCGGATAATACCAGCACCAGGGCAATAAGGGTCAGCAGATTCTTTCTTTTCATAATACACTGTTATGTATGATGATCACATGGAGTGATCAAATGATCAATAGGCATTCTGATCGCCCCTTACAATATTGATGATCGTCTGAAGAATGATCTGGCAATCGATCCAGAACGTCCAGCGATGAATATAATACAGGTCAAAATTTACGCGCTGCTGCATGGCTCCGGGCATCTTTGTTTCACCACGGCTTCCGTTTACCTGTGCCCAGCCGGTAATACCCGGTTTAACCACATGCCTGAGCATATAATTGTCAACCGTATGCATTGCCTGCAGGTTCAGCGGGGTAGGATGCGGTCTCGGGCCTACAACAGACATACTCCCGAGCAGCACATTCCAGAACTGGGGCAGTTCGTCGAGATTTGTTTTACGTAATATGGCTCCAAACCTGGTCACCCTCGGATCGTTCTTTTTAGCCTGTTTATAATTCCCGTCATGATCCGTATCCGTACTTTCTGCAATCATCGTGCGGAATTTGTAACAGGTGATCTTTTCATTGTTAAGTCCCCAGCGTTCCTGCTTGAAGATCACAGGTCCTTTCGACGTAAGTTTTACGATCAGCGCCAGGATCGGCAGTAACCAGCTGCCGATAAGAACAAAAAAAACAACGGAAAACGCAATATCGAAAAGCCGCTTTACGAGTTTATTTTCCACTTTATCCAGCGGCAGGGAACGGATATTGAGTACCGACAGCTGCCCGATATTATTTACCTGCAGCGGCGAAGATGCAAACTGATGAATATTCGGAATGATCCTTGCTTTTACAGAATAATAATCGCAAACCTCAATGCAACGTTGAATGTCTTTGTTCTGGGCGTCGGGTAAAGCGATCACTACTTCATCAACGCCTTCCTGGTTCAGGATCAGCGGCAGGGTATCCAGGGTACCCCGGTAGGGGCAACCGTTCATTTTAGACTGATGATCATCTATAAAACCAATGCATTTATAACCGTAGTAATAGTATTTATTGATCGTTTCGTAAAAATCAAGCGCACTGTTGGTTGCGCCCACCAACAGCACATTATCCAGCAGTTTCCCCTGGAAAATAGCGGAGTGCAGGCTTTTACGGATGATGTATTTGGTAATGGTAAGAAAAACAAAAAGGAAAGTGATATACAGGAAGATCACAGATGAGCTGATCTCGAAATATGGCTGCAGGAAAAAGCTGAGGGAACTCAGGAAAATAGTGTAGATCAGCAGCGAATACAGTATAAAAATGATTTCTTCCGAATACTTGTTCGAGCGGCGGTCTGCATACAGTTTGGAAAAAGAAGCGGATATGTACCAGGTCACAAGCGCCACCAGGGTAAACAGCTGGTCTGAGGAGCTGAGTGAGAACAGGTTCTGGCCGGTTACCACACTGATTGCCGCCATGAAGGAAATGCCAATAACAGGAGCATCTATCAGATACCTGATTATAGTATAACGATTATGCGGTTTGGCCATAGTTTCGGTTCTGCGAAGCATCTTCATTTCCTACACGGCAAAAATAGGAGTATAAAAAACGCTGACTGTCTGGATTTTGCTGCTAAAATAGTTGAATATTAAAAGATTGTGCCAACTGATTGATTTTAAGGGAAAATTTTCAGATTTAAATGGAAATCAGCGTGTTCACTCCGCCCGGTCCTTTTTCCTGAACCATTGTGCCAGTACCAGCGGAATAAACCTGGGGGCTTCCACCATGTAACGCCTGAATAAGCGTTTGGGCTCTTTCAGAAAACGATACAGCCATTCCAGGCCGTTCTTCTGCATAAACTCCGGTGCCCTGCTGATGGAACCGGCCGCCACTTCAAAAGCACCGCCCACACCAATGGCGATATGTGTATCCAGGTAAGCCAGGTTTTCATAGATCCAGTAATCCTGTTTGGGTGCAGTAAGACTTACCCAGACTATATCGGGCCGGGCTTCATTGATCATCGCCCTCATTTTTGCATTTTCTTCCGCACTGAATGTTTCTGCAAAAGGGGGAGAGTAAACACCTTTTATCCGGATGCCGGGAAAATCAGCTTCACATTTCTCTTTCAGCAGCTCCGCAACCCCTTCCTTTGCGCCCAGAAAAAACATGGAATAGTTGTTACGGTAGCATTCTTTAATATAAAGCGGCAGCAGATCCAGGCCTGTGACCCTTCCTTTCAGCGGCTGGCCAAGGAGGCGGGATGCCCATATCAGCGGAACGCCGTCGCAAAGGGTGAGATCGGCAGTATTGTATATCTGGTTGAGATAGCTGTTATCTTTTGACCAGAGCAGGCAATTCACCGGTGTAACACAAACCCTTTTTTTCTCCCCCTTCTCTATCCATTGATTGAAAAGCACAACTGTTTCCGTTAGGGAAATATTGCTGATGCCGGTTCCGATGATATTTACTTTACTGACTGGTTCGCTGATCATAGCCAAAGGACAACTTTGGCCAAAAATAAAACATCTGTTTCATTACCCCCGTTCATATACCTGCCTGAGCGTTGCAAGGTGCCCGTTTTCATGATAACGGTTCATATAAGTTGAGTAGGCATTGGCAGAAATGCGGTTCAGTGTTTCCGGTTGGAGCTCCTCCAGGCGGGAAATGGCTGCAGCCAGCGAAGCCTGGTTGCCGGCTTCGTACAGGAAACCGTTCGCGGCGTCTGAGATCATACTTTCAGTAGTAGGCGAACTGCCCGCAATGGTAATAGCGCCTGCTGCCTGTGCCTCAATAATGGTCATTGGCATACCTTCCAGCAACAGCGAGGAAAAAATAAAAGCCCTGCAACGCTGCAACAGGGAAACGATCTCTTCTTTGGTCTGCTGGCCCAGGTATTCTATATTTTCTGATAACCCTGACCTTATATAGGAAACCAGTTCACCCTCGCCCGCGATAACCAGTTTTTTACCCGATGAACGGAATGTTTCAAACACATGCCTGATACCTTTTACCTCATCCAGTCTTCCTATATAAAGATAAAAGTCTTCGCGCCGGCTATAATCCGTGTAGCCATGCCACGACAAAAAATTGGGTTTCACATGTATCTTTTCTTCATTTACACCCGTTTGCACCAGCAGGGATTTCATCAGTGGATTGAGTACCAGGAAATGATCAACCTTATTTCTCCAGGTTCCGATATTCCGGTGAAGCATTGTGGCACCGGCAAGGATGCGTGAAAGGAGGGAAGAGGATTTAAAGCATTTATGCCGGATGCCGGGCTTGAAGCTCTTATTATTTACACAATCCATACAATTGCCCCCAGCCCTGAAAAAAAGAGCATTCAGACAGAAAAGCCGGTAGTTGTGCACAGAAAAAACAGTAACGGCACCTGCCAGCTTCGCCGCCCAGAAAACAGAAGGCGAGGCATTGTAAAAGAAATTATGTACATGGACCGTATTCACTTGATTGCGCCTGATAAAACGGTATACGGAAAAGAAAGAGGAGATATTGAAAAAGAAACGAAGCCCCGCCGCTGGCAGCGCAAACAGGTTCTTTTTACTGAAAGTGTGATTATTGTATTCTTTGTAGAAAACCCTGACACCCGCTTTTTTCAGCAGATCCATCTCATTGAACACAACACTGTCTTCTCCACCCTGGTAGAGATATTTATTGTGAATGAATAGAACAACGGGCTGACCCGTGAAAAAGCTGTTCATCGGCAAAAGGTAGTAAATTGGTTTTATTTGTGTGACAATGCTTTTCTGAAAAGCGATAAGATACTGTCTGCCGCTTTTTCCCATGAAAACAGCTGCCTGCGCAAAGCCCCTTTTTGCTGTAATTGTTCCCTGGTTTCCGGCTCGTTGATGAGCAATTCTATCCTGGCTGCTATATCGTTTACATCGAACGGGTTGAATGTAAGTACAGCATCTCCGCCGATTTCAGGCAGACAAGTGTTATCGGCTACTATAACGGGCAACCGGTAGGCAAAAGCTTCCAGTACCGGCAGACCGAAACCTTCGTTGATGGAAGGGAATACATACATAAAAGCATGGCGGTAAAGCGCGGCCAGTTCATTGTCTGCTATATATCCCGTTAAAATAATATCCTGCTCCAGCCCTGTTGCTGCGATCGCTGCCAGTATTGCTTCCGAATCATCGATATACCTCGATGTATGCAGAGAGCCGGCCAGCACCAGTTTGAATGGATGACCCTTGTCGCGGACTTTTTTAAATGCATAGATCAGTGCCGGAATGTTTTTTCTTTTGTTCATCACACCCACATGCAGCAGGTAGGATTGCGGTTCAATACCAAGACGCAGTAGGATCTCCGCACCCTTGTCGTTTTCAGCATAATGCGTCAGCGATTTCGGACCTTCGTATACCACAACAAGCTTTTCCGGCGGCAACTGCGTATAATGTTTTATGATCTGCTGCCTGGAATATTCAGATGGAACAATGATATAAGTGCAACGCTTCGCCGAAGGAAGTGCAAGGTGTTTGAACAAAGCGATCTGGAGCGGATGATAATGTTCCTTATGCTCAAAAAAGAATGCATCATGGAACACAACAGCTGTTTTGAAGCCGGGATGCATATATGGCACAAAATAATCTGTACATAACAGGATATCGCAACGGTTCCATGCGGCTTTCAGGGGCAGAATGCATTGTTTCCAGAAATGCAGGCTCAGTTGTTCGGCGATTTTGAAAAACTTGTTTTTGCCCTTGTACTGCGGAACAGATGAAGTGAAGTAAATGAAGGTAAATCCATCGTCCTTATGCTGGCTGAAAGCTTTGCACAACTCTTCCAGGTATGTTTTCTGGCCGGTTGTAGCTGTTTTCAGATCTCTTGTGTCAATTCCTATCCTCATTTGTTCTTAACTGACTTTTGTTCCTGTACAGGTGTTATAATATTGATCAGCATCCCCGAGAAAAACCATGTAAAATAACTGATGTACAAATAGGTTTCTACTTCTGACGTAAGAAACGGAATGATCAGGCCTACTTTCAGCAGTACAAGCATGAGCCCCAGCCGTCTGGCTTTAAGCGAAGCGCTGGTTCGGAAAGCCTGGAATGCTTTCCTGATAATGGTAGCATAAGCAGCTATATATAGCCCCACGGCTATCACTCCTGTCTGAACCCCGATGATGATGAACTGGTTCTCGCCCCCGATATTTTCGCCGAAGCTGCCTGCAATACGGCCGGATGAGCCCAGCCCCAACCCGAACGGATTGGCCCCTATAGCCTGAAGGCCTGTGATCCATTCTATCACATGACTCGCGCTGGAACTGTCTGAAAAGTCGATGGTTGTTGCGATCACTTCATAAATATCTCCTTCCAGCCATACCAGCACAGCCAGTACTGCGAGGGCTATACCCCAGTGTATGGCCAGCAGCAACGTACGGTTACGGGTAATAAGGATATAAACATAGATCATCAGGAAATAACTCGCGAAAGCAGCCCTTGAAAAAGCAAAGGAAATGGAAAGCAGGGTGAACAGGAATGTGACCAGCAGCAGCTTGTTGAGCCGGAAACGGTTTTTACGGTCTGTTGCAAGCGCCGCAAGAACAGACACGCTGATAAGCGTTGCTGCCGCATGCTCCAGCGGCATGGAAAAAAAGCTCGCGAACCTTTTGATCCCGTTGATCGATTCGAAGGTCCAGGTGAGCCCGTAATTACCCGCCGGTTCCACATTCAGGAAAACGGCGTTATACTCCGCATAACCGGTATAGGTCTGAAAATGCTGGTAGGGAACGATCTCGAAAAGCAGTACAATACCTGTGGCAATGGCAACAAGGCAGAGGTATGAAAACCATTTGTTCAGGTTGATCTGCCGCGGATCGCAAAACCTGCCGGCGAAATAAACGAAAGGAAAAAACGAAACGCTTTTATAGGCGATCATTTTTTCAGTAATACTGTATGTTCCTAACGGAAGAACAATATACAGGAGATTATAGGCCGCGTAAGACAATACCAGCCAGTCGGCAGTGGTCAGCCTGATTTTTTTTTTATGATGCGAGACAAAAACCAGGAGCGCGATCAGAACGGTAACTTCCTTCAGTATCTGTAATACAGGAATGATCTTACCCAACCCGTACATATGCGAAATCGACAGGCTGGTAATATAAATGGGTAAACCAAAAATAATAAAGAACAGAATCCCGTCCTGCTTGTTATTGGCCAGCTTATAAATCGCGGTGAAAAAAGCGGTTATATAAATGCAGGGAAAAAGAAACATAAGGCAACGGTGTTCTTTATGCCGGTTACGAAAAAAATATTTTCAGCCAACCGTTATTTCTTCCAGAAGCTGTACATGCCTTTATCCAGCTCATATTCGCTCCATTCCTTTCTTTCGCGTGCGGGCTGTGTTTTTGCCCAGTTCCACATAGCGGTAAGACCATCTTTCAGTGAAGTAATATCCCGGTAGCCAAGGAGTTCTTCAGATCTTTCATGTGTTGAAAAAGCATTCTTTACCTCATGCCTTTGTTCCAGGAAACTGAATGTGGCATCGCCGATCACTTCTTTCAGCAGTTCTGCTGCTTCCAGTATCGTATATTCTTTGCTGCTGCCCAGGTTGATGATCTGCCTGGACGACTGATCACCGGTGCCGGCTTCCCATAAAGGGGCAAGGCAATCATCCACATAACTGAAAGCTCTTTTCTGTTCTCCTTTCCCGAAAATAGTAAATGGCTGGCCGTTAAGATGCTGGTACATCCAGATGCCCAGTACATTCCTGTACTTATCCCAGATATTCTGGTTACGGCCATAAACATTATGCGGACGGATAATACACCAGTCGAGCCCATGCTGCTCTCCGGCCACACGGATGTCCATTTCACAGGCATATTTTGCAATACCGTATGGATCTACCGGCGCCGGTATGGCTGTTTCATCGAATGGCGGATTGCCTTCGCCGTATACTGCCATACTGGAGGTAAATACCAGTCTTTTTACATTGTAACGGATACAATTATTAATAATATTCGCTGTTGCCAGCAGGTTATTGGTATAATTGAATTTGCGGATAAAAGGGCTCAGCCCTTCCGCTGCATAGGCAGCAAGATGGTAAACGATCTCTATATGATGCGTTTCGAACAAACCCGTCAGATCATCTTTGGCAAGATCGGATTCGGCGAAGATTACTTTTTCAGGAATGAACTCCCGGTATCCGCCGCTAAGGTTATCTATTCCTACAATATTGTATTCCGGATGATGCTCAATGACCCACTCTGCAAGTCTCGATCCGATTAAGCCCGCCACCCCCGTTATAAGGATCGTTTTCATAGTTTCACTGGTTATAGATAATTGAGCCCTTTATTCCATCACGAACCGCACGCAGCACTGCTCTCAGTTTTTTAAAACGCTTTCGTAGCGCAAAATACCCTATAACCAGTGAAATGTAAAAAAAATTAAAAATGATAGCGCTGGGAGCAAAGTACCAGGGAATATACTTTTTGAGTATCCAGAGCCGGTTGCGCTGGTTAAGATAATGTGCTCCCGGACTCACAAAACCTTCTTCTCCCTTTGTTCGGGAAGTGTTGGACATTCCTGAAATATGGTATATCACGGAAGAGGGCAGGTACATCAGTTTATAACCAAGTTTACGGATACGGAAAGACAGATCCACATCTTCACTATAGATAAACATATTCTCTGCCAGCAGCCCTGTTTTCCTGATGATATCGTTCCGTACAAAAAAAGCGCAGCCGGTTACCCAGTCTACTTCTTTCTCGAAATTGTATTTTTCGCTCGAGGGTTTCGCTTCTCCCTTTGTATAGGTATAACCAAGGAAACGGTTGAAGTACGAACCGCCATTCCAGATCAGATTTCTGTCGTGATGGTAAAAAATACGTGGCTGAACGATTCCCACATCCGGATGTTCGTCCATATAGCGGCATAGTATATCGAGGAAGTCGGCTTCTACAAATGTATCGTTGTTCAGCATGATGGAATATTCGTACCCATGTGCAAGTGAATACCGGAAGCCGATATTGTTTCCGCCCGTAAACCCTGTATTCACCGGTGATTCCAGTAAGATGATCTCAGGATGCAGATCGCGGAGCCTTGTTCCGGAATGATCCACGGAGCCATTGTCTACAACGATAATACTGAAGTTGTCGGACCGTACGTTTTTAAGCGAGAGTATGCAGTCGTTCGTTACATCAAAGCTGTTCCAGTTCACCAGTATCACTGCTATTCTTTTATTAATCATGCTTCGGAGAGAATTTTAAGGAGTTGCGTATAAAATAGAGATATAACGGGATGCTGCATAATTCGATGATCAGCGGGTAATACCCGAATGAATATACCGAGCCGAATTTTAAAAACAACAGGGCAGTAGTAACTGTAAGCATAAGGATGATGACAGCGATCTTGAATATATCCGCATACCTGTTTTTAATAAGCAGGTCCAGCACATTGAGGAGGTTCATCGATGCTACAAAAGGCACGAAACTTATACACCTGATAAATGAACAGGTGAGTGGATCATCTTTGCCTGTCAGTACCCTGGTAATCAGCGGCGCTGTAAAAAACAGTGCAATACCTGCTGTTATGAAACAAACAGCGAGATATTTGTTGGTTGTTCTTCTATATCGTACCCAAAGCGCCGGTTCTTCCTGGTACAGCCGTACCGCTTTCGGAAAAAGCGCCCCGGAAAATGCCGTCAGCAGCAAACGGAACGACCATACTATTTTATCGCACAGCGAATAAGCGCCGAGTAATAAAGGATTGTGTAATGTAGCTATGGAAAAAAGAAAGAAAGACTGCTGTAACTGTACTGAAATATTATTACCTACCAGGTAGAAATTGTTTTTCAGCAGCCTGCCTATTTCTCCCGGGTTCCATAATGGTTTACCCAGACGGTATTTTCTTGAGATGTATATACTCAGCAGCATATAAAAAATAAAACTGCATATTCCCAGGTAAAAATTAACCCATGGTGCTTTTTCCGGGTTGGTGATCAGTGTAAGGATCAGAATAGATGCCAGCAGTTTTGAAGCGAGGTTGGCCACATTATAAATAAAAAGCTTTTCGGTGCCGGTAAAAAAGAAAAGCGGGTTTACAATTTCGGCAAGCAATATGGGAAGTGCCAGTAACAGGTATTCTGTATGATAGCCCACTGCGGTGAGAACGGGAATGCTGAGCATGCATAGCACGGCAAGCGCAAAACGGGTGAAAAGAATATTGTAGAAAACACCAGCCAGCATGCCGCTGTCTGACTTGTGCAGTGTAACATCTTTAATACCAGACAGGCTGGTACCGTAATTGGTAACGAGGCCACCCAGGGCTGCAAAGGAATTTGCTACCATTACCATCCCGAATTGATCAAGCCCTACTACATGTATAATAATAGGGAAGAGCAGTATCTGCACAACCGCATTGGATACCTGTATAAATCCGAGATTCAGGAAATTGGACAGCAACGGTCTCCTCAACAGATCTGGTATTCTTGTTTTGCTGCCTCCTGTCATGTACAATAACGTTTATGCAAGTGTTTGATTAGTCTTTATCCCAGTAAACATCACTTGCCAGTACGGATAATGGATTTTTTCCGAATAACTGATGAGTGCCCGTGAGTTCTTTATTTACAAAACTGTTGGCTGCAATGATAGCACCATCCGGGATCACCGTTCCCTTAAGCACGAGCGAGCGGCATCCGATCCATACGGAATTACCGATGATCACCGGCGCAGGCGGGTTCAGTACTTCCGAACGGGAATTGCGGATGGCGTGATAATCCGTATCCATGATCAGTATATCCCATGAAAGCAGGCAATCATCACCAAAGACCACTTTTTTATAGGCAACAATAGTACTCTCAGCCGTTAACGCAAAGTTTTTCCCGAAAAAAAGCATGCCTTCCGGGCCAACGGAGATCTTGGAACCATGGCCTATTTCCGCCTTGCCTTCAAATACAACAGTACCGCATACTTCCCAGATACTGCGTGAGCGTTTATGATCGAAAATGCCTATGTTGCCATACCCGATCCGGATCATCCCGGTTTCCAGCGGCCCGTTCAGCTGAACCTGACCTTTTACTTTACGCAGGCTTGTTCGGGATGAGATCCAGAAAGGAAAATGCACGGCCTGCTTCCAGGGCAGGTACCTGAAATTGAAATAGATCGTTTTAGGGTTGGCCCGCCATATGGCTTTTAAAAGGGAACGGATTGTTTTCATGTGAACGAATGATTTGGTATTCTGTCACATTAATTGTACTTGATTGCTGTCAGGCGCAGGTTATCGATCGACCAGCTTTTGTTACAGTAACTCATATAAGGCTGCAACGCATCATTACATGCGATCTTGATGGCGCCCCCCGAATGCCCGGTAAGGAACTCGATCTTATATAAAGAACTGCCATTAGCCGATGACTGAAGCGCACAAACACCCGGCAGACTCCGGTTCCAGGCATTGGCACCCGGAGGATTGGATGTGGTTCCGGTTCCATAATTTACCGGGAACGACTGCGGGTAAGTGGTGTTGGAAAAAGTGGTCTGGTATACCAGGTCGTTGCCAAACATCATCTGCCACACATCCGGAATGGTACTTCCGGGTCTAATATAATTACCATCCCAGGCATCATGGATCAGAAGGTCGAACTCAACCTTGAGCGCATTATGCTCCGGCAGATGATCCAGATCCAGTTCGATGCGGTTATTATTGAAAAAACCGAATACCTTACCATTATTAAAGGAAGCTATTTTAGAAGAGTCCACTTTGCCATTGTGATCGAAAATGGTCAGCTTTGCCTGGCTGCCTTTTTCAAAATCATTAAAATATACCTCGTGTTTATCCGGAAGGCGCTTGAAACAACCGCCCGACAGAAACGCCAGTAACGGAAATAACAGTAACACGAGAAAGGATAACCGCTGTTTTTTCATAAAGCCAGGTTTCATCCGTACAGATTAGGGCCAAAAGTAATACATCTTATTCTTTGTCGGCCAACTCTTGTACATTTCCTACATTTGCCCTCATGTCAGCAAATCTTACCCCGGTTAACATTATTAACCAATCAGATAACCCACTTCCGGCTTATGCCACAGAAGGGTCTTCGGGAATGGATATCAGGGCTTTTCTGCCCCAACCGGTAACACTTGCCCCGATGGAGCGGGCCCTGATTGCAACGGGATTGTTCATAGAATTGCCCGAAAATCACGAAGTGCAGGTTAGACCGCGCAGCGGGCTGGCCATCAAACAGGGTATTACCTGCCTGAATACCCCCGGCACGATTGATGCAGATTACCGTGGTGAGATCAAAGTGATTCTCATCAACCTGTCCAATGAACCCCAAACCATTCATACGGGCGACAGAATTGCACAGCTCGTAGTACAGCGTGTTGAAAAGATTGTATGGGCACCGGTAGATATTATTAATGAAACAGCCAGAGGCGCCGGTGGGTTTGGTCATACAGGCAAACAATAATACATGAAACAAGCAATTTTCATTATATCCGTCCTTCTGGTCTCTTTTTCCTGTAAAACAGTAAAAAAGGTACAGAACATACAAACGGCGATGGTCCGCAAGGATACAGCCCAGGCAGTGATCATTAAAGAGGCGCCCAAGGTGGATTCCGCGGCTATCGTGGAAGGGATCATGAGCAAAGTGGCCAAAAGCAAGATCGATTTCAAAACTTTCAATGCCAAGATCAAGGTCGATTACGATGGAGCTGAAAGAAGCGATAATTATACCGCTTACCTCAGCATGCGCAAAGACAGCGTGATCCTGATCAAAGTGGCAGGTAAATTCCTTGGCATCAGTAAAGTGGGTTTACAGGTAAAGATCACCAAAGACAGTGTGGTGCTTGTAAAAATGGTAGATGATAAATCCGTCATGTACCGCGCCATCAGCTACCTGCAGGAAGAAACCCAGATCCCCTTCGATTTCTATACCATGCAGGATATGATTATCGGTAACCCTATTTTCATAACCGGCAACCTCATCTCTTATAAGAACCTGGCCACGCAACTGCTGGTACTCGTGAACGGCGATGTGTTCAAGCATCTGGTAACGCTCGACATCAACGACAGCAGGATCCTGCACAGCAAGCTGGATGATGTGAATATCCAGCGTAACCGAACCTGCGATATCACTTTCGGAAATTACCAGCAAATGGGGCCTTACCTCTTCGCCGCCAACCGGAAAATCTCGGTAGCAGAGAAGTCAAAACTCGATATCACCCTCGATTTCAAAGAGTTTTCCTTAAATGAACCGTTAAAATACACGTTCGAGATCCCAAAAAATTACAAACGCAAGTAATTTACCGGTCATTTTAGCCGTTATTGCACGATAACATCATGTTGAGAACCGAAAATAAAGTGACAATCATGTTTAAACCGCTTCTTTGCCTTTTCTTCTCTTTTTGTATCGCAGGTATGGTATGTGCCCAGCAGGCAACAAGGGAAGAACTACAGAAAAAGGAGCAGGAACTGAAAAAAGAGCTTGCAGACCTCACCCAGCAACTCAACGAGACCACCAAGAACAAAAAACTCTCCTTAAGCCAGCTCTCCATCATCAAACAAAAGGTGAATAAGCGTATGGAGCTGGTAAACGGCATCAGCAAACAGATCAAAGCGCTCGATGAAACGATCTTTATGAACGAGCGTGATATTTACAGGCTGGGTAAAGAGCTGGATACCCTCAGGGTGAAATATGCACAGAGCATTGTATTTGCCTATAAGAACCGGAGTAGTTACGAGTACCTCAATTTCCTGTTCTCCGCCACCAGCTTCAACGATGCCATTAAAAGGGTAGCCTACCTGAAAAGTTACCGGCAGAACCGCGAAACCCAGGCTAATACCATTATCAAATCGGAGCAGCTGATGAAAGAAAAGATCGGCCAGCTCAGTATCAATAAAAAAGCACAGGTAGCCACATTCCAGACCCAGAGCGAACAGCTGAAAGAACTGCAGGAAGATAAAAAACAGCAGGACCAGGTTGTGGCTCAGCTTAAAGGAAAGGAAAAAGAGATCGCCAACCAGCTGAAGGAAAAAGAAAAGCAGCGCCAGCAGATGCGTAATGCGATCCAGGCCGTAATACGCAGGGAAACGGAAGAAGCAGCGAGAAAGGAAAGACTGGCCAAACAGAAAGCACTGGAAGACGCTAAAAAACTACAGGCAGCTAATGCCGCAGCTGCCAATAAACCCGCAGACGCAGGTACTGCGCCGGCCAAGGGAAGCACGGCAGGTACAACACCGGCCAAACCTAAGCCTGTAGAGCCGATTACATTAGATAACACACCAAAGAACAGGACCTACAGCGCACTGGAGTCAACCCCTGAAGGAAGGGAGACTTCTATTAAATTCGAAAATAACAAAGGCGCATTACCATGGCCTGTAGATATTGGTAATGTAGACGTGCATTTCGGTATAGAGACGATCCCGGGTACAAAACTCACACGTAACAGCGATGGTATCGAAATCGCGGTTCCGCAGGGAACCGTTGTAAAAAGCATCGCAGACGGAGAAGTGTCTTATGTAGGTGAAGTGTCAGGTGAATGGACCGTTATGATCAGGCATGGTAAATACTTCACAACCTATGGGCACCTTTCAAGTGTATCGGTATCACGCGGACAAACCATGAAAGCGGGCTCAGTGCTGGGCAGATCTGGCCTGAACATCGATGGCGACGGATCCCTTTCGCTGATGATCAATAACGACAAACTGCAGATGATGAACCCGGAACTGTGGCTGAAACGGAGAAGATAAATAATACACCGGCATAAATAGAAAGGGAACGCAGACCGCGTTCCCTTTCTATTTTTATATCAGTTAACGTATTTACGGACGATTCATTTTTTTCTTTTTGCTGTTTCCTGCAAAAGGAAGCTGAAAATAGGAAGGCAGTACGGGCCTTGTCCTTCGCTGAACGCGTGGTTTCTGGTATTCGAGATAGTAGATACGGAGCAGGATGATAAAATAGGAAATGATCAGCGGACCGAAGATCAGCCCCGTAATCCCGAAATACTGCAACCCGATGATCACACCCAGGACAGTTACGATCGGGTGTACATCCGCCATCCGTTTGGCCAGCAGGAAACGTACTACATTGTCGAGGCTGCTGAGTACGATGAGTCCCCATGCAAAAACAAAGATGCCGGCCCAGGTATGATTGCCCAGCAAAAGGATCAGGGATGCCGGGATCCAGGCCAGTCCCGTGCCGATGATGGGAATAATGGAAGAAAAACCGGTCAGGATGCCCCAGAATCCCGGTTCGTCGAGGCCGGCAAGGAGATAGGCAAAATAACCGAATACACCCTGCACCACTGCAATCAGCGGGATCCCGACGGCATTGCTGAAGGTTTGTGCCCTGAGCTCATTACCGAAAAGGATGATCTTGCTTCGCGGAAAAGGCAGATAGAATATAATGGCAGCCTCCATGCGGTTAATGTTCATGATCATGAAGTACAGGAAGAAGTACATCATGATGATCTCACTGAAAAAGTTGAGGCCCTGGTTCACTGCAAGCGACAACATTCCTGTAATAAAGGATTGTACTTCAGCGATATTCTTGTCGGAGATCAGCGTAAAATGAAAGCGTTCCTGCAGCATGGCATCGAAACGGCGGAGAGGAGTAATGATAGTGTCCATATTGGCCGCCAGCTGGAATACCTTTCTCACCAGCATGGTACCCATCACAGAAATAGGCAGGAGAATGATGAAAAAGGATACCACGATTACGAGCACGGCTGCCCAGGATTTCTGCCATTTCTTTTTATTCACCAGCCATTCTACCGGCCCCTTACTGAGTACATAGAACATCAGGGCACCCAGGAAAGCAGTAAAGAAAAGGCTCAGGCTCATCAGCAGAAAAGCACCTAATAAAAGGATAACGCCCAGGAAAAAATAACGGTTGATCTTATGGTCTTGCCTGTTTTCCATGTAAATTGTGTGTTGAGGATTGATCACTGAAACACATCCGATATAAAATATTATACCGGGTTAGGATAAATATATTGTTTTAACCGCCTAAAATAAAATCCAATATGACGGATAACCAGAAATTCATCGCAGGCCTTGTGCTCGGGGCTGCTGCCGGCGCCGCACTGGTGTTATTGTTCAGCGGTGATAAAGGAAAGGAAGTACTGGCCGATGCGAAAGAAATGGCTGCAGATGTGGAGCAGAAAGTAAAAGACAGTATAGAAGAATTCGATCAGGCTTTCAATGAACTGCTGGAGAAAGGCAGAGATTTCATCGCACAGCTGCAAACGACTGCAACAACTAATAATACATAATGGAAACAGAGGATTTTTTCAGGGATTCGCGAAGGGAACTGGAAGAATATGTACGCGACAGGCTGCTGCTGGCAAAGATGCAGGTGGCAGATAAGTCGTCACGGCTGGTGGCCATGTTATTTACAGTGGGGCTGCTGGCTATGTTCGGGCTGTTCATCCTGTTATTCCTGAGTATTATGGCCGGGTATTATTTTGCAGATCTTACGGGTAGTCTTTATGCCGGCTTCGGCATTGTTGCGGCAGCGTATATACTCCTGGTGATCATACTGCTGGTAACCCGCAGGCGATATGAGCAACGTATTACAGATATGGTGATCAAAGTGTTTTTTGATAAAACAGCCGATGAAACAGATGAGAACAACAGGAACTGACCAGCCGGTCCGCAACAGCCGGGAACTGCAGCAGGCCATGCATGACCTGAAGCTCCGCATCCGCGAACGGGAGGCAGGACTGGAGCAGCGGCTGGCAAAGTTGCCGCAGGAGGCTGCCAAAAATGCGATAGGCGCAATCCTGCCGGCATTCCTGAGCAATAAAGTAGCCGGCAGTGTCTGGAAACTTGGCATAGGGCTTTTTAAACTGCTGGCAGGCAGCAAAGACCCGGAGAAGGGTGGAAAACTGGCCGGGACCTTGCTGAAAGGGGTAAAGCAGGTCGGATTTTTCGGCTTACTCAGGCTTTTCTCCGGTTTTCTCAGGCGAAAGGAAGGCAAAGGGTAAATTTTAGTTGGCGATTTTGGTGATTTTTATGCCGTCTGCCCTTACCTTTGCGCCCAAATCGGAAAACCCGGTAGTGGTAATAATAAAAGACATTTAAAACCCATAATACATCTCCTGATATGGCTACAAAAGGTAAGATCAAGCAGATCATCGGCGCGGTAGTTGACGTTCACTTCCCCGACGATAAAACGTTACCAGAGATTTATAACGCCCTGGAAATAACCAGGCCAACCGGCGAAAAGCTGGTACTGGAAGTACAGCAGCACCTGGGTGAAGACAGTGTGCGTACCATCGCGATGGATGCAACTGAAGGCCTGGTGCGTGGTATGGAGGTTGTAGACACCGGCAAAGCGATCGCTATGCCAATAGGAGATGGTATCAACGGGCGCCTGTTCAACGTAACGGGAGACGCTATCGACGGTCTGCCGCAGTTGAGCAGAGAGAACGGACGTCCTATTCACAATAAACCACCATTATTCGAGAACCTGAGCACATCGAGCGAGATACTCTTTACCGGTATCAAAGTAATCGATCTGATCGAGCCATATGCAAAAGGTGGTAAGATCGGTCTGTTCGGCGGTGCGGGTGTAGGTAAAACCGTATTGATCCAGGAGCTGATCAACAATATTGCGAAAGGCCACGGCGGTCTTTCAGTATTCGCCGGCGTAGGTGAGCGTACCCGTGAAGGAAATGACCTGCTGCGTGAAATGATCGAAGCGGGCATTATGAAATACGGCGACAAATTCCGTCACAGCATGGAAGAAGGTGGCTGGGATCTGAGCACAGTAGACCTGGAAGAACTGAAAGATTCAAAAGCAACATTCGTATTCGGACAGATGAACGAACCTCCGGGAGCACGTGCGCGTGTGGCCCTGTCGGGTCTTACCATCGCGGAATATTTCCGTGACGGTGATGGTACCGGCAAAGGAAAGGACATCCTGTTCTTCGTAGATAATATCTTCCGTTTCACCCAGGCTGGATCAGAGGTATCGGCGCTGTTAGGCCGTATGCCATCAGCGGTAGGTTACCAGCCAACACTGGCAACTGAAATGGGTCTGATGCAAGAGCGTATCACATCAACCAAAAATGGTTCAATTACCTCCGTACAGGCGGTATATGTACCTGCGGATGACCTTACCGATCCGGCTCCTGCAACCACTTTCGCACACCTTGATGCCACAACCGTACTGAGCCGTAAGATTGCGGATCTGGGTATCTACCCTGCGGTGGATCCGCTGGATTCAACCTCACGTATCCTTACACCGGCTATCGTTGGTGAAGCGCATTACAACACTGCTGACCGTGTAAAACTGATCCTCCAGCGTTATAAGGAGTTACAGGATATCATTGCGATCCTGGGTATGGATGAACTGAGCGAAGAAGATAAAATGACCGTACAGCGCGCACGTAAAGTACAGCGTTTCCTGTCTCAGCCATTCCACGTGGCAGAGCAGTTCACCGGTCTGAAAGGTGTATTCGTAAGCATCGAAGACACGATCCGTGGTTTCAATGCGATCATGGACGGTGAGGTAGATGAATATCCTGAAGCAGCATTCAACCTGGTAGGAACCCTGGAAGATGCGATTGAAAAAGGTAAGAAATTACTGGAAGCAGCTAAGGGTTAACCGGCCCGCATTGAACACCGGCAGGTGAGATAACCTTTAAAAAAAGCATTACATGACACTTGAAATACTGACTCCTGAAAAAAAGCTTTACAGCGGCGATGTTTACGGTGTACAGCTGCCTGGTATTACAGGTCTTTTTGAAGTACTCGATAAACACGCTCCCCTGGTAAGCGCCCTGGGAAAAGGAAAGCTGAAGATATTGAAAGACAAAAGCAATACCGAAAGCTTCAGTATCCAAAGTGGTTTCGTTGAAGTATTGAACAATAAAGTAGTGGTTCTTGTAGAAGGAGCTACTGCATTATAAAATAACAGTGACCGATTGAAAGCCTCCGTAATAACAACGGGGGCTTTTTTGTGTGGTTAAGCTAAAGAAAAGTTTAGATTAATTCAGTTGCGGATCAATAGGATAGTTGACCATCTGACGATATTCACCACCGAGTTCTTTCAGCGCATCCTGCCACACGAGGTCCTTGTTGGTATGAAACACAAGCCCGCTGTCTGCCTGCCGCGTGATCCAGCTTTTCTGTTCCAGCTCATCTTTCAGCTGATCTTCACTCCAGCCGCTGTAACCCACAAAAAAGCGGATATCATTCTGCTTCAGCTCCCTGTTGCGAAGCAGTTCAAGCACCTGCTCAAAATCACCGCCCCAGTAAACATTATCGAATACGGCAATACCGCCCTGGATCAGATCAGGACGCCTGTGAATAAAGTGCAGGGTATCTTTCTGTACCGGTCCGCCATCATATACCTGTAAACCGATACCCGCCGCTTCGGTGATAATATCGTCAAGGTTAATATTGAGCGACTTGTTAAGCACAAAACCCACACTGCCTTCCTGCCTGTGTTCGCAAAGCAGGATCACGGTTCGTTTAAAATTCGGGTCTTTCAGGAAAGGATCCGAAATCAGTAAAATGCCAGGCACGATAGGAATCATAGTGAAAAGGTACGCCATAATTTTATATTGCGGGTTGCTGTGGAGAGAAGTGTGGTTGGGAGAAGAAGAAGGGGTGAGGGAGAAGTGAGGAGAGGTGAGGGCGAAGTGAGGGGGGAGATGAGGGCGAAGTGAGGGGTGGGGGGGTGTTGGTAAACCAGTTAAAATGCTTGTAAACCTGGCACCGGAACTTTTCTGAAAGCCCATACCCGTTATATTTGTGACGATGAAGAAAACTTTCCCTATCATTATCATACTGATCACGCTCTCTCTGCTCGGTCTGATCCGGCTGCAGGCTTCGTGGCTGCTGAACCTGCTCGAGCTGAAGGAAAGCCAGCTCTCCGCCAAAGTGAACGAGGCGGCAACAAACGTGGCAGAAGAACTGGGAAGGGTTGTCTACAATGGTCCTGTATTACGCGTACCGCGACGTAACTCACTTCGCCTGAATTCCGATTTTCCGTTAAACCTTATGAAACCTACTTCCGTTGAGGAAAAATTTTCTGCACAGGATGTACAGGCTAAGCTGAGACGGGCTTTCGACAGCGAGGAACTGAAAAAGATCAAATTTGAATTCGCCATACTGAATCCTTCCGATGAACTCGAATTCGGCTCGGCCAATTTCGATAAAGAGTTTTATGATACGGTAAATAATAAGCGCGTCTTTATTCCCATCATGCCGCCCGACAGGTCTAACCGCGAATGGTTCTCCACTTTCGAGCACCTTGTATTGCTGGTGCCCGATTTCAAAATGCAGCTCTGGAACTCTTTACGCTGGGTGATTATCGGTGCCGCATTATTTATGCTCGTGTTTATTGCAGCGTTTTACGTAACCATCAAGACACTGCTTAACCAGAAAAAAGTAAGTGAGATCAAGAGCGACTTTATTAACAATATGACGCATGAATTCAAAACGCCGCTTGCAACGATCTCGCTGGCAGTAGATGCGTTACGGAACGACAAAGTACAGGCGAACCCTGAAAAAATGAGCTACTTCACCGGGATCATCAAGGAAGAAAATATACGCATGAACAAACATGTGGAAACGATCCTGCAGGCCGCACTTACCGAACGCCAGGAACTCAGCCTGCAACGCACAGAACTGCATGCACACGATATCATTGGTCATATTCTGGATAATTACCAGTTACAGCTGAAAGAGAAGAATGGTACGGCAGAACTCCTGCTCAATGCCAAGAACGACAGCATTTTCGCAGATGAAGTGCATTTCACCAACCTGGTATCCAACCTGATTGATAACGCGATCAAATATTCAAACGATCATCTCCGCATCAAAATATCTACCCATTGCACTGCACAGTATTTTATTATGCGTGTGGAAGACAATGGTATCGGTATGAGTAAGGAAACCCTCAAGCGTATTTTCGAAAAATTCTACCGAGCACATACAGGTAACCTGCACAATGTAAAAGGCTTTGGATTAGGTATGAGTTATGTGAAAACGGTTGTGGATGCACACAAAGGAAAGATCAAGGTAGACAGTACACTTGGCAAAGGCAGTGTGTTCACGATCGAACTACCCGTAAACAGGACTTAGTCTTCATTCATCCATAAAAGGCTGCCGTCTCCGTAACTCAGGAAACGGAAATCATGCTCCAGCGCATACTGGTAAATGGTGCGCCATTCATTCCCCGTGATAGCAGCAACAAGTAACAGCAGAGTAGACTGCGGCTGATGAAAGTTAGTGATCAGTGCCCTCGCTACCCTGAAGCGGTAACCAGGTGCAATAATGATCTGCGTTCTGGCAGGAAGCCTTTCAATGGAATGCCGGTCCATCCAGCTGAGTAATGCTTCCAATGCTTCAGTGGTGCTGATAGGAGCGGTCTTATTTTCATACGCTTCCCATTGCGTGATATACAGTTCCGAAAAGGGAATTTCAGGTTGCTGTATCAGCTTTACACCTAACCAGTAAAGGCTCTCCATGGTACGAAGCGATGTGGTGCCTACGGCGATGATAGTGCCGCTGATATGCGTAATCAGTTGTTGAACCAGCTTCCTGTCGATCTCCATGAATTCCGTGTGCATTTCATGCGTTTCCATGGTCGGCGCTTTCACGGGTTTGAAAGTTCCTGCACCAACATGAAGTGTTACAAAACCGGAACTGATATTTTTTGCTGCGAGCGATGCAAGCAATTCCGGCGTGAAATGCAGTCCTGCCGTGGGTGCAGCCACAGAGCCGTCATGCTTTGCATAAACGGTCTGGTACCGCTCTTTATCCGTGTCTTCCGCAGCGCGGTTCATATACGGAGGCAGTGGCACAAGCCCGGCAAGATGCAGGATCTCTGCAAAGCTGGCATTGTTGTCCCATTCAAATTCGATGATGTAATGATCCGTACGCTGTTCCGCTTTTCTTGCGGTAAGCACTGCTGGTCCTGTATCTGAAGGAATTTCTTTCCGCAGCAGCACGTCTTTCCACTTTTTAGCACCGCCTACCAGGCATTTCCACAGCACACGGTTTTTCTGCAGCATAGCGGTGGTGATATCCGGGTATTGTTCATGCGGCTCAAGACAAAAAATCTCGATCTGCCCGCCTGTTTCTTTCTGGAAAAGCAATCTTGCTTCAACTACTTTGGTATTGTTGAACACGAGTAAACTGCCTGCAGGGATTTCTTCAGCCAGATGCGCATACCTGCTTTCCCTGATAACTCCTTTTTTATAGACAAGCAGTTTACTATTGTCTCTTTTTGCCACCGGGTAAGCGGCAATATGATGGTCGGGAAGTTCGTAGGTATAATCTGCTATGGAAAGATGGCTCGGGTGCATGTAAAAGAATTGATCCGGCTGCAAAAATAAGCCGGAACCACTCAGCGGGCAGCTTTCCGCTTTACAATTTTAAGTCCGCTCCATTGTTCACTTACCGAACAGACTTTTATATCCACCCAATCCAGCGGCAGCACAATATCCCGGATAAGATCTTCGTTTATATCCGTCGGCAGACGGGAAGCTTTTTTATACCAGGAGATCCAGATGATTGTGTTTGAAGGCATTTCACTGATCAGCCTGCTGAATTCCTCCCGGAGTACAGCTGCTTTTATTGCAAAAAGATGTACCAGATCAGCAGCCCCACTTTTTACCACCTGACCGCTGATGTCTTCTCCCAATAGCTGGAAATAATCCGGTGGGGCATTCACAAGCATGACTTTCATGCCTGGTTGAATACCTAGTTTTCGTATCAGGGGAGTGCCGGAATAACCGCCGGATGTCATAAAAAGGATGATTTTAAGCTGAAAATAAGCATTTTTAAGGTTATGCACTGGTTATCCACAGCAATCCACATTTGATTCACATCCCGCAAGCCCTGAAACACCTTCAAATTCAATACTGCAAAGGCTTTGAGCCTGATTAAATCTGTGGATAAATACAGCTCCCCCATTTCTCGTTTAAAAGTGGGAAAAAGTGTTATTTTGTGTCAACAAGTGGTAATTCTGACAATTATTTATTAACCAATGAACGGATTTCACGGAGAATATGAAGCTACGGTCGATGCAAAAGGCCGTTTCCTGCTTCCGGGCGGACTGAAAAAACAGTTGCCTGAAGGCGAGGGGCGCTTCATTCTCAGCCGGGGCTTTGAAAAATGCCTCACGTTATATCCGATCAAAAGTTGGGAACTGATCATTGCCAAAATAAGCCAGTTGAATGACTTCGATCCAAAGGTACGTCAATTCCGCAGGCAGTTCCTGGGTGGTGCAACGGAAATTGAGCTGGATAATGCCGGCCGTATGCTGTTGCCTGCTTCCCTGAAAGAATATGCGGGATTAGGAAAAGATATTGTGCTGGCGGCGGCCCTGGATCGTTTCGAAATCTGGGATGCAGGTAAGTATAAACAGCTCTTTGATGATTTTTCACCCGAAGCTTTCAGTGAGTTGGCAAAGGATGTGATGACAAACGGAAATGAAAAATTCCCGGGTTGATTTTGAGAACGCAGTAAAGCAGAGACCCATGGACGCGCAAAACGGAAAAAAAGGTTCGGATCTGGATGTGAACCAGTCGGCGGCTGGTTACCATATTCCCGTTCTGTTCCATGAAACCATCGATGCGCTCAACATCAGGCCCGATGGCATCTATGTGGATTGCACATTCGGCGGCGGTGGCCACAGCAGGGGTATTCTCGCAAAACTTGGCGAAAAGGGTAAACTCTTTGCCTTTGATCAGGATGCCGATGCCGAGCAGAATCTGCCCAGAGATGAAAGGATCGTGTTTGTGCCCCAGAATTTCCGCCATATGCAACGTTTCCTGCGTTTGCATAAAGTAAACGCGGTTGACGGAATACTGGCAGACCTGGGCGTGAGCAGTCACCAGTTCGACCAGGGCGACCGTGGGTTTTCCACCCGCTTTACCGGCCCGTTCGATATGCGTATGGACAGGCGGCAACCATTAACAGCTGCTGTTATTGTAGCAACCTATACTGAACAGCAGCTGCATAAGATATTCGAGCAGTACGGCGAAGTATCGAACTCGAAAACGCTCGCAAAGCATATTGCACAGCACAGGAACCATCAGCCCGTTACAACCATCGAACAGTTCAAATCACTGGTAAGTCCGGTTGTAAAGGGGAATCCCAATAAATACCTGGCTCAGGTGTTCCAGGCGCTGAGAATGGAAGTGAATGATGAGATGGGCGCCCTGAAAGAAATGCTGGCACAGGTGCCGCAGGTACTTGCACCGGGAGGGCGTGTTGCGATCATAACATTCCATTCCATCGAAGACAGGCTGGTGAAAAATTTCTTTCGCCAGGGCAGTTTTGAAGAGGTACCGGATAACCCGTTCGAATCTGTCCGCAGGCAGGAGATACTCAATATTATTACCCGGAAGCCGGTAACGGCAACCGATGAAGAGCTGAAAAGAAATTCAAGAAGCAGGAGCGCAAAGCTGCGTGTTGCTGAAAAAATATAAATGCATGGAAGAAACAGGCAATAAAAAAACGGAACCAGCTGCAGGTAATGCTCTCAGGAACCCGTTGAAAGGTTTGTTTAACTACCAGTGGATGCTCAGCAATATTCCTTTTTTCCTGTTCCTGTCGCTGCTTGCGGTGTTGTATATCGCAAACGGGCATATGGCAGATAAAACAATGCGTAGGATCAATGCCACAACCGTGGAGTTGAAAGAACTGCAATATGAATACAAGACGCTGAAAAGTGAAGTGATGTTCAAGAGTGAAGAAGTGCAGATGGTGAAAGCCACAGAGCCATTGGGTCTTAAAGTGGTGAAAGAAATGCCGCAAAGACTTCAGCAGGAAAAGAAGCCATGATATTTTTTGTAAAAGGCAGCCAATAACAGATACAGTTTGTTTGTGAAGGGGAATGAAAAACTAGAAGTAAAGCGGGACATCCTGTGGCGGGTATATCTGAGTTATATACTGGTGGTGGTGGCATGCGTGGCAATATTCGGCAAAGCAGTTTATATACAGCAGGTAGAAGGAAAGTACTGGCGGAGTATGAGCGACAGTCTTCACCAGAAGATCAACGAGATCGAAGCCGAGCGTGGAACGATCTACAGTGAAGACGGACAGATGCTGAGCACCAGCATTCCCCAGTTTGACATATACATGGATTTCAGGGTGGCACCTCTTCGGGAAAAGAACGGTCAGCGTTTCCGCGATAACCTCGATTCTCTCAGTTATTGCCTGGCAACGTTGTTCGGAGATCAGTCTCAGGGAGAATATAAAACACTGCTGAAACAAGGGTACAGGGATAACAGCAGTTATTTCCTGATCAAAAAGAAAATATCCTTCAGGGAATATGAGCAACTGCGCAAATTCCCACTGTTCAGGCTGGGAAGATATAAAAGCGGGTTGATCGCCAATGAGCGGACCATCAGGCTGAACCCTTACCAGATGCTCGCATTCAGAACCATCGGATTGGCGCGGGATTCGAATAAAGTGGGATTGGAGCTGGCTTACGACAGTGTGCTGAAAGGAAGGAACGGAAAACAATGGGTGCGCTCGATAGCAGGCGGCGTAACGGTTCCGGTAGACGATACTTATGAGATAGAACCTGAAACAGGGAAAGATATTGTAAGCACCATCGATGTATTCATACAGGAAGTAACTGAGAATGCGCTGATGAAGATGATGCAGAAGAACGAGGCGGAACATGGCTGTGCGATCGTACTGGAAGTAAAAACAGGTAAGATCAAAGCGATCGCTAACCTGGGCAAACGCAGCAATGGCAGTTATTGGGAAGATTTCAATTACGCCATTACGCCCTCGGAACCAGGATCAACCTTCAAGCTGGCTACCATGCTGGCATTGCTGGAAGACAAAAAAGTTTCTTTGAACCAGACCGTAAACCTGGAAGGCGGCACCTGGAAAATTGCGGGTCAGACGGTGTACGACAGCGAAAAGCACGGTCGCACGGATGTAACGATCCAGAAAGCTTTTGAGCTCAGTTCAAATGTCGGAATGGCGAAGCTTGCAGCAGCATACTATGCCGCAACACCGGGCGCTTTCATCAGCCATCTTAAAAAAATGCGGATGGATACGGTGACCGGCATAGATCTGAAAGGCGAAAAGCCACCGGTGATCTATAAGCCGGGTGGCAGGTTCTGGGGACCAACCACTTTACCATGGATGGCTTTCGGCTATAACCTGGCAGTAAGTCCGCTGCAGACAGCGATGCTGTACAATGCCGTTGCCAATGGAGGTAAAATGATGCGTCCTTACCTGGTAAGCGCTATCAAAGAAGAAGGTGTTCTGTTGCGCGAGATCAAACCGGTAGTGCTGGATGAAAAGATCTGCAGTGATCAGACACTCAGGCAACTTAAAACCTGTCTCGAAGGCGTTTGTACCGCGGGAACAGCAACGGAACTGTTCAAAAACACACCTTACAGCGTTGCGGGAAAAACAGGTACTGCGCTGGTGGCTGATAATAACAGGGGATATGCAGATAAGATCTACCAGTCGTCGTTTGCAGGATATTTTCCGGCAGACAATCCGCAATACACCTGCATCGTGGTGATCAAGAACAAACCTCATGCAGCGGTGTTTTACGGCGGATCGGTAGCAGGGCCGGTGTTCAAGGAGATCTCAGACAGGCTGTACAGTACATATGTGCGCCAGTCAGGAAATAACCAGGCAGCACCTGTGAAGAAAGACAGTACCGCATTTACATATACAGGGATGAAACAGGATATATCGTTCATCGCATCCACACTGGGATTACCATACAGGGACTCTGCAGGCAGAACAGATGAATGGATCAATATTTACGGCAAAGACGCAACAGTGGTGATGAATAAAAAGCCCGTTCAGCGGGGAACGATGCCGCAGCTGAAAGGAATGGGATTGAAGGATGTGGTCTATTTGTGCGAGAACATGGGTTTGAAGATCAATGTGAAGGGAAAAGGAAAAGTAACACAACAATCGGTACAGGCCGGACAGGTGGTTGCACCGGGGCAATTAATAAACATCGAATTGAATTAACCAGGATCAGGAACATCAATCATTATGGCCAGACTGCAGGACATATTATACAAAGTACACCTGAAGCAGGTACAGGGGAACACTGATATCGATGTAAAAGATATACAGATCGATTCCCGCAAGGTAACTGCAGGCAGCGCTTTTGTAGCGATCAAAGGCGTCGCTTCGGATGGTCATGACTATATAGAGAAAGCAATTGCATCGGGCGCTGTGGCAATTGTATGTGAAGTATTGCCTGCGCAGACCGCAGCAGGAATAACTTACCTGCAGGTTACTAACACCCATGAGGCAGTGGCTTATATGGCCAGCAGGTATTATGGTGAACCATCTTCGCAGGTAAAGCTGGTAGGTGTAACAGGCACCAACGGAAAAACAACGATTGCAACAGTTCTGTTCAAGTTGTTTGGTCAGCTGGGTTATAAATGCGGATTGATCAGTACGGTACAGAACCAGATAGATGAAGAAATTATTCCGGCCACACATACAACACCGGATGCGGTAAGCCTGAATGCATTACTTCGGCATATGGCAGATGCGGGTTGTTCGCATGTGTTCATGGAGTGCAGCAGTCATGCGATCCATCAGCATCGTATTACCGGTCTTCAGTTCACAGGTGGTATTTTCAGTAATATCACACATGATCACCTGGATTATCATAAAACCTTTGATGAATACATCAGGGTGAAAAAGAGATTCTTCGATAATCTTCCTTCAACGGCATTTGCCTTATCGAACGCAGATGATAAGAGAGGTGAAGTGATGCTGCAGAATACGCCGGCCAAAAAATATTATTACAGCCTTAAGACCATGGCCGATTTCAAAGGCAAGATCCTTGAGAACGCGCTGACTGGCCTGGTGATGACGGTAAACAATACGGAAGTTCATTTCAGACTGATCGGAGAATTCAATGCCTACAACCTGCTTGCGGTATATGGCGCTGCGATCTGTCTCGGCGAGAACAGCGAAACAGTACTGACAGCGCTCAGCATATCAACGGGTGCAGAAGGCCGGTTCGATTATACTATCAGTCCTTCCATGGTGATCGGCATCGTTGACTACGCACATACGCCGGATGCATTGGAAAATGTACTGGCAACGATCAGAAAATTACGCAAAGGGCATGAGCAGATCATTACGGTAGTGGGTTGCGGCGGCGACAGGGATAAGACGAAGCGGCCGGTAATGGGGCAGTCGGCCTGCGATCTGAGCGACAGGGTCATTTTTACCAGCGATAACCCGCGTACCGAAGACCCGAACCAGATCCTGAAAGATATGGAAGAAGGCCTGACCAGCGCGGCACGCAGAAAATACATTGCCATCGCCGACCGGAAGGAAGCTATTAAAACTGCTGTGAGTTTTGCCAACCCGGAAGATATCATACTGGTGGCAGGAAAGGGACATGAGAAATACCAGGAGATCAACGGGGTGAAATATGATTTCGATGATAAGCAGGTACTGAAGGAAATGTTTGAATTGCTGAATAAATAAGGATCACTGTAAACACGAGGGAAAAATAAAAACCAAACCAGATGCTCTACCAACTTTTCACATGGCTGAAACAGGAATTCAATGTTCCCGGTGCTGGCTTGTTCCAGTTCCTGACATTCAGAATTGCCATGGCGATCTTGTTGTCTTTATTCATTGCAACTGTATATGGTAAAAGGATGATCCTTTTCCTGCAGAGACGCCAGATCGGCGAAACTGTACGTGAGCTGGGATTGCAGGGTGAGCAGCAGAAGAAGGGAACGCCAACCATGGGCGGGATCATCATATTGCTCAGCATTCTCATTCCAACCCTGCTTTTTGCCAACCTCGATAAAGTATACATCAGGCTGATGGTGCTCTGCACCGTATGGCTCGGAGCGATCGGTTTCCTGGACGATTATTTCAAGATCAAAGCAAGAAAATCAGCGCAGCAGAAGGGCGAAGCATATAAAAAGAAAGACAGCGACGGTCTTGCCGGTGTAAGTAAGATCATTGGCCAGGTAGGTCTTGGCATCATCATCGGCGTAACGCTTTATTTCAGCAATGCTGTAACTGTTGAAAGAGAAGTGGTGAGCGGAGCAACCTATGCACCACAGCAGGGCGAGCGGCTGGCGCGGGATTCCAATGTGTTTGTAAGAAATATGGATGGGGTGGACAGGAAGTTTGTGAAAGTAAAAACACCTATCACCACCATTCCGTTTGTAAAGAACCATGAGTTCAATTACAGCAAGCTGGTCAGCTGGATCGGTCCCGGCGCAGAAAAATATACCTGGATCGTTTATATCCTGATTGTAACATTTATTGTAACCGCGGTATCGAACGGAGCTAATATCACAGACGGACTCGATGGGCTGGCTGCAGGCGTAAGTGCTATTATCGGTGCGGCACTCGGTGTATTCATCTATGTAAGCGGAAACTACAAATTTGCCGAGTACCTGAATGTGATGTATATCCCCAATCTGGGTGAACTCTCGATTTTCGTAGGCGCATTTGTGGGAGCCTGTATCGGGTTCTTATGGTACAATGCATACCCGGCACAGGTATTCATGGGCGATACGGGAAGCCTGGCGCTGGGCGGCATCATCGCATCGCTGGCCATCATCGTAAGAAAAGAATTACTGATCCCGATTTTCTGCGGAGTATTCCTGATAGAACTGCTGAGCGTGATGATACAGGTCAGTTACTTCAAATACACCAAACGGAAATACGGTGAGGGCAAAAGGGTATTCCTGATGAGCCCGCTGCACCATCATTACCAGAAAAAAGGATTTCATGAAAGTAAGATAGCCGTAAGGTTCTGGATCATAACCATACTCTGTGTGGTGATGTCGATCCTTACGCTGAAAATGAGATAATGAACACAAAGGACGAAATGTATAAAAAGCTGGTAATACTCGGAGGCGGAGAGAGCGGTGTAGGTGCTGCACTGCTCGGGAAGAAGAACGGCTATGAAGTGTTTCTCAGCGATGGCGGCGCACTCAAGCCTAAGTACCGGCAGGAGCTCATTGATAACGGGATCGATTTTGAAGAAGGACAACATACGGCAGAAAAGATCCTCAGTGCAACGGAAGTGATGAAAAGCCCGGGCATTCCTGAAAAAAATGAAATGGTAAAACAGATCAGGAAACAGGGAATACCGGTGATCAGTGAAATAGAATTCGCATACCGGTTCAAAGGGAACAGCAAGATAGTGGCGATCACCGGCAGCAACGGCAAAAGCACCACTACCGCGCTGATCTACCATATCTGCGAAACGGCAGGACTGGATTGCGCACTGGTAGGAAATATCGGTTATTCTTTTGCCAAACAGGTGGCCGAAGATCCGAAAGCGATCTATGTAGCAGAGATCAGTTCTTTTCAGCTGGATGATATCAAGGAATTCAGACCGGATATAAGCGTGTTGCTGAACATCACGGAAGATCACCTGGACAGGTACGATTACAAATTCGAGAATTATGTAAGAAGCAAGTTCAGGATCATCGAAAATCAGACTATGAATGATTATTTCATCTACTGCCAGGACGATGAAGTAATCATGAAACATTTGGCTTTACTAACCATTCATACTAACCCATTACCATTCTCTATGAAACAAGAAGTAAAAAAAGGCGGCTACATCAAAGGCGATCAGATGATGTTAAGAATACAGGAAGAAAGAGTCAGTATGAGTATTTACGACTTCGCCCTGAAAGGAAAACACAATAACTACAATACAATGGCAGCAGGTATAGCAGCAGCAACACTCGGTATCCGCAAAGAAAAAATACGCGAAGCTGTCAAGAACTTCCACAGCCTGGAGCACAGGATGGAATTCGTAGCCATGGTACGCGGGGTGGAATTCATCAACGACAGTAAGGCGACCAACGTAAACAGCACCTGGTATGCGCTGGAAAGCATGAGCAAGCCAACCGTGCTGATCCTTGGTGGTACCGATAAAGGGAATGATTATTCACTGATCGAAGACCTGGTAAAGGAAAAAGTGAAAGCGATCGTATGCATGGGTGTTGATAATAAAAAGATCATCGACGCATTCAAGGATATCGTTCCGGTGATCGTTGAAGCAGACACGGCAAAGAAAGCGGTGAACGCAGCCTTTAAAATAGCGGTAAAGGATGATGTGGTGCTGCTGAGTCCGGCCTGCGCAAGCTTCGACCTCTTCAAGAATTATGAAGACAGGGGAACGCAGTTCAAAGATGCTGTAAAAGAATTGTAAATACTGCCCGGCAAACGCGGGTACAACATAACACGAACAGAGGTTGATGAACGAGACCACAGACAAATTGTTTTCACAGATCCCTTCCGTAGAAGGGATGCGGAACCAGCTTGCCTACAGGACAAGAGGAGATAAATACATATGGGGCATCGTGGTACTGCTGTCGCTGGTGTCGATACTGGTGGTATACAGTGCAACAGGTTCGCTTGCATACAAGATGTACAAGGGCAATACCAATGTATACCTGTTCAAACAGGTGTCGTTTACAATGATCGGTATCCTGCTGATCTATTTCCTCCACCGGATCAATTATACCCTGTTTTCAAGGGTAGCTACGGTGCTGTTCATGCTATCGGTTCCTTTGCTTATTTATACCCTGTTCTTCGGAGCAAGGATCAATGAAGGAAGCCGCTGGATCAAACTGCCCATCATCAACATGACAGTGCAGACAAGTGATCTTGCCAAACTGGCCTTGTTCATGTATATCTCAAGGATGCTGAGCCGTAAGCAGGAAGTGATCAAGGATTTTAAAAAAGGGTTTCTTCCCGTTGTGATGCCGGTGCTGATCATCTGCGCCCTGATCATGCCCGCTAACCTGTCTAACGCATTGCTCACCGGCGCCACATCGTTGCTGCTGATGTTCATAGGGCGGGTAAGCATTAAACATATATTGCTAACCATAGGAGTGGCGCTGATACCCGTTGCATTTATCGTGTCTGTGGCAGTGATCACATACGATGGTAAACAGAAGGAAGAAACAAAAAAAACAACCGTAGCTGAAAAAGCGAAATCCTTTGGTCGCTTCGGTACCTGGGTGAAACGCGTGCAGGATTTTATATACGCTGAAAAAGATGAAGTTCCTTACCAGGTACAGCAGGCAAAGATCGCCATCGCGAATGGTGGTGTGTTGGTAGGATTAGGCCCCGGTAACAGCCAGCAGCGGAATTTCCTGCCGCAGGCATACAATGACTTTATCTATTCGATCATCATAGAAGAGTACGGCCTGATGGGCGGTGCATTTATGATCTTCATATACCTGGTGTTCCTGTTCAGGTGCATACGCATCTTCCGGAGATGCCCGTATGCATTCGGAGCATTCCTTGCGCTGGGGTTAAGCTTTACGCTGGTGATACAGGCTGTGGCCAATATGGCGGTGAATGTGAACCTGGTTCCGGTAACGGGAGTAACCCTGCCGCTGGTGAGTATGGGCGGAAGTTCCTATCTCTTCACCTGCTGTGCGATCGGTATCATCCTGAGTGTGGCAAGGAACGTAGAACAGATGGAAGGAAAAGTGGAAGAACCGGTAACCGATCACCTGGCGCCGGCAGGAGAAACTGAAAAACCAGCGCTGGCATAATATGGCAAAAAAGATCATCATAGCAGGAGGAGGAACCGGCGGACATATTTTCCCGGCCATCGCTATTGCCAATGCACTGAAAGCACAATCGCCAGGCATTGAGATCCGTTTCATCGGTGCTAAAGGCAAAATGGAGATGGAAAAAGTGCCGCGGGCCGGTTACCAGATCGACGGATTGGATATAGCCGGTTTCAACCGCAGCTCGATTCTTAAAAACCTGGGACTTCCATTTAAGCTCTTTAAAAGTTTCATGCAGGTGAAAAAGATCGTGAACGCTTTTGAACCGGATGCGGTGATCGGCGTTGGCGGTTATTCCAGTTTCCCTGTATTAAGATATGCGCAGGGCAAGGGCATTCCCACTTTCATTCATGAGAGCAATTCATTTGCAGGGAAGAGCAATATACTGCTGGGTAAAAAAGCAACGGCTGTGTTTGTAGCATCGGAAGGAATGGAGCAGTTCTTTCCCGCCGGCAAAATACAGATCACCGGTAACCCGGTTCGCAAAGAGATCGTAAAAGCCGTTGGTGAAAGAGAAGAAGCCGTAAAACATTTCGGACTCGATCCTTCCAAAACGATCCTGCTGGCTGTAGGCGGAAGTCTCGGAGCCAGGAGCATCAATGAACTGATCGCAGCGCATGTGCATGAACTGGCACAGCATAATATAGAATTGATCTGGCAGACAGGAACCAATGGTGCTGAAAGCTACAAACATCGCGGGCAGCCGTTCAGCAATGTATGGGTAGACAGCTTTATTTATGAAATGGATAAAGCATATGCAGCGGCGGATATCGTGGTGTCAAGGGCAGGGGCCATGTCTGTAGCGGAATTATGTGTGGCGGGAAAACCGGTGATATTCGTTCCGTATCCTCATGCCGCAGAAGATCACCAGACCGTAAATGCGCAGTATCTCGCCGACCGGAAAGCCGCGTTGCTGGTAAAAGACGCGGATATCCGGGCAAAACTGTTCCCAGAGATCCTGCGCCTGGCTAATGATGCGTCTCTGAGAACATCATTGAAGGAACATATCAGGCCACTGGCGGTTACCAATGCAGACGATATCATAGCAGCAGAAATATTAAAACAGATCAGGTGAGCAGATTGAACGAAATAAAAAATATCTATTTCATAGGCATAGGCGGCATCGGCATGAGTGCGCTTGCCAGGTATTTTCATGCGAAAGGTACAAGGGTAAGCGGTTACGACAGAACCCGGACACCACTTACCAGGGAACTTGAAAATTCAGGCATAGCGATCCATTATGAAGAGAATCCTGAACTGGCTCCCAGGGATGCTGATGTGATTGTGTATACACCGGCTATCCCGGCTCAGCATGCAGAACTGGTCTATTATAAAGAGAACGGTTACACGGTGGTGAAAAGAAGTGACATACTGCAATGGATCACTGAAGGTTCTTTTAATATCTGCGTGGGCGGTACCCATGGAAAGACAACCGTTACCACCATGATCGCTCATATCTTAAGGCATTCCGGTTATGGTTGCAATGCCTTCCTCGGCGGTATTTCTGCCAATTACAATACCAATTTCTGGAGTCATGAAAGGAACGTGGTGGTAGTAGAGGCGGATGAATACGACCGCAGTTTCCTGAAGCTGGTTCCGGATATCGCGGTCATCACGGCAATGGATCCTGATCACCTGGATATCTATGGCACCCCCGAAGAAGTGGAAAATGCGTTCATCCAGTTTTCACATAAGGTAAAACCAGGCGGCGCACTGGTGGTAAAATCAGGGTTGGGTCGTGAAGCTGATCTGAACAATAACAACAGGATCACATACAGTTATGATCACGCAGGAGCGGATGTGAGGGCAGTTGATGTAATGGTAAGGAATGGCAGTTATCATTTCAATGTAAAGGCGGCAGACTGGGAGATCGGCGATGTGCAGCTGCATATGGGCGGTCTGCACAATATAGAAAATGTGATTGCTGCCATTACGGTAGCAAGACAGCTCGGGATAACAGATGATGCGATCCGTTCAGCCGTGGACGCATTCAAAGGTGTACGCAGAAGATTTGAATATGCTTTGAATAACGGGCAGCATACGCTGATCGATGATTATGCGCATCACCCGGAAGAATTGCGTGCTTTGATCAGCGGGGTGAAAAGCATTTTCAGCGATCGTAAAATGACACTTGTATTTCAGCCCCATCTGTTCAGCAGAACAAAAGACCTGGCGGATGAATTTGCAGCGAGCCTGGATATGGCAGATGAAGTGATCCTGCTGCCGATCTATCCCGCACGCGAATTACCGGTGGAAGGTGTTACGAGCAGCCTGGTGCTGAACAAAATGAAACTGGAACATAAGCATGTGTTCACAAAAGAACAGATGCTCCAATATGTAACGGATAAAAAACCAGCCCTGGTGGTAATGGCCGGTGCTGGTGATATAGATGCATGGATTCAACCCGTAAAAGAAACACTGGAGAGGTCGGGCGGATGAAAAAAATGAGCTGGAAAAAAAGAGTATTGCAGGTAATCTGGCTGCTGGCAGGCATTGGAACGATTGTGCTGCTGGGCGCCGCCATGCAGAAAAAAAGCCAGCGGAAATGCGAAGATGTACAGATCGAAATTGCAGGCGCGGAACACCATATGTTCATTGACGAGAAAGATGTGCTGCAGCTGGTGAATGCAAGGGGCCCGGTAAAAGGTCTCCCTGTTTCAGCAGTAAACCTGCGCCAGCTCGAAACCGGGATGGAAAAGAACCCCTGGGTAAAAAATGCGGAACTGTATTTCGATAACGGGCAGGTACTGCAGGTGAAGATTGAAGAGCGCGAACCGGTTGCAAGGGTGTTTACTGCACAGGGCAGTTCTTTTTACCTCGACAGTGGCGGATTACGATTACCGCTCAGCGAGAAGATGTCGGCCCGCGTACCTGTATTTACCGGCTTTCCTTCAGATAAGGCAAAACTGTCGAAACCCGATAGCGCCCTGCTGGAAGATGTGGTGAAGCTGAGCCGTTATATTGTTGCGGACTCGTTCTGGATGGCACATGTGTCGCAGGTAGACATTACGCCGCATGCAACATTTGAACTGATCCCGGCAATCGGTGATCATATTGTGGCACTTGGAGATGCAGAAGAAATCGACAGCAAGTTCAGCCGGCTGTATACATTCTATAAGAAAGCATGGCTGCAGCAGGGTATGAACAAATATGAAAAGGTTGATGTGCAGTATGCAAACCAGGTGGTGGCAGTAAAGAGAGGTACGGCGAAGAAACTGGTCGATTCAGCTGCAGCTGCAAAGGCAATAGAATCATTGCTGAAGGGAACAGCGGTTGCAGACAGCAGTACTGTTGTTGTAGCAGCGCCGCCTGCGAAAGATTCGGCAGTGGTAAAGAAAATGGCAGCACCAGTTGTTAAACAACCGGTAAAAGAAAAAACAATTTCGAAAACTAATGCACCGTTAAACAATAAACAGAATAATAAAACGTTATCGAAACAGCAGTCGGTCAAATCAGGCAAAAAAACAAAGCCGGCTGCCAAAACAAATAAACCCAAGGCAGTGATGCAGAAAAAATAAAACGGATGCTGAAGGCTGTGCACGGTTTTTGCAACAGCTGATCTCGTTTGAAAAATAAATGCATTGCAACAAAAAACAACTAAAACACTTACGCTATGAATCACAATGAATCACCGATCATTGTTGGTCTCGACATCGGAACCACCAAAATCGCAGCGATCGCCGGCAGAAAGAACGAGCACGGCAAGCTGGAGATTTTAGGTTTTGGTCGCGCTAACAGTAACGGAGTGCAGCATGGACAGGTATTGAACATCGATCAGACCATCAAAGCCATTCAGCAGGCTTTGTTGCATTGCTATGAAAGTAACCCTGAACTGGAGATCAACGAAGTATATGTAGGCATAGCAGGTCATCATATCAAAAGTTTACAGACCCGTGGTGATATCGTACGCCAGGACGCGGAAACAGAGATCCAGCGCTGGGAGATAGACCAACTGCTGAACAACCAGCGCAAAACATTCATCCCTGCCGGGGATCAGATCATCGATGTGATCCCGCAGGATTTTCACGTAGATAATATCCAGAACATCAAAGACCCCGTAGGCTACAACGGCGTAAAAGTGGGCGCTAATTTTCACATCATTACCGGCGACAGGAATGCGATCCGGAACATCAACCGTGCGGTTGAAAGAAGCGGCCTTGCAACGAAAGACCTCGTGCTGCAGCCACTGGCATCAGCGAGTGCGGTAATGAGCGATATCGATATGGAAGCCGGTGTGGCGATCCTCGATATCGGAGGCGGCACCAGCGACCTCGCGGTATTCTATGAAGGGATCCTGAAGCATACGGCTGTAATACCATTCGGTGGTGAGAATATTACCAATGATATCCGCATGGGCCTGGGCGTACTCAAAAGCCAGGCAGAAGCGATGAAGGTACAGTTCGGAAGTGCTCTGGCCGACGAAGCGAAATCGAATGCGTATATCACTATCCCGGGATTGAAAGGTATGCCTGCTAAAGAGATCAGTGTGAAGAACCTGGCAGCCATCATACAGGCGCGTATGAGCGAGATCCTGGATTTTGTTACTTACCATATCAAACAGGTAGGGCTCGACAGCCGTGCACTGAATGGCGGTATTATCCTTACCGGCGGTGGTTCACAGCTGAAACACCTGATCCAGTTAACGGAATATACAACAGGACTGAATGCACGCATCGGTTTACCGAATGAACATCTCGCACCCAATCATATCGAAGAGCTGAAAAAGCCCATGTATGCCACATGCCTGGGACTGATCCTGAAAGGTTACAGCGATTACGATCATAACCGCAAGGAATTTACAGAACAATACAAGAAAGTGGCGGTTCCGAGAACACTTACAGTTGAGCTCGAAGCCGATGCAATACAGGAAGAACAGGAAGTGATTGCAGTGAATACCAATGCAAATGCATCAGCCCGGAAACAGAAGTTCTGGGATAAGTTCAAGAATAACCTGATAGATCTGTTTAAAGAAGAAGAGGACCAGGTGATCAGATAATTACCTGGCCGCAGCAATAATAATTTTACGATCCAATATCCTCAGAGGCAGAGCCGTGTAATCTACTAACCCAAAAAAGCACATTATGATTCATTTTGATCTTCCCAAACAAAAATCGTCCATCATTAAGGTACTCGGTGTGGGTGGCGGGGGAAGCAACGCTGTAAACTTTATGTTCGGACAGGATATTGAAGGCGTTGATTTCATCATCTGTAATACCGATGCAAAGGCAATTGAGCAGAGCGAAGTGCCGAACAAGATCCAGCTGGGGCCACATCTTACACAGGGATTAGGTGCTGGTGCAAACCCGGAAGTGGGCAAAATGGCCACAGAAGAATCACTCGAAGAAATAAAGCGTATCCTCGAAGTCAATACTAAAATGGCATTCATAACTGTGGGCATGGGTGGAGGTACCGGAACCGGTGGCGCCCCGATCATTGCACAGATATGTAAAGAGCTGGGTATCCTTACCGTTGGTATTGTAACCACACCATTCGGTTTCGAAGGCCCGCGCCGCCAGCAGCAGGCAGAAGAAGGTATCAGGCAGCTGAAACCTTATGTAGACACACTGCTGGTGATCAGTAACGATAAGCTGCGCATGCAGTACGGCAACCTGAAAATGAAGGATGCTTTCGCCAAGGCGGATAATGTACTCGCCACTGCAGCAAAATGTATCACCGATATCATCAACAGCCGCGGTCATATCATCGTAGACTTCGCAGACGTATGCACCGTTATGAAAAACGGCGGCGTTGCGATCCTGGGTAAAGCAGAGGTGGAAGGTGAAGACCGTGCGCAACGTGCTATTGAAGAAGCGCTGGCGTCGCCGCTGCTGAACGATAACGATATCAAAGGAGCAAAATGGATCCTGATCAATATCAACAGTGCGGAAGGAGACGATGAGTGTACAATGGATGAACTGGAAGTCATCAATAACTACCTGCGCATGCAGGCAGGAGAAGGTACTGACGTGATCGTTGGTATGGGCTACGATGAAACCCTCGGCAAAAAGATCGGTATCACACTCGTAGCTACCGGTTTTGAACATAAAGACCCTTTTGCAAAACCGGTAGAGGTAAAAAAGCCTGAACCTAAGCCTGAGAAGATCGTAATGACACTCGGACTTGACCTGGAAGAACCTAAACCGGTTGCATTACCGATCCAGCAGACATTGCCGCTGGAAGATAAAGATCCGTTCGCGCCACGCATCCAGGAGCCGGTACAGGAAGAGCCGGTTGTACAGAATACATTTACTTATTCACAACCGCAACCTGAACCCGTGAAGGAAGAAATGCCGCTCATGTTTGAACTGAGCACCGACCTCACGGAAGAAGTAGTGGTAGAAAAACCACAGCCTCCCGTGTCACAGCCGGCTACAGATGAAATGCTGCGTTTCAGCGTAAGCGAGAAACCAGCAGAACCAGCACGCCCGGTTACGCCATCGTACAGTACAGGTCTCAGCAAGCCATCCAATATTTATGCATCAGAGCCTGCGGCACCAAGGCCTGCACCAGTACCACAGCCGGTACAACAGGTAGAGGAAAAGCCGAAACCCGCGCCGATCCAGGCAGAGGATGAACTGCAGCTGGAAATGGAAATGCATATCGTGGAAAAGGAAGAGCCAAGAAGTATGCCGGTTCCGCAGCAGGAAATACAGGCCGGATACGACGATGTGATGGATGATGTGGAAGAACAGAAAAAAAGAGCAGCCGAGCGTATACAAAAACTGAGGAATCTGTCGTTTAATATCAGTAACAGTTCAGATCCCAACAATGAGTTCGATTCTGTTCCGGCCTATGTTCGCAGGAACATGGAACTGTTTGGCAGCACATTAACATCAGTAGAGAATTTTTACAGCAAGTACACAGTGGGTAAGGATGAGAATAACCAGACACAGATCTCAACCATCAACACCTTTCTCGACGGGAAAAAACCCGATTAGTGATTGCTTACCATAGTTTTTTGTTTTTAGCCTGGTGATTTTAGTTGTTTGCCCCCGGTCAGAACCGGGGGCTTTTTTGTGCAACCTTATTCCGGTTCAGTTGTTATTATTGCATAACCGATATGAAAACAGTACTTATAACCGGCGGAACCGGTATGGTGGGGCAAAGACTTACAGCTTTGCTGTTACGGCAGGGGTACAAAATCATTATCCTTTCCCGCGGGCAGACTGATGCCCTGCAGGATAACAGATCCGGGGTGTCTTATGCGCATTGGGATGTTGAAAAAGGGGTTATCGATCCGGAAGCGATCCGTAATGCCAATCACGTGATCCATCTTGCGGGTGCCGGGGTTGCGGAGAAACGCTGGACGGAAAAAAGAAAAAAAGAAATCCGCGAAAGCCGCACTGCCAGCGGTGCCTTACTCGCGAAAGCCATCCGTGAAATTCCCAACCAGATCAGTACGGTTGTAAGTGCTTCTGCCATCGGCTGGTACGGGGCCGATGATAAAGGAATGCGCACGAAAGGATTTACGGAAGAAATGCCGCCTGCTGATGATTTCCTCGGCGAAACCTGCCGGCTCTGGGAACAGAGTATTCAACCGGTGGAAGAACTGAATAAAAGACTGGTCATTTACCGGTTGGGGATCGTGTTCAGTAATACCGGCGGAGCCCTGAATGAATTTCTCAAACCGCTTAAAGGAGGCATTGCAGCTATATTGGGAAGCGGAGAACAAATGATCAGCTGGATTCATATAGACGACCTTTGTCATCTTTTCCTGCATGCTATCGAAAACCCCAAATTGCACGGCGTATATAATGCAGTGAGTCCTTCACCCGCCACCAATAAAACCGTAACCCTGGAATTAGCCCGCCTGGTAAGAGGTCGTTTCTTCATTCCTTTACATGTTCCTTCGTTCCTGCTGAAATGGGTGCTGGGCGAAATGAGCATTGAAGTATTGAAAAGCGCCACCGTCAGCAGCCGTAAAACAGAAACCGCCGGATTCCTGTTCAGGTACCCGACGGTTCAGAAGGCTTTGGGCCATTTATTCGGCAAATAAAATTTCTTACAGGTCCCTTTTCTTATGAACTGCATAGCAGATCAGCCAGATAATACCGGTAAATACAACCGTAAGTGCGATCTGGGCTGGTACAGCATCAATCCACCTGTCGTAAGTAGCTTTCGCATCATTGCCAAACTTTCCAACAAAAGATGGTGCAACGAGGATGCGGTCAGACATTTCAAAAGGCATCAGCCGCGAAACGCCATCCATCTTCAGTTTATAAGTGAAGTAAGCTGTGACGATATTCTCGATCACCAGGTTGTAAAAAAGAAATATGCCCAGTGCAATGAAAGCTTTTTTGATCAGGTAACCCAGCAGGAATGCGATGGATAACTGCGCAAAACTCTGAATGAAGAACAGCGGGATATAGTATAGTTGCTCAGCCCACCGGTAAGCAGATGAACTGTCTGAATAAAACCCGAATACCGTAGCTACAAGCGCGTAAACAATGGTAATGATAAATGAAATGATTGCCACATCACAAAGTTTGCTGGTAATGAACTGCGACCTGCTCCAGCCATCTATGATATTCTGACGGTGTGTTTTATAATTGTACTCATTGGTCACCAGCATGATCACAAGAATAGAAGGCAGGATTACGAAATGAGATGAAAAATATGCCACGGAATGCCAGGTCTCAGGAAATGCAAACGGGTTGCCCAGCAGCATTTTGGCAATTTCCCCCGCCATATTTTTACTTGTTGAAATCTGCTGGTAAACATTGTAGAACATGATGTTGATACCAGGATAAGTAAGCGCTACAATACCGAGCATCCACCAGAAAGCAGGGTATTTTTTGATTTTGAGCCATTCAATTTTTATAAGGGAAAGCATGGGATCGTTTTTAAGTTAGTCATTGGTTAATTCAAAGAACTTGGCTTCAAGGCTTTTCTTTTTCAGCAGCAGCTGGTTCAGTGTAATACTGTTTCTGAAGCAATAGCTGTTGATCTCTTCCATATTCGCCGATCCTATCGGGAAGAAGAGCTGGATCTGCCTGCCATCCTGTTTCAGCTGGCTGTAGCCGCCCATCTGTTCCAGTACAGTGCGTAAATGGTCGGGATTGGCTGCAGACACTTCAACGATATCTTCATTCGCCAGTACTTCATCTACCTGGCCTGCCGTAAGCAAGGTGCCTTTTTTGAGTATCGCCACATGGGTACATACTTTTTCCACTTCATCCAGCAGGTGGCTTGCCATGATAATGGTTTTGCCCTGCGCCGACAGTTCTTTGATCAATGCCCTGATCTCTGCAATACCTACCGGGTCGAGGCCGTTGGTAGGCTCATCGAATACCAGTACCTGCGGATTCCCCAGCAGCGCCGCACCGATAGCGAGCCGCTGTTTCATACCCAGGCTGTAAGAGCTGAAACGGCTGTTTTTCCGGTGAGATAATTTTACGGTTTCCAGCACGCGCTCAATGTCTTCCGGCGTACCGCGTCCGCTGATGGCCTGTGTAACTTTGAGATTGTTCACAGCCGAGAGGTAATGATAAAAATTAGGCGTTTCCAGTAACGAGCCGATCCTTTTCCTGGTGGCAGGAGAGCCGGGCTGACCAAACCACGAAAAATTGCCGCTGTCGGCTTTCAGAATGTCGAGGATGATACTCAACATGGTTGTTTTGCCGCTTCCGTTAGGCCCTAAGATGCCGAAAACGCTGCCCGGCGGTACCTGGAAAGAAACATCGTTCAATGCCCGTATGGGGCCGTATGATTTGGATATCCCCTGCAGAGATAAGATCGGTTCCATAAAAAGTATGTTATATCCCGAAGATAATGCTATACCGATGATTTTTCAGCAATATTGATAAGCGTGTCAGAAACGCCTCAAGCGGTTGTTTTCGCTTTTAATTGTGTATTCACTTATAAAGCATAAATTAGGGTAAACATAACCGGCATGGACAACCGTACCCATGAAACGCCTGCGGAACTGGCGGGCCTGCTGGAAGAGATCGCGGTATCCCTGGCAGAAATGGCTGAAGCCCGGCGGGTACAATTGCAGCTACAGTTTGCACCAACACCCGTATGGCTGCAGCATGAAACTTCCCAGCTGCGGAACAATCTCCGGGTCTTTGCAGAAAACATGATCCTGATAGCAGAAGCAGGTTCCGTTATCCGTATCTATATGGATACCACAGATCGTCAATGCATTATTGAAATGCTGGGTAACGGCAGGGCTACAGGTATCGACAGGTTACATGCCTATTTCCTGGATGAGGAAAATATTTTCAGAACAGGGCTTGCTACTGCAAAAAAATACGTTGAGGATAACGACGGAGAATTACGCTACGCCAGCCACGAACATTCCGGAAATCATTTCAGGGTCAAATTCAATATGCGTTGAAAATGGTCGCCAGGAAGCTGCTGGCTGGCGATGTATTGCTGATCAGGCGGCCAGCAACGGCAGTTTAATCCATTGTTGGAAGCCTGGTGTTCGGATGGTACTCCGGTTCTCTAAGCCACTTCAAATTCGTTGCTTCCGCTCACTCAGGCCGTTGTGCCTCGTTTCCGCTGATGTCTCCCGGAGGGGACTCAGCGCAGCACGTACTTGCGATTTCTAAAGCTGCTTATAGATTCGTTTCCGCTGATGTCTCCCGGAGGGGACTCAGCGCAGCACGTACTTGCGATTTCTAAAGCTGCTTATAGATTCGTTTCCGCTGATGTCTCCCGAAGGGGACTCAGCGCAGCACGTACTTGCGATTTCTAAAGCTGCTTATAGATTTCAACCTTCAGACGGTGTGTCGCTCAGGCCGCTGTGCACCGAACCCAAAGAGGCGCCTCTGCAAAGACTGGCAGGGTCTTTTGGTTAATGGTTAACCGCACCGATTTCACACTGTCTCTGATGTCTCCCGGAGGGAACTCAGCGCAGCACTCATCTGCTCTTTCTAAAGTTGGTAGATTTATAAATTCTTCTTAACGCCTGTGGTCAGGCGATCAGTAATAGCAACGATATATACTTTACATTATCCTGCTACCCCTAGTTTCTCACCGGCTTACCCGTCTTCAGCACGCCCTGTATCCGCTCCAGCGTTTTGCGTTCTCCGCAAAGGCTGAGGAATGCTTCTCTTTCCAGGTCGAGCAGGTATTGTTCGCTAACGAGGGTCTGATCGCTGAGATCACCGCCGCACATTACATACGCGAGCTTTCTTGCCACAAGTGCATCGTGATCGGTTGCATAATTGCCTCTCCACATACCATTGATGCCTGCATATAATGCGCCCAGCACAGAACGGCCGAGTACTTTAACGTCTTTGCGCTGCACAGGGGTAACATAGCCCTGGTCGTATAATTCTATGACGCTTTTCTTGGCTTCCAGTATCCTGCGGCCGGCATTCATTACAATCTCGTCATGTCCTTTTCTCATAATACCCATTTCAAAAGCCTCATGTGCGGAAGTGGCCACTTTAGCAGTTGCAATGGAGAGGAACCTGTTTTTGAGTGTAATGGTTTCCGGTTCGTCTTCATGCATTTCATCAGCTGCGCGCAGTGCAAACTCTTTGGTGCCACCACCGCCGGGGATCAACCCAACACCTAACTCAACGAGACCGATATACGTTTCGGCTGCCGCGCAGATCTTATCGGCATGCAGGTTCATTTCACAACCACCGCCCAGTGTTAAACCATGCGGTGCAATTACCACCGGAACAGATGAATAACGTACGCGCATCATACTGTTCTGGAACATGCGGATGGCCATATCCAGTTCGTCGTATTCCTGTTCTATAGCAAGCATGAAGATCATGCCTACGTTGGCACCTGCGCTGAAGTTAGGCCCGTCGTTGGCTATTACCAATCCTTTAAATGATTCCTCGGCAATACCGATCGCTTTGTTAAGGCCTTCCAACACTTCGCCGCCGATGCTGTTCATCTTGCTGCTCCATTCAAAACCGGCAACACCATCGCCGGTATCATATAAACGGCAGGCGCTGTTTTTCCAGATGGTTTTGTCGGCATGGTTTTTCAGCACCATGAATGCTTCTCCGCCAGGTATCGGCAGGTAACCGCCGGATGCAACATCATAGAACATCCGTCTGCCCTGTTCTATTTTATAGAAAGAAGCGGCGCCGTTGGCCAGCATCTGTTCAACCCATGGCGCTACGGAATAACCTGCTGCTTTCATAGCTGCAACGGTCTTCTCTACCCCCAGTGTATCCCAGCTTTCAAATGCACCGATCTCCCAGCCAAAACCCGCCATCATTGCATCGTCTACGCGGTACAGCTCATTGCTGATCTCAGGAATGCGGTAAGAGATATAGGAAAAAAGAGAATAATGAAATGCCCTGTAAAAATCACCGGCTTTATCAGTGGCCGCCTGCAGTATTTTCAGGCGCTGTTTCAGGTCTTCAACTGGTCTGGCGGTTTCAAGCGCTGCAAATTTTGGCTTGTTGCGCGCGCCATATTCCATGCTTTGCAGGTTCAGCGTAAGGATCTCTTTACCGCTGTCTGATTTTACTTTTTTGAAGAAGCCCTGGCCTGTCTTATCGCCCAGCCAGTTATTGCTTACAATTGTTTCCAGCCAGGATGGGATCTGGAATATTGCTTTGGCCTCATCATCCGGACAATTATCCGACACGCCTTTTGCAACTTTTACCAGCGTATCTATCCCTACCACATCCGCAGTCCTGAATGTAGCAGATTTAGGTCTTCCGATCACAGGTCCGGTCAGCGCTTCAATCTCATCGATACTCAGAGAAAGCTTGTCCATGATATGGAAAATGCTCATGATGCTGAATACGCCGATACGGTTGGCAATGAAAGCCGGTGTGTCTTTACAGAGTACGGTGGTTTTACCCAGGTAAAGATCTCCGTAATGCAACAGGAAATCCACCACTTCCGGATCTGTATGCGGGGTAGGGATGATCTCGAGCAAACGCAGGTACCTCGGCGGGTTGAAAAAGTGTGTGCCGCAGAAATGTTTTTTGAAATCTTCGCTTCTGCCTTCTGCCATCAGGTGAATAGGGATACCCGATGTATTGGATGATATAAGTGTACCGGGTTTGCGGAACTTCTCTACTTTTTCATACAGCTGCTGTTTAATGTCCAGCCGCTCTATCACTACTTCAATCACCCAGTCGCAACTGTTTATATCTTTCAGGTTATCTTCAAAATTACCGGTCGTGATCCGCTTCAATGCTGCTTTGGTAAAAAGAGGCGAGGGGTTGCTCTTTACAGCAGCCTGCAACGCATCATTCACGAGTTTGTTCCTTTCTGCAGGTTTCGTGCTTTCTTCTGCACCTTTTGCTACTATATCAAGCAATAACACGGAAACACCGGTGCCCGCGAAATGACAGGCAATACGCGAACCCATCACACCACTTCCGAGAACAGCCACTTTTTTGATTGAACGTTTCATAGATGAAGCTTTGTGTAAAAATAGTTAGTTATGCAACTATTATGACCGAAGTTAGCATAAAAATTTTTTCAGTTCCAAAAGCTGCTGTTGAAAAGGCTGAAAGAGGTGGAAAATAAAATGGAAAAATATCAAACTTTTCCGAGGGGGTAGTTTTCAGAAAAGTTTGATATTAAACCAGCAACAGGATCAAATGTTATTTATCCGTTGTGGCTGCTCCTTTGTACGCCATATAAAGGCATACGAGATAAACTGCTAGCAATACATAAACTAACATAATCGGGGGGGATTTTGTTCTCACTAATTTAAGGAGGAATATTCATTCATAGCAATCAATTAACATTGTCTTTTTCACCATCAGCCTTTTTTTTGTTTATAAACTATATTTCAGGCTGGAAATCAATGAAAAAAAAGTGACGAAAACCGGTAAAAAAAAGCTTTTGCGGCACTTCATAGCTGATTTTTTCTGCATAACTGCCTTTGCCTTTTAACATTTACGGGATGAAATTGGCCAGCTTTCAGTTATTTTTGTTAGCATGGAAATAGCTAGCGGTACCGTTGCATACCTCGCTAATCTGTCGAGGTTGCATTTTAATGAAGACGAGCAGGCGGTCATTACTGATGAGCTGCAGCAGATGCTGGCTTTTGTGGAAAAGCTGCAGGAGCTGGATACCACGGGTGTGGAACCGCTTATGCATATGGGCGATGCCGTGAATGTGCTGCGTGAAGATAAAGTGGCCGGTTCCGTAACAAGAGCGGAAGCACTGAAGAATGCTCCCGTACACGATGAACAGTTTTTCAAAGTACCGAAAGTGATACGCAAATAAACGATTCCCGTTAACCATAACCTCCGCCCTATGAGCCAGTCCATCATACGACTCGAAGAAATTCAAAAAAGCTATTTTATGGGAAGCCAGGCTATCCCTGTACTCAAAGGGATCTCGCTGGATATTTTCAGGAATGAATATGTTGCGCTGATGGGCCCTTCGGGTAGTGGTAAGAGCACCCTCATGAATATCCTGGGCTGCCTCGATTCGCCCACCGGCGGAAAATATATCCTCAACGGGAAAGATGTGAGCAAGATGGCTGATGATGATCTTGCTACCGTAAGAAATACCGAGATCGGTTTCGTATTCCAGCAGTTCAACCTGCTGCCCCGTCTTTCGGCTGCCGAAAACGTAGCCCTGCCGCTGATCTATGCAGGGGTTAACAAGAAAGAGAGAATAGAGCGGGCGATGGAAGCGTTAAAAAAGGTTGGGCTTGCTGAAAGAAGTCATCACAAATCGAACGAACTGAGCGGTGGCCAGATACAGCGTGTGGCTATCGCACGCGCCCTGGTCAATAATCCTTCACTGCTGCTGGCAGACGAACCTACCGGTAATCTCGATTCGAAAACTTCGGTGGAAGTAATGGAGATCTTCAGTAAGATCCAGCAGGCCGGCAATACCGTTGTACTTGTAACGCACGAAGAAGATATTGCTGCTTATGCACATCGTGTAGTTCGCCTGCGCGACGGACTGATTGAAAGCGATACCCGCCGCAGCAAACAAACAGAAGCGGCTGGTTCGGTTATTTAAGCCACTGTTGTTTTACATTCCTCAAAAAAGAGTCATGGCCATCAAGATCTATACAAAAACCGGCGACCAGGGAAAGACATCCCTGATCGGCGGAACGAAAGTACCTAAAAGCCATATCCGTATTGAAGCCTATGGCACGGTTGATGAGCTCAATTCCTATATAGGACTTGTCAGTGATCATATTACCGATGAACACACACGCATTGTCTTAAAGGAAATACAGGATCGTCTTTTTACCATCGGTTCATCGCTTGCCTGTGATCCCGAACGCGAACCACTGATGAAAATGCCCGATCTCAGGGAAGAGGATGTTAAACTGCTGGAGAAAGAAATAGATGCGATGAACGAAGTGCTGCCTCCCATGAAATCGTTCATCCTGCCGGGCGGACATGTGGCCGTTTCAACCACCCATGTAGCCAGGTGTGTCTGCCGCCGTGCAGAACGGAATTGTGTGAACATGCAGCAGCAGGAAGTTTTTGTTGATCCGCTGGTGATCAAGTACATCAACCGCCTGAGCGATTATCTTTTTGTGCTTGCAAGATATGCAGGCCATCTCCTGAATGTGGCTGAGATTCCCTGGAAACCGCGTGTTTCCTGACTCAGATGATCTTCCCGTCGCGCATGTGAAGGGTTCTGTCGCTCATGGCAGCCAGTTCCTCATTATGGGTTACAATAAGAAAAGTCTGTTTGAACTGGTTACGCAGCTGCACAAATAATTCATGTAATTCACGGGCATTGGCACTGTCGAGATTGCCGGTAGGCTCATCCGCAAAAACGATATCGGGCTGATTGATGAGGGCTCTTGCCACAGCCACACGCTGCTGTTCACCGCCGGATAACTGCTGGGGCTTATTATCTATCCGGTTACCAAGGCCCAGCAGATCGAGCAGGTGTGCAGCCCTTTCCATGATGTCTTTTTTCTTCCCGCCCGCGATCCAGCCGGGCACAGATACATTTTCCAGTGCCGAGAATTCAGGTAACAGGTGGTGGAACTGGAACACAAAACCCATATGCGCATTACGGTAAGCCGCCAGTTTACGGCCTTTCAGCTCATCGATCCGCTCATTGTTGAGCCAGATCTGGCCTTCATCAGCCACGTCAAGTGTACCAAGGATATGCAGGAAAGTGCTTTTTCCTGCCCCGGATGAACCTATAATACTCACAATTTCTCCCTGGCTGATCTCAATATCAACGCCTTTCAGCACTTCCAGCTGGTCGTATCTTTTTTTAATATTCCGGGCTTTGAGCATGTGTTTTCTCGGTATTTGCCCTGCAAACCTACAACAGCAGCCCCAGAATGGTTAATTTTTAAACATTTCTTTGCACAGGTTGGAAACTCTGATTTGGAGATATCATTTATACGGCTACATTTGCAAAAAATTAAAAGGTAAAATATGTTCTGGACATTAGAATTAGCAAGTTACCTGGAAGAAGCGCCCTGGCCTGCAACTAAAGACGAGCTGATTGATTATTCGATCAGAAGCGGTGCTCCTATTGAAGTGGTGGAAAACCTGCAGGAGCTGGAAGACGAAGGCGAAGTGTACGAGAGCATTGAAGACATCTGGCCTGATTATCCAAGCCAGGAAGACTTCATGTTTAATGAAGACGAATACTGATCAGTCATCAGGTAACTAACGATATAGCTAAAGCCATTCTCATGAATGGCTTTTTTCTTTTGCACGATCTGTTTAAAGCGGGTCTTTTTCTTTAAAGCTGAACTTGAAGTAAAGCAGTACCAGGGATAAAGCGAGCACGATCAGGTTGGCCGATAACACCGGTCCGCTGTGTATCGCTACCGCATATACAGACCATACAATGGTACTGGTTACAACGATGAGTATCATCCAGATGCTCAGGTCGCCTACGCTCCTGGATTGCCAGGATTTATATACCTGCGGGAGAAAAGTAACAGAAGTCAGGAACGAGCCGAAATAACCGGTGAATTCAATCCATGACATAAGCTGGAGTTAAAGCCGCCCCAACGCTTGGCGTCGGGACGGATAAATAAATTATTCAATTCCCATTTTCTGCATAACGGCATTGCTTACGCCGGTAGTAGAATAACCTCCATCGTGGAAGAGGTTCTGCATGGTTACCATGCGGGTCAGGTCTGAGAAGAGTGTAATACAATAGTTAGCACAGTCTTCTGCAGTTGCATTACCCAGCGGGGCAATGGCATTTGCATAATCGTAAAAATCACCAAAGCCTTTGATGCCGGTTCCGGCGGTTGTTTTGGTGGGCGACTGTGACACGGTGTTGATACGTACTTTTTTCTCTACACCATAATGATAACCGAAGCTGCGCGCGATAGATTCGAGCATTGCCTTGATATCTGCCATATCCGTATAGAAAGGATAGGTACGCTGTGCCGCCATATAAGTAAGCGCTACCACACTTCCCCATTCATTGATGGCATCGAGCTTTTTAGCTACGGCCAGCATTTTGTGAAAGGAGAGGGCTGAAACGTCGATCCCTTTCTGGAAATAATCATAGTTGGATTCGGTATAAGGAATATTTTTCCTGATGTTCACGCTCATTCCGATAGAGTGCAGCACAAAATCGATCTTGCCGCCCAGTACTTCCTGAGATCTGGTGAACAGGGTAGTCAGCTCATCCACACTGGTTGCATCTGCAGGAATGATTTCTGAACCGGTTTTCTCAGCCAGTTTTTTGATCTCACCCATACGCATTGCGATCGGGGCATTGGTTAAAACAAAAGTGGCGCCTTCTTCATGTGCCTTTTCTGCTACTTTCCATGCAATTGAATTCTCATCAAGCGCGCCGGTTATGATACCACGTTTGCCTTTTAACAGGTTGTATGCCATAATGGTCTTTTTGTTTTTAGATATTTAGTCGGTAAATGTATAGAATTCCCGGAAAATACCGGATTTCATCAGTTCATGATCATTTCCCTGGCGTTTTCCAGGGCCGCCGCTGTTGGCTTTTCCCCGCTCAGCATCCTGGCTATGGCGGTGATGCGCTCGTCCTGATCCAGTTGCCTGATGTTGGTCTTTACCATTTCGTCGCGGATCTCTTTATATACAAAGAAATGTGCATTGGCCTTACCGGCGATCTGCGGCTGATGTGTAATACAGATGATCTGACGGCTTGCTGCCAGGTCTTTCATGATCAGGCCTACCTGTTTGGCCGCTTCGCCCGAAATACCGGTATCGATCTCGTCAAAGATCATGGTAGGCAGATCGATGGATTGCGCTACCAGCGACTTGATGCATAACATCAGCCTGCTCAGCTCTCCGCCGCTTGCCACTTTGCGTATTGGTTCAAACCTGTTGCTGCGGTTGGCATCGAAAAGGAATTCGATGCTGTCCATGCCGTCAGACTGTAATGGCCTTGTGGTAATGGATACCCTGAGCCTTGCATTGGGCATGCCTACCTGGTGTAATAATGCATTCACCCTTTCTTCCAGCGGTTTCGCCTGCTGCTGTCTTGCTGCTGAGATTGCTGCGGCTGCTTTTGAAGCACTTGCCTGCAGCCCGGCCGACAGCTGTTCTTTTTCCTGTATGGCTTCATCTATATTCAATACCGCATCGAGCTTCAGCTGCAGCTCTGCCTGTATGGCCAGTAAGCCGGCGGTATCTTTTACGCTGTGCTTCTTTACAAGTTTATAACCCTCTGCCAGCCGCTGGTTGATCCATTCGTTCCTGGAATCATCGAACTGTACATTTTCACCTACCCGGTTAAGCTCACCTGCAATATCCTGTAATTCGATATGTGTGCTTTGCAGGCGTTCTGTGAGCTGGGCCAGCTCTGCATGTATTTCCGTAAATGGCTGCAGCTGGTTGATCAGTTGCTTGAGGTGATTGATCAGCGGCTGCTCACTTTCCTTTAATTCAAAATAAGTTTTGGTGAGTGCAGTTTTGATGCCTTCCGAATGACTGAGCAGCTGCAGTTCTTCTTCCAGCTGTTCAAGTTCATTTTCTTTCAGGTCGAGTGCAGACAGTTCATCAAAAAGGAACTGGTTATAATCTGCTTCTCTTGTAAAGGAAGCCTTTTCTTCTTTGAGCTTTGCCAGTTGTTTTTCGCATTGCTGCCATTCCTGGTAAACGATTTTGTAAGCAGCCAGTTTTGCATCGTTGCCTGCCAGCGCATCCATTACTTCCCGCTGAAAATCTTCATCACCTATTTCAAGCGTATCGAACTGCTGGTGAAGGTCTACGAGTAATGAGGCAAGCGTTTTCAGTTGCTGCAGTGTGGCGGGGGTATCATTGATGAATGCACGCGATTTCCCGTTTACGGCAATTTCCCTGCGTAATACCAGTTCAGCGTCTGTATCCAGGTCCTGCTCTTCCAGGAAACGCAGGACTGATTTTTTCCCTTCAACGGCAAACACTCCTTCGATAAAACATTTCTTTTCGGTATTCACCAGTACAGAACTGTCGGCCCTTTCCCCAAGGATCAGGCTGAGCGCTCCCATGAGGATACTTTTACCTGCTCCGGTTTCACCGGTAATAATATTCAGCTGCGACGAAAAATCGATCGTGATCTCGTCAATGATAGCATAATTCTGTATGTATAATTTCCGGAGCAATGGTTGCGTATTATGCTGCAAGTTAAGCGGGAAATCAAAATCAAGTGATTAAAAAAATCCACTTTGGATATTGCTGATTATTTGCCCTCGCAGCGGGCTATGCCGGACTTGGCGCGCTGATCTAAAGAATTCTTGTATTCATGGTCTCCCATATCGAGGCATTTCCTGTAATAGGAGATCGCTGTAGCTTTCTGGCCCTTGGATTCGTAGATCTGTCCTACCTGCAAAGCCGCCCGCGCTGCAAAGTATTCTTTACGGTTTTCGCCGATGCGGATGGCCACCAGGTAAGCCTGAATGGCATCATCGTCACGGCCCAGATCGTCATAGATCCGTGCTACCCGGTAGGTGAATTCAAGCCTTTCTTCTTCCTTAGGGAAATCATGCTCTGATTTGCCGTGGAGCAAACCCAGCGCTTCGTGGTGATAGCCGCCATCGTTCAGTAACCTTGCCTTTAACAGCGTAATGTCTGGCCATACACCTGTTTTCGCATCTTTCAATGCCTGTTTGTCGGCATCTGAATCTGTGGCACCTTTGGCAAGCACATTTTTCCTCGCGGCTTCCGCGGCCTTCATATTTCCCTGGAGATAATAACACCAGCTCAGTTTCTGATACGCATCTTTCACATAAAACTTCCCTTTGAACTGAGCGAGAAAACTTTCCATATACCGGGCACCTTCCTGTGTATCGAGGTGGTACAGCTTTGCAAAGCCCATTTCAAAATCCCATACACCTACTTTCAGGTATTCATCGGAAGTGTTCCTGTTTTGTATGATGCTGCGTGTATAATCTGCCTGTTTGTTATTGAGTGCGAGATTGGCAGCCATATAGGCATGGAGGTGATTGTTCACGAGATCGAGGCGGCGCTGTTGAACGAACTGCAGTGCCTCTTCTTTTTTATTCTCCATATAGAACAGGAGATAAGGGTACATGAAGTTCGCTTCATTCGCCATCATTTTGGCCCATGGATCGTTACTGTAAACGAATCCGCGCACGGTTTTCATTCCTTCGGTGAGTGAACCGCTCATGCCAAACAGGCTTGCAATGAATTTATAACCTTTGGGAATGGTACCGATAACAGCCTGCAGCGCGCCATACAAGAGATCGTTCGGCGCAAAAGTGGGATATTGTTTTTTATTTTCCTTGATAGCCTGGAACGCGCGCCTGAAATCCCAGCCGGCTTCCCAGGTATGTCCAAACTTGATGGCTGTGGCCGCTTTGTGTACCCGCATAGACGCAACACAAAAATTGTAAAACGGAGAAGTCTTTGGCCCTTCCTGCACAGCTTCGATCCGTTGCAGGAATTTGGGGTAACGTACCGCGTATTCGGCAGGATCTTCATTAAAGAAGAGAACGTAAAAATCGGCATAGCTCTCCAGCAGCAAAGGAATCAGGTTGTCGGGGTTCTGCTGCCGGGCTTTTTCTGCCAGGGCAATACCGCTGTTGATTTTGAGTTTTGTGAGTTCCTGGTAGGCTTGCTGACAGGTGCTGTTGAACTCGAATACTTTTTCCGCCTTCACTACTGCAAAGGAAAAACAGACTGCCGCTATGGAAAGCAAAACCTTTTTCATGAACCGAAAATAAGAAAGGACAGTCACTTGACTGTCCTTCCGGGATATTTTATGAGAAGCTTGTATTATTTCGCTTCCACGCTGTCGTTCAGATCTGCATCCACGAGGATACGGCCGCAGTTTTCGCAAACGATGATCTTCTTGTGCAGGCGGATCTCGCTCTGGCGTTGGGGCGGGATAGAGTTAAAGCAACCTCCGCAGGCATCGCGCTCAACAGGCACTACTGCCAGTCCGTTGCGGTAGCTTTTGCGGATACGGTCGTAGCTGTAGAGTAACCGCTCGTCGATATGACCACGTGCTTCCACGCTTTCTTTGTTGAAATGCGTTTCTTCCTTTTCGGTATCGGCGATGATCTTTTCGAGTTCACCTTTTTTATGACCGAGAACCCCTTCTTTAACGTTCAGTTGTTTTTTAGCGCCTTCCAGTGTTTTCACTTTATCAGCCAGCTCTTCGTTCGCATCGCGGATATGTTTTTCCGCCAGTTTGATTTCAAGCTGCTGCATTTCGATCTCTTTGTTGATCGCTTCAAATTCGCGGTTGTTCTTCACATTCTCACTCTGCTTCTCGTATTTGCTGATCAGGGCTTCGCTTTCCTTGATGGCGTTCTTTCTGCCTTCAATGAACTCGGAGATACCGTTGATCTCTTCTTCAATACGGGTCTGGCGGCTTTGTAAACCGTGGATCTCATCTTCAAGATCGCTTACTTCCATCGGAAGTTCGCCTTTTAATATCTGGATCTCGTCCAGCTTGCTGTCGATCTTCTGCAGCTTTAAAAGGGATACCAGTTTTTCTTCAACTGAGAAATCTTTAACTGAAGCCATATTTGAGTTTGATGTTTGTCTGATTGATATTTTCGTTTGCCTCACCCCAGAAAATAGTGAACCGGGTTGGTTTTTATTGCTGATTTGAGGACGGCAAAGGTAAGGAATTTAGCCTGTAAAATATCAATCAGCAGCTCTACGGTAAATTGTTCGCTTTCCCAGTGGCCTATATCTGCGATCACCATCCTGCCCTCAGCATCGAAGAATTCATGGTATTTTACATCAGATGTGATGTAAATATCAGCTCCCGCAGCCATTGCCCGGGCCGTTAAAAAGCTGCCGGCTCCCCCGCAGAGGGCTACTTTCCTGATTTTCCGCCCCGTTAAAGGTGTGTGCCGGATCACTTGGAGCTGAAATGCCGTTTTGAGCATGTGCAGGAAGCCCGTTTCCTCCATTTCTTCCGGCAATTCGGCAATGATTCCGCTGCCAACCTGCTGATAGTCATTACTTAAGGTGACAATATCGAATGCCGGTTCTTCATAAGGATGGGCTTCGGTCAGCGCCTGTACAATACCATTTTGGCGGTAAACGGGGAAAATAACTTCTATTTTAACTTCCGCCTCCTGGTGCCGGACCCCCGGCGTTCCCACAAAAGGGTTGGTCTGTTCCGAGCCGCGGAAAGTTCCGGTTCCTTCCGTATTGAAGCTGCATTCACTGTATTCCCCGATGCTGCCGGCTCCGGCTTTGAAAAGAGCATCCCGGACCTGGCCGGCCTGAGCAAGCGGCACAAAAGTGTATAATTTCATCAGGATGCCGCTTTTGGGCTGCAGGATCCGGCGTTCTGTTAAGCCCAACCGGTCCGCGATCCGGGAATTCACGCCATCCAGCACATTATCGAGGTTGGTATGGATGGCATAAATGGCTACATCCCGTTTAATGGCAGCGATCACGGTCCGTTCTACGTAATTCCGGCCGGTGATCTTTTTCAGGCCTCCGAAAATAACAGGGTGATGGGCCACTACCATGTTACAGCCACGTTCCACCGCTTCGGCAATCACCGCTTCCGTAACGTCGAGCGTGCAGAGGATACCGGTACATTCCTGCATGGCATTGCCGGTAAGCAAACCCGCATTATCATAACTTTCCTGGTAGGCGGGAGGAGCCACCTGTTCCAGCACGGCGATCACATCTTTTATTTTCATGTTTGTGGATTGGAGAGAGCTAAATTACCTTCATTCAAGATTTATCCGGTATGGCAGCAGCAGATTTTCTTTTTTTCAATGGTAAAATGCTTCGCGAAGGAAGCCCGGTCTTATCTGCGGATAACCGCTCTTTCCGTTTTGGCGATGGTTGTTTTGAAACCATCCAGGTAGCCGGTGGACGTATTCTGCTGTTCCCTTACCATATGGAACGACTCTTCAGATCACTGGAATTGCTTCGTTTCGATGTTCCTGTTCATTTTGATTCTGCCTACCTGCAGGAACACATCCTGCAATTGGCCCGGAAAAACGGCCATAACGGACGTACCCGGATCAGGCTTACAATCTTCAGGGGCAATGGCGGTTTGTACGATCCCGAAAATCATTATCCCAATCATGTGATCCAGTCCTGGGAATTGCCCGATCAGTGGGAAATGAACCAAAATGGACTTGTAACAGGTATCTTTCCCGATGCCCGCCGCTCCTGCGATCTCTATTCGCCGCTTAAGCATAACAATTACCTTCCCAATGCCATGGCCGCATTATGGGCAAAGGAAAACCGGCTGAATGAAGCGTTCCTGCTGAACCCATACAACAGGATCGCGGACGCTACCATCGCCAATGTATTCGTTGTAAAAAATGGCAGCGTGCTTACCCCGGCGCTGTCTGAAGGTGCGGTAAACGGAGTAATGCGCCGTTATCTTTTAGAGCAGCTGCATAAGGAAGGAATTCCTGTAGCGGAGGGCCAGCTTACGGCGGAACATTTGTTCGATGCCTCGGAGGTTTTTCTCACCAATGCCATCTCCGGCATCCGCTGGGTGCAGCAGGCAGGGCAGTCTGCTTATGGGAATGAGTTGTCGGCTTTTCTTTTTAATAAGTTTATTGCGGGGGGATTGTAATCTTTTTTAACAATAAAAATTTTTGACACCTGATACGTTTCACGTTACATTTGTGATATGATCGTGAGTTTTCGTCATAAGGGACTGAGGCTATATTACGAAAAAGGTGATGCTTCGAAATTACCTGCCCGGCATGTTCCTAAAATACGTCTGATTCTGACTCGCCTGGATGCAGCCAGTAAACCGGAAGAACTGAATGTTCCGGGATATAACCTGCATTTGCTAACCGGGAATCTTAACGGATTTTGGTCAGTAAAAGTGAACGGTAATTACCGGATTCTTTTTCGGATAGAAAGTGACAATGCACACGATGTAGATTATTTAGATTATCACTAACACAGGAGGATATTATGGCCATGTTTAACCCTGCCCATCCGGGCGAACTGATCCGCGAAATGCTGGAAGGAATCCGGGAAGAAACCGGGAAAAAACTCACTATTCAGGATGTTGCCGATGGATTACATTCAACGCGTAAAACCATCTCCGCAATCATCAACGGAAAACAAAGTATAACACCTGAAATGTCTATCAAGCTGGGCAAAGCCTTTAATACAGGCGCTGAGTTCTGGCTGCGTGCACAGGAAAATTATGATCTGGCACTGGCCCGCAAGAAAGTTGACCTGCGCGGAATCCGTATTTTCTGGAAATCAGGCAATATTGGTACCATAAGTATGGCATAACCTGACCAGAAATTTCACAGCCCGCCGAACAAAACAACATTTTCTTTGTTGTTACTGGTATGTCCGCAACGACAACAATGCCTGAGGTCAATATCATGTGGTTCCGCCGCGACCTGCGTTTGACAGATAATGCAGCTTTATATCATGCATTGAAAAGCGGCCATCCCGTTGTGCCTGTTTTTATTTTCGACCGGAATATACTGGACAAGCTGGAGGACAGGGCCGACCGGCGGGTTACTTTCATTCATCAGGCACTTGAAGCCATGCAGCAACAGCTGGCAGCACAGCAAAGCAGCCTTGAAGTGTATTACGGAAGACCCGCTGAAGTATTTCAGCAACTCACCGAAAAATATAAGATCGGCACTGTATTCACTAATCACGATTATGAGCCTTATGCCAAGGAAAGGGACGAGGCAATAAGAATATTTTTACGAACGAAAGCTATTGCTTTCAAAACCTATAAAGACCAGGTCATATTCGAAAAGGATGAAGTGCTGAAAGAGGACGGCACACCTTATACCGTATTCACTCCCTTCAGTAAAAAATGGCTTGCAAAGCTCAATCCGTTTTACCTGAAATCATATCCGGTTGAAAAATATGCCGCTCATTTTTACAGGCAGGCAAAGCTTGTATTGCCTTCGCTGGAAGAGCTCGGTTTTATAAAAAAAGAAGATCATATTCCGCCGCAGCAACCGGATGAATCGGTCATAGAACGATATGATCAGACCCGCGATTATCCTGGTCAGGTGCATGGTACGTCACATCTCGGTGTTCATCTTCGTTTCGGCACCATCAGTATACGGCAACTGGCTGCAAAAGCGGTTGAGTTGAACCAGACCTATCTCAAGGAACTGATCTGGCGTGAATTTTACCAGATGATCCTCTGGCATTTTCCGCATGTGGGTAAAGGACATGCTTTCAGGAAGGAATACGACAAGATCACCTGGCGGAATAACGAAGCGGAATTTGAGCGCTGGTGTAACGGAACCACAGGGTACCCGATCGTGGATGCCGGTATGCGCGAACTGAATGAAACAGGTTATATGCATAACCGCGTCCGTATGATCGTTGCATCGTTCCTTACCAAACACCTGCTGATCGACTGGCGCTGGGGTGAAGCTTACTTTGCAGAGAAACTGCTGGATTATGATCTTGCCGCCAATAACGGCGGCTGGCAGTGGGCGAGCGGAAGTGGTTGCGATGCCGCGCCTTATTTCCGGGTTTTCAATCCCAGGCTCCAGACTGAAAAGTTCGACAAACAGTTAACATATATCCGCAAATGGGTTCCCGAACTGGAAAGCCTTGAATATCCTGCGCCAATCGTTGCCCATGAAGCAGCCCGCAAACGCGTGATGGATGTGTATGCAAAAGCATTGAAGAACTGATGGATCATGAAATGAAAATATCACTGTTGTTGATCACAGCAGAAGGATTGAGCTGCCGGTATACTTCGAGCAGTTTGGCAACTGCTTTTTTACCATCAGCACCGAGTTCAAGTGAATAATTGTTCACGTACAGATCGATATGACTCCGCATGACAGATTCGCTCATTTCCTGGGCATGTTCTTTTACATAGTCTGTAAGTGAAGGGTAATTTGAGAAAGCATAATCAACACTTTTCCTGATCAGCCTGTCAACTTTTAAAAGCAGCGCTTTGCTGAGCGTTCTTTTTGCGGCAATACCACCCAATGGTATCGGTACGTTGAGCTGCTCTTCCCAGAAATTCCCGAGATCCATTACTTTGTGCAAGCCTTTGTCCTGGTAAGTGAAACGGTTCTCATGAATGATCACACCTGCATCTGTAATGCCATTGAGCACGCTGTCTTCAATTTCGTTGAATACCTTGAACTGTTTATTATGTGCATGCGGAAATGCAAGCGAGAAGAGCAGGTGTGCTGTGGTATTGATACCTGGTATTGCTACCAGCATCTGGTCAACCGCGGCTATTGATTTTACAGGTGTTTTTGTGATCAGCAAAGGACCAACGCCCTTACCCAGCGCGCCGCCGCTATTGAGCATGAGATATTGTTCCAGTACAAGAGGCAGTACACCGTAACTTAGTTTTGTAATATCGAGCTTTCCCTCAATGGCCCATTCGTTCAGGGTCTGTACATCTTCCAGGTGTACATTGAAGGAAAGTCCTTCGGTATCTATTTTCTGATTCACCAGTGCATCGAAGATGAAAGTGTCATTCGGGCAGGGTGAAAAGCCAAGTGTAAGGGTCATCTCGTTCGGTTCAAAATGTTCTATGAAGTGCATCTGCGTAATCGGTCAGTACCTGGTTGAGGTTTCCGATCGCTTCTTTTATTTTCCAGTTTGCCTTATTGCGTTCGCCGATATAGTTGGATACTGCCCTGAGCTGCAGGAACGGTATATTGGAAATGCCGCAGGCATAATGCAGCACGGCGCCTTCCATCGATTCAAGGCCTGGCGTGTATCTGCTGCTGATCTGCCGGATACGTTCGGGTGAAACGCTGATCTGGTTAACGGTAACGGCGTCAGCCACCGGCAGGCGGAGCAGGTTAAAACGATCAAGCCAGGGATTGGGTAATTTTCCCTCGCAGAAAGGAAAGCGGTTTGCGTTTTCCAGTTTGAGATCGAAGAGGTCGTTCCAGCTGCCGTTCTCTTCCACGCCGGTATCGGCAAGTATTTCCTGCTTTACGGCAAAAACGGAACCCAACGCTGTTCCCGGATCAAAACAACCGGCAATGCCTGCCTGTACCACGAGATCGGGTTTTTCTTCCAGCAGCATTTTTGTGATGGAAAACGCACTGGTGAGCATACCCACTCCAGATGCATGAAAACGGATCTGCAAACCAGCGGTACCAGTTGTATAAGCCGGGTTTAGAGATGCGGAAAAAGGCCCCCATTCACCTGCCGTTGCTGCTGTAATGATCACTCGCATGCTGCAAATTAATACAAATGAAAGAATTCTGCCGGAGGCGCATCCGGCGGAATTATTCCCGGTTCAGGTCTTATTTGATTAATAATCATTCATTTATGCAGTTATTCCACATGTGAAACCATTGCAATCAGTAAGTACCCATGAATATGATCTCTGCCATCCGGTTGCTGCTGTTTTATTACCTTTGCGGAAATTTTCGTGAAGAATGGTGTATTTAACCCGGCAGGAGCATTTCAACGCAGCGCATAAACTGTTCAATCCCAAATGGAGTAAGGAGCAGAATGACGCTGTTTTTGGTGTTTGTGCCAATGAGAACTGGCACGGACATAATTATGACCTGTTTGTAACGATCAAGGGTACTCCTGATCCGGATACTGGATTCCTGTATGATGTTAAGAAACTCAGTGTGCTGATCAAAGAAAAAGTGATCGACAAGCTGGATCATAAAAACCTGAACCTGGATGTTGATTTCATGAAAGACCAGCTCTGCAGCACAGAGAACCTGGCCGTCGGCATCTGGAAGCAGCTCGAACCGCATTTGCCGGCACAGGTACAGTTACATTGCATCAAATTATACGAAACCGCCAGGATTTACGTTGAATACTTCGGTTAATTGTTGAGACGGGTCTTTTTTTGAACCTTATCGCGTCTTTATTTGTCATTATTAAAGCACGAAACATCCAGCAAATGAACGATCGGAAAGTAGCTGTTTTCAGAAAAGAACATTTCAATTCGGCACACCGGCTACATAATCCTGCATGGGATGAAGAGCGGAACAATGCTGTATTCGGACTGTGCAATAATCCCAATTACCACGGGCATAATTACGAACTGGTAGTGAAAGTAACAGGTGTGCCGGATCCCCAGACCGGCTATGTGATGGACCTTAAACTGCTGAGCGATCTCGTAAAGGAAGAAGTACTTGACAGGTTCGATCACCGCAACCTGAACCTCGATACCAAAGAATTCGCTACATTGAATCCGACTGCAGAAAACATTGCAGTGGTGATCTATGACCTGTTGCGCAAACGGATCGATGCTTCGCTGGATCTGAGCATACGCTTATACGAAACAGAGAGAAATTTTGTTGAATACCCGGCCTGATTGATAACAGATTAATATACTACTATGGCATATGTAAAAAAAGAGATGTACGATGAAGATGTGACGCAGGGGCTGATGACAAATTACCACAGTGTTCTGCAACTGCTGGGAGAAGATGCTGAAAGGGAAGGACTGGTAAAAACACCGGAGCGGATCGCTAAAGCCATGCAGTTTTTGACGCAGGGCTACCAGCAGGATGCACGTGCGATCATCAATTCTGCAAAATTCAGTGAAGATGTCAGCGAAATGGTGATCGTGAAAGATATTGAACTGTTTTCCATGTGTGAACACCATATGCTTCCTTTCTTTGGCAAAGCGCATATCGCTTATATACCCAATGGCTATATTACTGGACTGAGCAAGCTGGCGAGGGTGGTGGATGTTTATTCCCGCCGGTTACAGGTGCAGGAAAGACTTACCACGCAGATCCTCGAAGCCATCAAAGACGCGCTGAATCCGATTGGCGTGGCTGTGGTAATAGAAGCCAAACACCTGTGCATGATGATGCGTGGTGTACAGAAACAAAACTCAGTTACCACCACTTCGGCTTTCGATGGCGAGTTCCTTAAAAATTCAACCCGCAGTGAATTCCTGAAACTGATCACTGCCAAACTCGATTAATTGCTTAAATAAGAATCTGAATGAAACATGCGTTTATTTTTCCCGGACAGGGCTCGCAATTCAGCGGTATGGGTAAAAACCTGTATGAGAACAACCCGCTTGCCAAAGACATGTTCGAGCAGGCGAATGAGATCCTGGGTTTCCGCATCAGTGATATCATGTTCACAGGCACTGATGAAGAACTGAAGCAGACCAATGTAACCCAGCCCGCAGTATTCCTGCATTCCGTTATCGCGTATAAAACGATTGCAGACGCAAAACCTGATATGGTTGCCGGTCACTCCCTCGGCGAATTCTCCGCTCTGGTGGCCAATGGTACGTTACAATTTGAAGATGCATTGAAACTGGTCAGCATCCGTGCCAAAGCCATGCAGAAAGCCTGCGAACTCACGCCGTCTACCATGGCCGCAGTGCTTGCGTTGGACGATGCAAAAGTTGAAGAGATCTGTGCAGCTGTACAACAGGAAACAGGTGAAGTTGTGGTTGCAGCCAACTATAACTGTCCAGGTCAGCTGGTGATCAGCGGATCAGTAAAAGGCATCGATATTGCCTGCGAAAGAATGAAAGCTGCGGGTGCGAAGAGAGCACTGGTATTACCTGTTGGCGGTGCTTTCCACAGCCCGCTGATGGAGCCGGCACGTGAAGAATTAGCCGCTGCGATCCGCAATACAAATTTTGGCTCACCTGCATGTCCTGTATACCAGAACGTGGCTGCAAGTGCTGTTACTGATGCCGAAGTGATCAAGGAAAACCTGATCGCGCAGCTTACAGGAGCAGTTAAATGGACACAAAGCGTACAGGCCATGGTTGCTGATGGCGCGGCCCGTTTTACAGAAGCCGGCCCAGGCAAAGTATTACAGGGGCTTGTTCAGAAGATCCATCGTGATGCACAGGTTGATGGTGTAAACTAAGAACAGCGCATACAGAAAATATAAACGGCCCATGCTGCATTAGCATGGGCCGTTGCTTTTGAATAATAGCGGTATTAAAAATCAAGGATGCCGTTCAGCCAGGCGGGATCCAGCGTGGCATTGTATTTTTTGTAAAAATTGATGGCCGGTTCGTTCCAGTCGAGCACCTGCCATACCATCCGCTTAAAGCCTTTTTCTTTGGCTTCTTCCATGACCCTGTCGAACAGCAGTTTACCTGCACCTTTTCCGCGCAGCTTTTCCGTAACGAGGAAATCTTCCAGGTAAAGGCATTGACCTTTCCAGGTGCTGTAACGGATATAGTACAATGCAAAGCCTTCCACTTTGCCATCGATCTCCGCTACAAATGCCCACCACACAGGGTTTGGGCCGAAACCGCTGTCTTCAAAATGTGCTAAGGTAACCGTTACTTCTTCCGGCGCTTTTTCATAATCGGCCAGTTCCTGTATCAGTTCCAGCAGACGTGCGCAATCCTCTTTAACCGCTCTTCGTATCTGTATGTTCATGGTCTGAAAAAAATGAATGATTGTTAATCTTTAAGTGCCTGTTCCAGGTCGTTCAGGATATCCGGCAGGTTTTCTATTCCCACGCTCATCCTGATCAGGCCATCAGTAATTCCGTATTTGATTCTTTCTTCTCTTGCAATACCGAAATGACTCATGCTTGCAGGATGTGAAACCAATGTGTCAACGGTTCCAAGTGAAATAGCCCTTACACACATCTGCAGCTTGTCGATGAATTTCTTGCCGGCCTCCAGGCCACCTTTCAGTTCATAGCTCATTACTGCACCCGGGTGCCGCATTTGTTTTGCGGCCAGCGCATGATCGGGGTGTGATGTCAGTCCTGTATAATTTACTTTCGCGATAGCGGCATGCTGTTCCAGGAAACGAGCTACTTCCATTGCATTCGCACAATGGCGTTCCATACGGAGTTCGAGGGTTTTCATTCCCAGGCTCAGCAGGAATGCATCGAATGCGTTGCTGTTGCCGCCGAGTAATACATGCCATTTCCAGACCGATGTCTGCATCTTCTCAAGATCCTTACCGATCAGTACACCGCCGATAGCGGTACCATGACCATTCAGGAATTTGGTAGTAGAATGGAAAACGAAATCAACGCCGTATTTAAACGGCTGCTGCAGGTAAGGCGAGGCGAATGTATTATCGACCGATACGATCAGGCCTTTTTCTTTCGCGAGTTTCGTCACTGCTTCGATATCCACACACTGTATAGTAGGATTGGCGGGTGTTTCAATATGGATCATCCTGATGCTGCTGTCTTTACTGATCGCATCTGCAACAAGATTCAGATCGCGCATATCGATGATGGTAGTCTTTACGCCGGTAGCATCCATCACTCTATGCAGTAACTCATGCGTTCCGCCATAAAGTGAAAAATGCGAAAGCACTGTATCGCCTGCTTTGAGGTTCGCAAGGAATAATGTGGTCATGGCTGCCTGTCCGCTCGAATGCAAAAGTGCTTTGAGTTTTAACGGAGATCCGCTCTCGTCTTTCAGTCCGAAAGCTTCCAGAGCCGCGATGGTTTCTTCTGCAGCGGTAAAGGAAGGGTTCCCCCATCTGCTGTATATTCTTGTTTTATCCGAACCGGCAAATCTTTCCATGCCCTGTTGTGCGGTATCGAATGTAAAGGTTGATGTAGCGTAGATGGGCGTAAGGTGCGCGTCATCTGCATTCTTGTGCCCGGTAGCGTGCATGGCTACAGAGCTGATGCCTGAAAACTGATCCATATTATCCCGGATTTAGGTGTTGATGAACTGAAACTCCGGGAATTCCCCGCAGTGCAGACGAAGGTACAGAATGCAGCAGAAAGCATGAAGGCTCGTGGATGTGCGGGCAATCGGAGCACCGGGAAAGGCAAATAAAAAAGCTGCTCCATCCGGAACAGCTTTTAGCAGAATGTTTTTTTATCAGGAATCATAACCCCATTTCACCAGGGTTGCTCCCCATGTGAAACCGCCACCAAAGGCTGCGAGTACAATGTTGTCTCCTTTTTTAAGTTGTTTTTCCCAGTCCCACAGGCATAAGGGCAGTGTTGCTGCAGTGGTATTGCCATAGCGCTGGATATTGATCATTACTTTTTCTTTCGGTAATCCCATGCGGTTGGCCGTTGCATCGATGATACGCAGGTTGGCCTGGTGTGGTACCAGCCAGGAAATATCATCACCTGTGATTCCGTTGCGCTCCAGCAGTTCGGCGCTTACGTCGGCCATACCTTTTACTGCAAATTTGAATACGGTCTGACCTTCCTGGTATGCGAAATGCTCACGTGCCATTACGGTTTCAACAGTAGCCGGTTTTACAGAGCCGCCGGCTTTCATGTGCAGGTAATCGCGGCCTGAACCATCGGTGCGGAGGATGCTGTCCTGGATACCGGTTCCGTCTGTTGCCGGTTCCAGCAATACGGCGCCGGCGCCATCTCCGAAGATGATGCAGGTAGCGCGGTCGGTATAATCGATGATCGCACTCATCTTATCCACGCCTACCACTATTACCTTTTTGTAACGGCCGCTTTCGATATAGGATGCACCGGTAGTGAGGGCAAACAGGAACCCGCTGCAGGCCGCGCTGAGGTCATAACCCCAGGCATTGGTAGCACCGATCTTGTCGCAGATAATGTTTGCCGTGGCAGGGAATACCATATCAGGTGTTACGGTTGCGCAGATCAGGCAGTCGATATCTTTCGGGTCGAGGTTCTTTTTGCGCAAGATCTCCTGCACGGCGGGTACAGCCATATCACTGCTGCCTTTTCCCGGTCCTTTCAGGATCCTCCTTTCTTCAATACCAGTACGCGTACGGATCCACTCGTCGTTGGTCTCTACTATCTTCTCCAGGTCAAAATTGGTCAGTTTGTCTTCGGGAACATAGCCGCCTACAGCGGTTATGCTTGCTGTGATCTTACTCATGAATTGTTTGATTGAATGCGTCTAAAAATTCTTTAGGTGTTTGTATCAGTATGTCTTTATGCCTGAAATGTTTGGGATGACCGGTAATCACCGAATGCAGGTTCCTGATGCCGGCCGCGCATTCCAGCTGAATGGATTCTTCCAGTTCCGGAACCGCATTTTCAAGGGCCCTGTCGATCACGGCCGAATCAACCGCCACTGTCAGTAAAAGTTCTTTCATGTCTTTCAGCGCCTGTACCGCCCGCGCTTTGCCCTTGCTTTCCGAGAGCTGGCGGAAGATGCTGATATAACTGCTGGCGGCGCAGTAAAGTTCTACCTGTTTTTCATAAGAGAGTTCCATGATCTCTTCAGTCTCCCTTCCGAAGGGTTCGCGCTCGGCGAAGAAGTCAAGCAGCACATCCGTATCTATAAACACTCTTATCACTTATACTGTTCTTTCGTTTTAAGTTATAGCTGATGCTTTTCTTTCCGGGTGCAAATATCATCAGTTTTGAATGCGCCCTGCCATCTTTTAATATGAGGGGGCAATTTTGTCTTTTTCTTGCGGGTAGGATTGGTAATGGCTTTCAGGTACGATTCCACCAATTCTGAAAGGCTGCGGCGGTTCTGCTGGGCATATTCCTTGGCGTCCCGGATCACGGAATCGTCGATAGACAGCGTCAACTTGGTGTTCATACGTATAAAAATTTCTCAAAGGTACGTGTCATCTGTCATTTATTCCCTGTATTTTTACAGTTGTTATATGATAGCGTTTGTTAGAGGACATTTTGCTGTAAAAACACCCGCACGGATCGTAGTTGATGTGAACGGCGTGGGCTACGATCTGCAGGTCAGCCTGAATACCTATACATCTGTAGGTAGCAAAGAAAGTGGCCAGTTGTTTACGTACCTGCACATTACCGAAAATGCACAGACGTTGTACGGCTTTGCCGATACAGCAGAGAAAGAATTATTCCTGCAGCTGATCAGTGTATCAGGTGTGGGTGCTTCTACTGCTCGTATGATGTTGTCTGGCATGAAGCCTGAAGAAATTACACGCGCTATTGTGCAAGGCAACACCAGGCAGCTGGAAAGTATCAAAGGAATAGGAAAGAAATCTGCCGAAAGGCTGGTAGTAGAGCTGAGGGATAAGCTGGGTAAACAGTCTGTAACCTTTTCACAGGAAACGGGCACCGGCGCAGCAGCGGATACAGGTACCGATGCCGTAAATGCACTTGTTGCCCTGGGCATTGCAAGACCTGCAGCCGAGCAGGCGGTTAAAAAAGCCCGTACCCAGGCCGGAGATGAAGGTTCGCTGGAGGATATTATCAAAACGGCATTAAAAAACATATAATCTTATACCTATAGCATACATTTCTACTTAACCAAGCTACTTGTTTTGAGGCTACCTAGCTTTTATCTGTTCATGACCTTTATGCTGGCCGCTGCATGTGCATGCGCGCAGCAGAGCGATTCCCTGCGTTATCCCATCAGCGACAGGAGGGGTGATGCGTTTTCATCCCGCAGCCGCAACCCTTTTGAACTGCGCGATACTTCTCTCATCCGTCAGACCATCGAATACGATCCAAGGACCAGACAATATTATATCGTTGAAAAAATAGGAAACTCCTATTACCGGAAACCGACCTTTCTCACATTCGACGAGTTCTGGCGTTTACAGGGTAAAAAAGCCGAAGCTGATTATTTCAAAAAAAGAGCCGATGCCATTACCACCCTGAACCGCAAACCGAAACGCCCGCCTGCCCGTGCCTATACCAGCCTGTTCGACCGGATCTTCGGCATCAACAATGTTGCTACGGGAGGCCCCGATAACAGACTGAAAGTGGATATCCGCCCCACAGGTGAAGTTAATATCATGGCCGGTTACCAGGGGCAGAACATCAAGAACCCGACACTTCCTGAAAGAGCGCGGAAAAACGGAGGTTTCGATTTCGATATGAACGCCAACCTGAATGTGAATGCAAACATCGGCGACAAGCTTAAATTTCCTATCAATTATAACACCACTTCCAATCTCAGTTTCGACAATACCCTGAAACTGGATTACAAGGGAATGGACGATGAGATCATCAAGAGTATTGAAGCGGGTAATATCTCATTCCAGTCTAAGGGAACACTTATTCCCAGCGTACAGAACCTCTTTGGTATTAAAGCACAGCTGCAGTTCGGAAAACTTTTTGTAACCGGTGCATTGGCCAACCAGCGTTCTTCCCGCCAGTCGGTTTCACTGCAGGGTGGTGCTGCCACACAAAGCTTCCAGAAAAGACTGGATGAATACGAGGAGAACCGTCACTTCCTGATGGCGCAGTATTTCCGTGATAACTATAACAAGACCATGAGCAACCTGCCCGTGGTAACGTCGCAGGTACAGATCCAGCGTATTGAAGTATGGGTAACCAACAGAACCGGTGCCACAACCGATGCGCGTGATATTGTGGGTATGATGGATCTCGGAGAGCCGAAACCATATAACCCGAATGTGCACAGCAATACAACGCCGGGCTCACTGCCATTCAATACAGCCAACGATCTTTATACCTCATTGATCAATAACGGCAGCAGCCGTAATCCTGCAGCGATCAACAGTATCCTGCTTTCGAAAGGACTGCAGGCAGTGGAAGATTATGAAAAAACATTTGCACGGAAACTGAATCCTTCTGAATATTATTTTAACCCGCAGGTCGGTTTTCTTTCAGTAAATACGCAGCTGCAGTCTGACGAAGTGCTGGCGGTAGCGTACCAGTACACGTACAATGGCCGTGTTTACCAGGTAGGTGAATTTTCACAGGATGTGGCCCTCGACTCAACACAGGGTGTGCAGAAAGTGTTGTTCCTGAAATTATTGAAAGCGACATCACAGCGGACGCAATTACCGATCTGGGGCTGGATGATGAAGAACGTATATTCACTTGATCTGTTCGGCGGCATACAGCGCGATGATTTCAAGCTGAACGTACTGTATGAAGAGCCCAGCGGCGGATTGAAGCGTTATCTTCCGGAATCTTCACCAGCGGTGGACGGACAACCCTTACTGCGTATCCTCAATCTCGACCGCCTTAACAGCCGGAACGATCCGCAGCCCGATGGTGTATTCGATTACGTGGAAGGATTTACGGTGCTCTCGCAATCGGGCCGTGTGATTTTCCCGGTGCTGGAACCGTTCGGACGCGACCTGGATACACTTGCATTCTCAGGCATGCCGCTGGCCACACGCAATAAATACATTTACTACCAGCTGTACGATTCGATCAAAGCGATCGCACATACTTATGCCAACCTGAACCGCTTTGTAATGCAGGGTCAGGTGAAGGGAACAAGCTTTGGCGGCGGTTCTGAAATACCACTGAATGCATTTAATATCCCACCGGGATCTGTAAGTGTAACTGCCGGCGGGCAGGTGCTGCGTGAAGGCTCAGATTATGTGGTGGATTATAACCTGGGTACAGTTAAGATCCTGAACCAGGCCATCATCAATTCAAATATTCCTGTTAAAGTATCCTTTGAGAACAATGCCACATTCGGCATGCAGCAGCGCGGCTTCTCGGCATTACGGCTGGATTATGTGGCAAACAAAAAACTGACCGTAGGCGCGATTGTGGAACGCCTGGGCGAACGGCCTTTCTTTACCAAGATGGGATATGGCGATGATCCGATCCGCAATACGATGTACGGTGTTGATTTCAGTTACCAGTCTGAACTGCCCGGCCTTACGCGGCTGCTGAATAAATTGCCATTTTATTCAACCAAGGCCAAATCCGCTATTGCTGCTTATGGCGAAGCAGCGGTATTGAAGCCGGGGCACCCGCCACAGATCGGAAAGGGTGAGCAGGGACTGATCTTTATTGATGACTTTGAAGGTACACGCACCAATATCGATCTGCGGTTCCCGTTCGTATCGTGGGCGCTTGCATCGACTCCGCAGGGTAACCCGCGGTTTCCGGAAGCAACGCTTACCGATTCTATCGATTACAACTTTAACCGCGCCAAGCTGGCATGGTATAATATCGAACCCAATCTGCAGGATAAGAACAGTCCGAACAACCCGTTAAGGCGTAACCTGGCCGAGCTCAGCGATCCGAGGGTGCGCCAGGTATTCACCAACGAACTGTTCCCGCAGCGTTCCACCAATATTACGGATGTACAGGCGGCAACCTTCGATCTGGCGTATTATCCAACGGAAAGAGGTCCATATAATTTCGAGAGCAGAAGTTCGCAGATCGATGGCAGCGGTAAGTTATCCAACCCGGCACGCCGCTGGGGCGGTATCATGCGTGCGATCGACCAGACCGATTTCGAAACGGGTAATATTGAGTTCATCGAATTGTGGGTGCAGGATCCGTTCATTAAAAATCCGTCGAGCAAAGGCGGTAAACTTTATCTGAACTTCGGTAATGTGAGCGAGGATATCCTGAAAGACGGAAGAAGGTTTTATGAGAACGGTATGAATACCCCCAAGATACCTGCGGCGGTAGACAGCAGTAATACCTGGGGTAAAACACCGGTGAACCCGATCCAGATCACACAGGCATTCAGTAATGATCCGGACGACAGACCATACCAGGACGTAGGTTTCGATGGGCTCGACGATGCAGCTGAAAGGCGCAAGAAAGGTTATGTACTGCAAAGGCTGGCGAATAATTTCGGTACAGGTTCTTCCATCTACCAGAAAGCGCTGGAAGATCCTTCCAATGACAACTATAAATGGTACCGCGACGAAACTTTTGATCAGACCGGTATGGGTATTCTCGGTCGTTATAAGAGTTTCAACAATCCGCAGGGCAACTCGCCGGTATCAACAACCAACGGACAGTTCACATCGGCAGCAACACTTTATCCTGATAACGAAGACCTCAACAGGGATAATACGCTGAACGAAAATGAATCGTATTATGAATATGAGATCGATCTGAAACCGGGAATGGATGTGGGCATCACACCCTATGTAACGGACAAGAGAAGGGTAACGGTGAATTCTGCAGATGGAATTACACGTACGGAAAACTGGTTTCTGCTGCGTGTGCCCATCCGAGGCTTCTCAAGAAAAGTGGGCAATATCCCTGATTTTAAATCGATCCGTTTTGCAAGGATGTTCCTGACTGATTTTGAAGATTCGGTAGTGCTGCGTTTTGCACGTTTCGACCTGGTACGTAACCAATGGAGGCAATTCACTTTCAACATCGATACCACCGGTTCTTATACGCCGATCAATACTGCAACCGGAACGCAGTTCAATACACTGGCAGTAAACCTGGAAGAGAACAGCAGCCGTCAGCCTGTGAATTATATCATGCCACCGAATGTAGAGCGTGTGCAGTTACTGAGTAACAATGGGGTGAACCTGCAGCAGAATGAGCAGGCGATGAGTCTCCGCATCAACAACCTGGTAAGCGGCGATGCGCGTGGCGTATTTAAAAATCTCAATCTCGATATCAGGCAGTATTCAAAGCTCGATATGTACGTGCACGCCGAATCGATCACAGGTCAGCGTGTGGTGCAGGACAATGAATTGTATGCCCTGATCAGGATCGGCCAGGATTTCCTGAATAACTATTATGAAGTGAAGATCCCGCTTAAGGTAACACCACCGGGTAATTATCCGCGCGGGCAGGAAGACCGGGTATGGCCGGAACAGAATAATCTTGCACTGAACCTCCGGTCACTTATAGATCTGAAGCTGCGCAGGAATTCGGCAGGAGCATCACCAGCGAATATTTACCGGGAGAAACTGGATAACAAGACCATCTCCATCAAAGGAAATCCGAATCTCGGCGAAGTAAGGGGAATACTGGTAGGTGTGGAGAATCCGTATGATCCTGACGGACCGATACAGAGTGCGGAAGTCTGGATCAATGAACTGCGCTTGTCGGGCCTCGATGAGGAAGGCGGCTGGGCAGCATTGGGAAGGGTAGACCTGTTAATGGCCGACCTGGGTACCGTATCGGTTTCGGCCAATACACATACGGCAGGCTTCGGTACCATCGAACAGCGTGTGAACGAACGCTCACGCGATAACCTCGTACAGTTCGATATCGCAGCGAATATCGATGCTGGTAAACTCATACCCAAAGAAGCAAAACTGTCGATACCGGTATACGCCAGCATCAACAGAACCGTACTTACGCCGCAATACGATCCGTACGACAAGGATGTGAAGTATAAAGAGAAACTGAACAGTGCGCCGAAAGACAAACGTGATTCGATCAGGGACGCGGCGATAGACCAGACCACGATCAAAACACTCAACTTCACCAATGTAAGATTTCTTCCGGGCAATAAGCCGGGGTTATTGAAGCTGAGCAATTTCGATTTCAGTTATTCGTATACACAGATTGAACAGAGCAGCCCGGTGATTGCACAGAACAAAGTGACGAGACACCGTGGGGGGCTGGGTTATACTTATACGGGCCAGAGCCGTTATTTTGAGCCGTTCAAACGAATGGCGGGCAGGTCTCCGTGGCTGGCATGGCTCAGGGAATTCAATATCGGTTACATGCCTTCTTACCTGAGCTTTAAAGCGGATGTGAACAGGCAGTTCGGAGAGTTTGTGCCGCGGATCGTAAATACGATAGACAGTAAAGTAGACCGGGTGGATACCACTTATGATAAATACTTTACGTTCGACCGTTATTATAACATGCGCTGGGATCTTACCAAAAAGCTCAATTTCGATTTCTCTGCTACCAACAATGCACGGGTGGATGAACCTTATGGCCGCATCGATACAAAAGCGAAAAAAGATTCCGTACGCGATAATTTCCTGAAAGGCGGGCGTAATACTTTGTACAACCAGAAAGCGATCCTCAGTTATACACTGCCATTCACGATGTTCCCGATCACGGACTGGATCACCGGCCGTTATGTGTATGGAACATCCTATAACTGGATCGGCGGAAGCCTGCTGGCGCCGAGTCTTGGTAATACCATCGAGAACTCGCAGGAGAACAGTGTGTCAGCGCAGCTGAACTTTACAAGTCTCTATGCCAAATCACGCTGGTTGCGTGCACTCGATAATGTGCCGGTGCCCAAAACAGCCAAGCCTAATCCTGCCAACACAAATCCGCTCGGAACGGCATTGCCAAGCCGTGAGGAAGCACTGAAAGGCCTTACAGGTAAGGCAAGGCGCGATGCATTGAAAAAATGGAAAGAACGCAGAAGGGATGAAAGAACGGCGCAGCGGTTGTTACGGGCAAATGAGCCGGCAGAACTGAGCAACTGGGAAAGATTCCTCGGAAGAACACTGACCATGATCAAAAACGGAACCGTAAACTATTCTGCGAATTACCGCAGCCGGATCCCGGGCTTCATGGATAAGACACAGTTTATCGGACAGAACTGGAACAGCATGGCGCCGGGACTGGATTATGTATTCGGAAGACAGCCCGATACCAGCTGGCTGAACCAGAAGGCAGCGCAGGGATTGCTGAGCCGGGATGTCAATTTCAATTTCCTGTACCGCCAGAGCTTTGAACAGCGGCTGAGTATCACAGCTCAGGTGGAGCCGATCCGTGAACTCATCATAGACCTCAACCTGGAAAAGACATTCACCAAAGAGTATACAGAACTGTTCAAGGATACATCAGGCAACGGAAGAGCGAGTCACCTGAACCCGCTGGCATCGGGTGGTTTCAGTGTATCGTATATTTCGTTCGGGACCTTGTTCGCGAAACATAACCCGAATGAGATCTCGGCAACATTCAAAACTTTTGAGAATAACCGTCTTGTTGTTTCGAAGCGAGTAGCGGAAAGCAATCCTTACTGGCAGAACCTAGCACCGGGACAAAAATTCACCAATGATGGTTATGCTGCAGGTTATGGCCGTTATGCGCAGGATGTGCTGATCCCGGCCTTTATCGCCGCTTACACGGGTAAGGACCCGAATTCTGTTTCGCTGATCAAGCAATCGAACTCCAAAATTTCATCCAATCCGTTCAGCGGTATCAAACCATTGCCGAACTGGCGCATGACCTATACGGGGTTGACCAAACTGCCATCGCTTGCAGAGAAATTCAGTGCCATTACGCTTTCGCATGGATATAACGGTTCGCTGAGTATGAACAGTTATAACAGCGCGCTGCTTTACCAGGATCCGTTCTTTTTCAGTGCACCCGGTTTTATCGATACGGTGAGCGGTAACTACATACCATTTTTCCTCGTGCCGAATATCACCATCAAGGAAAGCTTTGAGCCGCTGATCGGTGTAGATATCACTACTACCAAACAACTGAACCTGAAAGTGGAATTCCGTAAGAGCAGGCTGCTTAGCCTGAGCCTGATCGATTACCAGCTTACAGAGAGCAGGACCACAGAATGGACAATCGGCGGAAGCTGGCGTAAACGTGGTGTAAGGCTGCCGTTTAAACTGCCGGGTGGCAAAGGAAACCGCCTGGAGAACGATCTTGTTTTCAAACTGGATCTGTCGATGCGGGATGTGTCTACCAGCAACAGCAGGCTGGATCAGAGTAATGCTTACGGAACCGGCGGACAGAAAGAGATCACTATTCAGCCGGCAGTAGATTATGTGGTGAACAACAGGATCAATGTCCGCTTCTATTTCGATCAGCGCAGGGTGATACCCTATATCTCCACATCGGCGCCAACCACCAATACAAGGGCAGGTATTAATGTAAAGATCTCACTGGCCCAGTAAAAGGGGATCCGGTATGATAAACAGCAATATCAATAAATAAAAGCGGCGCCATATTAATATGGCGCCGCTTTTATCATACTTAGAATGATGTGTGTTAACTTTTTCTGAAAGCCCATTTCCACATTTCTTTCCAGGTCACTTTCTTGCCATACATAAGAATACCGGTGCGGTAGATCTTACCGGCGAGCCAGGTAGTACCGAGGAAGCCGCCGATCAGCAGGAGCATACTGATAATGAGCTGAATGGTGCTTACGCCATCAGGGATGCCGTGTGCGATACGTGCCATCATCACAATAGGAGATGTGAGCGGGAACAGGCTTCCGAATACGGCAAGGCTGCTGTTGGGGTCGTTTACCGCTTTGGTCATGATCACCAGGGCGAAGATCACCGGCATCATGATAGGCAATAACAGGCTCTGCGCATCCTGCGGATCTTCATTAACCGCACTTCCCACAGCTGCGAAAAGTGAAGAGTAAAGGAAATAACCACCGAGGAAATAAAAGACAAAACAACCAATGATCAGCGGGAAATTGATATCCTGCAGTCCACTCATCAGCGTAGCCATCGCGCCGCTTTGCTGAACAGCTGCAGCTCCTGCACCAGGACCTACTGGCATTGCCTGCTGCTGACCGGCCATTTCAGGGAATATTGCCGGTAATACGATCTGTAAACCAAAAACGAGCACGATCCAGATAATGAATTGTAGCAGACCAACAGAACCGATACCCAGGATCTTACCCATCATCAGCTGGAATGGTTTTACACTGCTCACGATCACTTCTGCAATACGGCTTACCTTCTCTTCCATTACGCCGCGCATTACCATGGTGCCGTATACAAAGAGGATGATATAGATCAGGAAGCCGGAGATCATACCCACTGCATAGCTGATACCCACTTTGCTGCCTTTCTGCGTTTCGCCGGAAGTGCTTGAGAAACGGATATAGTCTTTTTCATTTTTGATGCTGTCGATCTGCGTCTGCGAAATATTCAGCGCCATCAGTCTTTTGTCTTCCAGCGATTTGCTGATGCGGCTCTGGATCTTTTCGCGGGTGAGCAGTCCTACTGCTTTTCCCGACCTGATCTGCAGGGAATCCTTCCCGCTCCCGGCATTGAAACCGGCAGGAACGTAGAGGTAAGCATCGTAAATACCTTTATCCAGTTTGCTTTTCAGCGCAGCTGTATCGTCCTGCACGAATTCGAAAATGATCTCGGTACTTTTTTTATCGTCAACCTTGCCGTTGAAAAGACGGGCATTATCGGAAACGGCAACTTTGAAATTGTCGGTAGACTTTACCGAAAAATAGATCATCATGGCATAAAGACCGAAAATGATCAGGGGTAAACCAATGGTAGAAAGCAGGAAGGTCTTTTTCTGCACCCTTGTGAGGAATTCCCTTCTTGCTACTAATAATATTTTGTTCATGTGTATTAAGTTTGGCGTTTGTAGTCTTGTTTAAGCAGCGGATTAGTTAACCGGTGTTTCAGAGAAAGCGCGGGTAACGGCTTTGCTTCCTTCTACCAGGTTGATGAATATCTCGTTCAGTGAAGGGAGTACTTCATTGAAAGCTTCAATGGTAGCACCGCTTTGCAGAAAGTGCTGTAGTACATCATTGCTTTTGTAACCTTCGCGGATTTTTACGATGAGGTTATTATCCTTGCGGGAATCCACTTCAAATGCCGGGCTGTCTGCAATACCTGCCGCAGCACCCTGTACCTTAATGCTGAACTTATTCTCTTTGAACTGCTGTTTAACATCGTTTACGGTGCCGTCAAGTATCTTCTTGCCCAGGTTCATGAGGATGATATGGTTACAGATCTCTTCCACCTGTTCCATACGGTGGGTGCTGAAGATCACGGTGCTGCCTCTCTGCGCAAGTCCGAAGATCTCATCTTTGATCAGGTTGGCATTTACCGGGTCGAGGCCGCTGAAGGGTTCATCCAGGATGATCAGTTTGGGCTCATGCAGAACCGTGGTTACAAACTGCAGTTTCTGGCTCATCCCCTTGCTGAGATCTTCCACTTTCTTATTCCACCAGCTTTCCATTTCCATTCTTTTGAACCAGGTCTTTACTTTCTGCATCGCTTCAGAACGGTCGAGGCCTTTCAGCTGGGCCAGGTAAAGTGCCTGTTCTCCGATCTTCATTTTCTTGTAGAGTCCTCTTTCTTCAGGCATATACCCGATCTTGATAATGTCATCAGCAGGGTTGAATTCCTTGCCATCAAAATAAATATCACCACTATCGGGGTAAAAAATACCGGTGATCATCCGGAGAAGTGTTGTTTTACCGGCGCCGTTAGGACCGAGCAGGCCAAAAATGCTGCCTTGTTCAATGGAGAAGCTCACATCATCTACCGCCTTTTGCGTGGCGTAGTGTTTCCTGAGATTCCGGAGTTCGAGGATGTTACTCATAGTGTTGGTTTATAGGTACAAGTTACAAGGTACATAATCTCGGCAGAGACCCGACCTGCTTTTTAAATAGGTTAGTAGCATTTATTGCATTATTCTTACAATCTGTTTTATATTTTACAGCAATATTCTTCCGTGTGACACATGTTTTATTTTAACATCTGTTTGCTGCTTAAAAAATGGGTGAAAAAACGGTTGTACGGGAAATGGCGTTGTCTAATTTTGTCAATTAACCTAAAAAACTGTTTATGAGTAAACCTCTGGGAAAGAAATTTCCTGCCAAAGAAGCGATGCGGGGCATTGAAGCCTACCGCAAGGCGATGCAGGGATCGCCTTATTACCGTGAATCGATCAGTTACACCATCTCAGAACTGCGCGATTACCTGGATGCGGCTGATAAAGAGCTGCAGAAACTGGGGATCCGCAATGAGAATGAACGTTGTATCTCCCTCATGCCTTACCTGAGCGAAGATGGTAAACTGAACATCCTGCTTACGCCCAGCGCCGATAAACCTGCTTCAGTGGCAGCCAACGGCAGGTTCAAGCACAGGTACAATGTTAAAATAAGGCCTGCTTTCGGTGCAGAAGGTAAAGGCGTTGCCGAACCCGATCCCGATGATCCGGATAATCCATACAATGGCGGAGAAGGTGAAGATCCTGAAGATCCATACAATCACGGAAGCGGAAGACCATAAGTATGAATATTTCCCTAAGCATCATAGCTGAATTTCTGAGCCTTTCAGTTGCCTTATTCTGTTTCAGGCAACTGAAAGGTTCTATCTATTTTTATTTTATACCCTTCCTTTTCTTCGTGGTTTACGGAGAGATCGGGGCTGTTTACTTTTATTATAATGTGCCGGAGAGCTACCTGAACGGAAACACGCACATTTATTTATGGATCAGTATTTTCGAGATCATCTTTTACAGCTATCTCTTCTATCATTTCTTCCATAACAGACTGCTTAAAAACCTGATACTGCTACTGGCCTTCCTTGTAGTAAACCTATACCTGTTCCTTTTCTTCTTTTATACTGTTTATGTTGAAACGTTTTATTATGTATTGACACTGGTAGGCATTTACCTGACATTGCTCAGTTGTATTTTTTTCTATCAGCTTTTCCAGCGCGACGAAGAAGGCGAGGCGCTCTCTTCGCCCGATCTCTGGATCGTGTCTGGAATTTTCGTATTTTTTACCGGCACCTGCCTCACTTTTGTACTGCATAAAACGCTGACCGGACCGGACCGCTGGTTGTTTGGTCAACCCCTTTATAATCTGATACCCCAGGTATTGAGCATAATTTTATACGGATTTTTTGCCAAAGCATTTATGTTATGCCGGAAGAAAGTAAAAACCTCATCATAGCAGTTGTTACAGCAAGTTTTTTTGTGCTGCTTTTCGGCTTTGTAATGGTGCTGGTGGTATTGAGTTTTCTAAGAAGCAAGAAAAAAATGATACTGGAAAGAAAAATAAGGGAAGCGGAAATGCAGCAGGCATTGTTGCAGGCGCAGCTGGAAATGCAGGAACATACCTTTAAAACGGTAAGCCAGGAAATTCATGATAATGTAGGGCAGATACTTAGCCTTGCAAAAGTGAACCTGAGCATCCTGGGTATGGAAAACGGCGGTAACGAAAAACTGCAGGATATTACCGACCTGGTTGGAAAAGCCATCCGTGAACTCAGGGCGCTGAGCGCGGGATACTATGCAGACAGGCTGCTTGAAGACGGATTGCTCACTGCCATCCGCCACGAACTGGAACAACTGGAGAAGACAGGGCTTTTTGAAACTTCTTTCCAGTCGCAGGCAGATACATTACGCATCGACAAAGACAAACTCATTTTCCTGTACAGGATGATACAGGAAGTATTCAACAATATTGTAAAACACTCCGGTGCTACTCATGTAAGTGTGAATATTTTCAAGCAGGATACGGATATCCAGATCATGATCAAAGACAACGGAAAAGGTTTCAGCAGGCACAACGAAAACTTTAAACCCGGTATCGGCCTCAGCAGCATGGAACAAAGAGCGGCAATGATCGGTTCGCAGATAGCGATACATAGCGACGACGGGAAAGGAACCATCGTGAACCTCGTATTTAAGGAAAATAATTATGATTAAAATAGCACTGGTCGATGACCATGTAATATTGCGGAAAAGCCTTGCGGTCCTGATCGGGATGCTGAAGGATTTTGAAGTGGTGATAGAGGCCGGCAACGGTGAAGACTTTATTGAACAGCTGAAAACCAAACCGCTGCCAGAGATTGCATTGCTCGATATTACCATGCCGGTGATGGATGGCGTTGAAACGGCGAAATGGATCAAACAACATCACCCGCATATAAAAGTAGTAGCGCTCAGCATGATCAAGAACGACCTGGTTGTGATCCGGATGCTGAAAAATGGCGCGCGGGGTTATATCCTGAAAGACTGCGAACCGGAAGAACTCCGCGAAGCCCTGCACCAGGTAAATGAAAGGGGATATTATTATAATGAACTGATCACACCAAAAATGAAAGCGAGGGGCAGTAAACCAGATGATGATTCCCCGCTACGCGTGATGATGAATGAAAAAGAACTGGCCTTCCTCAGATGGGCCTGCACCGATAAAACCTACAAGGAAATTGCCGACGAAATGGGCGTAAGCGCCCGAACCGTGGACGGTTACCGCGATGCACTCTTCCAGAAACTGGATGTGACAACAAGGGTAGGCCTCGCGATCTACGCGATCAAGAATAATATCGTGTTATTGTGACGGCACACCGTTGGTGGTCGCCTGACCAACAACAAAATTCCAAGGTTATACATAGTTGCGCAAAACGCGTTAGTCTGTCTATTTTCCCTCGCTGACGTCTCCCGAAGGGAACTCAGCGCAGCACGCACTGCGATTTCTAAAGCTGTTTATAGATTTGAACTTTTCCCTCGCTGACGTCTCCCGAAGGGGACTCAGCGCAGCACGCACT
>NZ_FUWH01000021.1 GCF_900167075.1 Sediminibacterium ginsengisoli | reverse complement strand
TTCACCTTTGTATTCAACCTCGTCTGAACGGCAGTAAGTGAATCCAGCATGCGCTGACTCTTCAGGTAGTTTGTCAGCATAGCTGCAGTATCCGAGATCTTAACGCGACCATTGATCTGGCTTTGGTAAGTACTCAGCATAGCTGCTGTATCAGTTATGTTCAACTTAGTATTCAATCTTGCCTGAACAGCGGTCAGAGAGTCTAATAAACGCTGAGATTTAATATAAGTACTCAGCATATTAGCTGTATCGCCGATCGCAAGTTTTGTATTCAACCTAGCCTGAACGTTTGCAAGTGAGTCTAACAGTGCCTGGCTTTTCAGGTAATTAGCTAACATTGTTGCAGTGTCACTGATATTAACTTTCAGGTTAATTCGATTGCTCAGGTTTACTGTATCAGTGGCATTCAATTTAGTATTGATCCTTGCCTGAACATTGGTCAGAGAATCTAATAAACGCTGAGATTTAATGTAGGTGCTCAGCATGTTCGCAGTGTCGCCGATCGCGAGTTTGGTATTTAACCTTGATTGAACATTCGCTAACGAATCTAACAGCGCCTGACTTTTCAGGTAGTTAGATAACATACCGGCAGTGTCACTCGTATTCAGTTTGGTGTTGAGGCGAGCTTGGACAGCAGCCAAAGAATCCAGCATGCGCTGACTCTTCAGGTAGTTGGCCAGCATCGAAGCAGTATCGCTGATATTCACTTTCAGGTCAATACGATTGCTCAGATTCATCGTATCAGTGGCATTCAATTTAGTATTGATCCTTGCCTGAACATTGGTCAGAGAATCTAATAAACGCTGAGATTTAATGTAGGTGCTCAGCATGTTTGCGGTATCCCCGATTGCGAGTTTTGTGTTGAGGCGAGATTGAACATTCGCTAACGAATCTAACAGTGCCTGGCTCTTCAGATAATTAGATAGCATGCCAGCAGTATCGCTCGTGTTCAATTTTGTGTTGAGGCGAGTCTGGACAGCGGCCAAAGAATCCAGCATGCGCTGACTCTTCAGGTAGTTAGCCAGCATGTTTGCCGTGTCGCTGATGTTCACCTTCAGATCAATACGGTTGCTCAGATTCAT
>NZ_FUWH01000003.1:355832-547018 GCF_900167075.1 Sediminibacterium ginsengisoli | reverse complement strand
TGCGCTCAACTTGGTATTGATGCGGGTCTGAACATTGGTCAATGAGTCCAGCAATCTTTGTGACTGAACATAGGTGCTCAGCATGTTGGCTGTATCACCGATTGTCAGTTTTGTATTGAGGCGAGTCTGAACGTTTGCTAAAGAATCCAGTAATTGTTGGCTCTTCAGGTAGTTCGCCAACATGCCGGCAGTATCGCTCGTATTAAGTTTGGTATTGAGGCGAGATTGAACGTTTGCTAAAGAGTCCAGTAATTGTTGGCTCTTCAGGTAGTTGGCTAACATGCCGGCAGTGTCACTCGTATTCAGCTTGGTGTTCAACCTTGTCTGGACAGCGGCCAATGAATCCAGCATGCGCTGACTCTTCAGATAATTAGCAAGCATTGAAGCAGTATCACTGATGTTCACCTTCAGATCAATGCGGTTGCTCAGGTTCATCGTATCAGCTGCACTTAACTTGGTGTTGATGCGGGTCTGAACATTGGTCAATGAATCGAGCAATCTTTGTGACTGAACATAGGTGCTCAGCATGTTGGCTGTATCGCCGATTGCGAGTTTTGTATTCAAGCGAGACTGTACATTGGTGAGCGAGTCTAACAGTGCCTGGCTTTTCAGGTAGTTTGCCAACATGCCGGCAGTGTCGCTCGTATTCAGCTTGGTGTTCAACCTGGTTTGAACGGCGGCTAAAGAATCCAGCATGCGCTGACTCTTCAGGTAGTTGGCCAGCATCGAAGCAGTATCGCTGATATTAACTTTCAGATCGATCCGATTGCTCAGGTTCATCGTATCAGCTGCACTTAACCTGGTGTTGATACGGGTCTGAACAGCGGCCAGAGAGTCCAGCATGCGCTGACTCTTCAGATAATTAGCAAGCATCGAAGCTGTGTCGCTGATGTTCACCTTCAGGTCAATCCGGTTGCTCAGGTTCATAGTATCAGCTGCACTCAATTTGGTGTTGATGCGGGTCTGAACGTTCGTTAATGAGTCCAGCAGCCTTTGTGACTGAACATAGGTGCTCAGCATGTTGGCGGTATCACCAATGGCCAATTTTGTATTTAAACGATATTGAACGTTTGCTAAAGAATCCAGTAATTGTTGGCTCTTTAGGTAGTTTGCCAACATGCCAGCTGTGTCGCTGGTGTTCAGCTTGGTGCTCAACCTGTTTTGAACAGCGGCCAGAGAGTCCAGCATGCGCTGACTCTTCAGATAATTAGCAAGCATTGAAGCTGTGTCGCTTATATTAACTTTCAGATCGATACGGTTGCTCAGGTTCATCGTATCAGCTGCGCTCAACTTGGTGTTGATCCTGGTCTGAACATTCGTTAATGAATCGAGCAGTCTTTGCGACTGAACATAAGTGCTCAGCATATTGGCGGTATCGCCGATTGCGAGTTTTGTGTTGAGGCGAGACTGGACGTTTGCAAGCGAGTCTAACAGTGCCTGGCTTTTCAGGTAGTTAGATAACATACCGGCAGTGTCACTCGTATTCAGCTTGGTGTTTAACCTTGTCTGAACAGCGGCCAGAGAGTCCAGCATGCGCTGACTTTTCAGGTAGTTAGCCAGCATCGTTGCTGTGTCACTGATATTAACCTTCAGGTCAATGCGGTTGCTCAAGCTCATTGTATCAGCTGCACTCAACTTGGTATTGATACGGGTCTGAACATTGGTCAATGAGTCCAGCAATCTTTGTGACTGAACATACGTGCTCAGCATATTTGCGGTATCGCCGATCGCAAGCTTCGTATTCAACCTTGATTGAACATTCGCTAATGAATCTAACAGCGCCTGGCTCTTCAGGTAATTAGCCAGCATCGTTGCTGTGTCACTGATATTAACCTTCAGATCAATACGGTTGCTCAGATTCATCGTATCAGCTGCGCTTAACTTGGTGTTGATCCTGGTCTGAACATTCGTCAATGAGTCCAGCAGTCTTTGGGACTGAACATAAGTACTCAGCATGTTGGCGGTATCACCGATCGCCAGTTTTGTATTTAAACGAGACTGAACGTTTGCAAGCGAGTCTAACAGCGCCTGGCTCTTCAGGTAGTTCGCCAACATGCCGGCAGTGTCGCTCGTATTAAGTTTGGTGTTTAACCTGTTTTGAACAGCGGCCAGAGAGTCCAGCATGCGCTGACTCTTCAGGTAGTTCGCAAGCATCGAAGCTGTGTCGCTGATGTTCACCTTCAGATCAATACGGTTGCTCAGGTTTATCGTATCTGCTGCGCTTAACCTGGTGTTGATGCGGGTCTGTACATTCGTTAAGGAATCGAGTAATCTTTGGGACTGAACATAAGTGCTCAGCATGTTTGCGGTATCACCAATCGCTAGTTTTGTGTTGAGGCGAGACTGAACGTTTGCTAAAGAGTCCAGTAATTGTTGGCTCTTCAGGTAGTTTGCCAGCATCCAAGCTGTATCACTCGTATTAAGTTTGGTGTTTAACCTGTTTTGAACAGCGGCCAGAGAGTCCAACATGCGCTGACTTTTCAGGTAGTTAGCCAGCATCGAAGCTGTGTCGCTGATGTTCACTTTCAGATCAATGCGGTTGCTCAGGTTCATTGTATCTGCTGAGTTCAGCTTCACATTCAACCTGCTCTGAACTGCTGCTAAAGAATCCAGCAACTGCTGGCTCTTTAAATAATTTGCAAGCATTGATGAGGTATCAGCCCAATTCAACTTTGTATTCAGACGGGATTGAACATTCGCCAAAGAATCCAGTAACTGCTGGCTCTTCAGATAGTTTGCCAACATTGAGGCCGTATCAGTTGAGTTCAGCTTCACATTCAGCCTGCTCTGAACTGCAGCTAAAGAATCCAGCAATTGCTGACTCTTTAAATAATTAGCGAGCATCGCTGAGGTATCAGCCCAATTAAGTTTTGTATTTAAGCGGGATTGAACATTCGTCAAAGAATCCAGCAACTGCTGGCTCTTTAAATAATTTGCAAGCATTGATGAAGTATCGCTCCAATTCAGCTTTGTATTCAGACGTGACTGAACATTCGCCAGTGAGTCGGAGAATGCCTGTGAACGGATATAAGTCGCGAATAAACCTGCCGTATCGCTGATGTTAAGTTTGCCATTTAAACGCGCCTGCACTCCAGATAGCGAATCCAGCATTCGCTGGGCTTTCAGATAATTGATCAGCATGTTCGCTGTATCGCTGATATTCAGCCTGCCATTCAATGCTGCTGCGCGGAGATAACCACTCAGCATGGCTGCCGTATCTGCATATTTCAATGTTTGCCCTGTCTTTGCATATCCTGCCAGCATGGCCGCAGTATCACCGATATTCAGTTTGCCGTTCAGCACTCCCTCACGCACATAATTCTGAAGCATCGATGCTGTGTCTGCAATCTTTACCACACCCGCCAGTATTTTCGTGGCTGCTGCTTCCACATCCAATGCCATATAACCTCTGATAACCGGCATATCTGCCTGTGTAAGAATCCGCTTCCATGATCCGCTGCTGAAAAAATAGAATCCCTGCTCACCATCTGTCTGGTACACCAGCAATCCTTCTTTAGGCCGCGCGATCCTGTTTACCTGCGCCTGTGTCATTCTTGGTATCAGAACACCTTTTGTTTCCGACCGGATATCAAGGATGGCTGTACTGTCCGGATCGCCGGTTCCTATACCTACATTGCCCGGATTGATATTATAGATATTATTCTTATTCTGCGCCCATTTGTTATCCCGACTCTCCTGTGCTGTCAACGCATAATTCGCATACGGCACACTTACCAGTTCAACCGTGGAAATGGTGGAAAAATTCATCCCCCCCGCAATATCCATTTCTACTTTTAAAAACTTGTTACCCGTACTCCAGGTAATTGCATTGAAACTACCACCTGCAACTTTACCATCGCCAACGGTTACATTGATGAGGCCCGATGCATTGGTTTTTACGCCGTGTAATTCTGTGTATTGACTGATATTGGAACTATTCCCATCCAGAATGCTGAAGCGGATGGTGATCTGCCGGTTAACCAGCAACGAGCCATCGGCAGAACGAACAACTGCCTGGTAATGAAATTTTGAAGGTGCCTGAGCCATCCCTTTGGCTATGCACATAAATGCAATAATAAAGCTGCGGAAAAGAGCTCGCCATTGAACAGACGTTCTTATCCGGGTCATATCTGCCAAAATCATAATGCAAAGAACGCAAGGGCGATACCCCTTTCCGGTCTTACAAAATATGATAGACTCGTAGACCACAGACCATACATTGTAGTCATCGGACTACATCCTCAGATTCTACTGAAAAAGATGATGTTCGATCGCGTATTTTACCAGGTCTGCGTTGTTGTTCAGCATCAGTTTCTGAAGTATCCTTGCGCGGTAAGTACTGATGGTGTTATGGCTGAGCGAAAGGATGTTGGAAATCTCCGAAACCGCTTTGCCGGAAGAAATGTATTTGAACACTTCATATTCCCTTTCCGACAGGTATTCGTGTAATGGCTTTTCCATATCCACTGCAATGGATTCTGCCAGCAGATCCGCTACTTCCGCATTGATGTATTTTTTGCCTGACCGTAAAAACTCAATGGCTTTTACCAGTTCTTCCGGCGCGCTTTCCTTGGTGAGATAGCCTGACGCCCCGGCCCTGATGGTGCGTACCGCATATTGCTCCGCAGGATAAGTGCTCAGTACGAGTATGGGGACTTTTTGGAAAAGTGCCCGTAGGTCTTTCACCACTTCCACCCCGGATCTTCCCGGCATGGAAAGATCTGATATAATGATATCCCAGGTCTCTTTACCTGCCCTGGATATCAGTTCAGCTCCGTCGGAAACCTCTGTGATCTGCGCGTGCGGATAAGTTTCCTTCAAGATCATGGTAAGACCCCGCCTTACCACCAAATGATCATCTGCAATAATTATTTTCACCTTTTTACTTTTATTGCAACTGTTGTTCCTTCACCGGGCATGCTGTCCAACTGCATGTGACCATTCATACTCAATACCCTTTCCTTCATTCCCAATATGCCTAATGTTTTTTTCTTCTTCACTTCCTGCGGATCGAAGCCGCGGCCATTATCCCTGATGTTGAGCATAATATAATGCTCATTGCAGCTCAGCACTGTATGTACATAAGTTGCTTTTGCATGCCTTGAAATATTGGTCAGCACTTCCTGGAAGATCCTGAACAGACCAATTGCCACGTCGCGGTTCAGATCCGTTAATGCATCACTGCACTCTTCGTAGAACCTGCACTCGATACCGGTACGCTGGCTGAATTCGGTATTCTGCCATTCAATTGCAGCGCCGAGACCCATGTCATCCAGCAGCAGCGGCCGGAGCTGGGTCGCTATTTTGCGGACTGTTTTAATGATATCGTCTATCATTGTCACTGCATCCGATAACTTTTCCCGGTGCTGATCTTCCTTCACATTTGTGCGGACCATGGAGATATCGAACCGTAATGCTGTGAGCATTTGTCCCAGCACATCGTGGATTTCCCGGGCCATCGATACCCGCTCTTCTTCCCGCACATTCTGCAGGTGATCAGCCAACCGCCGGATTTCCGCATAAGATTCTTCCAGCATCTTGCGCCCGTGCATTTTATCGGTTACATCATTCGCCAGCACAAGCCTTACCGGTTCATCTGCATATATGAAGTCGCTCGCAAAAATGTCAACAAAGATCACATCCCCGTTAGCTTTCATATGCCGCCAGACACCGGAAGAACGGGTGCCGGCGGCCATTTCTTTTTTCACATGTGCCAGGTACTGCTCCACATCTTCTGCAGGGCGCAGGTCTACCGCGTTCAGCTGCATGAAAACTTCTCTTGGGTAACCATAGTGGTTAATCGCTGCTTCATTCACATCGATCACATTCAGTGTTTTCCTGGAAAGCATCCACATCGGCATCGGGTTGTTCTCGAACAACACTTTATATTTCTGTTCAGACAACCGCAGCTCTTTCTCCGCATCGTTCTTTTTCCGGATCGCTTCTTTCTGCTGGATCGCAGCATTGATTGCCACCGGTAGCCTTGAAAGATTCGATTTCAGCAGGTAATCCGTGGCTCCTTCTTTAAGGATGCTTACCGCGAACTCGTCCGACATAGCCCCGGTTACCAGGATAAAGGGAATATCCGGCCTGATCCTGTTCAGCAAAGACAAGGCTTTTACAGAACTGAACCTCGGAAGGGAATGATCCGACAGTATCACATCGAAAAGGCGTGACTGCAATTCCCTTACATAATCTTCTTCGTTTGATATAACTACCAGCTCTGCATCCATGCCACCCTGGGAAAGGCTCCTTTTCACCAATTCCGCATCAAAAGGATCATCTTCCACAAGCAAAACAAGCAGCCTGGAGTTTGTTGTATGTAAACCCGCCATTCGTTTACCGTTATTTTAATTAAAACAAGGTTCGGTCTGTTGCTTTCCGGCTGGGGGGAGAAGCCGGATAAGCGTTTGCCGCAGGTTTAGTTTAATTGCTTTACAGCTTAATAAATATATTAAAAAAATGGGAGAAAAGAAACACATACGTGGTTTCCGCAATGGTCGTTTCCGACCGCAAAAGATAGCGGCCTGTAAATCAGCAATTTATTTTTTCAAGCCAGGAATAGTCCCGTAAAACTACGTGTGTTTACATGGGAAAGCTTACCGTAAAAGTACGGGGGTTAGTGATGATTATAACGGGTATTTATATGATTCGATATACATAGCAGGATCGAATACGGCATCCGGCAATGCCACATCAGCTGACAGCCGGTGGTATTTTTCCGTCTGGCGCAGTTTTCCGTTGGTATAGATCAGCACAAAAGTTTCTGTCCAGCCTTTTCCTATTTTCACCTGTTCCGTCATATGTACATCGAGCTGCGATTGAGGAAGTTTTTCGATCATCCGCACAAGGTAAAGATCCTGGTTGTCTATCCAGAGCTGGTTGGAGAGCGTATCTCCGGCAAGTGCACCTACTACGGTTACCGGTCTGCCTTTCCAGACGGCCTGGTGGCTTTTTTCCATATCATAACCCTGTCTTTTCAGGTAAGCGGGAATTGAATCGTATGGCATCATATACATACCTCCGATCAGGAAAAGAAAAGGATTATGATCTGTGCCCACAGACCTGATCTTTCCACCCTGGAAGCGATAGGTAGAATCTTTTTTATAGATCACGCCCGCACCTTTCTCCCGGTCGCCCATGTCGATCCGCAGTTCATACGGAAAACGCAGGAACTCGTTCCAGGTTTCGGTACGCACAAGGCTGTCGTTCCTGTAAAATTTTGTCTCCTGTTGAAATGAAAACGTTTTATGCCATTTGCCCGCATAGGTGTCGTGCATCTTTTTCAGAATTCCGCTCTGAGCATGGATCATCAATGGTGCAAGCAGGAAGAATAACGGGGCCAGTCGTTTCATTTTGTTTTTTGTTTGAAAATAAATATCGTATACCAAAAACTTTTACCGCCTATCCCAATCACATTAATATGCGATTGGGAAGGAACGATTATCAGAATAGGTTTGGGCATGCTTTCTTCCAGGAAAATTTTAACGTTAGCGGCTTTTTTTATCGGTGCTTTTTGTGCCTGCCAGAAAACTGAAACAACGCCTCCGCCCGTAATACCCGGCGCCGGTTATGATACAAAACACGAAGGCGACCTGCTCCGGTCGGCATATTGGGGTAATACTTCTTATGAATTTTATCAGTACAATCCCGACAGCAGTCTGCATAAAACAGATGGCCGTTCTACGTCGGGTGCCGGAGCTGAACGCGAATTTATTTTCAGGAACGGGTATTTATCCCTGGTCTATAAGTCAGGCGCGATACAGGATTCAATCGGGTACAGGCAGGATGGACTTATAGAAAGCATTACGGAAACCTCCATCGTTCTGGATTATTATGGAGTAAAACTTGAGTTCAGCTATTCTCTGGATAAAAAGCTGAAAACGATGTCTTATTACTCGTTCGACGAATTCTCCAAAAAGCTGATCAATACTGCAACGTACGAGTACAATAACCAGGGCTTGCCCTTTAAGATCACATCAGCAAGCCCGGATGGGAAGCATGTAGGCATTGTAGAACTGGAGTGGGGAAACACCGGCTTTGTTGTACAACCCTGGTTGTTCGCAGACCGGCTTCATCTCGTTGTTCCGGATTATGAAATATACAATCTTCCCTTGTTGCGTTCGCTTAGCAGACTGCCGGAAAAGATCACCCGTACCCAGTATATTAACGGCGTTTTTCATTCTGCCAGCACCAATACGATACAATATCAAGTTTCAGGGAAAAGGCTGGATAAAGTAAAATATATTACTAAAGGCTATGAGATAGAGCTGAGGTATTAACTTTTGGAAAGTTCCTGAACTTTCCAAAAGTTGCGCTGGTACGCAAATTGCGCAGGGAGAAGAAAAAGCCATGAAAAAAGAAAAAGACGCCAAAAAAGATATTCCTGCACATTCAACCACACAGGGCGGTTCCAATTTCGGGCAGGGGCAAACCAGCCTCGGCAAACAGCAGCAGGGTACAGAAAAAACACGTGGTTCAGATTATGATAACGAGCGCGGCTGGAATAATGAGGCGCTGAGAATGGAAGATCTGAAAGATGCAGGTAAAAAGGAGGATTAAAGTGTGGCTGAAATTCAACCGCGGTTGAACTAAATATTCCACATTAAACTTTTGGAAAGTTTCAGAACTTTCCAAAAGTTATAAAAAAAATTTTCAGGAATATTTATTTATCGTAATATTGCGATAAATATGGGTACTACCAAATCTGAAATATTTTCAATCCGTCAAAACAAGCTGGCAAAAATGCTTAAAGCCCTTGGGCATCCCGCCCGTATTGCCATACTGCAGCATATTATCAAGGCAGAAGCCTGTATTTGCGGAGATCTGGTAAATGAATTAGGGCTGGCACAGGCAACAATCTCCCAACACCTGAAAGAATTGAAAAACGTAGGTATTATCCAGGGAACAATTGAAGGAACGAGTGTATGTTACTGCATTGATGATAAGGTATGGGCACAGTTCAACGCAGAACTGACCGCCTTCTTCGGTTCATATGCAGGACGCAAAACCTGCTGTTAAAAATTTTTATCTTTATTATCGCAATATTACAATAAAACAAATGCCATGAAAACTGATCAGCAACTCAAAGAGCTTGTACAACAGAAATACAGTGAAATCGCCTTACAGGATAAAGGCACCAACCAGTCATCCTGCTGCGGCGCGGGCGGCTGCACGACCGAAGTATATAATATCATGACCGATGATTACACCAACATGAAAGGTTATAACGCAGATGCCGATTTAGGCTTGGGTTGCGGTCTGCCGACCCAGTTTGCACAGATCAAAAAGGGCGATACTGTCATAGATCTCGGCAGCGGTGCCGGGAATGACTGCTTTGTGGCCCGTGCAGAGGCCGGCGATACAGGCAAGGTCATCGGCATTGACTTCACCCCTGCCATGATAAACCTTGCTCGCGAAAATGCTGAAAAGCTTGGCTATAATAATGTCGAATTCCGTCAGGGCGATATTGAAAACATGCCTGTTGCCGGGAATATCGCCGACGTGATCGTAAGCAACTGCGTTCTTAACCTTGTGCCGAATAAAGACGGGGTATTCAAGGAAATGTACCGTGTGCTTAAAGCCAGCGGGCATTTCAGCATCTCTGATATCGTGCTGGTCGGCAACCTGCCGGATGAACTGCGCAAGGACGCTGAAATGTATGCGGGCTGCGTATCGGGTGCCATTCAGAAAGAGGTTTACCTCGAACTGATCAAAAGCAACAGCTTCACCAATATCAACATACAGAAAGAAAAAGCCATCATCATTCCCGATGATATTTTAAGCAAATACCTCGATAACGAAAAACTGGCCGCTTTTAAAAATGGCGATACAGGAATATTCAGCATTACCGTTTACGCAGAGAAGGGTGAGAAAGAAAGCTGCTGCGAACCGGGTTGCTGCAACTGACCAAAACAAGGACAATTTATGAGCGTTACAAACTGTGCTCCTGTTATACAACGCAAGAAACTATCGTTTCTTGACCGTTTCCTGACCCTGTGGATATTCGTCGCAATGGCCGTGGGGGTGGGTATCGGGTATTTTATTCCATCTTCTTCGGATTTCATCAATTCATTTTCAAGCGGCACCACCAATTTACCGCTTGCGATCGGCCTGATCCTGATGATGTACCCGCCTTTAGCCAAAGTGAGGTATGAGAAAATGGGCGAGGTCTTCAAGAATGTAAAAGTGCTTTCGGCCTCTCTGTTTCTTAACTGGATCATTGGTCCGATCCTCATGTTCGTACTGGCGGTGGTATTCCTGCACAATTATCCGGAATATATGGTGGGCCTGATCCTGATCGGCCTTGCCCGTTGCATCGCAATGGTGGTTGTATGGAACGAACTGGCCGAAGGTAACCGCGAGTATGCCGCAGGCCTCATTGCTCTGAACAGCATATTTCAGGTCTTGTTTTACAGCGTTTACGCCTATGTGTTCATTACTGTATTACTTCCGCTCATGGGGCTGAAAGGCGTTGGAATCAATATTACCATTGGCGAAATCGCAAAAAGTGTTGGCATTTATCTCGGCATTCCTTTCGCTGCAGGCGTAATAAGCCGCTATGTGCTGATCAGGCTGAAGGGCAATGATTGGCTTGAAAATAAATATGTGCCGTTCGTATCACCGATAACGCTGATTGCGCTGCTCTTTACCATCATTGTCATGTTCAGTCTTAAAGGACAGCTGATCGTACAGATACCGATGGACGTGGTTCGGATTGCCATTCCGCTTGTGATCTATTTTACCCTGATGTTTATTGTCAGCTTCTTTATAGGCAAGTCTCTTGGTGCTGATTATTCCCGCAATGCAGCGATTGCCTTTACGGCCACAGGGAACAACTTCGAGCTGGCGATCGCCGTTGCCATCGGCGTATTCGGCATCAATAGCGGACAGGCATTTGCCGGGGTCATTGGCCCGTTGGTGGAAGTTCCTGCATTGATCGCTCTCGTCAATCTTGCTTTTTGGTTCAGAAAAAAATATTACAACACACTTAATTAGGTGAAACATGAAAATCGCATTATTCTCAGACATTCACGCAAACCTTCCGGCACTGGAAGCTTTTTTCAAAGACCTGGACACGCGCAATGTTGATGCCACTTATTGCCTCGGCGATCTCGTGGGTTATAATATCTGGCCGAATGAAGTTGTTAATGCTGTTCGTAAAAGGGGTATTCCGACCATTGCAGGCAATTATGATCAAGGCATCGGCCTTATGAGCGATGATTGCGGATGCGCTTACAAAAGCGAGCCGGAAAAGGATATGGGCAAGATATCCATCTCCTATACAAATTCCATTGTGAAGCAGGAAGAACGCCGGTATTTAAGAACACTGCCTGCGCATATCCGCGTTGAATTCCAGCTTAACAATGACAAACTGAACCTGCTGCTGGTTCACGGCAGCCCGCGCAAGATCAATGAATATCTGTTTGAAGACCGCGAAGAAAAAAGCATGTTACGCATCATGCGGGACGCAAACGCCGATATCATGTGTTTTGGTCATACACACAAGCCATATCACCGCATTTTGGAAGAGGAAGCGGACGGCCAAAAGCATTTTCGCCATGCCATCAATATCGGTTCTGTAGGCAAGCCTAAAGACGGCGACCCGAGAGGCTGCTATGTGCTACTGACTTTCAACGAGGATAGTTCCACGCTTAACGCGGGCAGCATTCAGGCAGAGTTTATCCGTTTTCCTTATGATATCGAAGCCGCAGCGAAAGCCGTTGAAGACAGTCCCCTGCCAAATGAATATGCCGATATGCTGCGCCGTGGATTTTAATTATTTTAACAACATCAATATCCGATCATAGCATTTCAAAACGATTTGAGATACTCGAAAGAGCATACATGGCGCCGTTTATCCGGCGAGAATGAAGGTATAATCGGGATTTCCGAGCTTGCACAAAGCGAATTAGGCTGGATCGTTTATGAAACAATAACTTTTGGAAAGTTCTGAAACTTTCCAAAAGTTACACTTAGCATTTATTTACGTTTCCGTTGCTTTCCTGCTCCCTGTCTGATCGTATTCAGTTCTTTTTTTATTTCTATGATATACAGGGTCAGTTCTTCGATTTTTTTCAACAACAATGCCTGGTTTTCACCCACATTCACACCATTCTCTGCTACTTCTTTTGCAGAAGGAATTTCCGGCAGGTGCTTGTTCTCGAGAATAAATTTTTCAAGCGAGTCAATACTTCTGAGTGCATAATCTTTGTCGAACACATAATCGCTCCAACCCGATTGGGTAACGATCAGTTTTTTTGTTTTAATATTTCCATTTGCATTGATATTCCCTTCAACCGATAATCTTTCTGCCGGGGAATTGGTACCGATCCCGATTTTCCCTGCGTTCACAATCAGGTCTCCTGCATCGAAATACCCTGAAAAGGATCTCGTAGTCCCATTGCCATTGAATCCCCCTTTGCATAAATGCCGGATCCGCCCCAGGCATCGGTTCCGGATACGCCTGCATTTCCTCCGATCGCTATAATACCTGCAGCCCCCCCCGCATATGCACCTCCATTCCCACCGATAAAATAAGCACCTGTTTTTCCTCCGTATGTATTTGAATTACCCGGATCATAGGACGCACCATTTCCATACGCATCTCCATACTCTCCGGAATTATTTTTACCGCCCCCATAATAATTAGTTGAATTACCCTTGAATGGAACCAGGTTACTTGCCCCTGTAGCCTGCAGTGTTGCAAACGGTGATGATGTTCCGATTCCTATTGCACCTTTATTAACGATCAGATTTCCGTCATCAAAAAAACCTGCGTAAGTACGGGTTCCGTCTCCATTGAGGCCTCCTCTCGCAAAAATGCCTGTCATCATTGCTTTAAGGTTCATATACATGGTTTAAATTTTGAAAGCGGAGGGAAATTCCTTCAACCGTGAAGAAATTTTTTAACGTTCAAATTTAAAGTAAATAATTAACTTTATAGGGTATTTTTATCTTTTAAATTTAATAATTGAATGTTTTTGGATAGTAACACGCTGAAACTCACTCAATTGTCTTTTCTACTTTTACCGGAATGGGAAGTGAGAGACGTATATATAACCGCATTAAATCTGCGCTGGCGTTAAAGCAAATCAAAAATAAAGAGCTTGCAGAGCATTTGCATGTCAGCGAACAAACGGTCTCAAAATGGTGTACGAATTACAGCCAGCCATCTATCCCCGATCTATATGCCATAGCCGAATTTTTGAAGGTCGGCCTGATGGATTTACTGGAACCCGTAGAGTAGCATTTTATGCTTTAAGAATATTCGCATGCGATTACATTCACATGCCATTCTTATATTTGATTATAAATTCATGTATCGTCATCCCCCCGAGCGATGAATTTGCCAAAACAACTAATTGATGCTTCAACGGTGGGGTCTAATACTATGCTTTATTTTGAATGCGGGCTACTGTATAGCGCAGCAGAAATACGGCTATAGTCAATTTGATAAGCCGTTATTAGGATTTCAGCAGTTTATCTCTACTGCAACACCACAGCCTGCAGCATTTACCCAACCCAATATCGGTCTTACCGCACCCCGTATGCTGAATGAGGCTGAAGGGGCGAGCGTTCAAAGGCAAAATGAAATGCTCATTAAGGAGGCTAATCAGATGATCGAGAAGTCTAACAATGCACCCCGGTCGGACATTTCAAACGCAATAGAGGAATTAACAAACAATGGTGGGAACAGACAGGCCACATCATACTATGCCGCATTCAATGCTTTGCTAAAAATGAACCCGGATAGCTTTTCACTCACAAAGGCCGTCTATCTAATCGAGAATGCATACTTCAACGGCCAGCTAAGGCAAGATACTTATATGCAAGAAGTACAAAATCATTGCAAGCAGGTGGCAGCAATCCTGAAATCAGAAGGATTAAACCGTAAGGATAATATCGCGCTTAACTATGCCATTCAAAAGCTGTTTGCCAACTCGTCAATGACAAAGACAGTAAGCGTGAAAACACCTGCAATCAGGCATTTCAGCTATGACTTTGAAGACTTTCGCGGCGAGCATGACTATACGAAGATGTTTGTTTCAAAAGCACTGGCGACTGGAAAAGGCCAGTGCCATTCATTGCCGCTGGTATATCTGATTTTGGCCGAACAACTGGATGCTAAGGCAAGTCTTGCCCTGGCACCGCAGCACTCGTTTATTCAGTTTAACGACAGGGCTAATCGCCGTGTAAATTTTGAAGCGACAAGCGGTCATATTGTCTCCAGTAGCTGGCTGATGCAGTCCGGTTTTATAACTTCGGTAGCACTGAAAAAGAAAACATTCCTGTCGCCGCTTTCCACCCGCCAGCTTTATTCTCAAATGCTGGTTGATCTCATGCTTGGGTATCTGTCTAAATTCCGTTATGACGGCTTTGCAGAGGAAGTGCGCAGGAAAATTCAGGAGGTCAACCCTGACAACCTATCTGCACTGATCATTGATGCCAATAGCAAAACCTTGACAGCTAAAGAAAAGGTTTATGCCGCAGGTAAACCCAAAGAATCAGAATTGCAGAAACATCCCGCAGCATTTCAGGCAGTACAACAAATGCAGCTTGCTTATGAGAGGCTGGAAGCTGTCGGATATCAGGATATGCCGGAGGAGGCGTATAAAAAGTGGTTGCAATCTATTGAGCTGGAGAAAGGCAAACAATCAGGGCGTGCTGCACCGAACCTAAGAGCAAGCATGAATAAAATGCTTAATGAATAAATCGAATAATTATCTTAGATACTATGAAAAAATCGGCACTTTTCATTCTTATTCTCTTTCAGGTCGCAATTGGCTTTGCACAGAAATACGATCCATTCAAATCCATTGGGAAGAAAAGCAAAGTTCTAACCGCTTATGGAGATCGTTTTGTCGAAGACTTCGATTATGATACAATCCAGCGTATCGGTTCCGTGTTATTTAATATCAAGACGAAACAGATTGTGGAGTTATTACCGGATGAAAAGATATTCAAGAAGTATTCTAACAATTCGTCAGCAAGCCGGTGGTATCAGGTTGACCCACTTGCGGAAAAAGGGAAAAATATTTCCTATTCGCCTTATACATTCGTTCTGAATAATCCGATAAGTTATGCTGATAATGACGGAAGGGATGCCGTTAAGGTTATCGATGCCCAAAACAAAACCATTACGATAACCGCCGTCTATTATGTTGCAACCGCGAAAGGTTTTAAAGGCGATCCAATGGTAGGTTACAATGCAAAGGATGTAGAGCGATTAAACAAATCAATTAACAGCGAGTTAAATGGCGGGAACGGCTATAAAGTATCTGAAGGTGATTACGCAGGGTACACTGTAAAGTTTAATTTGACTTTCAAAGACGGAGGAACGCTTGATAATTCAAAGGAAGCAAGTGCTGGTGAAGCAATGGACGGCCATCCTATTGGAAATAGCTTTACGGTAGTCGATGGTAATCGTATAGCTTACTTTAAGGAAAAGGAAAATGAAGACGACGGAACGACTTCTCAGGTAGGGGGTGCAACAAGGGCATCTAAAGAAATTATGATGAACTCAAACACAGATACTAAGAGAAACAGAATTCATGAGATATTCCATACACTTTTCTTTAATCAAGATGGGGCAGCGAAAGGCATAGGTTCGTATTCAAGAGCAGACTATCCCAATCAGGCTGATATAAACACACTTATCAATAACACTAAACTTCCAGCAGTAGAAAAGAAAAAAGATGATGAAAAACAATAAATTCAATCCAATATTGCTTTTACCGTTTTTGTTATTGGTGGGATGCGGTACAAAGGCGCAGGTTACCAAGCCAAGCGATACGGCTTATCTTTTAGTGCTTCGTTCGAAGTTAGATAACGGAAGACCTATTGTGTCCGAATTTATCTATTCCAAATTTGACGCGATAAAGCAATCTTCAAGCCGTGATTCATTTTTATGCGCGTTCTTTAATCAAACGACATTAATTGAAGAGCCGAATTTCACTCTTAGCAATAATGTAAAGAAGTACGGTTTTGTCGATAAGGCAACACAACAAAAATTCATGGAAGAACTTTCCATGAAGATCGATAAGCTTTCTAAAAACACCAAATACCTTGGCAAACGTACTTTCAGCAATGGGTCTCCCATTACCATTGATGCCGTTAAAGTTGTTGCCAGCTATTGGGAGATTCCAACGTCAAGCACTGACGAAATCAATAGCTTGAATCATGGATTTACTATCGACAAAGCATGCTACCCGCACAGCTTTATTTATAATATCAAGGATATTGTAATTAGTGAGCCTTTGACCAAAGCCGAAAGTAACCAACTCAAAAAAATGTTAGCACTTCAATAAGTATGTTGCCCAAATACGCTTATGCCATCTTGCTTGTAATTGGCTGTTGGACATCTAAGGCGTCGTACAGTCAAGAAATAGCGACCAGATATAAATCAGCTTTAGATAGCCTGCATGTTCTAATTGAAAATAATGGCTCCTTTAAAAATGCAGTGATTTTTACAGAAACGGCGTATAGTGGTGATACTTCAATTAGAGGAAGGATCAACGCCGAAGTCAGCTTTCTCGCTGAACTCGCACGCCGCTGGAGTGACGCTAACCCGATAAAACAATACAAATTCGGAGATAGTATTAATTTTCAAAAAAACTATGCTGTTTACTCGGTATTGAAAGATACCGTTAAAGTTAAAACCAGTAAGGGAAATGGTTATCTAAGCCTGCCTTATAAATATGACTTCAATGATTTCACGGCAGATAAGGACTGGAAGAATATGTTTGTTTCAAAACTACTTGCGACACACAGAGGCAACTGCCATTCCTTGCCATATCTATACAAGATTCTGGCCGATGAATTAGGGGCCACTTGCTGGTTAAGCCTTGCGCCCAATCACATCTATATTAAAAACAGGAGCAAAAATTTTGGCTGGTATAATACGGAGCTTACCAGCGGATCTTTTCCGATTGATGCATGGGTAATGGCATCCGGGTATGTTCCTATTGAAGCCGTGCAAAACGGGATTTACATGGATACCTTAAGCAACCAACAGGCAATTGCGCTTTGCGTGCTTGATCTTGCCAAAGGCTATGAAAGAACAACCAAAAATTACTATGACGGGTTCATCGTGGAATGTTGCGACCTGGTATTAAAATACCATCCCAAGAATGTCATGGCAATCCTGCTAAAAGCCGAAACCATGAAAAAGCTCTACCTGAAAGAGCAAACGGAAAAATATCCCAGAATAACCTATACGCCGAGGCAAATGGCGAAACTTTACGGAGAGTTATTTGACCTCGGGTATCGTGAAATGCCGGAGGAAATGTATATGAAATGGCTACAAAGCGTTCAGAAAGAGAAGGCTAAGTACAACAATCAGAAAGTCATGAAATAGTGGATTTGCTTTTTTATATTAGATGCAATTAAACTACCTGTATGGCCTATTACTATGTTTATACTTACATGGAACTTGTCGACGGAGAAAATATCGGCACGTCTGAAGTTGGTGTCTATTCAAGTCATGCGTTCAACCGCGCTAAGGAAATACTAAAAAATGATCTAAAAGGTCGTTATCCCGATTCAAAAGTAGAGATCGTTATTTTGAAGTCTGATGAGGTTTCGCAAGAACAATATAACAGCCGGTTTAAGAAGATTGATCTAACACAAGAATAAATGAGCCTTTCTTACAAATTGGATAGTGGCGGCACCGCGTCATTTCATCTTTCTAAGAAAGACAGGGCATCATATCGCAGGTTCCTAAAACAGTCTGCTATTGAAGATATTCCAGACCAAGCTCAAATCAGCGAGTTTGTCTACTTACTGTTAGTCAAGCGGGGAATATTAGCGAACCGTGTTAAGCTTTTTAGAAAAAAAAACGTTTACATTATTTCGGAAAAGACTGATAAGCAATATTGAGTATTTTTTCATTGAGCCTTTTGAGGCGGAATTTCAAAATGAAATACGAGGTCGGATTAAAACGGCACTAGTTCAGCTTTCAGAATAGTTAAATTAAATAATTAGCACATCATACTACCTGAATTTGCGTGCAAATTGCGTGCAAATAAAAAGCCGCTACACGACTTGTTTGTGTAACGGCTTGATTTTAAAGTGGTCCCGCAGGGGCTCGAACCCTGGACCCGCTGATTAAGAGTCAGCTGCTCTACCAACTGAGCTACAGAACCTTTTCCGAAAACGGAGGACAAAAATAACATATCGGGCTGTTGCTGCCAAAACAGCTTTTATAAACAGGTATGGCCGGCAATGAGGCCGGCCATACTGATATGAGGATCAGGACTGATCTTTTATGGTTTATCCCACCAAACCCTTCCTTTCAGATCGTCCGCACCACCCAAAGCAGGTTGCTGGGCAATGGCTGCGGCATAGTTGGCTCCGTTGATGTTCTGTTCTTTCAACGGGTAGGCCTGCCGCCTTGGAATCGGTGTGCCGCCGTTATTCGGTGCTGGTGTTAACGCAGGGAAACCTGTCCTGCGCCATTCGGCCCAGGCTTCATAACCATTGGCATAAAGGTGTAACCAGCGCTGTGTGCCGATCTGGCTCAGTGCATTCGTTGCATTGTATGCCACTTCCGGTCTTGCCATGTATGCACCCAAACCGGTAGTATCACCTTTATCGGTTGCTGAGTACACAACTTTTTCTACCTGGTTATCCGTTTTGTCATTATATGCCTGGAAGCTGATCCGCACCCACTGGCGTACGGAATTTTCGATACCGGCATTGTATTTCGCCGCAGCTTCAACATCGCCGCCATTGATCCAGCCGATCTTTGCCGCTTCCGCCAGGGCAAACAATACCTGCGGATAGGTAGTGATATAACAAGGTGCATTCTGTGTTCGGGTATGCACGCCAATAAATGAAACGCTTGCAGATGGAATAGCCGCTGCCGTATTTGCATCCACGCCATAAGGAACTCCGTTATAGGTTCCTGTTGAAGTAGTATCTGCAAAGATCTTTAGGCGCGGGTCCTTCAGCGGGTTCATATTGTCTACGATGGTTTTACTCGCCCAGTACCATGGCCGGTTCTGTCCTTTCGGGTTGGTTACATAATACCAGTAATTCTGGTTATTAGCATCGTTCAGGTGTACGAACACGGCGCTCTGGCTGTTATCTGTGAACACTCCACCGGCATTCGCATCCACAAATTCTGCCTGGCCTTTGGTCGGATCAATTTTCGACAACCGCAATGCCATCAGCATCCGTATCGAATTCGCAAATCTTTTCCAGTTGGCCATATTACCGTTGTAAAGGATATCGCCTTTCACCGCATTACCGTTGTCGATCTGCGCTGCTGCCTCTTTCAGCTCTTTCATCAGGTCGTAATAGATATCTTTCTGCGCATCGTATTTAGGGGTGAAATTATCTTTCCCTTTCAATGCCTGCGAATAAGGGATATCGCCCCAGCGATCCGTTGCATGCCAGAAGAAAAATGCTTTCAGGATCCGTGCTACTGCCAGCTGGTTGGCCTGCGAACCATCATTCACGTTAAAGGTCTTCGTGTTCAGAATCGTCTGCAGGTTTTCGAGCGGACCCGCATACAATCCGTAAAAATCAAAATTCACCGTCAGGTAACGCGAGTTATCGGGGAACGGCTTCTCCGACCAATGCTGTGCATACAGGATCGGCGTTGGCGCTTCCAGTGTAACCGGCAACTGGTTGATAGCTGATGTAAGCAGTTGCGCATTGGTTGGATTAGTGGGCAGGTTCGGGTTTACATTAATGTTCTCCGGGAACTTATTGCAACCGGCCGCCGCTAAGAATGCCGGTAATAATATGTATGAGAATATCTTTTTCATGATGATTGTTTTAGAAGGAAATATTCAGGTTGATACCATAAGAACGCGATGTGGCAAGCTGCCCGGTCTCCAGCCAGTTCAGCGATGAAGAGCCTGTTGCAAGTTCTGCAGGATTCAGTCCCTTGGGCGCTTTCTGCCAGATCATAAACGGATTTCTGGTAATGAACGCAAGGTTCACACTCTTTACAGGCAGCTTCGCGAATTGCTCTTTTGTGAATGTATACCCCAGCCTGATCTCGCGCATGCGGATAAACGATGCATCGTACAGCCACTCTTCATATACCCTGGTACCGATCGTGTTCCTGAAATAAGTGCGGGCATTCACATATGCCGTTACCTCTGCTCCGGTTATGGATGAGATCCCGGTTATTTTATAACCACCGCCATTTGCCAGGTCGTCGCGGATATTCTTTCCTTTATCGTTCATGGTTGCCGTTTCTGCAGCCTGGCCGCTTTTCACTGCCAGCATTTTTGTCCAGCTGAAAAACTGACCGCCACTCTGGAAGTCGATCATCGCGGTCAGATCGAAATTTTTATAACTCACCGAGTTTTGCCAGCCTCCTGTGAATTTAGGAAGTACACTTCCGAAATTATGGTTGGTAACATACATCGGCATATTGGCTGCATCCAGCAGGATCTTGCCTGTTTTCGCGTCCCGCGCATAAGCATTCCCTACCAGTGTTCCGAACGCTTCGCCTACATTGGATTGCAGGAAAACACTTACACTCGAATAAGTATTCTGATCCAGGATCAGTGAGTTAATGCCCGGATACAACGCTTTCACCATGCTCGTATTTCTTGCAATGTTGAAAGTGGTATTCCATGTTATACTGTTCGATTTAACAGGTACCGCATTCAGGCTCAGCTCAAAACCCTTGTTCTCGATATTTCCTGCATTGATCACATAGCTTGTAAAACCACTCGGACCCGGTACGTCCAGCGGGATTACCGCATCTTTATTCTGCTGGTTATAATAGGTAAACGAAAGTCCGAGCCTGTCTTTCAGGAAGCGCAGGTCCAGTCCTGCCTCAAAAGAAGTACCCAGTGAAGGTTTCAGATCCGCATTGAACAAACGGTCTGGTACCGCAAGCGGGAAGTTGGTGCCGTAAGGCGTTCCGAGACTGTAAGATTGTGTTGTCTGGTACACATCGATATCTGCACCTGCCTGTGCATAACCAAGCCTTAATTTACCATACGATAATGTATTCCATTTCAGCACATCGCTGAATACCATACTCGCGGATACGGATGGATAGAGATAACCGTTATTATTCGCCGGTAATGCCGAAGAAATATCACGACGCAGACTTGCATCGATAAAATAAATATTATCGTAGCCCACTGTTACAGATCCGTAAGCACTGCGTACCTGTTTCTTCCTCGAATAGTTCACCGCATTCGGCCTGTCTATCGAATTGGAGATACTGTAAAATCCAGGTGCTGCCAGTCCGCCTGCCGTTTCTTCCCGCAGGTAAGAATAATCCTGGTACATCAGGTTTCCACCCAGGTTGGCATTGAACGAAACCTTACCGAATTGTTTGTTCAGTTGCGCAAGGAATTCATAGTTGCGCTCTTTCGATTCGTATTTGCCGATCCAGAAAGACGGCGTACCCCTTCCGCCTGCAGCATTACGGCCATCAATGTTCTGCGTAAATCCATCCTGTCTTACCGTACCGGTTACCTGGAGACCAGGTAAAATAGTATAAGTCAATCCTACGTTACCATAGAAACGGTCGCGTGAATCATGTGAAGGATTTTCATACGCATCGAAATAAGGATTATTCCAGTCGATCGGCGTCATGTTGGTATAAATGCCCTGTGCATTAGGCGAGTTGAGGTTCCACTGGTAAAAAGTTCCGTCTGGATATTTATACTCTTTCAGTCGCTGCATATCCAGGTTTCGCTGGAACCACTGGTTCATGTTACGGGAGCCGAGCGACTGATAACCCTGTGACGGCCTTTGCGCATTGTTATTCGCGTAATTCAGGCTCGTATTCAGTACCAGGCCGGATGTAACATTAAGAGATCCGTTGAAGGAAAGGTTATTCCGCTTCAGGAAAGTATTCGGTTCAATGCCTTTGATATCGGTATTGTTGTAAGACAACCTGAAGGTTCCGTTCTGACCACCGCCCGAGAACGCAATATTGTTATTAAACGTATGACCGGTCTCGAAGTACTCTTTGATATTATCCGGATGAGGAATAAAAGGGGTTGCTTTACCGAAATCGCGGTCTGCCGGGTAAAAACTGTACTGTTGTCTCACCGGTGTGCCATCCATCAGCGGACCCCAGCTTTCATCCCAGCTGCCATCAACATATTTGGTGCTTACCCCGTTGATGGTAACCGTAGGAAAGTTCAGGCTGCTGCCGGAACCATAAAGATTCTGAAGCGGCATGAAATTGCCGGCTTTCTCAATGGAGAATGCAGAACTGAGTGTTACGGTTGGCGCTTTTGTACGGCTTCCCTTTTTTGTAGTGATCAGGATTACACCATACTGGCCGCGTAGTCCATATAAAGCTGAGGCTGCAGGACCTTTCAGTACGTTGATCGATTCCACATCGTCAGGGTTAATATCCTGGGCTAGGTTACCGTAATCACGGCCGTTTCTGCCGGCGTAGTTGGAGTTGGAAACCGGGGTATTGTCGATCACGATCAATGGTTCGCCGTCGCCGGTAACCGAATTCACTCCGCGGATCTGAATTTTCTGGGTACCGCCCATGCTGGCACCGGAAGAACCCGAAACCTGTACACCTGCAATTTTACCCGAAAGCGAACCCACCAGGTTCTGTTCCTTGGCAGCAGTAAGATCGCCGCCTTTAATGCCCTGTTGCGCATAACCCAGCGAACGTTCTTTACGGGTGATGCCCAATGCTGTTACCACTACTTCGGAAGTAGGCGTAAGGTCTGGTTTGAGCACAACATCATAATTCACTGCATCGGTCACCTGGATCTCCCGGGAAAGATAACCGGTAGAGGAAACCACCAGGATAGGTTTACCATTAACACTGAGGGAGAACACGCCGTTCTCATTAGCCGAGATCCCCCGGGTGGTAGAGCGGATCAACACAGAGGCAAAAGGAATAGGTTCTCCTTTTTCATTCGTGATTTTGCCGGAAATTTGCCGGTTTTGGCTGATTCCAAGCAAAGGAATCAGAAGCAAACACAAAAACGACAGCAGGTTTCTGGTTTTTGACATAGCAATTGGTTTTAGATATTAAAAAATAATATCAAAAGTTAAGAAATTGTTATCAGAATATTCACTCATTGTTATGAACGGGTTTCAGTGGTGCAACATACATACACATAATGATTAATTTAATGCGTGCGGTTTTCTGCGGGAGTACACTCTCCGGTCTCATGATTGCAGATTCACAACTACTTTTGCGGTATGAAAACATTTGATACCATAGCTGAAGTGATCCGCAACAGGCGCAGTATTAAACCTGCCGCCATGAACGGGAAGAAGATAGAAGACAGTGTTATTACCAGCCTGCTGGAGCTGGCCGACTGGGCGCCCACTCATGGCCGTACCGAACCATGGCGTTTTGTGGTGTACAGCGGCGGGAGCGTAGCCCGATTCTGTGCTGAACATGCTGAACTGTATAAGCAAAACACACCTGAAGACAAGTTCACAACTGCCAAATTTGAAGGTTTGGTGCATACGGGCGACAAGCTTTCCCATATCATCGCCGTTTATATGAAACGAGTGGAAGGCGCTAAAATTCCTATACTGGAAGACATCGCAGCCACAGCTGCGGCCGTGCAGAACATCCTGCTGGGCGCCCAGGCGCAGGGCATTTCCGTATTATGGAGCACCGGCGGCATGACGCTTCAGCCAGCCATGAAAAACTATTTCGGGCTGCAGCAGGACGACCAGATGATGGGCCTGCTTTACCTCGGTTATACAGACGAAGCACCCGTAGAGGGCCGCAGGGCTGTTCCGCTGGATCAGAAAGTAACCTGGAAATAATAGTATGTGGTGCCGTAGTGTTACGGCACCACAATTAATCTAAAATTGCTTTCTTTGCGCATGACTGCAACCCCCTCTGGCAAACTGATCATCCTTACGGCACCATCCGGAGCCGGCAAAACATCCATCACCCGTTTTTTACTGGGCAAATACAGTTCGCTTTCTTTTTCCGTTTCTGCCGCCACCCGCGAGCCCCGTGGTAATGAGCGTGACGGGATCGATTACTATTTCATGAGCGTTGACGCCTTCAGACAGAAGATCGATGAAAACGCGTTCATCGAATGGGAAATGGTATACGAGGGAAAATATTACGGCACACTCAAAACAGAACTGCAGCGCATCTGGAATGCAGGCAAAACACCCGTACTCGATATAGATGTGAAAGGCGCCATTCATGTGCAGGAACAGTTCGATGAAAACTGCCTTTCCATATTCATTGAGCCGCCTTCCGTTGAAGAACTCAAACGCCGTCTTGAAAGCCGCGGCACCGAATCCCCTGAAAACATCGCAACCCGTGTGAGTAAAGCAAGCTACGAGATCTCCTTCAATCATCATTTCAATAAAACGATTGTAAACGACAATCTGGAGAAGGCCTGCGCGGAAACTGAAAAAGTGATCGCCGCATTTCTTGGCTGGAACGAATGACGGTAGTATGGTAACGGTGTTGTAAATTGTAGTCTTAATCACTAACCGTTATCCCATGGCATTTTCAAACAGAACCATCCTGATCACCGGCGCCAGCAGAGGCATTGGTAAAGCCATTGCATTAAGACTCGCAGCAGAAGGAGCCAATATTGTTATCGCTGCAAAAAGTGTGGAAGAAGACCCGAGGCTGGGCGGCACCATTTATTCCGCAGCGGCTGAAATCGAAGCTGCCGGAGGAAAAGCACTGGCCGTTCAGGTGGATATCCGCCACGAAGAACAGATCGCTGCGGCTGTAGAAAAAGCAGTAAGTACTTTCGGCGGTATCGATGTTGTGATCAACAACGCTTCCGCTATCCAGCTTACCAATACCGAACTCACCGAAACCAAACGTTTCGACCTGATGCAAAGCATCAACGTAAGAGGAACGTTCCTGGTAGTGAAGCATTGCCTTCCTTATCTCAAAAAAGGAAACAATCCGCATATCCTTACACTTTCTCCGCCGGTAAACCTGGATCCGAAATGGCTGGGCGGACATATTGCCTATACCATTACCAAGTACAATATGAGCATGCTGGCCATGGGCTGGGCTGCTGAGTTCAAAGGTCAGATCGCGTCCAATGCATTGTGGCCCAGAACCACCATCGACACAGCTGCCGTGCGTAATTTACTCGGCGGTGAAGCACTGGCCAAAATGAGCCGCACCACCGATATACTTGCTGACGCTGCTTATTATATCCTCCGTAAAACAGCCGCAGAATGCAGCGGGCACACTTTCATAGATGAAGAAGTCCTTGCCGCCGAAGGCATCACCGATCTTGACAAATATTCAGTTATTCCTGGCGGACAATTATACCAGGATCTTTTTGTCTGACCTGACCGCAACTTTTTAAAATTTTAATCCTGCTGTTTTTTGCAGAAAATACAGCAGGATATTTTTTTATCCCTGCTAAAACTCCTGCTTCATGTACAAAACAACGGTCACTCTTTTATGCTGGATGGTACTGCTGTCGGTGAATGCGCAAACGACCAGCAACGCTTTAAAGACCCGCGCGATCAGCGATATCCAATCCGGTTACGAATTATATAAACAAACAGCGCTCTCCATCTGGGATTATGCCGAGCTCGGTTACAAGGAAACCAAAAGCAGCGCACTGCTTCAGAAACTGCTGAAGGAAAACGGGTTTGAAGTAACTGCCGGTGTTGCCGGGATCCCTACTGCATTCACCGCTTCTTACGGAAGCGGCCAGCCTGTGATCGGTATCCTTGCCGAGTTCGATGCTTTGCCCGGTCTTTCGCAACAGGCGATGCCTGAAAAAAAACCTGTGACAGGCAAAGACGCCGGACATGGTTGCGGGCACCATCTTTTCGGAACAGCTTCCGTTGCAGCGGGTATAGAGATCAAAAAGTTGATTGAACAGAAAGTGTTCAAAGGCACGATACGGGTATATGGCTGTCCGGCTGAAGAAGGTGGCAGCGGAAAAGTATATATGGTGCGTGAAGGATTATTCAAAGACGTGGATGCCGTGATCAACTGGCACCCCGGCGATCAGAATGAAGTGACCATGACCAGTGCGCTCGCCAACAAATCTGCCAAGTTCCGCTTCTACGGAAAAGCTGCGCATGCTGCAATGGCGCCCGAAAAAGGCCGCTCGGCACTGGATGCAGTAGAAGCCATGAACTATATGGTGAACATGATGCGTGAACATATTCCGCAGGAAGCAAGGATCCATTATGTGATCACCAATGGCGGCAAAGCGCCGAATGTTGTACCTGATTTTGCCGAAGTATATTACTATGTCCGTCATCCTAAAAAAGATGAGGTCAAAGATATTTTTGAGCGATTGACCAGGGCGGCCAATGGCGCGGCTATGGGCACAGACACCAAAATGGATTTCGAGATCATCGGCGGCACACACGACCTGTTGCTGAACCGCACCCTGGGCGAAGTAATGCAACAGAACCTTCAGCTCGTAGGCGGTGTTTCTTATTCTCCGGAAGAAATTGCCTTTGGTGAAAAGATCCAGGCTTCGCTTGGCTTCAAAGCACCTCCTGTTTCTTCTGCCAGTACAGTTCATCCGCTTAAAGCCGTATTCGATGCGGGCGGTGGTTCAACTGATGTAGGCGATGTAAGTTATTCAGTGCCTACTGTCGGATTACAAAGCGCTACCTGGATTCCCGGCACGCCTGCACATAGTTGGCAGGCTGTTGCCTGTGGTGGTACGGAAGTAGGTACCAAAGGAATGATGGTTGCCGCAAAGGTAATGGCGCTTACTGCCATCGATCTTTACACACAACAGTCGCTGATCGGTAAAGCCAACGACGAATTCAAAAAAGCCAAAGGCGATTATAAATACGAAGCGCTGCTGGGCGACAGGAAACCTGCATTAAATTACAGGGATTGATCCAACAGCAATAAAGTCCTGATAAAAGAAAGGCCGCTTAATAAGCGGCCTTTCTTTTATAGTTGTAAAATCCATTAATCCATTTTTTCAGGCCGCATCTGCGGGAACAGCAGCACGTCCTGGATCGATACCTGGTTGGTCATCATCATACAAAGTCTGTCGATACCGATTCCGATACCTGAAGTTGGAGGCATACCATATTCAAGTGCTCTTAAGAAATCGTGATCGATGAACATGGCTTCATCATCACCGCGCTCCATCAATTTTACCTGCTCTTCAAAACGTTCGCGCTGATCGATCGGGTCGTTCAGCTCGGTGTAGGCGTTGGCGATCTCTTTCCCGTTGATCATCAGTTCAAAGCGCTCTACCAGTCCTGGTTTGCTGCGGTGTTTTTTCGTGAGCGGACTCATTTCAACAGGATAGTCGATAATGAATGTCGGCTGAATAAATGTATGTTCGCTTGTTGCGCTGAACAGTTCATCGATCAGTTTGCCTTTTCCGATATTGCCCGGCACATCGATCTTCAGTTTTTTACATACTTCACGCAGTCCTGCCTCGTCCATTTCACTTACATCGATCCCGGTATTTTCCCTGATGGCATCGTGGATGGTGATGCGTTTGAACGGTGCCTTGAAGCTGATCACTTTATCGCCCAGCGGAACATCTGTTGTACCATGGAGGGCAACAGCGATCTTTTCGAACAGCTGTTCGGTGATCTCCATCATCCAGAGATAATCTTTATAGGCGGTATACCATTCCAGAACGGTGAACTCCGGGTTATGCGTTCTGTCCATTCCTTCGTTCCTGAAATTACGGCTGAATTCATATACCCAGTCGAACCCACCAACGATCAGGCGTTTGAGGTAAAGTTCATTCGCAATACGGAGATAAAACGGTACATCCAGCGCATTATGGTGCGTAATGAACGGCCTTGCCGCAGCTCCGCCCGGGATGGCCTGCAACACCGGCGTATCTACTTCCAGTGCACCCTGTGCATTCAGGAAATCGCGGATCGTATTGATCAGTTTCGTCCTTTTAACAAAAGTATCTTTCACATCCGGGTTGATCACCAGGTCTGCATAACGCTGCCTGTAACGGAATTCCGGGTCGGTTACGGCATCAAACACATTGCCCTCTTCATCCCGCTTCACCACCGGCAGGGGCTTAAGCGATTTGGTGAGCAGGGTAAGTGTGAGCGCGTGTATGGATGTTTCACCTGTTTTGGTGATAAAGGCAAAACCGGTACAACCAATGATATCTCCGAGATCAAGACCATGCTTCACCAGTATATCCCACTGGCTCTTGTCTTCTCCGGGATAGAGTTCGTCGCGCTTTACATATAATTGTATAATACCCTTACTGTCCTGTATTTTAATGAAGAACACTTTACCCTTATCATTAATGCTCATGATACGGCCGGCTACGCAAACAGCAGCAAACTGCTCCTTGTTCTCTTCGGTATATTGTTCTTTGATATCAGCTGAAAAATGCGAAACAGGATAAAGAGGTGCGGGGTATGCATCGATACCCGCTTCCTGCAGTCTGGCGAGTTTTTCGCGGCGTACAAGTTCCTGTTCTGACAGATGTGTTTGACTCATAATACTTATTATTCTTGAAGAGCAGCAAAATTAACGCTTCAGGGCCAGTTCAGCAAAGCAACTCAGCCTTTCCGTCTGTAGATCTCCGGATCATGGATCTGCATGATATTTCCCGCCAGTTCTTCCGGAACGGTTTTCCAGCCAAACTGGCTGTAAAGTCCGTGTGCATCGCGCGTTACAAGCATCCATCGCCGCAAACCCTGTAGTTCCGGATGTGCGTGCACGGCCTGCATCAGGCGGAGCGACAAACCTTTTCCGCGGTGATCCGGTAAAATGAATACATCGCAGAGATAGGCGAAGCTGGCTTTATCGGTAACGATCCTTGCAAAACCCACCTGGTCTTCTTTAAGATAAACACCGAAACAGATGGAATTGGCAATTGCCTTTGCAAGCAGGTCTGCCGGGATATGCTGAGCCCAGTAGGAATCAGCGGAAAGATAATGATGTATCATTTCCAGGTTCAGCAGCGCGGGATCTGTGCTGATGCTGTAACCATCAGCAGCCGGGTTCTCATTTTTTTTCATGGAATAGTTTTTGGTAAACAATACGGCCCGAAAGTTCCCTGATGGCCCCCGGCTGTAAATCGACAAGGTCTATTTCTTCAATGCGCCGGCGGATCAGTCTCAGTGTAGGGAACCCGGCGGCCGCTGTCATTTTTCTCACCTGCCTGTTCTTGCCTTCGTTAAGGATCATGCTGATCCAGGGTGCAGGAATTTCCTTGCGGTAACGGATCGGCGGATTACGTTCCGGCACATCCGGCTCTTCACTGAAAAGGTGAACGCGCGCCGGTGATGTGCGATGTATTTTTCCATCCACATTGATATCGATTCCCGCTTCAAGGTTTGTTAACGCCTGTAAAGTAATGGCTCCGTCTACCTGCACCCAGTATTCACGTTCATGTGCAAATTTCGGATGCAGTAACCGATGATTGAGCTGTGTATCGTTGGTGAGTATCAGTAACCCTTCACTGTCGTGATCAAGCCTTCCCACAGGGTAAACATCACGTGGTACATCAAAAAAATCCGCGAGCGTTTGCTTACCGTGTACAGGCGAAAACTGCGAGAGTACGAGATAAGGTTTGTAAATAATAAAGTAGCGGATCATATAAAAACAAAAGTCCCGCAGAAGCGAGACTTTGTATATGGATGGGTTAGTAAGTACCGGGAAATAAATTTCCCTACACAATATTAAAAAGACTTTTACCGAAAGCAAAAAAAATTTAAAAGAATTTTATTCACATTTTACTGGAGGATGTGAATTGCGAGCCGGTTTCTGACATGCCCTGCATGATGTTTTTTTCATGCTGCAACAATGTGTTTTATCGCATGCTTTTTTTATGATGCGCTGAAACACAATGTTCATCTATGTTTCAGCAGTTGTTGTTTTACTGCTTATCACTTTGCAATGTTGTTTCGCTCTTACCGGCATACTGTTAAAAGGCAAGAAAAATCAGGCTTTTTGCTTCAAAAAAAATTTCTGCTCACCGGCTCTTATTACCTTTGATTTCTATCAAAATTGGCCATATGAAGTTTCCCGCCCCGGTTTCCGCACAATGGATCGCCTCGCTGATCAACGCTGAACTGTCTGGTAATACTGATGCTTTTGTTTCCGGCATCAACGAAATTCACAAAGTAGAAGCAGGTGATCTTGTTTTTGTAGATCATCCGAAGTACTATGATAAGTGCCTGCAAAGCCCTGCATCTTTCATCATCATCAACTCAAAAGACGTAACAGTTCCGGAAGGAAAAACACTGCTGATCACCAGCGAACCTTTTGAAGCATACCTGAAGATCGTTGAACATTTCAGACCCTTTGTTCCTGCATCAAAACCAGTCAGCGATACTGCTGTTATCGGTGAAGGAACAGTGATCATGCCCAATGTATTCATCGGTCATGAAGTGACCATCGGTAAAAACTGTGTGATCCATCCGAATGTTTCCATTCTCGATTATACAAACATCGGTGATAATGTTGTGATACAGGCCGGCACCGTTATCGGCAGCGATGCTTTTTATTACAACACGAAAAAGGACCGCGATGTCTGGTACAAAAGAATGAAAAGCTGCGGCTGGGTGATCATCGAAGATGATGTTGAGATCGGTGCAGGTTGCACCATCGACAGAGGCGTTACCGCCGATACACGCATCGGTAAAGGAACAAGACTCGATAACATGGTACATATCGGTCATGACACCACCGTTGGTAAAAACTGTCTCTTCGCCGCACAGGTTGGCATTGCCGGCGGAACCATTATTGAAGACGGGGTTACGTTATGGGGACAGGTTGGTGTAAGCAAAACGCTTACCATCGGTGCCAATGCGGTTGTACTCGCACAGAGCGGTGTTCCTTCTTCTCTTGAAGGCGGTAAAACCTATTTCGGTTACCCGGCAGAAGAGGCAGGACTGAAACGGCGTGAGCTTGTATGGGTAAAACGAATTCCTGAGCTTTGGAAAAAAGTGATGTCATAAAAGAACTTTATTAAAAAGAAAGAGACCGCATGCGGTCTCTTTCTTTTTAATAACTGGCCTGCTCATTTATTTTTTTGCATAATTGGGCGTATACGGCGCACCGGTTAAAATAGCCAGCAGGTCCTTTTCAAGAGATAAGATGGGCGATTCCACAATGCGGCCGATCTCTTTGGCTTTATCGTATACAATGAAAGTCGGCACCCGGCGTATGTCTTTTCCCTGCTCTTCATGCTGCGGACTTTGTTTATAATGTTCCGGACTGTTGTCTACAAAGACCAGCGAGAATCTTGTTGAGTCGAAACCGGCCTGTGAAAAGATCTTCAGCATCCGGGGAACTTCGCGGCGGCTATCGCCACACCAGGTGCCCAGGAAGATCTGGATCCCTTTTCCTTTAAGCAATGGCTTTAACTGCCGCACCAGTGCAGAGTCGGGTGTATAGTTGTTGTATGATGAAGTGTACCAGTCCTTATAATTAGGTCCCAGCAATAATTGCGGTGAACAGCGGCCAACGAGAATCTGCTGACCGCTTGTATTGGTGATTTCTTTATTCAGCGCCGGCATAGCCACACGATGGCACGAGATGGCCAGTGCTGCGCAAAACAGCCATGTAATTGTCTTTTTCATATTTTGGTTTTTCGGTTATCTGCATACGATTATCAATCCTGTTGATCATGCAGGTGAACCGGAAGAGAAATAATAATAACAGAGGGATTACGAAAAAAGATCAATGATTGCCGGGGGATGAAAAACAGATCGCTCGGGTGCTGCAGGAATAAAAACAAAAACGGAACGATATTTTTTTGGCGATCCGGCCGGATGAAAAGCCATGGTTGCCTTTTTATCCGTCGGGAGATATTTCCAGTCAGATTTCTGCAGAAGTTCCTTTTGTTTGTCGGGCATTCCTTTCAAAGGATTGGTTGCATCGTCTGTCAGGATCCGGGTACAATCACATAGGCGCGGATCTTCATTGGCCAGGCGTTGGATGGAACAGTCTGTATAAGCCAGTATCCTTGCAGCAACCGGTGCATACAGCGAAAAGGATAATATAATCACCAGCAGCTTTTTCAGGTGTCTTGTTTGCTACAAGTTATACATTTTCGTCAATTCGCCGCAGATCCTTTCGATAGAAGTTTTGATGGGTGTGTAAGTGAACTGGGGAAGTGCCTGCTGCAGCTTGCTGTTATCGAAATAAACTTTTGCCTGCGCAGTATGGGCTGTTTCTTTCGTCAGCAGCGGGCTTTTGCCTGTAAGTTTCCCTTTGATCGCTTCCAGCCTCCATACAATTGCTGCAATCAATGGTGTTACTTTTTTATAAGGAGGTTTTTTATTGAATTGTTTCGCAGCTTCGCTGAAAACAGTACGGTAGGTCAGGTTCTCTGCGCTCAGGATAAAACGTTCTGCGCTGATCTCACTTTCCATCAGCTGGCGCATGGCCCGGACCACATCTTTCACATCCACAAAACCACTCACGCCTTCCGTATACCATGGGAATTCATCATAAGCCGATTTAAAGATCCCCGATGAGCCGTTTTCCCAGTCGCCGGCACCGAGTATGATCACGGGATTTACGATCACGGCATCCAGCCCTTCGCCGATCCCCCGCCATACTTCCATTTCTGCCAGGTATTTACTTTTTCCATAAAGGCTGTTGCTGGTTTTTTCGCTCCAGTTCATGGTCTCGTTGATCATTTCGTCTTCCCTGATGCGGCCAAGCGCTGCCACCGAACTCACAAAAAGCAGTTTTCTGATACCGGCATCCAGACATGCGTTCACCACATTGGCTGTTCCGGATATATTGGTCTGAAGCAGCTGTCTTTTTCTTTTGGGATTGAAGGATACAATGGCCGCGCAATGGTATACATCCTGCACACCAGCCATTGCTTCTTCCAGTGAAACAATATCGAGGATATCGCCTTTAACCCATTCTATATGCTGAGGAAACCCCTCGGGTATAACCGACCTGTACAATGCACGTACCCGCTGACCCTGTGAGGCAAGTTGTTTTACCAGGTGAGAGCCAACCAAACCAGTAGCGCCTGTTACTAAGACCATGGGGGCAGTTTGCGCGAAGATAAGGAGATGTTGATGAAGCAGTACACAGGTTTAAAAGCGTTTGGAAACGCCTTTAAGCGGCTAATTGTTGCAATTATTGCATACGCCGCTCACTACCACATCTGTCTGGGTCACTTTAAAGCCTTTCGGCAGCTTCACCGCCGGTACGGTAATATGATCAAGACAATAAGTGGTTCCGCAATTATCGCACATGAAATGCACGTGATCATCGTGGTGATGGCCCGCAGAACAATCGTCTTTGCACAATGCATACCGTACAGAATTGTCCGTTGTGGGGATCGTATGGATAATGCCTTTATCAACAAAGGTCTGCAGTGTTCTGTAAATGGTAACCCTGTCGAACTCCGTACCGCTCTGGTGTTCTATATCTGCATGGGCGAGAGCTCCGTTCGACTGTACAAAAAGAGAAAGGATCTTTTTCCTGCTGTCTGTAATGCTCAGCTGATTCTTTTTGAGTATGTCTACAATATTCTTTTCCATGGTTCGGTCATTTAGGATTATTCGTGAAGATGCCGTTTACAAAGTTACCTGATCCTTTTTCTGATAATAAGGATCGGATATCCCTTTTTAAACGCTCCAGTTCTTCTGCTTTAAGACCATCGTATACCTGACCTCTTACTTTTCCGTTTTTGTCAACCAGCGCAAAGAACTGGGTATGAATAAACTGGTCTTCTATCTTCTCAAAATTGTTTTTCGGATCATCGAGCAGGTAAGCGCTTCGCGCAAGCTGGTAAAGACTGTCTTTCCGGCCGGTGAGCAGGGTCCATTTGTGTGTATCGATCTTCATGGAATCTGCGTATACTTTCAGCCTTGCCGCCGAATCTGTAGCCGGATCGCAGGTATAGGCAACGATCATGAAGTCGGGTTCGTTTTTGAATGCCTCATACACCGTTTTCATGTTATTGTTCATCTTGGGACAGATCCCCTTACAGGTAGTAAAAAAATATTCCACTACGCTTACTTTACCCAGCATGTCGCGGTCGGTGAAAGGAAGTCCGTCCTGGGTGGTAAACCTGAAAGGCTTAACATAACTGATTACGGAGAGTTTCTTTTTCCAGCTGTCTGTGCCACGGAAAAGAAAAAAATAAAACCCGGCTACCAATACTGCGAAAAAACCCAGATAAATCAGCAACTTCCTGTTCATATCCCTGAATTTGAGGCACAAAGTTACGACCTAGGCCTGTTAAATGCGTTTTAACAACATTTGTTTTGCAACGCCGTTGCATTGCATTATTTTTGCCCCCTGCATGAATTTCAAGATCAATTGGGACGCTTTTGGCATTGCAACCTCCGTGGCCTGTGCTATTCACTGTGCGGTATTACCATTAATACTGAGCAGCCTTCCTGTTTTCGGTGTAGAACTGATCGATAATGTAGGTTTCGAATACCTCATGATCGCCATTGCCTGTGCGGTAGGCGCTTATTCCCTTTACCATGGCAGGAAAAAGCACCACCACAGCTGGTTACCGCTGGCACTGTTTGCGGGCGGCATTATTTTACTCTGCATGAAGATCGTACTGCACAAATGGAGCTACCAGCTCTGGCTGCTGCTTCCTGCAGTGGTTCTGATCAGCCTGGCACATTACCTCAATTACCGTCTTTGCAGGGGTCATAACCATGCGCATACAGACGATTGTAATCATTAATACACTTATACAACAAATATCTTTTTACAGGCTTCGGTACTGAGGAAGACCTCTTTTTTACCTTTGATCTCCACCAGCAGCGACTGGTCGAAGGACTGGATCTCTTTTACAACCAGTATGCCGTTGAGGCTGATGCCCTGCTTGTCGAGATAACGTAAAAAAGCAGCAGAATTATCGCCCACACTCACCACTTTTACTTTCGACCCTTCTTTGATCTCGGATAAAGGAGTAGAATGGATCCGCGTCATTTTACCATTTGCGTCGGGAATAGGATCGCCGTGCGGATCGAATTTGGGGTGGCCGAGAAGTTTGTCTATTTCATCCAGCAACTTGTCTGACTGAATATGTTCCAGCTGTTCCGCTACATCATGTACTTCATCCCAGGTAAAATTGAGCTTTTCAACCAGGAAAGTTTCCCAGAGGCGGTGTTTGCGAACAGTTTTGGAAGCAATGCGCAAACCTTCGCGGGTGAGCCTGGCCCCTTCAGAGCGGCTGTAACTGATCAGTTTCTTCTCGTCCAGTTTACGCACCATGTCCGTAACCGATGCCGGGTTGATGGTCAGTTTATCTGCAATTGCCTGGTTATTAACCCGCTCTTTCCCCAGCAGGTTCAGCGCATAGATCGCTTTCAGGTAATTCTCCTCCGCGTTCGATAATATCATACGAATAAAAGTAACAGATTTTTCAGAAAATGATCGGTGTATTCCAAATCAAATATTTAGCTTTGCCTAAATTTGATAATTAGCTTATTCTAATAAACTATGTTTAACAAGGCTTTTTTACTGGTTTGTCTCATCGCTTCAGGACTGACAATTGCTGCACAAGCGAAAAAAATAACCGGCAAAGTGCAGGATCATTCCGGCAATCCGCTTGGCGGGGCATCTGTTACTGTTGCGGGAAGCATAACTGCAACAAGGTCGGGCAACAATGGTTCTTTTGAACTGAATCTGGCCGATGGTTCAGCCCGTTATCTCGTGATCGGTTATACCGGCTATCGCCGTGACAGTGTTCTGATCGAGCCGGGCAAAAGCTATTATTCCATCACCCTGCACCCGGTTGCCAACCAGCTGGACGATGTGGTTGTTACAGGTACCTTACGGGAAATGAGCCGGTCGGAAAGCCCGGTACCGGTAGAGATCATTTCCCATAAATTCTTTCAGAAAAATCCTACCCCCAGTCTTTTCGAAGCCATTGGTATGGTCAATGGTGTTCAGCCTCAGCTTAATTGTAATGTTTGTAATACGGGAGACATTCATATCAACGGAATGGAAGGTCCGTATACGCTGATCCTGATAGATGGTATGCCCATCGTAAGTTCGCTGGCTACAGTCTACGGCCTCAGCGGTATTCCCAACAGTATGGTAGAAAGAATTGAAGTAGTGAAAGGACCCGCATCCTCTTTATATGGTTCCGAAGCGATGGGCGGCATTGTGAATGTGATTACCCGCAATCCTTCCAAAGCACCGCGTGTGGGTTTCGATGTTTTCGGAACTTCTTGGGGCGAGGTCAGTGCTGACGTATCGGCAAGGGTTCAGGCCGGCAAGGCAAAATCACTGCTGGGTTTGAATTATTTCAATTACCAGCAGCCGGCAGATCATAACAATGATCATTTTACGGATGTTACCCTGCAGAATCGTTTGTCGGTTTTCAATAAATGGCAGTTTGAAAGGAAAGACAACAGGCTTGCCGCCATCGGCCTGCGTTATGTATATGAAGACCGCTGGGGTGGTGAAATGAACTGGACAAAACAATGGCGTGGCAGCGACAGTATTTATGGTGAAAGCATTTCCACCAGGCGCGCCGAATTGATTGGTATGTACCAGTTGCCGCTCCGCGAAAAGATCATGACCCAGTTTTCCTATAACTGGCATAACCAGGATTCCTATTATGGTACTACACCTTATATGGCTACACAGAACGTTGCATTTATTCAGTCCTATTGGGATAAATCCATCGGGAAAAACCACGATTTTATTGCCGGAGCTTCACTCCGGTATACATACTACGATGACAATACACCTGCTACCGCATCGCCGGATGGCAGCACCAACCGCCCCGCACGTACCTGGCTGCCCGGTGTTTTTATGCAGGATGAATGGAGTTTTGCGACGCATCATAAACTGCTCGCCGGCTATCGTTTCGATCATGATAAATACCATGGTGGTGTACATTCACCACGCATTGCTTATAAATATTCACCAGACAGCAGGCATGCGCTTCGTGCCAGTTTCGGAACGGGATTCAGGGTGGTGAACCTGTTTACGGAAGACCATGCCGCACTTACCGGCGCGCGCGAAGTAGTGATCGCAGAAGAGCTGAAACCAGAACGTTCTTACAACGCCAACCTCAACTACAACTGGAAAATCCCGGGTGATGGTTTTATACTGGTTGTTGATGCAACCGCATTTTATTCTTATTTCACCAACAAGATCATCGGCGGTTTTGATACGGACCCGACAAAGATCATTTACAGCAATCTGAAAGGTCATGCGATCTCCCGCGGTATTTCACTGAACAAGGAACTGAGCTTCAGTTTTCCACTTAAAATAGTTAGCGGCGTCAGTTATATGGATGTTTACCAGTCTGCCGAAGCCGCGCCGGGCGTGCATGAAAAGGTACAGCAACTGCATGCGCCACGCTGGTCGGGCACTTTTGCGGTTTCTTACCAGTTCCCCTCTGCATTCACTGTTGATCTCACCGGGAAATGGAGCGGACCAATGCGTTTACCGGTTTTACCGGATGATTACAGGCCGGCTTATTCGCCCTGGTTTTGCATCGCCAATATCCAGCTTACCAAAAAATTCGGAAATGGTATCGAGCTATATGGCGGAGCAAAAAACATGCTGAATTTTATCCCGGCCAATCCTATTATGCGCCCATTCGATCCTTTCAACAAAACAGTGAATGATCCGGTTAACAATCCCTATGGTTATACTTTCGACCCTTCTTATAACTATGCCTCACTACAGGGGATCAGGGCTTTTTTAGGTGTGCGGTATAATCTTTTCTGATATGCGGTACTGCTGGTTATATATACTGTTCCTGCTGCTTCCTGTTTCGCTGATCGCGGGAACGGATACAAGCCGCATTCAGTTGAACCAGCTGCCAGCTTTACTTGAAAAGAAGCCAAAGCCTGTTGTGATTATTTTTTCCGCAAACTGGTGTAGTTACTGCAGCCTCCAGGAAGAGATCATCCGACGAGATACGGTACTGCAGCGTTTATTAAAGGAGAATTTTTATACGATCCGGTTTGATGCCGAAAGCCGTGAGCCGGTTTCTTTCAACGAAAAACTATTCCGGTTTATCCCTTCAGGCGCAGGCAATGGCGTGCATGAGTTCGCTTCTGCACTGCTCTCCGGTAACATAGGTTATCCCGGCTGGGTGATCCTCGATCCGAAGCTGGTTACCATGTTCAGGCATAACGGGCTGCTTGCAAAGAAGCAGCTCCGTCGTATCCTGTATGCTTTGATTGATCAATTAATAGAATAACTCATTCCTCCATCTTTCTCGTCTTTCAGCTGTATGCCCAGGGTGGCGAGTTCGTTGCGGATCTTGTCGCTGGTCATGAAATCTTTCCTGCCTTTTGCTTCCTTGCGGATATCGATCAGCAGCTGAAGCACTCCTTCCAGTTTGCCGTTATCTGCCGCCTGCTCGCTCTGCAATCCGAAGATCTCTTCGAGATAAGCATGCATCTGCTTTTGTATATAGGCAACCGTTTCCCTGCCCAATGCGTTGGCTGGAATATGTTTGTCTTTGATGGAATTGATCACAGACGAAAGCTCGAACATATTGGCAAGCACTTTGGCGGTATTCAGATCATCATTCATGAAAACATCGAACTCTTCTGCCAGCTGTCTGGTTTTGTTGTCCAGGTCTGCATTTCCCGCCACATCAGCGCCAAGCGCTTCCTGTTTTGAGAACCACTGGTAAGCTTCCCACAAACGTTTCAGTGCTTTTTCCGATGCCTGTAAAGCTTCGTTGCTGAAATCGAGCGTGCCGCGGTAATGACTCTGCAGGATGAAAAAGCGGATGGTCATCGGATGATATGCCTGCGTAAGCATCGGATGTGTACCCGTGAAAAGTTCACTGAGCTTGATCACATTGTTATAGCTCTTTCCCATCTTCTTGCCGTTGATGGTGATCATATTGTTGTGCAGCCAGTAACGTGCGGGCATTTTATGATTGCATACCGTGCTTTGTGCTATTTCACATTCGTGGTGCGGGAACTGGAGATCCATTCCGCCGCCATGGATGTCGAATTCTTCGCCCAGGTATTTTGTGCTCATGGCCGAGCACTCGATATGCCAGCCCGGGAACCCTTCACCCCACGGACTCTGCCAGCGCATGATATGCTCGGGCGGGGCTTTTTTCCAGAGCGCGAAATCGCTTTTATTTCTTTTCTCTTCCTGGTTATCCAGTTCACGTGTGCTGTCGATCTGGTCTTCGAGCACACGGCCGCTGAGGATCCCGTATGGTTGCCCTTTCTGAGAAAAATCGGTATTGTATTTCTCTACATCGAAATAAACGGAACCATTGGCTTCATAGGCATAGCCGTCTGTAATGATCTTTTTGATCATTTCGATCTGCTCTACAATATGACCAGTTGCTGTTGGCTCGATGCTGGGACGCAGGTTGTTGAACCTGTCCATTGCCCAGTGATAGAGATTGGTGTATTTCTGTACCAGCTCCATCGGTTCCAGTTTTTCCAGTACTGCTTTGCTGCTGATCTTATCTTCCGCTTCGCGGCCTTCTTCTTCAAAGTGGCCGGCATCTGTGATATTACGCACATACCTTACTTTATAGCCAAGGTGTGTGAGGTAACGGAACACCACATCGAACGTGATAAAAGGACGTGCGTGACCCAGGTGACTTTCTCCGCTTACGGTTGGTCCGCAGACATACATGCCCACATAAGGCGCGTTGATCGGCGTGAAAGGAACTTTTTCCCGGGTTAATGAATTATATACTTTAAGCGACATGTACAGGTTATTATTGCAATTAAAAAAGAGGTTTCAGGCCAGGAGGCCGGCGGGTATCTGCTTAACAACAGCAGCAGCAACAACAAAACAGGTTAAACGTCTTCATCGGAGCGAAGATATTTTATTTTTTCAATAGAAGATCAGATACCAGCATAATATGGTCGCTGAGATCTTCATCTACCATATCAAACTGCTTTACTTCAAAACGCGGATCCGGCAGAATATAATCGATCCTTAATGTTGGCGCAAGGGCAATGAATGTGCGGCCTACGGCAAACCCTTTTTTGAGAAAAGCATCCTGCCAGTCGCCCTTTATATGGAAATAGGTGAAGGAATTCGGTACATCATTAAAATCGCCGCAGATCAGGGCCGGATAGGGGCTTTTGTCGAGCGCTTCCCTTACCATGGTAGCCTGTATGCCCCTGCGGCTGAATGCCAGCTTCATTTTGCGGAAAATACTTTTCGAGGCTGCAAGTGTTTCCGGATCCTGATCACGGATCTTATCCATATTTGCATAATCGGACTTACCGAATTTGAACGACTGTAAGTGTGTAGTAAATATGCGGATCGTGTCGGCGCCCTTCACAATATCTGCATAGATCAGGCTTTCAGCCACGGGATAGCGGATGCGGCCGGTATCGGCGATCGGGTATTTAGAAAAGATCACGCAACCCGAACGGTAACCGCTCTCTGCTCTTTTATAATCACCGGGGAAATAATGATACGGGTAATTTCTTTTGAATAAAGCCAGGTTATCGCCGCTGCCATCCGTTTTGTCGGAATGATTGAATTCCTGCAGGCAGATCACATCGGGCTCGAGTTTCATAATGGATTGCGCCGCTTCTTCGCGGATATGCTTTTTTACTTCCCGGTTGCGCGACAAACCGTTGAAGCTTTGCACATTCCAGTCGACGATCCTTAACGTATTATCTTTTTTTCTTTTGTTGATCGATGGCCCCGGATGCCAGGCAAATACCACGTTCACCTGCTGCCACCCGATGCAAAGGGTAAGAAAAGGCAGTATAGCGATCCTTGGCTTAATGATGAGCCAGATGATGATGAAAAAGATCAGGGCGAGAATAAGGTATGGCACGATCAGCCCGGTAAATCCGTTCATCCACCAGTTTGCCGGGTTCACATATGGCGAAAGACAGGCCACCAGGAACAGCAATACAACTGCCACATTCAGCAGTATGAGTATTCCTTTGGCGGCCCTGCGTATGAAATTTTTTGCCATGGCCTAAATTTAGTGAAAATTAGAAGGCCGGCCTCAGTGCTGTTCCCTGCTGATCTTTTGCAGGAACTCCCTTTCTTCTTCCGTGAGCTGGTCATAACCAACCTGGTTGATCTTATCGAGAATGATATTCAGCCGCTGTTCGGTAACATTGGCCACTTTCTGATAGGGCGGGCGGTCTGTTTTATAGAATTGCCTGTTGCTCTCGGTTTTGGTATGTTTTTTTTCCGGGCTGAACAGGTCATCGAACCAATTGGCGAGATTAACCATCCACATACTCCAGTCGCGTCCTTTTTTCAGCTGCCATGTAAATAAAAAGCCCATGGCTATACCAGCCAGATGAGCAGTAAACACAGGCAGGTTACGGGAAAGCGGCGCAAGGTCCACTATGGCAAAAACAGCCGCAATAACCCAGAGCGGAATTCCGCCGCCGATCATCAGCAGCACACGGTATTGCGGCGCTATGATAGTAGTTGCCGTAGCTACAGCCATAACAGCTGCGCCGGCACCCAGCATTTCATTACCGGCAAATCCACCCAGATTGGCTGTGAGCAGGAATACCAGCGCACCGGCCAATCCGCCGTATAAATAAACAGGGATCAGCTTATTGTTACCCGAGAGATCCTGAAGGATGAACCCGAAAAGCCACAACCAGAGCATATTACCCAATACCTGCCAGAAACTGAAATCGCTGAACATATAGGTCAGCAAGGTCCAGGGTTTGGTCAGCAGCACATTTGCATCTGCGGGCAACGTAAACCAGTGAAGGATCTGTTGCTGAAACTGCCCGTCCGGCGCACTCGTGAGATCATACGCTACTTTTATAAAGAGAAGCGAAACAAATACCAGTGAATTGATCGCAAAAAGGGTTACCAGTGAATTATTATCCTGGCCCAGTAAAACCTTTCTGTTTCTTTTGTACGGATCCCTGTTCATATCGGTATTTCTTTGGGTGATTTTGATGTTGACCTCTTAGTACATTGTCCGGCGGTTTGTCTTATTCCAGGTGATCACGATCAGCAGCCCTACCAGTGCACCGCCGATATGCGCCCATCTTGCCACATTATCGCCGGCTGAATTCTGGATGGCAAAAAATACTTCGTAAGTGAAATAGATAAGCCCCAGCCATTTTGCCTTGATAGGAACCAGGAAATAGAGGTAGATATAGGTATTAGGGAAAAGATATACGAATGCTGCCAGCACCCCGAATACCGCACCGCTCGCTCCCAGCGTAGCTGTATTAAGTCTTTGCTGGTAGTAGGTGGTAACCGTTTCATAAAGCTGGCGGGTAATGGCCGGATCTGCGGGATTGAGCCGCAGCCAGCTGTTGAGTTGCGGATCGTTTGCAAATGGCATTTCCTGCGCCCTTGCAAACCGCATGATCGCTTCCGTGAGTTCAGGTGATGCCGTCATATGCAGCGCAGAGAGGTTATCATACTGTTTCATCAATGGCACCAGTTCGTAACTGAGGAACAACAAGTGTATCAGCGCGGCGCCAAGACCGCAGATCAGGTAGAAAGTGAGAAATCGTTTGGAACCCCATACATTTTCAAGCACGGAGCCAAACATCCATAAACCGAACATATTACCCAGTATATGGCTGAAGTTGGCGTGCATGAACATATGCGTAAGCAGCTGCCAGGGCTTGAAAAGCGGGCTCTGCCAGGCATGCAGGGCAAAAAGGTTGTCGAAATCGATAGCAGGATTAAGGCCTCCGCCCAGGCTTTTCTGGGCAAGAAAAAACAACCCGTTTATGATAAGCAGGTTCTTTACAATGGTAGGCAATATCTCAAATCTGCTGGGTCTGAATTCTGTCATAAATAAGGCGCCGCGGCCGTCTTTTAATATTATCTGTATTCTTCCTTCAATTTCAGCTGCGCAATATTTTCTATGTGCAGCGTATGCGGGAACATGTCTACCGGCTGGATCTTCTCCACGTTGTATTTCTCATTGAGCAGTGCCAGATCCCTGGCCTGCGTTGCCGGGTTGCAACTTACATATACAACAGTTGGTGCTGCAATGTCGAGCAGTTTTTTAACAAGCTTTTCATGCATTCCTGCCCTCGGAGGATCTGTAATTACCACATCCGGCTTGCCATGCTGTTCAAAAAATGCATCATCACAGATATCGATCACATCACCCGCAAAAAATGCCGTATGATCCAGCCCGTTCAAGGCTGCATTTTCCTTTGCATCCGCAATTGCGTCTTCCACCACTTCTACTCCTACTACCTTTTTAGCGCCCCTGCTCAGGAAAATACCGATACTGCCGGTTCCGCAGTAGAGGTCGTACACCACCTGGCTTCCATCCAGTTCCGCATATTCTCTTGTAATGCTGTATAATTTCTCTGCCTGCCTGGTATTGGTCTGGAAAAAGGACTTGGGACTGATCTTGAACCTGAAATCTTCCAGCTGTTCATAAATATAACCTTTGCCCTGGTACACCTGCGGATCGAGGTCGTAAAGACTGTCGTTCCTTTTCCCGTTGATCGTATATAATAAAGTAGTGATCTGCGGAAATTGCTGTAGCAGCTGGTCGAGTAACTGTATCCGGCGGACTTTGTCTTCATAACCCAGCACCAGGTTTATCATCAGTTCGCCGGTTGTGGTATTGCGGACAAACATATTCCGCAGCCAGCCGGTATGTCTTTTAATATCGTAAAAAGGCATGCAGTGCTCCAGCCCGAAAGCAGCAACGGCTTTACGGATGAGGTTAGTGGGTTCATCCTGCAGGTGGCAGGTATCGATCTCTACCACTTTATCAAAGAAGCCACGCACATGAAAGCCTGCCGCGCCCGGCTGTGCATCCGGGTCGATACCTTCCTCCTTCATTTTACGGAACTGGTCAGATGGAATGAATTTACGCGTGGCAAATGTGTATTCCATTTTATTCCGGTAATGACGGGTCTGTTCTGCCCCCACGATCGGGGCTATGGCCGGGAGTGAAATGCGGCCGATGCGGGTCAGGTTATCGCTCACCTGGCGCTGTTTGTATGCCAGTTGCTTTTCGTAAGGGAGCATCTGCCACTGGCAGCCACCGCAGATGCCGAAATGATCGCAGAAGGGCTGTACCCGGTCTTTTGAATATTCCCGGATCTGTATGGCCTGGCCTTCTGCCCAGTCCTGCTTGTTCTTGCCAAGACGGATGTCCACCACATCGCCCGGAACCGCGCCTTCGATAAAAACGACCTTGCCGTCTACCCGGGCAAGCGATTTCCCTTCTGCGGCATAGTCTTCCACGAGTACCTGCTCCAGGATGATTGGTTTCTTTTGCTTTCTCACCCTGCAAATGTAGCCCCGATTATCAGGATTTAAAGCGATAAAGGGCATTAGATTTATTTGACAGCTGATTAACGTTGCCGATCGGCTATTTAATTAATTTTACTGCCCAACATCATCACTATGCGTTCTATTATTGCTTTTTTACTTTTTGCCGCTTCTTTCGTTTCTGTTACCGCACAACAGAAAACGCCGGCCAAAGCGCCGGCAAAAACACCTGCTGCCACTTCCGCGGCTTCAAAAGGCCGGAATATCAGCATTACACTTACGCCGCTTAAGAATACCAAAGTGTATCTCGGCAGCTATATGGGAAAAAGTATGGTGCTGATGGATTCTGCCGTGCTCAATGATAAAAGCCAGGGCGTTTTCAAAGGACCCAATAAATTAACCGGCGGGATCTATTTCGTGGTATCCCCGCAGATGACCATTCAGTTCGATCTGCTGATGGATGATAAACAACAGTTCAGTATTTCCGGGGATACGGCGCTCAAACAAAACGCGATGATCACCGGTTCTATGGAAAATGACCTGTTCAGGGCTTATTCGCAGTTCTCGGCTGTAAAGGGGAAAAAAAGACAGGAGCTTGAGGCCGCTTACCACGCTGCCACCACCAAGGCCGATTCTACCCGCATTGCGGAAGAACTGACCGTTGTAGGTAAAGAAATACAGCAATACCGCGACGACATCACACAGAAATATCCGAATACATTGCTGGCCATGCTTTTCAATACCATGAAGATCCCGGCCACTCCGGCAATCCCGGTTGTGAAAGGCAAGCCGGATTCGCTGTACCCTTACCGTTTTGTAAAAGATCATTACTGGGATGATGTATCGTTCAACGACGATCGTCTGCTCCGCACACCGTTCTTTGAACCCAAACTGGATGATTATTTTAAATACTATGTGTCTCCGGAACCTGATTCCATCATCCAGGAAGTAAAATATATGCTGCTTACAGCCAGGACCGGCAAGGAGATCTATCCTTACCTGCTCACGAAATTCACCAACAAATACATGACCCCTGAATACATGGGCCAGGACAAAGTATTTGTTTACCTGTTCGAAAATTTTTACGCCAAGGGCGATACCATGCTGCTGAATCCTGCATCGCGCAAGACCATTACGGAAAGAGCTTATTTCCTGATGGCCAACCAGCTCGGCCAGCCGGCCCCGGCGCTGGATCTTACCGATACGCTGGGTAAAACCGCATCACTTTATAATATCAAAGCGCCGTTTACAGCCGTGGTATTCTGGGACCCCAACTGCGGCCATTGCAAGGAAGAGATCCCGCGCCTGGATTCGCTGTATAAAGCCCGCTGGAAAAAACTCAATGTTGCCATTTACAGCGTAAACATTTATGAGAATGAGATCCCGGCCTGGAAAAAATTCCTCAGGGAACATAAAATAGAAGGCTGGATCCAGGCTTACGAAACAAAAGCCGCCAAGGAGGCCGGCGAAAAAGCAGGTAAAGCCAATTACCGCCAGCTGTACGACATCACGAAAACCCCAACCATGTACCTGTTGGATAAGGATAAAAAGATCATTGCCAAACAACTCAGCCTCGAGCAGTTCGATGACCTGATCACAGCCAAATTAAAAGCTTCAGGACAATAACAACTGACACGAACTGATAGATAAAAACTATCGGCAGATAGAAAATAGCTATGATTGTCTATCAGTAAAAACCCGAGTTTTGCGCCTCGATCGGGCCAGTTACGGCCCATTGCCAAGCCATAAGAAGGTCACCCAATTTCAGTATTGTAAAAAATCAATCACAATATGAGCAACAGAGTATTATCTATCGGAAGCCAGTTTCCTGCGTTTAAAAAGAAAGCAGTGGTTTCTATCGAGAAAGGAAAAGAGTTTATCGAACTGACCAATGAATTTGCAGCCGCAAAAGGAAAATGGACTGTTATGTTCTGGTGGCCGAAGGATTTCACATTCGTTTGTCCTACAGAAATTGCCGAGTTCAATAAAAAGCACAGCGACTTCACAGACCGTGATGCCGTGCTGATCGGCGCTTCTACCGATTCTGAGTTTGTACACGCAGCATGGAGAAGGGATCACGCAGATCTGCGCGACCTGAAATTCCCGATGCTGGCAGATACATCAAAATCACTGGCGGAAGAGCTGGGTATCCTGGATGCAGAAGAAAAGATCGCTTACCGCGCTACTTTCATCATCGATCCGCAGGGCATCGTTCGCTGGGTTAGCGTATACGATCTGAATGTAGGCCGCAGCGTACAGGAAGTGATCCGTGTACTGGATGCATTACAGACAGATGAACTTTGCCCCTGCAACTGGAGCAAAGGCGAAGAAACCCTGACTGCGCAATTGAACATGAACTAATCCACCAACGCGGCGATGCCGCTTTAATGGATAAACTTTTTAATAATGAGTGAAGTAGCTATACAGAACGAAACATTCGTGAATTTGCTGAATGAACTGCAGATCCCGGAATACAACGTTTCCGCCAATGCACAAACCCTGCTGGATGTGGATGCGCGTTATATCAAGGACCTGAAGATCAACGTAAGCAATGTATTGAGCAATGCGCAGTATCTCAGCAGGAAAGAATCCCTGTTGCTGGCATACTCCGTTGCAGTGAACGAAAAGTTCGACCTGCTGAAGGATAGCTTCAGCAAACAGGCCCGGGAAGCAGGCGCAACGGAAGCGGAACTGGCAGAGATCGTTGCCTGCACGTCGCTGATGAATACCAACAATGTATTCTATCGTTTCCGCCATTTTATGGGCAAGGATTTTTACAGCAACCAGCAGGCGGGCATCAAGATGAGCATCATGATGAACCCGGTTCTGGGTAAGGAATTCTTTGAGCTGGTAAGCCTGGTTGTTTCATCCATCAACGGCTGCGAAATGTGCGTAACCTCACACGAGCAGTCGGTGCTGAAACATGGTAGCAGCGAATCGCGTGTGTTTGAAGCTGTTAAATTAGGCGCTGTGATCAAGGGTCTGATTACTGTTCTTTCCTGATAAAGTTCAAGAAGAGCCCATATTAAAGGCAGCCGCAAGGCTGCTTTTTTTATGTCCGCACATCAAACCTGAAAAACAAAATCAGGTATAAATACGCGTAGAAATACAGTGTTGCAGCAAGGTCATTCGGTCAAATTGCAGGTAACCAAAACACTATTTATGCCCAACTACACTTTACCCGCTCCCGGCACACATTTCATTACGCTGGCGGCGGCGGTTGCCATGACCACACTTTACCGCAACGAACGCGAGCAGATCCTGCAGCCGGAATACCGGGGGAAAAACCTGCTTTGTACCAGTGAAACATTTTCTCTGTCCGACCTTAATGCCCTGCTTCAGGAACCAGGTTGTGCGGGATTCCGCATTTATTACGGAATGAAGGAGGATAAAACAGTTCATGCCATCCTTGTAGGCACAGATGCCACAGGTAACGACCTGCTTCCAACCGTGAAAACCACGGGTGAAATTACCGCGAAAAATGATGGGGACGATTCCCTAATATTACAGGAAGGTCAACGGTGTCCGCCGCTTTGCCCCGATCCGTCACCATTAAATCCGTAACCTGATGCCGCATATATGGGTAGTAATTCTAAGTTTCAGTATTCTGCCTGCCGCCGTTATCTGTGCTGCGCGGTACAATACAATGCTGAGAACTTACTACCCATTTGCTTATCTCACCTGGCTATCGCTGGTGAACGAGGTGATCAGTGTGTTTTCAACGGCTTATTCAGGCAGTAATGCGGTAAACAACAACCTGTATATCCTGGCAGAATGGCTGCTGGTGGTCTGGCTCATGCATAATTGGTTCATGAAGCGGAAAAGAAAGATCTTTTACATAATAACAGGAGCTCTGCTGGCATTGGTATGGCTGGCAGATACTTTCTTCATCGGCAGTATCCATCGCTTCAACAGCATTTTCAGGATCTGCTATTCACTGGCGATCGCATTTATGGCCATTGATCAGTTCAATGCGCTGATCGTAATGGGGCGACACCGCCTTGCCACCAATGCAAGATTCCTGATCTGCTGCGGCCTGATCTTCTATTTCGTTTATAAAGCGATACTGGAGGTATTGTTCATGCTGGATCTGAGCGATTCCGCACATTTCCAGCGGATCATTTTCCAGGCCATGGCTTACATCAATGTGATCTGTAATCTCATTTATACAATCGCCAGTTTATGCATTCCGACGAAACAAAGATTTACATTGCCCTACTTGTAGCCATTGCCCTGATAGCGGTCTTTCTGCTGTTCTTTATCATCACTATTGTGTCTTACCAGAAGAAATACCAGCATTTATCACGGCAGCTGGTGCTTACGGAGATCCGCACGCTGGAACAGGAAAGAAGGCATATCGCCGCAGAGCTGCACGACGATTTCGGTCAGATCCTGTCCGTGATCAGGCTCCAGCTGGGCACATTGCGGGTTGCCGGCGATGAGGACCGTGAAGTGATCCGCCATGCGACCGGGCTGATCAACGATACCCTGGGGCGGGTGAGAGCTATGAGCGAAACACTGATGCCGCAGACTTTTTTCCGGAAAGGCTCTGTGAAAGGCATTGAACATTATATCCGGGAAATGAACCGTACGCAATTGCTGCAGATCGGGCTTTTCTGTACGGAAGAACAGTTTTTCAGCAGCCAGGAAAAAGAACTGCATCTCTTCCGCATCATCCAGGAGCTGATCAATAATACCATCAAACATGCAGCAGCTACACAAATGGACATTACCATTTACCAGGAGAAGAACATATTACACGTGTTTACGGAAGACAATGGCAAAGGTTTCGATCAGCGCAAAGTAATGAATGCAGGTCTGGGTTCGGGGTTGCGTAATATTCATAACCGGGTGGAACTGCTCAACGGGCACATCTTTTTACAAACAGAACCGGGCAACGGCACCCGGTTTGAAATACAATTACCGCTATTATGAAAAATCAAAAAATAAAGGTCCTGATAGCGGATGATCACGTGATTTTCAGGGAAGGGCTGAAAATGCTGCTGAAACCTGTAAAGCAGATCGAACTGGCCGGCGAGGTTTCCGATGGCCGCGAGCTGATCTCTTTTGCCGAGAATGAACTTCCGGATGTGATCCTGACCGATATTAAAATGCCGGTGATCGACGGCATTGAAGCAACCCGCAAACTCTGCCGGCTTTTTCCCACAGCCAGGATCATTGCGCTTTCCACTTACAGTGATGAACACCTGATTATAGAAATGCTGGAGGCGGGAGCCCGTGGTTACGTGCTGAAAAATGCAGATACCGACGAAGTGGTTACCGCCATTAAAACCGTTTATGAGCATAAACCTTATTTTTCGCAGGAGATTACCCAGAGCCTGCTCAAAATAGTAGTGGAAAGGCAGCACCTGCTGAAAGAAGAAGCACCCCTGCTGTCTGAACTGGAAAAGGATATTATCCGTTTTATCTGCCGGGAAATGACCAGCAAACAGATCGCCGAAAGGCTCAATACCAGCCAGCGGACAATAGAAGGTTTCCGGGTAAAGATCATGAGTAAAACAGGCGCACGGAATGTGGCCGGCATCATCACTTACGCGCTTCAGCACGGGATCTATAAGGAAGATTCCTGACTTAACAGCCTGCCGGACAGAAAATAGTACCGTTTTGACTAATTTTTAACCACTGTGGTGCGGGCAATTCTATTATTTTTGCCCCTTGTATTGCTATTTTTAGCGCAACTAATTCAAAACGATGAAAAAAACACTACTACTACTGCTGGGAATATCCGCTGCCGTACTGGGCATGGCGCAGACTGAAACCAAGACGAAGACCGATTGGAGCAAGATTGATATCAGCAGCAGATCTGCCGACCATTTGATGCTGCAGTTCGGATCAGACAGCTGGACCGGCAGGCCCGACAGTGTAAGAACCGGCGGATTCAGCAGGCACTTCAACTTCTATTTCATGTTCGATAAGCCTTTCAAAAGCAACCCTAAGTTCAGTGTAGGACTGGGTGTGGGTATCGGCGCCAGCAATATGTTCTTCAAGAACACCAAGGTGGACGTAAGATCCAATACGGCGAAGCTGCCATTTACCAATGTGGACAGTGCAGATCATTTCAAGAAATTCAAGCTGACCACCATGTACCTGGAAGCGCCGGTAGAACTGCGTTATTACGCAAACCCGGCCAATCCTAACAAATCATGGAAGGCTGCACTGGGTGTGAAGATCGGAACGCTTTTAAAAGCCTATACAAAAGGCAAGGACCTCGTTACCAAGAATGGTGCTTCTATCTACGGAACTTCTTATATCGAAAAGGAAAGCAGCAAACGTTTCATTAACGGAACCATGCTGGCAGCAACGGCAAGGGTAGGTTATGGTATCCTTTCACTGGATGCCGGTTACCAGATCACAGGGGTGCTGAAAGACGGAGCGGGTGCAGACATGCATAAATTCTCCATCGGTATTACCATCAGCGGATTGTAATCACCACCAATACCATATTTTTTACAAAACCCCGGCTGGTCCGGGGTTTTGCTTTTAGGACGGCTATCTTTATAAGAAAAAAACATGGCAGGTATTCCATTCCGGGTGATTCAATGGTCAGATATAGTTGCAACCGAACACAAAGGAGAAACAGGAACTGCATTCTGGCAAACCGTTCAGGAAAACGGACTCCGAGTGCGGGTCGTAAGTTATGAAGCTGGATACCTTGCCGATCACTGGTGCGCGAAAGGGCATATTGTACACTGCCTGGAAGGGAGTTTTACCAGCGAGCTGGCCACCGGGGAACGGTTTGAATTAACTGCGGGAATGACCTATATCGTATCCGATGATATGAGCTCGCATCGTTCCGAAACCGCGCAGGGTGTGAAGCTGCTGATCATTGACGGGGATTTTCTGAAAACGGATACAAACGCTTAAATCCTATCCCATTCAAGCTCATTCGCCCGCTATAAAGTACCTTTGCCTAAAATAATCAGGCGTTGATCGAGAAAAAACAAATAATACAGCGTGAAGAAACGGCGGTGCTGGTAGCTGTGATACAGAAAGACCAGACCAGTGAGCAGGTGACTGAATACCTGGATGAACTGGCATTCCTGGCAGAAACAGCCGGAGCCATCGCAACAAAAAGGTTTGTACAGAAAATGGCGCACCCTGACAGCCGCACTTTTGTGGGCAAGGGTAAGCTGGAAGAGATTGCAGACTATGTAAAGTCTAAAAATACCGATCTGGTGATCTTCGATGATGAACTGACGGGATCACAGATCAGTAATATAGAAAAGGAACTGAACGTAAAAGTGATAGACCGGAGCGATCTGATCCTCGATATTTTCGCCCGCCGGGCAAGGACCGCACAGGCTAAAGTACAGGTGGAACTGGCCCAATACCAGTACCTGCTGCCACGCCTCAAAGGGATGTGGAAACACCTGGAAAGACAGGGTGGCGGTATCGGTACCAGGGGCCCGGGTGAAACGGAGATCGAAACGGACAGGCGTATTGTAAAGGACAAAATTTCGCTCCTGCGCAAAAGACTGGGCGAAATAGACAAGCAATCCTTTACCCAACGTAAAGAGCGCGGCGAGCTGATCCGTGTGGCGCTGGTGGGTTATACCAACGTGGGCAAAAGCACGATCATGAACCTGCTGAGCAAAAGCGATGTTTTTGCCGAGAACAAGTTGTTTGCCACACTCGACACTACAACCCGCAAGATCGTTTTTGAGAATACACCATTCCTGCTGAGCGATACCGTCGGTTTCATCCGCAAGCTGCCCCACCACCTGGTGGAAAGCTTTAAAAGCACGCTGGATGAAGTGCGCGAGGCAGATATCCTGCTGCATGTGGTAGACGTATCGCACCCGCAGTACGAAGACCAGATCGGCGTAGTGAACAAGACTTTGCAGGAACTGAAGGCCTTCGACAAGCCCATACTCACCATCTTCAACAAAATGGACCTCTACGAACAGCGTACGTTCGACGAATGGCTGGAAGACGAGGTAAAACAGGAGATCCTGCTGGAGCTGAAAGAAAAATGGGAGCTGGCCACCGAGAACAACAGTATTTTCATCTCGGCGCTGGAAAGAAAAAATATTGATGCTCTGCGGGAAATGATCCTGAATAAGGTACGGGATATGTACCGGATCCGCTATCCGTATAAAACCGTGCATTTCTGATATGACCGGAAAGAAGATGAACTGGCACAAGGTTGCCGATACACCACAGATGCTGAACTGGCAGGATAACCGGATGTGCATTACAGAAGCAGGCGGCAAAACGCTTACCCTGGCTCAATTTCAAGACCAGATCTATGCTTTCGCCCATAAATGCCCCCATGCCAGCGGAATTATGGCGGATGGCTTTATAGATGCCACCGGCCAGGTGGTTTGCCCGCTCCACCGTTACCGTTTCAACATGCAGAACGGCCGGAACACAAGCGGCGAGGGCTATTACCTGAAAACCTACCCGGTAGAACAGCGGGAAGACGGCCTTTATATCGGTTTTGAAGAAAAAGGTCTGTTCGGATTCTGATTTTTTTGCAAACAGATTTTGCCGGAATACATTTTTCCCTATTTTTGCAACCCCGAAAGGGTAAAACGGTATTCCCAAATAGCTCAGTTGGTTAGAGCATCTGACTGTTAATCAGAGGGTCGCTGGTTCAAGTCCAGCTTTGGGAGCGAAAAAGAGTTACAATATTGTAGCTCTTTTTTTATTCTGTACTGCCCCCGGACGTAACCGCACGCATTTATTTCAAATTATACCGTTGATATTAATTTATTTTTTCCTGACCGGATACTTTTTCAAATTCCGCTCCCAGGCATCAAAAATAGCATGCTCTTCTTTTGTTAGCTCCCGCTGATACCTGACCTCTACCTTGATCGTGAATTTTGGTGAAACAACCTGGTTAAGAGAAATTTCAAACGGACATGCAGCGTTTGAACGTCGCTCCAGATATCTGGATATATGAAAGATCGATCCTTCGTTTTGACAGGAAGTCAGCAAATGCACAATATGATGCCTCGCCTCCATACTTAAATCAAGCTTACGATATTGCTCCTCGTATGTGTACTGTAAACGCTTGTATTTAATATTATTAATAATGGTATCGCTGATCCATTTTAGCGAATCAGCTTTTTGCTGTTCTGCAAACGAATAAAAATTCCAGCCCAAATAAACCGGCATTGAATCTGCCTGTATGTATTTTCTGGTGAACTTACTTCGGGCGGAAAGCGATGGATATTCATAAAAAGAAAGTGTACGAAGGTCTATAAAATAAACATACAACAACTCTGCAAAACCTTCTCCACCCTTTGAATATGGATTGGTAAAAGTGTACTTATACACCGGAAATAACACACTGCTATCCCTGTAATAAATCAGGCGATGCCCCGTCTCTCCGGGCAGATATGGAATGTACCTGTTCTGTTTTTCATCCAGCTGATCAACAGACTGCATAATCACGCCCGACTTTTTAAACTGGCCGGAAGAAAAAGTTGCAATAAACATTCCTAATATGAGAATTGACACTCTTTTCATTATAGTAAGTTATGGGAAAAATGCAGAAGCATCCCCAGCAGCATATCCTGTGAATACAGGACCGGAGCCGTAGTCAACTATTGAGACAAATGCGGAAACAGACATTGACACATGTGTATTTCGCGATGTAAAACTCAAGGAATTGCCGGTTTCCGTATGGCTCATACCAGCTGGGCCCTGAAAACTCGATGAATGGCTTTTACGACCGGTAAACGTAGCAACAAGTCCGGAACTGCGGCTTCCCGTTAATACATCTGTAGACCATACTGTCCAAGCTATCCCAAGTGAGTCATAGCTACGAACAGGCCATACCTTAGTAACTTCTAAATTTGCATCCGTAATATCAATATCTCCACCACCAACTCCATCAATCAGCTCGTCATACTTTTCACCTTCGCACCCCAGAAGCTCTGTATCAACAAGTTCGCAATTGAATACGTCTGGGGTTGTTGTTTCGAAACATTCATAATGGGCAAGATACCAGCATGTCTGCGTATTTATTTGCTTGCTTTGACTGTTCGTAGACTTTAAGGCAAGTGCAGGGTTGTTTTCTCGTTTTATATAGGCTTTCCCATTTTCATATTTCAAATTACGGATTCGGTTTCCGTCCCAATCATCTTCGGTTACAAAACCAGAGAATCCGTAAGAAGGGTTATCAAGAAAAGCCTTACTTGGGTATTTAGTCACTACTTTAATGGATGATTGACCTTGCCTGTTAGTACAAACAAGCAGGTAACTTTGTTTTTCGAGCGACATTCGTTCTCCGCTACCGAAGTTCGTTTCAACTGTGTAATTCTTCTCGTATTTGAGCGGCACGATTACGATATTCAGATTATCATCGACTACCCTGTATGCCCTATCCCACAATGGTTGTTTGTGGTATTTTTGTTTTGCATTGGGATCAATAGCAGATTCAAATACTTCTCTTGCTGCTGTAGTCTGAGGTGAACGCGAGAAACCCTCATTCAACGACACTATCACCTTCTCATCTGATCGCGCCGAAAGATCTGTGTTTTTTTTACAAGACCAAGTGTTTATTGCAATTGCAAAAATTGCAAAAAGTACAATATTTTTTTTCATGGCTGTTTTTAAGTATTGAATTGTAAGTGTTTCATATAGGGCATAGCATGCCGGCTTCACTAATGAAAGAAACTTTTGTATCGGAAATAAATCTTAGGGGGGGAAAACACAACTAATATATAAAATATATGTCGTGAAAATGTTTTTTTATTCTTTCTTACGAATTAATGAACGGCTCCGCCGTTATTCGCTGGTCACATTTGTAACGTTAATGCACGTCTATGTTATGCAGCATATCCGCTCATTACTTTGAGATAAAAGATAAAAGAACAGATGTTCCATAACTTTCGGAAAGTTCTGGAACTTTCCGAAAGTTATCCGGCATTCTCCTTCAAAACATAACTCGTACTCCTTCCACCGGCATCTTCCCGGGTCAGTATATTTTTTTCGATCAGATCGTTGATATCACGCAGTGCGGTATCAGCAGAACACTTTGTAATCTTAGCCCATTTTGAGGTATTGAGCTTGCCTTCAAACTTATCAAGCAATTTATTCAGCATGAGGCGCTGCCGGCTATTGAGTTCAATACCGGCAACTCTTTCCCAGAATCCCGCCTTACGGTGAACTCCTTTCAGCGTATCCTCCACTTTATGGAGCGCGCGGCCAAGACAACCCAGAAACCATTCCAGCCAGGCAGTGATATCAAGACTTCCCTTTTGCGTTTCTTCCAGTATTGTGTAGTAGCTGTTACGTTCCGTACGGATCTGTGCCGACATACTGTAAAAACGCTGTGATGTTTCGTCGGCCCTTGAAAGCTGCATATCGGCGATAGCCCGCGCGATCCTCCCATTTCCATCTTCAAACGGATGAATAGTAACAAACCATAAATGTGCAACAGCTGATTTGAGAACAGGGTCTATCTCCTGACTTTTGTTGAACCAATCAAGGAAAGCAGTCATTTCACCGTTAACCAATACCGCTTCCGGTGCCCGGAAATGTATTTTCTCTCTGCCAAAGGCCCCGGAAACAACCTGCATAGGACCATTCTTTCCGGTACGCCATGCCCCCACAGTAATTTTATGCAACCCGCTCCGACCGGTTGGGAACAAAGCGGCCTGCCAGCCATATAAACGTTCGTCCGTCAGAGGCTGCGCGTATCGCTGGGTGGCATCGAGCATCATTTCTACAACACCTTCAATATGCCTGTCAACCACTTCTACTCCCGCAACTTCCATTCCGAGGTGCCTGGCAATTGATGACCGGACCTGGTCGGAATCCAGTATCTCGCCTTCAATTTCGCTTGATTTGATAACGTCAAGTGTAAGAGTTTCCAACAGTGCTTCCTCGCGCATGGAAAAGCCCATGGCTTCCATCCGGCCTAATAGCCTGCCTTGCCTGTACCTTATGTCGGCCAGTATTCCAGCTATTTTTTCGCTGTCCCATGAGAATTGGGGCCAATTGTGGCGTTCGTGAATATACATAGAACTATTCCCCGCATTTTATGCGTCAAATATAGCATCTATTCTCCGCATGAACTAATTATTTGCCGCATTTTTTGCGGAGAATGAGGAGGTTATTCTCCGCATGAACCCGTTAACTTTTGGAAAGTTTTTAACTTTCCAAAAGTTGTCTTAGTCATAAATAATTTTCCTTAGTGTCTTCGCATTCTCCTCTTTATGAGCTTTGATGCGATCCACGATGGCCTCATTCACTACCGTTAAATCCCTGAGCCTTTCCGGAAGCATGGTGATGGTTGTTTCCATTTTGGAAACCAGGTAGTCTGTGTATTGCTGGAAGACTTCGGGCTTAAAATCCTGCCTTTGTTTATAATTCAGGAGGTAATCGATTTCCAGGTTGATATTCCTGATCTCGAGGCGGAGGCGGTTAATGAAACGGGTATAGTCGCTGCTGATGATCTGGAAGGTATCGGGCGAGAACAGGATGGAAGATTCCATGATCTTCATTTTCTGGAGATGCAGGCTCGATGGAATTCCCTTGCTCAGATCAAACGATTTTAATACCTGCAGGTTGGCAATACAATGCCTGGTCAGGTCTTCCAGTTCGCTGGATAAAAGTTTGAGCTGGTCTTTATGCTTTAAAGACTTATCGGAGCGCCTGGTTAAAAGCGAGCTCACAAACTGGAACAAGGTTGTAAGCAAAACACCGGCAAGGATGAGAACTACTTTTTCAACTATGTCCATACCGGCATCGGGCTGAGTTTGTAACATGTAGGGCATATACCTGGATTTGCAGGTTCAATTTAACCCGATCCTGGTTCAGAACGTAATATTAACTTTTGGAAAGTTCAATAACTTTCCAAAAGTTACCTGGTCCAAAATCAGGAAATAACCGGCTCTTCCCCTGCCGCATCACTGATCACCATTTCTTCTCTTACTTCAATGTTCTTCGATTCTGTTTTCGGTTTCCTTTCTGCTTTTACAGATTTGAATACCTTTATTTTTTCCAGGTCAATTTTATCCTGCATGATGCTGTTCAGCGCCTGTGAAATTTCTTCGTCGGTACATTTTTCATTATACCGGGCTTTGATGATCTTCCTCAATTCGTCCGTGATCTTTTTTGAATAAAGCATGCCTGCAATCGTCATTTTATTAAGCGCTTCGCATCGGTTCCACAATGCTTTCAGGCTCTTTTTCTGGATGGCGTCGCGATGCAGGTACTGGATCAGTTCTGCCGCCTTTTTAAATGAAGCGGCATCTGAAAGGTCAACGGTAAACATAACACGGGAGTCTATCGGTTTGCCGAAAATGATCCGGTGTAATTCCAGCGTTTTTCCATTGGTAAGTATGGCCCAGTCAATGCCTTCATTGGCACCGTAGTCTACTGTTTGCCTGAGATGCTTTGTAGACAACTGTAGCGAAAGTGCTTTTACCTCCACCAGGAAATGCCGCACGCCGCCCAGCTGTATAACGTAATCTGCATAAGTTCCCTTGATCATATATTCCGTTTTGATCTCTTCAATGGGTTTATAACCCAGCACTTCACACAGGAAATGATTGATCATTAAACGGGTACCCGATTCATCAAGATCCGAAAGTCCGCGGTCCAGGTATTGCTTCTTGTAGGTTTTAAGTCCGTTAAGGAGTTTTATCTTTTTGGAAGGAGTCAGCATGGTTGGTTGTTTTAGTAATGATCAGTTAACCCATCAAAATGAAATGGATTCAGGACTGCAACCTACTTCTTTCGATCCCGTATTTTTTACGGGAACCCGTAGCGTAGTAAGGGCTTAGCAGAAATTAAGAATCCCTGAACGAGTAGCCGTTCAGGGATTCATTTTGATGTATTGTGCGGTTCTAAATTACTTCATCCAGCTTCCTTAACATCTGCAACCAACTCGGATATGCCCCCGTTTTCTTCGCTAACTCTTCCGAAACAGTTTGCCTGAGTTGCAGTTTTGTTTTTTCACCTTCCGCAATAAAGGTTACAGTAACCATTGTTTTTCCCGGCCAGTCGGCATCCATGCCAATATCTGCAGGATTGATGGGATTACCGTTTTCATCCGCATTCTCCATGGTAAATACGAGCTTCTTATTGGGAATAATCTCTTTGTATTCACCGATACACCAGCAGTCGCCGAACTGCGGGTTGGAAATGCAGGAATGAAAGCGGCCGCCGGTTTTAATTTCCAGTTCTTTAAAATGAATGGTGCATCCGTCGGGGGCATACCATTGCATTAGTTTTTGGGGATCCGTCCATGCATTGAAAACGCGTTCAACACTGGCGTTAAAAGTTTCTTCTATGAGAACTTCCTTGTTACTGATTACATTTTCCATGGTTTTATTTTTTATTGATTGATTTTAGTTCATTGGGTCTCCTGGCAGACAGATTTCCATCAATGGATGGCTGATGTATTGATAGCTTCCGCTGCTGTCTCCCGGAGGGGGCTCAGCGCAGCTTTTGTCGTTCTCAATCTGCTTCTGAACTCCAGTCCGTAAGAACCCCCTGTTATTTGTAGCCGGTTATTGAATCCGGGAGCCACTATCCCTCATTGATCATTTCCTGCCTGCTTTTCCTTTTTTTGCTGGCGTGCGTTTCGCGGCCTGCAATTCTTCCTGCTCAATAAATCTTTTAAGTGATTTCATCCGGCCCGTCCAGAGTTTATGGTATTCTTCCACCCACTCATATACTTCATTCAGCTTTTCCAGTTTTACTTCACAATAGCGTTCACGGCCCTCTTTGCGGATGTTCAGCAAGCCACATTCTGAAAGGATCTTCAGATGCAGGGAAATAGCCTGCCTCGTATGATCGAACTGCTCTGCGATGGCATTTACATTCACCGGCTGCTTTGCAACCATTCCTATAATGGCCCTGCGTGTCGGATCCGCGATGGCCTGAAAAACATCTCTGCGTGCTTCCATATTATGCAAGTAAGTGCTTGCAAATATAAATAGGAAAGCAATTGCTTGCGCAATAGTTGTAATTTTTTTTCCCGTTCCTGTGCTCTTTCTATTTAACTGATTGATTTATAGAATTTATGAAAACAAAAAGCCGCAGATATATCATCTGCGGCTTCCTTATTTATTATATAATCGATCATTTAATCTCTTTCAGCAGCGCATTTACCGCCGCTTCCAGCTGCTGATCTTTCCCTTTGATCACTACATCATATTCGTTCATCAGTTTAATATCTGGTTCTGTCTGGTGGTTTTCCAGGTACTGGCCTTTCATATCCTTACAGCCCAGTGGCGGAACACCCCAGCGTACACTGTTGTCCTGCAGCGATTCCCAACCTGCAAATGTGCAGGTTCCGGGCACCGGCATACCTACCAGTTTACCCAGCTTCAGTTCCTGGTAAGTGTATGCATAACAATGTCCATCGCTGTAATTCGCTTCGTTGGCGAGAGAAATGCTTGGCTTGGTCCAGCGGAAGTTTGGTTCATAACCATTACTCCTGTTATCTGTTGTGTAGTCCATGAATTTCTTGCCGCTCAGGAACATAGCGAGGTCCGCAACCAGGTCGCCGCCGCCGTTGAAACGGGTATCGATCACAATACCTTTCCGCCCTGCATATTTGCCCATTACTTCTTCGTAAGTGGTTCGGTAAGCGCCGTCGTTCATGCCCGGAATATGTACATAGCCAAGCTCGCCATTACTCAGTTTATCCACTTCATCCTGGTTCTTTTTCACCCAGCGTTTGTACAGTAAACCGTTTTCTTCGCCCAGTGATACCGGTTTAATGGTGATCTCTTTTTTAGTTGTTCCGTCCAGTACGCTCAGCAATGTCAGTTTGCCTGCCTTGCGGTTGAGGTATTGGGCCAGGTCTTTGTCGGCGGTGATCGCCTCACCATCTATCGCTTCGATGATCATGCCGGGTTTGATGCTGATGGCTGCTTTATCCAGCGGACCATCTTTAATGATCTCTTCGATCTTAACGCCGGCGCCTTTATACGACTGGTCATAAAACGCGCCCAGCGAAGCCGTAGCATCGCCGCCGGAACTGAAATTACTGTAGCTCGATCCGCTGTGGCTTACATTCAGTTCACCCAGTAATTCACTCAGCATTTCGGAGAACTCGTAATTATTGCCGATATGCGGCAGGTATTTTTCATAATCTGCCTTGTAGCTGTCCCAGTTAACGCCATGCATGCTGGCAGTGTAGAATGTTTCTTTTGTTCTGCGCCATACGTGCTCAAACATGAATTGTCTTTCTGCGGCTACATTCAGCAGCATTTCGCCGTTGATGCTTACAAAGTCTCGTTTGCCTACATTCGGATCGATCCTTGAAATACCTCCATCCGTAGAAAGGAACATGTATTTCTGGTCTTTGTCCCATACCAGGCTTCCGCCGCCGGCATTCAGCGTGAGCAGCATTTTTGTTTCTTTTGTACGAAGATTGGTGGTCCAGAGATTGGTGCCCTTTTCAAAACGTGCGAGGTAGTAAAGGTTCTCGCCGTCTTTGCTCACCAGTGCATCGCTGAGAGACGAAGAGTGAATGGTGAGTTTGGTTTTACGTGTGGTAAGCGCATCCCAGTCGATCACAACACTGTCTTTCTTTACTTCTTTCTTCTTCGAGGTATCTGCTTTGGCTTTGTTATCTTCTACATCTTTCAGCAGTGCGGCATCTTCTTTGCTCAGTTTGAAACGATCAAACGCGTCCTGTGTAAAGAACAGCGCATATACATCGCTTTGTGCCCCGCCGCTTTGTGCTACCGATTTCAGACCATCACGGTTACTGAACCACAGCATTGCTTTTCCGCCCATGATCCATTTTGCACGGCTGTCGTTAAACCCGCTTTCGGTAAGGTTGATCACTTTGCCTTTTCCATCGGCCTGTACCAGGCCTACTTCGCCCGGCGCAATTCCCGGAACGGCATAATCGAAGAGGATCCATTTGCTGTCGGGGCTCCACTGGAAATACTGGTCATTATCACCCATGGAGAATAATTCCTTATCGGTTAAGATCGTTCGTGTCTGTTTGGACGCTTTGTTATAGATACGTAGCGTCATCCTGTTCTCGATATACGCGATCTCTTTGCCATCGGGCGAATATACCGGCTGATAATTTTCTTTCTCGTTCACAACCACCGGTGTTTCTTTCAGGAGTGTGGATGCGTAGAAATAGGGTTCTTCTTCTCTTACAATCTTTGTTTCGAAGATCTTCCAGCTGTTGCCGCGCTCCGAGGCATAAAGCAATGTTTTGCCGTCGGGCGAAAAACTTACCATTCTTTCCTGTTCGGGTGTATTGGTGATTCGTTTGGTTACGCCACCTTCCACACTGCTTACAAATACTTCGCCGCGTACAATGAATGCCACTTCTTTTCCGTTGGGCGATACGGCGAGGTCGCGTGCACCGCTGTTAACCGGAACTACTTTTTCGTTATTGCTGCGTGCATCGGCTGTAATGGCAACTGCTACTTTCTGTGGTTTGCCATTCGCTTTCTGGGTGTAGAGTTCTCCATCGTAGCTGTAACATAATGTACCATCACCGGCTACGCTGAGGAACCGCACCGGGTGTTTTTTAAACGTGCTGATCTGCTGCGATTTGCCACCATCAACACTCATTTTATGTACATTGAAGGATCCGCTTTCTTCGCTGAGATAGTAAAATGCCTTATCGTTATCTGTGAACACCGGTGTTCTGTCCTCCCCGGTAAAGCTGGTTATTTTTTTATGCGTGCCCGCTTTGGTATCATATACCCAGATATCCCGTGCAATTGCCGATGTCTGGTGTTTGCGCCAGGTGTTCTCCCCGCCTTTTTTATCGTGATAGATGAGATATTGTCCATTCCGGCTCAGCTTCACATCTTCTGCAGGCGTTGAAAGTACCTGTTCTACGCGACCGCCGTTCACGGATACTTTATACAGCTCCGGCTGGGATCCCGTCGGGAATGTTCTGTTGCTGGCAAGATCCATACGCGAAGACCCGAACAGGATACTTTTGTCGTCTGCAGAAAATTCATACGGATATTCTGCCGCTGAATGATAGGTTACACGTTTTGCTTCACCGCCGTCAGCAGGAATCACAAACACATCGAAATTGCCGTAACGGTCGCTGGCAAATGCGATAGACTTGCCATCATGGCTCCATACCGGCATAAAATCATGCGCTTCATGCAGGGTGAGCGGCACAGCATTACCACCGGCAGCCGGCACACGGTACAGGTCTCCTTTATAGGTAAATACGATGGTTTTGCCATCGGGAGAGATGGCGCTGTAGCGCATCCAGCTGGGATTCTGCTGCGCGAAAATCTGCAGGCCGGAGAGCACGGCCATGCACAATAGGATCGTTTTTCTCATAAGTATGTAAATGAGCAGGTAAGTTAAGCAAGAAAATTATACCTGCATCGCCGTACAACACAACGTAAAGACAACCCGTTTACAGTTATCTACTGAATCGTAACCGACAATTTCAGCGATGGGCTTACTTGTTTGAAGAACCCTGTAAAAAGTAATTCGGGCTCAAGAACGGCTACACCGGATAATAACCCGCCGATGGACAACTTTTTAGTATTCGGATCCAGCCAGTCGCCCTGGCGCCTTACGAGGTAACCGAACGACATATTGGTATAGGCAACAACTGCACTTCCCGCCCCTTCGCGCTGGTAACGGAACTGGTAACGGAGCGTCACGAAATCATTCCGGTCTGTAAGTAGTTTATTGGCAGCGTCTTTCGAGAAAAAGAAATAGGGTTCCCAGAGTAAACGCCACTCGGACCGGCCGTAAGAATACGTTTTAAACAGCTTGATCCCCAGTGCCGCAGAGGCCAGCCAGGTGCCGCGGGCATATTGCATACCGGCAGCTATCACCGGTTCCCAGCCAAACGGTCTTGCCCATGCATAATTTTCCACCCTGTATGGAGAAATGCGTTTGTGTTGTACAAAATCGTAAATGCCGTAGTAACGGGTGTAGGCGTTTGTTTTCGGGTTGCGCTCCAGTTGTTTTGCCATATCGGCCAGCAACAGTTCATGCACGTTTTTCATCAGGTAGCCGGGCTCGAATGTGGCAATGTCTTCGATATTATTAAGAATGAACATCACCGCATAAGCCCTGCCTTTTTTGAAGCTGCCGGTTGGCTGGTAAGACATGACCGAATCGGCGAATAAAGTAATACGTAAAGTATCCTGGTCGGTTTTCAGCTGGGAAAGCTCGCCGTTGTTGTATGCGAAATAATCAGCCGGTGGCTGATGCGTGGTGATCCGGATCTTATCGGTTTTGCCTTCACAAACCACGTCTACCCTTTTTGTTGAAAGCGGATCACTCAGGCTGTCTTTCAGCGGTGCAAGCTTTTGGTGCACCTGTACAAGCAGCGAGTCGAGATCGGGCAGGTAACGAAGCTGGTAAATGGCAGACATTTCAAATACCATCCGGTTGCCTTTCGGGAGCAGGAAATCGAAATTATTGGAATAGCCACGCGGTTTGGGGGAGTTGAAGATCGTTTCGGAAATTTTGGGCGGATTATACCCGTAAGTCACATTCTGGGCATTCAGCACAACAGAGCCGGCACAAATGGAAAGCAGTAGTAATAATCGTCTCATTGCAATATTATGGTTGATCGGAAAGGCTGGTCACTTTCGTTTTTTTCTTCAATAATCCGGGTTGCTCCGCAAAGTCAGGCGATACCGGTGTGGTTGTTTCAACCGTAAACGGCAGCGTTTTCCGCAAAACGGGAATATCGATCTCCGGCTGAACAGCGGCCAGTGCAGATAATTCATTCACATGTACAATGCGGAACCGCGGGCCCGGAACAGGTTTTGTTTTTTTCTCAGGCGGCATGATCAGGGAAGCAGCCGGCGGTAAGCCTGTGTGCGGTACCATTTCCGGCGGCTTCGTTCCGGCCGTTTCCGCATTCACTGCAACTGGTGCCGGGTTGTTCATTGCTGTTGTATCCATACGGGCTTGTGTTGCGGCAACGGCTGCTGTATGTTTTTTTATATCATTTTCATTTTCGGGCAGGTCTGTTACTGCTTCCTGCTTTTTATGAATGAGCTGTGGCTGGATATTGACAGGTGCGGCAGTTGTTATTTCTCCCGCAACCGGGGTGATCTTTTGCGGTGCATGCTGGACCCATACCAGGCTTCCTCCGGTTATAGCCAGCAATGCAGCAACCCTCAGCAAAACAATACGTCGTTTTTTTGTATGTGGCTTCAACTGCGCTTCCAGCCGGTTCCAGGTATCGCCGGCGTTGAAATGAATGCCTTCCGGCAGTTCGCCGAGACCAGAAAGCCTGTCGCGCATCAGCTCATCTGCTTTTTCGTTTGACATACATCTCTTTTTGGGTTAACAATTGCTGCAGCATGGCCCTTGCCTTGCTCAACTGCGACTTGCTCGTTCCTTCTGTTATACCGAGCAGGCCCGCGATCTCTTTATGGGAAATCCCCTCCATTACGTACAGGTTGAATACCGTGCGGTAACCCGTTGGCAAACCGCCGATCAGCCTGAAGATCTCCGCGGCGCTCAGGTTGCTGATGGCTTCTTCGGGAATCCGGGCGTCTGCTGCGGCAAGGTCTGTTGTAACCAGGAAACTGTTCTTTTTCCGCAGTTCCTGCAGGCACTCGTTCACCATGATCCTTTTCATCCAGGCCACGGATGCCATTTCGCTCGTATATTCAAATGCTGCCAGGTTGCCGAATACTTTGAGAAACCCGTTCATGAGCATTTCCTCTGCAGAAGCGTCCGTTTTCATATAACGTCTGCATAAAAGAAAAAAGGGAGTAGAATACCTGTCGAACAGGTATTTCTGGGCAGTAATGCTGCCCTGCCGGCATTCTTTCAGCAGTTGTTGTAATTCCATCGGATTGCTTGATGCAAGATAACAAATGCCATTGCCGGATGAAAGGTTGCCCGGAATAGAAAAAGCGAACCATAATTGATTCGCTTTTTAAGAAGATCCCCCCGGATCTGTCTGCGGGGTATAGACCTGAAAAAATTATGCCAGTTTAATCCGTTTCGCGATTATTTCCACAATACCCGGAAACTTCCGGTCCAGGTATTGGCGGGTTTGGTTACGGAAGTAACGGTTACTGTTGCCACGCAATAAACCTGGCCCATGGGTAATCCGGATATGGTTACGGTTGAAACAGCCGCTGTAGTAGTGTATTCCGTAGAATAAACACCCACGCTGTTATCTTCTCTTTTTACGTTCACATTTACCTTAACACCGGATGAAGGCATTTTGCTGAGCACTTCTACCGTAAACGTATGTGAGCTGGAAATAGATTTGGCGGGGTTATCTGTGTTGAGTTTTACACTCAGGTTTTCTTCCTCAGGTGTGGAAGTTCCTCCACCACCCCCTTTACCACAACCCGTAAATACTACCGCAAGGCAGCAGAACAGAACAATTGCGATACTTCTTTTCATTATCATTTGCATCTCAATGGGCATTTATAACAGGATACGAAAAAAGCAATAACTGCTGTTTCCTGTTGCTAATATAGCATTCTCCCGGCAGAAAGACTGCGCTGTACAGGGTTTATTTCATGGCTTCCAGGTCTTTCTGCAGCCTGAACATTTCGTCGCGCAGGCGTGCCGCTTCGATGAAATCCAGGTCGCGGGCTGCCTTCTCCATCTCTTTTTTGGTCTTTCCGATGGCTTTTTCCAGCTGCGGGATGGTTTTATACACTTCCTGTTCTTCTGCCACCTTATTTGCGAACGGCTCTTCGGTATGAAGCGCATGGGGGTCTGACGGATCATAACCCTTGATATCCAGCACCGATGTCTGGGCAAAAACCTGTTCCTTGCTCTTGGTTACCGTACGCGGTGTAATGCCGTGTTCCAGATTATAGGCGATCTGCTTTTCCCGGCGGCGCGCTGTTTCATCGATCGTTCGCTGCATGCTCATGGTAATAGTATCGCCATAAAATATGACCAGTCCGTCTACATTCCGTGCCGCACGGCCTGCCGTCTGCGTCAGGGAGCGCTCATTCCTTAAAAAGCCTTCCTTATCGGCGTCTAGGATCGCTACCAGCGACACTTCCGGCAGGTCAAGGCCTTCCCGTAGCAGGTTAACACCTACCAGCACATCTATTACACCCAGCCTCAGGTCGCGGAGGATCTCCACCCGCTCCAGCGTATCTACTTCACTATGGATGTATTTCGATTTGATATGAATCCGGGCCAGGTATTTGTCCATTTCCTCCGCCATTCTTTTGGTAAGCGTGGTTACCAGCACCCGGTCGCCTTTTTTTACCCGCTTGTCAATTTCATTCAGCAGATCGTCGATCTGGTTTACACTCGGACGTACTTCTATCGGCGGATCGAGCAGGCCTGTAGGACGAACCACCTGTTCCACCACCACACCTCCGGTTTTTTCAAGTTCATAATCGCCGGGTGTGGCGCTTACAAAAATGGTCTGTCCGGTCAGGTTTTCAAACTCGTTGAAATTAAGCGGCCGGTTATCAATGGCGCTCGGCAAACGGAAGCCATATTCTACCAGTACCAGTTTCCTGCTCCGGTCGCCGCCATACATACCCGCGATCTGGGGAATGGTCTGGTGGCTTTCATCGATCACACATAAAAAATCCTTGGGAAAGTAATCAAGCAGGCAGAAAGGTCTTGTACCTGGCCGGCGACGGTCGAAGAAACGGGAATAGTTTTCGATACCGTTACAATAGCCCAGTTCACGGATCATTTCAAGGTCATATTCCACGCGTTCTTTGATCCGTTCTGCTTCCTGGTATTTGCCGATACTTTTAAAATATTCGTGCTGCGCCATCATTTCATCCTGGATCTCGGCCATTACATCGTGAATAATGTCTTTGGGTGCGATGTAAAGATTGGCCGGGAAAATAGCAGCATTATCCATTTTACTGATGCGCTTGCTTGTGCCCGGATCGATGGTTTCAATTTCTTCAATTTCATCGCCGAAGAAAGTGATGCGGTAGCCATAATCCACATAGGGCAGGTTGATATCAACCGTATCTCCTTTTACCCGGAATGTGCCGCGTGTGAAGTCTACCTGGCTCCGGTTATATAATATATTCACGAGGTTGTGCAGGAATCCCTGCCTGGAAAGCACCTCTCCCTTGCTGATACGGATGATCCCGTTTTCATACTCGGTAGGGTTACCCATACCATAGATGCAGCTTACGCTCGCCACCACAATAATATCACGGCGGCCGCTCAGCAGCTGTGCTGTGGCCTGTAACCGGAGTTTATCCAGCTCTTCATTGATGCTGAGGTCTTTTTCAATATAGACATTGCTTACCGGCATATATGCTTCCGGCTGGTAGTAATCGTAATAGCTAACAAAATAGCCTACCGCATTCTCGGGAAAGAACTGTTTGAACTCACCATAGAGTTGCGCAACCAGGGTTTTGTTATGTGTGAGTACCAGTGTGGGGCGCTGCAGGTTCTGGATCACATTGGCCATGGTAAAGGTCTTACCGCTTCCGGTAACACCAAGCAACGTCTGATACTGCTCACCGTTCTGAACAGCTTCTGTAAGTTGCCTGATCGCTTCCGGCTGATCGCCCGCAGGCTGGTAAGGAGTATGTAGTTTGAATGGCATAATATAAAAGCGTATGGTACGAAGTTAGAACATAAGGCGAAACGGGAATATGCAATAAACAGGCCTGCTGTAATATTTGAACCTGACCGTCTCCTCCCGGATAAGTAATTTTGCGGCTCAAAGATCCTATATGGACATCCTTCGTTACCAGGCAGATTATCATAATGAGTTAGTACAGCTTTGGGAGGCTTCGGTACTGGCTACACATCATTTTCTCGAAAAGAAAGATTTTGAAGCCATCAGGGAAATGGTTCGCTCTATGGATTTTACTGCATTAGACGTTTATTGCGGTTTTCTCGGGAACAGGATGGCAGGTTTTATCGGCATTTCCGGCACGATGATCGAAATGTTATTCATGCATCCGGAAATGATCGGCAAGGGATATGGTAAAACATTATTGCAGTTTTCAATCGAAAAAGGAGCAAAAGAAGTAGAAGTCAATGAACAAAACCAGCCGGCGTTTTGTTTCTATAAAAACATGGGATTTGAAGTAAGAAACAGGCAGGAGCTGGATCATTCGGGTATGCCTTATCCTTTATTGAAACTGGTGTATAAAGAACCGGGTGCAGGCGTATAACCGTCTTTTCAATTTTCGTTTTTCTGTCATATTTCAGTTAATGTTTTTGTTAAAGGAATGTTTACGTTTGTGTTTTCAACGCCGCTTGGCTATTTTCGCAAACCTGATGTCTAAAAAGATCATAAATATCTTCCTGGTACTGGTTTTATCCATACAAATGCTGCCGATACAGCAAATGGGTAAAATGCTGTTCTCCAGTCAGTTCACGGAAGAGATCCCGCATTCCATGGATGCCAAGGAATGTATGGGTAAGGCCGAAGGCAAATCAGATTTCATCTCTACCCCAACGGTAACGCTTACAGCGTCTATTGTTTATATTTCTGCTCAGAGACCCGTGGTGGCGGAGCCAATCCCGCTTAACCATACGGAAGATATACACGTGCCACCGCCGAACCAGGCCTGATCTTCACTGTGTTCGCATTATAATCTCCCTATCATTTAATTTTTTACGTGGCATGAAAAAGTTTTTTAAACATGCAGGCGCAGACGTGTCTGCCTCTATTGTTGTATTGTTGGTGGCGTTGCCCCTTTGCCTTGGTATTGCCCTCGGCTCCGGCGCACCATTGTTTTCCGGCATCATTGCCGGTGTTGTGGGCGGTATCGTGATCGGTATTGCCAGCGGCTCGCAGTTAAGCGTGAGCGGTCCGGCTGCCGGCCTCACCGTGATCGTGGCAGCGGCGATCCTCAAATTACAGGTATACGAAGCCTTTTTGCTGGCAGTAGTGCTGGCGGGTGTGCTGCAGGTGATATTCGGTTTCATGAAAGCCGGTGTGATCGGCGATTTCGTACCCAACTCCGTGATCAAAGGGATGCTGGCCGCCATCGGTCTGATCCTGATCATGAAGCAGTTCCCGCACCTGATCGGCTACGACAAGGACTTCGAGGGCGACGAAGCTTTCGCACAGAGCAACAATGAAAATACTTTTTCGGCCCTGTTCAGCGCGGTACGTTTCATCACGCCAACGGCGCTGATCATCGGTGGCATCTCCCTGTTATTGCTGATGCTGTGGGAAACTGAGAAGATCAAGCGCATCAAGGCGCTCAAACTGGTACCGGGTCCGCTGGTAGTAGTACTCGCCGGAACCCTGATCAATGAGTACCTGCGTGGCAGTGGTGCAGCATCTGCACTGGAAACGAAGCACCTGGTTACATTACCGGTAGCAGAAAACATCTCTTCCTTCTTTTCATTTTTCACCTTCCCGGATGTCAGCTTTCTGAAGAACCCGGATGTGTGGACATCGGCGATCACACTGGCTATTGTAGCCAGCCTCGAAACCCTGCTGGGTATTGAAGCAGCCGACAAGCTGGATCCGCTGAAAAGGGTAACGCCTACTAACCGCGAACTGAAAGCGCAGGGCCTGGGAAATATCGTTTCGGGCATGATCGGTGGTCTGCCGCTGACCTCGGTAGTAGTAAGAACCTCAGCCAATATTTCTTCGGGCGCCAAAAGCAAAATGTCTACCATTCTGCATGGTCTGTTCCTGCTGTTGTGTGTGATGCTGGTTCCGACACTGCTGAATAAAATTCCTTTAAGTGCACTGGCAGCAGTGCTTATCTTTACAGGGTATAAGCTGGCGAAAGTTTCTTTGTTCAAGGCTTTTTACAAGAAAGGCTGGGATCAGTTCATCCCGTTTGTGGTAACCATTGCGGCGATCCTGCTGACGGATCTGCTGGTGGGAATCCTGATCGGCCTCGGTGTTGGTCTGTTCTTTATGATCCGGAGCAACTTCCGTTCTTCCGTGTTCGTGGTGAACGACAATAACAATTACCTGATCCGCTTCAGGAAAGATGTATCCTTCCTGAACAAAGCCATCGTCAAAAGGAAACTGGAAGACGTACCCGGCAATGCAAGCGTAATCATTGATGCTACAAGAGCAGATTTTATCGATAAGGACATTATAGAAGAAGTGAACAACTTTTTATGCCATGCACACCTGAAAAAGATCAGGGTGGAGGTGAAGAAAAGTCAGAATAAATCAATGCACACATTATTTAACGAACCTCAAAACCTTTCTTAAAATGCATTCATACGAGAAATTATTACTGGAGAACAAAGCGTGGGCACGAGAAAAAGTAGAAGACGATGCCGGATATTTCGACAGGCTTGCCCATATACAAACACCTGAGTTTTTATGGATCGGCTGCAGCGACAGCCGCGTACCTGCCAACGAGATCACCAATACCCAGCCGGGTGAGATCTTCGTTCACCGCAACATCGCCAACCTCGTGATCCATACCGATGTGAACCTGCTGAGCGTACTGGAATATGCCGTAACACACCTGAAAGTAAAACACGTGATCGTTTGCGGTCACTACGGTTGCGGCGGTGTGAAAGCTGCCATGAGCAATCATGATTTCAAACAGGTTCTGAACATGTGGATCCGCAACATCAAAGATGTTTACCATACTCACAAACCAGAGCTCACCGCCATCCAGGATGAGAACCAGCGCTTCGACAGGCTGGTAGAGCTGAACGTAATGGAACAGGTTATGCACCTGGCTAAAACATCCATCATTCAGCGCGCCTGGAAACACGACCAAAGGCCTGACCTGCATGGCTGGGTATATGGTCTGAAAGACGGGATCATCAAACCCGTTTTCGAAATGAGGGCCAATACCAATATTGATCCTTTGTACGAATACGACGATTTATAGTGGGATTTGCAGTTGATTATAAAAGAAGCCCGGACAAGATTGTCCGGGCTTCTTTTTTGCGGGAACAGGAATGTTTTATATGATTGCTGAACTATTTTAATCTACTTCATCATGAGCCAGCCCGATTTTTCCGTACGTGCTTTCCTGCCTAAAGATGCAGAAGCGCTTGCCGTACTGACTACCGAATTAGGATACCCGACTACAACAGCACAAATGACTGCGCGTATGGAAACCATTTCTGCCTGCGCCGATCACTGGACTTTTGTTGCAGTAAGGGAAGGAACGATAGCTGGTTATATCGGCATGAGCAAACAATTTTTCTGGGAGCAGGACGGGCATTTCATCCGCATCCAGGCACTGGTGGTGAAAAAAGAGTTCCGCAGGCATGGAGTGGGCAAACTATTGATCGAAACTGCTGAACAACTGGCCGGATTCAACGATGCAAAAATGCTGCTGCTGAATTGTGGCAACCGGGAAGAACGGCAGGCCGCGCATTTGTTTTACCCGGAAATGGGGTTTGAGGCGAAGTCGACGGGTTATGTGAAGGGAGTGAAGATATGACCGAGTTTTATAGATTGAGGGGGCAATATGAAGTAGGGCTCTCGCAACTGTTTGATCCCGGAGAACAATTTTGCACCCACTTAATTAATATCGGATTATTTTTTTATCCTATCTAAAGCAATATGTTACGACTCAAAACACTACGAAAATTTATCCTTGTTTTCGTTCTTTCATTACTACTGGTGTCAGAAAATGATGTATCCGCCCAGCTTGCAAATGGTAATTATGTCTTATCAACATATGATGAGGTCTATTATATACATCTTTCAAATGGTAGATACACGCTCTTTAGTAGCAAAACAAATGACCTTACGGCTGATTCAAGGCAAGAGGTAGAATCTGTAGGGTCCGGCTTTTATGAATCAAAGGGTGAGAAATATTTATTTTCTTTTGACAGCTGCAACTCCCCCTTGAAAGACTTCGCTAAAGATAGCCTGGTTTGCAGTTTTACCAGTAATTCAAGCAGCACCGCTACTTCAATATCTATACGGTTAAGCTTTTTTATTCAGAATCTCAATAATAATTTTTTAGTCATTACGACTTGTAGTGGACAGAAACTATGGTATGCTTTTAAGGATTCCGCAATCTCCAGAGTGATTCCCGATTCAATCAACATAAAGCATATCAATCTGAATATAATGGGGATGGATTCCAAAGAGTTGCCATATAATCCCACCTTCAACCAACTTGAGTACACTTACTTTGTAAATGATAAAAGCAGTAACATCATTACTTTAAATGAAGTGTTGCGAATTGCATCTACTAAAAAAGGTCGAAGGCCTAAAGATGAACTTTATATAAGACCAATGAATGAAAAGGACATAAGCTATCTGAAGAAAGCTGCTATTAATAATTCACAAATCGCCTTTCTTGTTAAACACTGGTTCGACTAGCCCTCCACACTCTTCCTGCTATTCCTCCCTACAGCATAATGCGGTTTCAGTTCATCATAAATAGTACCGTAAGAACTGTTGCCGGATAAGGAAGCATTCTTCGAATTGTGAAAATAAGCACGGGTCTGTTTCAGGATCTCGTTCCCAAGAAGCAGTTTTGCATCTTCCAGCCTGGTTTTTACTTCTTCCAGTTCCGATAACAATTCGCCGTATTGCTTGTAAAGCTGTACATAGTTGTTACAGGTGGTTACATCCACATAAGCCGGCACGGTATTCGGATTTTTGCGCATGTACTGAACGGCTTTCTCCACAAATTCCTTCTTTTTATCGTTCAGCTTGAACATACTCCGCCTTTCGGTAGGCTTTAATTTGATATTGGATGGGATCATGTTACGTAAAGCAGCAATATTCTGGCGGATAGACATCAGCTCGGATCCCACAAAGCTTCTGAAGGAGGCCATAAGCAGCAGTTTGCACTATATAACGCCGATCCGGCCCGGAAATTGTCCGGTCCGGATTAAAAATCACACCACCTGCTTACCAAATGGCATCAGCGCCAGCTCTACCAGTTTCAGGTGCTGCCGCGCAAACGGGATGCCGATGATGGTAATACCCAGCAGCAACGCAAATACCAGGTGCACCAATGCCGTATACAGACCGCCGAACAATAGCCAGATAATATTGCAGATCAGCGAAAAACAACCGCCACCACTTTGCGTGTTGACCACTTTTTTGCCGAAAGGCCATAAGACCAGTCCTGCCAGCTTAAAACACTGCAAGCCCCAGGGAATACCGATCACGGTAATACATAACATAAACCCGCCAAACAGATAGCCGACGCAGGCCCAGAACCCGCCAAACAAAAACCACAACAGATTACCGATTGTTCTCATAAGTACTTCTTATTAACAGGCCTAAGCTACGATCTCTTATGCTGTTTTTTCACATGTATCATCTGATTGTTAAGATTATGCATGTTTTTGTACCTGTTTGTGTGTACATCCTATTTTTGTCTCCCTGACAATCCCCAAACTATTCCCGCGGCGGCACAATTTTTAAGGCCTTTTCTACGTTAGAGACAGGCAATTGTTCACTTTAATCAGAATTGATATGAAAACGAAGAGTTACTTATTTGCGGCCATGGCCTCTGTGCTATTATTTTCCTGTGTGAGCCCCAAAAAATTAAGACAATCAGAAGCCAAGTATGCTGAGCTGAGCGCCACCTACCTGGACCTGCAGGCTAAATACCGTGCATTACAGGATGAGCTGAATAAAGCCAACAACCAGAATACCGATCTGACAACCCGTAAAGCTGCGCTCGAAAACCAGATCAGTGAGCTCAACAAACAGATCGAATACCTGAAAGCCAACAATAATACCGTGCTGAACCAGCTGAAAGACCTTTCTGTAGTAACCGGTTCTCAGGCGGAAAGCATTAAGAAATCACTGGAAAACATCGGTGCAAAAGACCTGTACATCAAAGACCTGCAGGGTTCAATTGCCCGTAAGGATTCCCTGAACATGGCGCTGGTGATGAACCTGAAGGGCGCTATCGGCAATCTCGATGACAAAGACATCAACATTAAAGTTGATAAAGGCGTGGTATATGTAGACATCTCCGACAAGCTGCTCTTCAAGAGCGGAAGCTATGATGTTACCGACAGGGCGAAAGAAGTGCTCGGCAAGGTTGCCAAAGTGCTGAACGCACAGCCGGAGATCGAATTCATGGTTGAAGGTCATACTGATTCTCTGCCAATCCGCAGTGCCGGCATTGCAGACAACTGGGACCTGAGTGTTAAACGTGCTACCAGCGTGGTGCGTATCCTGCAGGACACTTACGGCCTCGATCCGAAACGCATGACTGCCGCCGGACGCAGCCAGTACCTGCCACTCGCAGACAATACCACTGCAGAAGGCCGTTCAGCCAACCGCAGAACCAGGATCGTGATCCTTCCGCAGCTGGATCAGTTCTTTAAACTGCTGGAAAGGAAATAATTAAGCTTCTTACCGCTGATAGACAAAAGCCGCCTTCCATAGGCGGCTTTTTCATAAATATCCTATCCCTTTCGTTTGCTGTACTTTTTGTTTACATTCGGGGTGAATTCCTGGCCATACTTACCACCCCCCAACCTATTTATAACTGATCATAACCTATGCGCCCACGCCTGAAGCAATATGCTGTATCTATTGCAATGCTATTCCTGAGCATTGGCAGCATTACTGTTGCCCGGGCCGGAGATACAACCATGCATGCCGTTAATGGTGTGATGGATCTCCGTAACACCAATCTGTCAGGAAACATTGTTTCGCTGAACGGCGAATGGGGGCTTTACTGGGAGCAATTGCTTACTGCCATTAACGACAGCTCCGGCAAACTGACCTCTTATGTTGCCTTTCCCGTAAAATGGGCCAATACCATCGTTGCCGGAAAACCTTTGCCCGCCAAAGGCTATGCCAGTTATTCCCTTACCGTATTGCTTCCGAAAAAAAGACCTGCATTAGGCCTGGAAGTACCCGACACTTACTCTTCTTTCCAGCTTTATCTCAACGGCAAGCTGTTCGCTGCTGCCGGGAAACCAGGAACAAGCAAAGAGACAACTATCCCGCACTGGGAGGAAAAAACAATACAGCTCGACGACGATCTTGATACCCTGCACCTTGTTTTACAGGTAGCTAATTTTCACCACTCAAAAGGCGGTCCTTATAAAGAAATAAAGGTCGGCGACTATGATACACTGTTTTACAAACGCCAGGAAACACAGGCTTATGACCTGCTGCTTACAGGCTGTCTCTTCATGGGCGGACTTTTCTTTTTCGGCTTATACCTTTTCGGCAGGCATGATAAAGTAATCCTGTTCTTCTCATTATTCTGCCTTTTCTATAGTTACCGCATTATCGGTTCCGGTTATTATGTATTGCATACTTTATTTCCCGGCCTTTCGTGGGTAACTACCATTCACCTCGAATACCTGAGCCTTTTTATAAGTGTCGCGTTTTTTACATTATATACTTTATACCTCTATCCGAAAGATGCCAACAGGTATATCATGTGGGTGGAGATCTGGGCCTGCCTGTCGCTCGCCGCGGTGGTCATCATTTTTCCGCCAACCGTTTTCACACAACTTATCAGTCCTTTCCTGGCGGTGATGTTCAGCGTGATCGCCTATGCCTTTTATGTATATATCAAAGCTGTGCGGAACCGGCGGCTGGGTGCACCCTATGCACTGATCAGTACGGCTGTGGTGTTGCTGGTATTTGTTATCATCAACCTGCAGTACTTCGGTTTTGTAAAGCCTCAGAAAGCGCTTTTGTTCACCGGGTATATTTCCTTTTTCTTCCTGCAGTCGCTTATACTTTCTTTCCGGTTCGCTTATACATTAAATAAGGCCAAGAAAGACGCGGAAGAAGGATTGCGTGCCAAAAGCGATTTCCTGTCGAACATGTCGCACGAGATCCGGACGCCGCTCAATTCCGTGATCGGCATTTCGCATATGCTGCTGGAAGAAAAACCGCGAAAAGACCAGGAAGAAAGATTGCAGGTTCTGTTGTTCTCTGCCAACAGCCTTCTGTCCATTGTGAACGATATCCTCGATTATAATAAAATCGATGCCGAAAAGATCCGGTTCGAAAAGATTGAAATGGATCTGTCCGGTATCGCACGAAACATCATCGGGGGACTTCAATCTGCGGCTGATGATAAGGGCATTGAATTAAGGCTCAAAATAGATGATGCTTTCATCAATCGTGTGATCGGGGATCCTACAAGGACCGCACAGGTGATCAGCAACCTGGTGCAGAATGCGATCAAATTCACCAAGGAGGGGTTTGTACAGCTCGAGATCAAGCGTGAAGTTGTAAACTATGATAATGTTACCGTAACCGTAAGTGTTACCGATACAGGCATCGGTATTGAACCCGAAAAACAGGGGCTCATTTTTGAACGTTTTTCGCAGGCTGACACATCAACCTCGCGTCGTTTTGGCGGCACCGGGCTTGGGCTTGCCATCTGTAAAAAGATCCTCAGCCTGCAGGGGTCTTCGCTGCAGCTGAAAAGCGAACCGGGCAAAGGTTCTACTTTCTGGTTTACACAAACTTTTCCGATCAGTCACCTTGCACTCAGCGAAGAGACCAGGCAGCCGGCACTGGTTGTTTCCAAAGACGGGCGCAAACCATTGGACAGCATCCGTATCCTGCTGGTAGAAGATAATGAAGTGAATATTCTTGTAGCGCGATCTTTCCTGGAGAAATGGGGGGCAACCATCGATGTTGCAAGGAATGGCCAGGAAGCGCTCGATATGGTGGATCCGGAAAAGCACCGGATCATCCTCATGGATATGCATATGCCGGTAATGGATGGGTTTAAGGCAACCGCCATGCTGCGGCAGAAAGGAATCCGCTTGCCCATCATTGCGCTTACAGCCAACCTGCCGCATGAAACAGCACCGGGGCTGGCCGGGCTCGATGTTCGTGAGATCATTGTAAAACCCTTTGTTCCGGATGATTTTCTGCGGGTGATCCTTCATTATACAGGCAGTTCAGCAGGCAATTAAAACACTTCGGTCTGTGTAAAAAAACGACTTTCTGCAAAGGAACCGCCTCCTCTTATACCAGCTTATCCCGGTTCATACCATAGTTGACAACAGCAGTATTTAAAGACAGGAACTTTAATATCACAACTGCTGTTTATGCTTAAAACCATTCTTGTTACTGTATTATTTGCGGGTATTTCCACTGTAGCTTTTACCCAGGCACAGGTGAGCGTCGGCGTACGTAACGAACAGGGCGCGCCGCTTGAACAGGCTATAGTAGAACTGCTACGCCCGAAAGATTCATCGTTATACAAATCCGTACTTGCCGATAAAGAAGGCCTTGCCGTACTGGAACGCGTAAGTCCCGGCAATTATCTCGTAAGGGCTTCCATGGTAGGTTACGCTTCCAGGCTTACGGAAGCATATGCCATTACGGGTAATATTACCCTTCCCGCTATTGTACTTACAGCACAGCCCAACCAGATAAAAGAAGTGACCGTTACTGCCCGCAAACCATTTATTCAAAAACTGAACGACAGGATCGTTGTGAATGTTGAAAGCAGTATCATGAATGCAGGTGCGTCGGCCATGGAAGTACTGGAGCGTTCTCCCGGTGTTTCAATAGACCAGAATGATGTGATCGCATTAAGAGGCAAACAGGGGATTACCATCATGATAGACGGGAAGCCATCGCCTATGTCGGGCGCTGACCTCGCCAATTATCTGCGCGGACTGCCGTCGAATGCAATAGAGCGTATCGACATCATCACCAACCCTTCTGCCAAATTTGATGCAGCGGGGAATGCAGGCATTATCGATATCAGAATGAAAAAAGACCAGCGCATGGGCACCAACGGAACAGTTTCCGCCGGTTATGGCCAGGGTGTTTATCCGAAAGCGAATGCGGGTGCAACATTCAACTATCGTACAAAAAAAATAAACCTGTTCGGGAATTATAATTATTCAAAAAGAAAGGGTTTGAATCATCTCACACTGGATCGTAATTTTTATAACAATGGCGTCTTCAGTGGCGGTGACCTGAAAGATAATTATGGTACCAGCCCGGGACATTCGCATGCTATGCGTTTCGGCGCCGACTATTTCCCTGATAGCAAGAACATCATCGGCTTTGTACTAAGCGGAAACATCAACCGGGGCAACCGCAGAACAGATAACCAGTCCACGGTGATCAATGCCCAGCACAACCCCGCATCTACTTTCCAGACAACGGCAGAGAACGGGGATAAGAGCCATAATATCCTGGCCAATATCAACTATAAACATCAGTTTGCTGCTCCTGGTAAAACGTTCACTGCCGATATCGACTACGGCAGCTTCTCTTCCAATTCACTTTCTGTTACCGGCACGCGTTATTATAACCTCGATGGCAGCGTACAGCAACCAGCCTATATATTACAGGGCGACCAGCAGGGCAAGCTGACCCTGCGTACCGCCAAAGCCGATTTTGTTAACCCCTTCAAAAACGGGTTGAAGCTGGAAACGGGCATGAAAACCAGTTATGTTTCCTCCGATAATAATGCGCTGTTCTACGATATAAGTACCGGCACACCACAAGAGGACATCAACAAAACCAATCGCTTTTTCTATGATGAATTCAACAATGCAGCTTACCTCAATCTTTATAGGGAATATAAAAAACTAGACGTCCAGGTTGGCCTTCGCGCTGAGCATACCCATATCAAGACAAAGCAGGTAAAGGGCGATATCCGTTTCGACTCTTCTTACCTCCAGTTGTTCCCGAGCGCTTTCGTCAATTACCGTTTTACGGAAGACCAGACGCTGGGCATTTCAGTAAGCCGCCGTATCGACCGGCCGGCTTACTCCCAGCTCAATCCTTTCCTGTTCCTGATCGATGTTACTACTTACTCAACCGGAAACCCCGCTTTGCTGCCGCAGTTTACCTGGTCGTATGAACTTTCTTATACATTGAAAAATATCGCGGTGACGCTGGGTTACAGTCATACCGTGAACGACCAGAATATTGCCATCGCGCGTTTCAAAGATGTATTCCCTAATATTCCTCAGGCGGATAATATTACCGTACAGATTCCCGTCAACCTCAGTTCTTCCGATTATTTTGGTGTAACGGTAACGGCGCCTTTCCGCATCAGCAATGCATGGAGCATACTGAACAATATCAACGCCTATTACAATAAATACAACGGTCGTCTGGGCACAACACGTTTAAACAACGGCAGGCCGGCTCTGGACCTGCGCACCAATAATAATTTCACCATCGGCAATGGCTGGTCTGCAGAACTGAATCTGAATTTCGCCAGCGGCGGACAATATGGTTTTATGGTGATGGACCCGCAATGGGGTATCGGGGCCGGCGTTCAGAAAACGGTCTGGAAGAATAAAGGAACCGTCCGTTTCAATATCAGCGATATCTTCCGTACCAACCTGCCCAAAGCAGTGATCACTTACGATAATTACATTGAGAAATGGCATGCAGTAAGAGAGAGCCGTGTTGCCAATATCAGCTTCACCTACCGTTTTGGTAAGAATACTGTACAAGCCGCACGCAAACGCAGCACGGGATCTGAGGAAGAACGCCAGCGTGCAGGAAATTAAATCAGCAACAGGGCATCGGTACTATTGCCGGTGCTCATGTTTTTTTTCCAGTAAGCGAAGGTGAAACTGCAGCCGTGATATAGTATCCTTTTGCAGGAACTGGCGCAGGTGTTTGTAAAAATGGCTGTGATCGTAATAACCGTAATCTGAGGAATCGAAGGTTTCCGGCGACATCACCAGTTTTTCCGTAGCCCGCCTGATCCGCAGCGTCTGCCTGGCCTGCTTGGTGCTCATACCGGTTGCGGCTTCAAAATAGCGCTGCAGCGTACGCGACGAAATATTGTAGCGTGCCGCGATGTCTTCTATGGAGGTTGTAAAATCGTTGCAGGTTTCCCAGTTTTTCAGCACTTCGGAAACAATATGCACAGGGGTTGATGTGCCTGCATAACGGTTCAGTGTTTGTTTGAAGTACGCTGTAAGCAGGTACACACGTTCATGAAAACTGCCGCATTTTTTTACCTGGTCCAGAACGGTCTTGTCTACCAGGTAACTCAGCGGAAATATATAATCCCGGTATTCGGAAAAGTTGATCTTCTTTTCGAGCAGGATCGGCGACACTTTAAACTTGATCCCGAACAGTTTGTTCCCGCTTTTATGATAGCACTCCAATGCATCATGCCTTGGCAGGAACCCATCCGTTTTCATATTGAATTTCCGGTTGCCGATCTGCATCACAAAAGGGGAACCCAGGTTAATGAGGTAAGTGTACCCTGTATTCGGGAACAATACATCTGAAAAGCCATCCGGGTAAATATTCCACAATTCATCAAAACGTGTTTCCCAGAAAAAATCTATGTAGGGCAATAACTCTTCAACCGCTTTAATACGGTGGTATTGCTGGTTGAAATGATCGGTATGCAGGAATTCTATGTGTTGCACGGTAACGCTTAACTAACGTAATTTACTCCTGCAATTTTAGCGGAGTACGTTTTTTTCGTTGTACGGCAAATAAAAAGGCCGGACGTGCAAATTGCAGGTCCGGCCGGGTAAAAGCGTTCCGCTTCTTATTGAATATTATGCAAGCTTTGAATGCGAAAGATAATAGTTGTTGTCGCTGTAGATGAACAGACAACTGCCACCTTTGATCGTTTCTATGATCTGGCGGTGTACATTTTTAGGCACTGCCGGACAGCCCTGGCTGCGACCAATAAAGCCCTGTCTTTCCACAATGCTCTCGTCTGCGTAAGAAGCACTGTGCATTACAATACCGCGGGCGAGTGCATTGCTGTTAAATCCGGATTCTTCCCCATTAAGACGCAGCGAGTAACCGTTTTTGCCATTATAAGTCTCTTCGGTAACGTAAAAACCCAGGCTGCTTTTGTAGCTGTTCGGCTGGTTCGAAAATACTGTCGCCATTGCCTGACCGGAATTGCGGCCATGAGAAACATAAGTATTGAACAGCAACTCCCCGGTTTCCAGGTTGATCACAAATAATCGCTTTTTCCCGGAAGGAAGACTGAAATCCAGAATAGAAATAATATCGTCATTGCGCAGACGGCCTTTTGAGTCGAGCTGGTTATAGCCATTCATCGCATGTTCAAATGCGCTTTTTGAAAGTCCGAGAGAATCCAGGTTCAGTTTCTCATAAAGAGCCATTCTTGATTCAATGGCCGGGGAAGGCATGGTTTTTTTAGCTTCTGCAAATACAGGTTTTTTTGAGGAAGCCGGCATCGCGATCACGAAACTCATACAGATCAGCAGTGCAGTCAGAACAAAAATACCCGGTCCGAAGTAAGATTTAAATCTACCCATGTAAAAAATTGCTTTAGGTTATTAAAAATTAATTAAATGTGTAATTAGCCTCGTAAGCAGATGGATTTTGGTAGATTGGCTTTGAAAGAGCACAAATTTAGCCCTAAAACGGGGCTAAAAAGCGTTATGCCTGTTCTTTAACAGCTATTTCGCAAGGTGGGGAAAAAAAATCCCGCCTCTGTAAGGGCGGGATTCGCAGTTGGTTGTTGGTTGTTAAACCTTTGTAATAATATTTAAGACAGTCTTTTGTCGATTTCGCTGCAAAGACCACTAAAAATTTCTTCTACCGTTCCCTCCCCCTTCACCTGCACTACTTTATCAAAGCCGCTATAATACTTTGCAACAGCCGATGTTTTATTATGATATTCTGTAATACGAGCCCTGATTACGGCTTCGTTGGTATCATCGCTGCGTCCGCTGGTGAGTCCGCGGTTCATCAGCCGGCTGATCAGTTCTTCTTCTGAAACTTCAAGTGCTAATACCACGCCAATCTCTGTGTTTTTCAGCTTGAGCAGCTTATCCAGCGCTTCGCTCTGGGCTTCTGTGCGTGGAAATCCGTCAAAAAGAAACCCCCTGGCTTCCGGGTTGGAATCGAGTGCTGTGCTGATCATGCCGATCACCACTTCATCCGGAACCAGCTGACCTTTATCCATAAAGTTTTTAGCCTCAAGGCCCAGTGGTGTTTCCCTGGAGATCTCGCTGCGGAGAAGATCTCCGGTAGAAAGATGTTTCAGCCCGTATTTGGCTATGAGTTTTTCACTTTGTGTTCCTTTCCCACTTCCCGGAGGTCCAAACAGAATAATATTAAACATGTACAAACTAACCTTGAGTGAGCAACAAATATAAGACCTGTGCTTTAAAAAACATTTAACAACCTTTGAAAAGCTTTGAAATCCTTGAATTTCAAGCCAAAACAAACAAGTGTTTGTTAATCATAGCAATCTGTTAGCACCAGAGATCCGTAACTTTATTGTATCAAATCATTTATAATGAAACGAATCATCTGCCTGCTGCTGTTCGGTTTTGCACTTCAAAGCTGTTATTCGCAGCCGGGCAAAAAAAAACCTGAAAATATGGACGTACATAAGAAAAACGATAATCCTTTCTACTCAAGGACAGACACCAGTAAAGTGACTGTGAAAGATGAGGACTGGAAAAAAGTATTGTCTGCCGATATGTATTATATCGCCAGGCAGAAAGGGACCGAAAGACCCTGGACCAGCAAGTTTGAAAACTCTAAAGAAGTAGGAACTTACTATTGTGCCGTTTGCGGCAACGCTTTGTTTAAAAGTGATACCAAGTTCGACAGCGGATGCGGCTGGCCCAGCTTTTATGAGCCGATCAGCAAAACATCTATTATTTACCTGCCCGACCATTCTTTGGGAATGTCGAGAACAGAAGTTCAGTGCGGACGTTGCAAATCGCACCTCGGACATGTATTTGAAGACGGTCCGCCACCAACCGGGTTACGCTATTGCATCAACGGTGTAGTGCTTGATTTTGAAAAAGCCAGCGAAGCCGAGAAGAAATACAATGAACAGAAAAAGAATCCATAATTATGTTTTACCGCACTATCCTGGAGTTTAGCTTCAGGATAGTGTTTTATGTTTCCTGCTGAAATACACCGCCGCGAAAACGGTAATAGCAACCCCCGCCACGGAGAGGATCATCACGCTCTGCGAAAAGAATGCTACCCAGTTCAGCTTAAGCTTAAATACTTCCTTGCTTACCAATACACCCACACTGCCCAGGTATCCGAATGAATCTGCGAGGTAGATCAGGAACCCGACATTCCCCGTAAAACGAAAAGTTGCGATCAGTCTTTCGAAGAATACGGAATTGAAAGGAATATATACCATGTAAAGCCCGAGACCGGCCAGCGTCATCCACCACACGGGGTCCAGCATCTGTTTGCCAAACATCCATGTAGATACGCCCGCAATAGCAAACCCGAGTGCTATAAAAAAGTGAGACAACATCAATGCACGGAAACTGTTTTTGATGAACACCATGCTGCCGATGATCACCAGTATGATGAGCGTGATCGGTGTTTCTGTTTTAGAGAAAATAGCCGGTTGCATACCATAGCCCATTTCCTTCCACATGTCTGCGCTGAAATTATCACGGATGTCGCGGAAAATAGTGGCAAAAGCATAGATCAGGATACAGGCAACAAGTCCTGGCATAAAACGCCTGACGAACATTTTCCGTTCGGCTGCATTCATAGGAGAACGGTTCATGCGTGCCGCAATATCTTCTTCATCAGGCGGTGGTATGCGTTCGAGGAGGTATAAAAAACAAAGCAGCGGAACAGCAAATACAAGTCCGGTACAGAACGGTACCCAGAATTCGGAGATCCCGAATGTGACCAGCAACCAGCCGCCTACCGATTTCACAAAGCCTGATGCAAAAATAAAACTCACAGCAAGAGCTGCGCCGATGAAGTCTGTACTCCGCCTTCCTTCAATATAAGAGAACACCACGCCCCATAACATCCCCAGCGGAAAACCATTGATGAAAAGGAAAACAATATTATAGGGTTGCGGAACAAGAGCGAACAACAACCAGGCTGCCCAGGAAATCCCTACCAGCAATAAAATAATCCGGTTCCGACCGAATCTTTTCAGTTCGGATATGAATTTAATGCCATAGAACTTAGCCATCAGGTAACCGATCATCTGGCTCAGCACCAATAATATTTTATAACTGAAGCCGCCAACAGTGATCCCGTCGAACGTACATACCGTATATGATTTCCGGAAACCAAATACCATTGTATAGGTAAGAAAGGCCGCAATGGCTGCATAAATGCCTGTCTGGAATGCATTTCCCCTGAAGTAAGTTTTGTTTTGTCTTTCGGTGTTCATTACAATCGTTGAGGGATAAATATAATGCACTCTTCACCGATTCTTCCCTGTATTGCAAAAATTGCGGAAATCAAACTGTAGTTTTGCGGGTTGAACAGCATAAAAGAATCATATGAATCAACCGAAACTCAGTCACCTGGCAGAAACCCTTATCGGAAGCGAGATCGTGAAGCTGGGCAATGCCATCAGTGAGCGTATCCGCCAGGGCGAGAAGATCTATAATTTTACGATCGGGGATTTCGATCCTTCCATCTTCCCGATCCCTGCAACGCTGGAAGAACTGATCGTTGAGTCTTACCGTAACCGCAATACCAGCTATCCCGCAGCTGAAGGAGTGCTAGACCTGCGTAACGCGGTTTCTTCATTCCTGAAAGATCGTGAAGGACTGGACTATGCAGCCAATGAAATACAGATCGCTTCCGGTGGTCGCCCGCTTATTTATACTGTTTTCAAAGCAATCGTGGATAAAGGCGATAAAGTGATCTACGGTGTGCCTTCCTGGAATAACAATCACTACACACACATGACGGATGCCGAACATTGTGTGATCGACTGCAAGGCTGAAAATGATTTCATGCCAACGGCTGATGATATCAGGAAAAACATCAAAGGAGCTACGCTGATCTGTATCTGCACACCACAGAACCCTACAGGTACCACGCTGAGCAAAGCAGCGCTGGAAGAGATCTGCGACCTGATCATCGAAGAGAACAACAGCCGCGAAGCGGGCGCCAAGAAATTATACCTGATGTTCGACCAGATGTACTGGACCCTCACCTTCGGTTCCACACAACATCATAACCCTGTTAGCCTGCGCCCCGAAATGAAAGCGTATACCATTTTTATCGACGGTATCTCCAAAGTCTTTGCTGCCACGGGTGTACGTGTTGGCTGGTCTATGGGGCCAGCGCCGGTCATTGCAAAAATGAAGGCGATCTTAAGTCACCTCGGCGCCTGGGCGCCGATGGCAGAACAGAAAGCGGTTGCAAAATACCTGCTGCAGACAGAACAGATCGATGCTTATCTCACGCAGTTCAAGTCTGAAATAGAACTGCGCCTGAAAAATATATACAACGGGTTTATTGCATTGAAGGAAAAAGGATATGCTGTGGATGCCGTATCGCCGCAGGCAGCTATCTACCTCACCATTCAACTGAACCTCAAAGGAAAAACCACTGCGGAAGGACAGCTTCTTTCAACCCAGTCTGATGTAACATCTTATATCCTCGGCGAAGCAAAGCTGGCGGTAGTTCCGTTCTCTGCATTCGGTGCCGGCAGCGATAGTGCATGGTACAGGTTGAGTGTGGGTACCTGCAAAAAAGAAGAGATAGCAGAAATGCTCGAAAAACTGGAGGCGGCGCTGGCTAAACTCAGCTAAGAATTATGGGCAGGCCCTGCGGGGTGAAAGCAAGATCAGTTTTTATTGCTGATGAAAACAAAAGGCTTTTTATCGCGCAGGGCTTTTTCTATCAGGTGAGGTTTGGAGATGATCCTGCTGCGGTTGATATTGATCACTTCATTTGCGGTACAGAAATTCTCCCAGGATTCGGCATGGTATAAAAGTTCGTGCAGCTGCTCTACCTGACGTTCAAAAGCTGCTCCGCTCATAGGCTTATTGCCCGTCAGTACAAGAATATCCCTCGACGTATCTTTCATGCTCACCGCTTTACCTTTCTTTACTTGTGCACAGACGGACAACCACAGAAGCTGCTCTTTTTCCCCTTGCCAAATACACCGCAGGAAGAGAATGCTACTGTTATTATCAACAGCGCAACAATCATTTGGTTTATTTTCCGTTTCATATTATACTTTCGAAAGTACAAATTTACTTTTTTAAACTCACACGCCCATGCCACCGCCGGTAACATTTAACAAAGGAAAAGTGCTGGTGGCACCGCTCGACTGGGGTCTCGGACATGCCACGCGCTGCATTCCCCTCATCAGGGCACTCACCGCTTCGGGTTATGAAGTACTGGTAGCAGCAGAAGGTGCACAGGAGGAGTTGTTGCGCAGGGAGTTCCCTGAACTTCAGTTTATGTATTTAGCCGGTTACAGGGTGAAATATAGTAAAGCACGCTGGTCCTTGCCGTTTGTGCTTATGAAACAGGCACCTTATATATTAAAGATCATTGCAAAGGAACAGGCCTGGCTGAAACAAACCATAAAAGAGCATAATATATCGCTGGTCATTTCAGATAACCGTTACGGGCTTTATTCGGATTCGATTCCGGCCGTATTTATTACCCACCAGCTTACTATTAAAGCGCCGTTCAGCTGGCTGGAAAAATTACTGCGGAAGATCAACTACCGTTATATCAACCGGTTTACGGCCTGCTGGGTACCGGATATGGCTGTTACGCCTGTTGCCGGTGTTTTATCACACCCTTCAGAAATGCCGGATGTTCCGGTTCATTATATGGGATTGCTGGCCCGTTTTGAAGCGGAACAACTGCCCGTTATCTATGATCAGTGTATTGTTCTTTCAGGACCCGAGCCGCAGCGGACTCTACTGGAGAAATTTATTCTGAAAGATCTTCCGGCATTGAGCGGAAAAACAGTACTGGTTCGTGGCAAACCGGGCGATACACAGGAACTGAATGTTCCCAACCATGTAACTGTATACAATCATCTTGATACCGCAACGATGGCCAGGGCATTCGTTCAAAGCGATCTGATCATTTGCCGGAGTGGATATACAACTGTAATGGAGTTGTTGCAGTTACGTAAAAAAGCATTGCTTATACCAACTCCCGGGCAGACAGAACAGGAATACCTGGCGCATACATTAATGGAATCAGGTTTTTGCTTCAGTGTTACACAACAGGAACTGAAACTCTTACAGGATACAGATAAAGCAAGAACATTTTCTTACCGGTTTACCAACCCCGAAATCTTTAATGGCGTGAAATTACAGCAATTGTTGGCTGAACTAAATCGTTAACCCAGCAGTTTCGGGTAATCGAAAAACCAGAAGGTCTTTTCGGCCTCTGCAAAATCGGCCCAGGTATCGGCATGTACTTTTACTCCGAAAACAGCACAGGTGGGCATATCGTCAATGCGCGTTGCCGTAAGTTCATTTACAAAAGCAGTGATGCCCGGATTGTGTGCAAAAACAGCTGCGGTATTGACTGATGAAGGCAGTTCGCTGATCACCTTATAAAAAACAGGCGGTGGTGCATGATACAGTTCCGGCATGCGCATGATATCCTGTTCCGTTTTGTGAAATGTTCTTGCGAAAAAAATGGCGGTTTGCATAGCACGTAACGCCGTACTTGAAACCAATGCGTCGGGTTGGATATGATGTTCCGTTAAACGCTGCGCCATGACAGGTGCATCGCGGCGGCCACGGTCGTTGAGGTCGCGGTCGAAATCGCCCAGGTTGCTATTGCTCCAGCTGCTTTTTGCATGTCGTATCAGCAACAGGTGTTTCATGGTTCGCCTTTTTAGGCGCTAAATATAGTACGTTATGCATACGCTTTCAACCGTTTTTTAACGGATATTTTACCAGTTTAATACCTGTAATGCTATCACCCATTTTCCGTTTTCACGGATCCAGACCCGCATATAATTGCTCGCTTTTTTATCATTCACCACTTTTCCGTACACATAGGCAAGATCTTCCGCTGGTGCCAGAAAACCCCCGGCGGTCTGGAATACAAGTCCAGCAGGCATTACCTTCAGTGCCTCCCTGATCTTTGCGTTTCCTTTTACGGGCAGGCTGTTGTTAATATTAAACCACGAACGTTCAGCAACAAAAGGCAGCAATGCATCCGCACCCTGCTGCAATGCACCGTTCAGTGTATTTTCGATGGCGAGCAGTGAATCGTAAAGGATTTTCTCTCCTTTCGCAGGTAATGTAATCCGTTCTACTGTTGTGACCGGGGCATGTACCAGTTTTCCGTAAGAAACGCCCATATCGGCCATGCATTTCCATTCTCCGTTTGCGTTCATTTTCCAGATAGATGAAAAATTTCCCGCGTCCACAATACTATCTCCTTTCTGCGGGCTGAACGTATACGGGCCCGTGGTAAAACCGAAATCACCACCGGCACTCACCACGGCAAATTCAGGCTCCCATAAAAGCACGCCGGGCGACTGCGGTGCTTTGGTATATCTTTCTATCGCATTAAACGCCTGGCCGCGGCCAAAAACGAGTCCGGCACTGTCGAAACTTCTCAGGAAGCCCGATTTGATATTATTTTCTGCTGTATATGCTGCGAATTTTTTCTCTGCACTGATCAAGCCTTCAATTCCCTTCTGGGCCAAGAGCGTGTTTGTCTGCAGCAACAATAAGAAGACAGGTAAGAACAGGTAATTTCTTTTCATGGTAAGCAATTTTCCGACAGAACGTCGTTCAATTAAAACAGGCCCCGCACTTGTTGCGTAGGCCTGTTTTTTGCTCTGCTTTAACATACTGCTTATAAAAAACCCCAAACTTGAGACGAATGATTGCGGTTAGCATTCTAACCGGTAGAGTGCAAATATGAACAATAAACCATCGTTCATAAATCGCATGAGTATGTGAAAGAAAACGGTCCGGACCGCCTTTTTTACGTGCATTTTCAGGTAACGCTTCGTTCGTCAGCAGAAAATGCCGTTTATCAACCGAATCCGGTTGCCGGCGGCCAGAGAGTATCACATAAATATGTGATCGCCGGAAAAGAAGATACGTTGCTATTGTCGTCTGAAATGCTTTTTTATCCAACCGAAATGCAATAGTGCGGCCATCAGTAATATAGGATTTCGTCTCCGGTAACCCGCAGGCTTGCTTTTACCGCTCTGCATAACATTGCCGCAGTTCATCACATCTTTATGTGGTTTTAGGCTATTGCAGTATTTTCGGTTTAGCTTTGAAAGGCATACTTACCCCATGAAAACACGGCTGTTTCATTTTATCGGCTGCTTAATATTCGTTTTTTGCAGTATCGGTGCCTTATCGCAGTCACGGCTTTCTTCCACCCGTTTTGCATTTACACGGTTCAGCAGCGATGACGGGCTTTCGTCCAACGCAGTGTACTCCGTTTACCAGGACGCCAGTAATTTTATCTGGGTTGGTTCCGCCAATGGTTTACAGCGTTTCGATGGTAGTAAATTCATTTACCTGGGTCGGGGTAATCCAAGCGGTGATCCTTTACCCAATACGCTGATCTCGCAGATCGTGGGTAATCCGGATGGAACGATGTGGCTGGTGATGGAGAATGCGAAAGAAGTGGGCCTCTTCAATCCATCCACATTTTTATATAAAAAGGTAGCGATCGATATTAAGAGCAAAGACATCCCGCCAAATTTACCGATCGAATTATTCCGCGATAATAAAGGCCGGGTTTTCCTGATGCTGAAGTACAGGTTGCTGATGCAGTACAATGAAAAAACAAAAAGCTTTTCGGAAGACAATGTTGAAATAAAAATGCCACCGGGCTGGCGTCCCAACCGCATTTTTGAAGATGTAAAAACAAAAAGCTTCTGGATCTCTTCAGACAGCGGCATAGCAAAGTTTGATGACCGCACAAAAGCCCTGCATTACCGCGGGCATAATCCGGAAAAGAACCCGCTGCTGGAAGACACCATGGTGAACCAGTTTGTGCGCAATATTTTCATCGACAGCAAGCGCAGGTTCTGGATCTTCAACTGGCGCTGGAAGCGGGTGCAGACGCCATTCTGCTACGACGAACCGAGCCGGAGTTTTACCAAAGACACAACCGGCATCGGTGCATCCAGCAATGCTTATTATGAACTGACCAATGTGATGGAGATGAAAAAGGGCATGATCTGGATCTATGGTCTGGAGGTCATGCTCAACTTCAACGATTCGCTTCACCGGTTCAGCAATAATAAAAACGAGTTCATCGACAATTTCGGGATCCGCTATACAAAGATCAATCACATGATGGAGGACCGTGAAGGTTCTGCCTGGGTGGCAACTGATCAGGGGCTTTATTTTTTTTCTCCGGCAGATCAGCAGGCGCTGAACGTGATGTTCAAAAACCCGGTGAGCATTACTTCTTTCCTGCATACAAAAGAAAAGCATATCTGGATCGGTTGCTGGGGTTATCCCGGGCTTCGGTTCATGACGGAAGATTATATGCCGGTGAAAAAACCGGTGTTCAAAATAGAAAGTACAGATAAAGATTATTACCTGGTCTGGAGCCTGGTACAACATAGCAAAACCGGAGAGATCTGGATCGGTTGTCAGGCAGGAAAACTTATGATCCACAACCCGGCAACAGGTAAAACGCGCTATCTGCACCCGCCGGAGTTCGATGGCAAGACCTTACCCATCATGGCCGAAGACCATGAAGGAAATATGTGGTTTGCCACCTGGAGCGGTAAAATAGTAAAGTACAACAACAATCAATTCAGGATAGTACAGGATTTCAAAACACAGGTATATACGCTTACGCTTGATAAAGGCGGTTGGTTATGGGCAGGAACCAATCAGAAAGGATTATATGCGATAGATTCCAAAACAGGTAATGTAGTACAGCACTATACCAAAACGAACGGCCCCGGCAAATCCATTTTCAGCAATTATGTTTCTGTGGTTAGTGCCTATAACGACAGTATTTTATTCGTCGGCAGTGAGGCGCTGAACATCATTAATAAAAAAAACAACCAGGTAGAACAGGTCTCGCTTGAGCAGGGCTTACCGTCGAACTCGATCAAGGGAATGACGATTGACAAGACCGGCCTGCTCTGGCTGGCAACATCCAACGGGTTAAGCCGGTTCAATTATCACAATCACAACATCACCAATTTCACACGAAAGGATGGTATCATCAATATAGAAAATGCGGGCGATGTGGCATACTGCGACCGGAATAACAACATTGTTTTCGGCGGAACAAGCGCCATGCTCATCCTCGATCCGAGCACATTAACCAGCAGGTCGGTGCCCGCAGATGTTACCATAACAGACTTTAAATTATTCGACACTTATCTTCCCGTAGATTCCCTGCTGAAGCTGAAGACGGTAGAAATGGGATATGAACAGAACTCGTTCAGTATTTCATTTGCATCCTTAAGTTACCTGCAGCGCGACAAGCTGGTTTATTATTATAAAATGGAGGGCATCGATACGGGTTGGGTGCGGGCAGACCTTTCGCTCCAGGTGAATTATACACTGCTGCCGCCAGGCCATTATACTTTTAAAGTGCGCTGCGAAACCAATGAAGGGCTGGGCAGCAAGCATATTACGAGCATGCGTTTATACATTGAGCCGCCGTTCTGGAAAAAATGGTGGTTCCTTGCACTGGTGCTGATGGCACTCGGTGCGCTGACTTACTTTATTCACCGTTTAAGGGTAAACAAACTGCTGGCAGTAGAAAAACTCCGCTTAAGGGTAGCGCGGGATCTACACGACGATATGGGTTCTACGCTCAGTACCATCAATATCCTCAGCACTATGGCGAAGGCGAAGATTGCCACGGACCCGGTTCGCACCACGGAGTATATCAGCAAGATCACGGATAACAGCAGCCGTATGATGGAATCGATGGATGATATTGTGTGGAGCATCAAACCCTCCAACGACAGTATGCAGAAGATCACGGCACGTATGCGCGAGTTTGCAACGAATGTGCTGGAGGCTAAAGATATCGATATCAGTTTCAGGGTAGACGAAGGAGTGAATGACGTAAAGCTGGATATGGAAGCAAGAAGAGATCTTTTCCTCCTGTTCAAGGAAGCAGTAAACAATATTGCAAAATATTCAGCCTGTAAGAATGCCGTTATTCATGTAAGCTGCAGGCAGAAAAGACTGATCCTGATCATTGAAGACGATGGCATAGGGTTCTTTGCGGAGGATGCAGACAGTGGTAACGGGCTGGGCAATATGCAGAAAAGAGCTGATGCGCTGAAAGGCCGTATGCAGATCAATAGTGAACCCGGTAAAGGAACACAGATCACGGTCAACATCCCCGTAACATAATTATGTGATGTTTATTTGCAATATTAAATGGTAGTTTTGCCCCGAAAATCATCCCCCCATGACCAGGTTACTGATATATGAAGATAATCCGCAGCTGAGAGAAGGGCTGACCATGCTCATTAACGGTTCGGAGGGTTTCGAAGTACTTGCAGCATTCAAAAACTGCAATAGTGTGGAAGAAGAAGTGAAGGCATTCAAGCCGGATGTTGTGCTGATGGATATCGATATGCCAGGCACCAATGGAATAGAAGGGCTAAAAAAGATCCGTAAGAGCAGCGAAGATGTAAAAGTGTTGATGCTTACGGTTTTCGACGATAATAAAAACGTGTTTGAAGCCATCAGTAACGGAGCCAATGGTTATGTGCTTAAAAAAACGGCGCCCGCTAAATTACTCGAGTACATCCAGGAAGCGCAGACCGGCGGAGCACCCATGACATCATCCATTGCAACACAGGTGCTGAAGATGTTTTCCTCCATTCATTCCGACAAAGGCGATAATTATGATCTTTCAGAACGGGAGAAACAGGTACTGCAGTTACTTGTGAACGGTTACAGCTATAAAATGATCGCCTCCGAAATGTTCATTGCCATAGATACGGTGCGTTCTCACATCAAGAAAATCTATGAAAAACTGCATGTGAACAGCAAGAGTGAGGCTGTTGCCAAGGCATTCAAGAGCAGGATCATCTGATAACAGACCGCTCATACGCCGTCTGATACCGGTTCAAATACAAAATCATCCGCTTGCACCCAATCACATAAATGTGTGATAGGCAGCCAGTGCAGCCCTTTCTATGTTTGCCGCACTAAACTTAAAAAGCAAATGAAAGGATTTATGCGGACCGGGCTGTTACTGATATGCCTGGCCATTACAACACTGGTATTTACCGGTTGTACCAAAGAGGGAAGTGCGGAAATACCCGGAACAGTTCACGCTACCGGGAACAAGATCTCCAAACTGTTATTTGACGACGGCAGTTCGCAGTTGATTGAATACAATACAGATAAAACCATCAAAACCATCACCACCGTCAACAACCCCGTCAACCCGGGAAGCACTGCTTATAATTTCACATATACCGGCACAAAGGTTACAGAAATAAACAGCACCAGCGGAGTAAAGTACAAATACACGTATACCGGTACGGACGTAACCAAAGTAGAAATCTTCTCACAGGGCGGCAACATGACCGCATATTATAATTATACCTACACGAACGGGCAGCTTACAAAAACCGAAGGATTTTTCCGGATACCAGGCACACCGGGTATACCCACAACACCCGCAATGCGCGCCGAATACAAGTATCATACAGACGGGAATCTTGAAAAAATGAGCCTTTATTATAATAACCCGGCCAACAATACCATGGAAAAGGACGAAGAAGTGGTACTGTCCAATTACGACGACAAGAAGAACACAACCATCCTTTTTGAGAACAATCCGTTCCTGCCCCTGAATATTCCTGTTGCATTGAATAACCCGGGTAAAGAAGTGCATTACGACGCTTCAGGCAATGTACAGGAAACTGTATTGTATACTTATACTTATGACTCCAATGGCAATCCGCAGACCCGTAAAGCGGTTTCCAAATCTCCGGGTGCCCAGGAAACGGAAGAACTGACCAAATTCTTTTACTGATAACCAACAACTTACACAACCCTGCATATAGGCCTCCCGGATGGGGGGCTTTTTTCTTGCACAATCTGCCTCACACGTTTATAGATAATAACTTTTGGAAAGCTTTGAAGCTTTCCAAAAGTTGAAACCGGCCCCATTGTGAAGCCTTGCATAAATAAATATGTTTCTTCAATAAGCAGACACAACTGAAGCTGTTTGTTATGTTTGCATAAGACAAAATGTAAAAAGCAAATGAAAGGATTTATTCAAGCCAGGGCTTTAGCTGTATTTCTGGCCATCGCCACCTGTTTATTCACAGGGTGTACCAAAGAAGGAAGTTTCGAGATACCGAGGGCAACACCGGGTACGGTAACCGGAGCGGCCGGCAAGGTATCAAAGATTTCATCCCCCGCAAACGGCGATATTATCGTTGAATACAATACAGACAAGACCATTAAAAAAGTCACGTCCCTTAACGATCCGTCTACGCCGGGGATTGCGATATACAACCTTGTTTACACATCAGGAGTTCTCACGGAGATGAACGGCCTCATTGATGATATAAAATATACTTATACCGGAGGGATCGTAACAAAAATGGATGTTTCTTCGCTCTTAAGTAATGTTAGCGGCACTTACGACTTTACTTACAAGAACGGCTTCCTCACACAATTGGACTCCTACCTGAAAACGTCTCCTCCCGGGCTTCCGCCCTCCATGCGTTTTGTGTATGAATATTCGGCAAATGGAAACGTTCAGAAAATGTCAATTTATTTTTATAAGGATGCGAGTAAAACGCTGGAGAAAGAAGAAGTAGTTGAGTATTCTGATTATGACGATAAGAATAATACCATTATCATGTTTGATCATGCTGCGTACTTCCCGCTTCAAAAGCCGGTTGCACTCAACAATCCTGGCAAGGAAACCCGTTATGATAACACCGGGAAAGTAACGGAAACCACTATTTATACTTACACCTATGATAATACAGGTAATCCGGTGAAACGTACCGCTGTTACAAAAGTGCCTGGTCAGCAGGATAAAACAGACGTTACACAAATATCTTATTGATAAACAACATTTTACACAAACCTCGCATATAGCCTCCCCATTCGGGAGGCTTTTTTCTTGCACAAAACCGCAAAAAAACGCATTTCACACATTTATGTGGTTGCATTCTTGCAAATTCCCGTATACTTTTGCATCTTATTATACCAGCATTATGAAAGCAGCATTCCAAAACACGGTACCTTACTTGCTCTGCCTGGCAAGTGTTGTATTGGCTGCCCCCCACCAATCCATGTCGATCATCCGCCCTGAACGTGTAAGGGCAAAGGCCCCGGTCTGCAGTTGCCCGGGAAAGAACTCCTGTGAGCCGGCCAAAGCGGTTGCGGCACCCTCTCTTTTAGACGGGTCTGCCAGACTAGAGCTTTGGTAAGCCTGTTTCGATATCCGAAATAAGCAATACCCAGTTCTGAAAAATTGAAATAAGCCCGTTATAACCGCGGGCTTTTGTTTATTTTTGTATGGCAGGAAAATGATATTCCTGTAAATACTAAAAAGCAGACGCATGATTAAGACAGGAAACCCGGTTATCAGTATTTACACCGAAATGACGCCCAACCCGGAAACCATGAAGTTCGTGGCCAATAAATTACTGTACCCCGGAAAAAGCATTGATTTTGCTGATGAATCACTTGCCGGACCATCGCCACTGGCTAAAGAACTGTTCAGCTTTCCCTTTATCCGCAGCGTATTTATTGCCAGCAATTTCGTTACACTCACCAAAACCCAGGAAACGGAAGACTGGCAGGATGTGATCCCTACCATCAAAGCTTTCCTGAAAGAATACCTGGAAAATGGTGGTGTGGTTGTGAACGATGATGAAGTAGCCAAAGTAAAACAGGAAGCCAGCAATACGGTAAGTGCAGACGATGATGATATCGTTAAACGCGTTAAAGAACTGCTGGAGAACTACGTGAAGCCGGCCGTGGAAATGGATGGCGGAGCTATCCAGTTCAAAAGCTATAACGACGGCGTGGTAAACCTGATGCTCCAGGGTAGTTGCAGCGGTTGCCCGTCTTCAATGATCACCTTAAAAGCAGGTATCGAAGGTATGATGAAGCGTATGATCCCCGAAGTGAAAGAAGTGGTAGCTGAAGCAGAATAACAAGCTAAAACATTATAACAAGCAGAAAGCGAACGTTGAACACGTTCGCTTTTTTGCTTATATGGGAAAAAGGCTGCCCGGTGGGCATAATGTTTGTAGTTATTGCTAAAACATCGCGTATGAAATTAAGAACAGTAGTAGCAGCGATCCTGTTAGTAACAGGTTTAACTGCGCAAGCACAGTCAGAACAAAGCCGGGAACCGCTCCGTTTGGGTGTTAGTATTATGCCTGGTGTTTCTTTGAACAACCCTTCCAATTTTGTGTTGGGTGCCGATCTGAGGCTGCAGCAAAGCATTGGTAACAGTGTTTCCTGGATCCTTACGTCGGGTTATACCCACTTTTTCTGGGATGGCGGCCATACCGGCTATATTCCTGTGAAAGGCGGTCTTAAAGTATTTGCTACGCCAGCACTTTATTTTGCAGGTGAAGCAGGTGCAGGTTTCGGAACACAGTCCGGTACAGGTACCTCTTTCGTTTATTCTCCGTCTATCGGTACCATTGTTGCCAGAGACTGGGATATCAGCGTCAAATACGAGGATTTTACCAAATACAGCGCTACCAAACAGCTGGCGCTGAGGGTTGCCTATGGATTTAAGTTATAAACACGGCAAGTGTGTTTTCATGTGTAAAAAAAAGAGCCTCACGGCTCTTTTTTGTTATACGATCTCTTTTACAACATTCCAGATCACTTTAGGTTTTCCAAGTGTGTAGTAATGTAATACCGGAACACCGAATGCCTTGAGTTCTTTGCTTTGCTGAACCAGCCATTCTGTTCCTACCTGTTCGCACTCTGCATCTGTTTTACACTTCATAATAGCATTGGAGAGTTCCGTTGGAATATCTACGTGGAAGGTTCTTGGCAATACGGTCAGCTGCTTTTTGTTCGTTACCGGCTTTAATCCAGGAATGATGGGCACCTGGATGTCCATATCACGGCAGGCTTTCACAAAATCGTAGAATTTCTGGTTGTTGAAGAACATCTGGGTCATGATGTATTCTGCACCTGCATCTACTTTCTGTTTCAGTTTCAGCAGGTCTATTTCCAGGTTGGGGGCTTCAAAATGTTTTTCGGGATAACCGGCTACCCCCATGCAGAAATTCGTTTTTCCGCCGTTCTTGATATCCTCGTCCATATAAATACCATTATTCATATTGCCTACCTGCTGCAGCAGGTCGAGCGCATAATGGTTCCCGTCTTTTTCGGGTTCAAAGGAAGTTTCGTTCTTGGCGGCGTCTCCTCTCAATACCAGCACATTGTCTATCCCCAGGAAGTCAAGATCGATCAGCGCATCTTCGGTTTCCCTTTTTGTAAAGCCGCCGCAGATGATATGCGGAACCGCATCCACTTTATAGTGGTTCATGATCGCCGCACAGATGCCAACCGTTCCGGGTCTTTTGCGCACTTCTACTTTTTCAAAAGTTCCGTCGGCCTTTTTCTTGAACATTGTTTCACTGCGGTGGTAAGTCACGTTGATCCAGGATGGCTTGAATTCCATCAGTGGATCGAGGTGATCATACAATGAAGTAATGGTCTTTCCTTTCAAAGGCGGCAGCACTTCGAAAGAGATCAGGGTGTCTTTGGATTGACGGATGTGCTCGGTAATTTTCATTTTCTCTTCGTTCCTTATAAAATCCCTGCAATATACGAGGTATAAACATGTGTTAAGATAAAAACAGCCTCTTATATCTGTTGCAGATCGTTTATTTTTGTTCAAACAAGCGCCTTTTGAACCTCACCATCCATACCACAGACCTGCTTAAAAGCTATAAGGGCAGAACCGTTGTTAACCATGTAAGTATACAGGTAAAACAGGGTGAGATCGTTGGCTTGCTGGGGCCTAACGGTGCCGGTAAAACCACCACTTTTTACATGGTGGTTGGCCTGATCAAACCGGATGAAGGTTCCGTTTTTCTGAACGACCAGGATATCACCAGACTGCCCATGTATAAACGGGCACAGATGGGTATCGGTTACCTTCCGCAGGAAGCCAGCGTATTCAGGAAGCTGAGCGTGGAAAATAATATTATGTCGGTTCTGGAAATGACAACACTTACCAAACAGGAACGCCAGCATAAGCTGGAATCCCTGCTGGATGAGTTCAACCTGCATCATGTTCGTAAAAACAACGGCGACAGTCTCAGCGGCGGTGAAAGAAGAAGAACCGAGATTGCGCGCGCGCTTGCCGTAGATCCCAAATTCATCCTGCTGGATGAACCCTTTGCCGGCGTTGACCCGATTGCCGTTGAGGACATCCAGAGCGTTGTGGCAAGACTTAAATACAAAAACATCGGCATCCTCATTACAGACCATAACGTAAACGAAACACTTTCTATCTGCGATCGTGCCTACCTGCTGATCGAGGGTAAAATATTCCGTCATGGTACAGCCGAAGAGCTGGCCGAGAACGAACAGGTGCGCAGGCTTTACCTTGGTACCAACTTCGAACTCCGCAGAAAAGACTGGATCATTGAAATGGGGCGCGACGGTATCATCCCGGATGCACCCAGGGATCCGCTTATCTGACCTCTTTTTCCGCTTTATTACACAAATAGTCGCCGGCATTGCTTATTTTGCTGCTGTTGTACGTCTTATGAAAATTCTCAGTCCGGCAATATCGAGATTGGCCCGCTTCAGGCACTGGCGCATTGAGCAATGGATGACAGATCCGGTTGCTGCCCAGCGTGAAGTATTGCAGGACCTGGTTACCCATGGCCAGTACACTGAAATCGGCCGTAAATATGGTTTCAAGGAGCTGTTCAGCATCCGCAGATTCAAGGAAAGCGTTCCCATACACGAGTATGACGACCTCAAGCCTTATATAGAGCGTTTAATGAACGGGGAAGAAAACCTGCTCTGGAATACGCCCGTGAACTGGTTCGCCAAAAGCAGCGGCACCACCAGCGATAAAAGCAAGTTCATTCCCATTACCCAGGAAAGTTTAGAGAATTGCCATTACCAGGCAGCCAAGGATGTGCTCACGCTGTTTTACAATCACCATACAGAAAGCGACCTGTTAACAGGTAAGGGGCTTGTGATCGGCGGCAGCCACCAGATCAGTAAAGTAAATGAAGATGTGCATTATGGCGATCTCAGCGCAGTACTGCTCCAGAACACACCCATCTGGGCCAACTGGATCCGTACGCCTGAACTGTCGATTGCCCTGATGGATGAATGGGAACAGAAGATCGAAAAACTGGCGCAGTCTACCATACCCGAACTGGTTACCTCTATTTCCGGCGTTCCTACCTGGACGCTTGTGCTCATCAAGAGAATTCTTGAGATCACCGGTAAATCCACGCTGAAAGAAGTATGGCCAGGGCTTGAATTATATATCCATGGCGGCGTTTCATTCACACCTTACCGGGAGCAGTTCAGGAAGCTGATCGGTCCGGGTTGTACCTATCTTGAAATGTACAATGCAAGCGAAGGGTTCTTCGCCGCACAGGACGACCCCGGAGAAGATGGAATGCTGCTCTTCCTGGACCATGGCATTTTCTATGAGTTCATGCCCATTGAAGAGTACGGATCCGGGAACCCGCGGACCATTGGCCTGAAGGAAGTGGAAACCGGTAAAAACTATGCGCTGGTGATCAGTACCAACGGTGGTTTATGGCGTTACCTCGTGGGCGATACCATACAATTCACCAGCACTTATCCATTCCGTATTAAGGTAAGCGGTCGTTTAAAACAATACATCAATGCATTTGGCGAGGAAGTGATTGCCGACAATACAGACAAAGCCATCGCCATCGCCTGTGAGAAATTACAGATCACGGTAAACGATTATACAGCTGCGCCGGTCTATTTCGGGGATGATAATAAAGGTGCGCATGAATGGCTCATAGAGTTTGAACATCCGCCGGCCAGTACAGAACAGTTTGCCTTTGAGCTGGACAGCGCGCTGAAAATGGTGAACAGTGATTACGAAGCTAAACGTTACAAGGATATAGCACTCACCATTCCGGTTGTGCATTCTCTGGAAAAAGGTATTTTTCACGAGTGGCTGAAGAGCAGGGGAAAGCTGGGCGGCCAGCATAAAGTACCCCGGCTCAGCAATGACCGGAAATACCTGGAAGAGATCCTGGCCATAAAAAACAGGCAGTCGGCCCCTTTTATTTAGTTCCTGAATGCCCTGTTAAGACGGGATAAAACAAAGAGAAACGGAATCATTCCCAAATTCCATTTATTTTGCTCCGCAAATCTAAACCAGTTGTTATGAAATTACTTGAAGGAAAAGTATCTGTAGTTACCGGGGCTGCCCGCGGAATAGGCGCTGCCATTGCGCTTAAACTTGCCGAACATGGCAGTCATGTGGCTTTCAGTTATGTCAGCGACAGCAGTGCTGAAAAAGCTGCAGCACTCGAATCTCAGCTGAAGGCGCTGGGTGTGAATGCCAAAGCTTATAAAAGCAATGCCGGTGTATTTGAAGATTGTGAGTCTTTCATTAATGATGTAACAAAAGAATTCGGAACAATTGATGTATGTGTTAACAATGCAGGGATTTCGAAAGACAACCTGTTATTGCGCATGAGTGCCGAGCAGTGGGACGATGTGATGGATATCAACCTGAAAAGTGTCTTCAACATGACCAAGCAGGTGATCCGCCCGATGATGAAAGCGAAAAAAGGAAGCATCATCAACATGAGCTCTATCATCGGTATCCGCGGAAATGCAGGCCAGAGCAGCTATGCAGCAAGTAAGGCCGGTATCATCGGCTTTACCAAATCGGTAGCGCTGGAGCTGGGCAGCCGCAATATCCGCTGCAATGCCATTGCACCGGGTTTCGTAGAAACAGACATGACCCATTACCTGAAAGAAGGAGAAGGCGCTTCCGAGTTCCTGAAGAAAATACCGCTCGGTCGTTTTGGCCGCGCTGAAGAAATTGCAGACACCACCCTTTTCCTGGCAAGCGATATGGCATCGTATGTTACAGGCCAGGTACTGAGCGTTTGCGGCGGGCTGAATATCTGATCAAACTGATCATAAAAAAGAAAACGGCTATTCCTGTGGAATAGCCGTTTTCTTTGGTGCAGATTACAGTAATCTTTCAAGCACACCTTTTCTTTTTACAATATTCTTATAATCCCACTGGATCGTTTTCGCCTTGCCCAGCCAGCGTTTCAGCTCATTTTTATTCACTTCTTCCGCAGTTGTATATCTTTTTTCAGCGGCTTTAAAGCTTCCTTCCGGCGCCAGGCCGGCCTCATCAAAAGACTGACCGCTCCAGAACAATAAACGGATACAGTTTTTCAGTTTGCTATACCCGGCTACCGGGTTACCATCGAGGAACCAGACAGGGTGACGGTGCCAGATCTTGTTTTCTGCTTCCGGCAGCTGAAGGCATATTTCATGGAAAAGCAGATCACAGATCTCCTGGTCACTTGCCGCCAGAGCCTGATGGTATGCTTTTATTTCTTCTTTCATAAAATACCTGTGTTTATAAAGCTATAATAAAGGATTAATGGAATGCGATTGCATTAAAGATAACCCATCTTCACCTCAGAAAAAACGCTTACCCATGAAAACAAGCAGGAATAAGGGTTTGGGTGAATGCCTCTGTTAAAATAATTTAACCATTTTTTGACCGGCCGGGTCTTATGAAATTTTTTCCCAATTTCATTCTTTCGTTATTTTTGGCTCCCCGATGAGAGCAATCGTATTTTTTGTAACCCTGAGTTTCCTTCTTTTAGGAAGGGATGGCAATGCCTATGGGGGTACATTTAACAAAAGTACCCGTTCCCTCTCTCAGCTTTCAAAAACACATTTTGTTACTGCAAGCCGGGAACAGGCGATTCTCGATGATGCACAGTATCCCGGGCAGGAAAAAGAATACCTGATCAGCGATGATTCGGAAGATGAATACGGAAGATCGTTGCTGGCAAAAAAGTGGCGCCTGGTATCCGGTTACTATTCCATCGCTCACTATCAATCCATTTTAAGTTATCTCTATTGTTGTTACGGACCTGTTGAGTCCTTATACATACAGACTTCCTGTAAATATATCTTTCAGCGGATCCTGAGGATATGATTCATTTCTGCCGCTAACACTCCAGTAGCTGATCATATCCTGTTACCTCATTACGGTACTATCATGTATTAACAGCGCTGATGTGCGCGGCATCGCCGTTCCTTTCCGGAATATACTGTTCCGGCTTTCATTCGTACATCATCCATTTAATATCATGAAGAGAATCGTCGTGTTAACAGGCCTGGTTAGCCTGTTGTACCAAACCAGCTGCACTCCCAAAAAAGAAAACAAGGAAGAAGTCAGTCATTATACCACAACCAGTCCTTTACAGGTTGATACATCCTTTGTTAAGGAATATGTATCGCAGATCCGTTCCGTCCGTAACATCGAGATCAGGGCGCAGGAAAAAGGTTACCTGCAGGAGATCTTTGTAGATGAAGGCCAGTCTGTAAAAGCCGGCCAGCTTCTATTCAGGATCATGCCTAAGATCTATGAAGCTGAAATGGAAAAAGCGCAGGCAGAAACAAGGATCGCCGAGATCGAACTGCAGAACACGAAAGCGCTTGTAGACAAAAATGTTGTTTCAAAAAATGAACAGGCTATGGCCCAGGCCAAGCTTGACCAGGCCAGAGCGGAGCTTTCGCTCGCCAAACTGCACCTTTCTTTCACAGAGATCAGGGCACCGTTCGATGGTACCATTGACCGGATCCCGCAAAAGCTGGGAAGCCTGATAGATGAAGGTCAGTTGCTCACGACACTTTCAGACAACAGCCAGATGTTTGCCTATTTCAATGTGTCGGAGCCCGAATACCTCGATTACCAGACCAATGTAAAAGGCCGCGGCAATACCAAAGTGGGTCTGCTGCTCGCCAATGGTACTACACTTTCTTATAACGGTACTGTAGAGCTCATTGAAAGTGAGTTCAACAATGAAACCGGCAATATCGCATTCCGTGCGCGTTTCGCGAATCCGAACCGGCTTCTGAAGCACGGTCAGACCGGCAAAGTGCTGATGACCATGCCGCTGAGAAATGCACTGATCATTCCCCAGAAAGCTACTTATGAAATACAGGATAAGCTTTTTGTTTTTGTTGTAGACAAGAACAATGTGGTGAAATCCCGCGGTATCACCATCAACGGCCGCATGCCGGATCTTTTTGTAGTGGAGAGCGGCCTGAATCTCAATGACAGGATTTTACTCGAAGGCGTGCAGAAAGTAAGGGACGATGATAAGATCGCCAGCGAGTACATCGCGCCTGAAAAAGTGGTTTCACGCCTCCGTTTAAAAGCAGAATAGTCTTCAATTCCAAACAGCTTAGTTCATGTTCAATAAATTTATACAGCGGCCGGTATTATCTATCGTGATATCGCTGATCATTGTTTTCCTGGGTGTGCTCGGCATCATGCAATTGCCGGTAACCCAGTTCCCGTCCATCTCACCACCTAAAGTAAACGTTACGGCCGAGTATCCCGGTGCCAATGGTGAGCTGATGATCAAATCTGTGATCATTCCCCTGGAAAGGGCCATCAATGGTGTTCCGGGTATGAAATATATGGCTTCCGATGCCGGTAACGACGGTGAAGCTACCATACAGGTTGTATTTAACCTGGGTACAGACCCTAACCAGGCATCGCTGAACGTGCAGAACCGCGTTGCTTCCGTGATCAATAAACTTCCGCCGCTGGTAGTGCGCGAAGGCGTAAAGATCACAAAGGAAGAATCCAACATGCTCATGTATGTGAACCTCTACAGTAATGATCCGAATACGGACCAGAAATTCCTTTTCAACTTTGCCGACATCAACGTACTATCCGAGCTGAAACGTGTGGATGGGGTAGGGTTTGCAGATATCCTCGGTAACCGCGAATATGCCATGCGCATCTGGCTGAAACCCGATCGTATGCTGGCTTACAAGATCTCTGCAGATGAAGTAATGGAAGCCCTCAGTGCACAGAGCCTGGAAGCTTCGCCGGGTAAAACGGGTGAGAGTTCGGGTAAACGTTCACAGTCGTTCGAATATGTATTGAAATACTCGGGCCGGTTCAACACAAAGGAGCAATACCAGAATGTGATCCTGCGCTCCAATCCCAATGGCGAGATTTTGCGTTTGAAAGATGTTGCGGATGTTGAGTTCGGCAGCGCCATGTATGATATCTATTCCAACCTTAACGGTAAGCCTTCTGCGGCGATCGTATTAAAGCAGTCGTACGGCAGCAACGCCAGCCAGGTGATAAAAGATGTGAAAGCGAAACTGAAAGAGATCAAAGCCAGTTCTTTTCCGAAAGGAATGGATTATGAGATCAGTTACGACGTTTCGAAATTCCTCGATGCTTCTATTGAAAAAGTATTACACACTTTGGTAGAAGCATTTATCCTGGTGGGGCTGGTTGTGTTCCTGTTCCTTGGCGACTGGCGTTCTACGCTGATCCCGGCCATGGCGGTACCTGTTTCGCTGGTGGGCACATTTGTGTTCATGCAGTTCTTTGGTATTACGCTGAACCTGATCACGCTGTTTGCGCTGGTGTTGGCGATTGGTGTGGTGGTGGATGATGCCATTGTGGTGATCGAAGCGGTGCATGCGAAAATGGAAGAAGAAGGGCTTTCGCCACTGAAGGCAACCAAAAAAGCCATGCACGAAATTGCGGGGGCCATCATAGCTATTACCTTCCTGATGGCGGCGGTGTTTATTCCGGTGGCGTTTATGTCGGGCCCGGTGGGAATTTTTTACCGCCAGTTCTCCATCACTATGGCAACGGCCATCATCCTGTCGGGTGTGGTGGCGCTTACGCTTACACCGGCGCTTTGCGCGATGATCCTGAAAAACAATCATGGCAAGCATAAGAAGAAAAGCCTTGCGGATAAGTTCATTGCCGGTTTCAATAACGGGTTCAACAGGGCTTCGGGCAGGTATATGAAAGTACTCGGGCTGATTGTGAATCGCCGAGCAGTAACTTTCCTGGTGCTGATCGCATTCTCTGCGGGTACCTGGTTCCTGAATGGAAAAGTACCTGCAGGTTTTATCCCGAATGAAGACCAGGGAATGTTCTATGCCATTATCCAGACTCCTCCGGGCTCTTCGCTCGAGCGAACGAATGAGATCGCGGAGCGACTGCAGAAATTATGTGAAGAAGTGGAAGGTGTTCAATCCGTTTCTGCACTTGCCGGATATGAGATCCTGACGGAAGGAACCGGTTCCAACTCCGGTACCTGCCTGATCAACCTGAAAAGCTGGGAAGAGCGCAAGCATTCCGTACAGGAGATCATGGAAGAGCTCGAAGAAAAATCGAAGGACATCACAGGAGCAACGATAGAATACTTCCTGCCGCCGGCAGTACCGGGTTATGGTGCCGCAGGTGGTTTCGAGTTACGCCTGCTCGATAAAGCCGGGTCTGGCGATTACAAGAAAATGGAGACGGTGAGTAATGATTTTGTAAAGGAACTCAGTAAACGTAAAGAGCTTTCATCGGTATTCAGTTTTTACAGCGCCAGTTTCCCGCAGTATATGCTTAATGTAGATAATGAACTTGCTCAGCAGAAAGGCGTAAGCATCGAGAATGCCATGAATACATTGTCTACACTGGTAGGAAGTAATTACGAGATCAGCTTTATTCAATTCGGGCGTCAGTATAAGGTAATGGTACAGGCCGCCGCCCAATACAGGGCTTTACCGGAAGACATCCTGAAATTATATGTGAAGAATGATCATGGTGATATGGTTCCGTATTCCGCTTTCATGAAAATGGATAAAGTGTATGGTCTTTCGGAAATCACGCGGCATAATATGTACAATGCTTCGGAGATCAGTGGTTCTGCCGCACCAGGTTACAGTAGCGGCGAAGCCATACGTGTAATCAATGAAGTGGCGCAGAAAACATTGCCACGCGGTTTCGGGATCGACTGGGCGGGAATCTCAAAGGATGAAGTGGCACAGGGCAACCAGGCTATCTATATCTTCCTGATCTGTTTGGGCTTCGTTTACCTGATCCTCTCTGCACAGTATGAGAGTTTCATCCTGCCATTGGCAGTAATCCTGTCACTGCCTGCGGGTATTTTCGGCGCATTCCTGCTGCTTAAATTACTAGCACTCGAAAACAATATCTATGCACAGGTTGCTATGGTAATGCTGATCGGCCTCTTAGGTAAGAACGCCGTGCTGATCGTGGAGTTTGCGGTACAGCGGCATCGTGCGGGGGCTTCTGTTCTTAAAGCAGCTATGGAGGGGTCGAAAGTGCGTTTCCGTCCGATCCTGATGACCTCATTCGCATTCATCGCGGGATTGATACCGCTGGTTGTTGCAACCGGCCCGGGCAAGATCGGAAACAGAACCATCGGTACTGCTGCAGCTGGCGGTATGCTGTTCGGAACCATTTTCGGCGTATTGCTGATCCCCGGTCTTTATTATGTATTTGGAAAGATCGCGGAAAAACATGCGTTTGTAAAAGACGAAGAAGAAAATCCTTTAACAGAAGAAATCGATCACAATGTATAAACGAAGTAAATTTCAATATATCGCTATACTGGGTGCGAGCCTGGCTATTACCAGCTGCAGTGTGCCGGCACTGGTGCAGCGCGACAGTAATAAAACGGTACCGTTTTCCTATGGTAACGGTACCGATACGCTGAACAGCGCCCAAAAAGGATGGCGCGCTTTTTTCACTGACCCCAACCTGGCAGCGTTGATCGACACGGCACTGAAAAACAACCAGGAATTACAGATCACTTTGCAGGAAATAGAAGCATCGAGAAATGAAATCAGGTTAAAACATGCAGCACTTCTCCCCACCGTAGGTGCAAGGGCAGGTGTTGGCGTAGATAAACCCGGCAGATATACGAGTCAGGGTGCGGGCGATGCCTCTACCGAAATCGAGCCCGGGAAAGAAGTGCCCGATCCGCTGACAGATTTTACCGTTGCCGCTTATGCCAACTGGGAAGTGGATATCTGGAAAAAACTGCGCACAGCTAAAAAGGCTGCCATTACAAGATATCTTTCATCTGTTGAGGGAAAGAATTTTGTGCTGACCAACCTCGTTGCGGAAATAGCGCGCTCTTATTATGAACTTCTGTCGCTCGACAACCAGCTTGAAATCGTAAAGCAGACTATTATCCTGCAGAACAATGCGCTGGGTATTGTGAAAGTGCAGAAAGATGCTGCAAGGGCAACCGAGCTGGGTGTGCAGAAATTCCAGGCAGAAGTGTTGAAATCAGAAAGTCTTGAATTCGATATCCTGCAGCAGATCAGGGAAACAGAGAACCGTATCAACCTGCTGCTGGGCCGTTATCCGCAGGCCATCAACAGGGATAAGAGCAGTTTTGCCAGCCTCGTACCGGCTACTGTAAATGTGGGTATCCCTTCACAATTGCTGGCCAATCGCCCGGACATCATGCAGGCAGAGCTGGACCTTGCTGCCGCAAAGCTGGATGTTAAAGTAGCGCGTGCCGAATTCTATCCTTCATTCGGAATCTCGGCAGCCATCGGTTTCCAGGCATTCAAACCATCTTACCTGGTGAAGTTCCCGGAATCGCTGATCTATTCGCTGGCTGGTGATATTGCTGGTCCGCTGATCAACCGTAATGCCATCAAGGCAGAATTCAACAAAGCCAATGCGCGTCAGCTGCAGGCCATGTATAACTATGAACGAACGATCCTGAATGCCTATATCGAAGTGGCCACGCAAATGTCGAAGATCAGCAACCTCGATAAAAGCTACCAGCTGAAACAAAAACAGGTGGAAGCGCTGAATCGTTCCATCGATATATCGAATGACCTGTTCCGGTCTGCAAGGGTAGACTATTTTGAAGTACTGATGACGCAGCGTGATGCACTGGAATCGAGGCTGGAACTGATTGAAACGAAGAAAGAACAACTGAATGCGGTGGTTAGTGTTTACAGGAATCTTGGTGGTGGGTGGAGGTAGTTGGGGGGGGTGAGGGCGAAGTGAGGGGGGAAGGGCGAAGTGAGGGGGTGAGGATGTGGTCTTGCTGGTCGGCGTCCAGCAAGTTTGCCGCTGGGCAAAAGTAGTATTAGAAAATGTTCTGTTCCCGTTGGTCAGTAATCAACGGGAACTACGCCCTTGCTGGTCGCTGACCAGCAAGTTACGCCGCTGAGTAAATGTAATATTAGAAAAATGTACGGTCTCTCCGTTGGTCAGCGATCAACGGGAACACAAGCTCGTTTTTTTGGAAGACCAGTAGCAGTAGTGTTCTGAATACTGCAAGCCGGCAGGTGTACTTGCCAATCGCCTGTTGGTAATATGAAAAAGGCCCGGTTGACCCGGGCCTTTCTTTATACTATATGTTATTACACTACGCGAGTTTCACTTTGAATTTCTCGATCGCTTTTTTGCTGTATTCGCTCAGGATGAGGCGACCACTGATTCCGGCTCTTTCTTTCAGGAGCGTATCCCAGTGTTCGGTTCCTTTCCAGAGTGTTTTCTTGAGCTCCTGCATGGCTTCAGGGTTGGAAAGAGAAAGGTTATTGGCCAGTCTTTGTATAGAATCGTCCATACCTGCAACATCTGTATGCAATTCAGCAAACAGGCCTTTTCTCCTTGCCCAGTCGGCCGGGCGCCATAGGTTGGCATCGATGGCCAGCTGTGAAAAAGCAGACACACCAATCTTTCTTTCAATGGCAGGTCCAACTACAAAAGGACCGATACCAACAGCCAGTTCGCTGAGTTTTACCTCTGCGCCCTCTACTGCTATAGCATAATCTGCAGCAGCGGCAAGGCCTACACCACCGCCGACACTTTTACCCTGGATGCGGGCAATGATCAGCTGGGGAGCTTTACGCATGGCGTTGATCACGTTGGCGAACCCGGTGAAAAAACGTGTACCTTCTTCCTCGTTCTTAATAGAAGCAAGTTCATCGAATGAAGCACCGGAGCAGAAAATGCCATCGCCAGCGGATTTGAGGATGATCACTTTTGTGTCTTTGTTCAGCCCTTCGCTGTGAATATCTTTTGCGAGCGCTTCCAGGATGGCTCCCGGTAATGAATTTCTTTGCGGGTGATAAAATTCTATCGTTGCTATCCCGTGTTCCCGCTCTACTTTAACATGTCCTTCTTTAATCTGTTCAATCATAATTTACATATTTTCCTTTTAAACAATCTTGCGTATGACCTCGCAGCCCTTGCTTTAAAGTTACACCATTATTCGGTTTTTCCTTTGAGACAAGTTTCTTTCAGCCAGCAGGAAATGATAATATAATGTTAAACGAATCAGGGTTTCCTGGCCACCATGGTAAGTATTGTGGCTACACCGGTAATTTCTTCCTGGTCGTCGATGATCTCCACATACCATTTTACAATACCCTTGTCAATATCCGTTTCTGTTTTCTTTTCCTGGCTTGTCTTCTCCTTACAGGTAAACCGTATATAAATTGTTGCGCCAGGGTAAACGGGTTTGGTAAAGCGTAATTCATCAATACCATAATTCAGAAGTACCGGGTTCTTTTCGTAGCTGTCTACAAAAAGGCCGGCGGCGGCGCTCATGATAAAATAACCGTGGGCCACCTGCCTGTCGAACATGGTACCTGAAAAATCCGTATCCTGCAGGTGAGCATAAAAATGATCGCCGCTGAGATCTGCGAACCGGTTGATATCTTCTGCTGTGATGAGTCTTTTTTCCGTAATGATCTGTTCGCCGATCGTTAATTCATCAAAGTATTTTTTAAAAGGATGCACCCCGTCGGAATGGCCTTTTGCACCGGGCTGGTAAACATTGCTGATGGCAGTAATCATATCCGGAGTTCCTTGTATGGCTACACGTTGCATGTAGTGTTTTACTCCCCTGATGCCGCCCATTTCTTCACCGCCGCCTGCTCTTCCCGGACCGCCATGCACCAGTAACGGAAGCGGCGAGCCGTGTCCGGTACTTTCTTTTGCGCAGGCTTCATTCAATACAAGAATACGTCCGTGCCATGTTCCCGCACCCAGTACATAGTCTTTTGCAACTGTGGGGTCGGCGGTTACAACGGAACTTACCAATGAGCCTTTCCCCATTTTTGACAACGCGATCGCTTCTTCGCGGTTGCGGTAAGGCATTAAGGTAGATACGGGACCAAACGCTTCCACTTCGTGCACTTCCCTGCTATCAAATGGTTTCTCATTACGCAGGAGCATCGGGCTGATGAATGCGCCTTTCATGGCATCCGCATCCAGTACATCCACGCTGTCGAGCGAACCATAGATCAGTTGTGAAGAAGCAAGCAGCTTTTGTACCTGCGCCCGCACTTCCCTGCGCTGCTCTTCGCCGGCGAGTGAGCCCATGCGTACTTTTTCATTCAGCGGATTACCGATCACCGTCTGCCCAAGTGATTTTATAAGCGCCGACTGTACCTCTTCCAGCTTGTTTTCAGGAACAAAAATGCGCCTGATGGCAGTACATTTCTGTCCGCATTTGGTGGTCATCTCCTTGCGGACTTCTTTGATAAAAATATCCCACTCCGGCATATCCGGCGTTACATCATCCCCTAAAACAATACAGTTGAGAGAATCTGCCTCCATCGTAAACGCAACGCTTTCGCTCATGATCTTTTTACTGCCTTTCAGCATTAGTCCTGTAGAAGCAGAGCCGGTAAAAGTAACCGCATCCTGGGCTGTTACATGATCGAGCAGATCGCCGGCACTGCCGCAGATCAGTTGCAGGGCGCCATCCGGTAAAATACCCGATGCGATAATTTCCTTTACTACAGCTTCCGTTAAAAAACTGGTGAGGGTGGCTGGTTTTACTACAGCGGGTACGCCGGCAAGCAGGTTCACAGCTATTTTTTCGAGCATGCCCCAGACAGGGAAATTAAATGCATTGATATGTATGGCCGCTCCTTCTTTAGGCAGCAACAGGTGATGACCCATAAAAGTCTGGGCTTTACCCAGGATATGATTTTCGCCGTCAAGGCAATACGGTTCATCGGGAAAACGGCGTCTGAGCGACGCATATGCGAAGAGGTTGCCGATGCCGCCTTCTATATCAACCCAGCTGTCTGCTTTTGTTGCGCCGGTTTTGTAACTGACCTCATAAAATTTTGGCAGATGGTTCCGGAGATGAAGTGCCAGGGAACGAAGCATGAGTCCGCGCTCCTGAAATGTCATTTTTCTTAATGCCGGGTTTCCTTTAGACCTTGCATAATCTAAAATAGCAGCCATGTCCAGTCCTTTGGCGCTGGCTGCAGCAACCGGTTCACCGGTAACGGCATTCAGCAGCAACTGTCCGTCGCCATCACCAGTGATCCATTTACCGAGTATATAATTTTCTAATTTGGCCATATCAATCGTTTATCTACAAAGCTAACGATTGATAGCTTTCGATACTGCAGAAAAAGAAAGCCTTAACAATCACATCAACGAGAACTGGCGGGCATGATGGGAAACATGCTTATAGTGAAGCAAGATCCACTCGTGATAATTAAGCGGACCAAATACCGGGTGTGTTGTCTGCAAAGACGGATCTGTGGCAAAGAACTGGTAGAATTCAGTAGCAGCATGATCCAGCGCAGCCATTGCTTCTTCCATACCAGGATGCCTGAGCGGCAAGGGTTCGGAAGGCAGAACAGAGAGCGGGGCCTGTGTATTTTCCCGGAATTGTTTATTACTCAGCAGGAAGGCTTTATACGCGGGCAGTTGTTCTTCGGGAGTAATCAATGGAAATTTAAGCCGGTTGGTGGATACTTTAAAAAATGCGGCAAGATGTTCGATCATCTGCTGCGCATTCATTTTACCCCATTTCGCTTCACTTACGGGAGTAAGCGTTTGTAATAACGGCATCATTTCATTCCGCAGGAATTTTTCTTCCGGTGTATTCATATAACAGGCTTTGCAGATTAAAGATAACGCGCATCCCGACAGTAAAAGCCTGTGGTCACGTCCAGCAAGCGTATTTTTTCCCGGAAAACCGATGTATAAATACATGTATAAACCGGCAGCCAGCTTTTCGGGCATGTGTAAGTTAGCTGTATGAAAAAGCAACTGGTTTTATATCACCTGCTGAAAGCGCTGCTTATTTTTTTATGGTGTTATACTGCACTTTCGAAGCTTTTTGAAATGGATCGTTTTACAGGAACGCTCTCGCTGATCCCATTCTGGGGTATTTCGCCGGGTATTACGGCTTATGCCTTGGTGGGGACGGAGTTATTGACCGCATTGCTGCTTTGTTTTAAAAGAACTTCAAAAGCCGGTTTATACCTGAGCCTTTTCCTGCTGATCGTTTTTACTGTTTATATAGTACTGATGCTGCTGTTTGCTCCGAAGCTGCCTTGCAGCTGCGGAGGCGTAATACAGGAGCTGGGCTGGAAATGGCATATTGTATTTAACCTGGCATATACCGGTATTTGTTTCTATTCATTGTTCCTATACAATAAAATAATTGCGCAATCAGGCGATGCCGAAAACCTGTAGAACAGAGTAGGCAATTTTCAGCCCGGTTTAAAAACGGGCATCAACACTAAATTTTGAATCATGAAAAAGTTCAAGATCTCGCTGGCGGCAGTTGCTGTGGTTTTTGCCATTACTGCATCTGCTTTTACCGGCATCAAAACCACACAGGTGTATCATTTCACAGGAAATGATTCGGAGATTTATCTCGAATCCGGTTATACATCTGGCAGCGAGCCGGTTGGCTTCTGCTCCGGAGACCCCGAAGTTCCCTGCAGGGTGGAAATCCCTGAAGAAGCCAGCCTTCAGGATGCGCTTGACAATGCTGAAAACACCAATCAGCTCAGCAACTCCATTTTCAAGTCGTTGAAAGAAAGCAACCAGTAATCCTGTTTAAAAAGAGCGGTAATCATAATGATTACCGCTCTTGCATCAAGAAGGGGGATACAAGTACCTTCTGTGTCAATATTGGTTTTGCGGCATGCCGGTCAGTCTGATGATTTCCTCGGGTAATGGCAGTGCAAACCTCCTTGAATTGGCTGGCAATACGATCGTTTCGTTACTGATGATCCTTTTCAGGCTGATATTTGCCCCTTCCTTATTCAGCCGTTTGATATCCATCCATCTGACATTACGGAACACCAGTTCTTTTTTTCTTTCCGTTAGAACTTTATTCAATGCATCATCCGGGTTTGTGGCTGTAATGGCGCTGAACGTACCTGTTTTTATTCTTTTGGCGAGGAGCGTATTCAGATCAGTCATTGCCGCTGAAATATTACCGGCCCTCGCATAACATTCTGCCCGCATCAGGTATACTTCATCGGTTGCAATACCCGCAAACGGTTTGTCAGATTCATCATAGCTTCCTTTAAATGCATAGCTGCCGTTATTGTTATTTCGGAAAAACAAGGTTTTGCGCAGATCGTTATCTGCATAAGAGCGATAAAAACTGCTGTCAATTTTAGCGCGCGACATGTTCAGGGCCGCCGTTAATGTAAGACACTGCCCAAACAAAACTTCTGCGTTGAATTTCGCAAACGGGAATGTGAGTGCTGCATTGAATGTGTTATAATCAATGAGTGTACTTTTCAGCTTCAGGCAGGAATCGGCATATAAACCCGCTGCCGGATAATTACGCATGGAAAGATATGTTCTGGCAAGCAGGCCATACGCCGCAGGTTTCGAAAACCTGGATACACTCAGCTGATTCACATCCAGCAGGCGGATCGCTTCTTTGAAATCCCTGATGACCTGTTCATAGGTTTGTTTTACGGAGGCGCGCGCTGACGGAATATTGAAATCTGAACTAAGCCTTAACACAATGCCAGGATCCGTTGCTGCAGTATTGTCATCATAGGCCAGCGACCATACAAACGCTGCGCTGAGAAACGACTTTGCACGCAGGCATAGCGCCTGTCCCATAATATTATCCCATTCTTTTGCATTCTTCGGAGTCCTGTCAATTTTAGAAAGTCCATCGATGCAATTATTGGCGATATTGATCACTTCGTATAGCAGGTACCAGTCATTATTAGAAGGTATGGTGCCGATGGTAAAAATATTTTCATTCTTCCACGCATACATATTCCTTATCTGTTCGGCAAACGCTAGATAATCTGCATCTGTTACATAATAGGAGTCGGCGCTGGTCTCAAGTGAACCAATATCCCTGTTGTTGATATTCACGTAATTATCCAGCAGGGCCTGAATATCTTTCAGTTCCGTTGGAACAACCAGCCGCACATCTGGTTTCGTATCTAATTGTTTCTGGCATGATAACAGGCAGGATAATGCCAATACATATATTGTTATATAAACCTTTTTTATTGTTTTCATTACATTGTTTTTGCTGATTGAAAAATGATCAGAAGGCTACCCGCAGACCCAATGACAGAGACATCGGTGGTGGAGGTACCGCGGTTGTTGCCGTATGATAATCCGGATCCAGGCCGTCTTTATTAGCGCGCCATAAAATGCCGATATTATTCATGGTCATATAACATTGTAACCGCTGAAACGGCAACGGTAGTCCTGCACCTTTTTTAAACTCGTATGAAAGGCTGATGTATTGCAGGCGGATATGATCCCCTTTACGCACAAGGATTTCAGATCCGTTATAAAAAGCATCCCTGGCTGAATTTGAAGGGTAAGGCATCGAAATCACATCCGTCTTTAATTCATCGCCCGGCTGCTGCCAGCGTTTTTCGTAATCTGAATGACCGGTACCGGTTGAGAACAGCTGGCTGTAATTAATCGACTCTTTTTTGAAATAGTAATTGAATTTATAGGTGATATTCGCGCTCAGTGAAAAAGCCCTATATGTAAGGGTGTTCCGGATTGCACCGAATACCGCGGGCAATGCCCGTCCGTTATATACGATATCTGACAACTGCGTTGCTGCGCCTGTAAGATTTGTATAGTTTTTGCTTACCTGACCGTTTAAATAACCCATCGGGTCTCCATTGGCCGGGTCGAGACCCGCCCACCTGTAAGAATAAATTCCATACACCGGATTTCCTTCCACCCGGGTGAGCGAGAGCAAACCCGGACCACCAACAAATGCACTTCCCTGTTTATTACTCAGGAAAAGTTTTGTGATCTTGTCTTCATTATAACTGAAGTTCAGCGTGGTGCTCCATTTTATCTTGCCTGTTGTGTTAAGACTGCTGAGTTCTATATCTAACCCCTTCACGGTCATGTTTGCCGCATTTTTTATGATAGATGTGCCCACGCCGGTGGTATAATCGATCTGATCTGCGCCAAACAGATCACGGCCCTGCTTCACATAATATTCTATGGTTCCGCTTAGTCTTTCCGATTTTAAGCGAAAGTCAACTCCGGCATTCAACATGTTTACTTTTTCCCATCTCAGCTCCGGGTTTGGATACTGACCAATAACAGCATATTGGGTTTGTGTATATGGAGATGCTCCGCTATAGGCAATCGTGAGTACGGAAGATTTACTTTGATCGGCATTGCCGCTGGACCCATAGGTTAACCTGAATTTTAAATACGGCAGCGCCTTAAGCCTGTAAAAAGACTCCCGCGATACATCCCATGTAATACCCGAAGAAAACAATGGTGTCCATTTCTCATTGGTGTTCACGCCAAACATATTGGACGCATCTTTCCGGAGGCTTCCTGATATCGTGTACTTTCCTTTATATGTATATGCACCGTTTCCGAAGAAGGAAATAAACCGGTTATACCTGCCGCTGAATACATTGGTTGTGCCGATGAATGATTTTGTTCCGGTTACAAAATCAGGGTATGCGGTTGTCGGGTCAACATTTCCTGCTACCATTAACTGTTCATCGTAGCCATAGGTCCGGAAAAAACTGCCTGTCAGATCCGTTTGCCTGTACTCGGCACCAGCCAGCAAGGTAACTGCGTGTTCGTTCCAGGACCGGTCGAAACCAAGTTGCCCCCGTATACTATGAGATTCTGTCTGGCTATTGTTATTGGTGAGTATTGCACCAATGGGTACTCGGTTCACAACATCACCCGTAACATAATTGATCTGTGTATACCTATTGATAAGATCGCGTGCTGCATAGCTGTTCAAACCCTGCAGCAGGCTCTGGTTCGACTGTTGTTTTTCATACTGGTATTTAATGTCTGCTGTCAGTCCTGCGAATAATTTATGCTGTATAGCAAGATTGATCAGCACATCCTGTGCCGGTGTAGATGTGGTATTATACCGGTAATCGTTTAAAGGATAATAGTTCCAGTCGAGCAACCTGCCCCCGCCTGCGGTATCTGTATAGCTTCTGCGGAGTTTGTCTATTGTAAGCGCATTACCGTTGTTGTCTGCCAGCTGTGCATAAGGATAAAGTTTGTATGCGCCGGCGCCGCTGATATCCAGGTAACCGTTTCTACCGGAACCGGTATTGCTCTGTGTTAAATAGATCCCGGCATTGATCATCGTATTTTTTGCAACCCGGTAATTACTTTCCCACCGCAGGTTGGCGCGTGTGTAGCTGGCAGCTAGGTCTGTCAGGTTTTTATCATACCCTGCGGATAAAAGCCAGGCCATGTTATTACTGCCGCCTTTTAATGTAACAGCATATTGCTGCCTGGTTGCCTGCTGGTAAACATATTTATTGAAATCATTCCTGACATCGATGCTTTTCAATGCGTTCAGCTGCGCATCGGCCTGAACGCTGCTGAGTGTTCCAGCCGTTTTTTTCAGCAGGATCTCTATGACCGGCGAAAGACCGGGTCTCGAGGAAGAGCTGATATTGGATGCGTAATATCCTTTATCGTAAAGAAACCTTTCAACGTCGATATAGTCAGGAGATCCGATACGCCGGATCGCGCCGAGATCTGTTTTACCTGCAAATGTAAAGTTGGCATTGAACTCAACCGACAATGGCTGGTTCAGCCTGCTTTTACGGGTAGTGATCACGATCACGCCGTTGCCAGCCCGCGAGCCCCATATTGAAGCCGCGGCGGCATCTTTCAGCAATGTAACAGATTCCACATCATTCGGGTTGATGTTGTTGATATCGCCTTCATATGGAAAATTATCCAGCACTATTAATGGCTGGCGCGGGCCCTGTATCGTGCTTAATCCGCGGATGGTGTAATTAACTCCGCCCTGCTGTGTTTTTTTATCCGCAATAAAACCGTTCGCAACTCCGTCGAGCCGGCTTAATACATCCGTACTGACCTGCTGGTTATATAGTGAACGGTTTACTACTGCAAAAGAGCCCGTTGCCCTTTCTTTCGGCAGTTGCTGGTAGCCGGTGTTCACTATTACTTCTTCCAGGTTACTCATATCCGGTTCGAGCGTTATAGACAATGATCCGGAAAAAGGTAAGCGCACCGGTATCCGCCGTGTTTTATAGTTAAGCTGCGTAACAACAAGCGTATCTGCAGGAACGGTAAGCAAGATCGTAAAGCTTCCGTCCTGCTTTGAAATGGTTTGTTTCCCGGATACTGAAAAATGCAATTGAACATTTTCGATGGGGCGGTCATTTGTGGCATCCCGCACATGTCCTCTGACTGTGCTTTGCGATCGGGCTGTGCCCATCAATAAAAGAAAAAGGCATACAATAGACGTGATTTTCATACTGTTAATTTTGGTGATTGAAAAATGAGTGCTACGGGGTCTTTTCTGTTAACACCAGCACTTCCACAAGTCTTTCTTCCTCTGTCATGTCAAGCCCGAACGGTTGCAAGGCTGCTCTCAATGCCTGCAGGTCGCGGATGTCTGAGATCTGCAGGGCGAGATCGATATTTCCCTTGTAATTGGTCTCATCCAGCACTATCGGCGGAATCCGTTCCTGTATATTCCAGTTATTCAGATGACTTAAAAGCGTGCGGACAGGTTTATTCCGGAGCGAAAACCCGTTTTTAGAAACATGTGATTCGGCTGGCAGACCGGAGTTGGCAACCTGCACTTTTTCATTGCGGATCAGGATCCGGCATTTAACCCGCTTTTGTTCTATGCGACCGTTCAGGTGCAGGTTATTATTAAGATCCGAAAGCATCTGCTGCATCAATTGTGATTTCGGTGTTAGATCGGGAGCGGTTACTTCATAGCAGTACAGGTTTTTCTGCTGCCAGTCTGTTCGCTGCTTCGCGTCTGCAGGCAAAACGAACCTGGCAGAATCCTGTACTTCAAGAATGATCCTGTTACCGGGCAACCGATCTTCTATTACCCGCCTGTAAAGAGCAAGCACCGAATAATTCAGGTAATAATAACGTGTCGTTCCGGGATATATACCCTTCGATTCACCTTGAGTTCTTCCGCCAATTGCCGTCATATAACCGGAAAGTGCAGACTGGAATAAAAACTTCGGGGGTATTTCTCCGTTCCCTCTTTCAAAAAATGAACGGCCCGCATCAAATTTCATCTGTTCATATTTGAACGGAAGCGAGAGTGCGATGCCACTGAACCATTTGCGCAGATTCGCCTCATTTACATGGCGCGCTTCTGTGATTGCACTTACCTTCCTGTTGCCGTCGATCCATACTTCGTGCGGAAATGCCCGGTGTGGAAACCAGTTACTAAGAATACTGTCTGCCGTTACAAACGGTAGCTTCAACCCCTTCGCTTTGGGATTTTCTTTTAAGAAAGCGCGGATCTTGGCCGTTGGTTCATAACAGACCACCAGTATCTGCACGGAGGTATCGAATTTTCGCTGGAGACTGTCCAGATGCGGCAACGCAGCAATGCAAGACCCGCACCAGGTTCCGAAAAAATCGAGGATAACCGGTTTGTTCTTCAAGGATGATAGCTGGATATTAGAAACGGGGTAGTTCAGGATATTTGATAATCTTATATCAGGCACTTCATCACCGATCGTTAACGATCTTAAAGATGGCTGTTGGCTATAGATCAGTAAAGGCAATAGAATAGCCATTACGCAAATGAGTCGTTTTTTCATACACGGTTGAATTTTCATCCAGGGCCTTTCAGACCAGGATCATGACAATAAATGGAAAATTAAATGTGGGCACTCCGGTTAAAACGAAGTGCAGGCTGAGGAGCAGAAAAGATTTGTTAATTGTCTTTCTTAACCCCCTTCTTACCTATACGGGGTTCTTTGGTTTCTTTGAAAATTGTGTCTGCAGCAATGCAAGGCCACATCCTTTTAACCGGTAAAGCAAATACACATTCTTTAATAACGGCCAGGTGTTCTTACGGGCATGCCTCGCATGTTCATACTGACGGATCAGCGCATGCAACAGCAACTGGCGCATGGATAGCCTGTATCGCTTATGAAAGAATGTTTCGTACCATGGTTGCATAACATGCATAGCTCCGCTTTTAATGAATAATAATATTTCCCTGATTGAATAATGAACCCGTCTGTCAGAATATATACACGCATATAAGCGTATACAGCATGCCCGATAGGCATCGATACGGTTTGCCTGGTCCGAAGCCGGTAATAATGTAACAGGCAATCCACCGGTAGTATTGATATAATCCGGTTATGTGCCCCGCCAACTTCGCAGTCTATACTTAAACGACATTTATAATGCTTCTATCCAAACAAATGAAGCATTACGAATGCCTGTTTCATAAAGATATAAAACAATTATTTATTGTATGCATATAATCCTACAATATTTTTCTTTTTTATCGTGAATTTTTGTAGATGAATAACACGAGGGATGAAAAAATGCTGAAAAGCTTCGGAAAGCACCTGCAAAAGATCCGCAACCAGAAGAAGCTCAGCCTGCGCAAGCTTGGCGATCTTGCCGATGTCGATTTCAGCCAGATCCACCGTATTGAAAAAGGCCAGAGCAACCCTACCCTCACCATGCTTTTTGCCCTCGCCGGCGGTCTTGAAATTCCTGTGGATGAACTACTGAACTTTTAAAAAAAAAGGCACCCGCTTCCGGATGCCTCGTAATTCTTGTTTTTGTCTTTACTGCACTGTTGGTGGTTCCTTTAATAATGATTTCCGCTTCGCTTCTTTTTGCTCCGGCGTCAGTCCGCGCTGGTAATTGTAAATCGCGTTTTCCCAGTCGCCGTAAATGGCATTGGGCAGCATAATGAATTTCTGTCCCCAGCTCGTACGTACTTTATCTGTCTCTGCGGCGCGTTGTGCAAGGTCTTTTTCTTCAAAGAATGCTGTGAAATCTGTGAGGTTATCTCCCAGCAACATTACTACCTGGTAGTTTTGCATTACTTTTTTTCGTCTTTCTTCTTTGGATGATGTTGAGGATTTGAATAAGGTATGTGCGGTGTCTGCATCCGGCAATTTCAAACCCTTCAGGTTATCGATGGTACGGACCACATCCGATGTATCCCTGTTACTGATATAAAAGATGCTGATGCCCTGTGCTTTCACCCAACGCAGAAAATCAGATGCACCCGGAACTTCTGTTGCGGCTGCCAGGTTCACCCATTGTTTCCACGAAGCGCCGGTATATTCTTTTCCCTCTTTGATCAGCTTTGCTTCCGAATAACTGTTATCAAGAATGGTTTCGTCCAGGTCGGTAACGATCGCCCACTTCTCTTTACGTTTCTTTTTCTTCAGTTGCAGTTCGAGTTGAAGTTTGGCTGTATTGAATGCCTGGTAACAAAGTGCCCGGTATTCCGCTGCTGTCTGGTGGAATAATACGGGCAACTCTTTTACCGGTGCCAAGTCCGGTTTCGTGATATTCTGTGCGGTTGCAGATAATGTGATCCCGGTTAATACTGCGATCAGCAACCTTCTCATATAACGTTTCATACACTTCCTTTTAATACTTGATGCAATTATTGCTGTTCCTTCCGGCAGAAAATTATTCCCTGCCGGTTCGAACATGCAAATTACTGACAAAAACTTCCTAATTTTTAGCATTGTTTCTTTAACAACCCCTCCGTACTATGTCATCCAGGAGAAATTTTATCCGCCAATCCGCGCTTGTTGCCGGCGGCAGCATGTTCGCTTCGGCTTTTCAGAATGAAGCATTCGGCTTATTCAAGCAGCCCGGCTCACCGGCTAACAGGGTCAATATCGGCGCCATCGGTATCAATGGCATGGGTTGGTCTAATATAAAAGCGGCTTTGAAAGTGCCTGATGTGGCGATCACTGCGCTTTGCGATGTAGACCGCCAGGTGATCGATAAACGGCTCGCGGAGCTTGCCGACATGAAAATAGACACGTCCGGCATCCGTTGCTATACCGATTACAGGCAACTGCTCGATCAGAAAGAGGTAGATGCAGTGATCATCGGTACGCCCGATCACTGGCACGCATTACAGATGATCCATGCATGCCAGGCCGGTAAAGATGTATATGTTGAAAAACCTGTAGGTAATTCCATTACCGAATGCAGGGTCATGGTTGCCGCTCAGCAGAAATACGGCAGGATTGTACAGGCCGGGCAATGGCAAAGAAGCCAGCAGCATTTCGGCGATGCCATCCGTTTTGTGCACAGCGGACAATTAGGCAATATCCGCACGGTAAAATCCTGGTGTTACCTCGACTGGAAACAACCCCTGGAAAAAAAGCCCGATTCTCCTGTGCCTCCCGGTGTTGATTATAAACTATGGCTGGGACCGGCGTCCGACAGGCCTTTTAATATTAACCGGTTCCATTTTACCTTTCGCTGGTTCTGGGATTATGCAGGTGGTTTAATGACGGACTGGGGTGTTCATCTGCTGGATTATGCCCTGATGGGAATGAAGGCCGATACACCCAGGAGCATTGCATCACTCGGCGGCAAATTTGCCAAACCCGATTCGGCAGACGAGACCCCCGATACCCTGATGGCATTATATGAATTTGAAAATTTTAATCTGATCTGGGATCATGCGATCGGTATCGGGAATGGCAATTATGGTAAAGACCATGGCATTGCATTTATTGGCAATAACGGAACCCTGGTATTGAACCGGGGCGGCTGGGAAGTGCTGGAAGAAAAGAAGAACAGTTCCAAAGTTGTGGTTCCGTTTTCAAAATCATCCGATAATGGTCTTGATAAACATTGGATCAATTTCATTGGTGCTGTACGCTCGCGTAAATCTGAAGACCTGAATTGTCCTATAGAAGCCGGTGCATCCATCGCAACGCTTGCGCAGATGGGTAATATTGCCTACCGGAGCGGGCGCAAACTCGAGTGGGATCGCGCTGCAGGCCGTTTCCGGGATAATGAGATCAATAAAAAATATCTTTCCGCATCTTACCACAATGGTTATGCCTTACCTAAAATCTAGTTCATTATGAAACTTGTTTGTTTTTCGATTGCCATGTTCTGTTTTGCTGCCGCCAAAGCCCAAAATGTAGACAGCCTTGTAAAAGAAGCCGCCAAAACAGAAGTCTGGACACCCGTTCCGGCTGTGGTTACGCCCGGAAAAACCAGCTCAGATGCGCCTTCCGATGCAATCATACTTTATAATGGTTCCAATGCCGATGCCTGGAAAACAAAAAAGGGAACCGCGCCCGGTATTGTAAAACAGGCCGATGGCTCTTTCATTATTGAAAAAGGAACCGGCGATATTATTACCAAACAGGCATTCGGTAACTGTCAGCTGCATGTGGAATGGCGTTCTCCGGCTGAAATAGCGGGCAGCAGTCAGACACGTGGCAACAGCGGTATTTTCCTGATGGGCAGGTATGAGTTACAGGTGCTCGACAGCTATGAGAACCCTACTTATGTGAACGGGCAGGCCGGAAGCATTTATAAACAATACATTCCACTGGTCAACGCCTGCCGCAAGCCCGGCGAGTGGCAGAGCTACGATATCATTTTCACGGCTCCGAAATTTGATGCCAATGGCAAGCTGATCTCTCCGGCTTATATTACCGTATTGCAAAACGGTGTACTGATCCAGAACCATGTAGCTATCAAGGGTTCCAGTGAATGGATCGGCGCACCATCGTATACGGCACATGCCCCAAAAGAATCGCTGGTGATCCAGGATCATGGAAAGGATGGCGGTATTGCAGCCGGTTTCCGCAATATCTGGATCCGTGAGCTTTAGTAATCAGTATATGATCAGAATGTTTTGAAACCGAAATCCCCGTTTTTCGTTTGCTGCACTTTTGTACTCAGTGCATAGAACAGGTTCAGGTAATTGATCAGGCCGTTGTTTCCGAGAAAATTATCCTTGCCATAACCTTTGCCGAAAGAGTAAGACAGGGCAACATTATCAGATAATTTATAGCTGATATCGATACCATATTTGTTATCTGTATCTGTTTGGCGGTTATAATAGGTTTCGCCGTTTACAACAACGGATTTGGTTTGGCTTGTTTTGTAGCGTAATACGCCCCAGGCAGACAGGGTAAAACTTTCTTTGGCGCCGAGTGCGAGGTTCAGTCTGAAAACCGCATCGTAATTATTTCCTGCTTTAATTGTATCGATGGAAAAATCGTGCATATACCTCAACCCGATGGTTCCGTCGATCTTATCTTTTGCCGAGATGTTGAAGGAATAATTCCCCCAGAAAGAAGCCCGCGTTGCTTTTGAGAACGTAAAATCATTGGTAGGGAATGCAAGACCCAGGCCGCCTGCAAATTCCAGCTGGCTTACGTTGCGCAGTGTTGCGCTTATCGTATCGGTTAGTTCTTTCGCGAGATCCGTATTCCGTATATTATAATAGGCAGAAGCCGTGTCCACAATTGCATCGCCGAGGGTTCCGTATAGTACACTGTCTTTCCCTTTCAACATCGGCGCAATATTATTGGCGTACAGGATCAGTATGGCTTCTGAATTACTTTTGAACGGTTCGCTGGTTTTCTTTGAAAGATTCGTGTTGATAGAATCCTTGAAAGCGGCGATCGTGGCATTGGAATTAAACGCAGCAAGATAGAGAGAGAATAAAGACTGCCAGTTGGTACTCTGCGCCCTTTTCTTGTTAATGAACGTTTCAAGGTTTTTACGCATCTCGGCAATAGATGATTTTCCATTGCCCGTTATTACCGGCAATCTGAACCCGAAGCCCATTGCCTGCACGGTATCTGCGCCATAAGGCACTTTGGATGAAGCAAGAGAAAGAGAAAGGTTCCGCAGGGAAAACGCTTTTTTATCGAGGTAGTTTTTATAGGTGAAGTTAGGGCGGTCTTTTAACCAGTATGGCGAAAACTCCAGCGAAAAGGTTTTGGGTATACCGACCTGGTCGTTCGACACAAAATTCTGGAACAGGGATGCCTGAAGCGCATTCCAGTTATTGGGCTTTGAAATTTCAACAGGGCTGATCCCTAATACTGTAAACGCGGGTGCTGAAGATGGAACAATAGATGAAATATTGCTCTGTGCGTGCATTTTTATTCCTGCTCCGCAGATCATCAATAATACGAATAGCTTTTTCATAGACTAACTGAACTGCAATTTCGTAATGAAGGTATAGGTCTGAGCAGGACTGGTTTCTACCTGGCTTGTTCCTGCCGGAGTTATATTACCCAGGTTGCTGAGGTCTAGCGGAGCCGTGCTGATATAATAGCTGACGATCTGGGTAAGGCTCGCTGGATTGGCATGTATGTCGGTGGTTGATACCAGGAAGGTTTTGTTAATAATAGCAGCACCTGTCCCGATCAGGGCATTTTCAACATCCGGGTTAAAAACGGTCATGTCTGCATTGATGAACGCGGAACTTCCAACCTGTCCGTTCCCGATGATCACAGTAAGATAATAAGTTTGATTGACATCTGTGGTCGTGTACTTAACGGTAGCACGTACGGTGTTAGAAGGCATGTTTTGGTTGCATTTATGTGAATGATGAAATATTTAATACAATTTTAATACATGTATTTCAAAAATGCAATCGTAATTCTACGCATCCTTAACCGCTGGTAATTTTTTCGGCAAATACTTATTGTACCGGGGCTGCTATTCATGCTATATTGCATTTTTATCTGAAGCAGACGAATGATATGGCAGTGATTGCATCTCCCGCAGCGGTTTTAAAAAATGTTTTCGGTTATGACCGGTTCAGGCATAACCAGGAAGAGATTGTTTCACAATTACTTAATGGTGATGATGCCGTTGTGCTGATGCCTACCGGTGGCGGAAAGAGCCTTTGTTACCAGGTGCCGGCCCTGTGTTTTGATGGCGTAACAATTGTTGTCAGTCCGCTGATCGCGTTAATGAAAGACCAGGTAGATGCACTAACCCTCAACGGCATCAGTGCGGCATTTCTCAACAGCAGCCAGCATGCGGCAGAACAGGCCGTTATTCTGGAGCAGCTCAGGAAAAACGAACTGAAGCTTTTATACGTTGCACCCGAGCGGCTCGTTGGGGCAGACCAGCAGTTCCTCCAGTATCTTTCAGGCATTAATGTCTCGTTGTTCGCTATTGACGAAGCACATTGCATCAGCCAGTGGGGCCACGATTTCAGGGCAGAATACCGCTATCTGAGCCAGCTCAAAAACCGTTTTCCCCAGGTTCCGCTGATCGCGCTGACGGCAACTGCGGATGATATTACGCGCAGGGATATTATCGAACAACTGCAGCTACAGCAGGCCCGCGTCTTTGAAAACAGCTTTAACCGGCCGAATATCCGGTATACCGTTAAGCCGAAAAAAGGTTATTACGATGAGCTTGTGACTTATCTCCATGCACACCCGGGAGACAGCGGTATTATTTATTGTCTCAGCCGCGCTTCTACGGAAAGCCTTGCCAAAGACCTTGTGAACGATGGGTTCAATGCTGCTGCTTATCATGCGGGCCTCGAAAAAACTGTCCGGGATAAACACCAGGAACTGTTTCTTAAAGACGATATCCGCATCATTGTTGCTACGATCGCATTTGGTATGGGCATCAATAAAAGCAATGTTCGTTTTGTGATCCACGCCGACCTTCCTAAAAATATAGAAGGCTATTATCAGGAAACGGGGCGGGCCGGTCGTGATGGACTGGCCAGTGAAGCGTTACTCTTTTACAGTGCGGGCGATGTGATGAAGCTGCGCAATTTTTCAGTAGTTGAAAATAATGAGGAACAGACAAGGATCCTCATGCGCAAACTCGACCAGATGGCTAAATTCTGCGAAACCAGAAGCTGCCGGCGGAAGTACCTGCTCAATTATTTCGGCGAAACCGCAGCGGCTTATTGCGGCAACTGTGATACCTGTCTCAGTAAACCGGAACTCAGCGATCGTACCGTTATCGCACAGAAAATCCTCAGTGCGGTAGCAAGAGTACAGGAGCAGTTCGGTATGCATTATATAGCAGACCTCTTAAGAGGCAGCAACAGTGAAAAAATAAGAGCCGAGCATAAACAGCTGAGCGTATATGGTTTAGGTAAAGACCTGCCAAAGGAAGAATGGGTACACTATATCAAAGAATTGCTGCATGCCGGTTACCTGGTTCAGGCAGAAGGTACTTACCCCCTGCTCAAACTGACACCGGCAAGCAAGGATGTGCTGTTCAATGGTCAGCGGGTCTTCCTGGCTGCACCTGTTCAGGTTATTGCAGCAAGGGAAATGCCGGAGCCGGTTATTTACCAGCAGCACAACTATGAAAAAGAACTTTTCGAGCAACTGAAGCAGTTAAGGAACCGTATTGCCCATGAAGAAAATGCACCGGCCTACCTGATCTTCAGCGACAGCACTTTACTCGACCTGGCTACATTCCTTCCGGGCTCCAGGGAAGAATTACTCTCTGTTTCAGGCTTTGGTACTTTTAAAACGGAGCGTTATGGCGGACCATTCCTGGAACTCGTTCAGGATTATTGCAACCGGCATGATCTTACAAGCCGCATGAAACTCAGGCAGGCTAAAAAAGAGAAAAGACCGCGCGCAGAAAGAAACCCGGATACCAAAAAAGCCAGTTATGACCTGTTTCGAGAAGGACATTCAATTGAAGAGATCGCAAAAGCAAGAGGACTTTCCACTGTAACAGTTGAATCTCACCTGGTATATTATGTTCTTACCGGCGATATCAGCGTGTCGGAATTTGTCAGCCCGGCCAAACAGGCACTGATCGAAGAAAAACTACGCGAACTCGGAACCCAGCGGCTGAAAATGATTAAAGAGCAACTGCCGGATAATATCAGTTATGCCGAAATTAAAATGATGATTGCACACCTGGAAGCACAAAAGACTTCTTAAACTTTGGCGAATTGCTTTGCAAATTCCAATGCCCTGAGTTCGGCATAGGTATAATTGCTGTTCCTGATCATAAATCCGCAATGACCGCCTGTTGCCGGAACTTCAAGGTAAAGACTTGGGTTTTCTGCAGCCTCTTCGTAAGGAATACAGGCCGGTACCAAAAACGGATCATTAAGTGCCTGCACGATAAGAGAGGGAACACGAATCTTTTTAAGCGCGGGTTTTACACTGGCATTCCGGTAGAAATCATCTGCGTCGTCAAAACCATGCAATGGTGCAGTATACCGGTTATCGAAATCACTGAAATTTTTAATGTTGTGAAAACCCTCGGCACTGATCACACCAGGAAAGATTTTTTCCTTTGCTTTGATCTTTTCGCCCAGTTTTTTGAGGAAGCGCTTCAGGTAAACACGGTTTTCTTTTCTTGTTAGCGCTTCGGCACAGGCTTTCAGGTCGCAGGGAACAGAATAACTGACTGTGCTTGAAACTTCAGTCGGCAGACTATCCGTGTTTTCGGCCACCGCCCTCAGCGTAAGGCTTCCCCCCATACTGAACCCGGCCAGCACCACGTCTTTATAGCCGTATGTACCGATTGCATATTTAAGTACAAAATGCAGGTCGGCAAAATCGCCATGATGATAAAACCTGGGGAGCCGGTTCATTTCACCGCTGCAGCTCCTGCAGTTCCATGCCAGTACATCATAACCGTTGGCAACAAAAAGCTTTGCCAGTCCTCTTACATATTCGCGGCTCGAATCGCCTTCAAGACCGTGCGTGATGAGTACCAGTTTATCTGATGGCTCAGGGTTGCGGTGCCAGTCAAGATCAAGGAAATCTCCATCGGGAAGTTCGACCCTTTCCCTGTCTGTATAACGGAAGTCGATCCTTCTTAACAATAGCGGGAATATCGTTTGCAAATGACCATTCAGGTGCAGGAATGCCGGGCGGAGTATAGGCGTTTCTAGTACAGGCATAAGAATTGTTATGATGCAAAGTTAACGAATGGCGGCGCTGCGAATTTGTTCTATCTTCAATGTATGCAAGGAAACAAGTACTTCAAATACCTGAACCTGCTCTCCTTTTCCGATACAAAACGGACAAGGGATATTTTCCAGGTAAATCCTACCGTGATACCCGCACGTGAAGAACCGGCAGAAGTAAGCATCAAAATTTTCGATTATTCGCCCGACAGCTTCGACGAACACGGCCTGGAAGATGCTGCCCAATGCATCCGTTATAAAGACAACGGGCGGATCTCCTGGATCAATGTAGATGGTATCCGGAAAGCAGATATAGAAAAGATCTGCGCACAATTCGGCATACATATGCTGATACAGGAAGATATTCTCAGTGTGGGGCAGCGTCCGAAGATGGATGAAATGGAGCCGGTGCTGTTCTGCCTGCTGAACATGCTTTATTTCAATGAACAGAACGGTTCCGTGGAAACAGAACAGATCAGCATTGTACTGGGTGATCATTTCGTATTATCATTCCAGGACGATGCGCAGCGGGATGTTTTCAATCCTATCCGCGACAAACTACGCATCGCCGGAACCAAGCTCAGGCAGAGCGGAGCCGATTATCTCTGTTATGCCATGCTCGATATGATCGTGGACAATTATTTTGTTGTGATGGAAAAGCTCAGCGAACGGATCGAGTTCGTGGAAGACAAGATCATCCGCAGCGGTAACAATAACCGCGCGCTTGCAGAGATCAATAACCTGCGGAAAGAACTGATCGTACTCAAACGAAATGTGAACCCGGTGCGGGACCTGATCAATGGTTTTATCCGGAGCGACAGTGATCTGCTGGAAGAGCGCACCACCAAATATTTCAAAGACATCTATGATCATATCATACAGGCCACCGATCTCGCGGAGAACTACCGCGATATGATGATGAGCCTGCAGGACCTGTATCTGAACAACGTCAACCTCCGAATGAATGAAGTAATGAAAGTAATGGCCGTTGTTACCTGCCTGATGGCTCCGGCAACGGTCATCGGCGGTATTTTCGGAATGAACTTCGACAGGATTCCCTACATACACGATAAATACGGCTTCTTTATCGCAGTTTCCGCCATGCTGTTCATCCCGATCTGGATGTTGCGCATATTCAGGAAAAGGGGCTGGTTCTGAAAATAAAGCGGCGCGGACAAGTTATCCGCGCCGCTTTTATCGTATTATTTCTTACGGTCAGATCTTCACCGTTTTCCATTTACCCTTCCTGAAAATAATTACGCTGGTAACAGCGATACAGGTTTCCGTGATCACAATGGCCAGGAAAACACCCTGCGGACCCAGTTTCCAGACAGAAGCCAGCAGGTAGGCAAACGGGATCTGGAATATCCAGAACCAGAACAGGTTGATCCAGGTTGGCGTGCGACTGTCGCCGGCCCCGTTGAACGCATTGATCATCACCATACCTACGCCATAGAAGATATAACCCATGCTTACTGTGCGTAATGCAGCAACACCGGTCTTCATTACAGCAGGATCGGAATTTATGAGGCCAACAAAAAATTCAGCCCCGACGATAAACAGCAAAGAAACCGCAGCCATGAAAATAGCGTTGTAACGGGCAGTTTTCCAGACAGACTGTTCTGCTCTTTCCGGCAAACCGGCACCAAGGTTCTGGCCAACCAATGTAGCGGCGGCATTGCTGAGCCCCCATGCCGGCATGATAAAAAAGATCAGCAACCTGATAGCGATCGTATAACCTGCAATAGCATCACTGCCAAAGCCGGTAATAATACGCGCCATTGCGATCCAGCTTGCAGAACCTACGATAAACTGCAGTGTTCCTGTTGAAGCAATACTCAACAGGCTTTTAAGTATGGCAGGATCGGGTTTGAAATGATGGAGCTGAATGCTGATCACACCTTTTCCTTTAAATAAACGGTAAAGCTGGTAGCAGACACCAATGCCCCGTCCTATGGTTGTTGCAATAGCGGCGCCCGGCAAACCGAAGAAATGAATGAGTAAAGGACAAAGAATGATATTACAGATATTGGCCAGCCACAGGCTGCGCATGGCAATAGCGGCATCTCCCGCCCCGCGGAAAATTCCGTTGATCAGGAATAATAACATGATCACGATATTGCCGGCCAGCATGATCCGTGCATAGGAGGTTCCCATGGCAATGATCTCGGCGTTTGCACCCATTAACCTCAGAATAGCATCGGCAAAGAATAAACCGGCTACAGAGATGAGTATGGAAAAAGTTACTGCTATCATGATCGCCTGCGCACCGGCTTTTGCGGCACCTTCGGGGTTTTTCTCACCAACCCGTCTTGCAACAGTGGCAGTAGCGGCCATGCTTAAACCAATGGCTACAGAATAGATCAGCGTGAGAAAAGATTCCGTTAACCCTACCGTTGCGGCAGCGTTGGGACCGAGTTTGCCGACGAAAAATATATCGACCACGGCAAAGACAGACTCCATACACATTTCAAGTATCATGGGTACTGCCAGCAGGAAAATGGCTTTGCGTATGCTTCCCTGGGTAAAATCCTGGTGTTCGCTGTTAAGCGATTCCTTAATATAAGAGAGCAGGCCTTGTTTAGGCTGATTGCTATTTGTGTTCATTTGAATGTTGATTTAATAAAACAGAAATCCGGCGGTATACAGGTACCGCGAAATAAAAGAAGCCGTAAGGTTCGGGCTTGTCGGGAGAGAACTAAGCCCTGCTTAGCAGATGATCATAAAAAAGTATTAGTGGACAAAAGTATTGTTTTCATCGTATCTGCAAAAAAACAATGATGAATGGGCATGACTTTTTCTGTTGTTTCAACCGTAAAATCCGGAACGGGCAGCATTCATAAACATATTGCTGGAACGATTCGTTATATTTAAACCATGAAAACATACGCACAATACCTCATCGTTGCAGTTGCGGTTCTGGCAGGATGTTTTATTCTTGCCGGTGCCTACAAATACAAGTTTCGTTCTGCAGAAACCATTGTTGTGACGGGACTGGCCGAAACAGATTTCACCAGCGACCAGATTGTGTGGAAAGGCGTATTCAACCGTTATGGCTCAGACCTGAAACAGGCTTATGCCTTGTTGAAAAACGATGAGGCAGAGATCGTTGCTTACCTGAAAGGAAAGGGTGTGGCCGACAGTAACATTGTTTTCTCCGCAGTTGATGTACAAAAAAATTTCCAGAACACGTTCGATGATAACGGCAGGGTCACCGGAAGTTCGTTCAGTGGTTATACGCTGAGCGGTGCGGTAACCGTGGATTCAAAAAACATCGCACAGGTAGAAGCTGTTTCGCGAGAAGTAACTGCGCTGCTGCAGAAGGGAATCGAGTTCAACTCACAAAAACCTGATTACTACTACAGTAAACTGAATGAATTAAAGATAGACCTGCTTGCAAAAGCCGCTGAAGATGCCAAAAACAGGGCCGAAACCATTGCCAGAAGTTCAAAGATCAGCCTGGGCAACCTGAAAAAAGCCACGATGGGCGTATTCCAGATCACCGGGAAGAACAATAACGAAGAGTACAGTTACGGCGGATCTTTCAACACAACTTCACGGGAAAAGACAGCATCCATTACCTTGCGGGTTGAATATCTGGCGAATTAATTATGATGAATCCTTTCACTACCCGCGCGGCAGTTACCATTACCTGCCATAAAAGACTTGCTATTTACCTGGAACAGGAAGTAAAAGAACTCGGTTATACGATTGAAGAAACTTTTATGACCGGGGTACGTTTGCATGCTTCTATAAACGAATGCATCCGTTTGAATCTTCAATTACGCTGTGCCAGCCAGGTGCTGTACAGCCTGTTTTCTTTCCGTGCTGCTGATGCAGATGCCGTGTATAAGAATCTCGTTCGTTTTCCCTGGGAGAATATCATTCCGGATAACGGCTATTTTTCTGTTACCAGTAATGTTAATAACGAAACCATCAATAACAGCCTCTTTGCCAACCTCCGTGTAAAAGACGCTATTGTAGACCGGTTCCGCGAAAAGAAAGGCACGCGTCCTTCCACCGGTGCAGAACTTACCGGAACAGTGATCCATCTTTTCTGGAAGAATGACGAAGCAACCATTTTCATCGATACCTCCGGCGATTCGCTGGCCAGACACGGTTACCGCAAGATTCCCGGGCTTGCACCAATGCTCGAAGGACTGGCATCGGCCACTATTTATGCCACCAGGTGGGACCGTACATCCGCTTTTGTTAACCCCATGTGCGGTTCCGGGACCGTAGCCATTGAGGCCGCGCTTATAGCCACCAACAGAAGACCGGGTCTGTTCCGCACCAATTATGCTTTCATGCATGTAAAGGGTTACGATAGTTCCGTATACCAACAGGAACTCGAACTGGTCCGGAAACAGGTCACAGAAGTTCCGGGCCTAAAGATCATCGCAACAGATCTCAGCAATAAAGCAGTAGCGAACGCAGAAAAGAATGCACTGGCTGCGGGTGTTCATCACCTGATCAGTTTTTCGGTCTGCGATTTTGCGGCAACTGAAGTTCCGCAGGATGTGCCTGGTGTTTTTTACGTCAACCCCGAATATGGCGAACGGCTGGGCGACCTTACAGAGCTTATTGAAACCTATGCGCGCATCGGCGATTTCATGAAACAAAAGTGTAAAGGCTACTTTGGTTATGTATTTACCGGCAACCTGGAGCTGGCCAAAAAAATCGGGCTGAAAGCCAAACGCCGCATAGAATTTTATACCAGTACCATCGACTGCAGGCTGCTGGAATATGAATTATACAGCGGCAGCAGGAGCGAAAAATCCGGTTCCTGACCTTACCCGAAAATATGATCCAGCATAGCCTGTAAAAAACCGGCTATCAGCGGCGAGCTGGCCACCAATACTTCAAATGTCTTTTTGATAATGGTTGAAGAAAGTTTGTTATTGCCCGTGCTTTCATCTGCTGCCTGAACTGGCACGCTGTCTACAATTGCTTTAGAGGGCAGGTATACGATCAGCAGGATAAAAGAGTGCAGGATACCGTACATATACACCAGGTCGTACCGGTAAACCTGGTAACCCATTGCCTTGTTCAGCTGTTTTACATAATCGAGACTATTCAGGCCCGAATAGAGTACGCCGGTAGAAAATACAGCAAGGCTTAATATTACTGCAACCAGCAGGAAAAGGATATTGAAGGTTTTACGGATCTGCAAAAGTGATTCCTGCATGCTGTCCTGTTTTATTTCTTCCGGTTTGGCTGTTTTACTGATCATACGCATCCGATATGCACACCATAGCATGCCTGCAAGACAAAGTGACGCTGCGGAATAGCCGATTGCATTCACAAAGCTCATGCGTTCATGAACATCCCTGATAAAAAAGATTTCCCGTACATATACATCATCCGCTCCATAAAAAACACCCAAAAACACTGAAGCAATCAGCAAAACAGAAATAAAGATTGCGCTACGGAGAAAGAACCGGGGCGTTAACCAGCCATCTTCCGATTTATTTCCCTGCTGCATAAACCATAATACAAGGAAGAAGCAGAAAACAACATATAATGGTGCCTGGATAATCAGCACGCACAGCCAAAGGCCGAAGGCTGGATACTTGCAGATAAAATCATTCAGAACTGCATACTTTTTTACCGGCAATGTTGTGGTGTATTCTATCCGGCCATTGGGTAATATACTATCCGCATAAACAAATGTATGTGGCAGGTTGAGCCTCATTGCTTCTTCAGATGATGTGTCTGACAGATAGTCCATTTTAGTAATATTGAGGCTATCGGGCCTGAGGAAAAATTTTTTTGAGATTGATTGTTCAAATGCAGAATCAGGCATATTGTAAGAATCTTCTCTCAGTTTTGCCATGGCGGATACCGCTTTTTTCCCTCTCTCTGTTACAGCCTTGGCGCTATCTTTTATAAATGCAGCTGACATCTCCCGCAGGATCAATGCTGGTTTCAGGCTTATTTCCTGCCATGGTTTTGATTTTTTATGTATGCCGAGAAGTAAAAGCGAATAAACCAGCAGTGTTATCAAAAACAAAATCGCGGCTGTCTTGATTCCCAGGGCAGATTCCGGCTTTCCTTTTTCAGGAGCCGTTGTTGATGGTTCCATTTCTTCAGTTAAGTTGGTTGGTAATGCTGGGGGGAACTACAAAATACTATTTCCGGTAATGATTTGCAATAGGGGTGAAAATTAAAAACCCGCCTGTTTGGTAACAGGCGGGTCGGTGATCATGGATATTGATCCCTTATTTGTCCAGCTTCTTTACAATCGCTTTTACGTTGTTTTCAATTTCTTTATCGGTGAGCCGTTTACCGTTTACGTCAGATGTTGTCCAGCCCTGCCAGATGGTTTTGTCGTTATTGGCATCCATCATCGTCAGTGTCATGGTTCCTTCTTTTACGGTTTCCACGCTGTTATCATAGCCGATGAACTGCGGCGGATAATAAACGGGAACCCATCTCCGGCCTACAGGGTTATAAAACCATCTTGTAAATGATTGCGAATAGGTTGGGGTTGACACGTTGCGGTTTTCTTTTTCAATCACCACATCATATACCAATAAAACATCCGGGTTATTACTCACCTGTTTCCAGCCTATTTCCTGGAGGTTTTTGTCAACGCTCGCCTTTATTTTCCGGTCGGTCAGGTCATTGATCTTGATTTTATTTGCCGAGGCGTCTTTTTTATCTACAGCATCTACCCAGGCGTATGTTCTTAACTTGCTGAAATCTATATTATTGTCTTTCTGCACGTGGGCTGTGCCGGCGCAGCCAGACAGGATTAACAGGCTTGCTATCAATCCCGTTACCCATTTATTCTTTTTCATACATTTTCTTTTACTGGTTAAAGGATCTTTCCTAACCATATAAAGCAACTTGTATGCCGGGTAATACTAATGTATCGCTAAATATATCTAAACGGGATGTTAACGGATGCGCCTGATCTCGAAAATGGGAACTTCCGGAGAAAAGTATTGATTGCGATCTTTTTGTGATGATATTTTCCGCACCACATTCAAACCCTTAACTACACTTCCGAATGCTGCGTAGCCCAGTTTATCTACCGCATTTTCACCGCCGTAATCAAGGCCCGGCTGATCGTCGATACAGATAAAAAATTCGGTGGTTGCCGTTCCGGGTTCGGCGCGGGCAAGAGATATGGTGCCGTCGGTATGTTTGATGCCGGTTTCCTTTGTGCTTTCGTGCGGGATACCTTTTATCTGTCTCGCTTTTTCATAGTTCGTTTTCCAGATACCACCCTGTATCAGCTCTGTTTTGGGCGCGTTCGACGGCTGGTTTTGTAAATTAAGAACCCTGTAAAAAGAGCTGTGTGCATAAAACCCTGAATCGATATAACCAAGAAATGCCGCTACTGTTTTCGGTGTCTGTTTGGCATATAGTTCTATATCGATGTCTCCGAACTGGGTCGTGATCCGGATCATCGGGTTACCGGCATCGGAATATTGTTTTTGTTTACAGGCAAAGCAGGAAACCAGTATAATAAACAGGATCTTTTTCATCTTCTGAGTTGCGGATTTTTATTCCTCTATTTCAAACAAAAAGAACTGGGTGATCTCTTTTTTCGAAAAATTATTATCTGCCACCATTACAAGTGAACGGCGGCCGTTCGGCAATTTAGGACCGAATGTCATTCCCTCCACATTATCCACATAAATACCCAGCTCGTCCATGTTCATCACAAGCGCTTTTTGTACCGGCTTTTGCGGCGGGTTTTGTTTCAGCGAATTTTTCGGCCTTACATTTTCCACGCCGTTCAGGTCTGCCAGGAATATTCGTATGGTGCATGCCATTCTGCCGGTGGAAAAAGAACGTTCCATTACCAGCAAACGATTGTTTCCGAAATCGAGAATATCCGGTATCCCGTTTACCTTAAACGCACCGGCCGAATCTGTAGGGTAGGCAACCGGCTCCAGCTTATAAGCATATTGCGCGGTGTTCTTGCGGGTGTTCGTATTGAACTTGTAGATCCTTGTCCAGGCATCCAGCGGCATGACATCGGCTCGCGGACCATCTTCATAACGTGGTTCTTCCAGGCTTACATAGAGCGTTTTATATTGATCTGCGAAAGTCAGTCCTTCAAGTACACCATTCTGTCTTGGTCCTTTCTCTGTTGCATGCATCCGCAGGTTTGCGGGCAAAGGGAATGCGCCAAGATCTGTACCATCCGGCTTAATGATGTTGATGGATGGATTCTGCAGTATGGTGTCTTTTTGTTTAACTATGCGTTCCCCCTCGCTCGTCCAGATAAATTGCTTTCGCTTCGGATCATAACGCATGGCTTCCGGATCGGGTGCGTGGTATTTATCTTGTTTGATGCCCGGGTATGGCTGACCGTTCTTCTGCAAAAGAGTGGTTACTGCCTGAATGATCACCGTGTCGATTCCTTTTTCATTCGTTTGAATACGGGCGGTATAATACCGTGCCGGATTGAATTCGGAACGATCATCGCAGATCATATAATAAACATCCTTCTCCGGGTCATAATCAATTCCCGACAAACCACCCACGGTTGTTCCATCAAACAAAGGATTATGCGGCAATTCATATTTGCCAACCAGGCGAAATCTTGGAACTGATGGTTTGGGTTGCGACTGTTGTGCTAAAGAAAGCATTGCAGAACAGCCGAACAGGAGTATGAAAGATATTCTTTTCAAACTTGTGGTTTTGCCTGTAAAATTAAGCCCTCACATTAAGGCGCAGCCGGTTTTTTATTTTTGTTCGAAAAAATCCAGGGTAATAATTTCGGTTCTGCAAATGCGGAATCCCAGCTGTTATGATTGGCCTTGGGGTATTCCGTATAGTTTACTTCTTTAGCGCCGGAGGTGATCATCGCTTTGTATAATTCGCGGTTAGCGTAGGGTAGTACAACATTGTCGAGCGCCCCGTGAAAGATCCACATGGGAACATGTTTGGCGTTCTTCACCAGCAACGGCACATTTCCCGCACCGCAGATAGCAAATACCGCGGCAAAATAATTCGGGTAACGGATCAGCATATCATACGCACCTATTGCGCCCAGCGACAGTCCCCCGAGGTAGATCCTTTTACGGTCGGCATGACCATTGTTGCGCAGGCTGTCCATCAGGTTTTTGAGTAATAACTGCGGAACCGGCGGAGTTTCTTCTGTCAGGAAAGTAAACCCCGATGGATCATTCCCTCTTTTAAAACGAGACCAGGTACTATCCTTCGGGCACTGCGGAAAAACAACGATTGCCGGAAAATGATCGCGGATTTTGTCTTTTGCAAAAAGGTCGCCGCCGTGTAAAAGCTGGGCCCCGTTATCGTTTCCTCTTTCTCCGGAACCATGCATGAAGACGATCAGCGGATAAGATTTAGACGGCCGGTAATGTTCCGGGTAAAGAATTCTGTAACGGAGTGTGTCTTTACCCTGTATATAAACTTTTTTCTGGTACAGATCCTGCTGCTGAGCCATGGTAAACCGACAGAAGCAAAGAAGGAAAGTAAGGCAGGCTATCTTTTTCATGCGGGGGAGGTTTTACTCTTTTAAATATAAGAAAATCCCCGTGAACATGGATTCTTAAGGTTGGCGGAGCTCTTATTCTTTCGCGCTGAATGTATCGCCGGCATTGATATCCCCTGTGTCAAAGCCTTTCTTGAACCAATACATTCTTTGTGCCGATGTTCCGTGGGTAAATGCGTCAGGCACGACTTCTCCGCGCGACATTTTCTGCAGCCGGTCATCGCCGATCGCATTTGCTGCGGCCAATGCAGAAGCGATATCTCCCTGCTCCAGTATGTTACTGAGTTTCTGGGCATGGTGAGCCCAGAGCCCGGCGTAAAAATCTGCCTGCAGTTCAAGTTTTACAGACATCCGGTTGTATTCTTTTTCCGAAAGTTGTGCACGCAATTGCTGCATCTGGTCAGAAACGCCCGTCAGTTTTTGTATATGATGGCCAACTTCATGAGCGATAACATAGGCCATTGCAAATTCACCTTCCACTTTGAAGCGCTCCCGGAGTTCATCAAAAAAAGAAAGGTCGATATATATTTTCTCATCCGGCGGACAATAAAAGGGACCGGTGATGGCACTGGCAAAACCGCAGCCGGATTCTGTGGATCGGCTGAACATAACGAGCGTAGGCTTCCGGTAATTGCCCCCTTTTGCATTGAACAGCGAATCCCAGACATCTTCGGTTTCAGCAAGTACTACTTTCGTAAAAGAGGCGAGTCTTTCTTCCTCCGGGCTTCTTGTTACAGATTGCTGCTCGGTTGCGGGCATCTGTTGCAAAACTTCCGAAGGATTTCCTCCAAGCACAAAATAAATAATGGCAATGATTACGGCCCCGATTCCGCCAACAGCTATTCCGCCGCCGCTGATACCCCTGCGATCTTCCACATTACTGCTTTCTCTTCTTCCTGTCCAGCGCATTTTTTTGTTTTTTGTTTTATTCAAAAATATATGCCAGGTGTCTATTCTTCTTTTATTTCCCTGTGCAGGTAATCTGTATAGTCCGGTAAAGTTGCTTCATATGCCTGGTGCATAAAAGGTGAAGTGATCAGGAAATCGGCGGTTGCCCGGTCGCAGGCCATGGGTAAATTCCAGGCAATACATAAACGCAGCAGGGCTTTTACATCGCTGTCGTGCGGTTGCGCTTCCATCGGATCCCAGAAAAAGAACATCATGTCTATTTCACCGCCGGCGATCATGGCGCCGATCTGCTGGTCCCCGCCGAGCGGACCGCTGAGTAATTTCACAACCGGTCTGTCCAATGCTTCTTCCACCAGGCGACCTGTTGTGCCGGTTGCAAATAACTGGTGAGCAGAAAGTGCCGCCTTATTGTAAACGACCCAATCGATCAGATCAGCTTTTTTATGGTCGTGCGCAACAAGGGCGATTCGTTTATTGGCTTTTAATTTTTTGATGGTTGACATATTCTCCGCTTGAATGCATGAAGTTAACGGAATTAAGAACCCGGAAAATCGATGCTGAATGATTGATTTTTTCGATTTTATCTTAAGAGAAATAGTTTTTTTCTGATTATGTTGCTATTATTCAGCGTTTTCCGGGCGTTTATTAATCTGATCTCTTTTTGATTTGCTAGTAATCGTTGTTCAAAGTGAATTTGAGTCCGCTTCGTTTCCTGACAAAATAGTTGTGTACAGAACATTGATTCGTGGTTTTCAAGGTTCTTCTGTTTCACCGCTTCTCCGTTGCTCAGGTGGCTGGCCTTGCCCTTTGCGACCAGACTCAGCCTGGTATTTTTCTGTCATTTTTCCGGCTGGAGATAAAATGCAAAAAGCCACGACCTGCGTGACTTTTTGCGTACTTACTAACCCATCAAAAAAACAAATATTTATGATCAGGCTTCTGTTGTGAGGCGGGCTTCCGCTACTTTGGTCCTGATTTTTGCTTCGATTTCATTGGCGAGTTCAGGATTATCGTGAAGCAGTGTTTTAACGGCATCACGTCCCTGGCCCAGTTTATTGGTTTCATAGCTGAACCAGCTTCCGCTTTTCTGAACAATTCCCAATTCAACGCCCATATCGATGATCTCACCAAGCTTGCTGATGCCTTCACCGAAAATTATATCGAATTCGGATGCACGGAACGGAGGGGCTACTTTGTTTTTAACCACCTTTACTTTTACACGGTTACCAATGGCTTCATCTCCGTCTTTGATCTGGGCCGTTCTGCGGATATCCAGACGTACTGAAGCATAGAACTTAAGTGCATTACCACCTGTTGTTGTTTCGGGGTTACCGAACATCACACCGATCTTTTCGCGCAGCTGGTTGATGAATATGCAAATGGTATTGGTCTTATTGATCGTTGCAGTGAGCTTACGCAATGCCTGACTCATGAGACGTGCATGCAGACCCATCTTGCTATCGCCCATTTCGCCTTCAAGTTCGCTTTTAGGAACCAGCGCCGCAACCGAATCTATCACTACCACATCCAGCGCTCCTGAAAGGATCAGGCGGTCTGCGATCTCAAGCGCCTGCTCGCCGTAATCCGGCTGCGAGATCAGCAGGTTGTCTACATCCACACCCAGTTTCTGTGCATAACTGCTGTCAAATGCATGCTCTGCATCGATGATGGCACACATACCGCCTTTCTTCTGCGCTTCTGCAATTACATGGGTTGCAATGGTAGTTTTACCGGAAGATTCAGGACCATATATTTCAACTATCCTTCCTTTTGGTAAACCTCCAACCCCTAAAGCCATATCAAGACCAATGGAGCCGGTCGAAACCACTTCCATAGGATCCTGGCTTTTTTCATTCATCATCATCACACTGCCCTTACCGTAATCCTTGTCTATCTTGTCTATCGTGAGCTTTAGTGCTTTCAGCTTTTCTGCATTACTCATGCTTGTGTATTTAATCTGTTAGAATTTAATGGGATTGTAAAGATAAAGCCTTTTTAGTAAATAAGCTAATTTTTTTAGTATTTATTTTGCTAATGGCTTTAGCTGCTGTTTACAGGGGCTAAAGTAGGCGTTCCGCACGATGTTGGAGTTAGCGATTTATACCTAATTTATCAACCGTTGTTAATAGGTATTCGTCATATTTTCATCAACACAGATGATAAAATCCGCCTTGCCCTTGTTCTCTGCCAGTAATTTCCCGATCTCTTGCTGTGAAACAGTAGTGATTGTCATGATCTTCAGACCCGGGTTCTGCTTTTTCAGGTACCAGTTGATCCCATCGTAATTATCAGAATGGTAAGATCCGTTGTAGTGTATGAATAATTTTCCCGGCCGGTAATGCTGCAGGATAAAATGCGCCATCGTTGCGTCTTTGATGGCCTGGGCTTTAGGCAGGTTCTCGCCGCCATGGCCTCCCATCATTTCTATCATTTTCGTATACCCCGGTAATGAAGCATCATAGGCAACCGGAAGCGGCGCCATCCAGGATTTATCTTTTGCCGGCAATGTATCCAGCGCCTGGAAGCCGCCTTTGGCTACCATGGATGCATACCTTCTGGGTACATTGGTTGCGGCAAAGACAAGCTTTTTTTCCTTCGCATAGTTTACCAGCGGCGCATAATCGGTGGGATAATTCTTCCAGAGCCGGGCCATCGAATCGAGGCCCTTCGCCGATATCTTTCCCTGCAGGTACAGATCCAGCGCCTCCTGGTTGTCCTGCTCAAACATCTCTGCACCCAATACCAGCTCCCGGCTTTCCCCGAGCGTTCTTGTCACTTCCAGCTGAAGCCAGTGGGCTATTGCATTGTTATGATATTCCCCAAATAACACAATATCCGCTGATCGCAGGGCTTTGATCATTTTCCCGAAATCACTCTTCTTTCCCTTTGCATTGTATAACTTATACGGCTGCTTTTCCTGCGCTGTCAGCATTGCGGATAAAAACAACAGGACTATTGTGAATATTCTTTTCATCGCCCACAAGGTAATACAATGCGAATGTTTCTGATAATGCAACCACTAATTATTAAGAATTATTGAAAATCATTCAATTACATATTATAATTCCGGTGAACGATTTATAAAACCAGAATTTTAATCTTTATCAAAAGGTGCTTTATTGTAAATCAACCCTTTACATATTATAATTCCTGTAGAGCGTTTTTTAGAAAATCGTTCCTTTTCTCATCTTTAACCAATCAGGCCCGCTGCCTTACTGATTTCCATCATCCGGTCGATCGGCTTTTTAGCGTTGAGGCGAAGTTGTTCGTCCATGATGATCTCCGGTTTCTCATACATCATGCAGAGGTATAATTTTTCGAGGGTATTGAGTTTCATGTGCGGACAATCATTGCAGGCGCAGCTGTTATTCGGCGGCGCAGGAATAAATGTTTTTGTGGGATTATTTCGCTGCATCTGGTGAAGAATGCCGGTTTCCGTAGCAACAATGTACTCGTTTCCACTATCTGCCTGGGCAAATTTGAGGATCTGGGTGGTGCTTCCCACAAAATCGGCAATGGCCAGGATCGGCTCCTCACATTCGGGGTGGGCCAGCAATTTTGCTTTAGGATGCCTGATCTTCAGTTTGGTGATCTTCTCCAGGCTGAAGATCTCGTGTACCATGCAGGCCCCGTTCCATAAAACCATATCCCGGCCCGTCTTTTTGCTTAAATAGGCGCCAAGGTTCTTATCCGGGGCAAATATGATAGGTTTATCGGCTGGTATGCTCTCAATAATTTTTTCGGCATTGCCGGAGGTACAGATAATATCGGATAATGCTTTGATTTCTGCCGTGCAGTTGATATAAGACACTACGATATGATCCGGGTGCTTCTCTTTAAAGGCCCTGAATGGGCCAGCTGGTGCACTGTCGGCCAGCGAACAACCTGCTTTCAGGTCTGGAAGAAGCACTTTTTTGGTCGGGTTAAGGATTTTTGCCGTTTCCGCCATAAAGTGAACGCCGGCGAAAACAATGATATCCGCGTTCGTTTCCTGGGCTTTTTGTGCCAATCCCAGGCTGTCGCCGATATAATCGGCAACATCCTGTATATCCGGCTCCTGGTAATAGTGCGCCAGCAGGATGGCGTTCTTTTCCTTTTTCAATCTTTCGATCTCTGCAAAAAGGTCGAGCTTCACATCGATCTCAAGATCCAGGAAGCCTTTTTCGTTTATATTTTTTTCTGCTTCTAAAATGTTCATAATCACGGTAATAGTATTTAATAATACTTATTTATAATTCTCACTACTATTATTACGGGTGTGTATATCGTGATAACTTACTTATCCCCACCATGCAAAGTTAATTACCTGGAGCTTATCCACTGTTATTAACAGAACTATTAACATCGTTGCCTGCCTTTTTATCTGGAAAATGTCACTTTTTTTAACATCAGTGGAATACATCATCCACATTTCCCCCGGCACCTAATTCACTCCTAATTCACTGTGGATTAACAGGTAGTATTTTGGGTTTAAAAATAGGGTAACGGCAAAATGTGGCACAAAGGCGGGTATTTATTCGACCTGTTTCAACATTCTGCGGAGCAAAATATGGGGTTTTCCACATGAAACTGGCCTTATTCACAGGCGGATGTTAATTAAGCATTTCCTATGTTCCAAATCGGGAGGCGATTCTGATCAGGACCGGAAAAGCAAAAACCCTTGGAATACGGGGAATTGACTCGTTTTTCCACAATTTGTTCTAATGTTATATTCCCCTATTTTTGCCTCCCCCGCTAAAAGGTGGATTAAACGTTTCATTCCTAATTAAAATTATTATGTCTGTCATTCAAAGAATTCGCGACAAAGGTGCCTGGATCATATTTGCGATCATAGCACTTGCACTTATTGCCTTTATATTACAAGATGGCGTTGGTCGCGGTGGTAGCGCTTTTTCAAACACAACTGTTATAGGTAAGGTGAACGGTGAGAAAATTGACCGTGCCGATTTCGAGCAGAAACTTACAATGGCAGAAAGGATGTATGCTGCACAGGGTGCACAAAGGGAGCAGCTGATCGGCAGTATCTGGAACCAGGAAGTGGAAAGGATTGTAATGGACCAGGAATTTGAGAAGCTGGGGCTACAGGTTGGACCAAAGGAACTGGCAGACCTGATGTTTGGTGATAATTCTCCTTTACGCCAGGAATTTACAGACCCTAAAACCGGGGTATTCAATGCAGATGAAGCACGTAAAGCTTTTGCGCAGCTGAAGAAGAGCAAGAATGCCGAACAGATCCGCCAGGTGAATGAAGCATATGTAGAACCTACTATCCAGGGTGCTTTAAGAAGCAAATACCAGGGTTTGTTACAGGGCGCTGTGTATATTCCAAAATGGCTGGTGGCTAAACAACAGGCCGACAATAATGCAATTGCGAATATTTCCTATGTATATGTTCCTTATGCTTCTGTAAGTGACAGTACTGCTAAAGTTACAGACGATGAGATCAATGCTTATGTAAAGAAGAACAGCAGGCAGTTTACCAAAGATGAAGAAACTAGGTCTATTACTTATGTTGCATTCAACGCAGCTCCAAGCAGCGAAGATTCACTGAATGTATATAACCAGGTTGCTTCTCTGAAGAACGAATTTGCAGCTACTGCGGATGCGCAGGTATTTGTAACAAAAACTGCGAGCGAAATGCCTTACTACGACAGCTATTTCAGCAAAGCAAGGATGCAGCAGTCGAACAAGGACACACTGGTTAAAATACCTGTGGGAACTGTATACGGACCATATCTTGATGGTAACAATTTTGTGCTGGCTAAAATGGTGAGTACGAAACAATGGCCAGACAGTGCAAAAGTGCGTCATATCCTGATCGGAACCATGAATCCGCAGACACAACAGGTTACACGCGAAGATTCTGTAGCTAAAAAACTGGCTGACAGTATTGAAACTGCTGTAAGAGGCGGTGCTGATTTCAATGCACTGGTGGCTAAATATTCAGATGATGGCGGCAGCAAGGAAAAAGGTGGTGTATACGAATTCTTCCCGCAGGGACAAATGGTAGTACCATTCAATGATTTTGCTTTCGACAAACCTGTAGGAAGCAAAGGAGTAGTAAAAACTGATTTCGGTTATCACTATATAGAAGTACTGGCACAAAAGAATGTAAACCCGGTATACAAGATCGCTTATGTAGCCAAACCGATCATGGCCAGCAACGAAACTGTAAGTGCTGCCAATACAGCTGCTGCACAGTTTGCGGCTGCTGCAAAAGGGAAGAAAGAGTTTGAAGCAGCTGCGCTGAAGGGAAACCTCGCGCTGATACCGGGAAATGAGATCAAACAGAACGATTTTACAGTGAACGGCCTCGGTCAGAGCAGATCTCTGGTTCGTTGGGTATATGAGCATAAAGCAGGAGATGTTTCTGAACCAATGGAAGTAGGCGACCGTTATATCGTTGCCATCATTTCAGCGGTAAACAAGGCAGGGCTGATGTCCAGTGCGGAAGCAAGACCTTTTGCGGAAGGACTGATCAGGAATGAGAAAAAAGCAAAGCAGATCATCGAAAGCAAATTCAAAGGCAACAGCCTCGAGAATTATGCGGCAAGCAGCGGATCACAGGTTATGAAGGCAGACAGTATTGCTTTCTCTGCTCCGTTCATTCCTAATATCGGCAGTGAGCCAAAAGTGATCGGTGCTTCTTTCAACAAAGCGTTTGCAGGTAAAGCCAGCGAACCGATTGCAGGTGTTACCGGCGTCTTTGCTATCAAAATCGATAACAGCGGCGCAAGGGCAAATGCCGGCGGTGAAGAAGCCATCAGGCAGAACCTGATCCAGAGCGGAAGAATGGCTGTTTACAGGAGCCTGGAAGCACTCCGTAAATCAGCGGATGTGAAAGATAACAGGTCGAAATTCTATTAACAGCAAGAATCAGATAAAGAGACCCGGGCCGAAAGCCCGGGTTTTTTGTTTTACCTATAACGAAAATGATTTGGCTGATTATTGAGTAGTTTTGTACAGTAAAACACAGTTATGTCTGATTTGATTGTTAACAAAGTAGCGGAGAGCGGATTGATCAGCCTTGACCTGGAAACCTTTTACCCGAAGGAAGAGATCAAAGTATTCGACCTGAAAGATTATCTTTTCATGGGACTGATCCTCAAAGAAAAAGATTTCAGAGCCGCCTTACTTGCACAGGATTGGGAGCCTTATAAAGGCAAAAATGTAGCTATTACCTGTACGGCAGATGCGATCATTCCTATGTGGGCTTATATGTTGGTTGCCAGCTACCTGGAGCCACTGGCAGTTAATATAGTATTCGGAAATGAAGAAAAACTGGTAAGCACCATTCTTGCCAGGAATATTGATAAAGTAAAGGCAGAGGAGTATACTGATAAAAGGGTAGTGGTAAAAGGATGCGGCGATATTGCTATTCCTGAAAGCGCGTATGTTGAAATTACTGCAAAACTCCGGCCCTTCGCCAAAAGCATCATGTACGGTGAACCTTGCAGTACTGTACCTATTTATAAGAAGAAGTAAGGTTTCCGCTCATCCGGGAAAATTGCCTGTAGCGTAAGATTTAACAGGCAGGGTTAGTAAGGCTGAAATTTTGGTATTAGTTTTGTAATATATTAGAAAAAGGAGGCACCGTGTTACGTACCATTTTTACACTTATCGTTGCAGGTATTGCCGTTAGTTCTTTTGCACAGCAACAACCTGCTCTGGCAGACGACCAGAACCCTAATTTCCATATCAGCCGTGATAAATACATGCAGCTCAAAGATTCTTTGCTTGCTGTAAGTAACACTACCACCCAGGAAACATACAAGGCATACGACTGGTTTGAAGCAAAAGCCGAACGCCGGCAGGAGCGAAGGGAACAGCGCCGTTACAACAACAGTTATTACCAGCCTTATAACAGTTACTGGAACTCAGGTTATTACCCCTCGTACAACTACTGGGATAATCGATACAGGTACAATAACCGTTGGAACAACTGGAATCTGTGGCGGCCGAATGTCGGTTTCAGAACCGGTAACTGGTGGTTCTCGTTTTAATCCGTTTTATTAACAATTCTACTCTGCTAAAGAAATAATATGAAAAGAACATCACAACTGCTTATTGCAGCTTCATTGTCTGCAGGATTATTTTTTACTTCCTGCGCAACAAGAACAGTTACGAGAATCGACCCTTCCGAACAGATCGATCTCAGCGGTGGCTGGAATAATACAGACAGCCGTTTAACAGCCGATGAACTGATCAAACAGATCCTTAACGAAAAATGGTTAACGAACCATGTTACAGCAAAAGGTAAAAAACCTGTTGTGATTGTGGGTATGGTAACCAATAAAAGTCACGAGCATATTGAAGCTGAAACGTTCATGAACGACCTGGAACGTTCTTTCATCCAGAGTGATCGTGTAGGACTGGTTCAGAGTGGCAAAAAACGTGAAGAACTGCGTGCTGAAAAAGCAGACCAGCAGACAAATGCTTCACAAAGCACGATGAAAAAATTCGGCCTTGAAAGAGGAGCTGATTATATTTTGCAGGGATCAATCAACTCTATCGTTGATTCTTACCGTAAGAATAAAACGGTTACTTACCAGGTTAACCTGGAGCTGACCAATATCGAAACCAACGAAGTAGTGTGGATCGGTGAGAAGAAAATTGCCAAAATGGTGAAAAACTAAAGGAGATATCCTGCATGAACAAAGTATTGAAACAGGCATGGGTAGCTTGGCTATTGATGCCTGTTTTGTTTTCCTGCGCTACGTACCAGAATAAAATGAATGCTTATTATAATCAGGTGCGACAATCCGATTATAATAAGGCAGAACGATTGCTGGCTAATAATTCCTTTTTACAACAAAACAGGAACCGGTTGCTGTATTATATGGAACAGGGTAAAGTGTTACACCTGGCCAAACAATACGACAGCAGTAACTATTACCTGAATCTGGCAGATAAATTCATCGAGAATGAAAAAAAATCTGCAGGAAGCGTTGTCGCCGGAAAACTGCTGAACCCTATGATGGAAACGTATATGGGTGAAGATCATGAACAGTTCTTCCTTCACTATTATAAAGCATTGAATTACCTGTACACCGGTAAGCAGGATGATGCGATCGTTGAAGCCAGGCGCATCACGCTTACCACCAATGCACAAAAAGATAAATTCGGGGTTACATCCAACAGGTATACACAGGATGCATTTGTGCTGATGGTGCAGGGAATGATCTATGAAACTGCCGGCGATATCAACAATGCATTCATTTCATACAGGAATGCAGCGGATCTTTATGTGAAGATTAAAGACCAGCAATACTATGGTGTTTTTCTTCCGGATCAACTCAAAAGGGACCTGCTGCGTACTGCCGAAAAAATGGGTTTCACTGACCAGGTTGATAAATACAGCGCAATCTTCGGAAAAACAGAGAAAGATAACACCCTGTCAAAAGGCGGTGAAGCAGTTATTTTTTTTGAAAAGGGAATGGCGCCTGCAAAAACAGAACAGAATTTTATACTGACCAATAACGGCGACGGATCTAACACATTCGTTTATGCTGCGGAAGAAGGATCGATCGTGATTCCTTTTGATTTCTCCAGTTCCGGTTATTCTTCAGACGTTTCCCTGAACGAATTCAGAGCCATCAGGGTGGCTATTCCTGCATACAACGCGATAAGAACAGTGGATCAGGCAAGTGCTGTTGTAAATGGTAAAACATATAATGCTGAATTAACAGAAGATATAAATACACTTGCTCCCGCCATTCTGAAACAGCATATGCTGAAAATCCTTTCCGATGCACTGGTTCGCCAGGTTGTTAAGAAACTTGTTGAAAAAGGCATATCAGCTTCAGCAAAAGAAGTTGCTAAAAACAATTCCAAAGAGAAAGACGAAAAAAAGAAAGACGATAAAGCCGAAGCTGTTGCTCTCGCCACCGGCCTGATCGTTAATATCTTTAATACTGCTACTGAAAAAGCAGATACCCGTAACTGGCAATCTTTACCTGCTACTGTTTCCTATGTAAGAATCCCGCTGGAAGAAGGGGATAATGTGGTAGAGCTTACATTGGGAAATGCAAAGAGAAAAATTACACTGAAAGGCACCGGTTCTCTGCAGTTGTATAACTGGTGTGTTACGCGATAATAAGCATCAGGACTGTTCCATGAATTTGTGCAGACCTACTCTTGCTTTTAATTGTATCCGTTTACGCATAAACGAACTCCACCCGAAAAGCCAGCCCGGTATTCCGAATGCCTGCCTGCTCCAGCGATAGATATCGAACGCATCGGTATGTTCAATGATCAACCCGTCTTTGAACCGCATATGTGCTGTGATCCGGTTGGTCACTTTTCTTCCGGAGCTGCTGAATAAATAAGTAGCGGTCCATTCGCAGGTTGTATACTCTTCATCCAGTAAACGGATATTTCCGTAAGTAAGCGAAAAATCCTTTGCTCTTTTGCAGAGCATTTCCCACATAGCTTTGGTTTCGAATTCATCGAGCAGTCCGAAAACCTGGTCGCTGAACAATGCACCCTCATGGTAGCAGGATTGCATGGTTGCATAATCGAGCTGCTGGAATGCAGTATAAAATTTATGTATGGTCTGTTCGTTCGGATTCATAGTTTAGTGGGCTTCGAGCCAGTTTTGTCCCTGACCAACTTCCGCTTCTACCGGTACTTCATTAGGCAGCGGCATCGCCGTGGTCATGCAATGTATAATCAGTTTTTTGAGATCTTCTGCTTCTTCAGGAACAGCATCAAAGACCAATTCATCATGTACCTGCAAGATCATTTTAGACTGCCAGGATTTCTTTTTCATTTCCTGATGTACACTGATCATGGCCAGTTTGATCATATCTGCAGCAGTTCCCTGTATCGGTGAATTGATGGCATTTCGTTCCGCATAACCACGAACTGTGAAGTTACTGCTGTTGATATCTTTCAACCAGCGTTTTCTTCCTGCAAGTGTCTGTACATAGCCATGTTCCTTTGCAAAATTGATCTTGTCATCCATATAGCGCTGGATATTCGGGAACTCTTTTTTATAGTTCTCGATAATTTCTTTTGCTTCTGCGCGACTGATACCCAGGTTATCTGCGAGACCAAAAGCACCCTGGCCATAAATGATACCAAAGTTCACACTCTTGGCTTTATAACGTTGTTCCTTTGTTACTTCAGATTCTGCAATGCCATATACTTTAGCTGCTGTGGCCGTATGTATGTCTTTTCCAAGGCGGAAAGCTTCACACATATTCGGATCGCCGCTGATGGCAGCAACAATGCGAAGTTCGATCTGCGAATAGTCGGCACTGAGTAACAGACGTCCTGGTTCTCTCGGAATAAATGCTTTACGGATCTCACGACCGCGTTCTGTTCTGATAGGTATATTCTGGAGATTCGGGTTATTGCTGCTAAGCCTTCCTGTAACCGCAACGGCCTGGGCATAACTGGTATGTACCCTGCCGGTTTTGGGATTGATCATTTCGGGAAGTGCATCTACATATGTTGATTTGAGTTTGGTAAGCTCCCTGAAGTTCAGGATATCATCTACAATTTTATGCTGATTAGCGAGTTTGAGTAGTACATCTTCACCGGTTGCATACTGACCTGTCTTGGTTTTCTTGGCTTTCGGATCAAGCTTCAGTTTTTCGAACAGCACTTCACCCAATTGTTTCGGAGAAGCAAGATTGAAACGTACGCCTGCCTGTTCGTAAACGTTTTCTTCGCAACGTTTTGCGTCTTTCTCCAGTTCAGTACTGTATTGGCTAAGGAAGTCAACATCGATCTTTACTCCTTCAAACTCCATATCTGTAAGCACACGAACCAAAGGATTTTCTACTTTTTCAAAAACTGAATCAAGTTCTTTTTCCTGGAGCAGCGGAACAAATGCATGTTTGAGCTGTAACGTAATATCGGCATCTTCGGCAGCATATTCCTTGATCTTCTCGATTGGAACATCACGCATATTTCCCTGGTTCTTTCCTTTTTTACCAATAAGGTCTTCAATAGGAACGGGCTCGTAACCAAGATACTGTGCACTCAGCAGATCCATACTGCGCCTGCCTTCCGGTTCAATCAGATAATGCGCCAGCATAGTATCGAAAAGTTCACCTTTGATTTCAATACCATACCATTTTAAAACAAGCAGATCATATTTAAGGTTCTGGCCTACCCAGGTAATATCTTCTTTGGCGAAGAGCGGTGCAAACTGTGCGAGGATATTTTTGGTTGCCGCATCATCAGGCGGGCAGGGAATGTAATATCCTTCTGCCGGAGCAATGGAAAAACTTAAACCAACCAATGAAACGTTATTGGCATCCGTTCCGGTTGTTTCCGTATCGAAGCAGATCTCTTTTTGCTGCATCAGTAATGACACAAGGGATTGAATGCTTTCTGTTGTATCAGCAAGATGGTACTGGTGTGGTGTATTAGTTATATTTTTTTCAGCAAAGAGGCCTGCGGTTTCAGTTGGCTCTTCGGCTATATTCTTTTCTTTCTTAACCGGAGTTTCTGTTTTACTGATAACAGTGTTGCCGAAAAGATCGGTCTGTATACTTTGCGGAGCCGCATGGAATGCATTGAACTCATCGCCCAGTATTCTTTTTCCAAGGGTTTTGAATTCCAGTTCAGTAAAGCAGGTAACCAGCTCGTCTTTATTCCATTCTTTCAGCCGATAATCTTCTTCATGAAATTCTACAGGAACATTGGTTATAATGGTTGCGAGCTTTTTACTCATGATGGCCGCTTCCCTGCCGTTGCGGATCTTCTCTCCCAGTGCGCCTTTAATGGAATCTGCATTTTCGAGAATATTTTCAAGCGTATCGTATTCTTTCAGCAGTTTTGCTGCAGTCTTTTCTCCGATGCCGGCAATACCGGGAATATTATCAACAGAATCGCCCATCAGTCCCAGCATATCAATCACCTGCTCTACGCGTTTAATATCCCATTTGGAACAGATCTTTTCTGCAGTGAGTATTTCTTCGGGGTTGCCCATATAAGGCGGCTTGTATATATATACATGCGGGTGTATCAGCAGCTGGCCGTAATCCTTATCCGGCGTTACCATATATACATCATAACCCTTATCGGCTGCCTGCCAGGCAACGGTTCCGATCACATCGTCTGCTTCATAGCCGTCAAGTTCTACTACCGGAATATTGAATCCGCGTATGATCCGCTGTATATCCGGAATAGACTCGAGCAGGTCTTCAGGCGCGTCCTGGCGGTTTGCCTTATAATCTGAGAAATCGGTATGCCTTTCCGTTGGTGCATGGGTATCGAAACAAACGGCGAGATGTGTAGGTTTTTCTTTATTGATGAGATCGAATAATGTATTGGTGAAGCCAAACTGCGCATTGGTATTCCTTCCCTTCGATGTGAGCCTTGGATTCCTGATCAGTGCATAATAGGCACGGTAGATCAGCGCCATGGCATCCAGTAAAAACAGCTTTTTTGTCATATAGCTAAGGTAGTAAACATGCTATATACAAAGAAACCCGGGTTGCAGGATTCTGAATAATACATCAGCTTTCCGCAGATTTAATAAAAATGACGGCGCTGATCAAATGTTAGAAGAATGAATCAACAGATTTTATCCTTTTAGCAGGATTGCTACTTCCGATTGCAAAACAGGGAGGTAGGTGATAATAATACTCCAAATAATATTGTCAGAAACACTATCATAACCATGAATGATCCGGTTCCTGGTATCAACAATGCGTCTCGCATTCGAAATTGCTATTTCTGGTTGCTTTGTAAGAATCCGATTGAGCGCTTCGCCAATGATTTCAATGTTTCTTTCAACGGCCCTTCGAGTCTTCAGGTCACTCTGGTAAGCAGAAAATGTTTGGAACCTTCAGTAAAAAAGGATTCTATTTCGGCAATAGCCTTAGAAATATCATACAGCCATGACTGTATTTCAATTTCCATAAATAAGGCGTTTTTTGTTATTAATAGATTTGAGAAGATAAGGATTTTTGAGTGCCTGTTCTTCGAGTAAATCCACAGTTCTGTTCAGAATCTTTTCCAGAGCAAATTTCAGACTATAATAATTATCCGCATATTCAGTTACGCCGACAGGAAGGAAATCCACCATAAGATCTACATCGCTGGTCTGTTTAAAGTCATCAGTCAGAACAGAACCAAAGGCAAAAAGATGCCTGACATTATGTTGAGAACATAGCGTTGCGATATCTGAAATATGATTATCTAAATAATACACAATTGAAATTACGAATTATTGACAATACATAATATCCATTTATTCGCCAATAAAGGGCAAATAAATAAAATCAATGCTTTTTCTTCAAACTAAGGTAGTCAAGGAAATAAATCACCCTCAGCGAAAGATTATTCAACTGCGGCGCTTCCAGTGTTTTGCCTGCATTGGGAAAATATCCCTGCGAAATATCCCTGTCGAACGTGTTGATGGAATTCTTCCAGACAATATTAATGAAACTTCCGAGCGCAAACTGCCAGGTGTACACCATATCTATATTGAAATAGTTCACATTATAATTTACATCCCTGTTAATGCCTGATGCCGGGGCTAATTCTCCATCCTGCTGCAGCGCAAAGAATTGCTGGTTATTTACTTTACTCCAGTAATGACGGGCTCTGAAATTGATCCCCATCTTATTGGTGAAGTTATATTTGATAACGAAGATATTCTCGATCGTATAGCGTTTGCGTAAGGAAAAAATAATACTGTCTGCAGAAAGCGCTGCAAAGCCTGCATTATTGTTCAGTATTGCAAAACTGCTGTTGGTGCTCACTGTCAGCTTATTATTAAACCGGTACTGGTTATTGAAATAGATCTCATAACTGGATGATGCATATTTATTAGCCCACTTTCCGAAGAGTTCTACATACGCTGAATATTTTTTTGCACTGTTTGTTTCTACCCAAACGCCATGCCCATAACTTCCCGGTTTTTTGAATACCCGACCGGCTACCCTTGGTTCATAAAAATCATTCTGTTCCGCATTCATATTGATATAGGAACCGGCATACCAGAGATTCTTTAATTGCCCGTTCACATTCATATTGGTCCAGAGATTCTGATAATCCATGGGTTTGTAACGAAGCGATGAACCGCCGTTAAAATTCAGGTTGATACGGTTATACCATTTAGTTGGCTTCAACCATTTATATCCTATCCAGAAATAGTTATCGAAAAAGTTATTGTTGGTAAAATAACCCATGTCATTATTGTTGTACTTATTATCGGCAAGATCCTGGTACACCAGGAAATTGAAGCGGCCACCGGTTTTACCAAATGCAATATTATGACTGTAACCTGTAAGCGTTTTACCCGGAGCTTCATATCCGATCAGCTGACTTACTGCCGATTTACCATATACATTCCAGGTGTTTTTCTTGTCATAGATATCCCATAGCACGGCGGTCACGTTTGCATCATAGTCATTACCGGCGCGGGTTACATTGGTATTGATGAGGGATATACTTGAATTGTTCTTCAACGACTGATCAAAGACCAGTATATTATAATTGGTCAAAGGATCTGTTTCCACACGACGTATTTCTTTACCATCTTTTTCTATGATCGCATATTGCGGCTTGGTAACAGCATTGAAGAAACCAATACCCAGTCCGCCACTGGTTCTGCCACTGATCTTTGTTGCATTGATCAGTCTTGTTTCTCCCGGATTTTTACTGATGACTTCGCCCGCCTGTAGCTGGTTTTCCACATCATAGAGATGGATCGGCTCTCCACCGATACGTCTGCTGTAAAAAAGATTTCCTTTACCAAAGAGTTCAGTTCCTTCAGTAAAGAAGGTACGGTTCTCATTATATTTTACTTCAAATGGCGAAAGGTTCAGCACCTGGTTATCACTCTGTACCTGGCCAAAGTCCGGTATCAGCGTCATATCGAGTGTGAATGCCTGGTTGATTCCGTATTTCACATCCATCCCACCGTTTATGGAAGTACTTGTATTCTTTTTTCCGGGCTCATTGAATGGATAATGGGTGGCATAAGTAGAAAGATATGGAGAGAAGGAAAGCCGCACGGGCGGTTTAATATTTTCAATGCCTGTCCAGGCTCCGAATAATGCGAAGAAATTTCCTCCGAATGTCGGGTCTGTAGGATTCCACATCAGCTGGATACCGCTTTTGCTTCTCTTCCGTGTGATATTCATGCCCCAGTCCTGCACTTTTTTATTACTGAAACGGATAGCAGAATAGGGAATGCGCATTTCGAAAATCCAGCCGCCGGATACAATTTTAGCTGCCGATTCGTAAACACTGTTCCAGCTGCCATCTTCACCGGTAGAAGAATATTTAGCATCATATTGTTCGCCCAATGGCGTAACATAATATCCAAATCCGTTGATCTTGTCGCTATATGTGTCAAAAAGCACACCGATGAAATCATTCGCGTTGATCACATCACGTCCTACCAGTTCAGTTGAAATACTGTCGTTTGCTTCATGACAAAATCCCCCTACATAAATGGCATCATTATCGTAAAGCACATATACTTCTGTTCTGTTCTTATCGAGTTCGATCTTTCCGTATGCCGGGCGCCATTCCACGAAACTGGTTGCTTTCGGAGCCTCTTTCCAGGCTTCATCCTTCAGATCCCCGTCGATCACTATTTTCTTAGTGGTTCTTACGGCTGGTAGTTTTTTAACCACTTTTTCCTGGGAAAAGACGGCAGAGAATGTAAGTAACGCAATGGTTACAAGCAGCGGGAATTTCATAGTTTACTAGTGTTCAGTTAGATAAAAGCAGCTAAAACAGTTTGTTGGGAGCACCAACTACGAAGTTTAACGTAGTAAAACTATAAATGTTACAGCTAAGGCAATGTTAAAGACACATATGAAAGACAGGCGGAATATGAGAGGTATGAACGGTAAAAATATTGTACAGCAGGCGAACCGGAAACCCTGTATAAACAAAAACGTCACGAAACAGGCTGTTCCGTGACGTTTTTAAGAGATAAAATCAGGCTATTTGATGCCGTACTTGTATTTGTACCGCTCGTACAGCTGTTTTTGTTTGTTGTCGAGGCTTACATCCCTGCCCTGGATAAAGGCGCGGATCACATTGCTGCTTTTCATGTCGAGGATATCTCCGTCTGCAATCACAATGTTGGCATCCTTACCTGTTTCCAGCGAACCGGTTTTATCATCAACACCGAGGATCCTGGCGGCATTGAGGGTAATCGCCTGTAATGCCTGTTCTTTGCTCAGACCATAGGTTGCAGCAGTGCCTGCGTTGAAAGACAGGTTACGGTACCTGCTCTCTTCGTGGGTATCGTTCAGTGCAAACAGTACGCCTGCTTTCTGAAGAACCGCAGGGGTCTTGAATGGCTGGTCAACATCATCGTCTTCCATGGAAGGAAGCGAATGTTCAGAACCCAGGATCACGGCAATATTGTTCTGCCTGAGAAGATCAGCGATCTGGTAGCTTTCACTTCCGCCGATGATCACTACATCAAAACCGAATTCTTTTACGAAATCGATCGCGATCAGCATTTGTTTTACCTGGTCGCCATGAACAAAGAGTTTCTGTTTTTTGTCGAACAGGCCTTTTACTGCTTCCAGTCTCAGGTTGGTTTCTTTGTGTACTGGCTCCTGCAGGTATGCTTTTGCCTGGCGGAAGAACGACTTGATCTCTTCAACCCTGTCGATCGCCTGGCGCGAAGGATCTGAAGGTGCGCCACCACCCGGACCGCCCGGGAAACCGCCGCCGCCACGGCGACCGCCGCGGATAATAAAGCTTGGCAGGTTTACGTGGATACCGGCATCCATTTTATAAGCTGCATCTTCCCAGTTCCAGGCATCGAGTTGTACTACGCTGGATGAACCGCTTACGATACCGCCTTCAGGAGTAATGCTGGCCAGCAGTATACCATTGGCGCGCAGTGTTCCTGTGATCTTTGAATCTGTGTTGTATGCAACGATGGAACGAACGTTGGAGTTGTAATCGCCGAGCTCCTGGAAATCGTTACTGCCGCGGACACCGCTTCCGATCTCCTTCAGACCAAGATCTGTTGATGGAAGAATGAGTCCGGGATAAACATGTTTGCCTTTGGCATCAACCACTTTCGCTCCGTCCTGCGGAACGGCAATGCCTGCGCCAACTTTAACGATCTTTCCGTCATTCACCTCGATGGTGGTATTTTCAAGGACCTGTCCGTTACCTACGTGAACGGTTCCGTTGGTAATATAAAGACGTCCTTTATATTCTTTAGCCGGGTAAACTGTTTCCTGTGCTTTTGCGAAGCCGGTTAACAGCATGAGCGCGGCAATATTGCAAAATATTTTTTTCATGCAAATGGTTTATTTGTTTTCTAATTCTTCAGCATCAAGCGTGATCAGGCCATGGCTATGGCTGTGATCGTTACAGGTAAGGATGATCTGGTAGCTTGGTTCAGCAGGCCTTGTTGGCGCACCGCCTCTTTTTTCGCCCTGGAGTTTATTGATCAGGCGCAGTCTTTCTGCTGCGATCTTTTTCCTTTGTTCCAGGTCTTTTTCCCTGTCGAAGTATACGATACCGTCAACAATGGTTTTTTCAGATTTGGCATAAATGCTCAGCGGGTTGTCGCTCCAGATTACGATATCTGCATCTTTACCGGTTTTGATACTGCCTACTTTATCTTCAACATGAAGCGCTTTCGCAGGATTCAGTGTAACCATTTTCAATGCATCTTCTTCAGGAACGCCACCATACTTAACTGTTTTACCGGCTTCCTGGTTCAGACGACGGGCCATTTCAGCATCATCAGAATTGATACATACATTCAGCCCCACTTTGTACATGATGGCAGCATTGTATGCAATTGCATCCTGAACCTCAGTTTTATAAGCCCACCAGTCAGCGAAAGTAGAAGCGTTTGAGCCATGCACTTTCATTTTGTCGGCAACTTTGTAACCTTCGAGGATGTGAGTGAATGTGTTGAATTTGAAGCCATATTTATCACCAACGCGCATAGCTGCTGTGATCTCACTTTGCACATAAGAGTGACAGGTGATGAAACGTTTGCGGTTCATGATCTCAACCAGCGCTTCGAGTTCAAGATCTTTGCGGGTGTTAGGATCAGCTTTTCTTGCTTTCTCATAATCTTTCGCTCTTGCAAAGGCATCGTTCAGCACTTCTTCAACACCCATACGCGTATCAGGGAAACGGTTGTTGTTCTGAGAAGTAGTGCGTTTCACGTTTTCACCCAATGCGAATTTGATGAAGGGATCTGAACCTTTGAATTTCAGTTCTTCATCGTTAGCACCCCAGCGCAGTTTGATCAGTTGTGTCTGACCGCCGATGGTGTTGGCAGAACCGTGCAGGATATGGGAAGACGTTACACCACCGCTCAGCTGGCGATAGATGTTCACATCTTCAGGATTGAGGTTATCCGCAATTCTTACTTCTGAAGTAACAGATTGCGCACCTTCATTAATGGATGCTGCAGCGATATGAGAGTGCTCATCGATGATGCCGGCAGTAACGTGTTTGCCCGTTGCATCGATTACGCGGGCAGAAGCATCGCTCAGGTTCTTGCCTATTTTAGCGATCTTTCCGTCTTTCAGCAGTACATCTGTATTCTCGAGCTTTCCTTCTTTTTCATTTGTCCAAACGGTAGCATTTTTGATCAGCAATACTTCCTGTTTAGGCGCTTCTTCCCAGCCATAGCCATCGAATGGGAATGTTACCTTGCTCAGGCGTTGTGGCATAGAAGGTCTTCTTCTCGCTGAGTCAGACGCAGGGGCGCTTACAAAAGTTGCGGTCCAGGTCAGTTTGTTTCCGGCAGTATCTTCACCGAAACCATTCCATACATCACCGTTGGCAACACCGCTCAGTCTGAACTGAGAAGGGTTTCCGCCTCTGCCACCGCCGAATCCGCCAGCACCGCCGGTCGCCGGAGCTGCACCAGCCGGAGCACCTCTTCTGGCAGGTGTTGTAGAGAAACTCAGTTTTACCATTTTACCGTCGAAGCTGAATTTTCCGGTAAGGGTATCTTTACCGATTACGTTGGCAGCATTATTACTTTTTACATCGAGTGTATAAGTGTTTGTGCCGGCAGCGGAAGTGATAGCGAGATTGTAAGTACCTTTTGCTTCGCTCCAGGCATCTTCTTTCACACCATATTTATTTCCCTGCACCCAGTTCTGTAATACAACCGCTTTTTCTGAGAAGATAGGATCAGTTGTGATCACGAAGTTGGCGATCTTACCGGTTTCGATACTGCCTACTTTATCATAAACACCCAGTAATGTTGCGGGTGTTTTGGTCAGCGCTTCCATGGCCCTTGTTTCTGTAAGACCATATTCCATTGCCTTGCGCAGGTTAGCCATGAACTGTTTGGGATCCCTGAGATCTGCAGTAGTTAAGCAGAAAGGAATATTTGCTTTTTCAAAAGCGGCAGGATTGGTTGGTGCAAGTTCCCAGTGTTTCATATCAGCGAGCGATACAAAACGTGCATCGTTGGGATCTTCTACATCCATTGCCTGCGGGAAGTTCAGCGATACAATGAATGTTGCTTTCGTTCCTGCAATTTCATTGATACGCTGGTATTCGTTACCACCGCCCTTGATTACATATTGTACACCAAACTCATCCCCGACCCTGTCTGCACGCAGATCGTTCCACTTATCGTTGGCTTCGAAGATCTGCGGTAAAGAAAGGTTGTCGTTGAAAGCCTGTAAAGAAAGGTTGATACCTTCTTTTGCAGGTTTGTTCTTGTACCATTGTGCATCGAGGAATGTCTGACGGAGCAATGCGATAGTGCCCATGAGACTACTGGGGTAAGATTGGGTAGATGTTCCTTTGCTGAGTGAAAAATGCGCCGAAGCTTTTTCTTTCAGGATCACCAGGTTTTCTTTTTCTTTTGATAAGGTAACAACTGTACCTGTTCCGCGGGAAATACCATCCTGCACGTGTGTAAGTACGGTACCAAATCCGAGGTCGCGGAGCGCTTTTGCTTTTGCATCATCAACCGAGAACATTTTGTATGCATCAGTTTCCGGTTTGATAGCCTGGTTCCAGCCGTAAGGACCTTTTGTTGCAGTAGCGATCTGCGCAGGCTGGTTGAAATTGAAACCGCCGGCGCCAAACTGACGTTGCGGAGTAGTTACGCCGTAATCAGTGTAAATGTCGATAAAGGATGGATAGATAAATTTATTCTTACAATCTATCACAACCGCATCTTTCGGAACGGTAACCGACGATCCTACCGCGATAATTTTTCCGTCACGGATCACCAGGGTCGCTTTCTGGAGAGTTGACTGTGCATTCTGAACGATTGTGGCATTGGTGAAGGCATAACAGCCATCCCTTTTATCTGCCACCCCGTTAACCGGGTATGTTTCCTGGGCCTGTAGCAAGGATGCAAACAGAAGCCCCGAAAGCAAGAGCTTGATTTTTCTCATATTAAGGTTTTGTTTTGGAACGTCTTAAAGCTACCAAATAACCGGAAGCCGGAAGAAATTACGTCTGGATATTTTTACCAGAGGACGAAAGGGAAATCTTTGCGGGCGAAGGAACACAATCCCGCGCGAAATAAAAAAGGCGGGAAAGACCCCGCCATAACATATTATAAAACTTATTAATAAATCACCTGCCCATGTAAACCATGAGTATCTGCACATCGCTCGGGTTAACACCGCTGATACGGCTGGCTTGTCCGAGCGTATGTGGTTTGATGCGTTTGAACTTCTGCAGCGCCTCGTTGGAAAGGGCTGATACCTTATCGTAATCGAAACTGTCAGGAATAACGAGATTTTCCAGCTGGCTCATTCTTTCCGCAACTTCCTGTTCCTTCTCGATATAACGTTCATATTTTACCTGGATCTCCGCCTGCTCGATCGACTCTGCTGAAAAATGGCTGAGGGTTTCGGCGAGGCGTGGTACAGCCTGCATCAGGGAAGGAAGATCTACGTTCGGACGCAGAATGATTTTTCCTGCTTTTTGTTTTTCCAGCATCGTTGCCGATCCGATCGATTCGAGGTATGGATTTGCCTCTGCACATTCAACACTGAATTGAGCCAGTTCTTTTTTAATGCTTTCTACCGCATTTCTTTTTTCTATCACTTTATCCATTCTCTCCTGGGAAGCAAGACCGAGCCTGTAACTTAATTCTGTAAGCCGGAGATCTGCATTATCCTGTCTGAGCAGTGTTCTGAATTCTGCACGGCTCGTGAACATCCTGTAAGGCTCATCCGTTCCTTTATTGATCAGGTCGTCTATGAGTACGCCGATATAGGCTTCGCTCCTTTGCAGCACAAACGGCTCGAGCGAACGGCTTTTCTGATGTGCATTGATCCCGGCCATCAAACCCTGGCAGGCAGCTTCTTCATAACCGGTGGTTCCATTGATCTGGCCGGCAAAGAAAAGGTTGGCAATCAGTTTGGTCTCGAGTGAATATTTCAATTGTGTTGGTGGAAAGAAATCATATTCGATAGCATAACCCGGACGGAAAATCCGCACCTGTTCAAAACCCGGCACTTTTCTCAAAGCCTCGTACTGAACGTCTTCGGGTAATGATGTAGAAAATCCGTTTACATAAATCTCCACCGTATTCCAGCCTTCCGGTTCTACAAAGAGCTGGTGACGTTCCCGGTCGGCAAAGCGGTTGATCTTGTCTTCTATGCTCGGGCAGTATCTTGGCCCGCGTCCTTCTATCCTCCCCTGGAACATCGGACTTCTGTCGAAACCCGTCTTTAATATATCATGTACTTCCTGGCTGGTATAGGTAACAAAACAGCTGCGTTGTTCAGCGGCTTTAATGCGGGGAGTATCAGTGTAAGAGAAACCGACAATTTCATCATCGCCCTTTTGTTCCTCCATTTTACTATAGTCCAGGCTACGGCCATCCACCCTGGGAGGCGTTCCAGTTTTAAGGCGATCGCTTTCAAACCCAAGTTCAACCAGTTGCTCGGTAATACCGGTAGCCGCTTTCTCCGCAACACGTCCGCCACCGAATTGTTTCTCACCAATATGAATGATGCCATTCAGGAAAGTACCACTGGTTACAACTACAGATTTTGATTTTATTTCATGACCCAAACCTGTTACTACACCACAGGCCTGGTTGTTTTTGATGATGAGGGATTTGACCATGTCCTGGTAAAAGTCCACATTAGGCGTCTGTTCCAGCATTTCTCTCCACTTGGCCGCAAACAACATACGGTCGTTCTGAGCCCTCGGACTCCACATGGCAGGACCTTTACTTCTGTTCAGCATCCGGAACTGGATAGTGCTCAGGTCAGAAACGATCCCGCTATAACCACCCAGAGCATCGATTTCACGAACGATCTGACCTTTTGCAATACCGCCCATCGCCGGATTGCAACTCATCTGGGCAATGGTTTGCATGTTCATGGTAACAAGCAAGACCTTGCTGCCAAGATTGGCAGCAGCAGCAGCGGCTTCACAACCGGCATGTCCGGCGCCAACAACAATTACATCATATTCTGGAAACATGCTGCAAAGATAATAGTAAGCAATGACTGAGGGACTGTGCACAATGGTTTTAGCACCAGATTACCGTTCATGGAGGTGCTGGCAATTTAATGGGCTCTTTTTCGTTCCCGACGCCATTCTGTTGCTATCTATTTGTTCCACGTGGAACGCACATAATCTTTTGATCCACTTTGTTTTGTGTGCATCAGTATGATTTTAGATATAGTTCCACGTGGAACATGGTATAACAAATGGTAGATGTATAGAACATTGTTCAGCACTTCCAGGTATTGGGTTCAATTGACACATAGACAAGCTATCCGACACGCATCTGAATTGACGCCAGCAACACTTAAGCGTCTACGTATGTTTAATAATATGTCCTATAGCTGAATAACTTGTCGTTTTCACGATACTGTTCCACATTCGAAGAGTACGGCTTCTGTTCCGGCTGTTTAATCATGAGGTGGATCTTAGTGTTTTTGAAACATCAAATGGTAATGAGGTTCCACGCGGAACGCTTCTTGTTTCTGTTGGCACCTTCACATTATAAATCGGAAGGACTAAGGAGTCAAACGCCGATTTAAGGAGCGGGTTAAACCTCCCTGGTTCCACGTGGAACGGTGGGTTTATATGAGGGCAGTTAGTGTGACTGGGAAAACACACAACAGAAATTTTACCTCTTTCGAATAGGATTAAAGGCAATTCAAGCTTTCTTTATGTTTCACGTGGAACATGAAAGCAAGATGTGGTAATGAACTTAGGCCTAAATGCAACTTTTGGGGGAGTAATAAGGGAATATTAAGTGGAATCTTTTTACAGAAAGACTGCCTTGTATTTGTATTAATTAGGATCGGAGCAGTGATTGGCTGCCCCGGATGGTATTAATGATCGGCTGCAAAATGCCTAACTCTTCCTGTTAAGATCTTGAAATGCCTTAATGTATTCTTCTTCTTTGCTTCGCATCAGCTGCTGCTCAGCCTTGGTCTTGTCCTTATAGCCGCAAAGATGAAGCGCTCCATGGAAAATCACGCGAAGCATTTCAGCAGTATAGGTAGTTCCTTCATTAATAGCATTGTCTTTAACACGGTCTGTGCTGATGTAAACCTCCCCTTCTATCGGCGCACCCTTACCCGATAAACCAAACGTGATGATGTCTGTATAGTAATCATGCTGCAAAAAATCCCGGTTGATCTGGAGCAGGTATTCATCGGAACAGAAAATATACGATAGCTGCTGCAGCCTTTGTTTTTCGTGCTTAAAGATCCTGGTGACTACTTCTTTGAGTAAAGTCCTGTTTTTCAAGGTCAGTTGCCTGTCTGCAGCGTGGAAAGAAATCATCTTGAATGGTTTATGTTGTGCTGATAACGAAAAAAACGACTTTTTATTGTGTTTAGACCGCCATAAAAACGAACCAGGGATAATTGGCTGATTATCAGCCAGATCGGCTTCTTGTCTTATTCGCACTTATAAATACCCTTTATGCGCTTACTCCATAAATCGTAACCCAAAGCAAATGCGTATCTGTACCTTTGCTTTATATCAAACAGGTATGAAAAGACTATCAGAATTAGAAGCAGGTCAGCGTGGCGTTATCAATTCTTTCGAAAAAGATGAGATCTTCATCAAACTGATGGAAATGGGCTGTGTGCCGGGTGAGCTGGTGCGTGTAGACCAGGTTGCCCCTCTCGGAGATCCGATCTCTATAACTGTTGCCGGGTATCATCTCAGCCTCAGGCTGAGCGAAGCCAGCAGCATTTTTATCGATGTTGAAACCAACCAGATTTAAATAGAAATACGCTGTTGCATGAAGATCGGGCTCTATTTTGGTTCATTTAACCCTGTTCATACTGGGCATCTGATCATCGCAAGTCATATTGCGAACCATACAGACCTTGACCAGGTCTGGCTGGTTGTATCGCCACAGAACCCGTTGAAGCCTTCTGCTGTTCTATTGAATGAATATGACCGGCTGCATCTCGTAAGACTGGCCATTGAAAATGATCCGCAACTGAAAGTTTCGGAGATAGAATTCAAATTACCCAGGCCTTCCTATACAATCGATACACTGATACATCTGCAGGAAAAATATCCTAAACACACATTTTCTGTGATTATGGGAAGTGACAGTTACCAGAACCTGCCGCGCTGGAAGAACGCTTCTCTCCTCATGAACCAATACAGGATTATTGTTTATATGCGTCCAGGTTTTCCCGTTGAAGAAACGGAAGGCGTTAACCTGGTGCAACTCAATGCACCGTTGCTCGATATCTCCTCTACTATAATCCGCAACACGATCAAAAGCGGGAAAACGATCCGTTATCTCGTGCCTGATAATGTGCGCGCGGAAATAGAAAGCAATCATTACTACAAATAATTACAGCCCGGTTCTCTATCCATTCATCAAACTACATTGCTCGTTTTTTTTCGTTTAAAACTTGTTTTATAGATTTATCGGATAAAACAAACTGCAACGATGAAACTCAGACTACTAGGTTGCTGGCTATTGGCCGGCATTGTTACACATGCACAATCTCCCCTCACCGTGGAGAAAATAATGCAGGATCCCAAATGGATCGGCACTTCTCCTTCCAATGTTTCATGGTCTGCAGACAGCAGAAATATTTATTTCAACTGGAATCCGGAAGGCAAAACTTCCGACTCCCTGTATAGCTATAATATTGCAGCGCCCGGCGCACCTGCAAAAGCCGACTATCTCGAAATGCAGAAAATAAATGCTGTTGCTAACGGCATTTACAACAGCGCTAATACTTTAATGGTGTATACTTTCCGCGGCGATCTTTTTCTTGTTGATGTTAAAACCGGAAAGACAACCAGGATCACACAAACGGAAGACCAGGAATCGGGCCCGAGATTCATTCAGAAAGACGAATGGATTGCCTATAACCGCAACCAGAATCTTTACGCATGGAATACAAAAACCGGCATTACGGTTCAGCTCACCAATATCCGCGGCGGCGGTGATGCAGCTCCTGCAGCTGCTGGCCCTGCATTCGGCGGAAGAGGCGGTGGAGCCGGCTTTGGCGGCGGTGCGGGTGCTACACGTTTGCAGGAAAACAATCGCGGCGGTAACTCCGGCGGCAATATCGCTACACAGGAACAATGGCTGCAGCAACAACAACTGGCCCTGCTCCAGATTGTAAAAGAAAGAAAAGAAAAACGCGACCAGCGTACAGATTTCCTGCGCCAGCATAAATACAGCGAAGGAGATACATTAAAAAATATTAACATAGGTGATAAGTCGCTCCAGAGCCTGCAGATCAGTCCCGACGGACGTTTTGTAACCTACAGGCTTTACCAGGCTCCCGCTGCTACAAAAAATACCATTGTTCCTGATTATGTAACAGAAAGTGGTTTTACAACAGATATCCCCGGCAGAACAAAAGTGGGCGCAACGCTTGGGAAATATGAGTTCTACGTGTATGACAAAGTGAAAGACGTGGTGAAGCAGGTACTTACGGATTCCATCCCCGGGATTACAGATCAGCCCGATTATGTAAAAGATTATCCTGCAAAATTTGCTAACCGTAAACCTGCGGTAAGAGGTGTTTCTTTCCAGGGTCCGTACTGGAATGAAGCAGGAACGGTTGCAATTGTGGATATCCGCTCGCAGGATAACAAAGACCGCTGGATCATGGAACTGAATGCCGAAACAGGTAAACTGAAACTGATCGACCGCCAGCGTGATGAAGCCTGGATCGGCGGACCCGGTATCGGGCGTATCGGCTGGATCAACGATGCCGTTTTCTATTTCCAGAGTGAAGCTACCGGTTATTCACATCTTTATACATACGATGTAAGTTCTTCAACCAAAAAAGCACTTACGCAAGGAAAATACGAAGTGCAGGGCGTTGAACTGAGCAGGAACAAACAATTATTTTATCTCTTCACCAACGAAGAACATCCGGGTAAACAGAACTGGTACCGCATGAAAACAGATGGTACCAAAAAAGAAAAGATCACCAGCATGGAAGGCGGTTATGAAGTAAGCATGTCGCCCGATGAAAAATGGATCGCATACCGCTACTCTTATATCAACAAGCCATGGGAACTTTTTGTTCAGGAAAATGCGCCGGGAAAAAAACCTGTGCAGATCACCGATAAGGCAATGAGCGAAGCGTTCAAGGCATATGCATGGAAAGAGCCGAAAGTGATCACCATTCCTGCGGCCGACGGCTCACAGATCTATGCAAGAATTTATGAACCAGCTGCCGGCAAAAAAAATAACGCAGCTGTGTTCTTCGTGCACGGCGCAGGTTACCTGCAGAATGTACACTACTGGTGGAGCCAGTATTTCCGCGAGTATATGTTCAACAATATGCTTGCAGACAAAGGTTATACCGTACTCGATATCGATTATCGTGCAAGCAGTGGTTATGGCCGCGACTGGCGCACCGGCATCTATCGTTTTATGGGCGGAAAAGATCTGGACGATCATGTTGATGCTGCAAAATATCTCGTGGAAAAACATGGTATCGATCCGAAAAAAATCGGTTTATACGGTGGCAGCTACGGTGGCTTCATTACACTGATGGGACTGTTCACCAAACCCGATGTATTCAAAGCCGGCGCTGCATTAAGACCTGTTACGGACTGGGCGCATTATAACCATGGATATACTGCGAATATTTTAAATGAACCATTCAACGACAGTATTGCCTACGCACGCTCTTCACCGATCAATTTTGCGGCGGGATTAAAAAACCATTTGCTGATCTGTCATGGAATGGTGGATGTGAATGTTCATTTCCAGGACGTGGTTCGTTTATCGCAGAAGCTGATCGAGTTGGGTAAAGACAACTGGGAGCTTGCGCCTTACCCTGTGGAAGATCATGGCTTTGTTGAGCCGAGCAGCTGGACGGATGAATACAAACGGATTCTGAAACTATTCGATACAAATCTTCTGAAACCATAAAAACAAAGGCCGCAATTGATAAGATTGCGGCCTTTGTTTTTTGATATTGTAGGAGAATTATCTGTTCATCGATGCCAGGAATTCTTCATTGTCTTTTGTTCCGCGCATACGTTTCAGCAATTCGCTCATTGCTTCTTCGGTGTTCATATCGTTGATGAAAACACGCAGGATGTTCATACGCTGCAGCACTTCTTTATCGAGCAGGAGATCATCACGTCTTGTTGAAGAAGAAACCAGGTCGATAGCCGGGAAGATACGTTTGTTGGCCAGGCGGCGGTCGAGCTGTAACTCCATGTTACCGGTACCTTTGAATTCTTCGAAGATCACTTCATCCATTTTACTACCAGTTTCGATCAGTGCGGTTGCAAGGATGGTAAGAGAGCCGCCATGTTCGATCTTACGTGCAGCACCAAAGAATTGTTTGGGTTTCTGCATCGCATTTGCTTCCACACCACCGCTCAATACTTTACCACTAGCAGGCGCAACGGTATTATGTGCACGGGCGAGACGCGTGATGGAATCGAGAAGAATCACAACATCGTGTCCGCACTCAACCAGGCGTTTTGCTTTCTGCAATGCGATGGTAGAAACTTTCACGTGTTTTTCAGCCGGTTCATCGAAAGTAGAAGCGATCACTTCTGCGCGAACGCTGCGTTCCATATCTGTAACCTCTTCCGGGCGTTCATCGATCAGAACCACCATCAGGTAACATTCGGGGTGATTGGCTGCAATGGCGTTGGCCACTTCTTTCAGTAATAAGGTTTTACCTACTTTGGGTTGTGCCACGATCAGACCACGCTGGCCTTTACCGATCGGCGTAAACAGATCTATGATACGTGTACTGTAGTTGTTAGGAGTTGTGAAAAGGTTCAGCTTTTCATAAGGGAAGAGCGGCGTCAGGTAATCGAAAGGAACCCTGTCGCGCACTTCATCCGGTTTTTTACCGTTGATCGCGTCTACTTTCAGCAGCGCGAAATATTTCTCGCCTTCTTTCGGCGGACGAACAGCGCCCTGTACGGTATCGCCGGTCTTTAAACCGAAAAGTTTGATCTGCGAAGGAGAAACATAAACATCATCCGGAGAAGAAAGATAATTGTAATCAGAGGATCTTAAGAAACCATAGCCATCGGGCATCATTTCCAGTACGCCTTCGCCGAGAATAACGCCTTCGAACTCGATGTTGAAAACGGGCTCTTTCTTTTGCTGACGCTGCGGATACTGGTGTTGCTGTGGTGCCGTTTCTGCGGGTTGTGCTTCCTGTTCAGCCTCCTGGGAGATAATATTATCAGGTGTTTCCGTTGCCGCGAGCATTTGCTGTGACAGCACGTCGATCGGCTGTTGCTTGGCCTGCTTTTCTGCAGCGGGTTTATTGTTATTGTCGTTTTTGTTTTTGCGAACGGGTGCTTTTTTCGCAGCCGTTTTTTCTCTTTCAGCCTGTGCAGCCGGTTGTGCGGGCGCTTCCTGCATTACTTCTGCTTCTTCTGTGCTGATGCCGGTTTTAACGGTGATCGGCTTGCGTGCACGCGCAGGCTTTTTCTTTGCATCATCCTTTGTTTCACTCGCCTGTACTGCCTGGCTGTCCAGTATTTTATAGATCAGTCCTTGTTTGTCCAGCTTCTTGGCGCCGGTAATGTTCAGTTGCTCGGCAATATCGAGCAACTCAGGCAATAACATGTCGTTCAATTGCAAAATGTCGTACATAAATTGATTTGATAGGGGAATACAGTTTGTCTAATCATTAAAAATCCTGTCTAAGGGAACTTGTAAAAACCCAGATCGGATAATACAGATGTTGTTGTTGTGATTGGAAAGAGGGTAAACTGATGTTTTGAGGCTTAGAACCAAAACCAGATCAGTTCGGTTTCCATTGCAATGTTAAATCAAAAAAATCAAAAACAAAATTAAAAAATACAATTATTGCGTTAAGTCGCTGATAATCAGAGCCCTTCGTTTTTTGTTTTTTCGATGATGCGTTTGATTTGTTCGTCCAGCTCGCGTACACTTTTTTTCAGGTGCGCAAGGATTTCTTCATTTTCTGCGGGGGCTTTTGTGAGATCGATCAGATCTGTGAGGCCAATAATATTGGCTACGGGTCTGCGTATATCATGAGATTGTATCATAGCGATTTCGCGCAGCGTCTGCAGGTGCTGTTCAATTTTGCGTTGCTGGCGTTTTCTTTCTATGGTGTTGATGGAGGAGATCACTACACCCAGGTATTCGCCTGTATGATCGAAGGCCGGATAATAGCGTCTTACAAACCAGGCTTCCTCTCCGTCGGGATAAGTTAATTCATGTTCGAAGACAAAGCTTTTTTTATTGCCGCTTAACAGGAAGTCGATATGTTCTATCGATTTCTGTTTTTCTGTTTCCGTGAGATAGCTGAGAATATAATCGCCGAGCTGGTAAGGTTTATTGAATAATTTATGCGCATGTCTTTGAGCTGCGTCGTTCACATAAATAATCCTGAGGCCGGGGTCTAGGAAAACAATGATATTTTCTGAACTGTTGATGATAGCCTGCAATGTGTTCTCGGAGCCGGAAAGCAGATCGCGCTGTTTTTTCATTTCCGAGATATCTTTTGAAATGCCGATGATGAACTGCGTGTTGCCATCATCATCGGGAACGGGAATGGTTTCGCTCAGACTGGTAAAAGTTTCACTGCCCAGGAGAATATTTTCCTCGTAACGCAGGGCTTTCTTTTCTTTCGCACAACGGACGAAACGTTCCCGTACTGCCGGCTGTTTTTCTTCGGAAAGAAACTCTTCAAGCGTTTTCCCGATCAGCGATTCGTGCGATACATTGAAACGGCGCAGGTAGGCTGCGTTCACATATTCCATGATAAAACGGGAGTCGTTGTCGTGCACACTTAAAATAAAAACTGCATCATCCGTCAGCTCAACGAGTGAGGTAAAAAGCCGCTGGTTATTATGAGGCATATTGGATCTGGATTTTAAAAGCCGGCTAAAAATACAGGATGCATTCTATATTCCGGGATATAAAATCAAACATACGGCCCTCAGGAAGAAGAGAATACAATAAAATTTACAAAAAACACAGTTGGGTTGGCAGTTTGGCTTATCCCAGTGGCCGCGTCCCTTATCTTTGCAGCTATGTTTAACAAGCGAACCAAGATCAAAGTATTGTTGTCCGGCGAGCAGATCGGGCAGGAAGTGACCGTAATGGGTTGGGTGCGTACATTCCGCAACAACCAGTTTATAGCATTAAACGACGGAAGCACTAATAATAATATACAGGTTGTGGCAGAACTGGGTCTGCTGGGCGAAGCAGATCTGAAGCGCATTACCACGGGAGCGTCATTGAAAGTGACCGGTGAAGTGGTTGCCTCCCTGGGTAAGGGCCAGGCCGTGGAAGTAAAAGCAACAGCGATCGAGATCCTGGGCGACAGTGATGCAGAAAAATACCCGCTTCAGCCGAAAAAACATAGTCTTGAGTTTCTGCGTGAGAAAGCGCACCTGCGTTTCAGGACCAATACATTCGGCGCTGTGTTCCGCATCAGGCATTCCCTGGCATTTGCGGTGCACCAGTTCTTTAACGACAGAGGCTTTGTATACCTGCATACCCCCATTATTACATCGAGCGATGCAGAAGGTGCTGGCGAGATGTTCAGGGTAACAACATTACCGCTGGAAAATCCGCCAACCCAAGAAGACGGCAGCATCGATTTTTCGGAAGATTTTTTTGGCAAGAGCACCAACCTCACCGTAAGCGGTCAGCTGGAAGGCGAACTGGGAGCGATGGCGTTCAGTGAGATCTATACATTCGGCCCCACATTCAGGGCGGAGAATTCCAATACAACCCGCCACCTGGCAGAATTCTGGATGATTGAGCCGGAGATGGCGTTTCATGATATCGAAGACAACATGAACCTGGCTGAAGCCTTCATCCAGCACCTGATCCGCTACGCGATGGAGCATAACGCGGAAGACCTGGCATTCCTTGACCAGCGCCTGGCCGAAGAAGAAAAATCCAAACCGCAGGCAGAACGTTCGGAACTGGGTCTGCTGGAAAAATTACGGTTTGTGGTAGAGAACAAATTCGAGCGGATCACTTATACCGATGCTATCAACATCTTACTGGAATCTCCTGCATATAAAAAGAAAAAATTCAAATACGAAGTAAGCTGGGGTATCGATCTGCAGAGTGAGCACGAGCGTTACCTGGTGGAGAAACACTTCAAAAAACCGGTGATCGTTACCGGTTACCCTGCAGCGATCAAGGCGTTTTACATGCGCATGAACGACGATGGCAAAACCGTAGCCGCCATGGATATCCTGGCGCCGGGCATCGGCGAGATCGTGGGTGGCTCACAAAGGGAAGAGCGCCTGGAAATACTGGAAAAAAGAATGTCGGACATGCATATCCCTGCCGAAGAAATGAGCTGGTACCTCGATACCCGCCGTTTCGGAACGGTACCGCATGCCGGATTCGGACTTGGTTTTGAAAGAATGGTACAGTTTGTAACCGGCATGGGTAATATCCGCGACGTGATCCCATTTGCGAGAACGCCGAAAAACTGTGAGTTCTAGGCCAATACAGCAGCGTTTTTTCAGAACAGAATAAAAAAATACAGAAAGAATAGGGGCCAATTGTGGATTATTTGTGAAAACCCCCTATTTTTGCTGCCCCGAAAGGGAAGAAGGATGGTGCGGTAGCTCAGTTGGTAGAGCAAAGGACTGAAAATCCTTGTGTCGCCGGTTCGATCCCGGCCCACACCACGAAGAAAAAGGCGACTATGATTAGATCATAATCGCCTTTTTCTTTGGTACAACCGTTATAAAGAATACCAGGTTCCTTTACCTACTCCATTTTTTTGTAGTCGATTTGTATCAACAAGCGCCTCAAGATGCTTTTTCACTGTATTGCGATTAGCACCGGTGACAGTAACAATATCGCTAATCGTTGCTTTTCCTCTCGATTTTACCAGTTGAAGAATTTGCAGTGAGAGTTGCGGTAACTGAGTAAGCAATAGATTTTCCTGCTCGACTTTTGCTTCAAGGCGTTTCTTCTGATGTCGCAAAGCCCGAAGAAAAAAAAGAACCCACGGTTGCCAATCGGGACTTTCGTTTTTCAGCGTGCCCTGTGTTTGGCGCAAAGCCAGATAATAACCTTCTTTACTTTGCTCTACGACGGCTTCAAGGGAGCTGTAAGGGACGTAATGATAGCCCACTCTCAAAAGAAGGTATGTGGTTAGTACGCGCGATAACCTTCCGTTGCCATCCTGAAAAGGGTGTATCGCCAAAAATTCAACAACAACTATTGCTGTTATAAGCAGCGGATGAAGTTTCTTATCTGCGTATGCTTGCGCCGCCCATTCAACAAGATCGCGCATCCGTATAGGGGTTTCAAAAGGGCTTGCTGTTTCAAAGACAACGCCAAGACTTTTACCCTGAGCATCAAATGCCTCCACATGATTTGGAGACTTTTTATAATTTCCCCTGTGCCAGTAGTCTTTTTCACTGTGCTGAAGAAGAACAGAGTGGAGCTGCTGGATATAGTTTTCTGAAAGGGGAATATCGGCGTAGCTCTGGAAGATCAGGTTCATAACGGAAGAGTAACCGGCGACCTCCTGTTCATCCCGCGTCTCGAATTTTTGTATCTCGAGGTTGGAAAGCAAAACCTCAACTTCCTTATCAGTCAGCTTGCTTCCTTCAATACGGGTAGAAGAGCCAATGCTCTCAATCGTGGCAACCTTCTTGAGTGAGGAGAGCTGTTCCGGAGCTAATTGCCCCAAAGCCCTCCACGCGCCCTTGAATTCGTCTATTTCAGCGATCAGGGTGAGTATTTCAGGGGTTATTTTGAGACTTTCTATGTTCATACCCGTATTATTACCCAAAAATACCCAAAAATCAACAAATACCCATATTTATACCCATAAATATCCAAAAACGCTTATTTCTTAAACAGCGAAAGCAAGCAGCTTCGTCAAATAACGCCCTTCTGATACGTAGATCTTCAATAATTCTCATATAATCCCGGCGTTTCTCTTCTGCCTTTAAAACCGTATCTTACCATAAAGCAACCCACATGTTCCTAACACCATTGCTGGGCATGGTACTTTCGCTGGTTTCTTTCGCATCATACCATTACCCCAACAAATCAGTAACAACAACAGATTCTGCACAGATCGTCACACTCAACAAACAGTTTGCAGCTGCTTTGCGTGCTGCAGATCTGCAAAAGATCACAAGCCTGTACGCTGCAGATGCCGTTGCAATGCCTGAATACCACACAAGGGTCAGCGGCGATCATATCAGGGAATATTTCCGGCAGTGGCTGGCCGGTACTTCCGGCAACGAATTCACGAAGACGCCCTTCAGAATAATCAGTTCCGGCAACTATGTTTTGGAAACCGGCAACTTCATATTCCGCTTCAATCGCAAGAACAATACACCGTTCAGTTATAACGGGAAATATGTGCAGGTGTGGCGTAAAGATGACGCGGGAAAACTGAAACTGGCATCGCAGATCTGGGGCTCGTCAACCTGGTTTGATAAAAAGGAATTGCCTGAAATAACCGGAATCAAAGAAGCCTCTGTTATTACGAAAAAATCTCCAGCTGCTTCCGGCAACGCTTACGGGGCGATACATGATAAAAACCAACAGATTGCGAAACTTGTGAAACAACGCACAGGACATCTTTTTGCGCCATACTATACAACCGATGCGATCTATATGCCTTATTATTCACCCATGATCATTGGCCGCGACAGCATTAACAGCTATTATATCAAACACGAAGATCCTAATGTTGGCATTGACAGTGTTGCAATTCATATTGCCAGGCTACTGGAGGCGGGTAAATTTTATATTGCCGATGGCGTTTACTCCGTGGACTGGCGCAGCGGTCAGAGCAGCGGCCGGGTAAACGGGAAGAGCATCAATGTCTGGCATAAAGAGGCGGATGGGCGGTTATTGCTGCACTGGCAGATGACTACGCATGATTTTTAAATGTAGTTGGTCAGGCGACCCCTACTGTTCAGAAGTATTTTAATAACACAAATAAATCAACCAGTCTTTGCAGAGGCGCCTCTTTGGGTTCAGTACCCGGCGAAGCGTAGGTAATCGGAATGATGCGCAGCACATTGCCATAGAGGCCAAAGGAGCGCTGGCGCAAAGACGAGGCCCAGCGGCCTGAGCAACACAGATACCTGCACCGTCTGAAGGTTAAAATCTATAAGCAACTTTAGAAATAGCAAGTGCGTGTAGCGCTGAATCCCCTTCGGGAGACATCAGCCATTACTTTGATTTTAGCTAAATACTGTTGTAAATTTTCAAAGGAAACGCAGAGGTGAACTAAAAAAGAAAGGCAAGTGCGTGCAGCGCTGAGTCCCCTTCGGGAGACGTCAGCCTTTACTTTGATTTTAGCTAAATACTGTTGTAAATTTTCAAAGGAAACGCAGAGGTGAACTAAAATCTACAAGCAACTTAGAAATAGCACGTGCGTGCAGCGCTGAGTCCCCTTCGGGAGACGTCAGCGAGGGAAGAGGAACATTAACGCTACTTGAACACCCGGGGTCAGGCGACCGATAATGGCGTTAAGCATGAACGATGCGCAAAGCGAAGATCTTTCTCAAATCATTCACTCAATAACTAACATTTTTTATCTCTTCTTTCTGTTCCTTTGCAGACATTTTCTATTTATGAACAACCGCATCGAACAGCTTAAGCAACAGATAGAGCCCGCCAGGCAAAAGCTGGTTGCTCATCCCTTATATACACAGTTTCAGGATATTGAACAGCTTAAAACCTTCTCAGAATGGCATGTATTTGCCGTATGGGATTTTATGAGCCTGCTGAAGTCGCTGCAGGTTCAACTCACCTGCGCGCAAAGTCCCTGGGTACCGGTAGGAAATGCCAATACCTGCTTCCTGATCAATGAAATTGTATTGGGTGAAGAAAGTGATGTAGACGAGTCCGGCAACCGTACCAGCCATTTCGAACTTTACCTCAAAGCAATGCAGGAAATGGGGGCCGATACATCGCTCATTAATAAACTGGTTACCGAACTCCGTAAAGGATCGTCTGTTTATGATGCGTTTAATAACACGGATCTGCCTGAACCGGTGCGTGATTTTATTGGTCATACTTTTCATGTGATTGAAAAAGAGCCGGTTCATGTGCAGGCAGCTGTTTTTACTTTCGGACGTGAAGACCTGATCCCTGATATGTTCATTGGTATTGTGCGTGAGTTGTCATCCTTACATGCCGGACAGTTGAACACATTCAGATATTACCTTGAGCGTCATATTGAAGTAGACGGGGAACATCACAGTCACCTGGCGATGGAAATGGTAAGCGATCTGTGCGGCAACGATCCTGTAAAATGGGAAGAGGCAGCAAATGCCGCAATTCTCGCACTTGAACAACGTCACGCTTTATGGAATGGCGTCCTGAATGCGATCCGGCTGTAGTGTTGCAGGGTTTTATCAATGTTCCTTATGTATGCTCACAGGTATCTTTAGAAATAGCAAGAACGTGCTGCGCAGCACAGTTTGATAGATGCCAAAGCAGCGCTGGCGCAAAGACGAGGCCCAGCGGCCTGAGCGAAACAGATACCAGCACCTCCCGGTAGGTTAGAATCTATAAACAGCGTTAGAAATAGCAAGAACGTGCTGCGCTGAGTCCCCTTCGGGAGACATCAGCGAGAGAGGAGGAACATTGTCCTGCTCTGGGGGCAATGCTGACACATTCTACAGGTTCCAGGCTCTTCGGATCAAACGCTACCTAATCTTCCGAACACCTGTGGTCAGGCGACCAATAACAGTGTGAAGATCAATAACAATAATGTATGGATTATGCCGAATTTCCAGAAGCACTGCGGTTTGAAATTTGTTACACGGCCTTACAGGCTTCCGCGCATTTCCTGCAGGCATCGGCACATTCTCTGCAATGCTCATTATCATGTTTTGAACATTCGTCGGCACAGCGGGTACAAATTTCCGCACAGAGCCGGGTGATATCTTTTGCGAGATCACTGCCGAGGCTTAGTAACTGCGCAGTTACATAGCAGGTAGCTGCACATTCCATATCCAGCCGGATACATTCCGCCATCATAGTTACATCGTTTTCCTGTGTACAGGATGATGCACAGTGATTACAGAGTGCCGCACAGGCAAGACAGGCATCTATGCAGGCTTTATATTGATGGTAATTCATGGCTTTTTTTCAATTGCTGCTGCAAAAGCCAGGCCACCGCATATTACTCTCAGAGACGCTCTGATGGCTCCAACAAATACCGGCACAACAATTGTCATATCCTTTATAAATGCATAAAATGACCACAGTTTTTAAATATCTCCGGGTAAAAGAATGGACCGTATTAGCCAGTATCAGCTTTTTTGCTTTCTGCGCATCACAACGCGGGTTTTCTGCATCGGGAACAATTAGTTCAATAACGCCGGGTAAAGATGGTTATATGGCTGAGCTGATTACGAAAGACGGAACCAATTATAACACCACCATCAGCAGGATCCGTTTACAGCAACAGTATCAGCAGCTGGCCGTAGGCGACCAGGTTAAAATATCGGGTGATACCATTCATACCGAACAAGGCGTTACCATCCTCGCAAAAGGGATCAGCAAGCAGTAACCCGCATCAGTAGCTGAATGTGATACCAGCGCCGAAACCCATGTCGCTGTCGTAATGCGATGAAATGGATAAGGACTTATTGAGGATATAACGTACACCACCCATATATTCCTTGTCCGTATTCCACATGAAGCCCAACCGCAGGCGGCTGCTCAGTGGAATATCTTCACGCATGAACTGAATTCTCAGCTTTCCGTCGGTTGCAAAACGAAGATCGCCGGTTACAAGCATCGGGAATAAATACTGAACACCTACACAAAAAGCCTCGCGTTTATTTTTGGTATTGATCTGTCCGAATAGATTTTTCTCATGGTCTCCCATCGGGCGGTAACGGATATCCCAGCCTGCATAGGCATAGAGAAATTGCATTTTTCCGAAATAACGCCCGAAATGACTTTCGCTCTCATAACCCATTTCCGAATTAAATCCAACCCGCCATTCCGTCTGGAACTGGTACCTCGTATTAGAGAGCATGAACTCTCCGTCTGAACCGCTCGATTCCAGTCCAACACGTAACATGGGGTGTACAGACCGATCATCACGATATAATCTTTTCAATGATTTTGCCGGATCGGGGATTTCAGGGTTGGGTGCACTGTTCTCATAGCTGAAGATCCTGCCCATGCCGCTCATCATGTGATATAAAATATGGCAGTGAAAGAACCAGTCGCCACCCGTTTCCGTTGCGGCAAATTCAAGGGTATCCGTTTCCATGGGCATGATGTCGAGCACGGTTTTCAGCGGCGCATTATCGCCTTGTCCGTTGAGTACCCGGAAGAAATGCCCATGCAGGTGCATCGGGTGCCGCATCATAGTGCCATTGTATAAAATGATGCGCAGGTTTTCGCCTTTGCGGATCATGATCTTATCCGTTTCCGAAACGGTTTTATTATCAAGGCTCCATACATAACGATTCATGTTTCCCGTAAGCTCAAAGCGGAGTTCTTTTACTGGCGCTGCCGGCAGGCGGGTGCTTTCGGGCGACCGGAGCATTGCATAATTGAGTGTAACCTGTTCTTTCGGCGCAATGGAATCCTTTCCTTTACCGGTTATTTCAGGATACATTACCGTATTCATGTCCATCTGCTGCAGGCTCATCTGCATTCCCATGTCGTTCATGCTGCCGTTCATTTTCATCATATCGTTCATCATCTTCATCCCTTCAAAATACTGAAGCCTCGGAAGCGGTCCTGCTTTCTGCACATCGCCGCTGCCCAGCCAGAGTGAAGCAGATCCGGTCCTGTCTTCTGCGGTGGCCATCAGCTCATAACTTTTCCGGTCGGGGATAGTAACCATCACATCGTAGGTTTCAGAAACAGCGATCATCATCCTGTCCACATCAACAGGAACAACATCTTTACCATCATTGGCAACAACAGTCATTTTTCCGCCTGCAAAACGCAACCAGAAATAAGTAGAAGCGCTGCCATTGATCACACGGATCTTTATCTTTTCACCGGCCTTCAGTTCCGGCAACCGGTCCGCGGTTTTTCCGTTGATGAGGAACCGTTCATAATAAACATCACTTACATCCATGGCCAGCATGCGCTTCCATTCGTTGGTGAGTTTGGTTTTGAAATGTCCTTCTTTCACCGCCTGCGCATAATCCTGCGTGCTTCCTTTTCTGATCGCATACCAATCGGTCTGGTTATGCAGCCTGCGGTGTATCTCGTAGGGCTTTTCGTCAGACCAGTCGCTCAGCAGTATCGTATATTCTTTAACCGGCTCCGGTTCTCTTTTGTGAATGATCAGCGGACCATACATACCTGATTGTTCCTGCAGGCTGGTATGGGAATGATACCAGTAAGTACCGTTCTGTACCAGTGGAAAACGGAAGAGCCTGGTTTCCCCGGCCCGGATGGGAGCCGTGGTAAGATAAGGTACGCCATCGTAGCGGTTGGGAAGGATAAGTCCATGCCAGTGAACAGACGTCTCTACCTTCATCCCGTTGTGAACATAAATCTCAGCGGTATCGTCTTCTGTAAAATGCAGTTCCGGCGCGGGGATCGTACCATTGATAGCAATGGCTTTTTTCTGTTTCCCCGTGTAGTTGACGCTCGTGTCTTTTACATGCAGATCATAGCGGACAACCCTTTGTGCAGACAAGCGCAGAGCGGTGCTGAAAATAAATGAAAGAAGGATACTGCTTTTGAGAAGAAAGGAGCGCATGGGTTCGGGTTAAAGGAGATGAAGGAAGCGGTTTAGTGAATAGTATCGCTGACCTTACCGCAAGTAAGCATGCTGCTGCCATAGTAAGGATTTTTAATGGCGGCTTCGCTGCTCAGCCAGTATGCTTTTTTCATAGGACAATACGCCTGGTAAACGGGATCGGATGAAAGCTTTACTGCTTTTGCCAGCTTGTACATGTTATCAGAAAGCGTTGTAAAGCTTGCGCGCTGTGCAGCAAGATCTTTATTCTCAGTTATCTTTTTGGCATCGGCAGCCAGTTTCTGGCGTAAAGCCGAGAATGCTTCCTGTTCCTTTGAACCGAGCGATGTTGTGTTAGCATTGTTTACTGCATCGAGAAAAGACGCGGCCTGGCTGGCGGCTGCAGCGGCATCACCCGCTACAAGCGCATTTTTAATGTTGTAATAAAATGTAAGCGTTGCGCTTAAGGGTTGTTCTGTTTTTGCAGCTGCTTTTGTTGTTAAAAAAGCAAAGCAGCATACAATTGTGGCGATCATAGTTTTCATGTGTATAGATTGATGTTTTGAAATGATGATCAGTTTTGTTCTTCCGCAGAAAACCCGGCCGATTGCACCAGTGCGATCACTTTTTCTGCAGTAAGATCCGATGTAACGGTAAGTGTTTTTGATGGCTGATCGGTAGCTACATGCCATTTGCCGGTTCCGATCTCGCGGTCGAGCACCGGTGTTACTTTCTCTATACAGCCGGCGCATTTGATATTGGTCTTGAATGTCAGGTTTTGCATGATTGTTTATTTGATACAAAGTTCTTATGAGAAGACGGATAACCCTTACAGTATTGCAGGGATCCTTTATATAATTCTATGTTATGCGGGCAGTTTTCTGAATTTAAGCCGGAGACTGTTACTGACCACGGAAACAGAACTAAGCGCCATGGCAGCACCTGCAATCATGGGATCGAGCAGGAAGCCGTTCAGCGGAAACAAAACACCTGCGGCAAGCGGAATCCCGATCAGGTTATAGATAAATGCCCAGAAAAGGTTTTGTCGTATGGCTTTCACCGTATAAACGGAAAGCCGGATTGCCTGCGGTATTTTTAAAAGGTCCGAAGCGATAATGGTCATTCTTGCCACATCCATGGCAATTGCGCTTCCGCTGCCCATGGCAATGCCAACATCGGATTGGGCAAGTGCATTACTGTCGTTGATGCCATCGCCCGCCATAGCTACCACTTTTCCCTGCTGCTGTAAATCTTTTATAAATGCTGCTTTTTCATGCGGCAGCATTCCTGCCTTGTAATGTTTTATACCAGCCTGTTTTGCAATGGCAGCAGCCGCAGTTTCCTGGTCGCCGGTAAGCATATAAACTTCGATACCCGCGTTTTGCAAATGCGAAACAGCGAGAACAGATCCGGGCTTTACTTTATCAGTAATGGCAAGAACGGCCACCGTTTTTTTATCCCGTGCGAAATAAATAACAGTGGCACCCTGCCCGGAAAAATCTGCTGCTGCCTGTTCTGCGGCCGTATCGGTCACAACGGCATGGTCTGATAATAACTGCCGGTTCCCGATCAGCCATTTTATTTCACCTGTATAAGCTACCGCTCCCTTACCGGTAACGCTTTCAAAACTGCTGATGTTAACGGGTCTGTTTTGCTGACCGAGATAAGAAACAACAGCTGCCGCCAGCGGATGCTCCGATCTTTGTTCGATGGCTGTGAGCTCTGGTTGGTACTGTTCGTTGTCATTGAGCCAGAAAACGGTTTCAACTTTCGGCTTACCCTCTGTAATGGTTCCGGTTTTATCCAGCACAACAGCAGATATACGACGTGCTGTTTCCAGGCTTTCGGCATCTTTTATAAGAATCCCCGTTTCTGCGGCTTTGCCGATCCCTACCATTACTGCCGTAGGTGTTGCGAGGCCCAGTGCACAGGGGCAAGCGATGACCAGCACCGTTACCATACTCATCAAGCCCTGCTGTAAACCGTTTGTTCCGCCCCAGATGAACCAGGTACCGAATGCAACAAGTGAAATGACAATTACAACAGGAACAAACACTCCGGCAATTTTGTCTACGAGCTGCTGAACGGGTGCTTTACTTCCCTGTGCTTCGCGGACCTGTGCAATGATGCGTGCCAGTAGTGTTTCTCCACCAACCTTATCTGCCCTGAAACGGAAGCTGCCTTTCTGGTTAATGGTTCCGGCGAATACTTTACTGCCGGGCATTTTTTCTGCCGGAACAGGCTCGCCGCTGATCATGCTTTCGTCTACAAAAGAACTGCCTTCGGTTAAAGTTCCGTCTACCGCAATTTTCTCTCCCGGCTTTACCTGTATCAGGTCGTTGATCTGTACCGCAGCAATTGCTGTTTCATGCGGCTGGCCGTTTTCATCCACTACCATTACTGTTGAAGGCTGCAGTCCTGCCAGTTTTTTCAGCGCAAATGATGTGTTGGCCCTCGCTTTTTCTTCCAGCATTTTACCCAACAGGACAAACGTGATCACTATGGCGGCAGATTCAAAATAAACATGTGCATGCAATCCGCGCGAATGCCAGTAGCCGGGCATAAGGGTATTGAAAACACTGAACAGGTAAGCAACGCCCGTGCTCAGCGCCACGAGTGTATCCATATTGGCGGAAAAATGCCGTAATTGTTTCCAGGCACCTGTAAAAAAAGGCTGGCCGCAGAGAAACACGACAGGCGTTGACAATGCCCACATAATATAATCGGCATAGGGCATATCCATGAAAAACATAGCGATGATGAACAAAGGGATGGAGAGCGCAATGGCGATCAGTGTTCTGCGGCGAAGTTGTTTGTGCCGGACCTGTTTTAATTCTTCCAGCAGATCCGTAGTATCACCCTCTTCAATAACCAGGTCGTATCCGATCGATTGCAGCGCCTGTTTTAGCTGTGCAGGTCCGGTAAGTCCGGGAACAAAAGAAATCCGCGCCTGTGCTCCGGCATAATTGACGGACACCTCCAGTACACCCGGCACCTGCTCCAGGATGCTGGTTGCACTGGCGGCACAGGAAGCGCAGGTCATATGAAGTAACGGGAAGGTTTTGGTTACCTGCGGCACCCGGTAACCCAGCGAATTGATTTTCTCCGCGGCATTGCGGGTGATGGTGGCAGGATCCTGCCCGTGTAATATGACCCGCGTATTGTTCAGTTCTTCGGTATGCGCACTGATACCCGGAACCTGGTCGAGTCCTTTTGATATAATGAGGGCACAATGTTCGCTTTCCATTCCTTCAACAGGCAGGAAAACGGTCTGGCCGGAATTCTTTTGCATAATAATAGTTTATGATACAAAGTTCCGGTGCGCATTGAACCTGCTTATTACAGAATTAACGGAATGATTTGCAGGATTTACAGTTTGTCCAGCGGAGTGCGGCCTGCCCGGTTGAGAGTGGTTTTATATTGCGAGGGTGTCTGCCCCGTCACCTTTTTAAACTGGCTGCTCAGGTGGGCAACACTGCTATAACCCATTTCGAGTGCTATGCCCGACAACGTGAGTTCATCATATTCGAGCAGTTCCTTCACCCGTTCTATTTTCTGGGCAATGAAATATTTTTCTATTGTAGTGCCCTCAGATTCAGAAAAAAGGGAGCTCAGGTAATTATAATCGTGATGGAGACGGCTGCTCAGATAGCTGGAAATGTTTTCCCTGGGCTGTTCTTCCGTATAATGAGCCAGTGTAACCAGTTCGTTTTTGATCTTCTCGATGATGCGGCTTTTGCGGTCGTCCAGAATTTCAAAACCCAGGTCTACCAGTTTCTTATTTAATTCGGCGAACTGACTATCTGTAAGTGCCTCTTTCAATTCCACATAACCCAGCGAAACGGAAAGCGGATGCAGCCCCATTTTTTCCAGTTCCGTGCCAACAACCATGATACAGCGGTTACAGACCATATTGCGGATATGCAGTGTCATGTTGCAAAGTTAAACCATAAAAGCAAGGGCAACGGAAAAACAAAAATTACAGACACTTTCCATTTGTACACATTTATCTACAGCCAGACAAACTAATATCTACGATTTACTACACAAAAATGTACTCCGATTGCCAATTGCCGCTACAGTGGCTTTTTCAGGCCCGGTCTAATTTTGCAACGCTAATACTACTGTTTAATGAAGAGACATTTACTCCTGTTTAGGGCCTGCTTTGTACTACTTATTCTTAGCGCTTTTACATTTAATGCATCAGCTCAGAACTGTACGGTTAATGCCGGTATCGACGGTGCTGTCTGCCCCGGCGATGCTTTCATTCTGAAGGGTAAAACAAACGGAAATACTGTCTTATCCGGCGGTGTTCCTGCCGTGTGGACCCAGGTGGGCGGTCCGGCTGTGACCATCGGAACGGCTGTGATCACCACAAATGGTGATGGCAGTAAGAACGTGAACGCGCCGGTAACGGGTTATGCACCGGGTAATACCTATAAGTTCCGTTTATCAAGCCAGTGTTCGGACGGGTCTCTGATCTACCAGGAAGTAGAATATTCTACCAAGGCGGCGAACCTGGCAAATGCCGGCGCGAACCTGCTGGTTTGTCCCGGTACCTCTGCGCCCCTGGCAGCCAATACGCTTGTTGCCGGCGAAAGCGGAACCTGGAGTATTGTGGGAAGTACAAACGGTATTAGCATTAACAACCCGTCTTCTCCTACAACAACACTTTCTGTTCCAAGTAACCAGTCTGGTGTTACCACACTGCGCTGGACACTGAGCAATACCAATGGCTGTATTTCTACCAGCGACATTACTGTAAGCAATGGCGGCGGCGTTACACCGGTTACTGCCGGAAGCAACCAGACGCTCAATGATTGTTATAATCTTACCCAGGCAACACAGTTGAACGGCTCTTATGCCGGCGATAATACACGCGGACAGCAGGGTACATGGGAGCTGGTATCCGGCCCTTCCGGTGTGACATTCGACAATAAGAATGTGAATAATACATGGGTACGAGGACTGGTAGAGGGAACGTATATATTAAGATGGAACGTCTCCGGCCCCTGTGCGAACGGAACACCAACCGTACAGATCACCGTTCCGGCACCTAAAAAAGGAATTACAACAGTAGGCAATAGTGTACAGACCTTCTGCGATACGCGTACTACAGCGATCCTGAACGGGCCGGTACCAGGTATCACGGGTGAAAGTGTTTCATGGGTACGTCTGTCAGGAACAGGTACTGTAGACAATCCGGCATCTCCAACCACAACCGTAAGCGGACTTACCGCCGGAAGCACAAGTACGTTCCGTTATACTGTAACTTCCACTAGCGGATGTAGTTCATCCGGCGTTTATACCGTTAACTATGTATCGGCACCTACCATTAGTCTTACGGCACCAACCACATCTCCGATCACGCTGAATTGCGGTGATAATACAACCTCTATTCCCTTTACCTACACCGGAGGCGACCAGACACAATGGATGCTGGTAAGCGCACCGGCGGGAGCATCGATCATATCTGTTGCCGGAACCGGGTTCAATAATGTAAGCGGCAATAGCCTTTCTCTGATCGGGCTGAACAAGATCGGTACTTATATTATCCGTCTGAAAAGAACGACCAACAACGGTGCGGGGGGATGTGCAGATGCATTTATGGATGTGGCAGTGATCGTTTCACAGCAGCCTACACCATCTAACGCAGGTACCAAACAGTTCCTGGCCTGTAATGTAACAGAGACGGACCTCGCCGGTAATGACGCGGTGAACGGAACCGGCAAATGGTCTATCGTAAGCCAGCCGCTGGGCTCACCTGCTGTGACTGTTAACAATGTTACCAATCCTACAACACATATTTCCAATCTGGTAAACGGCGCGTATACTTTCCGCTGGATCATTACCGGTAACGATGGTTGTGATAATAAGCAGTCTGATGTAACGGTACTGGTGGCTTCTACCACACCAACACAGGCGAATGCCGGAGCGAACCTCTCTGTATGTAATGCAACTCCGATTACGCTGAATGGTAACGAGCCGGTACTGAATGAAACCGGAACCTGGACATCTACCCCTGCGGTGATGTTCTCCGATCCGCATGATCCGAAAGCTGTGATCTCCGGCCTTGCCGCATCTGCAGTTTACCAGCTTACCTGGACGATCACCAATGCGTGTGGTACAACAAGCCATACCGTAACCTATACATCAACAGCAACTGCTGGTCCTAAGCAATCGGTTGCTTCTGCGGACGCTGCAGCATGTCTTGCAACAGGAACTACCGTTAACCTGACTGGTAATGCACCGGGATCAGGTGAAGTAGGTACCTGGACACAGGTAGGCACAACACCTGCTGTGGTTTCGTTCACATCAACAACTCCGGGCGACGGAAAAACAACGGTGAACGGAATGAGCGCAGAGGGAACCTATAAATTCAAATGGTCTCTGGAGAAAAACTCTCCGGGTTGCGTGGCATCCGAAGCGATAGTAAGTGTAACTAAATCCGCAGCAACTACTGTTGCTACGGCAAGTGCAGCTTCAACTTCAGTTTGCGGAACGTCTACCTCACTCACCGGTTCTACGCCTGCGGCAACTGAAACCGGAACCTGGACGCAGCTAGAAGGTCCGGGTGGTGCAGTGATCACTTCGCCGAATTCACCGAACACAACGATCACAGGTTTATCGGCCGGCAGATTTACATTCCGCTGGACGATTGCCAACGGCGTGTGTGCGTCAACTTATGCAGATGTGAAGATCAACGTAGCATTGCCTCCTACGCCGGCATTGATCGGTGGTGTAACCAATGCAACCGCTGCGATCTGTGATGCAGATGCTGCTACAACATATACACTCACCGGAAACGATGTTTCAGCCGGCGGTTCAGGTCTGTGGACTATTGTAAGCGGTCCTAACAATCCTACATTCTCCAGTTTCTCAGCATATAATGCAGTACTCAGCAACCTGGTTGCAGGTACTTATCAGTTGAAATGGACTTCAAGCTCAGGATTTATCTGTCCTGTAAGCGAAGCAACCCTGGCGCTGACTGTTCAGCAGAAAGCGATTGTACAGAATGCAACGGCAACGTTCTGCGCCACACCGAGTGTTGAGCTGCGCGGATCGGAAGGAAGCACAGGCGTGTGGACCCAGACGGGCGGTCCTATATCGACCATTACGGCAATTTCAGGTTCAACGAATGCTGCGCTTGCAACAACGGCAACGCCGGGGACCTATGTATTTACATATAGTGTAACCGGAACGGGCGCTTGTGCAGGAACAACCACTGCAACAAAGACGGTAACCATCAGCGGAACGCCGTCTGCAGCTACAATTACCAAAGTGAATAGCGTAACGCTGGCGAACAACCAGTATAACTATTGTATGGGTGCTGCGTCTACCTTCTCAGTTCCACTGGAAGTGGCGTCGATCACAACGGGCACTGGTTCATGGACCATCCTGTCCAAACCTGCTGCATATTCCGGATCGATCACCGGTTCGGGAACGAATTTCAGTTTACCGAATGCAGTACCGGGTTCATACCTGCTGGCATGGAACGTATCCAACGGCGCCTGCGGAACCAACCAGGATATCGTAAGGGTAATTCTCGAACACGATCCAACCGTTGCAAATGCGGGATCTAACCAGAACAATGCATGTAACAGCACGGTTGTAATGGCGGGCAATACGCCGGTTTATGGAGTTGGCGTTTGGAGCAAGGTTTCCGGAGATGCATCTGCGGTAATCGACCAGCCGAATAATCCAGCCACCAAGATCCTGAATGCTGCACCTGGTACTTATGTGTTCAGGTGGACCATCACAACCGGATGTTCTTCTTCTACAAGCGATGTAACCATCCAGGTTTCATCTACACCGCCGAACACTGCCAATGCAGGTACTGCCCAGGAACTGTGTAATGTAACAACAGTTAACCTGTCGGGCAATGCAACAACAGGCGCAGAAACCGGACTATGGACACGCCTGAGCGGTCCGAACACACCAACGATCACTTCAAACACAAGTAACAATACTTCTGTAACAGGAATGGTTCCGGGAACTTATGTGTTCCAGTGGCAGCTGAACAACGGAACCTGCGTTTCAACTTCAACAGTACAGGTAAAAATAAATGCAGCACCGTCAACCGCAGATGCGGGCAGCAGCCAGACCGTGTGTCTGTACTCTCCGCTAACACTTGCAGCAACAGCGCCTGCATCAGGAACCGGAACCTGGAGCGTAATCACGAAACCAGGAACGCAAAATCCTGTGTTCAGTAATCTGAATGCAAACAATGCAACGGTAAATGGCCTGGAAGTGGGTACTTATGTATTCCGCTGGACAGTAGCGAATGGCAATTGTACACCTGCCGGCAATTACAGCGACGTAACTGTAACGGTTAATCCGCCGGTAACCGCTTCTTCAACCGGTGCGCAACAGGTTGTCTGTGTGGGTTCCACTGTAACCCTCGCCGGTAACCAGCCTTCTGTTGGAACAGGAGCGTGGACGGTAAATCCTGCCGGTCCGGTTATTACCAATGCCGCATTATATAATACTACAGTAACCGGCCTGAATACAAGGGGAACCTATCTCTTTACCTGGACAATTACCGGAGCATGCGGAACATCTGCCAGCACCACGCAGGTGATCGTACAGGACGCGCCGGGTAACAACAGCTTTGTGGCGCCATCTGATATCTGTTATAATACAACGGCAACCTTTACAGGTTCGGATCCTACCGGAGGTGATGGCACCAACTATACTTATAAATGGCAGCAATCAACCAATAACGTAACCTATACCGATATTGCATCCAGCAATACGAAAAGTTATACAACGGGTCAGCTTACCTCCAGCACCTGGTTCCGCCGGGTGGTAACATCAGGTGTCTGCGGTGTTGCAAGCACCAGTGCACCATTGATGGTGAATGTGCTGGCTGATATTACCGGCAATACCCTGACCTATGGCGGTACAACATCTTTCTGTACCACAGGAGACCCAAGCAACATTACCGGAAGCACATCCCTGGCTGGCGGTGGTGGCGGCCCATACACCTACCAATGGCAGAGAAGCACCGATGGCACAACGTTTACGGATATTGTGGGTGCAAATTCAGCAGATTATGATCCTGTTACCGAAACAGCAGGCGGCAGCATCCTGAATGTGTATTACAGAAGGATTGCAACTTCTGCATCGAACTGTACTATCGCAAGCAACGTGATACAGGTAACTGTATTGCCAACACTGGTGAATACGATCACCACCACTACACTGGTATTCTGTTCTCCGGTAGCGAGCGGTACTAATACGCTGGGCCAGACGGCAACCAGCGGTGGTACCGGAACATATACCTATAACTGGCAGGTGAGCACCGATGGCGGCGGATCCTGGAACGATGCATCGGGAACACGTAACGGCATAACATACCAGTTGCCGGCAATAACGAACGGTACAGCAACACCGGTTACTTACCAGTTCAGAAGGCAGGTAACGTCGGGTTCATGTACCTCAAACAGTGCTGCGCGTTCGGTTACGGTAAATCCTGCTATCGGAAATAATACCATTACGGCACCAACAAACCCTGTATGTTACGGAACCGCTCCGGGCGCATTCACGCAGACAACACCAGATGGCGGTGACGGTGTGTACACCTATATATGGCAGAGGGCAACCAATGCCAGCTTTTCGGCAGGCCTTACCCAGGTTGGAACTTCACAGGCATTTACTGAAACATCAACAACGCTTGCTGCCGGAACATATTATTACCGTCGTACTGTGAGCACTACCGGTACCGGTTGCAGCAACACGAGCGCCAGCGTTACAGTTGTTGTACAGCCAGCTATCGTAAATACAATCAACGGTACACAATTGCTCTGTCATAATACAACACCCACCACAATAACCAACGGATCAGTTTCCGGTGGTGCAGGAGCAGGCACTTACAATTATCTCTGGCAGGTAAATATCGATGGTGCAGGCTGGAATGATGCACCGGGAACCAACAATACCCAAACATATTCTCCGCCCGCATTAACCACCGGCGCAACAAATACTACCGTTTATTCTTACAGGAGGCTGGTAACATCCGGTGCCTGTGCAACAAGCACAAGTGCAGTTGTGACCAAGACTGTAAGACCATACGCAACCTTATCTAATGTAACCACTTCTTCGGGTGAAGTGGAAGTTACGGCAGTAACTTACGGGCAAAGTGTGTCGATCACACCTGTGGCGTCGAGCGTTGTAAGCCCGGTATTCACATTCTGGAAGGAGTCAACTAAAAATACTCAGGTAACTGCGGGAGGTAATATTTCAATCTCTGGCAACACACTTACGGAAACCCAACTCGCAGCCGGCGTATACAGCACCCCGGGTGGCGGAGATTTCCCGACACGTTATTATGTATCCGTAAGCGGTACCAATTATTGCGATAACCTAACTGCGGTTCCTGTAAAGATTACAGTGAACAAAGCAACGCTTACCGTAACTGCAGATGCAAAAACAAAAGTATACGGCAATACAAACCCTTCACTTACAGCAACCATTACCGGTTATCAGTACAGCGAAACATTTGCAACAGCAGGCGTAACAGGAACAGCACCGACTATTTCAACAACAGCAGTGGATAACAGTCCTGTAAGTCCGCCTACTTACCCGATCACACTGTCCGGCGGAGCATATACTGCTGCAAACTATAATTTCAACTATGTAAACAATTCACTGACCGTTACACCGCGTGTAATAACTGTAAAAGCGAATAACTATTCCAAACCATACGGAACAACGCAAACATTTACATCAGATGGCACGGCAGTGGGCATTACAGTTGGCACACTGGCTACCGGGAATACCATTACTGCCGCTGTGGTAACAAGCGCCACCGGTGCACCTGCAACAGCAACTGTAGCAGGCAGCCCTTACACAACAACAATCACTAACGGAAGTGTTGTGATCAGGGATGGCAGTAATGTGGATGTAACCAGCAACTATACCATCAACAGGGCAACAGGTACTCTCACCATTACCAAAGTTCCGCTGACCTATCGCGCAATAAGCCTTAGCAAACAATATGGTTCAACCGTATCATTCCTTACAAACGGAACTGCCGTAACATTGGAGTCGGGAACACTTGTTACTAACCAGGTACTTACAGCCGCAACGGTAACCAGTCCGGGTCAGGCAGCAAATGCGTCTGTGGCAGGCAGCCCTTATAATACAACAATCACATCCGGATCGATTGTGATCAAAGACGCGAACGGTACAGGATCAGATGTAACGGCAAACTATGATCTTACATTACTGACAGGAACCATCACTGTTTCAGCTCAGCCGATCACGATTAAAGCGAATGACGACACCAAGACCTATGGTGATGTGAAAACATTTGCAACAAACGGAACTGCAGTAGCGCTTTCAGCGGGAGGACCGTTGCTGAGCGGTGAAAGCATTACGGCAGCAACCGTAACAAGTACCGGATCAGTGGCATCGGCAACAGTGGCAGGAAGTACTTACCCCATTACGATCAGTTCCGGAACAGTTCAGATCTTCAATGGCGCAACGAATGTAACATCGAACTATATTATTACATTGGCAGATGGTGCGCTGACGGTAAATCCAAGAGCCATCACTGTTACACCAAACTTTGTGAGCAAAGTGTATGGTGCAACTTACACCTACGGAACAACTGCATCGGCCGTAACCGTTACCGGTTCAGGCATTGCATCGGGACAAACCTTGTCAGCAGTTTCGATCACCAGCTCCGGTACTGTAAATACGGCACCAGTGATCACATCACCCTATTATGCAAGTACCATCGGTGCGGGAACAATTGTGATCAGGGATGCCGGTAACGCAGATGTTACAGTCAACTATACAATAACCCGGGCACCAGGCCAGCTGCAGGTAACAAAAGCTCTGCTCACAGTTACTGCAGCGAATCAGAGCAAGACCTACGACGGAGCTGTATTCCCAGGCCCATATGCCATTGCTTCTTATTCCGGTTTCGTGAACGGGGAAAATGAAAACACACCGGGTGTATTGGGAGGAACGGTGTCCTACGGCGGAACCTCACAGGCAGCAGTGAATGCGTCCGGAACACCATATCCGATCGTTCCATCCGGTCTTACTGCAACGAACTACACCATCAGTTATGTGAACGGCGGTCTGACCATCAATGCGAAAAACCTGACGATCAACAGCTCTGCAATGACCAAGGTATACGGTTCAACAAGAGCCTACTCGCTTGCAGATGTTTCAATAGATGCATCTACACCGCTGGCATCCGGCGATGTGTTATTCAGCATCAGCCAGGCAAGCACGCTGGGAGATCCGGCCAAAGCGAACGTAACTCCACTGGGTTCTCCGTACACGGTATCGCTTAGTAATGTTGTGATCAGGAACGGATCGGCGGTGAACGTAACAGCCAATTATAACATTACACTTAATACAGGTACACTTGCTGTAACGCCACTGGCGATCAATGTAAAAGCAAACCCGGTAAGTAAGGTATACGGAGATGTATATACCATACCAACAAACGGTTCAAACGTTTCAACAAACGGAACCAGCCTGGTAAGCGGTCAGACATTTACAGCGTCAACGGTAACTGTTGCCAACGGCGGTAACCTTGCACCGGCGCCGGTAATACCAACACCAGGCCCTTATACCTTAACACCAACAGCTGTAACGATCAGAGACGGGGTAACAGACGTTACGGCTAACTATGATATCACATACCAGACAGATGTATTAACGGTAACCAAACGTCAGATCACCGTTACAGCAAAAGATGTAACGAAGACTTACGGTACCCTGCATACGTTTGCGAATACCGCTTCAGAAGTAACAGTAACGGGCGTTAGCAGTCCTGCATTAGCGACGGGCAATACAGTAACGGCGCTGACACTGACCAGCACAGGTACACCTGCTAATGCTGCGGCGAGTGTAACACCATATCCGATCGTGATCACGAACAACAGCGTTGTGATCAGGGATGGCGGCAGCACAGATGTAACAGCGAACTATGACATAACGCTGGTGAACGGCGGCCTGACGATTAACAAAGCGGCGCTGACCTTCACTGCGAAAAACGCAACGAAAGTGTACGGTGATACCTATACGTTCGCGACCGATGGTTCTGCGAGCACGATGACAGGTTCACTGGTGAACGGTAACACGATCTCTGTGAACCCTGTGGTAACGGCAACGAACAGCGGTGCAACAGCTGCGGCAGCTGTATCGGGTACTTATGCAACACAGATCACTACAAATAGCGTAACGATCATCGATCCGGCGAACAGCAA
>NZ_FUWH01000003.1:293152-353937 GCF_900167075.1 Sediminibacterium ginsengisoli | reverse complement strand
ACGAAGACCTACGGTACGCTGCATACGTTTGCGAACAGCACATCTGAAGTGACTGTGACCGGCGTAAGCACTCCGATCTTCGCACCGAACAACGCGATCAGCGCACTTGCACTGACCAGCACGGGAACACCAGCGAATGCGGCAGCAAGTGCAACACCTTACCCGATCGTGATCACCAACAACAGTGTTGTGATCAAAGACGCGAATGGTACAGGCGCTGATGTGACAGCCAACTATGATATTACATTAGTAGATGGCGGTCTGACCATTAACAAGGCCACGCTGACTTTCACTGCGAATAATGCAACCAAGGTTTACGGTGATACGTACACTTTTGCAACCGACGGAACCGCAACCACGATGACCGGTTCATTGGTAAATGGCAATACAATTTCTGTGAACCCTGTTGTAACCGCATCTAACAGCGGTGCAACAGCAGGAGCGCCAGTATCAGGTACTTATGCGACACAGATCACTACCAATAGTGTTACGATCATCGATCCGGCGAATAGTAACGCAGACGTGACCTCGAACTACGATATCACGCTGGTTCCTGGCACATTCACCATTACCAAACGCCAGATCACGGTTACAGCGAAAGATGTAACGAAGACCTACGGTACCCTGCATACGTTTGCGAATACCGCTTCAGAAGTAACGGTAACAGGCGTGAGCAGCCCTGCACTGGCGGCAACCAATGCGATCAGCGGTATTACGCTGACTAGCACTGGCGCACCAGCCAATGCGGCAGCAAGTGTAACACCATATCCGATCGTGATCACGAACAACAGCGTAGTGATCAAAGATGCGAATGGTACAGGCGCCGATGTGACAGCCAACTATGATATTACATTAGTAGATGGCGGCCTGACGATTAACAAAGCGGCGCTGACTTTCACTGCGAATAATGCAACCAAGGTTTACGGTGATACGTACACTTTTGCAACCGACGGAACTGCAACAACGATGACCGGTTCACTGGTGAACGGCAATACGATTTCTGTAAATCCTGTGGTAACCGCATCGAACAGCGGTGCAACAGCAGCGGCACCTGTATCAGGTACTTATGCTACACAGATTACTGCCAATAGTGTTACGATCATCGATCCTGTGAACAGCAATGCTGATGTGACCTCGAACTATAACATCACGCTGGTTCCGGGAACATTTACCATCACCAAACGCCAGATCACCGTTACAGCTAAGGATGTAACGAAGACCTACGGTACCCTGCATACATTTGCGAACAGCACATCAGAAGTGACTGTGACCGGCGTAAGCACCCCGATCTTCGCACCGAACAATGCGATCAGTGCCCTTGCACTGACCAGCACGGGAACTCCGGCAAATGCGGCAGCGAGCGCAACACCATACCCGATCATTGTTACGAACAACAGTGTTGTGATCAAAGACGCGAACGGTACAGGTGCTGATGTAACGGCTAACTATGACATCACGCTGGTGAATGGCGGGCTGACCATCAACAAAGCCGCCATCACGTTCAAAGCGAACGATGTAACCAAAACATATGGCGATGCCTATACATTCCCGACCGACGGAACGGCTACGGCTATCACAAGCGGCGGACTTGTAAACAGCAACACCATCGGCACAAACCCTGTAGTAACGAGCACCGGCGCTCCTGCGGCTGCGGTAGTTGGCGGCAGTCCTTATACAACAGTGATCACTCCGGGCAGCCTGGTGATCCTGGATCCTGCGAACAGCAACGCAGATGTGACTTCAAACTATGATATCACACTGGTTGATGGCGCGCTCACGATCAACAAACGCGCTGTTACCTTCAGGGCAAATGATGTGAGCAAGGCTTACGGCACAGTGAAAACCTTTGCAACAGACGGCACTGCAGTATCTGTAACTGCAGGAAGCATTGCAGCGGCTGATCTGCTGAAAGCGGCAACAGTAACCAGCACCACGGGATCTCCTGCAATGGCTACAGTGGCTGGAAACACTTACAGCATCGATATCACCAACGGAACCATCCGCATCGAAAACGCTTCGAACGTGGATGTAACTTCCAGCTATGATATCACACTGGCAAGCGGCGCGCTTACTGTAACAAAAGTTCCGCTGACGATTAAAGCGGCTGATAAATCGAAAGTATACGATGCACAGGTGTTCGGCGGTGGTTATTCCATCCTCTCTTACACCGGCTTTGTAAACGGTGAAAACGAAAACACTCCGGGTGTTCTCGGCGGCACCCTGGCTTACAGCGGAACATCACAGACAGCTGTTAATGCCGGTACTTATCCGATCACTCCGGGTGGACTGACAGCTGGTAACTATACCATCACATTCGAAGATGGAACACTTACCATCAGCAAACGCCCGATTTCGATCACGGCATACAGCACAACCAAGAAATATAACCATACCATTACACTGGCGTCTAACGTTACTGTAACGGCAGGAACACTGGTGCCGGGTGATGCGATCAGCGCATCTGTACTGACCAGTACCGGAACACCACAGGCCGCAGCACTCGGAACATACCCGATCGTGATCACGCCAGGTACACCGGTGATCAAAACAACACCGGGAGCAGATGTGACGTCTAACTACGACATTACGTATGTTGACGGAACCCTGACCGTTATCCCGAACGTAAACCCTGTTGCCAATAACGACAGCAAAGTAACCAGCGCCAACATTCCTGTAACCATCAATGTTCCGGGTAATGATACAGACGCAGATGGCGTGATCGACCCGACTACGGTAACGATCATTACACAACCTGCACACGGAATTGTAACCATCGATCCGGTAACAGGAGAAGTGAAATACACACCGAACCCTGGTTACTACGGAACCGATGTGTTCACATACACCATTAAAGATGATGATGGCGGCGTATCCAATGTGGCTACCGTGAACATCACCGTACTGTTAGGCCCTGCCGCACAGAACGATGCCGCAAGTACCAACCCGGCTACTCCTGTAACACTGGATATCCTGGGCAACGATGTGGTGGGCGATGCAGCACTGAACCCGGGTACAACAACCGTGGTAACACAACCTGCTCATGGAACCGTAACCATCGATCCGGCAACCGGTAAAGCAACCTATACGCCAAACCCTGGTTTCTATGGCGACGACAGCTTTACTTATACCGTGAAAGATGCAAACGGCGTGATCTCGAATGTGGCCACAGCAACCATACATGTATATAAACCACCGGTAGCAACCAACGACGCGGCTGTAACCAACCCGTCTACACCGGTAGTGATCGATATCCTTGCAAATGACGTGAAGGGCGACGGTAACCTGGTACCCAATACCGTTACCATCATCTCTCAGCCTGCACACGGTGTACTGAGCGTTGATCCTGCAACCGGCAAAGTGACCTATACTCCGAACAATGGCTATTATGGTCCGGATGTATTCACTTACACGGTGAAAGACCAGTATGGCAATGTAACGAACGTAGCAACGGTTAACATTACCGTGAACCAGCCACCGGTAGCAAACAACGATGTGGCAGCAACGATCCCGGACACTCCGGTAACCATCGATATCCTGGGTAATGATGCTATCGGATCTGCAGCACTTGTTCCGTCGACCGTAACCATTGTAACGCAGCCTGCACACGGTACGCTGAGCATTGACCCGGCAACCGGTAAAGTGAAATACACACCGAACCCGGGTTATTACGGACCGGACAACTTCACCTACACCGTGAAAGACGCCAACGGCGCGATCTCTAACGTGGCAACCGTAACCATTAACATCAGCCAGGGACCAACTGCAGTTAATGATGCGGCGATGACACCTCCGAATACACCGGTAACGATTAATATTCTCGGCAACGATCTGCAGGGAGCTGCAGCGCTTGCTCCTGGAACAGTAAGCATTGTTGCACAAACTGCGCACGGTACGCTGAGTGTTAACCCGACAACAGGAAGGGTTACGTATACGCCGAACCCGGGTTATTACGGACCGGATGTATTCACCTACACCGTGAAAGATGCCAACGGCGCGATCTCTAATGTGGCAACCGTGAATATCACCGTACCGAAACCGCCAACCGCTGTTAACGATAACGTGGTAGCGAACCCCGGAGTACCGGTAACCATCGATATCCTCGCGAACGACGTGAAGGGCGACGGTAATCTCGTACCATCAACGGTAACGGTTGTAACACCTCCGGCACACGGCACATTTACCATCGATCCTGCAACAGGTAAAGTGGTATACACACCGAACCCGGGTTACTTCGGACCGGATAGCTTTACCTATACTGTAGTAGATGCAAATGGCGCGATCTCGAATGTGGCAACGGTTAACATTTATGTGAACAAACCTCCGACCGCAACCAATGATGCAGCTAAAACAAGAATGAACGTTCCTGTAACGCTGGATATCCTTGCGAACGATGTGAAGGGCGACGGCAACCTGGTACCATCAACAGTAACCATTGTAACGCAACCGGCACATGGTACGCTGAGCATCGACCCTGCAACAGGTAAAGTGGTATATACACCGGCTAACGGCTACTACGGAACAGACAGCTTCACTTATACAGTGAAGGATGCGAACGGCAATATCTCGAACGTGGCAACGGCCAGCATTACCATCAACAGGCCACCGCTCGCAACCAATGATGCAGCAACTACGGAAACAGATGTTCCTGTAACCATTAACCTCATCGCCAACGATGCGGCATACGGAACAACACTGAACCCGGCTTCGATCGTGGTTGTGGCACAGCCTGCACACGGAACGGTAACGATCAGGCCTGACGGTACGGTTATCTATACGCCTGCACCGGGTTATGAAGGAACGGATGTATTCACTTACACCATACTGGATAACAACGGCGAGATTTCGAATGTGGCAACGGTTAACCTGACCATACTCACTGTTAAACCGGATCTGTACGTGACCAAACGTCTTGTAACAGTTGCGCCAAACGTGAAAGTTGGTAAGGAAGTAGAATATGAAATAGAAGTAACCAACCTCAGCAGGGCAACTGCGAACAACGTAGTTATAACTGATCCGTTACCTGGAAACCTGGGCGGTGCCAATGTAACAACAACGGTTCAGAAAGGAACGGCATCTTACGATAAGACCACCAAAACCATCACCTGGAAGATCCCGACACTCGCATTCAACGAGAAGTCAACGATGCGACTGAAAGTTCAGGTAACAAGCGGCGGCGATATCGTAAACACCGTTTCGGTTAAATCTGATGAAGTAGATGGTAACCCGGCCAATAACCTTGCCTCTGCAACGTACAGTGTGAGCGCAGATACCACAGTTAAGGACGACATCTTTATACCAAACGTTGTTACACCGAACGGCGATGGTAAGAACGACAAGTTCCTGATACTCGGTATCAACCGCTACCCGGGAACACAGCTGGTAATCTATAACAGATGGGGTAACATGGTATTCCATTCGAAAGATTATTCGAACAACTGGGATGGCTCCGGTCTGAACGAAGGAACCTACTTCTACATACTGACCGTTCCCAAACCGACCGGTACCAAAGTATATAACGGATGGGTACAGCTGATACGATAGTAACAGCCAAACAGATAACACCAATAAAAACCGAAAAAGAAAAAGGTGAACATGAATAAGATTATTAAAACGGGCGCACTGCTTTTAATGCTTGTGATGATGCTGGTTCCCGAAACAAAAGCCCAACAGGATGTACAGTTCAGTCAGTACATATTCAACCCGCTGGCGCTGAACCCTGCTTATGCCGGGTACCGTGGAGCCACTTATGTGAATGCGCTTTACAGAACGCAGTGGGCCAGTTTTCCCGGTGCACCTAAAACAGCAGCAGCCTCCGTGGAGTGGCTGGTGCCTAACCACGACGAAAGAGTGGCCTGGAGCGCAAGGGTTCTTTCCGACAAGATCGGACCTCAGCAGACTGTTTCGGTTTTTGGCGGCTATACCTATCGCATCCCGCTGAACAGGGAAGATACCCGTCGCCTCTGTATCGGAATCGGCGCTGGTGTTTCGCAGTACACCATGGATGGTAATGTATTCCAGTACGTGGATGCAAACGATCCGATGGTGCCTGTGGGAAGGGAAAGTAAAATGGTGCCGGACGCGAACTTCGGTATCTACTACTACACGCCCAAGTTCTATTTCAGCGTAGGCGGCAACAACATCCTTTCTTTCGATAAGGCGAATGTGAGTTATAACTGGCTCGGAAATAAATTCTACAGCATGGAAAAATCCATGCACATCTACGCCGGAACCGGTGTGATGATGAATATCTCCGACAATGTGAAATTCAAGCCATCCTTTCTCTGGAAAGAAGACTTCAAGGGCCCGAGCAACGTGGATCTGAACGCTTTCTTCCTGCTGAAAGACATCATCTGGCTGGGGGCTTCATACCGTACCGGTTTCAAGATCTGGAACAAGAGCAACCTGCAGAAAGACCTGGAACAAACGGATGCGTACTCCCTGATCACAGAGATCTATGCTACACCAAGACTCCGGATCGGGTATGCCTATGATATTACTACCAGCAAGCTGAATACGTACCAGAACGGAACACATGAACTTTCCCTGGGTATCACATTCTGGAACAAAGACAAAATGCAATTAAGTCCAAGGTATTTTTAAAATAACAGCATGAGCTTCAAAAAATACAGTCTTCTTTTTTTATTGATGCCGGCAGCATTCTCGCTCCGTGCACAGGAGCAACCAGACAGGCTTGATATCGCGGAAAGGCATTTCGCGAAAATGGAATATTCGTATGCCGCACCCATGTATGAAAAACTGGCCAACAGGCGAAAGCCCAAAGCCGATGTACTCTACAAACTGGCTTATTGCTACGATGAAATGCAGCAATACGATAAAGCGTTGACCTGGTACGATACCTACATAAAAAAAGATTCTGCCAAAGCAGCCCCTGCTGTACTGCGCAAAGCGGATATCCTGAAAATTCAGCAGCGGTATGCAGAGGCGAAAGCCATCTATAACGAATACCTGCTGCGTAAACCGGAAGACACAAAAAAAATCGCAATCCGCATCAACGGCTGCGATTCTGCAGTGAAATGGTTGCAGGAAAAAACAACGGCTACCGTTAAAAACGCGGCACAGCTCAATACGCCTTACTCCGACTGGGGCGCTACTTTTTACGGCAAAGAACTGGTATTCACATCTGAAGACCGGGATAAAAAAGTGCTCGACAGAAAAAGCCGTTCCGGCGAAAAAGAATACGGCTGGACAGGTAATCCCTTCCTGCGCTTATTCACTACCGTTCCGGGCTGGCAATCTGCCGATTCTGCGAATGTAAAAACAAGCTTCAGTTCCCTGATCAACGATCATAAGTACCATGTTGGACCAGCGGCCTTTTCCAAAAAGCTCGATACAGTTTACTTTACCATCACCAGCGAAAGCCGGCTGACGGAAACGGTTGAATATGTAAAAAGATCCAGGATGGCTAAATATAACCTGGCACTTTTCTACAGTGTGAAGAATGCAGAAGGCAAGTGGACGGAACTGAAACCATTTGCATACAATAATGTTTCCAAATATTCAGTAGGCCATGCCGCGCTGAATAACGACGGCTCCGTACTTTACTTTGCTTCTGATAGGCCGGGTGGCTATGGTAAAACGGATATCTGGTATTGTATAAAACAGGCAAACGGCGAATGGCAGGAACCACAGAACTGCGGTCCGCTGGTGAATACCGAAGAGGAAGAAGCTTTCCCGACCGTCGGAACATCAGGACAACTGTTCTTCTCCAGCAAAGGACTTGCGGGCATGGGTGGTTTCGACATTTTCGTAACCTCTGGTAATGGCGCTGTATGGCAGACGCCACAAAATCTAAAACCTCCTTTCAACTCACCGTATGATGATTTTTACCTGACATTGTCGGCAGACGGTTCCGGGTATCTTTCATCCAACCGCGCAGCAGGAAAGGGAAGCGACGATATCTATTCCTTCGCTGCATTCAGGCAGGTGCCGCCCCCGACACCTGTTCCTGATGCGGCAACACCTAAGGCCCTTGTTCTTAAAACCATCGTGATGAACGAGAAGGATAAGACAGTAATTCCTAACAGTGAGATCAGGTTAACGAACCTTGAACGCGGTGCAGACTGGGTAAAACAATCGGATGCGGCGGGTCAGAATAATTTTATTGTTGAAAAAAGCAAGCATTACACGGTTAAGGCAGAGCTGAAAGGATTCACATCCGGTATAACTGCCGTGGAAACACTGATGCCGCCGGCCAACGATACCATCACGGCCATTGTGTATATGAAACCACAGGAGCCTGCAGCGCCTGTACAGGAAGCTGTTCCGTTTAAAGTAGGCGACAAGTTTGTACTGGAAAACCTGCATTACGATTACGACAAACATAATATCAGGCCGGATGCAGCAGTGATCCTCGACAGGCTGGTAGCTACGCTGAACAAATATCCGGGTCTGCAGATCGAACTTTCGTCACATACAGACAGCCGCGGAAGCGACACCTACAACATGGCGCTTTCTGACCGCAGGGCAAAAGCAGCGGTAGAATACCTGGTGAAAAAAGGAATCAATGCAAACCGCCTGAAAGCGAAAGGCTATGGCGAAAGCATGCTGGTGAACGGATGTTCAAACGGTGTTCCATGTTCAGTAGCAGAGCACCAGGCGAACAGGAGAACGGAGGTAAAGATTTTGAAAATAGATTGATTGATAACAGACGGTACACTCAGGAGACGGGTCCAGGAATGAAGGCCAACCGGCGAACAACAGATCAACAGAAAAAAGATCCTGTGCTTGTCTCCTGAACTTTACCAGATCAGCTCTGGAAAAGACGGTACTTTTCGATGAGTTCCACAAGGTTACGTGTATTCATCTTTTCGAAGATGCGGTTTTTGTAAGTGCTGATGGTAGTAGTGTGAACATTCAGCATATTGGCGATCTCGGAAACACTTTTACCCTGCAGCATTAGTTGCAGCACATCGTTTTCGCGGTTCGACAGAAGACGCAGGGGGTTGGCTTCGCTGTTATGCCGGTTGAGCTTATCGGCGAGTAAAGATTCTTTAACAGAATCACTCACATATAACTGGCTGCTTAATACAGTTCTCAGTGCACGGCCGATCTCATCTGCAGCGGAATTCTTGATCAGGTAACCATCGGCACCTGCCTGCATATAACGGATTGCGAAAGTAGATTCTTCGTATGCGGTGAAAACGAGGATCTTGATGGAGGGTTGTTTCTGACGGATCTGGTCCAGCATCTGGATGCTGTTACCGCCGGGAAGATTGATATCCAGTATCAGAAGATGAAAATGCTCTTTTTCTACAAGGGAAAGCGCATCATTAAAATTGTCAACCTCAGTAATAACAGACCCGGGAACTTCCTCCCTTATGATCAGGGAAACTCCGTAGCGTACTATCGCATGGTCGTCTGCTATGAGAATTTTGCGCTCCACTGATGAACTTTGGGGGGTTAGGTTCTGTGCACACTAATAATGAACAGGACAAATATAGCGGTTAAATGTAATCAGCCAAAAACACCGGGAAAAGCACGGGTATCAAACGCCAATCTGCCAGAGCCGGAAGAAATTGCGTTATTTTGTCATAAGGCAATGACCATAACCCTTTCATCTGCATGAATACCAGTAAGAAAAGCGTGGATATTATCGGGAAAATTCTGGATGCGACTTATCGCCATAACCCTGATGCTCTTTTTGTTATGAGCCTGATGCACCAGTACGAAGAAAGAGGTAGTCTGAGTAAAAAGCAATTGGAGGGTTTGTTTCAGAAAGCACAGAAAGTAAAAGACATGCCCCCGTCCTGGCTGGCAACGCTGGACGCAACAATCAAGAAAATGCCTACACGTTATAAATCGGTTGCGGAAAAAACGATGCCGGTATTACCCGAAAACAAGGATGAAGAACTGGCCGATGCGATCCTTGCAAAATATCCCGGACACAAAAGAGTGCTTTTTTTCAAAAACAAATTACAGCATAACGATCCGCTCTCCCAGCCGGAGCAGGCCGAATTGTCCAGGTTTCACAAATTGTTACTGAAATAAGAGGTTATTTGAGCAGTTTGGGACCGATCAGCTCAAAGAAAGCAGCTTTATACGTATCACCCAGCAGAATTTCTGCATCTGTGCCGCGTAACAGGATCCTGTTTCCTTCAACAGCACTGATCTTGTTCAGGCAAACGATAAAAGAACGGTGAACACGCGCGAAATGTTTTTTCGGAAGCCGGTCTTCCAGGTCTTTCATGTTCAGCAGCGCCATTGTTTTCTGGTTATTGTGGTGGATGGCCACATAATTCTTCATGCCTTCCACATAGTCGATATCCCTGAAGTTGATCTTCAGTACTTTTCCCTTTGATTCTGTTTTAATGAAAATATAATCATCATCCAGGTCTTCCGCTGCTGCAGTTTCAGTACTTGGTTGTATCAGGTTGGCGGCGCGTTGCACTGCTTTCAGGAAGCGCGGCATGCTGACCGGTTTCAGCAAATAATCAACCGCTTCCAGTTCAAAACCTTCTGCGGCAAATTCGCTGTAAGCGGTTGTAAAAATGACCTTGCACTGATGATTGATCGCCTTGATAAAATCCAGCCCGGAAAGTTCGGGCATCTGTATGTCCAGGAATACGAGATCGATCTTGTGTTTATTCAGCAATTGCAGGGCTTCCAGCGGATTGGTAGAGGATGCGGTGAGCTCGAGAAAAGGAACTTTGCTGATATAATGCGTCAGTACATCAATCGCATGTTGTTCATCATCTACAACTAAACAGTGTATCATAACTGAAGAATAGTTAATTCCGTGGTGTAATGTGTTTCTGTATCTGTTACATCAAGCGTAAACTGTTTACCATAAGTAAGGGCAAGCCGTTTGCGGGTATTGTCCAGTCCCAGCCCGGTAGAAAGTTCTTTCGGACCTGTTTTCTTTTTATTGCGGCAATGGAAGGAGAGCGTTTTATCAGTAACACTCAGTTTGATCACAGCAGGATCGGAAGCATCTTTCAGCTCTCCGTGCTTCAGTACATTTTCCACGATGGTAATCAGCACAAAAGGGATGATGCGAAGCGGTTCCACAATACCGGCCACTTCAAAGTTTACCTGAAGTTTATCACTGAACCGCATCTGGTTGATTTTGATCACATTTCTCACATGCGCTATTTCATCGGACAACGGCACTTTTCCTTCCACATCTTCCGTATTGGTAAGCGAGTAACGCATGATCTCACTTAAAGTAAGAATACCATCGGACAATTCCTGCGAATAAGGCAGTGATTTGGCATAGAAGAAATTAAGTGTATTGTGCAGGAAATGCGGATTGATCTGTGCTTTCAGGAAATTATAATTGGCCTGCGTGTTTTTATTTTCAAGCAGCAGCGACTTGCGTTCCAGCAACTGGCGTTGTTTCTTTTCAATACGAAGGTTGTCGATATAAGCGATGAGCATACATAGTCCGCAGAGCAGCACACTGCTGAAAAAGAAAGAGAACAGGCTCAGTCCCCAGCCATATTTTTTCATCTTCTCGATCTGGTCGTCAGATACAAGTATAACGCTGAGATAATAATAAGTCAATGAGCACAGGACCAGCACGATCATAAACAGGATGTGGGTCCGCCATGGTTTTGCCGCGCGGAGGATCGTATGGTATGCATTCAATCCGTAATAGAAATAAAGGGTATGAAATACGAGTGAGGCGCCTGTCCGGATCAGATTCAGCGGCGAGCACAAATCTTTCAGCTTGGCCTGTTCCTTGGCACCAGGTATGTATAATATGGCTATGACAGCAAAGAGCGTCATAGCTATGTTGACGGCAAAAACCACCAGTGCAACCTTACGGAACGAATATCTTTTATGCTGGTTCAAGGTAATTGTTCTGTTTGATGATCTAAATTAACGACTCCAGCGCTAATAGCAAGAGGCTGCAGCAGAACCGCAGCCTCTTGTCTTGAATAATGGTTTATTAAGAACCTGCACCTACGCGGGTTTTTTCATCTTCATTGCTTGTTTTACGCACTTTGGCCGCTTTCACTTTGTTGTTGCCAAAACGGTAAGTGAATACCAGATTGGCAACACGGGTATCCGGTTTAACGGTGCTGCTCATGTTTACTCCGTTCGACATCACATCATTACGCGCACGCTGCGTATTGAAAATATCGGAAATGTTCAGCGCCAGCGTTCCTTTGGATTGCAGGATGTTCTTAGAAAAACCCGTATTCACAAAATAAAGCGATTTCTGTTGATATACACCCGATGCGATCGGAGACAGGTACATGATATTGACTTCCGCTTTGATCTTACCCGGCAGCAGCACGGTATTATTGCTGGATACAATAGCGGTCACTTTCGCATTCTGCTCGCTGCCGCCTGTTGTTGTATTGTAGCGGGCGTAAAAAGCACCTGCAGTAGTCACACTACTCCACCGGCCTTTGAAAAAGCTTTTCATGGAAGTGACTGTTCCGCTGAACACATCCGCGGTATTAAGGTTGCCATAAGAGCTGATCACAACTTTATTTACAGGATCCTGTCTGTATACAGGGCCAAGTACATTGTTGATCCTTGTATAGCTCAGCTTGGAAAATAATTTGTAATTATAACTGTGCGATAATTCGATGCTGTGCATGATCATCGGCTGGATATTCGGGTTACCCTGTGAATAAGCATACTGGTTCTGGTAAACTACGAACGGATTCACATAATCGAAACCAAAACGCTGAATGCTTTTACGGTAGCTGATGCCAAATTGTTGTTTCGTAGACTGCATATACATCAGCGAAAGGTTCGGGAACAGGTTGGTGTAATTGTTCTTGTTAACCTGGTTGAGTGTTACTGAAAAGCCTTCCGACTCTGTATGCTCTAAACGCAAACCCGCCTGCAGACTGAGTTTCTTGATGGTTTTGGCAAGGGTTACATAAGCTGCGCCGATATTTTCCCTGAAGATGAAATGATTGGTTTTACCCGCATCTGTCTTCCAGGTGTTGTTTTCCAGCTGCTGCCAGAGAACATCGTTATCTGTTTTCGTAAATGCCGTTTTTACACCAGCTTCCCATTTGCCGAAGCGGGATGTTTCTGAATAGTCTGCTGTAAAAGTGGTGATATTGTTATTGGCCGGTGAATTGTTCATCAGGATAAACGGAACCTGGTATTCTGTGCCGGTACCATCATAATAACGTGTATTGAAATCGTCAGACCATCTTTTGTTGTAGTTGAAATAATCTGCATTCAGTGATAATTCTTTTTTACCTGCAGAATCTAACGTGGTTTTGAAATATACGTTAACAGACGGGTTGAAGAACCTTGCTTTTCCGCTTGTACGAACCACAGAAGACGAATCAGGCAGACTGAGCTGATCGATAACAGCCCTGTTGGTCACATCCCTGTCCTGGTAATTGGTAAAACCCTTCACCAGGATACCCGCGCTGCTTCTTTTGCTGATATCGTAATCGAGGCCAAGCTTGTAAGCATGGTTATTCCTGTTGCGGATTTCCGTTTCTTCGGTTTCGATATGGCTGGAAGCGCTGAGAAAACGGGAAGAATTGATCTGTGATTTCTGTTTGATATGCATGTAGTCGTAACTGCCGTACACATTCACATTCCTGTTGCGGTAGTTCAGGCTCAGGCCGCTGTTACCACGCAGGTAATTGCCGATGCCCACACCCTGTGTGAAAGTTCCGTTTACGCCGAAATTCTGGTTTTTTGCGAGAATGATATTGATAATACTGGCACCCTGTGCATCATAACGTGCAGAAGGATTGCTCATCACTTCCACCTTACTGATACCGGCGGCCGGCATATTGGAAAGCATGGTCTTCAGCTGCTCGCCGGTAAGGTTGGCGGGGCGGCCATCGATGAGTACATTCACAGACTTACCGTTCAGGTTCAGGCTGTTGTTCTGCTCGGTTAAGCCCGGAGCTCTCAGGATCACATCGTATGCATTTCCGCCGGCAGCAATGGGGCTGTTGGCTACATTCAATGTCATTTTATCCGCGGCCATGGTAATAAACGGCTTCTGTGCGGTGGCCGATACGGTAACACCCTGCAGCTGCTTGTTCTCAAGCTGCATGGCAAGCGTCAGCGGGGTACCGGGCAGAATGCCGTTCTGCGTTAAGGTCTGGTAACCGGTATATTCAACTTTCAGGTTGTAACGGTTATCGGCCGCAACGCGGAAAGAGAAACGACCTTTGGTATCGGTGGTTGTTCTCAAAACCAGGGTTGAATCTTTAGCATTGGTAAGCTGAACAGAAGCGTTTGGTAAAGGAGCTTTGCTGAGCTGGTCAGATACGCTGCCGCTCAGTTGCTGAGCGCTTGCGCCTAAAAAGAAAAGCAAAGATGCGATGGCAGTTAGGATCAGGTTCATGATTGTAAGTTTGAGACACAAACCTATCACTACCCACCGCCAGCGGGAAAAACGATACACCAAAAGGCTGTTTGCAGGTATGAATTGACGAAAAGAAGGAAACGGATCGATAGAAACAGCTTATTCATCTGCAAAAAGCCCGTTGATAAAACTTTCAAAATCTTCAGCAACCCTGATAATAACCGGCTTTTCGGTATCAACGAGTACAATGGCCGGTGTTCTCGCGTTTTTCCTGAAATCAAAAGCGATCGGAAAACCTCCCGGATCTTCTGAAAACGGAACGATGCCGGCCGGCAATTGTTTATATGGAGTTGAGCCCAGCCGGTAACTCTCCTGTTCACTATTGTCAAGAGCAAAATGAAACAGCGGTCCCATAACGGTCATATTCTCCCTGCGGGAATCATTATAACGGAATAAACCTGCTTCAGGAACCATTCCCTGGTGGTTACGGAGCAGTTCAACATAGGCTTCGGGGAAATGCAGACCCAGCTGGGCTGCCCATGCATTGAATCCGGCTTCATCAAAGGCAGGCTGTGTTGCAAACAGGTATGCTGTCCATTTCATAGGTATTTAATTTAAGAGCCCCACTCTGCAAAACCACCTCTGTGGAAGAAGGCAGCATGCAGTTTGCGGGGAATCAGTTGCATAAGTCCGGTTTCTATCCGGTGATGCCAGGTATAACCGGTTGGAGGAAGGCCTCCTATCCCTTTATTGCCGGCAAGTTCGTTGGAGGCCTTGAAATGCAGGTATCGGCTTGCTTTCAGGCTGTTGTTCTTGAATATGCTGGAATTCCTGATGTCTACGGTTTCTGCAGCCAGGCCTGTTGACTCGAAACCTTTGGAATTATCAAGGCTTCCTTTTCCATCATTAAATAATTTGTAGGTAGTGCCATCAACCTTCCTTGTCTGGTAATCATTTCTTGGTATCTGTGGAGACCACTCGTTTTTGGGATCATATTCTTCATCCTCGCTCTCTTCTTCCATATCGCCATTCAAAAGATCTTCTTTGATCTTATCCAGACGTTCAACAACATCGGCAATATCAAAATCAGTATCGCTTTCAACAAAAGATTCTATCGCTTCCGTTAAACTATCCGGCTCAAATTTTTCAAGATCCCAGCCTTCAGCTGTTGCCAGGTGATCAACAACATCAGCTGCGGCCCAGTCACTGTTTACGGTGCGCTGAACCGGCTTATCGCTTTCCGGCAAACCGCCCGTGAACGAATGCTGCCGGAACACGGGAACAGCCGGCAGACTACTACCTCCGGTACCCTGCAACTGGTTCGCAATTCCCTGTATGGGAGCTGCATTTTGCCGCCCGTTGTTTTGCGCTTCTTTCATCGGAGCACCAATATACAAAAACAAATATGAATAATATATTATGTATTTTGGTGTCATCATGAAATAAAAAAAGCGAATGATGTTCAGTTCATTCGCTTTTCTAAAAACAATAGGAATATTACTGTACTTCAAATCTTGCACTTTCGTTTCCAACCCTGTCTACAGCCGTAACGGCGATTTTACCGAGGTTCTGTTTTGTTTTGTCGCCGGTTTGTCTGGCCAGCTCCAGTGAAAGTTCATTCCGGTTCAGGATCCTGTAATCCCATTTATTACCATACTGGTAGTAAACCACCCAGCGGAATATGTCTGCACTGTTGGCGTGTGAGAGATTGATAACAACTTTATCGCCCTTATCGGTTTTTGTTGCGGTTGGAGCTTCCGGTGCTTTATCATCGAGCCAGGGGCTTGCCGGAACAAGTGCTTCACGTTTGTATGGTCCCGCCAGCAAGGATTTGGAGAGCACCGTGTTTTTCATGTCAGATGAAAGACTCCAGTGTACAACGCCCTTGCTTTCGGGTTGCATACCCCTTGTGATCATGATCTGGCTCAGGATTTCGTTCACTGTTTTGTAAGCAGTGTCCCTGCCTACATTGATGCCCGGCCATAAATGCCTTTTCAGGGTATTCTCTTCACTCCACCAGCCCAGCAATACAGGAAAACTATGCGGAATATCGTTGATGGTCCAGTAGAGCTGCGGCGTGAAATAATCGATCCAGCCTTTGTTGAGCCAGAGTTTGGCATCTGCATAGAGTTTGTCGTACTGGTCAAGCCCTTCAACAGAAGCCGGGTAACCCGGGCGCCAGATACCGAACGGACTCAGGCCGAATTTCACATGTTTCTTTTCTGCCTTGATCTCTTTGTACAGGCGCTCTATCAGTATGTTTACGCTTTCCCTGCGCCAGTCTGCGCGCGACAATTTTCCACCTGCTGCCTGGTAAGCAGTCCAGCTGGCATTATCCGGGAAATCTTCATCCCCGTTATAGGAAGGATAAGGATAGAAATAATCATCAAAGTGAACACCATCGATATCATAACGTTTTACCAGGTCTTTTACAACGGCAGAAGTACGATCCTGTGTGGCTTTTTGTGCGGGGTCCATCCACCAGTAACCTTCTTTCAGTTTAACAACCATTTCAGGATTCGTTTTCACAACCGATTGCGCGCTGATCTCTTTACCGGAAACATGATGGGCACGGTAAGGGTTGAGCCATACATGCAGTTCCATTCCCCTGTCGTGCGCTTCCTTCACCCAGAATTCGAGCGGATCATATAATGGCTCGGGTGCTTTTCCCTGCTGGCCGGTAAGAAAATAAGACCAGGGTTCCAGTTCGCTTTTGTAAAGGGCATCTGCCTGTGGTCTTACCTGCAGGATCACCGCGTTGAAATGATGGGTTTGCAGGTAATCGAGCTGTTCGATGGCTTCGCGCTGCTGCTCCTGGCTGGATAAACCAGGTTTGCTGGGCCAGTTGATATTGGCTACCGTAGCAATCCAGGCTGCGCGGAACTCTCTTTCGGCACTGCCTTTTACAGGAGGTTGGGTGGCTGCGGCCGGTTGTTGTGCCTGCCTGGTTCCTGAACATGCCTGCAACAGCAGGATAACCAGGCCAAGCACAGTTAGTTTGTTTCGGGTCATGATGGGGTTTTGAAATTTGGTAATAGTTGGCGTTCTAAAATACGCAAACCTGCGGTAATTTCTGCGGGATATTGCGTCTTTGATCAGATCAACCGGTCAAATTCCTGTAGTACCTGTGCCAGCTGTTCTCTTGAAATGATCGCATTATAGCTATCCGGATTAATAATATTGCGGTTTCTGAGTTCTTTTAATGCCCGGTTCAGGCTGCGGATAGAAATGGCGAGATAATCGGCAATATCCCGCTTGGAGAGCTGCAACTCCTGCTCGGAAGAGAGGTAAAGCAACTTAAGAAGGTTGTATTCCAGCGGGTAGATCTGCTGGTAAGAAGCGCGCATAGCGGTTTGCTCCAGTCGGATGGCCAGCTGTTCCATAATGAGCTGTGCCAGTTCGCGGTTACCGGCGAGCTCTGCGGTAAAAAAAGCTGCTCTTACCCGGAATGTCGTAAGATCGGTGATGGCAGCTACATTGGACAAACTTCCCTTGCCCGTGATCAGCTCCAGCTCGCCCATGATCTCGCCTTCGCCGAAGAATTCGAGAATATAATCGCGGCCATTCTCTTCCGTAATAAAACATTTTGCCAGTCCGCTCTGCATGATATAAACAAATCTGATCTGCTCGTCCTGGAATACCAGCCGCTCCCCGGCCGTAAAACTGCGATGGCCGATTTCTTCCGGCCGGTTTTGCAGCCAGTTATCGATAATAGTAAGGAGCTTTGGGTTGGTTCTGATCATTGTGCTGGTGGCAGGACAAATGTCCCGCGCCGGTATTTATATTGAAGAGAAAGTTAATCAATCTGCAATTTACCATGAACACAATCATCAAAAGCCTCGCGGTCGGTTTACTTCTGGTTTTCTTTTCCGCCATTGCGCATGCACAAAAAGAGTTTGCTGTATTACCCAAAGTAGAGCTTCATCTTCACCTCGATTGCTCATTGAGTTACGAAGTGGTGCAGCAATTGAATCCGGCGGTTACGCCTGAAATGTACCGCGATTCTTTTCAGGCACCCGGTAAATGTCTGAACCTGGCAGATTATATTCTGCGAGCCGTTAAAGGATTTGAGCTGATGCAGACCCGCGAACAGTTACGTCTGGTAACGCTCGACCTGTTCAGACAACTGAAAGCGGATAACGTTATTTATGCAGAGATCAGGTTTGCACCACTGCAGCATATTTATAAAGGATTAACGCCCGAAGAAGTGGTGGCAACTGCAGACAGCGCCATGCGCGAAGGAATGAGATCAACAGGCATAGAAGCCGGACTGATCCTCTGCACGCTCAGGCATTTTACAAAAGAACAGAGCCTGCAAACGGCAAAACTGGCTGCGCAGTTTAAAGGAACAACGGTGGTTGGTTTCGATATTGCTGCGGATGAAGCCGGTTATCCGCTCACCAATCATATTGAAGCATTCGAATACGCACACCGCCAAAATATCGGGTGTACTGCTCATGCAGGAGAGGCGAAAGGTGCGGAAAGCGTACGCGAAACCCTGGATCTGCTGAAACCTTCGCGCATCGGCCATGGGGTAAGAAGTATCGAAGACAGCACGGTGATCAGAAGGATCATAAAAAAAAACATACACCTGGAGGTTTGCCCGAAAAGCAATTACCAGACCAATATTTATCAAAGTCCTGAAGATCATGTGATCGGCAAATTGTATAAGGCCGGCGTTTCACTGGGTGTGAATACGGATGGAAGAACCATATCCGATGTAACACTGACAGATGAATACAAAAGCTTAAACCGGATTTTCGGGTGGACGAAGAAAGAGTTGCTTCACTGTAACCTCGAAGCGATCGATCATGCATTTACAACGGATGCAGTAAAGAAAAAGATCAGGAAAAAACTGAAACAGGCTTACCGTTAGATCAGCGTTTCAAAAACACGCAGGTATTTATCGATGTATGCCTGCTTCTGTTTTAACTTATACTGCATGATATACCTCGGGTGCTCCAGGGGAATGATCTGCCGGAAGAATTTTTCACGGCTGTTCAGCTCCTGCAGCACTTTTTCATTTTTGCCTGTGCCGAAGCAGATGCAGGTATCCGTATAAGTTCCCAGGCTGATCTGTTTCCGGATGTTTTCAATGATCGCAGTGCGGGTAATGGCTTTCAGTTCGGGACTATCGTAATAATTATAATTGACTTCTTTGCCATCTTTCGTGCTTTTTGTAATGGCCAGCGGAAACATGGAATTGATGTAAAAATGCCTGCAGAAATGCGGTGTGCCGCCAAACGCGTTGATCATCTCATATACAAAAACGGAAGACGTTTCATAAGAAGGTTTACCGTTGTAGCTGATGCCGCAGTAATCCTGTAAGCGCGAAGTATCTGTGAAGGGAATGCCTGTAACGGCTGCGCCGAAACGGCCGGGATTGATGCCGAGGATCAGGTGTCTTTTTTCATTGTCGTTATAAAATTTCCTGTAGAACTCAGACATGATCCGCATGGTTTCCCGGTTGTCTTCAAATGGATTAATAACACGGATGCCAGCGGGAAGCTGTTCCCTGAATTCCAGGCGACGATAAAACCGGATCACTTTTTCTCCAAAACTCGGCATATATTCGGGATTGCTGCATAAAGATAAATACGGAAAATAAAAAGGCTGCATGAATAATGCAGCCTTTGTGTATAAAGACGTTGCAGAATCACAACGGGTTAGTAAACATCTTATGCGCAACGGCAGCATCGTGACCGTAGATATCATCCCTGAAATTCAGTTTGCCGGCAGCATCCACCCATGCAGTATAATAGGTAATAAGCACCGGGATCTTTGTTTTCAGTTCAACCGTTTTTTCTTTACCCGCATTCATGGCCGCGTTGATTTTAGCAGCGTCCCAGCCTGCATCATCCTTCAAAAGATAATTGGCCATTTTAACAGGGTCACTGAGCCTGATGCAGCCATGACTGAACGCGCGCTGGTCCTGACTGAATAAACTTTTCGCCGGTGTGTCGTGGAAATAAATATTGAAATCGTTCGGAAAGAGGAACTTTACTTTACCCAGCGAGTTCTTAGGACCGGGCCGCTGCCTGATCACGGGTAAGCCTCCCGATTCGCTCACCACTTCCATATCTTCCTGATCCAGGTAGCTTTTATCACTGTTCATCTTAGGTAAGATCTCGTTCTTTACAATGCTTGGCGGAACATTCCAGTAAGGCGAGAACACTACCTGGCTTAATGTGCCGGTAAAGATCACGGTATTGTGGCCATCTTTTCCCACAACTACGGGCATCTCAAATTCCTGGCGGCTTCCATCGTACACATGTACTTTGAATTCGGGGATATTGGTAACGATCAGTTTGCCGTTATCGCCATCAGGCAGCCAGCGCATACGGTCCAGATTGATCACCAGCTGCTGGATTCTTTTGTTCACAGGCACATTCATTTCCTTAATGATTGCCGGAGAGATCACGCCATCCGGTTTATAGCCCATCCGTGCCTGGTAACTTTTAATGCCTGCTTCCAATGGTTCGTTGAATACAGCAGTGGTATCTCCGGCTGCCATATCACCTGTAAGCGCGAGGTGTTTTTTGATCACCGGGATTAATGGGTCCGAGCCATTTTTTTTGAATTTCTTTCCGGCCGGCACGGAAAACAATTGCCAGCCTCCTTTTTTGGCAATTCCTACATATAATGCCAGCTGGTCTTTCAGTAATTTATATGAACTGTTGGCCGCTTCGTATTCATTGTTCACCGCTTTTTTCGAAACAAACGAATCTGCGAGAACGATCACGGGTTCCTTTTTCCTCGGCACAAGACTTTCCAGGTCTTTCTTCTTTACCGTACCCTGCTCATAATTCGTGAGCATATAGTTCATGAAATATTTAGTGAGTAATAACTCGGTACGGATATTATCCTTGTCAGACGCGCTGGCCTGGGTGGAACTGCTCCAGAGGTCTTTCATTTCTGCCTTCAGTTTTTTGTCTTCAAGGGCAGAGTCCTGCTTATAATTAACCGCATTCCAGAAACTGCGTGCCTGTTCCGTAAGTCCGTCGCTGGCCAGCCATGCAAACTGGAAATTGCGGCGGTTGTAAAAACTGCGAAAACGGTTGGCCAGTGCGGGCTCCATTTGTTCCTTTGTGATAAATGTGTTGACTGCTGCGGTATCCAGGAAAAGATCGTTATAAGCATTTACACGTGTAATGCTCAGGTCTCTTTCAGAAACCTGTTGTTCCTTTTTGATTTCGTTATTGCAGGCAGTAAAAAAGCCGAGTGCGACCAGGCTGGTCAATAAAAAATTTCTCATATACGGTATTCATAAAAAACTATACCAGCCCGAAAACTAACAACTGGTATTCTGCTTCTGATTATTTTCGGGGCACTAACAAAGCCTATATGAAAAAGTCCTCCCTGTTTATCCTGCTCGTTGTACTCTGCAGCGGGTTGCCTGTAAAAAAGAAGCCTGTAATTGTGTGGCAGCCATCGCACCAGACAGACACCGGAAAAGATTTCAGTGAAGCTGCCGTATGTAACGGTATTGCAGAAGCTGCTATGGCAACGGCTCCTAAATTAAAAGAACATAAAGTGTGGAGCCTGGGTGTTGCAGGTGTACATCATCCCGACCGCGGAAGCAATACTGTGGTGGAACACACTACTGCAGTAATAGATGGACAAATATCAGGTTACGCGTATGAGCTGAAAGAATCCAACAAAAAGAAACCAGATGTGTTCATTGCCCTGCATAATAACGGCGGAACAAAGCGTCACGCTATCTGGGGCTATATTCATTACGGAGATGCTTATGAAAGTGCGAACCGTGAGCTCGCAGCTCGCCTGGTAAAAGCGGTTGCGGCAGCTACCACATTAGAGAACCGTGGTGTTCTGCTGGACAGCACTACCGGACGTAACGATTACCGCAGCCAGGCAACGGGGAAACGTGCTTTTTACAGCCTTGATGCACAGGTAAACACTGCGCCTTACCGCGTACTGCTTGAGATCGGCGATAATGAAGCCAGCCATGAATTTCTGAAAGATGCCAAAAACCAGCAGATCATCGGCGAAGCCATTAAAAAAGAACTGGCACTATGGCTGGAAGAGAAAAAAATGTATTGATCTGAAACAGAAAAGCCGCAGTTCATGCGGCTTTTCTGTTTTAACTATTTCAGAACTTCATCAACCGTATTGTAGGTAACAGGATGATAGTTCAGTCTTGCTTTTTTGTAAATAGTAGTTGCCCATTGTTTATTCTCCGGGTTTTTTACGGCTTCCTTGTATAAAGGAACAATCAGCTTGCGGCGCCCTACGCTGCCGAGAAACTGCTCTATTTTAGGATAAGCAGGTTTATAGCTGTTGCGGATGCTTAACACATACCATTTACTCTGCACTTCGGCATTACCGGAATTGGTGAAGCCAAACTCTTTATCCAGCGCGGTCATATCGGTGATATTAACCTCCGGCAGATGGGTAAGGAAATACAGCAATTCATTGGCTGATTTTATTTTCTGATGCAGCCCTGCGGTTTGTTTATCTGCAGTCCATTTGCTGATCAGTGTATCGATGGTATTGAAGGCGGCAGATGAGACAGACGGAATATTTGAAGGAATGCCTGGTTCATATACCCATTGCTGTATCATGGCTTTTCGTGCAAAACTGGTATCGCCGCCGGCAAGATCTTTATTTACGTCTGCGAGAAATTGCTCGGTGTTGCGCGACTGGAATGCATGATCATCGAAATTCTTTTTCAGAAAAGCGTCAAATTTTTCACGACCTGCGGTTTCTTCCAGCGTACGCAAAAACGCATAACCTTTTTCATAAGCGATCTGGCCGGTAGCCTGGTCTGGATCACGGCCGGTAAAATCAACTTTCAGGCGGGAGTCGGGGTTGGTTGCGCCCATTTCGGCAATGGTTTTGTCGAGCACCTGTCTGCCGAGGACTTCCTGCATTTTTGCTTCGTCCTTACCATATAAAGCTTCCACGATCCTGCGCTCGAAATAAGTGGTGAACCCTTCGTTCAGCCACATGTTGTTCCAGTTGGCATTGGTAACCAGGTTGCCGCTCCAGCTGTGAGCCAGCTCATGTGCAATAAGGCTTACCAGTGAACGATCGCCTGCAATAACGGTGGGTGTTGCAAAGGTCAGGTTGGGGTTTTCCATACCGCCGTAAGGGAAACTCGGAGGCAGTACGAGCACATCGTAACGTCCCCAGCGGTAAGGCCCGTAGAGCTTCTCCGCCGCATCAACCATCTTACCCATGTCTGCAAATTCCCATGCCGCTTTGTTTACTACGGAAGGCTCTGCATATACACCGGTACGTGCATCGATGGCTTTGAAGGCGAGATCGCCAACGGCGAGTGCCAGCAGGTAAGAAGGAATGGCATGCGATTGTTTAAAATGATATACGCCATCCGCTGTTTTCTGCTGCGGATTTTCTGCGCTCATTACCGCCATCAGGTCTGAAGGAACGGTAACGGTTGCATTGTAAGTAAAGCGAACGCCCGGCCCATCCTGGCAGGGAATCCAGCTGCGCGCAAGAATAGGTTCGGATTGCGTGAACAGGAATGGCTTTTGTTTTCCGGCGGTCTGTTGTGCGGTAAGCCATTGTACGGCACCGGCATCAGGCGAACTGGTGTAATAAATATTCACAACGGAAGTTCCCGTGTCGATCTTCACACGCAATGCCCTGCCGAGAACAGGCACTTCATCGCCAAATGAAAATGTGGTCGGTCGCTCTTCCCTGCCGATCGTCACTTTCTGTACATTGAGCTTCCAGGTATCGAAGATCACAGAATCGGCGCCCGTGATGTTCTTTACTGTCCAGGATGCTTTTCCGCCAATTTCTTTTGTGGCAAAATCCACTTTTATATCCAGGTCGAGGTGCTGCACCACTGCTTTGGATGGGTCTGCCAGCGAATGCGGATCTTTTTCCGCCGCAGCGGCATTGTCCGCAGGCTTTTGCTTACAGGCAAACAGCGAAACTGCGGATAAAACAAAAAGAAGTTTTTTCATATGAACAGCTTGATGAATGAATATTAAAAATAAGTATTAAAAAATTGACCAGATTAAAAATGGGATGAGAGTTGTGCCGCTGAATTGTTCATCCATGCAGAAGCACTTATCTTGCCGTTATTAAACGGATATAGATGAGTCATATGAGAAAGTATTTATTATTGATCGCAACGGTTTTTGTTTTTCAGCAAGCCCAGGCGCAGACCAGCCGCCCTTTCAGCGGCTGGGGAGCTGTTTTCAGTACTACAAAACTGGATAACAGGTTTAGCCTTCACTTCGACGGACAGGTGAGAAGCAGTGATAAGCTGCAGCGTGTGCAGACCATACTGCTGCGCCCGGGACTGAATTATAAGGTGAACAAGAACCAGGTTGCAACCATCGGGTATGCGTTTATCAACAACAGCAGAACAATCGGTACAGTAAGCGGCTGGTCGCCGGAGCACCGCATCTGGGAGCAATATATCATCAACCAGTCTTTTAAGATCGGAGGTCATGCTACTTCGTTACAACACAGGTTCCGCCTGGAGCAAAGATTTATCGCGAATAGCATAGTTGCGAATAATGCACTGAAAACAGATGGAACCAGCTTTGCGCAGCGGCTACGTTATTTCGCGCGAGGCATATTTCCGTTAAAGCCGGTGCAGCAGTTTACACAGGGCACATTTATTTCACTGCAGAACGAGATCATGTTCAATATCGGGGATGCTGCAGCAGTAAACGGCAAGTTCTTTGATCAGAACCGGGCTTACGGCTCTTTCGGATACCGCTTCTCGCCCAAGGCAGATCTTGAGATCGGTTATATGAACCAGTTTGTTTCCGGCCGCGGATCGGTGCGTACCAGCAATAATATTTTACAGGTAGCGGCTTACCTGCGTCTCTGAGTCTGATGGGAAAAGAAACGCAGCCAGGTAAAACCAAGAATCATCGATAAAAACGAAGCGGCCAGAACGGCCATCTTGGCAATATCCTGTGCCATTACATCGCTGAATGCAAGTGTTGCCACAAAAATGGACATGGTAAAGCCGATCCCGGCCAGCATGCCCGCACCAGCCAGCTGGCGGTAGTTAACGCCTGCCGGTAAAACGGCCAGTTTGTTCCTGATCATCAGCCACGATGAAATAAAGATCCCGACGGGTTTGCCCGCCACCAGTCCGAGCATAATGCCCCAGGAAAGACTATTATTCAATGCCTGTGCAGCCTGTTCGGGAAAAATAATGGCAGTATTGGCTAATGCAAAAACCGGCATCACGAGGAAATTAACCGGGTGATGCAGTGCATGCTGAAACCGCGGCAACTGGTTTTGCGGAACCATAAACGCAACAATAACGCCCGCCACCGTTGCGTGAATACCTGAATTGTAAACAAAATACCAGAGCATCAGTGCCAGCAGCAGGTGCAACCAGTTGAAGCTGCGTTTGCGTTTGTTGAGGTACCAGAATGCCAGGACGGCTAATGCGGCCAGCAGCAAAAATAAGAGCTTAACCGGCTCGCCATAGAAAAGTGCAATGATAATGATGGCGCCAAGATCGTCTATAATGGCAAGGGCTGTAAGGAATACTTTTAATGCAACCGGCACCCGTTTACCCAGTAATGCGGCAACGCCCAGTGAAAAAGCGATATCCGTAGAAGCAGGAATAGCCCAGCCGCCAATGAAATCAGTTCCCTTGTTAAATAAGGTAAAGAACAATGCCGGCACCAGCATTCCGCCGATGGCTGCGGCAACAGGCAATGCAGCGCTCTTCGCTGATGCAAGTGCACCTGTTTTCAACTCGCTTTTTATTTCCATGCCGGCGAGGAAAAAAAAGATCGTCATCAGGCCGTCATTGATAAAATGATGCAGCGTATGCGGCAGGTGCAAACGATGCAGCAGATCTGACCCTGAAGCCCAGAAATCAAGGTAGGCGGCTCCTGCGGGAAGATTGGCAATGAGCAGCGAACAGCAGGTGCACAGTAATAGCAGCACGCCGACTGAACGGTTATCGTTGATCAGCGGCAGTATTATTTTTTCAAGTGTTCCCTTTGTTTTTTTCATCAGAATCTTTTTTCACGCCACGCTAAAATAAATGAAATAACCGGCTATGCATGGCATAGTTTTTTTAATCATAAAGTGTCATAAAGACCAATACTGATTATGCCCTTATCCCGTTTGTCACGCAGCATCGATCTTCCGCTTTACAGTAAACTGTCACAGGTAATATTAGGGCTGATCGGGTTCTTCTATATTATTTATATCGGCCGGGATGTACTGACGCCGGTTGTTTTTTCTCTTGTATTTGCGATCCTGCTCAATCCGGCCATTAATTTTTTATGCGGGCGCGGACTGAACAGGCCTTTGGCGATCCTGATCGTGCTGGCGGTATCATTCCTGGCAGTGCTGGGATTATTATATTTTATCGGGATCCAGCTTTCGATGTTCGCAGATACTTTCCCCCAGTTCAAGAAAAACTTTGAAAGCATGTTCAACGATATCCTGAACTGGGTATCGCGCACCTTCAATGTAGCCAGGCCGCAGATCGATCAATGGGTGAATAATGTAAAGAAAGATAGTATGGGCAACGGAACTGCCGTAATTGGTCAGACCCTGGGTTCGATCACCGGCGTGCTGGCCATGCTGTTCCTGATGCCGGTATATATGTTCACTATTCTTTTTTACAAGCCATTGCTGCTGCAGTTTGTGGCGTCGCTGTTCGATAAAAGACAACATACCGTTGTAGCCGAAGTGCTGCAGGAAACAAAAGTGCTGATACAAAGCTATCTCGCCGGGCTGCTTATTGAAATGGTGATCGTTGCCGTTATGAATGCCGGCGGGTTACTGATCATTGGTGTTAAATACGCGATACTGCTGGGGATACTGGGGGCATTGCTCAACCTGATCCCATATATCGGCGGCATCATCGCCATTGCATTACCCGTGATCATAGCTCTGGCCACCGGTAACCCCAATCAGGTTATCTGGGTTGTTGCGCTTTATCTCTTTAACCAGTTTATAGATAATAATATCGTAGTGCCGCGCATTGTTGCATCGAAAGTAAAGATCAACGCATTCATTTCAATTCTTGTGGTATTTATCGGCGGTGCACTCTGGGGTATATCCGGCATGTTCCTTTCCATACCCATCACGGCGATTGCCAAGGTTATCTTTGACCGCATCGATGGCCTGCAGCCTTTCGGACTGCTGCTTGGCGATAACCAGCCCGATCTTGGGAAACAGATCTTCAGGTTTAAAAAGCCCGCACGTAAAAAAGAGGATAACGCATAAGCGGCGGTATCTTTGAAACATGATGTACCCGGTGAAGAATGTTTGTTTTACCTGGCAGGATAAAACTGTAAACCTGTTAGTTCCTGACGAAGAAGAAGTACGGCTTATTTATAACCGCGACCCTTCGGCAGCATTCCCTTACTGGGCCAGGCTCTGGCCTTCCGCTTATGCACTTTCGCGGTTCATCGTTGAAAACAATGAATATGTTGCCGGCAAACGCGTACTGGAACTGGCTGCCGGCGTAGGGCTTCCATCGATGGTTGCAGCTTTATCCGCTTCTGAAGTCTGCTGCAGCGATTACCTGCCCGAAGCGGTGGAACTAATGCAACGCTCCACGCAGCTGAACCGTTTCAATAATGTGCGCTGTGAATTACTCAACTGGCATCATCTTCCTGAAACAACAAGGGCAGATGTTTTACTGCTCAGCGATATCAATTATGATCCCGCTGAATTTGAAGTTTTATATGGTGTGCTTGCAAAATTCCTGAACAACGGCACACCCATTTTACTAACCACACCCCAGCGGCTCATGGCCCGGCCTTTCATCGCAAAACTGCTGCCGCTGTGCACCCGGAATGAAGAACTGGTGATACAACAGGATGGCAGCGAAGATGTACGCATCAGCTGCCTGGTGTTGCAATAGCGGCCAGCTTATTTTTTCACTGCCGATTTCTCTGCCGGGATCGAAGGAGAGTTGAAACCGAGTTTTTTAAGACCTGTTCTGATCTCAGGGATCTGCATGAATGTATTCCAGATCAGCCCGCTGCGATAGTTTTCTATCATCACTGCGATTATTGCTTCATTGCTGACAATATAATTTTTCGAATACCAGCCCTGTGTCTGGTTATACCCATCGTAAAGTCCGTATTTCCCCCAGAGACTATCGCCAAGATTGTTATAGATATGATGCAGGGTTGCCATGGCTTCTTTCGGCATATAAGGAAGTGCTGCTACTGTTGCTGCAATGGTAATGGTACCGTCGTCTGCCAGCGGTGATGCATTTCGGAATCCCCTGTAGCTGTCACCCGCACCGATTCCCCAGTTCAGCGAATCGTAACCCATGAATTGTCTCGGGTTCTCCAGCACATAATTGTAATGAATGAGCAGGTGTTTTTTATGCTGCTGCCAGTAGTCGGCATAGATGTCTTTAAGTCCTTTCGGGTTCAATGCCATAAACGGATACCGGAACCAGTTGAGCGGACCAACATAATTACCACCCAGCGCCGGTTTTATATTGAAATAGGATTTTGTGTTTTTGAAATCCGGCCCGGCTGCCCAGCCTTTGTGGTATACGTTCGCCGGAATGCTGTACTGTGGTGAAGCTGCCGCAAGGATATAGGTCATCAGGCCTTCTTTCCAGCCGCGAAGTTCTGCATTGGTACCGAAGCCGTTATTCGGACTCCAGTTGCGGTACAGCACTTCTTTAGCACCGTCTTTTGTATGGAAATTCCATTCCGCTTCATTCCACAAGGCTGTAATCCGGTTGCGCAGGTCTGATTCTGCCCTTGTGTTCTGGTTAAAATATTCTCTTGCACAAAGCAGTCCTTCAAAAAGATATGCGGTTTCTACAAGGTCGCTCCCATCGTCTTTACGGCTCGTTGCAACAAGCTGCCCGGTAATGCCGTTCATCTGCCTGGGGAATATTCCATGGTAAGCGGTTGCCTGCTGGTAAAGGAATCTGGTCATCCTGATCAGCTTTAACGCTGCAGAATCTCTCTTCACCCATTTTCTTTCCACGCCAACGATCGTAGCCAGGACAGAAAAACCCGAAGCGCCGGTGTTAACGGTATCGCTGCCTGCTTTTTCACGGGCCATACCGCTGACAGGGTGCGCCTGGTTCCAGGTATATAAAAAGCTCTGTTCCTGTATCAGGTTGAGCAAAGCGGTATCGGAAGGGTTTTTAGGACGTTGCGCATGGAGCACGATCAGCAATCCGCTGAAAATGAAGCAGAGTAAGGGCTTTAGCATATGACCATTTTTCGGCGGGCAAATTGCTTTTTTTTGCAATCGTCATTGTCACCGTATGGTCATATGGCCTACTGCTGTTTTCGTTGTCTGGAAAATCTTTTCTTTCCGCCGCCGCCTCCTGATCCGCTTCTTGGTTTGCGGGGATTATATTCGGGTGTTGGTCCGAACTCTTCCGGCACATTGCCTTTGGGTACAGGTTGTCCAAGCAGTACTTCAATCTGTGCCAGTTTGTTCTGCTCCTTTTCACTTACAAGCGTAAAGGCGGTGCCTGTGCTTTCTGCGCGAGCGGTACGGCCTATGCGGTGGATATAGTCTTCGCCATCGTTCGGTACGTCGAAGTTGATCACAAGGTCGATATCTTCAATATCAATGCCCCTGCTGAGGATATCCGTGGCCACGAGTATTTTGATCTTCTTGTTACGGTAATCCTGCAATACCTGTTCGCGCTGTGACTGTTCGAGATCTGAATGGATCTGTTCGATAGAAAGTTTAGCGCGCTTCAGTTCCTGGCTCAGTTGCTTTACATTCTGTTTTTTGGAGCAGAATACAATTGCCCGCTGGAACGATTTGGTGCTGAGTATATCTTTTATGATGGCTACTTTCTGCGCATCGTAAACAATAAATGCTTTCTGTATGATCTTCTCCGGCGGTTTTGATACTGCAATGTTGATCTCCACCGGCTCATGAAGGATCTTACGGGCCATTTCGCGCATTTTCGGCGGCATGGTTGCCGAGAAAAGCAGGTTCTGGCGATCGCGCGGAAGGAAGGAGATGATCTTCATGATATCATCATTAAAACCCATGTCCAGCATACGGTCTGCCTCGTCGAGCACCAGGTAGCGCAGACCTTTCAGTTTTACATAACCCATGTTCAGGTGGGCGATCATCCGGCCGGGTGTACAGATCACTACATCAACGCCTTGTGTGAGCGCTTTCTTTTCCGTTGCAAAGGATGTTCCATCGCCACCGCCATATACTGCAATAGAGCTTACGGAAGTAAAATAGGAAAGCCCTTCCATCGTTTCCGCGATCTGGATAGCCAGTTCCCGTGTAGGAACGATGATCATGGCATTGATATCATGTGTTTCGTGCGGATGCGTAAGTAACTGGTGTATCAGCGGAAGTAAAAATGCCGCCGTTTTCCCGGTTCCGGTTTGTGCCGAAGCAATAATGTCCTTGCCTTCCAGTATAGGAACAATTACCTGTTGCTGCACCGGGGTTGCTGTTTCATAACCCATGGCATCGATGCCCTCCAGCAGTCTTTCGTCAAGGCCTAAATCTGTAAACTTCAAAGTAGCGGTATGGTTTTATAAATAAATTGAATGGATTTATATAGAAAAGCAGGCTATGGTCTGCAGCCTGCTTTCGCTTATAATTTTTCGTATAAAGTTCTTAGTTTTTCCCGGGTCATGATCTGCTCCCAGTTTTTCCCCAGCGCATTTTCCCATAATGGCTTCATGCCCATCGATACATTGATCATGGTATCGAACTGCTCATCTGTTAAGCCGCTGCAGATACCTTTCGGGATATCGATGTTATTTTTTTCCACCATGAATTTAAACTCTTTTACGCCTTCCGGGTAATATTCTTCCAGGTGGTTCATCACAATACAGTTGCCGATACCGTGTTTGGTACCTAACAGGTAAGAAAGACCATAGCTCACGGCATGCGCCACACCTACCTGCGAATAAGCAATGCTCATGCCGCCCGCGTAAGATGCCATCATCAGCTTGTCATCGCACTCTTCATCCCAGCTGTTCCTGTGTACATAGATCTCCTGGCAAAGCTGTAACGCTTTTTCGCCATAGCTTTTGCTGAATTCATTGATATAAGTTCCCTGCAAACTTTCGATGCAGTGGATATAACAGTCCATGCCTGTATAAAAACGCTGGTTGGCCGGCGCATCTTTGGTTAGCTCCGGATCTAAAACGATCTGATCGAATGGTGTGAAATCGCTGTTCATACCCAGCTTGCGCGTTGGTCCTGTGAGTACCGTTGTTCTGCTTACTTCGGCACCGGTTCCGCTTAATGTGGGGATACCTGCCTTGTAAACGCCTGGTACTTTCACCAGGTCCCAGCCCTGGTAATCAGCCGAAGAACCCGGGTTGGTCATCATGAGTGATACGGCTTTGGCAAGATCCATCACTGATCCGCCGCCGATGCCGATCACACCGCTGATAGTACCGAATTCTTCTTTCAGCTGCGCTGCCAGTGCATCTACCTGGGTTGTCTTTGGTTCATAGGTAACATCGGCAAAAATGAGTTTGTCTTTTCCGCGAAGCGGGATCCTGCCTGCCAGCGGCTTGCCCTCAAAAAAATGATCGAGCAGGAACACCATCGGCGCATCCCCTTTTCGCTGCGGAGCCAGGATCTCGTCGAGCTGGTTGAAACTTCCGCGGCCATACACCACGTAACTTACCATTTTAAAATTGCGGAAACTCATAATATTACCGTTTAGATGAACCGGTTACCGGAATGCAAACCTACTCCAGATAATGTTAATCTTCAAATAAGTTGCTTGCGGCAATGGTTTTTAGGATATATCCCGGGAAAAGAAATGCCTTTTACGGGCGGTTAAAAATTTTTTATATGTGATAAGTTCCCGTAATTTGTCCGGAAACAGCTTAAGACCACAATGACCTTAAGGACCGTTACAAAAAACAATATCCATATCCTGAATGATGATCCTTCTTTGCAGACCATCATTTTTACACATGGTTTCGGAACTGACCAGACGGCCTGGAACGCTGTGGCGGAAGCTTTTAAAGACCAGTACCGCCTGATCATGTACGATACGGTTGGCGCGGGAAGCGCAGATCCGGAAGCATTCAGTCCCAACAAATACAGAAGTATTAACAGTTATGCCACAGACCTGCTGGCCATCTGTCAGGAGTTTGAACTGAAAAATGCAATCTCGATCAGTCATTCCGTAGGCGGTATGACCTCCGTACTGGCGGCCAATGAAAAGCCGGAATATTTTTCAAAAATGGCACTGGTTGGCGCATCACCGCGTTACCTGAACGATACGGATACGGGTTATTATGGCGGATTTACCCAGGAAGACCTGGACAATCTTTACCAGGCAATGTCCAACAATTATTTTGCCTGGGTGAGTGGCTTTGCCAACCTGGCCATGCAGAATGCAGATCGTCCGCATCTTGCCGAAAACTTTGCCCGTACGCTGGCATCCATCAGGCCGGATATAGCACAGTCTGTTGTGCGCGCTATTTTTCAGTCGGATCATCGTGCCGATCTGCCCAGGCTGCAGCATGATACCTTGCTGATCCACTCAACGGAAGATATCGCGGTGCCCGACCAGGTAGCCGATTACCTGCATGAACATATCAGGAGCAGTAAATTGGTGCATGTGAGTGCAACAGGGCATTTTCCGCATATCAGTGCACCCGGACAGGTTATTGACGCCATCAGGCAATTTTTATAAACATGGAGCGAACAGCTTTACCTATTAACTGGCAGCAGGAAGCACTCGGGTTTCTCTCGGGTCTGTATGCTATTAAATGGGAGAAAGATATTTCGCATCTTTATACGCAGACCGCAGCGCTGATACTGCAATATGCGCATGCGGAAAAGATCTCTTTTATATGGCAGGAAGACAGCTTAACGGCAACGGTGCTTTATTCCAGTGACCCGAAGTTGCAGGGCGATTATGCCCATGCCCATGACATTGATACACTGATCGGGGCAGATGTAATCAGAAAAGACCGGAACACGAAGCTTTACCCCGGAGACGGACATACAACTATCTGGATTCCCGCATCGGCGGATGATTTTCATTCCGTGTTTGCATTACAGATCAGCGATAAGCTGGATGTGAATGATCCCGGGTTCGATATCTTTCTGGATCATGCATTGCTTGGGTTGAGATCGGTGGTGATGCTGATCCGCACCTATTACGCGATTGACGAGCTGGGCACCCGGTTCAATGCAATTCTCGAAACCGTACCACAGGCCATCGTATTTGCAGATGATGCCGGTAAAAGAGCCTGGGTAAATGCAACAGCCGCTTCCTTACTGGCCATACCTAAACAGAATAATGCACCCCATATTGTAGCCGCTGCCATGCAGAATCTGCGTACCAGCGCTGTTAACAAGGGTGAGATCATGCAGCAAAGCCTGGACCTGTTCAGCAAACCCGATCAGGTAGTGCGCGGCTGGAAATGGATTTTCAGGACCCCGGCATTGAAAGTACTCAGTGTGGATTCTTCGCCCACGGTTTCTGAAAATGTCAAAGGCCGGCTCTGGGTGTTTACAGATGTAACAGCCGAATATGAAGCCCAGGAACAACTGCGATTGCTGAATATAGAACTTGCAGAAAAAAGAAAAATAGCGGAAGAGCAAAGCGAGGCCAAATCGAGCTTCCTTGCAAATATGAGTCATGAGATCCGTACGCCGCTGAACGGGATCATCGGTATGACCAGCCTGCTCACGGAAACAACGCTGAGCAGCGAACAAAGAGACTATACCGAAACCATCCGTACCAGCGGGGAAACGCTGCTTTCGCTGATCAACGACATTCTCGATTTCTCCAAGATAGAAGCCAACAAGATAGAACTTGAATCAGTGCCGTTCTCCATACAGGACGTGCTCGACAACTGCGTACAGCTGCTCTCGGTAAAAGTGCGGGAAAAGGGTTTGAAAGTTGGATATAAAATAGACGATGATGTGCCGGCGCTTGTGAAGGGCGATGGTGTAAGACTAAAACAGATCATGCTTAACCTGCTCTCCAATGCGGTTAAGTTTACAGAGAAAGGCGAAATAGCTGTTCTGATCAGGAAGCTCAATAGTGAGAAAGACGAACATCATCTTCAGTTTATTGTAAAGGATACCGGAATAGGGATTCCGGAGGATAAGCTGCATAAATTATTCAGTGCGTTTTCGCAGGTGGACTCTTCTACCACACGTAAGTACGGCGGTACCGGCCTGGGGCTGGTGATCTGCCAGCGGCTGGTGGAATTAATGGGCGGCAATATCACCATACAAAGCCGTTATGGAGACGGGTCAGATTTTATTTTCGATATCAGAATCGGCGCTGTAACCAATAGCGAACCATTGCAGCTGGCCGACAATACCGCAACCGTGCAGGAAATGCTTGATATGCCTGTACCGGCAACGCTGGCTATTCTTGTTGCAGAAGACAATGAGATCAACCAGAAGCTGATCAAAAGGATGTTTGACAAAATAGGGCTTGTTTCAGACCTCGTGAAAAACGGCCGCGAAGCCGTGGAAGCGGTACGGAATAAAAAATACGATATTGTATTTATGGATGTGATGATGCCGGAAATGGACGGCCTTGAGGCCACGGAAAAGATCATCAGCGGAAATGAAGGCAAACATATACCTGTTATTATTGCCATGACCGCCAATGCACTGCCTGGCGACCGTGAGAGAACGCTGGAAGCCGGTATGAAGGATTATATCAGTAAACCGTTCAAACTGGATGATATCCGCGAGAAGGTAGAAAAATGGTCCGGCATCCTGGGGGATGCACATTCGCGACTGTAATCGAATTGCAGTTACCTGTTTCCGTTCCTGATCTGCAGGCTTTCTTCCTTTAGTTGTTTTTCCAGCTGCGCAAATAAGCCGGCAACACGGGCCGCATCTTCACGGATCGGTTCAATATCTTTTCCTTCTTTAGCCGCCGCTTCAATTTTCACCAGCAGCGAAGTAATGGGATCCGCCTGCAGCATAGCGATAGCACCTTTCAGTTTATGTGCCGCTTTTACAATGGCGGAAAAATCGCCCTGTTGGCAAAATTCTGTCAGATCTTTCACCTGCAGGGGGGCATCTTCAAGGAAAATGCTGATCACATCCAGCAGCGACTCAGGGTCGTCAAGACCATCGAAGAGATCGAGACTGTAGAGTTTGGGCTCGTTGTTGTTTTCTCCGGACATCGGGTTGGGCATTGAGGATTTATATAATAAGCGTATAAGCCTGTGGTAGAGATGATCGAATTCAAAAGGTTTGGTCATGCAGTCGTTCATACCGCTTTCTATGCATTTGTCGATCACTTCGCGGGTAGTGGTGGCGGTGGTGGCAAGAATGGGAACCTGTAAACGCAGGGTATTGCGGATGTAAGCCGCGGTTTCATAACCATCCATCACCGGCATCTGGATATCCATGATCACGGCATCATAACTGTTGCCCGATTCATAATAAGCAATCGCTTCTTTCCCATTGGCTGCAACATCGGCAAAGGCGTCTACTTTTTTCAGGATCACGCGCAGGAATTTCTGGTTTACTTCATTGTCTTCTACTACCAGGAAACGTTTACCTTTTAACAAGACTGCCGGATCCAGCTCAGGGGAGAGGCTATCGATCCTGATCTTGATGCCGTAAGGAATATGGAATGTAAACACGGATCCATAGCCCGGCCGGCTTTTCACGGAAATATCACCGCCCTGCAGCTGCAGCAGGCTTTTGCTGATAGCCAGGCCTAATCCCGCGCCGCCATGCCTGCGGCTGATATTACCGTCTTCCTGTGCAAAGCTTTCAAAAATGTCATGGATGCGGTCTTCGGGAATGCCGATGCCGGTATCGCTGATGGCAAACTGGATCACAACCGCATGTTTGGTTTTCTGCAGCAGCGACACATGGATCTTCACCATGCCGTTCTCTGTAAAACGCAAACCATTGGATACGATATTGAGCAATACTTTTTTAAGATGCTGCGGATCGCCGATGAGAATGGATGGGATCTTATGATCTGTCTGTGTTTCCAGTAACAAACCTTTTTCCCTTGCAACAGGAAGCTGCTGCTGCAGGATCTCTTCCAGTACTTTTTCGATATTGAAAGCGGTTTTTTCAATAATGATCTTTCCATTACGGATCTTGGAAAACTCGATCACGTCGTTCACCATACCGGCCAGACTGGCAACCGTACGCTTGATGTGAAGAACGGTTTCTTTCTGGTCGGCCGGCAAAGACATTTCCAGCAAATGATTACTCATATTCTGGATATTGTTTACCGGGGAAAGGATTTCGCGGCTCATGTTGGAAAGGAAATGTTCCTGTTTCATTCTTGCCGCTTCCGCACTCTTTTTTGCTTCTATCAGCTGCTGCTGGTATTCGGTACGATCTGTGATATCGGTAGCAATGGCGCCGATACCGAAAATGCTTTTATCCTGGTTCAGCAGCGGGAACTTAACGAGCAGCAGGCTCATTTTTCCCTCGGGAGTATTGATCTGCTCCACGCTTTCAACGGATTGTTTGGTGGCAATCACCTGGTTGTCGAGCGTTTTATAATGATCTGCAAGCGCCTCGCTGTTGAAGGAATAATCTGTTTTATCAATGATATCCTTGTCGGTAACGCGGAACACTTCCTTGAATTTTTTATTTGCCATCACATACCGGCCGTCGAGGTCCTTGATAAAGATCAGCGATGTGGCATGGTTGATGATGGAATCAAGCCGGTGCTGTGTTTCTTTCCGTTTCAGCTCAGACTCTTTCAGCTCCAGTTCCGTTCTTTTTTTGGTAGTGATATCTTTTACCATACACTGGAACCCGCTGATATGATTGTCTGTAAAAATCAGCTGGGCCGACTGTTCTACCCATTTCTGCTGCCCCGATTTGGTGCGGATGATAAACTCGAATGTAGTAGCTGCAATCCGCGAAGAGATCTGGTTATTATAAAAGGCGAATACCTGGTTGATCCAGGCCGGATGCAGCAGGAAAGAAAAATCACGGCCTTCCAGTTCTGCAGGCGAATAGCCGGTAAGCGCTTCCGCCTGGCTGCCAACGAATGAAAAATGCCCCGATTGATCGGTGGTGAAAACAGTAATGCCCGCACTCTCCACCAGGTCGCGGTAGATCTGGCGTTTGGTGGTTTGCACGGCGGGTGCCGGCGGACTGGTCATGTTCAGCCATGCAAGCACGATCACCAGTAGCAGAACCGACGTTCCGCAGAGTAATACATAAAAGTTGGCGGGAAAATAGTAGAGCAGCACAATACAGGCAAAGCCGGCAACAGCAAAAGCCAGCTGCAGCATCCCTTTTTTATTGTTCATTATTTGCATGCTCTTCAGTTTATCGGTTCCGCATCTATTTGTAATAGCCCGAACGGATCAGTTCTTCAGCTTTGATACGATCTGCTTCCGTGTCTATTTCAATAATATGGTATGGGGTTTCGATCATTTTGATAGGGATGCCGTTCTCCAGGAAACGCAGGCATTCTATGCTTTCTATCCTTTCCAGCGGGGTCGGTTCAAGCGATGAGAACTGCAGCAACGATTTACGGGTGAAGCCGTATACGCCGATATGCTCGTAGTAGACCGCTTTCGGTTCTGCCTTTTTCTGAAACGGAACCACACTCCGGCTGAAGTACAGTGCAAAATTGTTTCTATCACAGACCACTTTTACAAAGTCGGAGCTGCGTACATCGTCCTCATTGTCCATCGGCCGCATCAGGCTCGCCACCATGTTATCATTCTGTTCCAGGTTAAAGCTGCCGATCATGTCCTGCAGCGGTTCCGGTCTTACAAAAGGTTCGTCGCCCTGCACGTTCAGGATAATATCCCCTTCCAGGTTTTCCAGCGCCGCGGCGATCCTGTCCGATCCGCTTTCAAAGTTCACAGGCATATAGATCACATTACCGCCATGCTTTTCGATCTCATCCCGGATCACATCGCTGTTGGTAACCACCGCCACATAATCGAAAAGGTTCATCGAAACAACATTCTCGTAGGTATAACGGATCACAGTTTTGTTTACAAGTAAGGTCATGAGTTTGCCCGGGTAGCGGGTAGCATCATATCTCGCGGGAATAAGGCAGATGATCCTTGGTTTCTTTAACGCATCCATTTCCATAACTACAGTGCGGAATATCTTCCTTCCGCCGGAATTAAATATGCTTTCTGGTTCTTGTGTTAATTGCCTGGCATTCGTTTCCTCTTGTCACGGGCCATAGGGGGATGGTGTTGCCCGGAGAAAAGAGGTTGAGCTTGTTAGTACAAAAATGCATTTTTTCAACGGATAAAAAATAACAGAAAAAAATATATCGATGCCTAATAATCAGTTTTGATCTTTTTATCGAACGGGATCTGCAGCTGCCTTTTCACCTGGTCTGCCTTGCCATCGCCTTCCAGTACATCCAGTCCGTAACGGAGTTGCTCTGTCGGGGTGTAATTATAAGTACCGAAAAGGCGGTCCCAGACGGAAAAGATATTGCCATAATTACTGTCGGTCTGCGGTCGTACATAATGGTGATGTACTTTATGCATATTAGGCGATATCAGTACCCAGCTGATGGCATGATCCAGCCACAGCGGCAACCGGATATTCGCATGATTGAACTGCGAAAGCACTACACTAACACTCTGGTATAACATCACCAGCCAGATCGGTGCACCGCAGATCCACACTGCGAGCAAGGTGAAAACGGCCCTGAAAACACTCTCGCCGGGATGATGCCTGTTGGCAGTGGTAGTGTCCACATGCATATCCGCATGATGCACCATATGAAACTTCCACATCCACTTTACCTTATGTTCAACCAGGTGTACGAGGTAGGCGCCAACCAGGTCCAGCAGCAGCAGACCCGCAAGCAGGTAAAGCCAGAAGGGCATATCCGCCAGCTGTAATAGCCCGAAATGATGTGCAATGGCCCAGTCGCTCGCTTTTACAATCAGTAATGCAAAGGCAAAATTGACAATGATGGTAGTAAACGTAAAAAAGAGGTTCACCCCCGCGTGCTTCCATTTGCTGTACCCGAAACGGAAAAGCGGAATAACACCTTCGATGATCCAGAAAAATGTGATCCCGCCCGCAAGGATCAGCGCGCGGTGCAGGCTGGGAATATGCTCAAAATAATGAACCAGGGTTTCGGGCATGGCAATAACATTGGTAATCAATTTACGAACAAAAGACCGACGCAACAAAAAAAGCCCTCACATGTGGAGGGCTTGTATTTACAATAACGGGATTGTATTAATTGTTCAGCATCAGCGGCATTACCAGCATCAGCAGGTCTTCGCCTTCCGCCTGTTCGCTTGGCTTGATGAGGCCGGCTTTAGTTGGGGTGGAAAGCTCCATTTTAACCTCTTCGGTATCAGCTGCATTCAGCATTTCGATCAGGAATTTTGCATTGAACGCGATCTGCAGATCACCGCCATCATACTGGCAGTTCATACGCTCGTTTCCTTCAAAACTGAAATCAACATCCTGGGCAGCCATTTGTAATTCACTGCCGGAAATATTGAGGGCCACCTGGTTGGTGCTCTTGTTACTGAATACATTCACTCGGCGCAGCGCATTCTGAAAATCGCCTTTGTTTACGATCAGTTTATAAGGATTATCAGCAGGGATCACCACTTTATAATCAGGGAACCTTGCATCGATCAGCCGACAGATCATCTGCGTAGAACCATGGTTCACAAAAAGATGATTGCTGTTATAGCTGATGGTAAGTGTGTCTTCGTTGTCGGGCAACGCATTCTTCAGCAGGTTCAGCGGTTTTTTAGGCACGATGAAAGAATCTGCTTTGGTTGCATGGGTATCTGTTCTTTTGTAACGTACCAGCCTGTGGGCATCGGTTGCAACAAACTGTACACCATCCTTGCTGAGCTCAAAAAACACACCGGTCATGGCCGGACGGAGGTCGTCGCTGCTCACAGCAAACAGGGTTTTATTGATGGCTGTAAGCAGAGCGCTGCTGCTCATGGTAAAATTGGTGGTATCATCAGCAGACGGTTCCTTCGGAAAATTATCCGGATTTTCGCCCATTACCTTGTATTTACCGTTGTCGCTGGTGATCTCAACCGCGAAATTCTTGTCGATATTAAAGGTCAGCGGCTGGTCGGGGATATTCTTGAGCGAGTCGATCAGGATTTTGGCCGGGATACACACTTTACCGTTGGCTTTGCTTTCCACATCCATCTGTACACGCATAACCGTTTCGAGGTCCGTTGCTACCACATTCAGTTTTTTGTCCTCGATCTCAAATAAAAAGTCTTCCAGAATCGGCAATACCGTATTGGCATTGATCACACCACTGATCTGCTGCAGGTGCTTCAGGAGGGAAGACGACGAAACAATGAATTTCATTCTGCGAAATTTAGGTTGGCAACAAACCTAATGTAAAAATGTAATATTCCATAAACAGAAATTACCCGGCAGGGCGATATTATTAAGATTGTTAATGAGTTGTGGATTTATCCGGCAGAAAATTACTTGGCGATATTCAGTTATTTTGCCTCATGTTCCCGCGAAAACAGCAGACCCGGCTTACCCCTGAACAGGCGCTTCAGAAGATCAGGCATTATTGTGCCTACCAGGAACGCGCGCACCAGGAAACAAAGGAAAAACTGTATGGAATGGGGTTGTCTAAAAAAGATGTGGAAACCCTGTTGGCTCAGCTTATAGAAGAGGATTACCTGAACGAATCGAGGTTTGCGACCCAGTTTGCGGGCGGACATTTCCGGCTCAAGAAATGGGGCCGGCAGAAGATCGTATATGAGCTGAAACAGAAGCGGGTGAGCGATTACAATATCAAAGCCGCACTTAAAGAGATACCCGAAGAAGATTACCGGCAAACGCTCCGGAAACTGGCCGAGACCAGGTGGAAAGCGCTCCGCGGCGAGCAATACCTGGTAAGACAGTCGAAAACCACCACCTACCTGCTCGCAAAAGGCTATGAATCCGCACTGGTTCAGAAAGCCGTAGCCGCCTGCCGCGCAGCCGGAAAAGAATAGTTGTATCTTCAGGCCCCAAGGAAAGGAGATAGTCAATGAAATACCTGCTGGTTTTCTGTTGTTGCATTCATATATCGGTAGCTTTCGCGCAGAAAAAAAAGAATGTTTTTTTCAATAAGGAACTTTCGTTTGTAAACGATAATGATGCATACCTCCTGCAATACAAGGATGCCTATTATACCAACGGACTGTTCTTTCGTTATGCCGCGGCATCGGGCACTGAAGACAAAAAGAAGATCCGGGCGCTGGAGCTGGGCCAGATGATCTACACACCGCTGGAAAGAAATACGCTTGCCGAGGTGGACATCGACAGGCCTTACAGCGGCTATCTTTATCTCAAATACCTGCAAACTACATTCAGGCCGAAGGAGGATGCAATATTACAATGGTCTGCCGCTGCCGGCATGATCGGGGAATCTTCACTGGGTGAAGAAGTACAGAACGGCTATCACCAGCTTTTCCGTTACAGCCGTTTCAAAGGCTGGCGTTACCAGGTCAGGAATGATATTGCGCTGGATGGTTCGGTGCTGTATGCAAGAACACTGCCGCTGCGTTCAGACTGGTTTAAAATGGTTCCCGCGGCACAGGGAAATATAGGCACCACTTTCCTCAATGCCCGGCTCGGTACCTACCTTTGTGTCGGTGCTTTTGAACGGAACGACCGTTCGGCGCTTTTTGCATCGCGCATCGGTAAAAACACAGCATCATTGCAGCGTAAGGCAGAATTGTTCTTTTATACTTATCCGCACCTGGTTCTGCAGGGCTATAATGCAACAATACAGGGCGGATTATTGCATAAAGGAACCGGTGCCGTTCTGGGAGATATCCGCACACTGATGTTTGAACAGAATACCGGGGTTTGTTATGCGCAGGGGCGATGGACTCTCAGACTGGAATATGTTTACCAGACCAGGGAAGCCCGGCTGCAGCAGACAGATCAGCAATACGGATCCATACAATTCGCTTACCGGTTTCAAAGCCGGCCGGCATTATAAATAAAGAAATGGCAAACCTGCTTACTTTTTCACTGGTACAGACCGCACTTCACTGGGAAGACAAAGCGGCTAATCTCGCGATGCTGCGGAAAAAGATCATGGACATTAATGAGCGCACAGAAATAGTGGTACTGCCCGAAATGTTCAGTACCGGCTTCAGCATGCAGCCCGGAAAACTGGCAGAGACCATGGATGACGAAACGGTGAAATGGATGAAAGATCTCGCGGCGGAAAAAAAAGTTGCACTCACCGGCAGTCTCATCATCGGGGAAAACGACGCTTATTATAACCGTTTATTGTGGGTACTGCCGAATGGACAAACCGGCTATTACAACAAGCGTCATCTTTTTGCATTTGCAGGAGAAGACAATCACTATACCGCAGGAAATCAACGGCTGATCGCGCAGGCAAAAGGCTGGAAGATCAACCTGCAGGTTTGCTATGATCTGCGTTTCCCGGTATGGGCAAGACAACAAACTACAGAAACACCTGAATACGATGTGCTGATCTACGTAGCCAACTGGCCCCAGCGGCGCAGTCATGCATGGAAAACCCTGCTCATGGCAAGAGCGATAGAAAACCAGTGTTATGTAATTGGTGTGAACAGGGTTGGTGAAGATGGTAACGGCATTTACCACAGCGGCGATACCATGGTAATAGATCCGCTTGGCGAAATATTATACCAGGTAGCAGATGAAGAAGCCGTGCATACCATCAGCCTGGATAAAGACCGGCTGACAGAGATCCGTGAAAAATTTCCTTTCTGGAAAGACGGCGATTCTTTTATCATAGAACAGAACAGGCAATCATGAACGAGAAAAAATATTATGCAGCCCGATTATTCACCGGAACAGCATGGCTGAATCAGCAGGTTGTTACGGTTCGCGACGGACAAATTATTAAGATCACTCCTGCAGGAAATGATGAGGATGTTTCCGCACGTTTTGAAATAATGGCACCGGCGTTTATCGACCTGCAGATTTATGGTGCACGGGAAAAACTATTCTCCGTTTACCCGGAAGCAGCTTCTCTTCAGGCACTGTATGAACATTGCCTTGAAGGTGGTACTTCACATTTTCAGCCAACCGTTGCGACCAACTCTTACGAGGTATTTTATAAATCGATCGATGCGGTCCGTGATTACCGGAATAACGGTGGCAGGGGCTGTATCGGTCTGCATATTGAAGGCCCGTGGCTCAGCCCTGTGAGAAAAGGCGCTCATATTGAGTCGTTCATTCACAGCCCTTCTGTTGAGCAGGCCCGCAACTTGCTGGAATATGGCAAAGGCGTGATCACTATGATCACCCTGGCGCCCGAGGTATGCAGCAAAGAAGTGCAGGAACTTGTACACAGCTATGGCGTAAAGATCTCCGGCGGCCATAGTAATGCTGCCTACGAAGAAGCGCTTGCGGCTTTTGATGGGCTGGTTCATACAACCACCCATTTGTACAATGCAATGAGCCCGTTACAACACCGGGCACCGGGTATGGTTGGCGCGATCTTCAATCATGCAAACGTCATGGCAAGCATTATACCTGATGGCTACCATGTTGATTTTGCAGCGGTACGCATTGCCAAAACGATTATGCAGGAAAGACTTTTCGTGATCACGGATGCTGTTACCGGCACCACCAGTGGTCCGTATCCGCATCAGCTGGCCGGTGATAAATATGAAGCCGGCGGAATTCTCAGCGGCTCTGCACTCAGTATGGCACAGGCTGCAAAGAACCTGGTAACGCATACAGGGTCAACTGTTGAAGAGGCATTCAGGATGTGCAGCCTTTATCCTGCCAGGGTAATGGGAATGGAACAAACGATGGGTAAGATCGAAACGGGTTATCCTGTAAACATTGTTTGCCTTAACGCGCAGCTGGAAGCGGATACGGTTCTCACGGAAGGTTAATGCACGCTGACTGCTGCATTACTTTTACTGATCATTTCCTTAATGACTTCTATCTTAAGGTCTATACCTTTTTTAATGGCTTCCGAAGATGGATTAATGACAATGTCCGGAATAATACCATGTCCTTTAGGCCTCGCGGCATCCATTACCAAACGGTACATCGGTAAACTTATTTGCAAACCACTGTTGGGAAGCGTGATCACCGGAATATGCATGGCAGAATTGCCGTAATATCCTCCGCCCGTTTCTTCACCCACTATTTTAATATTCGACTGACCCTGTAATGTAGCGATGCACATGGTTGCGGCTGAAAAGGTTAATCCGCCCTGCACCAGGTATACATTACCGTTGAAATGATTTCTTGTTTTGGGCTTGAAATAATGACGCTCGTAACGTCCTGCGTGGATCAATCCGTCATCGGCCTTGTGTGCCGTAAAACGCATGGCCAGCCAGTAAGTCCAGACCGGTTTGATATAACGGCCATACCTGAAACTCCTGCTGATGGCTGTTACACTGTCTCCTATTTTAAAAGCGGTATCTGCAAGATAGCGGGTTAGTGTAATGCTGTTACCCACATTACCACCGCCGTTTTCACGCATGTCGATCACAAGGTTTTTGATGTGCTGCTTACGCATGGCTTTGAAAGACCTGCGGAAGAAGCTGCGTAACCGGCCTCCTGTAAATGTGGTAAGACGGATGAACGCCGTGCTGCTGGCTGTATCGATCACCATCGCTCTTTTATTGAGCAGGTTGGCCTGGCGTAATTGTTTTCTGGTTGGCTTGCCGGGTGGAAATGGTCGTGCCGGAACAACAGCCCTGCGGCTCTGTGCGCTTGTGTCCGGACTGAAGCTCTTAATCACCGTTGTTGCTTCATGCCCGGCTGTATCAATGTAAGAGATGGTGTAAGTGCTGTCGATGCCCATGATGGTTTTAAGCCAGCCTCCGAAATTGCCGCTGATGAGCTGGCTTTTGTAGTTGTCTGCATAACCATCCGTGCTGATGAATCTGAAAATAGTATCGAGCAGGAAGCGGTTGCTCATGCCGTTGATGCCGGTAATTACTGTTCCGCGTTTAAAAATGCTGTCTTTCGGTAAAATGCTGGATAATATTACCAGGCTATCCTGCCAGGTCTTGATCGATAACGGGAATACGGGATAACGGAAAGCCGGCGCTACTTTTCCATATGCTTTAGAGAAGCGGACGGCGGTATGCCCGCAGCGGATCTTGCTCACCAGCCAGGCTACCTTGTTCTTGAACTGAACTTCGTTCAGAGAGTCGGTGATGCCACTGATCACATCATTGAAACAGGCGTCCAGACTGTCTTTACTGATATACCAGTACAAGCTCGGGTGATTGGCTTCGAGGATCTTTTTAAGCAGCGCCACATCTTCCTGCAGCGGCTGCGCCGGCATTTTGGGAAGCGACTGTGCAGGTTGCTGCGCGTTGACGGACAGCATGCCCGACAGTAACAGCAACCACAATACAAACGATCGCATCCTCATAGCTGTTTATTTCTGAAACGCATTCCAGCCCTGGGCCGTGATGTCGAAGGTATTGCCACCCTTGGTGAGTAATTTGGTTCCCTCTTCAGGGTCGGTCATGTAACCTATCACGCTGATGTCTTCGTTCAGGGTGATCTTCTCGTGGTCTTCCTGGCGTAAAGTGAAGATCAGTTCATAATCTTCCCCGCCGTTCAGTGCGCAGACTGTGGGATCCAGGCCGAATTTATATGCGGCTTTGCGGCTGTCTTCGGAGAGCGGCAGTTTTTCTTCATAGATCCTGCAGCCCAGTCCGCTCTGCCTGCAGAGATGCAGTACCTCGCTGCTGATACCATCGCTTACATCCATCATGGCTGTAGGAACAATATTATTGGCAGCAAAGAAATCAACGATCTCCTTCCTCGCTTCCGGGCGTAATAACCGCCCTACGATATAACTTTCGTTTTCAAGATCGGGTTGTATCTGTGGATTTTCGAGGTAGATCTTTTTCTCCCTTCCCATCAGGGTAAGGCCCAGGAATGCACCGCCTACATCGCCGCTCACGCAGATCAGGTCTCCTTTTTGCGCGGTGCTTCTTTTTACAAATTTATCCGGAGCCACTTCGCCGATGGCGGTTACTGAAATGATAAAACCTTTCTGCGAAGAAGAGGTGTCGCCGCCGATCAGGTCCACGCCGTGTTTTTCGCAGGCAATGTGCACGCCTTCGTAAAACTCGTCCAGCGCTTCAAGACTGAACCTGTTGCTGATGCCGATACTGATCGTAAGTTGTGTTGGTGTGGCATTCATTGCATAAATATCACTGAGGTTTACCATCACGGCTTTGTAGCCGAGGTGTTTCAGCGGTGTATACATCAGGTCGAAATGAATACCTTCCAGTAAAAGATCCGTGGTAACAACGGTTTGCCTGCCGAAATGATCGATAACGGCAGCATCGTCGCCAACGCCGAGTACGGTGGATGCATTATGTGTTTCAAAATTGCGCGTAAGGTGATCGATCAGACCAAATTCACCCAGCGTTGCTATTTCTGTTCTGTTTTCCATGTTCACAGGTTCATTTAAAATTGAGATCGGGATTATACGTTTCCGCCATTCACTACTTTCAGCAGCTCATCGTGGATCTGCCCGTTGGTGGCAATGATATGCGGCTGATAAGGGGAATAGGGATTGCCCGCGAAATCGGTTACTTTTCCACCCGCCTCTTCTACAATCAGGAAACCTGCTGCACTGTCCCAGGCTTGCAGCTTATGCTCATAAAAACCATCGAACCGGCCGGCTGCAACCCAACAGAGATCAATAGCGGCGCTTCCCAGTCTTCTTACCGGAATTCCTTTCCTGATCAGTTTTTCAAAAACCTGTAACGGGCCGTTTTCCATATCGAGGTAGGTGTAGGGAAAACCGGTAACCAGACAGCTTTTGATCAGGGAGCTTTTCTTGCTCACATGGATCCTTTTATCGTTCAGCGTTGCGCCGAATCCGCGTTGGGCAAAGAACAGTTCATTCATGAACGGATTGTAGACCGCACCGAGGATCATGTGCCCGTCCTGCTCGATACCAATACTCACACAGCAGATAGGAATGCCGTTTGCGAAATTAACGGTGCCGTCGATAGGGTCGATGATCCATTTGTAGGAAGAGTCCTGTATGATCTCGCCTGTCTCTTCGCTCAGGATGAAATGTTCTGGATAATCTTCGCGGATCACTTCAAAAATGGCTTTTTCGGCAGCATGGTCTGCTTCCGTTACCAGGTTATTGATCCCTTCCTTATTACTGATCTCGAACTGACCGTTAAAAAAATGCAGTAATTGTCTGGCCCCGGCTTCTGTTGCTTTGAGTAAGGTCTGTTTTAACATGCTGCAAAAGTAATCAAAAGGCTGAACCGGTACAGAAAGCAAAGCGAAGGAGTGGTAATTTAGCTTACCCGGATACCTGTTTAGCTGAATTGCGCTAAATTTGTATATTCTAAACGGGCTCTAACGATGGCTATATTAGATATTAAACTACCCAACAGCATCCTGAAGGCATTAAGGCTTCCGCAGAATAATCCGCGGCGTCAGCAACTGAAAGTGCTGCGTAAGTTACTCCGGAAAGCCCGTTTCACTGCATTCGGACAGCAATACCGGTTTGATGAGATCCTGCTCAGCAAGCATCCCGGTAAGAAATTCCAGGAACTGGTACCAACCTTCAATTATAACAAGATCTACAACGAATGGTGGAATAAGACCCTCGAAGGGATCCCGGATATCTGCTGGCCCGGCAAGATCCGCTATTATGCGCTGAGCAGCGGAACCAGCGAGGCATCGAGCAAGTATATTCCTATTACCAACGATCTGCTGCGGGGTAATAAGATGGTCATGATCAAGCAGCTTCTGAGCCTGCGTACCTATGAAGATATTCCGTACAGTTCTATCGGTAAAGGCTGGCTGACATTAGGCGGCAGCACCGAATTGGAAAAAGGCGCGGGTTATTATGCCGGCGACCTGAGCGGGATCACGGTAAAAAAATCCCCTTTCTGGTTCCAGCCATTCTATAAGCCGGGAAAAAAGATCGCGAAGGAAAAAGACTGGAATAAAAAACTGGAAGAGATCGTTGAAAAAGCACCGCAATGGGATATCGGCTTCCTGGTAGGCGTTCCTGCCTGGGTGCAGATGCTCATGGAAATGGTGATAGAACGCTACAAGCTGAACAATATCCACGAAATGTGGCCTAACCTGGCTTTTTTCGTGCATGGCGGCGTGAGCTTCGAGCCCTATAAAAAAGGATTTGAAAAGCTGCTGGGCAAACCGATCACCTATATCGAAACCTACCTCGCCAGCGAAGGGTTTATTGCTTACCAGGATCGTCAGAATGCCAAAGGCATGAAACTCGTCACCAGCGAACATATTTTCATGGAATTCGTCCCGTTCGATGATAGGAATTTCGATTCAGCCGGCGATATGGTGGAAAACCCTGAAGCACTGATGATCCACGAAGTGGAAGAGGGAAAAGATTATGCACTGCTCATCAGCACAACTGCCGGCACCTGGCGTTACCTCATCGGCGATACGCTTCGTTTTACAGACAAGGAAAAATGCGAGATCGTGATCACGGGCCGCACCAAACATTTCCTCAGTCTTGTAGGCGAGCACCTCAGCGTGGAGAATATGAACAAAGCCGTACAGATGGTGAGCGAAGAACTCAACATATCTATTCCGGAATATACCGTAGCGGGCATTCCGTATGATAATTTCTTTGCCCATCACTGGTATCTTGCCTGCGATGATGCCGTTGACCCGGCCGTTCTTGCCGAAAAAATAGACCAGCGTTTAAAAGAACTGAACGACGACTATGCGGTAGAAAGAAAGAGTGCACTGAAAAAAGTATTGCTGGATGTTTTACCCGAACAGCAGTTCCTCGATTTCATGCATTCCAAAGGAAAAATGGGTGGTCAGCACAAATTCCCGCGTGTACTTAAAGGCAAACTGCTCGAAGAATGGCAGCAATTCCTGAAAAAGCAACTGGTAACCTCTTAACCGGGCACATGAAAAAATTCCTTGCCTGTATCATGATGCTAAGCTGCATGCTGCACCTGCAGGCACAGGTGCCTGAAGCAAGCGTGCTGAAGCTGAAAGCGCCTGAAACGTTCAAAGCACTGTTCAAAACAACGAAAGGGAATTTTACTATTGAAGTATACAGGAAATGGTCGCCGGCAGGGGCCGACAGACTTTATCAACTCATCAAAACGGGTTTCTATAACAATAATATGCTGTTCCGCGTGCAGCATGATTATGTAGTGCAGTTCGGGATAGCGGACAGCAAACCGCTGAATAAATTCTGGGACCCCAAAAAATTGCCCGACGAACCCGTAAAAGCCAGTAATACCAAAGGCGTGATCTCTTTTGCACGCGGCGGCAGTAACGACAGGTCGACACAGCTGTTCATCAACATGATCGATAACCGCGTGCTCGATACCGTGAAAAGACAGGATCTCAGGGGCTATACACCCGTAGCACGGGTGGTGGCTGGTATGGATATTTTATATCGGTTAACCAATAAATACGGAAGAAGTACGCTGGCCATCCAGGATTCCGTGTACAAATACGGAAATAGCTACCTGGCCCGCAATTTTCCGGGGCTTGATAGTATTATAACCGCAACGTTGCTGGACTGAATTTTAAAGAACGGGTATAAATGCCTGTTTTTTCAGAATTAACCACTTATTTTCGGTTTGAATAATTGAGCGAATGACTGCAGCACTCATCAAAGGACTGTTATTAGGATTGATACTGAGTATTTCAGTTGGGCCGGTAATCTTTGCCATCATCAAGCAGAGTATTAACAATGGCCATAAAGCAGGTTATATATTCGTGGCAGGCGTTTCTGCAAGCGATATCCTGCTGGTAGTGGTCTGTAATCTCTTCACGGCATTGTTTGCAAGAGCGCTCACGCACCAGACTTTTATCGCCGTGGCGGGAAGTGTTTTCCTGGTAGGTGTGGGTATTTATACTTTGTTTTTCAAAAAAGTCTCAACAGACGAAGAGAACCGCATCGCCAACAAGAAATTCCGGAAGCGCGACATGGCAGCTATTTTCCTGTCAGGTTTTTTCATGAACATGCTGAACCCGGCTGTGTTCCTGTTCTGGTTTGCCTGGACGGCCGCCATTCTCGCAGATTCGCAAAGTGCGCCGCATCCTTTCGAGTACAGGTTGATCGTATTTGGAACCTGCCTGTTGTTTGTGCTGCTGGCCGATATCCTGAAAGTAGTACTGGCCGGAAAACTGCGTTCGAAGCTGACGCCGAGGAACCTGCATTATATCAATAAGATCTCAGGGCTGATACTGATCGGCTTTGGGATTGCATTATGCTGGGGTATCCTCACCTATGGCGATAAGCTTAAATAGCTTTAACGTTCTCTTATCATAACAGAACAACACATAGTTTTTATCTTTCCGCCAATGAAACTGCTAATCGCGCTTTTTCTTTGCGCCGCAACCATCACGGTATCTGCACAGAATGACCTTCTGGTACTTAAAAAAAAGGACCAGACCATTCAAACCTGGGTTCGCGGAAGTTTTATCACTTTTCAGTTCAGCAGCAAACAATGGATCCAGGGCCGTATTAAACAGATCTGGAACGATTCTCTCCTGATAGACCAGCAGAGCGTGGTCATGGTTCCCAACCAGTTTGGTTTTCTGAACGTTGATACGCTTCATATGGGATTGATGAAGCTGCATGTGAAAGAGATCTATGGCATGGAAAAAAGATCAACCGGTGCCAGCATTTTCACCAATGGTGCGTTGCTGCAGATCGGAGGCGGTGGTTATATTTTCCTCAACATCATGAACAGCCTGATCAAGAAAGACCAGGTATTCAGTTCAAAAAACCTTACAGGGATAGGGGTTGCAGCAGGTGCATTCCTGGTAGGCAAACTGCTTGAGATAAGTCATAGCCCTTACATAGTGCTCGGTAAAAAATACCGCATGGAAATTCTTAATATGTCAGTCAGCAAATAGTATATTGCACCACACCCCGACTTCACCAGAGCATAGTTCGGCCTCACCCTATGGCAAAGAAAAAAGCATCAAAATGGAAACGTTTCTGGAAATGGACCTGGCGCGTATTGCTGGTCATGTTTCTCTCTTCGCTGCTCTATACGCTGGTGTGTAAATGGCTGATGCCTCCGATCACACTTACGCAGATCGGGAATTCATTTTCTTATGGATTGAAAAGAGATTATGTGGGCTGGGATGAGATCTCTTATAATGTGAAACTCGCAGCTATTGCCAGCGAAGACCAGGCATTCCCCGATCATGGCGGGTTCGATTGGGATGCGATTGAAAAAAGCCTGAAGCCAAAGAAAAAAGGAAAGAAAACAAAGATTCCGCTGGGCGGCGGCGCCAGCACTATTACCCAGCAGGTAGCTAAAAACGTTTTTCTCTGGCAGGCCGGCGGCTTTACCCGTTACATACGGAAGGTACCCGAAATGTATTTTACTAAACTGATAGAGTGGACCTGGGGTAAAAAACGGATCCTGGAAGTATACCTCAACGTAATTGAAATGGGACCGGGCATATTCGGTATTGAAGCGGCATCACAGAAGTATTTCAGCAAGCATGCGAAAGACCTCACCCGTGCAGAAGCGGCTATGATCATTGCCTGTTTACCCAACCCGAAAAAATTCTCCGTAAAACCTGCAAGTACCAGGGTGGCCTGGCGTTATCCGCAGATCGTACAGCAAATGCATAATATTGAAGACGATCCGGATATACAGGCGATTATCCGTTAGTATTTAATAATGCATCAACAGCAGAGATCGCCGTTTGTAACCTTTGGTCATAATCACCTGAAATATCGATCCAGGGCACGGGTTGGTTAATAAGCAGGTCCTTGTAAATATGGTACAGCTCACGGCGCGGTTCTTCATCGGGGTATTCCCTCAGTTCATCTGCAACCCAGGGCAGATCAACATTGCAAAAAAGGTACAGATCATAACGGCGGGAAACGATCTCATCCAGAATGAACTGGTGACATTGGCCGAAAACATATTCGCACCATACTTTCATCACATACATATCGGTATCGATAAACAGGATGGGTTGCTGAGGTGGATTTTGATTATCTTCTACCTGGCGCAGGTATTCTTCTTCAAGCGACAATTGCCCGCGTGCGATGGTCTCAAGGTCTTCAAATGTGTAAGCGGTACCGTTCTTCAGCAGGTATTCGCGTGCAAATTCCGGGCACCAACGCGTTTGATAATGCGCGGCAAGTTGTTCTGACAAAGTGCTTTTGCCGGTTGATTCTGGTCCTATGATAACTATTTTCCTGGTCATGGCCTGAGTGCTGTTACCGGCTGATGTTGTTTGGCGCGTTTGTTCCATTCGATCAGACCGGCTACTGCAAGCACGAGCAGAACGAGGAACTGAACGCTGGTAAACACATAGCCCTTGATAAAATACAAAGGTATGGATGCAATATTGGTAGCGATCCACCAGATCCAGCTTTCTACTTTTTTCCTGGCCATCAGCCACATGCCGGTATAAGCCGTTGCGCTCGCAAATGCATCGGCCCAGGGAATGGCTTCAGGCGCAAAATCTTTTTTCAGCCAGGAAAGCGCGGAGAAGATGGCAATATAAAAAGCAGCAAAGAATGCCAGCTGACCTGTCCATTGCCTGCCGCTGCTTTTGGAGATCTGTAATACGTTGCTGTGAGAGACCTGGTCCTTTTTACTCCAGAGTATCCAGCCATAAATGCTTACAATCGTATAATAAAGGTTAACACTCGCTTCACCCAGTAAGTGCCCTTTCAGGCTGAGATAGATATAAATAGTTGTGTTGATGAGGCCAACCGGATAAACAAGGATATTTTCCCTGCGGCTGAACCAGACGCTGGCAATGCCTGCGATCACGGCAATAAATTCTGTAAACGAGGTTTGTTGCAGGCCGGAAATGAACTGCCGGCCAACTTCAGCAATATCCATAGTTGAAAATAATTGCAGCAAGGTACGGAATCGGAGCTGATGGGAGAATTGCGGGCAGGCCACAAAGTATTTATCTGCCGGCCGGAACGAGAAACTGAAGCAGCACATTGTTTCCGTTCAGCAACTGCAGTACTGCACCTTTAACGGCAAAGCGATCGCTTGCAGCAAGGTATTGCATGAAGAGGTCGGCCTGGTCATTTTCTGCACAGGAGGCATGTGTAGTAGCCAGAGAACCGATCCGGATACTGCCATTTTCTGTGGTGCTTACCGTGCCTGCATACCGGTTGCAATTATTGTTTCCCGAAATACGCCCGTTGGCGAGGTCAAAATAAATATCGGGCACACGAAGGCTGCCAACGCCTTCGAGCCGGCCGTTATAACTGATCTTATCCAGCGCGAGTATCTGCTGATCGGGGATGGATCTTGCAGCCGCCTGTGTGCCTGTTGTTTTTTCCTTGGAAAGTACCCGCAACAGGTAATACCTGTAAGGATTTTGTGATGAAAGAGGCTGTACAAGATCGGGTCTGATCACTTCCAGTTTATAATTGTATCCCTCTTCATAATTGAAGCCTTTGATGCCGGCATAAAAAAGTGAATAAGGTGCATCCGGCTTTTCCTTTACCTGCAGGCAGGTGCCTGAACCTGAAAAGGAGCATCCGGTTTTTTTGTCGGCTACATATAAGGTTATTTTCTGTGCATTCCCCGTCCGCATGATCAACAGGAGTAGCAATAAGAATATTGTTTTCATAAATATTCAGTTTAAGCCACTACCCCGGATAGGACAAACCCTGTGCCACAACGGCAACTTCTCATTTTTTTAACAGCATGGGAAATCTATTGACCAAAATAATAGATAGCACCGTCGGCAAAGGTTTTCAGGTTTAAAAGCCGGCGATGTTTTTTAATGATGTCAATATCGATCAGGTCGGGATCGTTGCCTTCATCGAGCATGATAACAGTGAAGCGCGGGTGTGAAAGCAGGATACCAAGTTCGGATTCGATATCGCGGTGGGGAAGACGATAAGTATAGATGCCGCAGAGAAACCAGATGGCATCGGTGGCATGCGCAAAGACTATTTCATTTGCAGCAGGTTTATGGTTACGGATATAACCGATTGTTTCGGATTGCGCCCAGGAATCTTCCGTATAACCCGGTATGCCCGCATCTTTAATGCCATTCCAGGCAGCACTGTTCTGCTTGTACTGATGAATATGAAAGGATGTATACAGGCAAAAGCATATCGTCAGCAATGCAATCTTTCTGAACCCGGAAAGCTTTGTAGCAGCAGTGTAACCCCAACCGGCAAGCATCAGCAGCATGGGTATATATACAGGCAGTAAAAGCCGGTTATTCAATTCTTCAAATCTTGAAAAAGTTGCTACAATCAGCATAAAGGAAGTGTAAGCAAGAAAAAAAGCAGCGGTTAGTGTCTGATAAGAACTGTAAGACTGCTGCTGAAGCCATCTGTATACAACAACACAGCCTGCACCCAGCAAGAGCAACGACAAAAGGAGTTTGCCGGTTAATTCAATATTCCATACCGGTAACCATTCACTCAATGTGACGGCGATACTGTTCATGTTATCCGGAAAACTGCTCAGGGCCGGTTCGCGTGCGCCGGTAAGTGTTCCGCTGACCTTATGGTTATGCAGCAGGTTCAGGGCAACAGGGATGATAGCGATAAAATTGAAAAGCAGGCAATGCCAAAGCCTTTTACGCAGGCCGTTTTCCGGGTCGGCCAGTAAAAGAATACTGCCCGCTCCCAGCAGAACAACACCCGCATAACGTGTAAGGACCGCCATCGCTGCGATCAATGCCAGTACAATAAGCCGACGTAGCTGATGCGTATGGAGATATCCGCGAAGCGCGATAATAAATGCCAGCGATAAAAAAACGAACAGCGTCTCCGACCATAACATGGAATACACCTGCAATACGCCGCGCGTGCATACGATGGCAAAGAGAATGGCCAGCTTCAGCCACCAGCTTTTGCTGATGAATCCGTTTAAGATATGATTGGTGAGAAAGAGAATGCCGGTCAGTAAAACCTCGTTCAGTATGGGTGCAAACTGCAGAATGCTTTTTCCTGTCAGGAATAAAATGCCCGCCAGTAAAGCAGGATAGCCTGCAGGAAAGATAACCATTGCTTCACCTGTAAAATCAGCGATCCTGCCGTGCAGCCGGATATTTTCTGCCGTGGTAAGATATTCTACCGAATCTGGTGAAATGCCGATCCCGCTATGGGCCATCAGCAGCTTAAGTGCAGTGATGGCTATAATAGCTGCTAAAAAAGCGGGTGAATAACGAAGAAGATTGCGATAGCTCAGTTGCTTCATCTTGACATGGCAGGTTCCGTTTATAGGATTGCTGTACAATAAAAATAAAGCCCTTCGGTAATTTAAACGAAAAAACTATCCGGCATTAATTGGCAAACCTGCGGAGGATCTCCTGCAGGTAGACCGGGCTGCCCAGCGTGCTTTTAAAAGGTGTATAAAAATCAGCGTTGATGGATATATAATGCGTGGCCTGCTTGGCTTCGCTCCAGCCGGCTTTTACAGCGGAAAGCGCGGGCTCATTCGTTTGCTCAAGTGTAAGGAAACAATCCACGATCTGTTGCTGCTGTATGGGGGAAAGTCTTTTGTTGAGCAACACCGGTCCTAGGGGAATTTCCGGCGAAAGCCAGATCTGTTTCAGCTGTTTTGCCCTGGCCGGGTCTGCCTGCAGTTTTTCATATTCGGTATGACCCATTGCTGCAATATCCGTACTGTCTTTCAGCAGCAGTTCGATCGCCGCAGCATGATTACCGCTATAACCCCATTTCCTGAAAGACTTTTCCGGGTTATTGATGCCTGCGCCGCTGAGTGCCAGCCTGGGTACAAGGTTGCCGGAAGTAGAGCCTTCGGCCACAAAGTGCATGCGCATTGTTCCGGCCCTGGCCGGCAGATCGCTCAATGTTGTAACGGGTACGTTTGCTCTTGCCGCGATCACTGTTTTATAATTATCCTTTGCATCTGCTTTTACTTCCAGCGCCAGTCTGGGCAGCATGGGAAATGATTTATCTGAAGCCTCCAGTAAGAGAAAGCCAAATGTATTGATCAGAGCAATATCCACTTCGTTGTTGCGGATGGCATCGATGAATTCATGAACTGTATTGTAGCTTTTTACAGATACGGAACTCCCCAGGGACTTTTCCAGCTGTTGCCCCAGCGGACTGATATTGGCAATCCTGTCATTGGTAGCATACCTGTAAGTGGCAAGACGGATGGTCTGGCTGGTTACGCTGCAAATGCAGAGCATGGCAAAGAGACCGAGCAATACTTGTTTCATCCCGCAAAAATAACAGGTAGAAAAGCTGTAGAAGGCCTTGCCCCACTTGTTTACATGAACGGAAAACAGACCTGCTGAATGGTGATAAACCGGCTTACTCCACGATCCTGAGTTTGGCGTAATTCAGCATGATCTTCTTTTCGCCGTTATGCTCAAACTGGATGGTTGCAACCGGGTTATGTGCCGAGCCTTCGATCGATGCTATTTTTCCAAAACCGAACTTCTGGTGTTCAACCCGCTGACCGGCCTGCAGTTGTGAAGTATCGCTTGCAACAAAATCCGCCGAAGGCTGGTGTGTTACCACTTTGCTCTGAGGTGGCGGTGGCATATATTCCGGTCGTTTCTGTACAGAAGGTTTTTTTGCGGGCGGCGGTCCGTATCTTTTTTCGGCAGAAGCCGCTGTATTGCCAAACCCGCGCTGCATACGTTCGATGCCGCTTCCCCACTCGCTGCCTGCGTGGTTTCTTGCACCACCACCGGCGTAGGATCTGTCGATATACTGATCGGGCATTTCTTCGATGAAGCGGCTGGGGTCGTTCTGTACCAGCTGACCGAAACGATAACGAGAATTGGCATAACTAAGCCAGAGACGTTGTTTGGCGCGGGTTACGGCCACATAGAACAAACGGCGTTCCTCTTCCAGTTCTTCGCGTGTGTTGATAGACATGCCGCTGGGGAAGATGCTCTCTTCCACGCCGCCTACAAATACGCAGCCGAACTCGAGGCCTTTTGCAGCATGGATGGTCATCAGTTTCACCACATCACTGTCTTCCTTGTTTTCGTCTGCATCTGTCAGCAGTGTGATCTGCTGCAGGTAGGCACCGAGAGATTTATCACCAACTTCGCCGTCTTCGTTACCCGGACTTTCTGTCCACTCTTTAATAGAGTTCAGCAATTCCTGCACGTTCTCGTAGCGCGCGAGTCCTTCAGTGGTTTTATCGTTGAACAGTTCCTTTATAATATTGGTGTGTTTACCTACCTGAACCGCTACATCATACGCATTCTTTTCTGCGAGCAGGCTCTGGAAATACCGGATCATGGTAACGAAGTTCTGCAGCGATTCGAGCGTGCTGCCTTTGAAGCCTGCGGTACCTGCCTGCTGCAGCACATCGAACATGGTCATGTTCTGTTCATTGGCAATGATCACGCATTTTTCAATGGTGGTTTTACCAATACCACGCACCGGGTAATTGATGATCCTTTTGAGCGCTTCCTCATCACGGGTATTCGCAATTACACGTAAGTAAGCGAGTACATCTTTTACTTCCTTGCGCTGGTAGAAGCTGGTGCCGCCGTATATGCGGTAGGCGATACCCATACGGCGCAGACTTTCCTCGAAGGCACGGCTCTGGGCATTGGTGCGGTAAAGAATAGCGAAGTCGCTGTTATGATAATGATTCCGGAGTTTTTGTTCCTGTATGGTGTCTGCAACGAAGCGGCCTTCGTCATTGTCGGTCATGGTACGCACCAGTTTGATCTTTTCCCCGTGTTCATTTTCGGTCCACAGGTTTTTGGGTATCTGGCCTTTGTTATTACGGATCACTTCATTGGCTACGCTGATGATGTTCTGGCTGCTGCGGTAGTTCTGTTCCAGTTTCACCACTTTCACATCATCATAATCTTTCTGGAACTGCAGGATATTCTCGATCGTAGCGCCGCGGAAACTATAGATACTCTGTGCATCGTCGCCCACCACACAAATATTCTCATGCACTGCTGCCAGGAGTTTGGTGATCTGGTACTGCACCGTATTGGTATCTTGGTACTCGTCGATCATGATGTATTTGAACTTATGCTGGTATTTATGCAGTACTTCCGGGAAGGTGTTCAGCAGTTCATACATTTTCAGCAGGAGATCATCAAAGTCCATTGCACCGTTCTTGAAACAGCGGCTGGCATAAGCTGCATAGATCTGTGCAATTGCGGGCCGGTTGGCACGCATGTCTTCCTGCTGGATATAATGGGTGGTAGCATATTCAGCCGGGCCGATGAGTGCGTTTTTGGCAGAAGAGATACGGCTGCCTACAACATTGGGTTTATAATGCTTATCGTCGAGATTCAGTTCGTTCACTACTGTTTTGATCACGGAACGGCTGTCGTCCGTATCGTAAATGGTAAAGCTGTTCGGGTACCCGATCCTGTGGGCTTCACCGCGGAGGATCCGTGCGAACACGCTGTGGAAAGTGCCGATATAAAGATTACGGGCTTCGGAGTTGCCGAGGATCTTTTCGATCCTTTCTTTCATTTCAGCTGCTGCTTTATTGGTAAATGTGAGCGCGAGTATATTGAATGCATCCACGCCGCTGGCGAGCAGGTGTGCGATACGTGTTGTCAGTACTTTTGTTTTTCCGCTGCCGGCCCCGGCAACGATCATCAGGGGGCCGTTGATATGTGTAACTGCCTCCCGCTGAGGCTCATTCAATCCTTTCAGGTAATCTTGCATGGCTGCAAGTTAATCAGATGCGCGCAAGTGACATGCACACGTTGAAAAGTTATAGCGATGATTTAACGGATGGTTATCAGGCCTGTGCAGCAGTACGCTCCTTGCCGCGTGCGGCGTAGGGCAGTTTTTTCTTTTTGCCGGAAATCTGCAGGATCAATCCATAAAGAATGGTATCCAAAGCCTGTTTGGATAATCCCTGAAGGCCCTCGAACGGGACCACCTGCTGTTTTTGCTTCAGTAACATGACTGTCTTTAAAGTATATTAATCGCTAATATAAAGACAATTTCTCAAATGACGTATGATCATACGTCATTTATTTTTTCCGATGCGTTGACCTTGGTCGTCTGATGGAAAAACGGGAGAAAATATTGTCTGGACTGGCGCATGCGGTAAATACTGCGCGCAGGAATGCAGGCATGAGTATCCGTCAGCTGGCCATCGCTGCCGATCTGGAATATAGTCTTGTGCAACGCATCAGCAAGGGAAAAGTGAACATACAGTTTACCACCCTGGTGGCCCTGATAGAAGCGCTGAATATGCGGCCTGAGGAATTTTTCGCCCGTTATGAAGTTGCGGAATAGCTGCAAACAGGGCATTTCAACCGAACTGCGCGGTATATACCTAATAAAAAATATATTACTCTTTCAAAATCAGGTATAAATACCTATTGACAAGCTCTTATTTTTAAGACAACTTGCAGTTTACAAACCGACTGCATGCTTCAACACCATCTTTTTATTTTCCTGGGCCGGGAGCTGTTGATCCGGAAGGGTTGCCTGTTTTCATTTTTTACCATCAAACCCATTGATACCATATGGAAAAACCGAAGATCAGGGTGCTGATTGCAGATGATCATATAATCTTCCGTACCGGATTAAAAAGCCTGCTGCTTTCCATGCCGCAGATAGAGTTGCTGGGCGAAGCTTCGGATGGCAGCGAGCTGGTGTCGCTGGCACAGCAGTTGTTCCCTGATGTGATCCTGGTAGATATTATCATGCCTGTGATGGATGGGATACACGCTACCCGTGAGTTATGCCGCAGTATTCCCGGCTGTCGCATCATCGCACTCTCGGTTTCAGGCCAGGAAAGTATGATCATGGATATGCTGGAAGCCGGCGCACTTGGTTACCTGCTGAAGAATGCAGACAACCAGGAGATTGAAAATGCGATCTCGGCCGTATACCAGCACAGGCCTTATTTCTGCAAGGAGATAACGGGGAAGATCACGGAAGTGATTGCCAAGTATCAGTCTGGCGATACCAGTTTCCTGATCACCTTTACAGATCGGGAAAAAGAGATCATTCACATGATCTGTGAAGAATATACCAGCAAAGAGATCGCGCGGCTGCTTTTTCTCAGCAAACGCACCATCGAAGGTCATCGTACACGTATTATGAATAAAATGGGCGTTAAAAGTATCGCAGGGATTATTACTTACGCGCTGGAAAAGGGGCTCTATAAGGTTGACTCCTGATTTTCCTGTTCGGGGCTCAACAATAAAAGTGTGCGGTTAAAGGCGAGTTGAAGGGCGTAAGCCTGTGGCTTTTGCTGTGAGTGAATGTTTGTGTAATCGGAATGCACCAGCCATTGCTTGGTCGCCTGACCACGTGTTTGGAAGAATTTATAAGTCTGCCAACTTTAGAAAGAGCAAATGAGTGCTGCGCGGAGTTCCCTCCGGGAGACGTCGGAGACAGTGTAAAATCGGTGTGGTTAACCATTAACCAAAAGATCCTACCAGTCTTTGCAGAGGCACCTCTTTGGGTTCGGTACCAAGCGTAGCGCAGGTAATCGAAATGATGCGCAGCACATTTCGATAGAGGCCAAAGCAGCGCCGGCGCAAAGACGAGGCCCCAGCGGCCTGAGCGACACAGATGCCTGCGCCGTCTGACGGTTGAAATCTAAGCAGCTTTAGAAATCGCAAGTGCGTGCTGCGCTGAGTCCCCTTCGGGAGACATCAGCGAGAGAACAAAGACGAGGTCAGCGGCCTGAGCGACAAATGCCGGTGCCCGCCT
>NZ_FUWH01000003.1:0-292897 GCF_900167075.1 Sediminibacterium ginsengisoli | reverse complement strand
GCCCGCCTGGAAACTGGAATTAATTAGCAGCTTTAAAAATAGCAAGTGCGTGTTGCGCTGAATCCCCTTCGGGAGACATCAGCGAGAGAACAAAGACGAGGTCAGCGGCCTGAACTACCGGAAGCAATGAACTTGAACCGGCTTGGAGAATCGAAATTTCTTCCGACCACCTGTGGTCAGGCGGCCAACAACGGCAGGCTAATGAGGTTCGTGTTCCGTAATAACATAGCTGTTGCCGATAAAAAGTACCCCTCATACCTCCTGAACACTATACTCTGAACGTTTACTGCCCGGGGCGATATTGCCTTTCCATATTTTTCAAAACATCTTCCTTATAAAAGAAGATCTCTTTGAACTGCCCGTTGATAAAACCATTGGCCTGGTCTGTAAAATGCGGTGATAATGGATCCCTGCTCTGTCCGCCTGTAACGATCGTTTTTGCCTTCAGCTTTTTACCGAATTCCACAGCAGCAATAAAACTGTTGCCGGATGTGCCGTATCTCTTTCTGGTATCGCTGCCCGAACGGCTTTCAAATGCCGGCAGTGTGCCCCAGCGTGAAGAAGCAAGTGCCACGGCAATACTGGGTTGTGCGTCGTCGAATTTATCATTTGCAGTACGCTGGTAACGGTTGATCGCTCCCCAGGGCTGTTTCCAGCTGCCGTATTTTTTTTCAAGGTCCTGCAACGCTACTGTAAGTGCATCCAGTTTTTGTGCATCGGTAGTATTGGCAACAAGATCATTGAAACGTCCGACAGCATTACTTCCTTCCTCCTGTGTTTTTGCCCTGGGCATTAACAGGCTGAGACGGGTTGCCCAGTCTACCGCAACGGTTGTGGCAATGGAATTTGTGTCTGCTGTACGGTTCCAGCTGCGTAGGATCTCTATTGCTTCGGTAAGTTTACTTTTCTGTTCTCCGGAAGCGGCATCGTATGCTTTCAGTAATGGTGGTAATAAGATGTCGAACGCTGCCATGTAACGGTTATAACCGATTGCGATGATCCTGTCAAGATTGAGCTGTGTCGCATTTTCCAGCAGCCGGGCTGCATTCAACCCGCGTGCATTCTGCCCATCGGGCGCCATATAAACCGGGTATTTGTTTTTATCCGGACTGCTTGCTCCTGCTGCGGTGAACGGTGTTGAATTGCAGTTCTGGATCCAGCCGCTCGCCGGATTATAGAGATGTACAATTTCATCCAGCGCATGCACACCCTGCCATTCGGTTGCAGCAATGCTGCCGTCTACAGGCAATGTCCAGTCAAGTGCAGGATCTCTTTTCGGAACAAAATCTCCGTGCCAGTAGGCAATATTGCCTTTGTCGTCGGCGTACACGGTATTGTTGGTGGTGTTTGACCGGAGTTCCATGGCTTTTTTAAACTCATCCAGGCCATTGGCTTTAGTGCTGATCCAGGATTGTACAAGCGCATTGAGCGAACGGTTATTTTCGCGCAGGCTTAACCATTTTCCGTTACGGTTTGCCATTACCGGTCCGTGATGCGTATAATATCCTTTGAATGGAATGGACAGCTGTTTTCCATCTTTTTTGTAATGGATCACAATTTCCTTACTGGTAACGGGGCGTTTCTCTTTTTCATATTCATACACCCGGTTACTGCCTTCGCCCGAAACTTTTTCTTCGTAAAGATCTGCCACGTCTGCATAGCTGGTCGTATGCATCCAGCCGCAATGTTCATTGAATCCCTGGTAAACGAACATTTGTCCCCAGGTAACGGCTCCGTATGCATTCAACCCTTCTTCACTTACCATATGTATTTCGCTCCTGAAATAAAAAGGCACATGCGGGTTGATATAGAGGATCGCATTTTTAGATGCAGTTCGTGATGGTGCGATCGCAAAACCGTTTGATCCGCGTAACTCCACATCTTTCGGCTGCTGCGGTTGCGCCATGGTGGTAACGCCGCCTTTCTGATTCCTGCCATAAAAATCCCTTACCTCTTCAAGGCTTACGCCACCGGTTCGAGTAGCGGAAACACTGCCGTCGGTGAACATGAGGTGAAACCAGGGTTCAAAACGCTGCAGCACGGCGGGCTTCACCTGCGGATGTTTATAGAGATAGTAATTAATGCCGTCTGCAAAAGCATCCAGCAGTTCCCTGAACCAGGGTGCTGCGGCATGGTAATCTTTGATGGCGTCTGCACTGTCTTCTATTAACCGCATCTGAAGATCTCCGAATATGCGGCTTTCTCCGTCTGCCTCTGCCTGGCGGCCAAGTACTTCCAGATAATTCCTTTCCACACGCTCAAAATTTTCTTCGCACTGTGCGTAGAGGAGTCCGAATACGGCATCGGCATCCTTTTTACCATAAATATGCGGAATGCCCCAGGTATCCCTGATAATGTTTACATTTTTAGCACGTGATTCCCAGCGTGAGATCTCCTGCGCAGAAAAACGTTGTGAAAAGCAGGCAGCAGGAACAAGTAAGAACAGCAGCAGTTGTTTCATAATCGTATGGATAAGCGAAGTTTAAATGTATAGAATAATGCATGCCATACAAAACCAGCCGACACAATTATTTCAGCAAAGGCTTCAGCAGGTATTCCAGTCCGTTGAGACGGATCACGTATAATGTTTCCAGCAGCATGCCCAGCCTGCCTTTGGGGAAACCTTTCATATAGTACCACTCGAGGTAATGGACCGGCAGCCTGCACAACGGAACATCCTTGTACTTGCCGAAAGGCATTTTCGCCTGTACAAGCTCCTGTAAAATCTGAGGATCCGGGCCGTTCATCGGGTCATGGGGCATAGTGACGTAAATGTCGGTGAAACGGAAGCTCTTACCAAATCGTTGTTATCTTTACCTATAAAATTGCAGCGTGAAAGACTTCAAGAAATATTATATCATCCCCGCAGAACCACAGGAAATCTACCGTGCGCTTACCATACCTGAAACCATCCGCCTGTGGACGGGTGAGCCTGCCGTTATGAGTACAGAGCCGGGTTCTGAATTTTCATTGTGGGAAGACAGTATAACCGGCGTGAACCTGGAATTTGAAACAGATAAAAAGATCGTGCAGCAGTGGAATTTCGGCGACCAGGAAGAACCGTCCATAGTAACGATCAAACTGCATCCGCATAAACAGGGTACTTCGGTAGAGCTCAGGCATACCAATATTCCCGACAGTGAATATGATGATATTACCGAAGGCTGGGACCAGACCTATTTTGCATCACTGGAAGAATTTTATTCAGAATAAGGAGCCAGACATTGAGAACCGCAAGTATCCAGGAACTGAAACAGGAACTGCAGCACCAGGACGCTGCGGCAGTAAGGGCATTGTGTCTCCGGCTGGCGAAGTTTAAAAAAGAGAACAAGGAACTGCTCACCTACCTGTTGTTTGAAGCCCACGATGAACACGGCTACATAGAAAGCATAAAAGCGCTGACAGACGAAGAGTTTACCGGGCTTCCCAAATCCAGCGCCTATCTCACCAAGAAAAGTCTGCGGAAAATCCTGCGGATTGTAAATAAATATGTCCGGTACAGCGGATCAAAACTGGTGGAAACCGTATTACTGCTGCATTTCTGCCGCCAGATGGAGGATAGAGGCATACTGGAAACCAAAACATCACGTCTTTCCGCATTGTTCCGCCAGTCAGACCCGATTGCAAAGATCTACGCACAGCAATTGAAAAAAGCGGGAGCAGCTCTCGAGCAATTGCACGAAGACCTTCAATACGACTACAGGAAAGAACTGGATCAGCTTTCTTCTTCGAAATAAAGTTTGTAGTAATGCATATTGCGCATTTCGTCGTAACCTTTTTCTACCAGGTCTTTGCGGCCATGGATATAAACATGGAAATTCTTATCCAGTTTGAGGATGCTTTTAAAGAACCGTTCCTGCTTTTTAACGGCGGACAGATGGATATCGAATTCCTCATCGATACTAACCTGTTTGGCCTGCTCGTAAGTATGCTTGTACTGCGTGAACGTTTCAATCATTTCAGGATGGTGCAGTACTTCGGTTGCGAATTCATCCATTTTGAAAGCATCATGGGTTTTAAAATAATCCATGCTGCGGTTCAGCAGGTCTATCTGGTCACTTTTATTCACTTCAAATTTCTCTGCCATTTCATTGCTGATAAACAGTTTGCACATGCCTAAAGCGGCATTTGTGTGGTGATAACTGTTGGCGCTGCGGGCAACCTGGAGAAAATCGGTAACCCAGTATTGGGCATCATTCTGTTTATTGGTCTGGTCTACCACGCAAACCACATAGCCGTTTTCACGCTCTTTTTTGAAAATGAGACAACCTTTGTCGAGTTTATTGATATCGATCCCGTCCTCTGCACCAACTTCAAAGCTCTGGCCGTGCGGGAAAACTTTCAGGAAAGTCTCTTTGGTTTCGCTTTTGAAAAGCCCCACAGCCTCCACATATTCCGTTCCGAAAGGCACATTGCTGAAATGCGCTACGTATAATTCCCCTTCCTTTACCCTTACATGGGTGCTTTTGTTGTACAGGAACTGGGCCAGCATGGCGCTCTGGAGGGCAAATTGTTTGGGTTCGTCGAAGATCCCTTTTACATAATGATATACTTCGTTCAGGTCCAGATCGCTGATATGGGTAAACTGGTATTGTTCATTTTCGTTTACGGGTGCCAGGAAATAGCGGGCAAGGAGGTTTCTTACAATGGGATCATTGAGGGATAAAGGGTTCTCGGAAAGCTTCAATTCCTCGCCCCGCGTGGGGTTTCCCACTTTGTGAACGATCACCCGTTCCAGTTGTACGCTGTCTATACCTGTCATAAGAAGGCGAAGATAAGGGTAGAAAAAACGCAATTACCACAGAAACCTGCTCTCAAATTCGTTATTCGGCCGGGAATAATGCAACTTTGCATTGTAAACCAACGCCCAAAAAGAACGAGCCCATGTACACCCAGATCTGGAGTAAATACATACCTATCATCAGGATCCTGATGAAACGTACACAAAACGGAGACCAATCATTAGATCTGAACAAGATCGATTTTGAACGTGTTGGAATGAGCCGCAAGGCCGGATATAAGTTCGAAATAGAACTGGTGAACGGGAAGGTAGCCAACCTTATCAGTAGTTCCGTGCTCGCATCAGACCTCGCAACACTGATGCTCGAAGACGCTGCCATTAAGACCCTGCTCGCCGAAAACAACTTCACCGTGAGCCTGAATACCAGGTTCCAGCTGGCGCTTAAAAGAACAGGCGCAAACGCTTAATCACAGTCAGACGCACTAAAATCTGATCGCATTTTCCAGGAGAAAGCGGATTAGAATTGCGGGCCCTAAAAGTCTACTAAAATTGTAGAAAAATAAAAAACAAAACCTATCTTCGGAAGAATAGATTGTTGAAGGCGATCTTAAACTTTTGTACATTCCAGATTGACAGATAAACTATGGTACAGATAAACAGTGATGCAGCGGCAGCTTTATTACAGCAGCTGGAAGGCAAAAGTGAAACGGAGGCCATTGTTTTTTTAGCGGCCCGGTTTCCGGGAGAAGTTACATTTTCCACGAGTTTCAGCATGGAAGACCAGGTAATTACTGACCTGATCAGCTGCAGCGGCGCAGGTGTTTCCTGCTTTACACTGGATACCGGGAGAATGTTCCCGGAAACCTATAGCACCTGGACCCGTACTTCTGAGCGGTACAACATGCCGATTGTACCGTATTACCCGGATACAACCCTGCTCGAAACATTTATCGGTACCAATGGCCCTGATGCCTTTTACCGGTCGCCGGAACTGCGTTCGGAATGTTGCCGCATCCGTAAAGTAATTCCGCTGAAAAGGGCCCTGACGGGTAAGAAAATATGGATCACCGGTTTACGGGCCGCACATTCTCCCGGCAGGAATCACATGCAGCTGCTGGAATGGGATGAAACTAACCAGCTGATCAAATACCAGCCCTTGCTGCACTGGACAAACGAGGAAGTAAGTACTTATATTCACAGTGCGGCAATACCTTATAATCCGCTCCACGATAAGGGTTTTGTAAGCATCGGCTGCGCGCCCTGCACAAGGGCAATACAACCAGGCGAAGATTTCCGTGCCGGCAGATGGTGGTGGGAAGATAACAGTAAAAAGGAGTGTGGCCTGCATACTCACAAAGCAAATTGAATATGAGTCAGTATACATTAGATTATCTCGATCAGCTCGAGTCGGAAGCGATCCATATCTTCCGCGAAGTGGCCGGCCAGTTCGAAAAACCGGCCCTGCTGTTCAGTGGCGGTAAGGATTCCATTACGCTGGTGCACCTGGCGCTGAAAGCATTCCGGCCCGGCAAACTGCCCTTTCCGCTGGTACACATCGATACCGGTCATAATTTCGATGAAGCGCTTTCGTTCAGAGACCAGCTGGTGACGGAGATCGGCGAAAGACTGATCGTTAGAAAAGTAGAAGATACCATTCGTGTGCGGCAGCTGACGGAACCCAAGGGTAAACTGGCCAGCAGGAATGCATTGCAGACCTATACCTTACTTGATACTATTGAAGAATTCGGTTTCGATGCCTGCATCGGCGGAGCAAGGCGCGATGAAGAGAAAGCCCGGGCCAAAGAGCGGATCTTTTCAGTGCGTGATGAATTTGGTCAGTGGGATCCCAAACTCCAGCGCCCTGAATTATGGAATACCTATAACGGAAGGATCAGTAAAGGAGAAAATGTACGTGTATTCCCGATCAGCAACTGGACGGAACTGGATGTATGGAATTATATCAGACGAGAAAATATTGCATTGCCTTCCATCTATTTTGCACACGAACGGGAAGTGCTGGAATATGGCGGCCAGCTGATCGCAACTTCAGCATTCATTAACCTGGATGAAGAGGACAAGGTTTCGGTTAAAAAAGTACGTTATCGTACCGTTGGCGACATGACCTGTACCGCTGCAGTTGAATCCAATGCTGTTACCATCGATGATATCATCAGGGAAATCACCGCAACAAGAACCAGTGAGCGCGGAGAAACAAGAATAGACGACCGCACCAGCGAGGCAGCAATGGAAGACCGGAAAAAGAACGGTTATTTCTGATCAGAAATTTAAAGTAAAGCAATGGACTTATTAAGATTTATAACAGCGGGAAGTGTGGATGATGGTAAAAGTACCCTGATCGGCAGGTTGCTGTATGACAGTAAATCGATCATGGCCGATCAGCTCGAAGCCATCGAAAAACAAAGTAAAACCCGTTCCGGCGGTGAACTTGACCTGGCGCTGCTTACAGACGGCCTGCGTGCCGAACGTGAGCAGGGTATCACGATCGACGTAGCCTATAAATATTTTTCAACGCCAAGGCGCAAGTTCATTATTGCAGATGCCCCCGGGCATGTTCAGTATACGCGTAACATGGTAACCGGCGCCTCCAATGCAGACCTGGCTATTTTGCTGGTAGATGCCAGGACCGGCGTGATGGAACAGACCCGCAGGCATTCGATCATCGCTGCAATGCTCAACATTCCGCATATCGTCATCGCCATCAACAAAATGGACCTGGTTGATTATGCGGAAGACGTTTATAATAATATTGTGATCGCTTATGCTGAAATAGCGGCCAGGCTTGGATTGAAAGATGTTGCCTATATCCCCATCAGCGCACTTACCGGCGCCAATATTGTAGAGAAAGCACCGGAACTGAACTGGTATAAAGGCAAACCCTTGCTGCAGCTGCTGGAAGAAGTACAGGTGGAAAAAGATATCAATCTCCATGACGCGCGTTTCCCCGTGCAGTATGTGATCCGTCCGCAGACAGAAGACCTGCATGATTACAGGGGCTACGCCGGTAAGATCAATAGCGGAATTTATAAAAAAGGAGATGCTGTTACCGTGCTGCCATCCGGGTTTCAGAGTACCATCAGTGCAATAGAAGTGTCCAATAAGGAAGTGGAAGAAGCATTTGCGCCACAAAGTGCGGTGCTGCACCTGGCCGATGATATCGATATCAGCCGCGGTGATATGATCGTTAAAACCGGTTCCGGTCCTGTTGTTACCAACGAATTGGACGTGCTCCTTTGCTGGATGGATCATAAACCACTGCTGCCCGGCAATAAGTATTTACTGCAGCTCAACAGCAAAATAGTAAAAGCCATGGTGAAGGAAATTGTGTACAAGCTGGATGTAAGCTCATTGCAGCAGCAGGCATTAACCGGCAGTATCGGGTTGAATGATATTGCGCGTGTGACCATCAAAACCGCATCGCCGCTTGCTGCAGACAGCTATAGAAAATTACGTAATAACGGTGGCGCGATCCTGGTGGATGAAACCAGTCATCTTACGGTTGCTGCCTGTATCATCCAGTGATCGCTTTAAATAAATAAGAGTTACCTGTCGTCTCATTGCTGTGAAAACCTGTCCCTTCACTGTAAAAGCAAACGTATGTCAGTAGCTCCGGGAAAAGAAATACATAACCGCGCAGAAACAGGAAGCAACCGGTTGCTTCCTGTTTTTATCCGGCTCGATCATCTGCGTCTTGTATTGATCGGCGGTGATACTGCCGCGTATGAACAATTGCAGGCAATACTGGCGGAAGCACCTGCGGCCGGTATCAAAATAACCGCTCCGCGCATCATTCCGGAACTGGAAGTATTCGCGTCTTATTATACCAATGTTTCTCTTATAAGAAAATCATATTCTCCCGGAGATCTTTTCGATGCGGATCTTGCCATCATCACGGAGCGCGACCAGGCACTGACCGAGCAGGTACGCAACGATGCCAGGGCAAGACGTGTGATGGTGTATACGCCTTACTATTCCTTTCTCTGCGATTTTTATACCGCCAGCCCGTCGGGAGAAAAAATAACAACTGTTACAAATACTGTCGTCAATAGCACATCCCTGCAGGCAGAAAAGAAATGGCAGCGAATTGCATCGCGTTTCCTGTTTGCTTTCTTTTTTATGTTCATCGGTCACCTGATTCTTTCTTACATCCCCTTCAACCGGTTGCTGGCAGACGGCACTGCTTTTTTCAGTACACTTGATAGTACGTTTTACTGGATGATACTGGCGGGTTTTCTTGCCCAACTGGTAGATGGCATGCTTGGTATGGGTTATGGTGTGGTATCGGCAACGGTGCTTTTGTCGCTGGGGGTAAAGCTGCCTGCCATCAGCGGAAGCATCCATACCGCGGAAATGTTTTCAAGTGCGGCATCGGGTTATAGTCATTACCGGTTTGGGAATGTAAACAGGAAGTTATTCAAGGCTTTGCTGATTCCGGGTGTGCTTGGTGCTGTTGCCGGGGCGGTATTGCTGTCTGTATATGGCGACCGCTATGCAATGTATATCCGGCCATTACTGGCCTGTTATACGTTACTGCTCGGCATCAGGATTTTACGAACCGGTTTCAGAGGAACAAAACAGCCGCGCAAGGTCAAAAGGGCTGGTTGGCTGGCAGCGGCAGGCGGATTCCTGGATTCTTTCGGTGGTGGTGGCTGGGGGCCATTGGTAACAAGTACACTGATCGCCAAAGGAAAAACACCGCGTTATGTGATCGGTTCGGTAAGCATTACAGAGTTCTTTGTAACCCTGGCAAGTGCAGCCACTTTTTTTTCCATGCTGGGTATTTCACATTGGCCGGTTATTGCAGGACTGATCATCGGAGGTATGATCGCAGCTCCGCTGGCGGCAGCACTGGCGGGAAAGCTTCCGCTGAAAACGATGTTCCTCGGCGTGGGTATACTGGTGATTGCCTGGAGTATCCGCATATTGATCCAGGCCTTCCTGTAGTAAGGCATAAAAAAACCTTTGTGGGATTTATTCCTACAAAGGTTGTTTTTGCAGCTTTCGCTGCTGGTTTTCATGGATTGGAGTTCGCCAGCGAATACGCTAATACTACGCTGAACTGAAGATCTTTACAAAGGATCATTGGATATAAACTCATCACTCTTTCAAGTGATACTGCAAAATAAATGCAGCCCGAGCCGTTTAAAGATAGGGAATTGTCAAAAAAGCTATAGTTAAATTACTACAAATGGGAAATGTTTTTCATTTATATTGTAGTGCAAGCCGCTTAATTGATTGTAATTAAAGATTATTTATATCTATATTGTTACAATGTGTCTTTTGATGGCTTCCATTACGAGACCTACCCTGCTTTGAACATTCAGCTTTACGAAAAGAATTTCGCGGTACCCGTCAACAGTGCGCTCGCTGATCTTCATGATGGAGGCGATCTCTTTATAGGTCATATCGCTGCAGGCGAGCTGGAGAAACTGTTTTTCTTTTTCCGTGATCTGTGTGGTCTTTTTTTCTGACTCGAGTAATTTCCTGTAGTTGACATTGCTGGCGTCGGCATTGTAAAAACCGGTGCTGGCAATTTCGTGCAGGGCTTTTTCGAGATCATCGGGATGTGTTTCTTTAAGCAGGTAAGCGCAGCAACCCGATTTGATCATATCGATGATCACTTTATCCGAATCGTTCATGGATAAAGCCACCAGTTTGATCTGAGGATAATGTTTGCTCAGCCAGCGGGTGGTTTCCTGGCCGTTCATGACGGGCATATTCACATCAATGAGCATGATATCGGGGATGATCTTGTCGCGGAACATTTTATCCTGCAGGTCTTTCCCGTTCAGCGCTTCTATCACCACATTAAAAGACCTGAAGCTTTCAAGCATCAGGGTGAGTGATTTGAGAAATAATTGGTGATCGTCTACTAGTCCTATGGTTATCTTCATGCTTCGGGGGTATTAACCGGTATCTGCAGCGTAACAACTGTGCCATTGGGTGAAGACTGCCAGTCTACAATCCCGCCCAGCAGATGGGTACGGTGTTTTATATTAAGGATGCCTACGCCGCTTTTGGAGGAAAGGGCTTCAAAACCGGAACCGTCATCACTGATGGATGCATGCAGCCGGCCTGCTTCTTCATGCATTTTGATATGTATGCTGCTGGCGTTGGCATGTTTGATCGCATTCTGCAAGACCTCCTGCACAATGCGGAAAAGCATCACCTGCTTGTCCGGTTTAAGCTGCAGGGATGCAGGCGGAGAGAAAAGAATCGCAAGACTTTTGGTGGCGTTGATCCTTGCCACTTCTGCCTGCAGATTATCTACAAAACTGAACTGCTCGAGCCATTCCTTGTTCAGCGATTTTGAAAGCGAGCGTAATTCCTGTATGGCTTTGCCGAGCGTTTCGTCTGCAATTTTCAGGGTTTCTGGCGGATCGGGAATAGTACGTTGTACCACACCGATCAGCAGCTTGGTGCTGTTGAGGAGCTGGCCCACATTGTCGTGCAGCTCTTTTCCAAGCTGATTGAGTGTTTCCTCCCGGGTTTCCATCTGTGATTGCATAAGCTGTTTTTCTAGTTCCTCTTTTTCTTCCTGGTATTTCCTTTTACGTTTATTGTAAAGCCGCACATACGACAACAGGAACATAGCTGCAATCAGGAAGATGCAGGTGGTCAGGATGACAATGACGATGATGTTGTTTGCCGATACTTGCATAAAAAAGAGTAACTCCAGCAACTATAAAATATAAAATTAAGCACTACAAAGATGAAATAACGGACCGGTATATTCTGACGGGCGTTAATGTCGGCAAGGTAGGTATAAAATATATTGCATGATGTACTCCCGAAATAGAACAGGAATAATCCTGCCACCACCCAGAAGGGCGGGTGCATGTATATATTCACATATTCTTCCTTTTGCAGGAAATAGTAAAAGAATAAACAGCTGATCACAATAAAGCTTACCGATGTGATATTGTTGGCGATCATACTGTACTCACGGAAGCCGCTGGTAAAACTTTCGTACAGGTAAATGGCAGAAAAAGATGCAAAAGCCGCAATGAGCCAGACTTTTACGTTGAAATAATTCCGGCAGAGCCGGTATAGCACAAGCCCTTTGAATATGGTTTCTATCGGCAGGTAGAGATTGTAAAGCCAGTGATTATCGTAATGCAGTGACTTGCGCAATATGCCGCCGGATATCTCTACCAGCACCGTAAAAAGCAGGAACCACCGGAACCATTGCCAGAAGCCTGCTTTCTGGTTCGTAAGGCATACGAACGCAAAAAGCAGGCATATGATCTCTATTATCTCATTGAATGGAAAATTCATCAGAATAACAAGGGTGTTTATGGCCACATATTTCCTGAATCGTACAGGTCGTCTTCACCACCTGTATATTCGCCGCCCACCATTCCTTTGGTTGGCTGTACGGATTTAAATACGTGGTCGCTGTAGAAACGGTCGATGATCTCGTCTGAATTCTTGAAGCGTTTCAGCGGCGCTACCAGGAAGGTCAGTTTCTCTTCGTTTTCAACAATGGTTGTGCGGAAATAGAATCCTACAACCCATTCCTGGGTATCAGGGATCTCTTCTTCGGCAGCAATAAGCTTGTCGTAAATACCTCCTGGTTTTACATAATCATAGATTTGCTCACGGGTGTACCACACACCATAAGAACCGGTAGGATCGTAGGTCTGACGGAAGTCGTATACTTCCCTCGCTGCTACATCCGGATCTAAACGGTGTACGAACCCGAGTCCGCCTACCTGTTTTTTCTTTTTACCTGCTTCTTTCCTGTGTGGAGTTGTTTTTTTTGCTGCACTTTTCTGGGGGGATAGCTTCCTGGAAGCTGCGGCTGGTTTCTTTGCCATGTTTTGGATTTAATTAGGGGTTAATGAATGATCTGACAATATTCAGAAAAAAAATGAAATGAACACCCCCGTGTTTTCCCCGTTCTTCTACCGCTTTTTTCACGGTATGTTAAGGTTGGCTCTCCCTTTGATAAATAACATAACTTGCCATGGAATCAATGCCCGGAGAAACCTTCCCGGGCATTGGTGCTTTCGCAAAAAAATGTATGCTGAATCTTATGCTTCCTTGATCGGGTTCCTGCGGGTAGGGATCACTGTCTGCTCATCATCGCTCAGGAAAACCCAGAAATCGAACAGTTCGTAAATATCACCCGGTTGTTTTTTGCCACCTTGTGCATCAGGACGCTCATAGCTGCCCAGCAGGTTGCTGTGGTGCCTGATCTGTTCCAACTTTTCATCATGCGAAAGCGTCTTAAATTGTTCGATGGTCATATAGATAGCTTGTTTAATCTGCCACGAAAGTATTAAAATGCGGGTAAATAATAAACGCCGCGCCCTTCTTTCTGTGAAACAATGCTGTCTAAAGCAGTTTTACCGGGATCCAGATCTCTTCTTCAGATTCGGGGTCATTATTCCGGTACCGTTCTCCGAGTACTTCAAAATGAGGTCTGTTGTCGGGCATATAACCTGATCCCGGCAGCCATTCGCCAAAAATATAACTGAACACCGCCGGGTTGCCGGCCATGCCTTTGTAATCGAAAACGGCATAGAGCCCGCCGGGCAAGGTAAATGCTTCCATGTTTTGAGGCAGGTCTGCCCAGTCTGTTACTTCCATAGCTGCCCATTTAATAAAAATCCTGTCGGGGCGGAATGCTGAAAAATAATCCGGTTCGTAGACCTGCAGGGAAAAAAGGTCAGTACCGGCGGGATGCAGAATTTCCTTGCGGCGTGGCATAAAACTTTTCCAGAGCTGCGGCGTTTTATTATCCGCAAGACTCATGGGAAGTGACAGTCCCGCCAGTTTTTTTTCTGTCAGCTGTTCAATTCTTGGTATCAGGTTCATCGGCTTTAAAATATGAATTTAAAGATCAGCTGATTCTCTGTACAGGAAGAAATAATTTGTTTGAAGGGTAGATAATAAGTATCAAAGTGATTATTTTAGCGTTGCCCGACTGGTTATTTTTTTACGGGATGTAGCGCAGCCCGGTAGCGCGCTTCGTTCGGGACGAAGAGGCCGCTGGTTCGAATCCAGTCATCCCGACTAGCGAACGCCCTTAACACGATGTGTTCAGGGCTTTTTTGTTCCCTGCGAGCGCCATGGCAGTTACTACCAGAGATAAACTTTCCGATTTTTTATGCCTGGAAAATTAATCCACACTTTACTTTTCTCGTGTTTAACCTATACCCAGGGATTTTTCTATGGCTGCATTATTGAGACGATGATCAAGAGGTTATAGGCAGACCACGGCTGTATTGATGGTTACCCCATCGTTTCCGGGGTTCACCACATAGATTGCAAACTCGCTAAAGTGTTTACTTTCTTTGAGCTATAAATCTTCAAAGATGAAAGGAAAGGTTAAGCGTATACTGCTTGGCTGGCTAGCTCACTTCGGTATGATTTGGGTTCTGGTTAACCTGTTTCATATTTACGAATACATTATTAACACACCATACACAGGACGCACTCCCTGGGAATTTTTCGTCTATCATACTTTTCATGATATAGATACACTGATTTTGATGATATGTCTTTTTTATATCGAAATCAATCACCAGTATTTTTTTAAAAAACGTCACTTTTTTCTGTTTGTCCTCTCAAGCGCTGTCGTCGGAATGGTTGGATGTGCAACATTCAGTATTATGCAACATGACAACAATAAAGATATATACATAGACTTTGGCCAATTTTTAATCATCACGGTCTATGCTTTACTCTATTCAATTATCCGTAATTATCTGCACCAGATTCGTTACCGAAAAGATTTACAACTTCAACAGTCTAAAAATGAACTCGATGCTTTAAAGGCGCAAATCAATCCTCATTTTTTGTTCAATAGCTTAAATTATCTATACGGAACGGCACTTAATGAAAAGGCACCGGCTACTGCAGATGGTATCGATAAACTTTCTGGTATGATGCGATATACGATAATTGGACTACATGAAAATTTTGTGTCGATTAAAGATGAATTCCAATTTATGGACAACTATTTAGCCTTACAGCAGGCTCGTTTACCCAAAAAAGATAATATCAGAATAGATATCAGAACGCCGGCAGTTTTACCAGACGCTCAGATCGCCCCACTGCTCATTTTGCCTTTTGTGGAGAATGCATTTAAGTACGGAATAAGTATGGATGAACCATGTTTTATACAAATAAGAATTGAAATTTCAGGCAATAAGCTTGTCGCTGTAATCAAAAACAGGATAGTAAAGGGATTGGTTGAGATCAAAGGGAATAACACCGGGATTAAAAACACCATTGAACGATTAAAATTGCTTTATCCTCATAATTATGATTTAACACAAGCGAACGATGGCAATAACCATGAAACGATTTTACAATTGGCATTAAATTCTCAACAGAAAACATCATGAATAAATTTAAATGCTTTACAGCATTATTTCTGCTGCCCTTAATGGCCCTTGCCCAGAAATTCACACTTCATATTCATATTAAAGCTGCTGATGAAAAGACCACAGTATTCTTAATCTGGCAAACAGAAGGAAAGTTAATGCTGGACTCCGCCAAATCAAAGAAAGGGCTGTTTGTGCTATCAGGAACAGTTGACAAGCCTTTAGAGGCCACGTTATTTACAGATTACAAAAATTCAGGGTCTAAACAATTAATGAAGAATGCGAAAAATGGCGCGGCTGTGGATGCCCTGCAATTTTACATTCATCCTGGTAAGATTGGAATCAAAACAGACAGTTTAATCCGTAACGCAGGCTTTTCGGGATCAGTTATCAATTCAGATAATGAACGGTTTAAGTTAATGTTAAAACCGGTCACAGACGAAGAAATGCGAATCAGCAACTTACTCCGGGTTGGCAGGTATGTGGGTAAGGATGCGCAAAAAAGAAGGTTGTCTATACAGGATTCGCTGATGGTTGCCGGATGGTTAAGATCAATCGACAGCCTGGCGTCAGCCAAAAAGCTAATCGTCAAAGCATTCATTGATGCAAACCCCGGCAGTTACATTTCTTTAAAAAATATTATAATCGTTGCAGGTGCATATCCGGATCTGGCGATTATAGAACCCATGTTTAACCGCCTTTCACCAACTGTTAGAAATAGCGTTGATGGCAGAGCATTTAATCAGTTTTTAAATGGTCAGAAAAATGTGGTTCCCGGTAAACTTGCGCCGGATTTCACTCAGAATGACCAGTCGGGTAACCCGATCAGGCTTTCGTCATTCAGAGGCCAATATGTATTGCTCGATTTCTGGGCGTCTTGGTGCGGCCCATGCCGGAAAGATAATCCGGCACTCGTGAGCGTATTCAATGATTTTAAAACAAAGAACTTTGCGGTTTTAGGTGTCTCGCTTGACGATGGTAAATCAGACTGGATCAAAGCCATTCAGGACGATAATTTATCGTGGACACAAGTCTCAGATCTCAGGCATTGGGATAATAGTGTCGCTAAATTATATGGTATACATGGCATTCCGGAGAATTTCTTAATTGACCCCAATGGAGTTATCATTGCAAAAGGATTAACCCCGGGCGACCTACGTAAAAAACTCGAAGAAATATTTGTGAAATGATAATAACCATAGCTGTTGATGATGAACCAGTAGCGCTTGATATTATTAAAAATCACTGCGAAAAAATCCAGTTCGTTCAATTAGCAGCTACTTTTTTAAGTGCTGCTGATGCTTTTCAATACATGAAATCGAACACTGTGGATCTTGTTTTCATGGATATCTCGATGCCCGGATTATCTGGATTGGAATTGGCAGAAATGGTAAAAAACATGGCCCAGATTGTTTTTGTGACCGCACATCCGGAGCATGCCATAAAAGGGTTCGAATTAGCCGCAACTGACTATTTGTTGAAACCGATTAATTATGACCGTTTCCTGAAAGCATGTCAATTGGCGGAAACCAGGAAATTTGCCGGTGACCTAAGGCCCGCAAAAGACGAAATCTTATTTGTGAAGGACGGATTTAATTGGGTATCCGTCAAATTAGACGAGTTGCTTTATATACGAGGCGAAGATAATTATGCTAATTTATTTATGAGAGAGCGGTCTATTCTAACTCGTATGACATTAACAGAACTTCAAAAAAGATTGCCCGTTGGTCAATTTTTGCGTGTTCATAAATCGTTTATTGTTGCCTTGTCTAAAATTGATAAAATAGAAAAGCACCAGATTATCATCAAAGGAACAAAAATTCCATTGTCAATGATCTCAGCTGATACATTACTAAAGAAGTTAAGTGCGTAATCAATAAGCATATTGGATGTAGCTGCAATATTCTAACTTTGGCCCTGACATTTAATGTAGTTGTATATTGATCGTTTAATACATCACGGGAAGAGTGCATACTGTTAATTAACCTTCGTAAAGAATCAATATCATATTATGGAAAATATCTCCAGCCGCGAAATTCAGATCAGTGCCAGGCTTCATGCACCCGATGAACTCGTCTGGGAAATGTGGACCAACCCCGAACATCTGATCAACTGGTGGGGACCTGACGGGTTCACTTCTACCATACACCATATGGATCTGACAGAAGGCGGTGAATGGCTGCTGACACTGCACGGTCCCGACGGAACAAATTATCCCAACAGGAGTGTTTACAAAGAGATCGTTCCCTTCAGGAAGATGGTGTTCGAACACTTCAATCCTCATTTTATTACAACGGTATTGTTTACGCCTCTTGGTGAAGAAACTCAGCTCGACTGGACCATGTTATTTGATTCTGCAGAAATGCGGGAAACTATCGTAAAAGCACATAAGGCGGATGAAGGTCAGCGGCAGAATATCGAAAAGCTGAAGCACTATCTTTTATCGCTGCAGGGCGAAGAATAATTATTGATCCGATACACAGCGGAAGCCAGTATTCTCAAGGCCTGTATCAGGCGAGGATTTCATGCGCGATGCAACACGGTAGCCTTTACAGTAAGATGCATGACACATGAACGAGCCGCCGCGTACGGTCTTTTTTGCCACTCCAGGCTCCATGGGGTCATTGCTTTGTGCAGGTCCCTTTGGATTGATGAGAACGCGGTTATTGCCCTGGCTGTAATAATGATGATCATACCAGTCGCTGCACCATTCCCATACATTGCCGGCCATATCTGAAAGCCCGTAACCATTGGCAGGAAAAGAAGTAACGGGAGCAAGTCCGCGATAACCATCACGAACCGTATTGCTGAAAGGAAAATTCCCCTGCCAGGTATTGGCTTTACTCTTTCCTTTATCAATGCCTTCATTGCCCCAGGGGAATGAAGCATTTTTCAAACCACCTCTTGCGGCATATTCCCATTCGGCTTCTGTAGGCAGGCGTTTCCCGGCCCATTTTGCATAAGCAGCGGCATCGTACCATGAAACATGTACTACTGGATATTGTTCTTTTCCTTCAATACTGCTGCCTGGTCCCTGCGGATGGCGCCAGCTGGCCCCTGCTTTCCAGTTCCACCAGCGCGAAGGATCGTTTAAGGGAACAGCTCCTGCGGTAGGTGTGAAAACGAGCGAAGCTGCTACCAGTTGCTCATCCGGTGGTTTGGGTGTTCCCGGCGGCAGTTCTTTTTTCAGTGTTTCCCAATCGGGCGTGATTTCTGCAGTGGTGATATAACCCGTAGCATCAACGAAGGCTTTGAACTGCGCATTGGTCACTTCTGTACGATCCATCCAGAAACCAGTTACGGTTACGGCATGCGCGGGATATTCGTCATCCCTTCCTTCCTTATCTGATGATCCCATATCGAAAGTTCCGCCTTCGATCCGTACCATATTATGATGCGATATTGTACCGGGTGCGCGCTGCGCCGCTTCCTTAACCGGAACACTAAACCGCGCCGGCAGTTTGCCGGAACAGGAAAGTGTGTCCGTTTCAACACTGCCTGTTTTATTCCTGCACGAAACACACAAGAGCATGCATAACAAAATGCAGCAGGGGAGGTGATATGTCCTGAGGTATAACCGCATGATCCGTTAACCTCCGCTCGCAGGCGCTGTCATGAAGTTTTTCTTCCACAGATCAACATTGTCATCATTCGCCTGCTTTTTACCCGGTGTACTCCGGCCATCGTTCACATATTTTTCCATCAACAGTGTAAGACGTTGCACAACCTCGGGATATTTGTCTTGTACATTATGTTCTTCTTTGATATCAGATGCAAGATTATAAAGCTGCACGGGCGGCATGCCAGCTTTGAATGCTTCATCATTTTTCGGCTTCTCCCAACCGCCGGAACCAGGACAAAGGATCAGTTTCCAGTTGCCCTCACGGATCGCGAAATAACCGTTGATGGAATGATGTACAGTAGCTTCCCGGATTGGTTTGGAAGTATTGCCGGTAAGATAAGGAAGTATGTTATAGCTGTCTTCACCTGCATTATCAGGCAGTGGCTTACCGATGATCGCGGATACGGTTGCCATGAAGTCGGAAAGACAAACCGTACTGGCATTGGTAGTACCCGCTTTTATTTTTCCCGGCCAGCTGGCAAGGAAAGGAATACGGTGCCCGCCTTCCCAGATATCGGATTTGTAGCCCCTGAAATCCATGCTGGGATAATGGCCTAAAGACTCCACATTCATTTTCGGTAATACATAAGGCGCAAAACCATTATCGCTGGTGAAGATCACAAGTGTATTCTTTGCCTGACCAGATTCTTCGAGTGCTTTGAGCAGTTCACCTACAGACCAGTCCGTTTCCTGCACATAATCTCCATATTCCATAACGCCGCTTTTTCCTTTGAAGCGGTTAGTAGGTACAATAGGGGTGTGTGGCGAAGGCATGGGAAAGTAAAGGAAAAAAGGTTTCTTGCCGGTTGCCTGTTGTTTAATAAAAGAAACGGCCTTGGCTGTAAAATCGCCCACACAGTTTTCTGCTTCAAAATCTTTTTCCGCAGGCCCTTCTCTTCCGTATTTCTTTTTAACGGTGGGCAATCCTACACACGCATTATTCTCCAGGTAAATAAAAGGCGGCATATCGAGTGATGCTGCGATACCAAAGAAATAATCGAATCCCCGTTCAACAGGGCCGCCCCTGAAAGGTTTTGCATAATCGACAGTTAAAGTGCCGGTATCGGTTTTTTTCATGGCCCAGTCGAGCCCAAGGTGCCATTTGCCGATGCATGCCGTAGCATAGCCATTCTGCTGCAGCAGCGATGCAACGGTAAGTCGTTCGGGTGCTATCAGCGGAGCACTGGATCCGTTGAGCACGCCGCTTTTCAGTTTGGTACGCCAGGCATAGCGTCCTGTAAGAATACTGTAGCGGGAAGGTGTGCATACGGCAGAAGAAGAATGCACGTCAGTAAGTACGGTTCCTTCTTTACCGATCCTGTCGATATTAGGCGTGGCGATCTTACCCTGCGGGTTGAGGTATTTCACATCACCATAGCCCATATCATCTGCCAGGATATAAATAATATTGGGACGCTGGGGTGCGGACTTCTGTGCAACGCCGGCAAAACTTGCCAGCATAAGAAGGGGTAGTATGGCGCAGATCTTTTTCATATGGCTTGTATTGCCAACGAAACTACCGGCAGATCATGATACGATTTGCCGGCAGGATATGCTGTTTATTAAGTGATATTAACTGTATCGCCTGCACGAAAACTGTGATCAGACATCCGAAACGGTTTTCTTTTTTGCGGTGATAGCAGCGCCGGCACTGGCCGCAACGATCAGTATTACCGCCAGCCATTCGGAAAAAGAGAAATGTTCGTTGAGGAAAAGAAAGCTGAAGACACTGGCCACCGCCGGTTCAAGACTCATAAGAATACTGAATGTGCGGGCCGGCAGTTGCCGCAAAGCCTGCATCTCCAGGCTGTAAGGAAGTGCGCCGGATAAGATGGCCACACCAGCTCCGGCCAGCAGCAGCACAGGGGTGAGTTGTGTCAGCCCGCCGCCTGCAATGCCAAAAGGCAGTACAACCAGCGTGGCGAAGATCATTCCAATGGATACGGCAGCGCCGCCGGGTAATACACGCGACACCCTGCCGCCGAGTACAATGTAGAAGGCCCATAAAGTTCCGGCCAGCAGTGCAAGCAACGCACCAACCATGTCGATATTGCCAGCAATGCTCCAGGGTGCGATCAGTACAATTCCTGCGGCAGCCATCACAACCCAGAGCAGATCCTGCAGTTTACGCGATCCGGTAACAGCCAGTACGAGCGGACCAACAAATTCAAGCGTAACGGCAATGCCAAGCGGAATGCGTTCCAGCGCGAGATAGAAAACCAGGTTCATGGTGCCCAGTGCGAGTCCGTAAGGCACAACGGCTTTCCATTGCTGTGCGGTAAGTTTCCTGAGGTTGGGCCGGAAAATAGCCAGTAAAATAATGCAGGATAAACTGGTACGGATAGCGGCTGTTCCGCCGGATCCGAGCGCCGGGAAGAGGCCTTTCGCAACGGCAGCTCCGCCCTGTACACTGACAATTGCCAGTAATACGGCTGGTATGGGAGGGAGTTGCTTTTTCATGTTCACTATTATTGAGCCTGCAAACTTACAGGTAATTATGAAAGCCTACGATGGGAGAAGTGGGGATTAATCATTTAATGACCGGCGAAGCAGAGCGAACTTATTATTTCTTTTTCTTCTTAGCCGCCTTCAGTTCATTTTCCGCTACACGGTAATGCACGATCTGTGTAATAAGTTTAAGTGGTAAAGGTTCTCCGATGGGAAACTGTACTGAGCCCTTCCCGGTTTTATAAGGCGACAATGCTTTTTCAAAAGCTTCGATGCCGGTGGGTGCAGGATAGAATCCGATATGATGGCTGAATGCCGCGAAGTGCACCAGGTTGCCGTTCAGTACAAAAGTGGGCATCGCATATTTAATAGCTTCTTTTGCACCAGGAGCGGCTTTCTGAATGGTGCTGCGGACTTGTTGTAACAGGACCTGCACTTCTTTTGGAAACTCAGAAATATAGGTGTCGATATCCGGTGCGATACTCCCTTTCATGATCTGTGATTAAGGTTTTGTAAAGTACAAAAAGACAGGCATAATTAACATTATGCAGCAGCAGCCGTTGAATTATGTTACCTTGCGGGCCCAAAATACAGCGGTATGAAAATGGAAGAGATCTTACAGAACAGGAGTAATGGCAAATGCGAATTATGCGGATCTGCGGAAAGCGTACAATTATACAGTGTGCTGCCGCAGGATAACCGCACCGCGGATAACAGCATCATGGTATGCAGCAAATGCCAGGTTCAGATCGATAAAAAAGCCCCTCTCGACCAGGAGCACTGGAAATGCCTCACCGAAACCATGTGGAGTGAAGTGCCGGGCATCCAGGTAACGGCATGGCGTATGCTGAACAGGCTGCGTGCGGAAAGCTGGGCCACGGATCAGCTGGATATGCTTTATCTCGATGATGAAACACTTGCCTGGGCCAAAGCAACCGGCGATCATGAAAGCGATGGTACTGTAGACCTTCATCTCGACGCTAACGGTAACCAGCTGCTGCAGGGCGATACCGTAATTCTTACCCGCTCACTCGATGTGAAGGGAACTTCCCTGAACGCTAAAATGGGAACGGTTGTAAAAAACATCCGCCTGGTAGAAGATAATACAGAACAGATAGAAGGTAAGATCGAAGGACAGGTGATCGTGATCCTTACCAAATATGTGCGCAAGCAGGGTAACTAATATATTCTGCATTTTAATGCTGAATTAAGTTCAAATATTTGCGGCTTTGTGCGGTCTTTAGTAGATTTAGCGCATGAAAACATCATTATTAGGACTGTTATTCCTTTCTGCTGTTGGTGTCTGGAACATTGGCAGTATCGCTGAAAAGCCTGTTGATAATCCGCCGGCTGGTTCAAAGATCATCCCTGCGGCAGACCAGACTGAAAAATACCTGCCTTACCTGAAAGGGAAAAGAATCGGGATCGTGGGTAATCAGACTTCCGTGATCGGTAAAACACACCTGGTTGATAGTTTACGTTCGCTGGGCATACAGATTGTAAAAGCATTTGGTCCTGAACATGGCTTCCGCGGAAAGGCAAGCGCCGGGGTTAAAGTGGGCGATGAAGTAGATTCCGCAACCGGCATACGCATTATTTCATTATACGGTCCTAAGAGAAAGCCAACCAAAGAAGACCTGGCAGATATAGACCTGATGATATATGATATCCAGGATGTAGGTTGCCGTTTTTATACCTATATCAATGTGCTGGCAGATGTGATGGAAGCCTGCGCCGAAAATAACAAAGAGTTACTGATCCTCGACCGTCCTAACCCGAACGGATATTTTGTAGACGGGCCGGTGCTGGATATGAAACTCAAATCAGGTATCGGTAAATTCCCCATCCCGATCACGCATGGCATGACGATCGGCGAATTTGCGAAAATGGTCAACGGTGAAGGCTGGCTGGCCAATAAAGTGCAGTGTCAGATCAAAATCATACCGGTCGCGAATTACACGCACGATATGATGTATACCTTGCCCGTAAATCCTTCACCAAACCTGAATACACCATTGTCGATCCTGCTGTATCCTTCCACCTGTGTTTATGAAGGAACCATACTTAACTATGGCCGCGGAACCTATACACCCTTTACTATACTCGGTGCACCAAAGTTGAAAGGGAAATATGCTTTCTCTTTTACACCTGTAAGCATCAAAGGCATGTCTGAGGCGCCGCTGTATATGAATGAAGTCTGCTATGGCCTAGACCTGAGCAAGTATAACTTAGACTCCCTGGTGAAGACGAAGCGGATCAACATTTCCTGGATCCAGGAAATGTATAACGCGTATCCTGAAAAAGAGAAATTCTTCGATTTCAAGCAAAGCAAGGAGATCGGCAATGTGGATTACCGTACGGGTGATTCCAGATTCAAAGAGCAGATCATGGCCAATGTTCCCGAAGAAGAGATCCGCAAAAGCTGGGAACCTGCGCTGGGTAATTATAAACAAATGCGGTTGAAATACCTGCTGTATAAATAACACTAATTTAAAATGGCCGGGTTTACCGGCCATTTTAAATTTAAGATAAACATATACTGGCTACATGTTTATAAGCAAAATTTGCAAGCGAATTGCAGGCATGGCTTACTCATCCATTTTGCTTTTTAAATCCATCCTTACATGTAATATCCTGATGATTTCGATATCTGGTTGCCGCTGGGCACAAGGAATGCGATCATCCCGCTAACATCATCTGTAACGGCAGCTCTGTAACCGAGATCGCGTTGTTGCATGTTTCCCATTGAAAATGGTGTTGTTGTCAATCAATATTCCGCTCATGGTGTTTTAGTCCTTTTTCAAGCAAACTAAGCGTGCGGGTAATCCTGTCCACTTTTGTTGCTGTCGTTTTTGCATCGGTGATCCAGTTGATGAAAGCTTTCTGTTCGCCTTCGGTATAACTGAGAAAGACCTTATGCGCCAGTGGATTGTCGTGCAGACAATCCAACAAGTCTTCCGGAATGGTAAGCGGATCGTTATCTGCATACAGAATGATATGCACCCAGGCTCCGGCCTGCTTGCCAATCTTCTTGCGGATATCCGCTTTCACTGGCAGGAACAGGTCTCCGTTCTTCATGGGCATAAGATGATACCCGCTGATCCCGTAATCATCGATACTGCCTTTTACCCTGATCATGCCAAAAGCCCTGGTGCCATCTCCCCGGATTCCCGGGATAGCGGCATAGGTCCAGCCGCCCTTGCCTGGAAATTTTTCGAGCAGGTATTTTTTGTTGGTCAGTGCTTTTTCCATGGGATGAGACAAATGTATCTGATCACAATTTAAATGTCATTGCGTAATTATACCTTTTTAATGTGAAGCAGCTTTAAGTCCGATGATGGAACCGATCAGCGTGATAAGAAAGAACACACGCCAGAAATTTGCAGGATCTTTGAAGAAGAGGATCCCCATCAGCGCGGTACCTACGGCCCCGATGCCCGTCCATACTGCATAAGCCGTTCCGATCGGAAGTGTCTGTGTGGCTTTGACAAGCAGTACCATGCTGATGGTCAGCGAAACGAGGAAGCCGCCATACCAGGCATACATTTCCGTTCCGGTGCTTTCCTTGGCCTTGCCGAGGCAGGATGCAAATGCTACTTCAAACAAACCCGCAATGATGAGGATGATCCAGTTCATTTCTTTTTTTGCAAAATTGCAGAAATGCCGGCGGGAACATTTTTACAAATGATAAAAAATACTTCAGCGGATCTCGGCCCTGATCCGGCTCAGGCTTACCTGGGTAATTCCGAGATAAGAAGCAATATGACCTAGCGACACACGCTGTATCAGACCAGGATTATTTTCCATCAGTTCCTTATAGCGTTCGGTGGCTGTGCGGAATTGCCGGGAGATCAGTCGCTCTTCGGTCCGGATCAGTTCCAGTTCGGCAAATTTTCGTCCCCAGTTGGCGATAGCTATATCGGATTGAAACAGCTTCTGTAGTGAAGCTGTTTTTAACGCATATAATGTGCAATCTTCCAGCAATTCTATGTTCTCATAACCTGGTAATTGTTCTACGTAACTTCTCATGGAGATCACCGGGTCGCCTTCCTGTCCGAACCAGAAAGTGATTTCCGGATCGCCGGGAGCATACGCGCGCACGATACCTTGTTTAATAAAATAAATACTTGTTTCCACCCTGCCTGCCCGCAAGAGAATTGTTCCGCGGGCTAATTGTATTTCTTCGGTACAGGCTGCAAAAGCCAGCTTCGATGCTTCAGAAAGCACCTGTCTGGTATCAAGGATCTCGTCTAGGTTTTTTGAAGGCGGCATGTGGAATTAAAAGTAAGATAAAGGCCAGACAGATAATAATATTACTCCTTTGTTATGGCTTCACAATAATCCATGCTCCACCGGAACATGTCTTTAATCAGCACACTCAGTTTCAACCCCAGATCAGTAAGACTGTATTCAATATGCAATGGTTTTTCCCTGATGGTTGTTTTTGTAATGAGCTTATCTTCCTGCAACTCACGCAATTGCCTGGCAAGTACCCGCTTGTGTATCTTGATCTCTTTCTTAAGTTCACTGTATCGGTTACAGCCACCGGCAATCTGCAGCAATATGGCGGCTTTGCGTTTTCCTTTGATAAACTCAATACACAGGTCAACCGGACAGGTTACTCCTTTAAATTCTCCAGCTTCAATCGCTGCAATCATAACAGATTTTTTAAGTGACAAAATTGACACTGCTTGTTCGGCAAAAACAAACGTTGAACATTTGCGGTAAAGTTATACAGCCTGGTATACCGGATGAAGCGGATCTGCTGAAATGCATGATCAGGCCACCGGACTTTACCGGCCGCAGTATCGTGCAATCAAATCAATTAAAATAATTTATGGAAACACAATGGCTTATACGAAATGCAATGCCGCATGAATTTGAACGGACCGGCCAGCTGATGGTGGATGCATATATCGCCCTCGAAGCATTTCCGGGCCCTGATGAAGAGCCCCGCTATTACCAGATGCTTGCAAACGTTGGAACGTTAACTGAAAAACCCGGTGTTGATCTGATCATATGTATATCAGGCGATGGTGTAATTGCCGGTGCAGTTGTCTATTTTGAAGATATGGCACATTATGGATCCGGTGCCGACGTGTCAGGCGAAAAAGAGGCCGCGGGGTTCAGGCTCCTCGCTGTGGCTGCGCATACGCGTGGCTGTGGTATCGGTAAAATGCTGGTTAGTGAATGTATCCGGAGGGCAGGGATTCAAAAAAGACGCCAGGTGATCATTCACAGCACAAAATTTATGCGGGTTGCCTGGGGCATGTATGAACGAATGGGATTTAAACGCGCTGCAGAACTCGATTTTACAACTGGCCGTGTGGTGGTGGCGGGGTTCAGGCTGGGGCTATAGATGATTGGGTGAGGGCGAAGTGAGGGTGTGTGAGGCATATAAATCGCAGGCGATTTATATGGGGTGGGGGTTAGGGTGTGACTTCGTTATAAGCGGAACTTTTAAAAAATGGACCATGCCCATCAAAGACTGGGGCATGATCCCTGGGCAGTTCTTAACTATATTTGATAACAGGGGTCAGAATTTAAACTCGTAACCCCCGATTTGAAAGTTTACACACTTAATGGGATAGTCCCCCGGAATAAACCGCAGATTTATCCCGCCTCACACTCCTCACTTCGCCCTCACCCCACCTTCATTTCGCCCCCACCCCACCTCACCCCGCATTTCACTCCCTGCTCATCCCCAACATAAAATAACTCTGCGAACTCCACTTTATTTTTAACGGCTCTCCTGCATCGCGCAGCGTTTCATGGCTTACGTCTTTGCCTGTTCCATAATTGACCTGTGCAAAAGGATTTTTATTGATGTTCAGCACCACCAGTAACCGGCTTCCCTGCTGCAATTGTTTGCTGAATAGTCGCGAACGGCTAACGGGAATCTCTTCTGCCTTGCCAGGAACGAGCAGTTTACGTTTGGTCATATCTGCTGCATAACTGGCGCGACCCAGGTAATAGGAGAGCTGGAAAAAACGGCCGTCAGGCAATACTTCGTAAAGGCCTATACCGATATCCATATCTTTTTTATTGATCACTGCTTTTAATAAGCCGGTTACACTGCCGCTTACGGTAACTGGTTTGTCAAATGGTTTTGACCAGAAGAATAAACCATTCGATGTATCGAGCTCGGCTTTAATGATCGGATCGGGATAGGAACTGTTGGTCCAGTGATCGCGATCTGCAAAATCGATTTCCTGCAAATGATATTTTTCTTTCAGGGGCCTGGTGAAGGATAATTCCCCGCTCTCCGAAAGGTAAAGCCGGTATACGCTGTCTTCCATTTTTTCCAGTGATGGCGCATGTTTCCAGCGATTGGCTCCCATCACTTCAAAATTGATCTTATCCCGGAGTATTGCCGGCCTGGGCCCGCTTTTAAGAATATGATCGAGCCACTGGAATGTGAGTGTTCTCGTATTGATGATCGCAACAGAATCTACCTGGTAACCCCGCAGCATTCGCGTTCCTCCCTGCTGTGCACCAAAATGATCATAAGGTCCGATGACGAGATAGTGATCTGCGGCCGGATTATACAGGTAATGTTGTTTGAGATATTCGATGGCCGAGATCTGGCCGTCATCGTAATAACCGGTAATACTCAGGACAGGTATTTTAATCCGTGCATATTCTTTGCCATACGGCACCATCGATTGCCAGTAGCTGTCGTAGCCTGGGTGCGAAAGCCATTTCTGCAGCCAGGGATTAGCCACTCCGTCGATGCTGTCGATTTTATTATAAGGCCTGCCGCTGTAGAACCAGTTGAGGCGCATTTTCCGGAATCGTTCCCTGTCGTTATTGACAGCAGTATCGGTGAGTTTATTATTGGTTACATAAAACGGCCACTGGTAATTAGCGGTGATGAATACATTGTTTTCCATCGGCAACCCCAGGCCGGGTATGGCTGCAACATAAGGCACGATGGTTTTTAACGCCGGATGCGGATGCTTCAGTGCGGCCCACTGCGCAAAACCGGAGTAACTGCCGCCGTACATTCCAACGCGGCCATCGCTCCAGGACTGCCGTACAATCCAGCTGATAACTGCATTCACATCCTGCGCCTCATGTTCATAAGGTTCAATAAGATCGGGGCTTAACCGTTTGCCGCGCGTATCTGCCACAATACCCACATACCCGCGATCTGCAGCATATTTTGCTTCCTCAAGGCTGCGGTCGCGGTTGGCATAGATAAAGAACATAAGCGCCGCCGGCTGTTTGGCGGGCGCATCTTTTTTCCTGACCACTACAGCAGATAATGTGGCACCATAAGGAGTACGGATCAGTACGCTGTCTTCAATGAGATAAGGCTGCGCCCCGCCGGTATGCAACAATAACATACCCAGCACAAATACAATAAATGATTTCATAGATTCTGTTGTGTTTTTTTGAATGCGGCCGATTGCCGTTCGGAGAAGACCACCTGCTGACCGGTCGTGAGCATTGCGTGCAGGATGCCTTCTTTATTATGTATGGAACTGATAAAACGAAGATTGATTAGCTGCTGCCTGTTGGCACGGAAAAAATGAACCGGATCGAGCGCAGCTTCGAGCTGGATGAGCGAGGTTTTCAACAGTGGTTTTTTGTCGCGCATGTGTATGCATACATATGCATCTGCGGATTCGATCAAGGCGGCTTCACTCCATCTTGCAAAATGATATTTCGCTCCATCTTTTATAAAAAAGAAAGATTCGTTGCTGTTCCGGATGCGTTGCGCTGCTTCCCGTACAGCTTTTGCAAATCGTTCATCACGCACCGGTTTGAGCAGATAATCGATAGCGCTTACTTCAAAAGCCCTGAGTGCAAATCGATCGAATGCCGTTACAAAGATCACCGCGGGTATTACGGGCAGCGATTCCAGTAATTCAAAACCTGACCTGCCCGGCATCTGGATATCCAGGAAGAGCAGATCCGGATGCAGTTCCTGGATCTGCGACTCTGCTTCATCTGCATTTCCGGCCTCGCCCACGATATCAAACTGCGGGAATGCGGCCAGTGCACGTTTCAGCTCTTCGCGGGCCGAGCGCTCATCGTCTATTATGATGGTCCTGATGCTGTTCATTATAAAGGAATAAAAAGACTTGCTGTTACAATACCCTGTTGTTCCGAAATACTGAAAACGGCCTTGTTTTTATAAAGTATTTCCAGTCGTTCCTTCAGATTTTTTAACCCGATGCCATTACCGGCACCCAGTTTTCCGGGATGGCTTACTGTAATACCATACCCGTTTTCCTGCAGTATTCCGCTGATGATAAGATGTCCGCCCTGTTTATTAAGTGCTATTCCGTGCTTTACAGCGTTCTCCACCATCGTGATCAGTGAAAGCCGCGGGATGGATAATTCACGCAGACCATCATCCATCACAACTTCATACTGTAACCGGTCTTCCATCCGTAGCTGTTCGAGCTCCAGGTAATCGAGTGTAAGAGCTAATTCGGCGTGAATGGTCGTTTCCTGATGTTCGTCTTCATAGAGACTCGTCCGTAATATTTCACTCAGCAAATCGATGCCACGTCTTGCTGATGCGGGCTGTCCGATCACCATCGACTTGATCGTATTCAGTGCATTGAAAAGAAAATGCGGATTAAGCTGTGCCGACAGATTCTGCAACTGTGCATCTTTTAAAGCGAGTTGTAGTTGCCCGTTCTCCTGTATCAGCCTCATTTCGCGCAGCGCATAATGGTAGCCGTGGTAAGCCAGCATCCAGATAGACATAAGCCTCACACCAGCCATGGCAACACCGAGTGTATTGGCGTTGATAAAGTCATATACATCCTGCGAAAACCCCGGCACCAGGTAGAAACGGATCAGATAGATCTTTGTTAAGGTAACTACCGTGTAAGCCGCAGCCAGTACGATGATGGCAGGAAAGAGCCGTTTCAGCAAGGGTTTCAGCGCCAGTTGCTGCCATTGATTACGCAGTACGAAAAGTCGGTACAAATGTGTAATGCCGATGTATAAGATCACGTCGGAAACCAGGTGTACCAGCGCAAGTGAAAAATTGAATCCGCCCGACAACATCCCGGAGAAGGACCAGTACAGCGAAGCTGCCGTCCAGCCGACCAGCTGACATTGCCAGTATAAAGAATGTTTCTTGCGCTTCATGGAATAAAGCAACAACATTGTTGGAATTAATACCGTATAAAATACCTGAACGCGGTAATTTATGGGACGAGTGCCATGAATTATCCACGGAGCGGAAATTCACGGAGTGGTTTCCACTCTTTTCCATTGATCTGTTCAATCAATGAAACCCGTTTAAATGTGAGCTGTTCGGGCAGCTTCATGCGGCAAACCTCTTCAAAGATCGCATCGGTGCAGGTGGCGTTCCTGGGATGTATCAGCGTAATATGTGGTTCCTGAGCGATAACGGGGCATGAGATATCCTGTAGTATATGGCTTCTAAGGAGCTGGAACTGTGTGTCTTCCGTTGCCGGCAAAAACAAGCCCCTTCCTTCCGCAAACCTCGCGGGTTTTCCGAACCGGATGGTAATAAAAGGGTGTGCTGTATGGGAAAGATGCTTCAGCACCATATCTTTCTGAAGAAGCATATCCTCACGGCATAAGGTAACATGTGCACGGATTAATGCAAACTGTACAGGATTGAATGCCTTGCGGACCTTTTCAATAAGGAGCGTTTCTTCCGGCTCTGCAAAAAGTGTAAGTTGAATCCGCTGCTGCATACCTGAGATCGGTTATCAATAATATGAACGTGTTCGCGATACCGTATTACAATACTACATCAATTGCTGAAGAACGGCTACCGGGTTATCGATCCGGTCGGTTTCTTTGGTCCATTTTTAGATTTGACGCAGTCATTTTTGCACTATATTGCGCCAAATATCAATGGTCCTTCCTGAGCAGTAAAATTGATATTACCAAGACTGAATGATCACTGGCAAAATATGGTTTTAGCACCCCCGATCATGTTGCCAGCGATTACCGTGGAGGCTTTGTTGAAAAGCCTGGAATGAGCCGAAATTATCAGCCGGCATCCTATCACCCGAGAACATCGCGTTCGCTATAATACGGAACTGAACATAGCTTATGAAACCAACTATACTTAAAATCCGTTATCGCTGCCTTCTTGTGTCCTGCATTTGGGTAGTACTGCTCTCACTTACTATTAACGCCGTTGCGCAGGTGCCTGCCATCACGAATATATCTGCGCAGAGTGCGATAAATGGAAGTTCGTTCACAGTAACGGGTACCAATTTCAATACCACCCCTGCAAATAATATCGTTTATATCGGCAAGCAGCGGGCTACCGTTACGGCATCTACCGCAACATCTCTTACCGTTACCGCTCCTTCAGGCGGCACTTATGGAAAAATAACGGTCTTGAATACGGCTACACAGCTTCAGTGTGAATCGCAGTCTTTTTTCAGCACAAGATTTCCTCCTGCGAGGAATAGTTTGTCAGGAGCTGATTTTACATCCATCGGCACTTTGTCTGATGCCGGTGGCGGCTTACAGCTGGTTGCATCAGGTTCACTGGATCTGAACGGCGACGGCAAGCCGGAAATGATTTCTCTCAACCCGGCGGCGAGTGAAATTTCTGTATTTCCTAATACAAGCAGCGGCGGAACTGTCAGCTTTGGAACTCCGGTAGCTGTAGCCATGAGTAATTTCTGTACCAAATTAGCCATTGCGGATATGGATGCCGACGGAAGAAAGGATTTAGTACTCATGGCACCTAATGCAGGTTATATCCTGATCTTTCTGAACACCGGCGATATTTCCACATTCGGAGAAACCAGCAATATAAATGTGGGTACATTTCTCGCTAATATAGCGCTGTCTGATATCAATAAGGACGGACGGGTTGATATTCTTGTATCTACTTCCTCTACAAGTTTTCTTTATATATATCCTAATTTCAGTACACCAGGCTCCCTGGCTTTAGGAAGCTTTACCAGCTTCTCATTAGGCGCTAATGCTGCCACGATCGGCGCTATGGATCTGAACGGGGATAATATGCCGGATATCGTTGCTAATTTTCCCGGCGGCGTTTCCATCTATAAAAATCTGGGAACAGCGGGAGGCGCGATCAATTCAGGTTCTTTCAGCACTGCGGGCACGGCCGCACCGAATACCAGTCTGTCGCTGACGTCGGCAACAACCATCTCATTCGTTGATTTTGATAACGACGGAAAGACAGACCTTGCAACATCGAACGGTCAGTCGGCAGTGTATACATTTATCAATAACTATGCAACCGCAGGCGGCGATCTCTCCTTTACCGCTGGCACTACCATCACTACAGGCAGAAACGTAGCTACTATTGCAACCGGCGATGTTACCGGTGATGGAAAGCCCGATATACTTGCCGGTATGAATGTGGCTTTCGCTACTAATGATTACAGGCTGGCGATGATACCCAACCAGACAACTGTAGCAGGCACCCTGGTGTTCGGTACTGCCGCTGAACTTGCTGCGGGTAATGCACCTGCTTCTTCAGACATTGTTGATCTGGATAACGACGGCAGGGCGGATTTCTTTACCGGAAACCTGGCCTCACGCACCGTATCTGTTTACCAGAATACAACATTGCCTCCGCCTGTGATCAGTTCGTTTTCGCCGGCAAATGCTGCACCCGGCGCGAGCATCACCATCACAGGTACAGGGTTCAACAGTACACCGGCAAACAATAAAGTGCTCATCGGCGGTTCAAAAGCAACGGTAACAGCAGCATCGGCCACCAGCTTAACCGTTACCGTTCCGAAAGGCGCTTTATATGGTTATGTAACAGTGACCAATACCGCAAATGCACTGACCGCATACAGCAAAGACTATTTCCTGCCCACCATACAGACACCCAAGGGAGTGCTCACCACAGCAGATATACCATATCAGGGGTCTCTTACATCAAGTTCTGCTCAACGGATCTATGGAATGGTTACCGGTGATCTGAACGGAGATGGCAGGCCGGACCTGGTAACAGCTGCCAACGGGCCGGCGACTCCGCTTGAAAATGCCTTGCAGGTATACTTCAATACGACAGCTACTGCAGGAGGTAACATAACCCTTGCCACGCCTAACACCTATACTTTCACAGGCAATAACGGTCAGGGTATGCCGGCGCTTGCAGATCTGGATGGGGATGGGAATCTCGATATTATCGCGATCGCATCTACCAGGGATCTTTCAACCAATATAGCCAGCAGCGGTAACATGTATGTACTGAGGAACCAGGGCACAGGTGCTTTTACTGCATCTTCTGCCTTTACAACCGGTCTGGGTCCGAATTCCTGTTTTGCAATAGATATGGACGGCGATGGTTTACCTGATGTGGCTACACTGAATACGACCAGTGCATCAGTTTCATTCTTCAGAAACCTGAGTTCCGGAACGGGCAATATCAGCTTTGCTGCCAAAAATGATTATTCAATCACAGCCAATCCCATCATGATCTTTTTCGCGGATCTCGATGGCGACGGCAAACCGGACCTCATTATTCCAAGGAGCGGAGCGTCCGGGTTCGATGTAAAGCTGAATACCAGTACGCCGGGTAATATCAGTTTTGCCACTTCGCAGACGATCAGTGGTTCTAATTCCCCTATTTCTGTTGCCGGTGGAGATGTAGATGGCGACGGTAAGACGGATCTTATCCTGACATTCGCGGGATCTTCCACAAGCGTATCTGTTTACAGGAACACCAGCAGCGGGGCCGGTAATATTTCTTTTGCAACAAGTACAGTTGCGGTAGGCATCAGCCAGCAGGTAGCTACGCTGGGCGATCTGAATGGGGATGGGAAGCCGGACCTGGTTGTAGCACCAGACGGATCATCGCCCGGAAAACTGATCGTTTACCGGAATACAAGTGTGGTAAATACGGTGAGTTTTGATGAAGCCAGCCGGATTGAACTGACTGACCCGCTTAATTTCAGTCGCGGTCTTGCCGTAGCAGATTTCAACAACGACGGGGTCAATGACCTTGTTGCCGGTGTTACCAATCTGGCGCGATTCTATGTATACAGAGGAATCATGCAGTTCCCGCCAACGATCACATCGATTACGCCGGCTAAAGCAGCGCCGGGAACCAGTATTGTGATCGCGGGTACAAATTTTAATGTACTCACTACAGGTAATGTAGTTTACTTCGGCGCAGTGAGGGCAACTGTTACTTCTGCAGGGGCAACCAGTCTTACGGTAACGGTTCCGGCGGGCGCTTCTTACGGACCGGTAACTGTAACACACACTACAAACAGGCTTACAGGACAAAGCGCGCAATATTTCCATCCCGTTTTTGCGGCTAATAAATCAACGCTGTCAGCAACGGACTTTGCATTGCAAGCCACCATTACAGGCGCTAACCTGGGGCGCGGCTTTGCACTTGCCGATCTAGATGCAGATGGCAAACCGGATATTGCAGATGCAGAGAATATACTCAGCAACAGCGTTCATTTCAGAAAAAACAACAGTACTACCGCAGCTATCGGTTTTGCAACTGCCGTTGACATGAACAATGGTTTGTACTCAACACCGGAGTATATCAAAACAAAAGATATTGACGGAGATGGCAAGCCTGATGTGTTGATGACCAACTTAAGCACAGACCAGCTGCTGGTAGCCCTGGGCACAGGAGATCTTTCAACTATTGCACATACGGCAGCATTTACTACCGGCTCTTCTCCGCGCGGACTTGATGCCGGAGACCTGGATGGCGACGGAAGAATAGACGTGGTAGTGGCCAACTCGGCTGGCAACTCCGTATCTGTATTCCGTAATACGGGCAACGCGGCCGGCCAGGTAGCATTCAGTCCTAAAACAGATATCTCAACTACCACTTCAGCATATAATGTTTACCTCGCCGATATGGATGGTGATGGCAAGCTGGATATTGTAACGAACGGCGGTCCGGGCGGCGGTATCTATCATGTAATCATCTGGCGCAATACAACTACCACAATGGGCGCTGTCAGTTTTGATGCGCCATATACGCTGGCAGCAGGCGCGGTGCAAAACATCCTGAAACTGGGCGATCTTGATAATGATGGCAAAATAGATATCATAGCAGCAAATGGGTCGGACGGTGTTTTTACGCTTTTCAATAATAACAGCAGTTCGGGTTCACTGAATTTCGGTACAGCACAGAATATAACGATACCATATACAGGTTTTATAAACGATGTGTCCGTTGGCGATCTGAACGGGGATGGTAAAGCAGACCTGTCGTTCAGCTATGCAAGCTCTCCCAGGAGCCTGGTGCTCTATGCCAATACAACAGCTGCTGCCGGAACAATTACGTTTGATAACCCGGTCACATTTGCAGCGACAGCTTCCGTAGGCAAAAACTATATCCAGGATGTGAACGGTGATGGCCGGCCGGATATATTCTCTGTTGACTACAATACGCACACCATACAAATATTCCAGAATTCACTCATTGCCCCGCCGGTAACACAGGCAACGGCCATAACTGTAACACCAACGGGTACCACGGCTGCACTGGGCTGGACAAACGGCAGTGGTGAAAAACGTGCTGTGTTCATGCTGGATGGAAACAGCGGCAGCCCCGCTCCTGCTACGGGTACAGATTATACGGCAAACACAATATTCGCATCAGGTTCGCAGATCGGAACCAGCGGCTGGTACTGCGTGTACGCCGGAACAGGCAGCAGTGTAACTGTAACAGGACTGTCGCCATCCAAAACCTACCGGGTGATGGTTGTAGAATTCAACGACGGAGGCCAGTCAGCAACTGCTCAGTATAACACAGGTACAGCAACGAATAATCCTGTAAACTTTATAACGCCTGCCACACTGAACAGCATCGTAAGAGCAGGAAGTAACGCAAGCGTTAATATAACTACAGCCGATTATACGGTCACTTTCGGCTCAGCCGTAACAGGGCTGACGACCACTAATTTCTCTCTTACAGCAAGTGCAGGGATTACGGGGTCAAGTGTACAATCGGTAAGCGGCAGCGGAACCACCTATACGGTAACCGTGAATACGGGTAGCGGCGACGGTACGCTGGTACTCAACCTTGCCAATGCAACGGGATTAACACCAACGCTTACAAATACACTGCCATTTGCGGGTGAAACATACACCATCGATAAAACGGTTCCGACACTGACGGCGGTAACGATCGCATCGAGTAACAGCAATACAGCAAAAGCGAAAGCCGGTGATGTGGTTACGGTCAGCTTTACTGCAAGCGAAACCATCATTACGCCGGTAGTGACCATTGCGGGCGCAGCGGCAAGCGTAACAAATACCAGCGGCAATAACTGGACTGCAACCTATACCATGGCTGGCGGAAATACGGCAGGTGCGGTAACGTTCAATATTGCCTTCGGCGATGCGGCGGGCAATAGCGGTACGGCAGTAACGGCCACCACCAACAGCAGCAGCGTGGTGTTCGATGAAACGGCACCAACCTTAACAGCTGTAGCCATTACATCATCCAACACAAATACTGTGTTTGCGAAAGCGGGCGATGTGATCACGCTTTCGTTCACTGCATCGGAATCCATACAGGCGCCAACGTTAAGCATTGCAGGTCATGCGGTAACGGCTACGAATGGTTCGGGCAATAACTGGACCGCAACCTATACGATGGTAACTGGTGATGCAACAGGAGCGGTAGCATTCAATATAGCATTCAGCGACCTCTCCGGGAATGCAGGTACCGCAGTAACCACAACTACCAACAGCAGCAGTGTGTCATTTGATAAAACAGCACCGGCCTTATCTGCGGCAGCCATTGCATCATCCAACACCAATACTGCACTTGCGAAAGTAGGCGATGTGATCACGCTTTCGTTCACTGCTTCTGAGGCCATACAGGCACCAGCTGTTACCATTGCGGGTCATACAGTAGCCGCAGCCAATAGCGCTGGCAATAACTGGACTGCAACATATACCATGGTAAGCGGTGATGCAACTGGTGTTGTAACGTTTAATATCGCATTCAGCGATCTGGCAGGAAATGCAGGTACAGCCGTAACAGCAACTACCAACAGCAGCAGTATATTATTTGATAAAACAGCACCGACTTTATCAACCGCAATCATTGCATCTTCGAATACCGATGCAACACGTGCGAAAGCAGGTGATATGATCACGCTTTCGTTCACCGGGTCTGAAGTAATATCGGCACCAACGGTAACAATTGCCGGCCACGCTGTAACCGCCACTAATACATCAGGTAATAACTGGACCGCAACATATACCATGGCAAGCGGTGATGCAACAGGTGTTGTAACGTTTAATATCGCATTCAGCGATCTGGCAGGAAATGCCGGTACAACCGTAACAGCAACTACCAACAGCAGCAGTATATTGTTTGATAAAACAGTACCAACGCTCACAGCGGTAACCATCGGATCATCCAATGCCGATGTAACCCGTGCGAAAGCAGGTGATATGATCACGCTTTCGTTCACCGCGTCTGAAGCAATATCAACACCAGCTGTAACCATCGCCGGCTATACCGTTACCGCAACTAACGGCTCAGGTAATAATTGGACAGCAACCTATGCCATGGCAACCGGTGATGCAGCAGGTCCGGTAGCATTTAGTATAGGATTCAGTGATCTGACCGGTAACGCAGGTATAGCAGTAGCTGCAACTACAAATAACAGCAGTGTACTGTTTGATAAAACGGCGCCTGCGTTGGCGGCTGTAGCCATCGCGTCATCCAATGCGGCGACCGGCAGGGCTAAAGTGGGCGATGTAATCACGCTGTCCTTCACTGCCTCTGAAACAATCCAGTCGCCTGCGGTAACCATCGCCGGGCATACAGTAACTGCAACCAATACATCGGGTAATAACTGGACGGCAACCTATACGATGGTAACCGCCGATGCAACGGGTACGGTAATCTTTAATGTTTCATTCAGCGATCTGGCAGGAAATGCCGGCACTGCCGTAACCGCCACTACAAATAGCAGCACTGTATTGTTTGATAAAACAGCACCGACACTCTCTGCAGTAATAATCGCATCATCCAATGCTGCTGCAGGCAGGGCAAAAGCGGGGGATATGATCACGCTGTCCTTCACTGCCTCTGAAACAATCCAGTCGCCTGCGGTAACCATCGCCGGGCATACAGTAACTGCAACCAATACATCGGGCAATAACTGGACGGCAACCTATACGATGGTAACTGGTGATGCAGCAGGTACGGTTACATTTAATATAGGATTCAGTGATCTGACCGGTAATGCTGGTACAGCCCTAACAGCAACTACCAACAGCAGCAGTGTATTGTTCGACAAGACCGCACCTGCCATGAATACGGTGACGATCGCATCTTCTCACGCTGATATATCAAAAGCGGTAATAGGCAGCATTGTCACACTTCAATTCACTGCTACAGAAACGATCCAGAACCCAACAGTAACAATTGCTGGTCATACCGTAGCGGCAACCAATACCAGCGGCAACAGCTGGACGGCATCCTATACCATGACCACTGCCGATGCAGAAGGTTTCGTGCCATTCAGCATCGCATTTGCAGACCTGTCGGGCAATACAGGAACAGCTGTAACGCTCACTACCAACAGCAGCAATGTTAACTTCCTTAAAACATTACCGGTACTGACATTGGTAAATATCACATCAAACAATGCCAATACAGCAATCGCTATTCCCGGAAACAGCGTTATCGTAAGTCTTGTTGCAAACAGGCCGATTCTTGCGCCGACGGTCACGATTGCCGGACATGCCATTACAGCAACGAGCAGCGGCGGTAACAGCTGGACGGCAGCATACACCATGACTACCGCAGATGCCTTCGGTCGTGTAACATTCAGCATTGCGTTTACAGATACTTATGGTTATGCAGGTACGCCGGTAACAGCTACTACCAACAATACGGCTGTTGATTATATACCTGGCAACGCAGCGCCGTCATTTACAGGTGGCGCAGCCCAGACAACAACAGTGTGCAGCAATACAGGAAAATCGTTGAACAGCCTGCTCAGTGCCAGGGATATCGATAACGGCCAGACACTTACCTGGAGCGTTATAGCTGCGCCGGCGCATGGAACCCTCACGGGTTTCCCGGTAACGGCAACAGCAACAGGTTCGGCACAGTTGCCACCGGGAACAGCCTATCTGCCACAGCCAGGCTATAACGGAACAGACCAGTTTGTGATCCGTGTAAGCGATGGAAACCTGTTTGCAGATATTACTGTAACGATAAATGTAACGGCCTATATTCCCGGCGTTCGTCTGACTACGATAGATGCAGGAAGGAATGTTACAACAGCATTGCAGGCCCGTACCATAACCGGTGCATCAGGGTACAACTGGATTCCGAACAGTTATCTTAATAATGCGGCAATTGCTAATCCGCAGGTAACAACAGCAACACAACAGGAATACAATATTGAGGTAACGGTAGGCGCGTGTATTGTAACAGATACATTGCTTGTCCGTGTGCAGGAACCGTCGGCCATCCTGGTACCGAATGTATTTACGCCTAATGGCGATGGACAGAATGATAAGCTGCTGCCGATCATGGTAGCCAATATCCGTTCGCTGCATTATTTCCGCGTATACAACCGCTGGGGTAAAATGTTGTTCGAAACCTCGCAAATGGGTCAGGGTTGGGACGGCCGTTATAACGGAGAACTCCAGCCGCTGGATACGTACACATGGATCATAGAAGCGGTTGACGATAAAGGAGCAACCATCAGGAAACAAGGATCAGTAACATTATTGCGCTAAGCGATAACATAAAACGAGCTTATGAAAAAGAGTATTCATTCACTGCTTATCCTGCTTGCAGGAATAATGTTCAGTCAGCCTTCTTTAGGGCAGGACCCCAGGCTGGGCCATTATTTTATGGCTCCCATGGTAACCAATCCGGCCATGATGGGCAGAAACGTGGGCGACTGGCGTGCGCTTGCCACTTACCGTTCGCAATGGCAGGGTTCCGGCACCGAACCATTCACAACCACATTCGTTTCACTGGAAAAAAATCTATTGGGCGCCGGCGCGAAGAATCAGCTGACCGGTGGAGCAATGTTCATGACGGATGCATCCAACGGCGGCCTGCTGAAGCATAATAATTTCGGTGTTGGTGCCGCCTACCACAGTACATTGGATGGAGCCGGGAAGCATATGCTCAGCGGCGGTCTTACATTCAATTATATGAGCCGCCTCCTCGATGCAGGGAAATTCCAGTTCGGGTCGCAGCTGGGCAGTGGTGGTTATCAGCCGGTGATTAATCCAAATGACGGCGTAGTTATTCCCAAGCTGGATAATTTTGATGTGAATGCGGGATTACTTTACCAGTACCAGGGTGAATCTTCCGGTTTCTATGGCGGTGTTGGTTATTTCCATGCGGCGCGGCCGATAGAAGGTGCATACTATAACTCGTCTTACAGTATTGATCCGCGCCTGAGTGTGCAGGCGGGTTACCAGTTGAAAACAGATGCCAATGGCAGCCAGCTTGCTGTTAGTTCATTATTTGAGCAGCAAGGTGGTTACAACCAGTTTACTGCAGGGCTGTTATACAAAATAGGATTCTCACAAAATGTTACTGCATTGAATTCAGTGAATGTTGGCGTATGGGATCGTTTCGGCGATGCCATCTATCCTTATCTCGGACTGGAAGGCAACCAATGGCTGCTGGGATTCTCTTATGATGTGATCACTTCCAAAATGGCCGGTACTTCTCTGCAAAGTTTTGAATTGAGCTTCGGCTGGCAGTTCGGGAAGAACGCGGGCGTGAGAAAAGGCGGGGTTGTACAGTATTGATCTGATTAAAGAAAATTATTTGTTGCGGGTTTCATGGAGGGTTCTCTCTCTGTGAAACCCGTGATCATTTAATGCAATAACCGGAGTCAATGATCATAACTCACCACGCGCTTCAGCAACCAGCTTCCTTTATCAAGCAGCCAGACATGAAGAAACCTTGCATCACCAGATTTTACCCAGGTATTATTTCCCCAATGATAAAAACTATGTATACCTTCCTGAACAGCGCCGTATAATTGCCCGTTACCCTGCATGGTATAAACCTGCATGCTGTCTAATGTACGTTTCACCGGGGTCTTGCTATTGCAGATATTATTTTTTACCGAAGCTACAAACGCCGCTTTTCCGCTTGTAATGCCACCTTTGTCGTGGTAAAACTCAAGATCTTCTGCTATTATATTATCGTAAACGCCAAGATTACAGCGATTGAATCCTTCTGTAAATACGAGGCTGTCTAATGCGGTAACTTTTTTATAAAGCGTATCTGTTTTACTTACCTGGGCGATGCTTTTTTCTGCGAAGAAACAGAATGTGATAAGAATGATGTATTTAAGCATGGGAGCAGCGTATTCTATTATGATGATTGTATCAATTCCTGGTCTGCGCGGATTATTCTGCCTTGTGTTTTTTAAAACAGGAGCAATCCGTCAAGAGCAGGAACGCTTAGCAACCGTAAAATACCATTAAATTCCATAAACAGTATTCAGGGTACCGTTCATCCTGTCGTTCAGCATCTCAACCAGTTCTTCATCCATAAATTCATAATCGTCTGGAATATGAAGTACTTCTATTTGCGGTAATTCAAGATGATTGTATACCTCCCGGATCTTGGCCCTGTGATCGGATTCCATCACGAAAACAAGGTCGGCCCAATGCAGGTCATTCTCAGAAATCTTTCTTTCGCTTTTTGGGCTGAGCCCTGCTGAACGGATATTGAACCGCGCATTGTTTTTAAAAATGTGCTCTGCTGTTCTGCTGCGCTTTTTATTCTTTCCGCAGACTACTAATATGTTAGGGCGATCTGTCATTATGGTTGATGCCTATTTGATATCATAATAAACAAGCGTATTATACAAATAATTATAAGACGGATCTGGTTTTTTCGAAAAGCCCTTGTAATGGAAATTCGATTTAACCGTATCCAGGTGACCAGCCCTTTCTATCATCAGGTATTCTGCACCGAACCTGTGAAGTGATTGCAGCACATCACTTACGTACACAGTCGACTTCGGTGGAACCAGCAACGTTACATGCCGGGCATTCACAGATGCAGGTACGCGCTCATTCATCACCTCGAGGTTCTTTTTCCGCACCGGTAAAATTTCAAAGGCAGCTCTTGCTGAAAGTGTCTCTGATGGAACAGTGTCATTAGATTTATAAAGCAGGGTCAGTCGCGCGGTATCCGAAGTGATGTTACGCACAAAGACCTTGTAGTCGAGCGGCGGACAGCCACAAAGTGCGGTAGCCGTGATAACGAGCAGAAGCAGAACAGGTAGTTTAAAAAATGCTTTCATAAAAATCAGTGGTGTGAATTTACCGGAAAGCATGTTAAGGGATTCTTATTTCAGCAGCCGTGCGAAGTCAATTTCATCAAAATCAAATTCTGGTTGTTTTTCTGTAGACCAGTTCACAATAACGGGAAACAGGCGGGCCTTTGAAGCATCCACCATCAATATATACTTCTCCTTTTTTTTAAATCCGGATGGGCCGAACTGAAATACGGCGATGCCTTTGTTGCTGTCGATGATCCTGATGCGGACGTTGTTCTGGTTCCAGTAATTGCTGCGGTTGATCATGATCTCGGAAGAAGAGCTGGCGGAGATCCTGTTTAGTTTGCTCGGACAGGGGCCTTCCATGGTAAAATCGATTGTAGTACTGTCGGTGATCTCGAATTGAAAATGATTACCGGCATCGGACGGTGTGTACAGGTAATACTGACCTTTCAGCCGGTAAAGCGCGATCCACTTTTGGGGAAAACTGCTGACGGGCATAACCACTTTTTTCAACGGCTTCAGTCTTGTGAGCAATTCAAAATACGTAGCGCTGTCATAGTGGTCGAAGCCGAAATGTATAAGCGGGTTTTTATGCGTGTCTGCGGTGTCAATGAAAATAGCATGATAAGAAGGATAGGGCGTATCGATGACCTGCCTTTTTAAAAAAGTAGTGTCGGCGCTTCGTGCAAGAATGCCCGAACATAATAATAATGCTAAGCAGAGCAGCGATAACTTCATATTGTTATTGTTTTTCCCCAACGGGAGTAAACGCTTCATTATTGCGTAAATAATCTGCCGAAGTTGTAACACAATTCATAACGTTCGGCGAAGCTTATTTTTTCGTCAGCCATTCAACAGCAGCCTTCACCACCAGATCGGCATTCACATCACTAAATGCATCATTGGGCGTAACTTTCTGGTCTGGCTGAATGGATTCCGGTAAACGTTTTTTGTTTTTATTACCGATATAGGCGGTGGAAATAAGAAAATAGGATTGCTGGTTGTTGAATACAAATCCATTCGTTGCATTGGCCATACCGGCCGACGGCTGCCCGAACAGTTTTGTATGCTTCCGCTGGCTGAAAACAACTGCCACTCCTTCTCCGGAACTGGCTGTGCCCGGACCGATCAGTACAGCTGTTTTTACAGGACTAAAGTAAGGCACTTTGTTTTTTACAGTAGCCTGTTTTACTCCATCAATCGTAAAATCGCCGTCCTTGAATGCAGCTTCGTCGGTTGCTTTCCCATTCCTGTCGATATAATAACTTACAATACCATCTCCGAAAAACATCGCCAGCCCGGCGAGCATCGGGCGGATATTTCCGCCGCCGTTGAGCCGGAGATCAACGATCCAGCCGGCGGGGTTGTTTTTCTGCAGGGCAAGTACCGCATCATAGATCCAGTTGGCATATTTGTCGATGTCTTCCTGTTTGCCTGCAGCCATTAGCGGTATGCTGATGTAAGCAATATCTCCGATCATCTGCTTGAGGATGCGCGGTCCTTTTTTCCAGGCCGCTTTGATGGAGTCCGAATAGCGCGCCATGAGTGTGGGATTATCAAGCCGGTACTGATCATCGAACTGGTAATAGGCGGCATGTTTATCGCCCAATGCATCGAACGCGATCTTCAACGCGGGAAAGGTTTGTGCTTTGGTCTTTGCTGTGGCCGCAGCATTATATACCTGCTGCCTGATCTTGGGCCAGTTCAGATTTTTACTGTAAAGAGAATTTTTTTCAAGAATGAGAAGGCTGCTGTCGATATGATTTTTGATGGAATCGGGTAGCTGGCAGTAACTTTTATTCAGCATCAGTAACGCAAATGCAAGCAGTATCAGGTATGGACGCAACTTCATGTTCAGGCAGATTTTATTTAAAATTATTCCATTTTTCGCCATTAAGAAAAACTTGCATGATCGGTTTTTTTAATGTATCTTGTTCTTATCCCCCTGCCAATAGTGATCCGTTTCAGATTTATCGTTATTGCCGATGCAATGGCATTCATTTATATACCTGTATCAGAAAGGTGTTAAACAGTAAACCATAAATCCAAATACCATGAAACCAATGATCACAGCGGCTGCGCTGTTCCTCTTCATCGCCAGTGTACAGCACAACAACCTCTCTGTCAAAAACGAAAGCCGGGTCAATACGGTCAAAAAGACACAGCAGCTGAATGTAAAGCAAACCAACACTGACGTCACCTACATCAACAATGATTCCGACGATTATGCGGTGCAGATCAAAGATGCGGCCACCAACGCTACCATCAGCACCTTCCATCTTTATGGCGCTACTACTTACACGGATTTTCTGGCCTTACCGCTGGGTACCTATAATGTGGAGATCACAAAATGGTCCGGGGCGTCGGCAGTTGTTCCCTGTTACGTGTATACACCGTCTTATAACCAGTCGCAGGTAGCGGGAACGCCTGTTGTTTTCACGAATGTTACGGTAAACGGGCCGCTTTCCATCAACATCTGGTAACAGGCAAATCGTTTCCTTACTGTATAAAGACCTTCCGGCCGGGAGGTCTTTATAGTATCATCCGGGGAAGACAATTGAACTGATTATCTGTTTGTATCTTTAATTTTATCTGCTCGTGAAACCTGAGCATTATCAAATCATACCAATATGAACCAGGCAAGCATCGACAGGGTATATAAAATGTCTTTCGCCGGCGTATACCCGATGTACATTCAGAAAGTGGAGAAAAAAGGCCGCACCAAAGAAGAGCTTGACACGATTATTTTCTGGCTCACCGGCTATGATCAGAAATCGCTGCAGCGGCAGATTGACATAAAAGCCAATTTTGAAACCTTTTTCAAGGAAGCCCCGCAGATGAACCCCAACAGCTCAAAGATCACCGGGCTGATCTGTGGTTACCGCGTGGAAGAGATCGAAGATCCGGTGATGCAGAAAGTCCGCTACCTCGATAAGCTGGTGGATGAGCTGGCCAAGGGAAAGGCGATGGAGAAGATACTGAGAAAATAACCCGGCTTCTGCAACTGCTGCTTAAAAACGGGATGAACGTTTTTGGGGGACAAGCATATCAGGCAGTCTCATAGTACTTTTACCTCGTTTTTTATGAGTTAAAATGACTATGAAATTCCTTGCCTTATTTACAATAACATTACTGGTCGGCCTGTCTCCGGTCTGGTCGCAGAGCGCGGCCTCCGTCCGTGACTGGCCAATGCCGGAAGGTCACAGGACCGGGTTAAGCACCCCCGGGTTCAAAGTTGTTCCAACCTTATCTTTCGAGAATCTCGGCAGCGAAAAACACCTGGTTCTGAAAATGGATATTACAATGGGAACAGCGCAGAACCCTGTTGCTCCTTTTTCTTATCATTATACCTATAATGGTAAAGAATATACCGATCGTGATCTGGGTTTCGACCCTTTTGCATCTGTGCGGATGCAGAAGGCAAGTTTCAGTGTGCTTGTACAGGGCCCTGGTGTGAACCAGGAAGTTCTGTACGAATCAGTCATCAGCAGGAAAGATCTGGGTGTTGTATCGAAAGATGCTGTACTGTCCACTTATTCCTGTCATGTGCAGTCGTTACGAAATGTTTATTATAGCGGAACAGAACCTGTTGAAACGGCCATCCGCAATTTTGAAGAGAAACGTAAGAGCCAGAACCAGGCGCCACCCCAGGTGGCTAAGCCACCGGTTACGGGCAGCAGCGCTCCTGCCATAACATCCGAACCTGTACAAAACAGGGCAACTACTGCCAATACAGCTTCCTCCGGAGCTAGTCAGCCAAGACCGGTGCCGGAGCAGAATAAAACAAGCAGCAATACTGCCGCAAAAGATGATTTCTGGAACGAAAAAAAGCCTGTGCAGGATAATACCAAAACACTTGCTCAGCCAGGCGGTAAAGTAATACCTGAACAGCCCAATCATAAAAACCTGCCGGATTTTGTACGCACAACGGATGGCGGATATTTTCATCGCGGAGCCGATGGAAAGTTCAGGGAGGTAAGCGCCGAAGAATACCAGAAAGCAAAATCGGCCGTAGCAACCAGTAATACAACGCCGGTTAAAGAAGAGCAGAAAATGACGGCGGCAGAAGTTCGCGCCGCTGTTGACAAAATGTTCTCAGATGCCAGGGACCGTGATGCTGCCATTAATGCCAGGATCAACCAGTTCTCACAGGCGATGCAGCAGAATTTTTATTATGCAGAAGCTATCCGTAACGGTAAGCAGAACCTGGCAGAATTAAGTACATTATCGGGTAATTATAATTCGATAGAACAACTGGAAGCTGAGTTCAACCAGAAATACAGTTCCATACGCAGCGAAGTTCAGGGAATAGAACAGGCGAGAAATGCAAAACTGAACAATGCGGTAAATGCCAACTTCAATGGCAGTAGCACCGAACAGGCAATCGGCCAGGGTGTGGCACTGATCGGCAGTATTTTCAACAGCGCCAAAGCCAGCAAGGAAGAGAAGGAAGCAAGAGAGGCATTAAAGGCCGAAAGGGAAAGGCAGCAGAAAGCATTGATCGCAGCCAAACAAAAAGCAAGGAACGATCTGCGTAACCAGCTCCTGAAATCATTTCCCAATGGCGGAACACCACTTACTGCACATAAGGTAACGCAACCCCAGGTATACATGTTCGGTTATATTGTTGACCAGGCAACACTGAATAATGAAGCTGCAGATGTAACGGTGAGTAATGTGTTCCCGGTAGCACAATACTCAGATGGCACTTATCCTTTTAAAACGGTAGTATCCGGTAAACTGAACGGCCTTTCAAAAGGCGATGTGATGCTCGTTGGGTTTTATACCGATAAAAATGCGGCAGAACAAATGCGCAAATCATTTATCGGTCTGGCGCAAAAAAGCGAACTGACCGTAAAACAGGTTACACTCAAACCGGTGGGAAGTAATAACGGTACAGCAGCAACGCCGGCGGATTTCTGGGAAACAGGGAAACAACCTGTAAAAGCAGCAACCGACACAACAAAAAAGAAATCAGATTTCTGGAATAATTAATGCTATGAAGAAGTTATTGGGAATAATTGCCTTTCTGATTGCAGCAGGTTATACAGTACAGGCACAAGGCAACGCAAATGAAGCGAAAGCCGCATACCTGCTTGCTGAAGAATGTTATGGGAAAGCAGATTACAAATGTACGCTTGACTATCTGAAGCAGGCAAGGACCATCCTTGACGGCACCAATTGTAAAATACTGTATCTCCAGATCATGGCAAGCCGCGAACTGTATGCAAAGAGTCCTTACGCTGCAGATATGCTGTTACCATTGATCGAAGAGTTTGAGAAGAGTCCTGACCATGCAACGTTTAATGAAGAAAAGTCGCTGGAGATCACGAAAATGAAATTGGCGTTGAAAAATGCACAGCGGCTTGCAGCGGAACAAAAAAAAGAAAAAGAAGCAGCCGATAAAGCTGCTGTGGAAAAATCCTTTACCACTGCTTTATATTCAGCAGGCCCCTATGGCGTGTCTATGGAAGAACTGGACCGGGCAAAACCTTCATGGAATCTGAAAAAGTGGAAAAAAACCGACATCGGAGCGATTCAGGTTTATTATGACGCGAACCTGTTCAGCATCTCAGCCGAAAATTTTCCCTTTGCCACGAACCGTAAGATCATCAGTACGCCGAATCCGATCACCGGCATCATCACTGCAGATAACAAGATCATCGGTTATCTGGTACAGCTGCTTGAACTAGACCAGGAGAAGTCAACCTTCAGCACCACCTACGACCAGGTAAAGAAAACTTCGGCTTCTTTTGTGGAAGGATTTAAAATAACATTCGGTAAAGAATATACTACCAGGAGTTTTACAGCACTGAGGAACCCGGCTGTGCTGACCGATTGGAGAAAGGGCAGTAAGGGTGTAAGTATGATGCAGATCAGCTTTCCGCAAGGAAGGGCCGGCGTTGCAAAGCTGGTAGAACTGCTGTATGATGACCCTGCAGGAATACTCGATACACTGATCAAATAGTTATACAATGAGGAGATATGTTTTATTATTTGCCGCGCTGATTATTTTCCATTCGGCAAAAGCACAGGTCAATGCAAATGAGGCAAAAGCTGCTTACCTGCTTGCTGAAGAGTGTTACGGGAAGGCAGATTATAAATGTGCGCTGGAATACCTGCAGCAGGTGCGGACCAGTCTTGGAACTACCAATTGTAAGATATTGTACCTGCAGATCATGGCCACCCGTGAACTGCACGCCAAAGATCCGAATGTGGCGGATAAGGTACTGCCGCTGATCGATGAGTTTGAAAAGAGCGCAGATTATGCCTCATTCAATGAGGAGAAATCGCTGGAGATCACCAAGATGAAGCTGGCGCTGAAAAAAGAACAGAAGGCGCTGAAAGAAAAAACAGACAGGGAAAACGCTGCAAATGCAGCTGCCGAGAAAGCATTCAGTGAGGAATTCACACGCTTCGGGCCGCTCGGTATTACGCTGGATCAGCTGAACGAACTGCATCCTGAACTCAATGTAAAAAAATGGAAGAAGGAGAAAATTAATACTTACCATCCCTCCTGGGTAGATTTTGATCTCTATGTGCCAAGCGAAGCCTATCCCTTCTGCACTGTTGATAATGATACTGTTTTTAAAAACAAGATCAGCTCTGTAAACCTGGGCATAGCGGGCGAAAAAATATTGCAGTATCGCTCTGTACTGGCTTATGCAGATAAGAAAGTAAATAAAAATGCACTGGCAGCAACCGTACAGGAGATCATAGCTATCATAAGCGCATATGAACGTAAACTCGGTTTCTCGCCCGTGATCAGCGAGTCTGTTCTTTATGATAAGGCTGCCGGAAAAGTAACAAGTTATGTATGGGTGCGCGGCAACAGGAAAATAGAACTGCACCGCTTATTATACCCCAACGGGAAACTGCCTGTCGCAAAACTGACCGAGATCATTACGTCTAATAATTAACTGCATGAAGAAACTGTTTGTTATTCTCCTGCTGGCGATCGTGGCCCGGTCTGGCGCCCAAACCAATGCGCTGGAGGCTAAGGCCGCCTACCTGCTTGCCGAAGAGCATTATGGTAAAGGTGATATGCAGACGGCCCTGCAATACCTGGATGAAGCGGCTGCAAAACTTGGTTCTGCCAATGCCAAAATTCTGTTCCTGCGGATCAACGTCCTGAAAGAACTGAATACGAAGAGCGGAAGCTATGCCGTTAAGCTCGACAGCGCTATTGCACAGTTTGAAAGAGCACCGGATATGTCGGCCTTTAATGAAGAGAAGCTGCTGGAAGTGATGAAGATCAAACTCGAAAGGAACCGGCTGAAAAACAGGGGTTCAGCAGCGGAAAAAGGCATCAAAGCTTTCCAGGAAGAGAATCGCTGGTATCCGGGAATGCATGTGGATAGTGTGGTTGCACTCAACAAAGCGTTCTTCGATGAGCATTTCAAAAAAAATCCCTCTAAGAAAGGGAAGCTGAGCCCGGACGGTGCAGAAATTATTTATGATGATGCATCACTCAAAAGTTATCGGTTGATCGTTACAAAAGACAATCGTTTGAAAACGTACATGCATATGCTCTTTTATGAGAGCGACCAGTCTGATTTTTCAAAGGCAAAACAAAAATCCCAACCGGTACTCAGCCAATACGGCGACCTGTTCGGTTATTTGCCCGAGCCGGAAATCCTGGATCAGTCGAACACGGGCGCCAAGATCATTACCAACCTGTATAAGTGGAAATGGCAGGACCTGAAGTTTGCTGTGGGTGTACAATATGTTACAGTTCCTCCGGCAACTTATACATCGGGTTGTTATATTCTATTGACAAACGATCCCGAGTTTAAATAAAAGAAACCGGTTCAGGGAACAATAAATGTGATTCCCAGTTTGTGCCCGAAATAATCTACCGGTTCATTCTGGAAGATAGCAGGCTGCCAGTCGCGGCTCCTGCTGACCACGTTTATGGCAGCTTCCTCACAGGATTTACAAGATGAAGACCAGGCTTTGATCTCACTTATCTTCCCGGTTTTGCTTATATTGAAAGTGATGTAAGCCGTGTACCTTCCGGATGCCATGCCTGCATTAATAGGCGCCATGCCGTTCAGGTTCTTTTCGAGATACCTGAGCCAGCCATTTATCCCGCCTTTGAATTGCGGATCCCGTTTTACGATAAAACCTTTGATCTCTTTTCCGGATTCGTCCCAGCCTGTTTGCGCTTTAATATTGGTGCCCGACAATTGTAACCAGGATTTTTTACTGCCATCCTTATAATAATAAGTGAATTCGGCAGGCTGATAATTCTCATAACTGACAACAAAATCCAACTGCCCGCTGTCTGTGAAGTTTTTAAAACTACCGATTCGCCTATCGATAGAATTACTTTCAAAATTTCCCTCTGATTTCAAAACGTCGTTCTTCAGATAATATTCCCTGCCATGCCAGGCATCGTTTTCCCGGTATATTTTCAGCACAGAAAAAGCGCTATCCTTTACAGTGGTTGTATTAGCCTTATTGAGGTACACCAGTGATGTGTCTGTATGAGCCAGGCATCTGACGTAAATAAAAAGCAGGAGTGTCGGGATGAGTTTCATAGTATCATAAATTTAATATGTAATTGTATAAAACCCGTAAAAGAATTAAATTGCCTCTGTCGGTAATATATGATCCGCGTTTATTATGTCTTATAATATACCTGCACACTTAAAAGGACTTACAGCAAATGCCCTGCAGGGATCGCGGCAGAGATTTGGCTTCAATAAGATGGAGAATGAACGGCAGCATACGGTATTCAAGCTGTTGCTGGATACCCTGAAAGAACCGATGCTGCTGTTGCTGATCGCTATTGCTGTGATCTATTTCATCGTAGGCAATTACACGGAAGCTTTTTTTATGCTGGCGGCGATCATTGTCGTGTCGGGCATTTCATTTTACCAGGATAGAAGAAGTAAAAATGCGCTGAAAGCCCTGCAGCAACTCAACGAACCACTCAGTACGGTCATACGCAACGGCGAAGTACAGCAAATCCCCACAAACGAGATCGCTGTTGGCGACCTGTGTATTACGGAAGAAGGAAGAATGATCAATGCAGACGGACAGATCATACACAGCAACGACTTCTCTGTAAATGAAGCTTCATTAACAGGCGAGAGTCTTTCTGTGTTTAAGGATAAAGATTCGGAAGACAATAAAGTATATAGCGGTACCATCACCGTTTCCGGCCTGGCGGTTTTTGAAGTAGAGAAAATAGGAAAAGAAACCCGGCTGGGTAAAATAGGTATTTCTATTTCTTCCATCAAAGAAGAGCGGTCGCCCCTGCAGATTCAGATCGGGAAGTTTGTACGCACCATGGCCATTGCCGGGGTCACTGTTTTTCTGATGGTTTGCGGTTATCGTTTTTACCAGAGCGGAAATATTCTGGATAGTTTACTCAGCGGACTAACCCTGGCAATGTCTGTATTGCCGGAAGAGATCCCGGTGGCGTTTACCACTTTTATGGCCCTGGGTGCCTGGAAACTGATGCGCGAAGGCATCATCATTAAACGAAGCAGTATTGTTGAAACGCTGGGAAGCACTACTGTTATCTGTACGGATAAAACCGGCACCATTACTGAAAACACCATGCATCTGAAGCATCTGTACGATTTTACTTCGGATCAGTTGTATGAAGAAAAGGACTTTTCAGATCCTGTATTGTCAGACCTGATACAGTATGCTATGTGGAGCAGCGAGCCGGTGCCGTTCGATCCTATGGAGAAAACCCTGCATCATATTTATGAAATAACGCAGCAGGACAAAAGAAATGAATTCCGGCTCTTTCATGAATATCCGCTGGAGGGGAAGCCGCCCATGATGACCCACTTATTCGAAAACGACACACAGCAGCGGATCATAGCGGCGAAAGGCGCTCCGGAAGCTATATTGGCCGTATCCCGGTTATCAGATAGCGATAAAGAAAAGGCAAGGAAGGAAGTTGCAGCGCTGGGTAAAAAAGGGTACCGTGTTCTGGGCGTAGCCAAAACACATTTCGAAGGCCAGGGTTTTCCGGAGAAACAACAGGATTTTGATTTTGAATTCATCGGGCTGGTTGTTTTTTATGATCCTCCGAAAAAAGGGATCAGGGAAGTCTTTCAGCAGATATACGATGCGGGTATCAAAGTGAAAGTGATAACAGGCGATAATGCAGATACTACGCAGGCAATTGCGGCACAGGCGGGTATCCGTAATGAAGCGACGGCAGTAAATGGGAGCGAGATCAGTAGTTACGAAGAAAACAGGCTCGTGGTGGTAGCGGATCAGACCACCTTATTCACAAGGATGTTCCCGGAAGCTAAACTTTCTGTAGTGAACGCGCTGAAACGGAAAGGCGAAATTGTGGCTATGCTGGGTGATGGCGTAAACGACGGACCGGCATTAAAAGCGGCGCATATAGGGGTGGCAATGGGAAGCAAGGGAACGGAGATCGCAAAAGCTGCAGCAGCGCTGGTGATCACCAACGACGACCTGGGAAAGCTGATCAGCGGGATTGCAGCGGGGAGAAGAATTTATGCGAATATCAAGAAGGCGCTACAGTACATCATCTCAATCCATATTCCTATTATCCTTACGGTATCGCTGCCCTTATTTCTGGGCTGGTTATATCCGCAGATCTTTACACCGGTGCATGTTATCTTTCTGGAGCTGGTGATGGGCCCAACCTGTTCAATTGTTTATGAAAATGAACCGATGGAGCGCAATGCGATGAAACAACCTCCGCGGATGCTAACAGATACATTCCTGAACTGGCGCGAGCTGGTCATCAGTATAATCCAGGGCATAGTCATTACGGCAGGTATTTTACTGGTGTACCAGTATATGGTGAAGTCAGGCGCAGATGAAAACAAAACCCGGGCCATGGTATTTGCAACACTGATCTTTGCGAACATCCTGCTGAGTTTTGCAAACCGGTCTTTTTATTACAGCATATTTTCGACCTTCAGGAACCGTAATAACTTACTCCTGATCGTAACGGGTATAACATTGCTGCTGTTGCTGGTCATGCTATACCTTCCGCCTGTGACAGCTTTCTTTAAAGTAGCCAGCCTTAACCCACATGAAATGGGCATTGCAATTCTGGTTGCAGCCGCATCTGTTCTATGGTTTGAAATATATAAATGGGTGAAGCGGATAAAGAAAAACGGGAAAGTATAACAGCTGTCCGTAGTGGTTTTAACAGGTATTTAAATGATGTTCGGTCACTGATTCAAACAGTTCAATAATTATAACTTTTCTTCGCAGCCCGATTCCGCTAAGTTTAATGAAAGCCGAACTGAGGACGTGTCCTATACATAATAGAAACAGAAAGCAAGACAGGTAAGGCGCGGCCGGTTCCATTAAACTAAATTCCGTGAGCAAGCCAATCGCAATCCTGTATTGCCTCTTAATTTCTGTGTGCCTCAATGCACAAAACGTTACCGATCCATATTGGTATAAAAATGCACTGGGCATCAAACCGGGTGCAAGGAATGCGATCAGTTCCAGGCATTTTCTAAACCCGGATAAAGCAGTAGAAGGACTGATTTACCTCTCTGAAGCGGATTTTCGCATCACTGGTTTGTATGAACGATATTATAAGATCGGAAAGTTAAAAGGGTTCAGCTGCTATTATGGTGCAGGAGCGCATATCGGCTTCTGGAGCGAATACTGGAAAGCACTCTTTCCCGACCGCAAGCACGGCGCAACTTTCGGTCCGGATGCGATCATCGGGCTGGACATGAAAATTCCCGGTGTGCCCATTAACATCAGTCTCGACTGGCAGCCTTCGTATAACATAACAGGTGAAAAAGGTTTTGACGGTGCAAGAGGCGGGGTAGGATTGCGGTATACGTTTGCGGATTTCTTCCGGTGAACGAGGCAATAAAGAGATAGTAATATCTTTACTGCAATCAAAACATTGCCTCGTGAAAAACCATTCCTTACGTCGCAGCCTGTTACTCTTTCTGTCAGGTATGCTCTTTCCTGTCGTTACAGTGCTGGCCGCTCCGGGCTTACAGGTAATAGTAGATGCGGAAAGTGCTAAAGCGAATATTGCCCTCCTGGGAAAAAAGCAGGTAACCGACCAGGAACTCAATGACGCCGCCGCGTTATACGGCAACCAGCAGCTGATTGCAAAAGTAAAAAGCTACAGCGGTGCGGGTAAAGATGTGTTTATAAGCACATTAAAGGCGATGATCATCGATGGAAATATAAAAGGCGATGATCCTTATAACTGGCGTTCGGTAAAGGCAGCGCTTCCGGAGATGAAACAATTGATCGGGCAGATAGATGCGAACAGCGCATCCTTTATCGAAGAGGTAAAGAACAGTATTCTTTCTTATACACCTGCAGGACTCGATATCACCATCAAAGCCTGTTTTCTTGCGGGCGGCGGGGCACTGGGTTTTACGATCGGCAACGACAAAACGTTTAATGTGGCCTTGCAGAAACTGGATAATGATTTCAACGCGATGAAATTACTGGTGGCGCATGAACTTTATCATATCGTACAGGCCGAAGGGCAGTCGATGCGTAAAAAAACGATCACCGGCAAGGATCCTTATTTTCTGCAGGCAACGGCAGCATTGCTGGAAAACCTCTGGAGCGAAGGTTCAGCCAACCTGGCGGGCGATTTTGCGGGCTTCGAAGGAAAAAGTGCATTTGCAAAAGAACAGACCGCCGAATGGGCAAAAAATGCAGATCGCAGACGGGAAAATTTTGCATTATTTGAAGCGGTACTGTACAAATCTTACTACGACACATCGGCAAAACGTTACGAGCAGCATTACAATATATGCTTTAGCACCGCCTATGACGAAACCGCCTATTTCACCGGCTACGAAATGGCGAAAGCCATCGTGAAATATAAAGGCAGGAAGGCACTTGCAGATCTTGTATTAGCCGATCCTGCAAACTTCATTGCCGCTTACATCGATATTTATAAATCTGAAAAAGATAGCCGCCTGATCCGGTTCGATGCATCAACAGAAGCAATAGTTGCAGAAATGCTGCAGCGGAGCAGGGAATGGGTAAAACCATAAGGATATTCTGAAGCAGCAAGGGGGTGATGTGGCTACACTACAGTGGACAAACGTCTCCAAAAGCATATTGTGTCTCCGCAACCATTGCCCGAAGATTTTACCTCCGCAACTGTCTCCTGAAGGAGACATTGCGGTTCACTTACTGCAGTGCTTCACTCAATGCCCCCATAAAAGGTTTCTTATAAAAAGATTCAACCCAGGAAACAAACGCCGGACTGGCCGTTTTGGAATTGACCCTTGAAAGTTCGCTATGAATTTCCACATAACTTTTTGAAGGAGCTACAGATTTCAACGCATTATAAAGTATGTAATCCGTAATTAGTTTATCGCTTGGAATGCTCACTTTGTTACCGGCCAGCAGCCCGTTTTTATCAAGGATATAATAGCTTGGATATTCATCCGTAAGTAAGGCTTTTGCAATTGCAGCGGCTGTTTTCGTCTTAAGCAGCTCCGGCGCGATGGTAAGATGTATGCCAGGAATCTGGTTATCCCTGATATACCTGCGCCATCCGGCATGTTGTTTGGAAACAGGTATCGCAATGGTAATAAAGGCAAGGTTGGTATCGCCTGCAAAATGATCGAACCGCTGTTTCCAGAAAGGGATCTCATTGGCGCAGGGCGCACAGCCTACAAACCAGAGATCGATGTAGCAGACTTTTCCTTGGAAGGCAGCAAGACTTATTTTTTTTCCGGATGTATCTGTGAACATGATGTTTTTCCCGAATGCGCGGCCAGTATAAAGATTCATGCGGGTAGTGTCTTCGGAGATCTGTTCTGCTATGTTTTGCGCCTGTAAACTAAAAACATTGCAAAACAGAAACAAAAAGAATAATATTCTTATCAGCTGTGTTCTTTGCTGTTTGTGATGTTTTGCGGACGTAGGCATTTTTAAATATAAACATTGTTGCTCGGAGCTGAAACATTTTGGTGCTGAAGATTTACGGGTTCCCGTAAAAATATCATTCTCAAGCAAGGTAATTTTACGGATCAACATTTTCTAAAAGACAGTTGAGCGTTGCGAAGCATTCAGACAACTGTCTTTTAGAAAATGTCTCTGCTCCTGAAATTAAAAACAGTCTGTAAGCCATGACACAGTATAAGAACTTAAGCGGTACTTCAGGTATCCTCGCATATGAAATAGGTACAGACAGCATTACTGTTCAGTTTAAAAGTGGTCAGTATTATTTATACAATACCAGCAGTACGAGCGCTTTTAATATTGAGCGCATGAAGCAGCTTGCGGTAGCTGGCAGCGGATTAAGCACTTTCATCAGCACAACGGTAAAGGATGGATACCATCGTAAATGGAGGTGATGAAGCGCAACAGCCCTTGCTTTTGTAAGTACGGGTCCTGATCACAACTCTCGGAAAAAACCGGTGATACCGGCCAACAGTCTCACAACTAAACTAATACCCATGAAAACGGTAGCAGCTATACTATTGTCTGTCCGGTACCTGTTTGTTTTCAGGAAACCTACACTCGAAACGATTCGTTTCACGAATATAGTAGTGGATGGAAATCCTTATTTGCTGTTTACCTGGAAGACTGTCGACGCTTTATACCTCAAGTCGCGCCAGTTAGGTTTCCGAAGCAGGTCTTCTGAGGGCTCGGCCTACCGGATGATTCCGGCGGATACAGCTGAAGTTGAACTCAAACTGGGCAATCTGTGGTACAGCAGGAAATTCGTTTTGCAATTGATACGCATCGACGCAAAAACACTGGCGCAGGTTTCGGGTACAAAACCTGTTCCGTGCAGGCCGCAACCCCAATTACCTGTACCTAGACCTTTTGGGCAGCTGAAATCAGCGGCTATATCCGCACCCGTTTTTACGATCAAACAACCTGTGCTGCAAAATTTATTGTATAATATATGAACACCGAAAAACAATTCTACGTTTCGCCCAGGGCAACAAAGATCATGCGTATCTTCTGGAAGGCTGCCGGTGCAGACCATTACCTCTTGCAACAAAGCACTTACGGCGATCAGATCAAATATGTCTGCCTGGGCGGCATCATCATTGCAACGGGCGTGATGGCAGCGATTGCCGGCGGGTATGCTTTCTATACCATTTTTGAACCAAAGGGCAACGCGATCGATTCTTTCAGAACAGTATCGGGTATCGCGGGTAATTACGACCAGACGCACTGGCCTACCGCCTTGAAGGCACTGGTATTCGGATTGATCTGGGGCCTGATCATCTTCAACATAGACCGGTTCATTGTTACCAGCACCGGTAAGGGCGATGGTACGGAAGCCATTACAAAGAAGGAATTTGTCGGCGCGCTTCCAAGACTGGTAATGGGTGCTATTATTGCACTGACTATCTCCAAACCCGTGGAGATACGGATGTTCAAAACCGAGATCGATGTGGCGCTGCATGAAAAACAGATCCAGCAGCAACAGAGTTATAAGGCGAACATTGATTCGGTATTCAATGGCCAGATCAGTAAAAAAGAAAGCCAGATCAGTCCCTTTCTGGAAAGGTTAAAACAGTTAAACGCCATCGGCGATACATTACAGGGCAGAATCAACTATGAAATCTCGCACGGCGGATGCAGTGATAAATGCCAGGAGTTCAAGCAACAATTTCTCAAAAATGACGAGGCTAAAAATGCAATCAAAAATGATCCTGAATACCTCGCTGTAAAGCAGCAACTCGACGATCTCGAAAAAACACGTAAACAAAAACTCGACGAGTCAGACAAGGTGGCTGCCGGGCTGGATGGCCTGCTGGAACGCATCAAGCTGGCACATGAAAAAGCCGGCTGGGTTATATCGTTGTTCATCACCCTGCTGTTCATGACCATAGAGCTGACGCCTATATTCTTCAAACTGATGCTGATCAAATCGCCCTATGATTATATGGAAGAAAATGTGAAGGAACTGCTGAAAGCACAGCAGGGTATCGAGATAAAACACAATTATTATCCTGAAAAGGAAGGAATTGAACGAGACCTCGTGATCAACCACGAAGTGATACGGGTGCTGAAAGAAAAAATACAGATCCTCGAAACCCAGAGCGAACTGAGTGCTACGGCGATACACAGCTGGAAGGAAAAAAAGAAGGAAGATATTGCCGGCAACCCGGAGAACTTTATAAAAGAAGACCAGGCATGAGAATGAAGATCACCAAACGCTTCATGGTGGGGATGATCGGTATTGACTATGATGAGCTGAGGAGAAGCGCGGATAAAAACCTCGACCGGTTTCACTGGGCGGCCATTTTTGTTGCGGTCATCCTGATGCTCAGTCTTTTTTCGGTCTATTATGCGTTCGAGCTGATGTTTCATAAATGGTACGTGCAGTTTCTGCTGTCTTTGTTCTTCAGCCTCATGTTCGGTATCATCTATGTGCTGTTGTTGCAGACCATTTCAAAAAAGCCGCTCGGACAAAAACAGGGCCGGTGGTTCAATGTGCCAAACCTGTTGCGGGGCGGGTTCATTTTATTCATCGGGTTCCTGTTGTCCAAGCCGGTAGAGATCTTCATATTGTCGATGCCGCTGGATAAAGACATCGCCCGGTACAGGCAGGAATTGAATATTTCTTTTGAACAACAGACAAAGAAAATATATGCTGCGGATATTGCACGGCTGCAGATGCGGCAATCCATAGCAAAGAACTTGGGTAATGAGGATGATCTGCAGCAATTATCAGTCAGGATCAGAGCACTGGAATTGCAACAGTCAAGGGCCATTCAGAACGCGTCAGCAAGGATCAGCGGGTCGCCCTTTTTCCTGGAGCGTGTTCGCCTGGCAGCAAAACATTACCGGTCATCGTGGGTGATATGCCTGGTTATCCTGATACTTTTTTTTACACCGGCTTTACTGGTATATACCGTATCATCCAACAACAGGTATTATATAGGAAAGAATGAGGCCGAGGAGGCGCTGGTAATGACGCACTATTTACGTTTCAGGGATTTGTATACAAAGAACTTCCTGGAGCGGTATAACCTAAGCGGTATATCGTTCTATGAAACCCATACCGATCCGCCATTCCGCAATCACCGCACAAAAGCGCCGGGCTGCGACAGTCAAAAAGACTTTTTTAATCGTTTCAGAAATTATGGACTTCCGGAAAGAATATTATAAGATCCTTGGTGTTGAAAAGAACGCAACCTCGGCAGAGATCCGGCTGGCATACCGCAAGCTGGCTGTCCGTTATCACCCCGACCGGAATCCCGGGAAACCGGAATATGAGGAAATACTCAAGGAGATCAACGAAGCCAAAGAGGTACTGTTAAATGATGAAAAGCGGTTCGCGTACGATGAATACTGGCGCAATATCGAGGCGGATAACAAGACCAGTAAAAAGCCGGCACAAGAGTCAACTTCCAAAACCACGGTACGTACGCGTAAAGTGTACCGCGAAATCAGGATCTATATTACAGGAACGATATTCATCAAATACCGGGCGCCGCAGGATACGGAGCGGTCAGATCCGTCCCTGCGGGAGAGTTTTTATCTGATCCATGCAACGCAGGCATCCGCAACAGTTGATAAAAAGGATTGTATCTGGTCGGAGCAGCATCCGGAAAGTTTCGGCGGCATATTTCAACGTTACCCGGCTTTTCCGCTTTCCATACCACAACCGCTGACAATATTGTTCAGGGATGGCGTTCTCAACACGTATTATTCATTATCGATTCAGGAACTCCGGATTCCCGACCCCCAGATCATCTGGGTTACCAAACACGAGAACCAGAGTTTCGGAACGATCACAGGCCGGTTCTATGGATATGTGAATGATTTTGAAGAGCAGGAGATCAGCGAAACGGTTACGGAAGAAACGCCTGATATGTCGTTTGAGTTTTCTGGTCCCACGGGAAAAACGGAACAAAAGACCGAGGGTAGTTATTCTTTTGTGCGCGAAGAATATTATCATTCGGATGGCAGGCCCTACTGGGGCAAATGGTACCGGCAACGGGATGTCGGTGGTTTCACGTTCGGAGGAAGAAGACGTGTGCCAACGGGTGGTTGCCTCGGCTCCACCGGCGGCGGGTTCGCGGGAGTATTGCTGCTGGTGTTGATGCTGCTCAAGGCGCCCTATCTTCTCCCTTTGCTGCTGTTCTTCGTTATCCTTATGTTACTGGGCCGGTTAGCTGGCGTAAACAAGGGAAATTTCACTTCTGTATTGATAGTTTGCGTATTCGTAATTTATATTGTTGTACTGATATCGCTGCTAAGCGGCGAGCGCTCTACGAGAAGATCTGTTGCCACAACAAGAACAGAATCGCAGCCCCGGCAGTCGCCGCCTGTTCTGGAAACGGTGAGGGATTCATCTGATCAGGCAGATACGCTGGTCACCTTTTATCGTGAATGGACAGACTGCGCAGGCAATACCTATGCAGGTAATTATAGTTACCGCAGATCCGAACTTCGCAGTGCCCGGGCATTTAAACAACAATTGCCTGCTGGCAATGCAACACCGGCAGGATATGATGAAGTGATCCATGCGTTAAAAGAGAATGATGCTTCGTACATGACCGGTGTTTACCGCTTGTTCGATTCGTTAAAGCAGGCAAAAAATCTTTCCAGTACCTCCTTTGCCGCAATGGTTATGGGCTTTGTGCAGGACATGCCATACAGTGTTGTATTATCCGAAGCCTGCGATGCAGCGCTGTATAACGACGAGTTCATCACACACTATCTTAAGTCAGCCGGTGCTATTTGTGCGCCATATCAGCGCTTTGGCATTTACACACCGCTCGAATTTATAGCCAGCGGTAACGGCGATTGCGATTCGCGTACATTGTTCAGTTACCTGGTACTGTCTCACTATGGTTATGAAGTTGCCCTGCTGAGCAGCGAATCGTACCGGCATTCGCTCATTGGCATGCAGTTGCCCTACAGCGGCCAGGCATTCCGATATGAGAACAAACGCTATGTATTATGGGAAACAACAATGCGCGGGGCACAACCTGGCCAGGTAGATCCGCAGATCAGCAACATGCAGGCATGGCGTATTTCGATGCTGAACCAAACTTTCACCAATTAAAACCATTTATATGATTGCCTCGCGTACTTTTTTATTATTGCTGATTGCCTTAGTAACACTGCTCATAATAACCGCATTGCTGCGCGCAACAGAACGCCCGTTCCGGAAGTTGGAAGAGATCGCTTATAAAGAAACCGGCGCTTATGCTGCCTGGCTGGGCGGCACTGCTGCTATGCTGGCGATCAGTTATCTGCCTGCCATACAGGTACTGCTGGAAGCACTGGATTTGATATACGGCTCTCTCTCAATGGCCAATACGCCGCTTAATGTAAAAAAATGTTTTACAGCAGCACTAACTGCAAGTTGCATAATACTGCTGATCGCAACGGCTTGTTTCTGGTGCTGGATAATACTAGCTGGTTTTATCACCAGGCCGGTTCTCGGAAAAGCCGCCTTGCAAGAGGAAATGGCACTGAACAACATCAGCTACTTTATCTGCAGATACACGATCATTATCCTTTGTATGCTCGTTCTGATGCCGTTTTATCTGGTGGTCTTGCGTTATTTTCTTCCGGCTGTAAATACGCCCTTTTACCGGTAAGGACTCAAATGCAAACGATCCCCGGCAGCCTAAGCGACCATGAATCAACACTCTCGTGCAGCGCTGCGTCCTTTCGCGGAGACCTCACCGAGATAGTAAAGACCCTGCCGATTTGCAAAGACACCTTTCGGGGTTCGGGCGTAAATAGTAAAATCGTTAGGATCAACTGACAACCAAAATATCCTACCAGTCTTTGCAGAGGCGCCTCTTTGGGTTCGGTGCCGAGCGAAGCGGCGGTAATCGAAATGATGCGCAGCACATTTCGATAGAGGCCAAAGCAGCGCTGGCGCAAAGACGATGCCCAGCGGCCTGAGCGCTCATAACTCAACCCTCGAGTCAGGCCTAAAATTTGTAATCGGCTTTAGAAATGACATGTAGCGTACTGCACTGACATCTATTGAAGGAGCCTCAGCGAAAAAATCTCTAAATTAATTTGCGAAACTCAAAAGTTGCACATATATTCGCAACCTGAAAGTTGCGTAATTAAAATCAAACATGAAACAGGATATCTTCCAGGCCATCGCCGACCCCACACGCCGGGCCATATTAATGTTACTCGCCGTGCAGGCATTAACCCCGAATGCAATGGCGGAGAAATTTGATATGACCCGCCAGGCCGTATCAAAACATATTAAAGTATTGCACGAATGCGAATTGATCAAGCCGGAACATAGCGGCAGGGAGATCTACTATCATTTCAACGCCAAAAAAATGCAGGAGTTCGATCACTGGCTGGCGCAGTTCAGGCAAAGCTGGGAAACACAGTTTAACCAGCTCGATCAATTATTAACCACCATGAAAAAAAAGAAATCATGAATAACGATCTGCTATTTGAGTTCAACGTAGACAAAGCCGCGCAAACGGTATACATCACCAGGGAATTCAATGCCGGCCTGGCCCTGGTCTGGGATGCATTCACCAAACCCGAGCTGCTCGATCAGTGGGGTGCACCGGCACCCATGCGTGCCCGTACAAAGTATATGGATTTTAAAGTTGGCGGCCGCCGCTTTTACGCTATGATCAGTCCTGATGGACAGGAACGCTGGGCGGTACAGGAATTCACTTCCATCACACCGAAGACCAATTTCAAAATGTACAACGCTTTTTCAGACAAAGACGAAAACCGCGAACTGCCCGGCTCTGAATGGGATTACAATTTCAGCGAACAAAACGGCATTACCAAAGTGCATATCGTTATTTACAATGAATCGTTCGAGCGCCTGGAGAAATTACTGGAAGGCTTCAGGATCGGTTTCACCATGACTTTGAAAAACCTGGAAGAACTGCTGGCTACATTATCATAATAAAAAAGAAAACATATAGGCACGCTGAAAAGCGTTCTTATCCATAACACTTAAAAAATACAAATCATGCGAGCCATTCATCCCTGGATCAACTTCAACGGCAATGCCGAAGAAGCGTTTACTTTTTACAGATCAGTTTTTGGCGGCGAGTTCACAAAGCTCATCCGCTTCAAAGACCTGGCCAGCGCCGAATTCCACGTTCCGGAAAAAGAGGCCAACAAGATCATGCAGATCGTTCTGCCCATCGGCAAACAGAACCTGTTAATGGCCAACGATGTTCCCGAATTCATGGGCCGGGTAAACGAAAATGAAAACCGGTCTAAAATAGTAGTGAGCACAGAAAGCCGCGAAGAAGCCGACCAAATCTTCAACGGCCTGTCAGCCGGCGGAAATGTGGAAGGCCCGATGGGCGAAGGCCCCTGGGGTACTTATGCCGGGATGTTCAGGGATAAGTTTGGGATTGAGTGGATTGTGGAGTTTGATCCGGATTATAAATAGCTGGATATAAATGTAGTTGAAATCGGCCTCTTACAAGGGGCCGATTTCATTGGATGAAGCTAATCAACACTCCTCTTATATGGTTAGATGGCAAAGACTTCCATTGCCTCCCGACGCGGTAACGCTCTCGGCAAGTACCTCTGCGGGGATTCCTTGGCCCATTGATTTTATATTTATTACACAGTATATTCAGCCACAAGTTCTTTTTTTCCAGACTTGTGGCTGAATATATTTTTTTATATTTGTCCATAACCATATTTTTTTTCAACTTGTGGCTGAATATAATCTCATGGAAAATGTAATAGGAAGGCTTGAGGAAAAGAAAATTCTTAACAGAATAATGTTTTCAGGTGATGCTGAACTCGTTGCCATATATGGACGGAGACGGGTAGGTAAAACATTCCTGATCCGCGAAACCTTCAGGAAGGAGATTGTATTCGATTTTGTGGGGATCCACGGTGCGAACATGTCACAGCAACTGGAGAACTTTTCAGTATCGCTCCAGAAGGCGAGTAATACCTCCGTTCCGTTGATGCGACCTGCCAATTGGATACAGGCGTTTAACCAATTGGAGACATTCCTGACACCAAGGCTTAGGAAACGGAAGGCAGTTATTTTCTTTGACGAGTTCCCATGGATTAATTCTCCGCGATCGGGGTTTCTTGAAACTTTCGCCCATTTCTGGAATAATTGGTGCGTAAATCAAAAAAACCTGATAGTTGTTATTTGCGGATCGGCCGCTGCCTGGATGATTAAGCATGTCATCAATAACAAGGGCGGTTTGCATAATCGCATCAGCCAAAAGCTTCATTTGATGCCTTTCACACTCGCAGAAACCGAAGCATACCTGCAAAGCCGGCATGTTAACCTGGATCGCTATCAAATCCTTCAGATTTATATGGCAATCGGTGGTATTCCTCAGTATCTGAAAAATATCAAGCCAGGGCAAAGCGCTGTCAATGCCATTAACGAATTATGCTTCACAAAAAACGGATTGCTACGCGGAGAGTTTAGCAATTTATACCAATCCTTGTTTGACAAAGCTGATCATCATATCAACATTATCAAAACGTTGGCATCGAATAAAAGTGGACTGACACGCAATGAAATAATCAGTGCCTGTAATCTGTCTTCAGGAGGAACCACTTCAAAAATAATGGAGGAATTGATCGAGTCAGGTTTCATTACACAATATGTTCCCTTCAAAAAGGACGTACGTGAAAGCATATATAAGGTCACAGATGAGTTTTCACTGTTCTATCTGAAATTTATGACAGGCAGGAGTGCGACAGCGAAGGATACATGGGACAAGATGAGCGGAAGCCCATCGTGGAGAGCATGGAGCGGGTATGCGTTTGAGAGTATTTGCCTTAAGCATGTTGAACAGATTAAGCGCGCACTGGGAATACCGGCGGTATTAACCCAGGAATCAGCCTGGCGTTACGTACCTGGGAAAGGAGAAGACGGCGCGCAGATAGATCTTTTAATCGACAGGCAGGACAACTGCATCAACATCTGCGAAATGAAATATTCCACAGCCGAATTTACAATTGACCCCGCCTACGCCAAAGAGTTAAGAAACAAAGTGGCTGTTTTCAGAAGTAAAACCAAAACAAGGAAGACCTTGTTTGTAACGATGATCACAACGCATGGAGTAAAGAAAAATCAAAACTATCTTGGTCTTGTACAACAGGATCTGACAATGGATACTTTTTTTTCGTGATAGGGGTTGCAGGTGCTTGAATACTGAATGTTGCCAATCAAAGTAAAAGGGGGACTCTTCGCCGACTTTGCTTCTCATTAACTATCAGGCATGAACCGTAATGAATAACATTCCCAAAACAAAAAACCGCCAAACATTGCTGTCTAACGGTTTCTTACTGTGGGCCCACCAGGGCATGATCCTGGGACCCCCTGATTATGAGTCAGGTGCTCTAACCAACTGAGCTATAGGCCCTGATCTTACGATCTTGGGCGGCAAAAATAGAGAAATTAAACTATGCGTGTGCAAAAAGCTAAAAAAATTACGGCTTACCGCGGGTGCCTTAAGTTTGTACCATGAATCCTGTCCGTAACATCATATTCGACCTCGGTGGTATCTTTCTCAACCTCGATTATACCCGTACAGAAAAAGCTTTCGAAGCCCTGGGTATCAAAGATTTCAGGAGCATGTTCGCCCAGCATCATTCCAACCCGCTGTTCGAAGACCTGGAAACCGGTAAACTGAGTCCGGAAGGTTTTTACAACGCTTTCCGCCAGGCCACCGGCACCGTTATCACAGATCTCGAGATTCGCGATGCCTGGAACGCCCTGCTGCTCGATTTTACGGAAGAACGCCTGCTCTGGCTGGAGGAGATCGGCAAAAAATACCGCATCTTCCTTTTTTCCAATACCAACCAGATCCATGCAGATCATTTCCTCAACCAGTTCAGCCAGCTCAATACGGGCCGGCATTTCAACGATTATTTCATCAAAGCCTATTATTCCCAGGAGCTGGGCCTGCGTAAACCGCATGTGGCATCCTACCGGAAAATACTGGAACTGGAAAACCTCGAGCCGGCAGAAACCCTCTTTATAGACGATACCGCCGTTAATATAGAAGGCGCCAAACAGGCCGGACTGCAAACCATCCACCTGGTTGCGCCACGCACCGTGCTCGATCTGGAATTATAATATTATAGTAAGGAGACTGCTTATTTCACCTCTTCAAAGTCGATGTAGTCGCCGGCCCGGCTGCCTGTACCCGGTTTGGGCTGTGCCGCCTGGGTCTGTGCCTGGGCTGCGTCCCGCGCCTGTTGTGCCTGGCGGGCCTGCTGCTCCTGTACCTGCTGCATTTCGCGGATCTTATCCTTCATCTGGGAGGTTGCCCTGCTCACAGGTACCACAAACTGGGTAATGAACCTGTACAGCAGATAGATCAGCAGGGCGTATAATAATATCTTCGACATAGCCCGTAAAGGTATAATAAATCCAAAAATGCAGGCCGCACCACGCAAGTGGAAATGTTAAAACGGGGCGCACGGACAGCCTGCATTGAAAATTTGAAAATAATCGCCGGATTTACTACATTTGCAGCAGGAAAAGAACAACAGAAGGGAACGGAAGCGTTCCCTTCTCCTTTTTCCGTACCTGAACAAAGGAACAGCGAGTATGGCAAATGAAACACAATTGGCAGCTATTGAGCAGATGATCGGCGAGCTGCTGGCAGATGAACCGGCCTATTTTTTCGTGTCGGCACGCATCAAGCCTACTAACAATATTAAAGTGTACCTCGACGGGGACAATGGCATCGCTATCGACAAATGCGTACGCTTCAACCGCCAGCTGTACAAAATGATAGAAGAAGCCGGCATGTACCCCGAAGGTGAATTTTCCCTGGAGGTTTCATCGCCTGGCCTGGACGAACCCCTGAAACTCCTGCGCCAGTACCATAAGAATATCGGCCGCAATGTGGAAGTGGTATTCACAGACGGAACAACCCGCGTAGGCAAACTGCTGGAAGTGGCCGAGGCAGATATCCTGCTGGAGCATACGGAAGGCAAGGGCAAAAAAGCGGTAACACAACAATTGGTTATACCATTCAGTAATATAAAAACAACAACCGTTCAAATTAAATTTTAACCGGAAAGCAGCTTATTGCTGCTCTACAGGTAAAGTATTAAAAATCGAGATATGGCAAGTATCAACCTCATTGAAGCATTCCAGGATTTCAAGGACGCGGAGAATATCGACCGTCCTACGATGATGAAAGTGGTAGAGGATGTATTCAAGACACTGCTCAGGAAAAAATTCGGCAGCGATGATAATTTCGATGTGATCGTAAACGCCGAGAAAGGTGACCTTGAGATCATACGCAGAAGAATGATCGTTGAAGATGGTGAAGTAATGGACCCGCTGGCCGAAGTTGCTTACAGCGAAGCAGTGAAGATCGAGCCCGATTTCGAAGTTGGTGAAGAACTGTACCAGGAAATGGACATACTCGACTTCGGTCGCCGTGCCATCCTGGCCGCCAAACAAACCCTGGCAAGCCGTATCAGCGATCTGAAGAAGAATGTGCTGATCAAGAAATACGGTGACCGTATCGGCGAGATCATCAGTGCCGAAGTGTACCAGGTATGGAAAAAAGAAGTGCTGCTGCTGGATGAGGAAGGCAATGAACTGATCCTCCCCAAATCTGAGCAGATCCCGCAGGATTATTTCAAAAAAGGAGAGAATATCCGTGCCGTAGTAGCAAGGGTAGACCTCAAGAACAATACCCCGGTGATCATTCTTTCCCGTACCAGCCCGCTGTTCCTGGCCAAGCTGCTCGAGATTGAAGTACCCGAGATCTTCGACGGCCTCATCGCCATCAAAAAGATCGTACGCGATCCGGGAGAGCGTGCAAAAGTGGCTGTGGAATCTTACGACGACCGTATCGACCCCGTGGGTGCCTGCGTGGGTATGAAGGGAAGCCGTATCCACGGTATCGTACGCGAACTGAAGAACGAGAATATCGACGTCATCAACTATACCACCAATATCCAGCTGCTGATCCAGCGTTCACTCACGCCGGCCAAGATCAGCTTCATGGAACTGGACAACGAGAAAAAACATGCACAGATATACCTCAAGGCAGACCAGGTATCACTGGCCATCGGCCGCCGGGGCGTAAACATCAAACTGGCATGCGAATTGACTGGTTATGAACTTGATGTGTACCGCGAAGATGAAGAAGTGGTGGATGAATTCGATATCGACCTGGATGAATTCAGCGATGAGATCGAGCCATGGGTGATCGATGAGTTCAAGCGCATCGGTTGCGATACTGCCCGCAGCATCCTCAACCTGACAGCGGAAGAACTGGAAAGAAGGACCGACCTGGAAAAAGAAACGATCGAAGACGTAAGAAGAATCTTACAGGAAGAATTTGACAGCGAGCAATAAGCAGCTATTAAGAGACTATCTTTGTCGAAGGCTTTGAAAAACGCAAACAAAAAAGTCGCCGGCAAAATTGTTTCAATAAGTCCCTGAATAAGGGCAGCAACAAAAAAGGTCATCGGCATAAGCCCTGGCCTACGGACTAAAAAACATTTAATGTCAGAACTGAAATTACCCAGACTGTTAGCAGCCGCCAAGGAGTTCAATATCGGGCAGGACACCCTGATTGAATTTCTTGTGAAGAAAGGATTTAACCGAGATGACCTGAAGCCCACCGCCAAGCTGCAGGAAGAGCAGTACTATGCGCTTCAGGCAGAGTTCCAGAGCGACAAAGTGGCTAAGAACAAGGCAGACCTGGTAGAGATACCCAAAGCCGCACAGGCGGATGCAAAGAAGAGGAAGGACGAAGAGGAGATCGTATTCAAGAAAGAAGAGAAGAAGCCTGCAAAAGAAGAACCGGCAGAAGAAGCGCCTAAACCGGCAGAACCGCAACCTGCGCCTGCACCTGCGGCTCCCGCTCCTGTAGCAGAAGTGCCTGCAGAACCGGTAGCCCCTCCGGCACCAGAACCAGCGCCTGCCCCGGCAGATACGGTGAAGATCGAAGCACCTGAGATTGAAGCGCCGAAAGTCATTAATAAAATAGACCTCTCTGCGATAGACTCTTCAACAAGGCCTAAAAAGGCAGCGAAGAAAAAAGAAGAGCCTGCAGCCGAAGAAAAACCACAGCCTGCACCCGCTCCGGCACCTGCACCTGTGGCGGAAACTCCGGCAGAACCGGTAGCAGCTCCGGCCGCACCTGTAACCGCAGCCCCAGCTCCGGAAACAACAACGGAAGAAGCAGGACCGGTGATCACCAATATCAAGGCCGAGAAACTTGAAGGACCGAAGATCCTTGGTAAAATAGAATTACCCGTAAACAGCGATACCCGCCCCAAACCAATGGCCAGGGACGAGAAACGCAAACGCAAGCGTATTCCGCTGGATAAAAAAGACGGTGGCGGACAGCCAGGTGCGAATGTACAGCGCGATGCCAGTGGCAGACCAACAACCGGACCAAACAGGCCGATCGTTCCGGCCAACAACAACCGCAACCAGCAGGGCGGAGGTTTCAACCGCGATAACCGCGGACCGGGTGGTAATAACCGTGGCGGAAACCGCAACGATCGTAATGCACCACGCCGTACGCCGGAAGAGAAAGAAATAGATCAGAAAGCAATTCAGGAGAAAATACGTGAAACCCAGGCCAAACTGGCCGGAACGGGCGGACGCGGAAAGAGCCTGAAAGCAAAATACCGCCGTGCAAAACGAGACGAGGCCGCTGAGTCGATGGGCGAAATGACCGACGACAACAAGCTGCAGGTAACGGAATTTGTAACGGTAAGTGAACTGGCCAACCTGATGGACGTAAGCTTCGCTGATGTGATCGGCAAGTGTATGAACCTCGGTATCATGGTATCGATCAACCAGCGTCTCGATGCGGAAGTAATTGAGCTGGTAGCCAGTGAATATGGTTTTGAAGTGGAATTCATCGGCCTTGAAGATGCCACCGAAATGGAGGAAGAAGAGGATGAAGATGATGAAGCAGAACTGGTACCACGTGCGCCGATCGTAACGATCATGGGTCACGTCGACCACGGTAAAACTTCATTGCTCGATTATATCCGTAATGCAAATGTGGTAGCCGGTGAGGCCGGAGGTATCACCCAGCACATCGGTGCCTATGAGGTAACCCTGCCAAACGGAAAAGCCATCACTTTCCTGGATACCCCGGGTCACGAAGCGTTTACAGCGATGCGTGCACGTGGTGCCAAAGTAACGGATATCGCAATCATCGTGGTAGCAGCGGATGACGCTGTGATGCCACAGACCAAAGAAGCCATCAGCCACTCACAGGCAGCGGGTGTACCGATGATCTTCGCGGTGAACAAGATCGATAAAGACGGAGCAAATCCGCAGAAAATATACGAGCAGCTGTCGCAGATGAACATCCTCGTGGAAGCCTGGGGCGGTAAGTTCCAGAACCAGGAACTCTCTGCAAAACAGGGGCTGAATGTAGACCTGCTGCTTGAAAAAGTATTGCTCGAAGCCGAATTGCTGGATCTGAAAGCAAACCCGAACAGGGATGCATCCGGAACCATCATCGAAGCATCACTCGATAAAGGCCGTGGTTATGTGGCCACCATGCTGGTACAGAACGGAACCCTCAGACAGGGCGACCTGATCGTATCGGGCCAGTATTATGGTCGTGTAAAAGCCATGTTCAACGAACGTAACCAGCGTATCGAAGTAGCGCCGCCATCAACACCGGTAGTGATACTGGGTCTGAACGGAGCGCCGCAGGCTGGTGAGAAGTTCAGGATGTACGAGGACGAATCAGAAGCGAAGGAAGTAGCAACCAAACGTGCGCAGCTCGTGCGTGAGCAGGGTCTCCGTGCACGTAAACATATCACACTGGATGAGATCGGACGCCGACTGGCGCTCGGAAACTTCAAGGAACTGAACATTATCATCAAGGGTGATGTGGACGGTTCTGTGGAAGCATTGAGCGATTCACTGCAGAAACTCTCAACCGAAGAGATCGCGGTACGCGTTGTACACAAGGGCGTGGGTCAGATCTCCGAAAGTGATGTATTGCTGGCAACAGCATCAGATGCCATCATCGTGGGCTTTAACGTCCGTCCGTCTATGCAGGCCAACAGGCTGGCAGAAACAGAAGGCGTGGAGATCAAACTGTACTCGATCATCTATACCGCTATCGACGAGGTTAAAAGCGCGATGGAAGGGATGCTCGAACCGAAATTCCAGGAGAAGATCACTGCCAACGTGGAAGTACGCGAAGTGTACAAGTTCGACAAGGCAACGGTTGCCGGTTGTTATGTACTGGAAGGAAAGATCGCCCGCAACAGCAAGATCAGGATCATCCGCGATGGTATCGTGGAATATCCCAAAGGCGAGGGCCAGAGCGGCGAACTTGGCAGCCTGAAACGCTTCAAGGACGATGTGAAGGAAGTGGCATCCAATATGGAGTGCGGTCTGACCATCAAAAACTACAACGACCTGAAAGTAGGCGATATCGTAGAAGCGTTCGAAGAAGAAGAAGTAAAGAGAACATTATAATAAAGACAATTTTTGACCGCCGGGGAAGGTATGAACGAAATATTCATACCTTCTCTGTTTCTGCAGGAACATAAATTTTGTTAAAAGCCCTTCACAAAAAGCGAAACCACAGGCTATTGCCTATTTTTGAAAGATATTGAAACGTATGAAAAAGGCATTTTTACTGGCATTACTCGCCGCAGGAGTAACCACTGTATCGGTTACGGCGCAAACCAAGAAAGTGGTGGCAGATAAGATCGTGGGCCAGGTGGGCGACAAGATCATCCTGCATTCAGATATTGTCAACGCAATTTCAGATATCAAACGCCAGACCCAGGGTCAGGAAGGAGTAATTCTCCCAACCGAATGCCAGGTGCTGGAAGGTCAGCTGATCCGCAAAGCGCTCATGCTGCAGGCACAGAAAGATTCACTCACCGTATCTGATGAAGAGATCGAAGGCGACCTGGATAACAGGATCCGCCGGGCCATTCAGCAATACGGATCAAAAGACGTGCTCGAAGAGATCGCGGGTAAAACAGTTTACCAGATCAAGGAAGACGCAAAAGACGCAGTAAGGGAACAAAAGCTTTCCGAACAGATGCAGAGCAAGATCCTCGAAAATATCAAGATCACACCGAATGAAGTAAAAGCTTATTACAGCCGTACACCAAAAGACAGCCTCCCATTCTACGAAAGTGAAGTGGAAGTAAGCCAGATCGTATTCCACCCCAAAGCCAACCGCGATGTGGAAGAATATGTGTCCAAGCAGATGTACGATTATAAAAAGCGGATAGAGACAGGCGCACAGAAATTCGAGCAGCTGGTAAAACTTTACTCAGAAGATCCGGGAAGTAAAGAAACCGGTGGTCAGTACACACTTAACCGTAACGATAAAAACTGGGATCCTGCATTCATGGCAGCATCTTTCCGTCTGAAAGAAGGCCAGGTTTCACCCGTGGTAAAATCAAAGTTCGGTCTGCATATCATACAGATGGTAAGCCGTTCCGGCGATGAAGCTGTTGTACGTCATATCCTGCGTATTCCGCCGGTAACAGATGATGAGATCAAAGAAACAACCCAGCGGGCAGATTCTGTACGTACCAAACTGATCAGCGGCGCTATTGGCTTCGGCGAAGGCGTAAGCAAATACAGTGATGATGAGAACAGTAAATTCAATGCAGGTTCCATCACTTCACCTATGGACGGATCAACTTTCCTCACCATCGACCAGCTGGATAAAGACATGGTAGTGGCGCTGAAAGACCTGAAACCTGGTGAATATTCAAAACCACAGGTGATCACAGACGAGCGAGGCCGCAAAGTGGTAAGGATCGTATACCTGAAAACACGTACAGAGCCACACCGGGAAAACCTGAAAGAAGATTATGACCGCGTAGCCAAAAGAGCGCTGGAAGAGAAAAAGAACAGCACGCTCGAAAAATGGTTCAAAGAGCATATCCCGACTTATTATGTGAACATCGACAAGCAGTTCGCAGGCTGTTCAGGCCTCGACGAGTGGAGAAAAGCAGCAGAAACCGTTCATACGTCTAAAAACTAATTCACTGAATGACAGCCAGATAGATCCTCCCGCAACCCGGGAGGATTTTTTTTGCAAAAAGAATTTGGAAAATTAGATGTATGTACATACATTTGTGTAGTGAAATTGGAGCAAGCCATACAAAGTACAAAATTCAAGAGTGAAGTGCAGAAGGCAGGACTTAATATTCTGTATACGGCCTGGTGGTTGAAAACAGTAACAAGCAAGGAATTGAAGGCGTTCGGCCTTACACATGAACAGTACAATGTGCTGCGGATCCTGAAGGGTAGTTATCCGGAACAGATGTGCGTAAAGAACATTGCCTGCCGGATGATCGAAAAGAACTCGAATGTGCCGCGTATTATCGACAGGCTGGAATTGAAGAAACTGGTGGAAAGATCCACATCGGCATTCGATAAGCGCGAAACGGTGATCACCTTAACAGAACGGGGAATGCGTTTGCTTGCCGAAAGCTCTGTGAAAATTGATCGTCTGTTCGGGGAAGTGCTCACCATCAGCGAAGAGGAAGGTGCCGCGCTGAACAGCCTGCTTGAAAAAGTAAGGGAAAACGAGGAGTAAAATTTTTTTAGATAAATACATGTACGTACACGTACATTTAAAAAAGGAGAAAAAATGAAAACAGTATTGCACAAAGCCGGAACAAGAGGACATGCCAACCATGGCTGGCTCAACAGTTACCACACGTTCAGCTTCAGCGGTTACCAGGATCCTGAAAGGGTTCATTTCGGAGCGCTGCGGGTATTGAATGATGATACGGTAGCGCAGGGACTGGGTTTTGGCAAACACCCGCACGAGAATATGGAGATCGTATCCATACCACTGGAGGGCGATCTGCATCACCAGGACAGTACGGGTCGTAACGAGATCATCCGCCAGCACGATGTTCAGATCATGAGCGCGGGCAGCGGTATCGCACACAGTGAGATGAATGCCAACAAGGATCGGCCGGTGAAATTCCTGCAGATCTGGGTATTCCCCAAAGAGATCAATATCAAACCACGATACGAACAAAAATCTTTCAAACCGGAAGACAGGTTGAACCAGGTGCTTACCGTAGTGGCGCCCGATGATGAGAAGGCAGTGTGGATTAACCAGGACGCCTGGTTTTCCCTGGCCAACCTGGAAGCCGGTTTCGAAACAGGATATAAGGTACGTAAGGCAGGAAATGGCGTGTATGCTTTTGTTATCAAGGGTCAGGTTTCCATTAACGGACAGGAACTGGAAATGAGAGACGGACTGGGTATCTGGGAAACTGAAGCCCTTGATATAAAAGCCGGCACCGATGCAGAAATATTATTAATTGATGTACCCATGAATTTCAGGGAGGCCTGATATGAAAAACAGAACCATTAAAACAATTGTATACGCCAACGAGATGGATATGGGCGGCTTTCCGGTGAGGCAGGCTTTTCCATCCCGCAAGGCGGAACAGATAGATCCTTTCCTTTTGTTGCACCACGCTAACCTGGAAGTAGATCCGGATGTTCCTGTAATGCAGGCGGGCGTTGGTCCGCACCCGCACAGGGGATTCTCGCCGGTTACTTTTATCTTCAAAGGTGGTGTGCATCACCGCGACAGCCGCGGTAACAACAGCGTGATCTATGCCGGTGGTACCCAATGGATGAATGCAGGAATGGGTGTGATCCACAGTGAAAGACCTCCGGTTAATATAGAAGAACTGGGCGGCAGACAGGAATTGCTTCAGTTATGGGTGAACACACCTGCTGCACATAAAATGGATGCGCCCGCTTACCAGCCACTCACCGCGGAAGCAACACCCGTAATTGTTTCGGAAGACGGCCGCACAACCATCCGTGTTGTATCCGGCGAACTCAACAGCGTAAAAGGTCCGATTCACAGCTATACTTCGGTAAATACGTTTACAGTGGATATGAAGAAAGGCGGCCGTTATTATTTCCTGCTTCCTCAGCATCACAATGCATTTATCTACCTGTTGGATGGCAAGCTGTTTGCAGCAGGCAAAGAAGAACTGGATGCGCATTTTACAGCGGTATTGGATACAGACGGTGAAGGCATTGAGCTGGAAGCGCTGGAAGATACCAGGTTTTTCCTGGGTTCGGGAGAGCCGCTGAATGAACCGGTCGTTTCTCATGGTCCGTTCGTGATGAACAGCCAGACTGAGCTGATGGAAGCTTTCCGTGACTACCAGCTGGGAAAAATGGGCGTATTGATTGAAGAATAGAATACGTAACTTATAGATCAGATTATCTTATTCGTCAAAAATTAAAAAACAATAAAAATGTCAACCTACAAAATCGATTCAGCACACAGCGAGATCACTTTTAAAGTGAAACACCTCATGATCACCAATGTTACCGGCCGTTTTACAGCATTTGATGCTACTATGGAAGCCGATAAAGAAGATTTCAGCGATGCTAAAATCACTTTCGAAGCAGATGCAGACAGCGTGAGCACCAACAATGAACAGCGCGACGCACACCTGAAAGGTGAAGATTTCTTTGCGGCTGATAAATTTCCAAAACTTAGTTTTGTATCGAAAAGCTTTACAAAGCTGGGTGAAGATGAATACAAACTCACCGGCGACTTTACCATCCGCGACGTAACAAAGACCATTGAACTGGACGTAGAATACGGCGGAACAATGACAGATCCCTGGGGAAATGTGAAAGCTGGTTTCGAGATCAATGGCAAGATCAACCGTAAGGAATTCGGTCTTACCTGGGGCGCGGTAACCGAAGCGGGTGGTGTGGTAGTGAGCGACGATGTAAAGCTGCACCTGTCTGTACAGATGATCAAACAGGCTTAAGCCGCTGATCGTTCTGCAGGCTAAAATCATGGCCCATGAACATAGAGATAATATCAGGCAGCCCGAGAAAGGATAGTGTAACGAACAGGCTGACCCTTTTCCTGGAAAAGCACCTTGCCGCGCATACCCGCCACAATATTGGTGTGATCGATGTGCGCGACTGGAACCTGCCTTTGCTGCAGGACGTTTTCACCAGCGTTGACAAAACCCCGGATCCGTTCAAACCTTTAGCGGAAAGAATGTTTGCGGCAGATGCTTTTATCCTGGTAACACCGGAATATAATGCGAGTTATTCGCCGGCCCTGCAGAACCTGCTGGATCATTTTCCCAAGCAGTCGCACAAGGCTTTCGGCGTGGTAACCGCATCTACCGGAGCATTGGGCGGAATGCGCTCGAGCCAGCAGTTGCTGCTGCTCATTGCGGCGCTTTTCGGTGTAGCATCGCCGAATATGCTGATCACGCCCTTTGTGGATAAGAAATTTGATGAGAGCGGGCGTCTGACAGACGAGGCTTTCAGGAAGAATGTAGACGTGTTTATGAAGGAATTCCTGTGGCTGGCAGAGTCGCTGCATCCTGAAATGAATCCTGCATATAATTAACCTTTGTAAAACGTGGCGGAGTTGTAACTTCGCCACTTCTTTTTAATTACCATCATGAGCGACGAGATCAAACACGAGTGTGGCCTTGCCTATATTCGATTGAGAAAGCCCTTCTCCTATTATCTGCAGCAACACGGAACAGTCACTTACGGCCTTAACAAGCTGTATCTTTTAATGGAAAAACAGCATAACCGCGGCCAGGATGGCGCCGGAATCGCTGCCGTTAAACTGAACACGGAGCCGGGTTACCCCTTTCTCCACCGTATGCGCAGCAATGCCCCGCAACCGATAGCGGACATCTTTTTCAAAGTAGGCCAGGAACTGGCAGAACTGGAAAGGCACCAGCCGGATATCCGGCAGCACCCGGGCCTCATGAAAGGTCACCTGCCTTACCTCGGCGAATTACTCCTGGGGCATCTGAGGTACGGTACACAGGGTAAGAATAATGTTGAGTTCTGTCACCCCTTCATAAAAAGGAATATCGGTCCGGGCAAGAATATAGCGCTCGCCGGGAATTTCAACCTCGTGAATACGGACGAACTGTTCGAAATGATCAACATGACACCGGGCGAGTTCCAGAAACAGAGCGACCTGGCTGCCATGCTGGAAGTGATCCACCATTTTCTCGTAAAAGAAGACGACCTGAACCCCGATACCGCAGATGTGCTGCAGGTATTGAAAAAAGCAACCCCGCTTTTCGATGGCGGTTATACCATTGGTGGTCTGCTCGGCAATGGCAACAGCTTTGTAATGCGTGATGCACATGGTATCCGCCCTGCCTATTATTATATTAATGACGAAGTGATCGTAGCCGCCAGTGAACGCGCCGCTATCCGCACTACGTTTAATGTTGGCGAGAATGAAGTGATGGAACTGATGCCGGGTAATGCACTGATCGTTGATGCAGACGGCAGCTACCGCATAGAACAGGTGCTCGAACCCCGCGAACGCAGGGCCTGCAGCTTTGAAAGGATTTATTTTTCACGCGGCAGCGACGAAAAGATCTACCGCGAACGGATCGCACTGGGGCACCATCTCAGCAAAACCGTACTGGAAAGCATCAACTACGATCTGAAAAGAACGATTTTCTCCTATATCCCGAATACCGCTGAAGTAGCATTCTTCGGACTGGTAAAGGGAATGGAAGAATACCTGAATAAAATCAAGCTTGAAAGAATTCTCAGCTGGGGTAATGATTTTACGCCCGACAAGCTCGAGGAAATGATCAACCGTAAGATCCGCCAGGAAAAGATTGCCATTAAAGATGTGAAACTGCGCACTTTCATTACCGAAGATGCCAACCGCAACGAAATGGTGCAGCACGTATACGATATCACCTACGGTACCGTTCAGAAAGGAGAAGATACACTGGTGGTAATAGACGATAGTATTGTTCGCGGAACCACACTGAAAGAAAGCATTGTACGGATGCTGTCGCGCCTGCACCCGAAGAAGATCATCGTTGTTTCTTCAGCACCACAGATCCGCTACCCGGATTGCTATGGTATCGATATGAGTAAACTCGGTGATTTCATCGCTTTCCGCGCAGCCATTGCCCTGCTGAAAGAAAGGAATATGGAACATGTGCTCACGGAAGTGCAGGACAGGATCAAAGAACTGCAGGACTCCAATCAACTGCATACAGAGAACGTAGTAAGGCAGATCTATAAGCCGTTTACAACCCAGGAGATCTCAGACAAGATCGCACAACTGATCACGCCTGCAGATGTAACTACCGAAGTTCAGGTGATCTACCAGACGATCGAAGACCTGCACGACAGTTGCCCTACCAATACCGGCGACTGGTACTTCACCGGTAATTACCCTACACCGGGTGGTAACCGCGTAGTAAACAAAGCATTCCTGAATTACCTCGAAGGAAGAAATGTAAGGGGATATTAACCGAATGAAATAAACAGATATAGAAAAGCCCGTCTGATATAGTCAGGACGGGCTTTTTATTGGTTAAATAACTCATTAGATCCGATAACAGATCGCATTTATATTCATCCCTGCACCAACCGATGCAAACATGATCACATCGCCTTTGTTTAAAGAATGATCATCTAAAATACCGCGTTTTACGAGATCGAGCAGGGTGGGAATGGTGGCTACGGAACTGTTGCCCAGCTTGTGGATGCACATTGGCATTACTTCGGCGGGAACTTCTCTTAATCCGTAGAGTTTATACAATACTTTAATAAAGCCTTCATCCATTTTTTCATTGGCCTGGTGCAGGAAGAATTTCTTCACTTCGGTAACATGAATGCCGCACTGGTCCAGACAGGATTTCATGGCAAGCGGTACTTGTTTGATGGCATATTCATATACTTTCCGGCCTTTCATTTTGATATAACGCACTCTTGGGTCGGAATCGGGATAATTGGATTTTCCCATGTATAAATAGAAAGCCTCATCTATGCAATGGCTTTGTACTGCAGAACCGAGAATGCCTGCACCGCTTTCACCTGTATCAATACCTTCCACCACGGTAGCGCCTGCTCCATCGCTGAAGATCATGCTGTCGCGGTCATAAGGATCAAGTACACGGCTCAGTGCTTCGGCACCAACCACGAGGCATCTTTGGGCAATGCCTGCTTTGATAAATGCATCGGCATGGATCACACCCTGTATCCAGCCCGGGCAACCGAACAGTATATCATAGGCAACGCAGGCCGGGTTACGGATACCCAATGCATGTTTTACGCGGGATGCAAGTGATGGAAGTATGTCGGTCTGGATGGTATCCTTGATCACGTTGCCGAAATTATGCGCCACGATGATCTGGTCAATGGTTTCAGGGTCGATCTTCGCATCTTCAATGGCATGTCTTGCGGCAATGGTAGCCATATCGGAAGTATTGAACTCATTTCCTGCATACCTGCGTTCTTCGATACCCGTTATGTCTCTGAACTTTTCAATGATCTCCTGAGAGGGAGTAAGGATCTGTTCATGATCTTCAGAATAAAATTCCTGCGCAGCAAAATCCTTATTGGTTTTGATATGAGGAGGGATATAGCTGCCTATACCGGTGATAACGGTTCTAATTTGTGTCATGAAATCTGTTCTTGTGGGTATGGGAATATTTGCTTGCTACCTGTAAAAATTATACCGGAACTTCAGGTTTGTCCTCGTTGTACCGGAAGCTGAGTGCACCCGAAGGACAACGCTCTACCTGTTCTTTAATTCTTTCCGCGCTGGCTCCGTCTACATTGATCCACTTTTTCACTCTCGGATCAAATACCTGCAGCAGGTCTTTCCAGCAACGCGTTGAGTGCTGGCAGAACTCCGGCTTCCAGTCTACCGTGATCTCATCGTTTTTGTAGTTGATGGTTTTGGCGTTCACATCGTCTTTAAAAACGAAAGTTCTGATATGTGTATCGCCTTCCAGTATTTTGGATACGGGGCATAGTTTGGCTATTTCAACCAGTTTGTTCTTCACTTCATCACTGATCTCACTGTGAAATACAATATCCCTGTCGATGGTAGTAACGAGTTTTTCTTCTTTGATCTCCTGGTAAAGATTGGCATTAACAGAGATCTGCGGAATATCCATCCCTTTACGGTCGATATACATCCGCAGTGTAATCAGCGTGCAGGATGCGAGGGAGGATAAAAGCAGGGTAAACGGATCCGGCCCTTCGTCCTTACCTCCGGCGCTCACCGGTTCGTCAGAGATGAACTGGCCGTTGCGCCAGCTGATGGTACACTGGTATTTTGCCGTGCCGATCTCTCCATGAAGCGGTTTTTCCAGTTTGTATTTCATATTCGGGGGAACATTTTTAAAATATAATGCTTTAAATATAGACCAAATCCGCCAAGGCATAAAAACCGGCATCCCCGGAAATAAATAAGCCATCCTGCGGGGATGGCTTATCGTATCAGGAACAGAACCGATTAGTTTTCGAAAGTGCTGTAGAAATAAGGCGTTTTCGCTTCGAATTCAGCACTGCAGGTATCCACCATTTTGTAAACACGGGTGATACCAAGGGCCTTCCTTTTTTCATATACCTGGTCGTCTGTACAATCGCCGTGCAGGATCTTAGCGATCTGTGCATCGGAGAAGCCGTTTTTCTTGGCGTCTTTCAGCAGATCGGCAGGAATGGTATCGATTGAATAAGTAGCCAGTTCTTTTTCCATATTGCAGATCAGCTGGATCTGGTAGATGAACCAGCGGTCGATACCGGTTGCCTGTACAATGGATTTGATGGTAGTGCCCTGCATCAGCGCGTCTTTGATGCGGAAGATACGGTCCCATTTCGGGGTCTTGATATACTCCATCAGTTCATCGCTCTTCATCAGGCTTTTGCCATAATAACCCAGGCCAACAGCATCGTTCTCCAGGCTCTGGCAGGCTTTCTGCACTGCTTCGGTGAAACTTCTGCCGATTGCCATTACCTCACCCACGCTCTTCATCTGCAGGCCGAGGGTATCGTTTGCACCTTTGAATTTGTCGAAGTTCCAGCGTGGCATTTTTACGATCACATAGTCCAGCGCCGGCTCAAAATAAGCGGAAGTGGTCATGGTGATCTGGTTCTTCAGCTCATCGAGCGAATAACCGATGGCCAGTTTGGCTGCTATTTTCGCAATCGGGTAACCGGTTGCTTTAGACGCGAGCGCCGAAGAACGGCTTACACGCGGGTTGATCTCTACAGCGATCAGCTCTTCCGTTTCAGGATTCTGCGCAAACTGTACGTTACAGCCGCCTGCAAAATTGCCGAGGGAGCGCATCATCAGGATCGCTTTGTTACGCATTTCCTGGAACGCGGTATCGCTGAGGGTCATGGCCGGTGCTACGGTGATCGAGTCGCCGGTGTGAACGCCCATCGGATCCAGGTTCTCAACGGTACAGATGATCACCACGTTATCATTTTTGTCTCTCAGCAGCTCCAGCTCATATTCCTTCCAGCCCAATACTGCTTTTTCTACCAGTACCTCATGGATAGGGGATGCTTTCAGACCTCTGTCCAGTGCTGCATCCAGATCGTCTTTAGAGTGAACAAATCCGCCGCCGGTACCTCCGAGGGTGAAAGAAGGACGGATCACCAGCGGGAAGCCGATCTCCTGTGCAAATTCCTTTCCTTCCAGGAAGCTGTTCGCAACACGGCTCGGCGCCACGGCCATTCCGATCTTCACCATCAGCTGTCTGAACTTTTCACGGTCTTCGGCAGTATCGATCGCTGCAACGTCTACACCGATCATACGTACATTGTACTTTTCCCAGATCCCGAGTTCATCGGCCTCTTTGGAGAGGTTCAGGGCTGTTTGTCCGCCCATGGTTGGCAGAACGGCATCGATCTGGTTCTCCTGGAGGATCTGTTCGATACTTTCTACCGTAAGCGGAAGCAGGTACACTTTATCGGCCATCATCGGGTCTGTCATGATGGTTGCCGGGTTGCTGTTGATCAGGATCACTTTGATGCCTTCCTCGCGGAGGCTTCTCGCTGCCTGGGAGCCGGAATAGTCGAATTCACAGGCCTGACCGATAATGATCGGTCCGGAACCGATAATAAGTACTGATTTGATGGAGTTGTCTTTGGGCATAGCTGCAAAAAAATAAATTGTGCAAATGTACGTCCGCGCAACGAAAAAACAGGAGCTTATTTAAACAAAAAGCTGTCTTTCGGGTTAATATAAAAGATCTGCTGCGCGATTCACACCTACATTTGCAGCTTTAGAAGGTATTTATAGCAAAAAAATATAATTTCTTACACGATGGCAGTAGTTAAGGAAGGCGGTAAAGCCCCGGCATTCAAAGGGGTTGATCAGAACGGAAATACGATCTCCCTGGCGGATTATAAAGGGAAAAGGGTTGTGCTTTATTTTTACCCGAAAGACGATACCCCGGGTTGTACGGCCCAGGCCTGTAACCTTCGGGATAATTATTCTGAACTGATCGGAAAGGGCTTCCAGGTGATCGGTGTGAGCACAGATACAGTAAAAAGCCATAAAAAATTCGAGCAGAAATTCACGCTCCCTTTCCCGCTGGTAGCCGATGAGGACATGAAGATCGTGAACAAATACCAGGTCTGGGGCGAGAAAAAGTTCATGGGGCGCACTTTTATGGGCACTATCCGCACTACTTTCCTGATCGATGAAAAAGGCGTGATCCGTAAGATCATCACCCGTCCTGATACGAAAAATCATACGGAAGAGATCCTCGCTGCCTGGGAAGCCTGATTATTTAGCCGCCGCCGCTGACCCGAATACACGCTGCAGCAATGGCGTGGTGCGGGCTGCCGCCTGAGTTCGGATTGCGGTTTCCTGGATCTCGATCTGCTTGAACATTTCGTTGGTGAGCATAACGGTCAGGATATTATCCAGGTCTATATTCAGCATACTGTTATTGCCGATGATCGATTTCACAGGGCTCACCAGCTTATCCCATTCATTGGCAATATTGTATTCGTTCAAAGCTGTTCTCACAACCGGCCGTACCGAACCCCGAAGCGTATCGCCAACCGTACGGCGCAGGTAATCTGTTGCCGCAGTGCCGCCATTCTTTACGATACCGATCGCATCGCGGATACTCATCTGTTTGATACCGCTGAGGAAAATAGGACCGGATCTTTTCACTGATTCCACCACCGCATTATCCAGCGTATTGGTAAAGCGGTTTACCTGTGAAGCCAGTCCCAGCTTATCCAGTGCCGTGATCACTTTATTCACTTCCTGCGGTAAGATCGCATTGAGCAGTACATCGCGGCTGAAAGATCCCTTCTGCCCAAGGCTGTTCACACCACTGTTGGTACCCAGCATCAGCGCTTCGCGGATGGCATTGGCCGCATCGTATTCGGAAAGTACGCTGCCGGCGAGGTTTTTGACAGAATCACAGCTGCTGAAAAAACAGGTGAATACGAGCAACAGGGAGTAGCAGATCTTTTTCATAACCTTTTTCATGCTTTCTGCAATCTTCATGCCTGATCGCTGGCAGGAATGATGCGGCGAATATTTTTTAAAGTTATCTTGTCTTCCCAAACACTCCATCGTATGAAAAAAATATTCCTGGCTTTTTGTATCCTGGGTACCGTTCTGACCGGCTACGCCCAGAAAACCGATAAACGCCTGCAGGCGCAGGTGACGGCTTTGCTCAATGGTTTTAACGGCGATGTAGGTGTGTATGTTCATGATCTTCAGAAGAACCGGGTGATCGCCGTCAACGCAGACTCCGTATTCCCTACAGCATCCATGGTAAAAATGCAGATCCTGACGGGTATTATGGATAAGATCAACCGCAACGAACTGGACTATCATCAGAAAATTGTCTATAAAGACTCTTTACTCTATGCGGGGGAAGATATCCTGGGTTCATTCAAAAACAATGAAAAGATAGAACTTGGTAAAGTGATCATGCTCATGCTCACCACGAGCGACAATACCGCCAGCCTCTGGCTCCAAAGCCTTGCCGGTACAGGAACACGGATCAATGAACTGATGGATAGCCTCGGACTGAAAGTAACCCGGGTGAACAGCCGCACAGCAGGCCGTGAGCCCAACCGCCTGCAATACGGCTGGGGACAAACATCGCCCCGCGAAATGGTGGCATTGATGGAAATGATCGTGAACAATAAGGTCATCAGCGACAGCGTCAGCCAGAAAATGCTCCGTTTGCTGGGACGTAATTTCTGGGACGAACATGCCATTTCCCAGATTCCTTCCGATGTATTTGTTGCAAGCAAGAACGGCGCGGTAGATGCCAGCCGCAGCGAAGTATTATTCGTGAACGGAAAGAAAACGCGTTATATATTCTGTATCTGCACCAAGAACAACAAGGACAAAAGCTGGGACCGTTCCAACGAAGCGTGGGTGCTTACTGAAAAACTGTCGAAGTTGCTTTGGGAGTATTATAATTGATGTGTTAGCGGCTATTTTATGGTGATACCCAAAGCATCCTCAACAGTCGACAATTCTATTTTGACAGAGTTTCTTATTGCCAGCAGGTTTAGACTTGGAATAAATTTATGAGAATAGGAACCTTTCTGATAGATTTTAGGTTTTTTACCTTTTTTGAATAGCGTTTTAATTTTTTCAAGTCCGTCTTTTCCTTCGACCCTTTTAGTTTCTTCTATCTTTAAATACTGACAAAGTCCTTTGAGGTCTTTTAAAAACCAGTCTTCAATCATCCTCACTGCTTTGACTTCAGAGAAACTACATATACCTAGTTCATTAACTTTTTTCTTTACAATTTGCCAATTTGTAGGGCGGCTTTTGTGCTAATTCGAAAGCATCCGAGTCATAACAACATACAACTTTGATATTTGAGACATCGTGGTTGGGCACAACATCATACTTTAGTTTGGTAGCTACTTTTGTTTCAAATCGCGATATTCCCCTGACATTAAAAACTTTATAGCCCTTAATTTTAGGACTATAGTTTTTAAAATAGAATTTCATTAAAGCATCGTAAAATTCTTTTTCGGTTTCACCTTCAACAAATAATACTATGCAGTCTTTTTTATTAGCCATTATTTACAAAGTTCATTTAGCAGATCAGATTCACCGCTTGCTGATTCAATCATTTTATCAAAGATCACATCTCCTACTGAGATTCCTTCTTCTTCAGCAATAGTGATAACCTTTGTGAACTTTGTCTTTTTGATTTCTTTGAATACCGCCAATCCCTTCGAATTCGGCAATCCAATTTTGATTTTGTTAATATCAAGGTATTGAACAAGATATGGGGAGTGACTACTCAAAAGAACTTTTGTTTTATCCGTTAGTCCATCAATAATTATCAAAAGTTTTTGTAATAGGCCAGGATGAATTGAGTTTTCTAATTCTTCGAAAGTAATAAGTGGAGTTTTATTATGTTCCGCAGCTATTGTTAATGCTAATACGTAAAAAAGCTTTTGCGACCCAGAGGATAGCCTGCCAATACTAGTTTGTTGATTAGTATTTGTTTCCTTAACTCGTATGTCATATAGCTTTTCAGGAAAGTCTAATGGAATTTTTGGTTTCTCATTTTTAAACGTAACACTACTTTTTAAATCAATCTCAATTGGTTCAAAGTCTTCAATGCTTGGTAAGAGAGTTTTTACAGAATCTTTAAATAGTTCGTAAGTTGATGGATTTCGTTTCATTAAACTATAAATAAAGAATCCAGCATTTGACGTCTCGCCTAAGGAAACAGAGTAATCATTCTTAACTATGTCATCTTCTTTTCCTTTAATAACTATGCTCCCAAAAATTCCATCTGGATTTTGTAAAGTATCAACTTGTGCAATAGATAATGTATTTATAGCTTTAATAACATCCCAGTAAAACAAGTCATCGAAATTTAAAAGCTTATTTATTGCAAGTTCATTTTTTTGAACCTTTAATATTTTATCGCATCTACCGGTTTGAGAAGATAGATAAAGAGTTTTCTCAAGATTTCTATTTAAAATTGTCTTATACTTTGAATCAACCTTATTAGATTTAACTTTTAAATATTCTTCTTTGATTTTTTGTCCTTTCCCTTTATCATTTTTAATCCATTCAAATGAAAAGCCGTAAACAATTGAATGCTCTTCATTTTGGAAATTAGAGTTTATGCCCACTTCGAAAGAAAATGGCAATTTATCAATATGGCTGTTAATTGGAATTACAGGTCGGTATGCCATCATCCGACTTTTGACTGGCAAAGGTTGAATTATAAAGTCAATACCAAATTCAATCGCATCTAATACATTTGATTTTCCGTAGTTATTTAATGCCACTAAGGCATTCAGCTTGCCGAGTTCTATATCAATGGATTCGATATTCGCAAACCCAGACAATTTAATTTTTTTAAGTTCCATACGAAAGTATTTGTTGCGTTAGGCAATAACTATAATTCCAAAATAAGGCCTTTTATTATAAATAAGCAAATAATCGTTTCGTTTTAGTAAAAAAGCTAATAATATGGTATTGTGAAAAGTGCAGGCTGGCTGAAGACTTGTTTCAACTTTTTGCTCATTATGCGTCCACCAGTCCAGAATGACCTTATCTTATTAGTGATATGCAGCCACATCGGTATAAGCGTTGCGCTAGCAATGTATCGACACAAGGAAATAGCTTTTTCTCAACATCAGTTAACCGGAGCGGAGAGAATTCTATTTCCTTCATTTCGATAATAGCTGCTCGATAGGCGAAGAATTAAGTGAATACGTTTATTTGATAAACACACACACTAACTTCGACAACAAAATGATTTAGTTCCGGTTTTAGCGGAACACATACCGCACATGATAAACGCAAATCAATTTAATATGAACATCAAGCCCATAAGGACAAAGGAAGATTATGATCAGGCGATGATACGCCTTGAGAATTTGTTTGATGCGAAAAAAGGAACGGCAAAAGGAGATGAACTGGAAAAATTAAGCTTGTTGATTGAGAAGTACGAGGATGAAAAATTCCCAATAGATTAAACCAACAGAGGGATCAGGTGCATCCTACCTTCACAAAACTTTTAATACTAGCTGAATATATGGTAAGTAATCCAGCTCATCCCATAAGCCAGTAAAGTCATGTAAACGAACTGGAATGCAGGCCATTTCCAGCTTTTGGTCTCCCGTTTTACAATGGCCAGTGTGCTCATACACTGCATGGCCAGCATATAGAATACCATGAGCGAAAGCGCAGCGGCAAGTGAATAAACTTTGGTTCCGTCTTTGTGGCGTGCGGTTTCCATTTTTTGGCGCAGGGAACTGTTGTCGTCCGATTCTTCTACGCTGTAAAGTGTTGCCATGGTGCCAACAAAAACCTCGCGTGCAGCAAATGAGGTAATCAGGGCGATGCCTATTTTCCAGTCGTAACCCAGCGGCTGGATAGCGGGTTCAATGGCCTGGCCGAGAATGCCTGCATAAGAATGCTGGAGTTTTTCAGACGATAATTGTTTCTGCAGCGAATCTTCATGCTGTGGCTCTTTCGCGATCAGCGCAGCATATTTATTTTCCACCTGCTCCATGCGGTCTTTTGGTCCGTAGGTGCTGAGGAACCAGAGCAGGAGACTGATCACGATGATCACGCGGCCGGCATCGGTTACAAAGATCTTCGCTTTCTCGATCATGGTGATGCCCGCATTTTTCCAGCGTGGTGCGCGGTAAGTGGGCAGTTCAAGAATGAAGAAACTTTTTTCTTTGATGTTGATGAACCATTTCATTACATAGCTTACAATCAGCGCCATAGCTGTGCCGAGGAAATAAAGTCCCATCATCACAAGCCCCTGCAGGCTGAGAAAACCGAAATAATATTTATCATCGATCACCAGTGAAATAAGAATGGTATAAACGGGTAGCCTTGCACTGCAGCTCATCAGCGGTGTAACAAGTATGGTGAGCAGGCGTTCTTTCTTATTCTCGATGCTCCTCGCGCTCATGATGGCGGGTACGGCGCAGGCGAAACCGCTGATCATGGGCATTACGCTTTTACCGTTGAGTCCTACTTTTCGCATCAGTTTATCGCTGAGAAAACTGATACGGGCCATATAACCGGTGTCTTCCAGCAGGGTGATGAGTCCGAAAAGGATCATGATCTGCGGAATGAAGATGACGATCCCGCCAAGGCCGGCCACAAATCCGTTCACCAGCAGATCGCTCCACCAGGCAGCGGGCAATGTATTATTGAGCCAGCCGGTCACTTGCGAGAATGTCCATTCTATACCATCCATCGGGTAAGATGCCAGCCAGAAAATACTCTGGAAAAGAAGGAACAATACCGCGAGCAGGATCACATAACCCCAGACCCTGTGCAGCAGTACGGCATCGAGTTTTTCAGTGAACAGCTTTTTCTCAAGCGGTCCGGGTTCCAGCACATTCTGCTGCATGATCTGGCGGATACGGTGGTACCGCTGCATGATCTCTTCTGCCTGCGTTTTGGTAGGGTTGAACCTGGTTTCGGTCTCTGCCTGTTCAATGGCATCCTGCACCTGCTGTTCCAGCGGGAATTGCTCGTGGTTGATGAGGTGGTGGATGGTGGCATAATCGCTGAGCTGGGGCAGTATCCGCTGTACCTGCTCAACCGATTCAGGCGCCAGTTTTCGTGTATCGATGAATTCCCGGGTATGTACGGTGCCCTGCTGCCTGGAAACCTGCAGCAACACTTTCTTAAGCTCGGCAATACCTTTGTTTTTACGGGGGTTTACGGCAACTACCGGTATGCCGAGTTCTGCTTCCAGGCCCTGGATATCGATGCGGATATCTTTCCTGGCCGCGATATCGTTCATGGTCAGTGCCATCACAACCGGGATCTTCAGATCGATGATCTGGCTGCAGAAAAGCAGGTTCCGCTTCAGGTTGCTGGCATCAGCCACCAGCAGCACCACATCGGCTTTCACATCTTCATCCGCATTCATCAGCACTTTATAAGCCACCCATTCATCTGCCCTGCGCGGGTAAAGACTATAAGTGCCCGGAAGATCGATCAGTTCTGCCTTTTGCGTATGATCGAGTGAAATGGAACCGGTTTTCTTATCAACCGTAACGCCCGGGAAATTGCCCACTTTCTGATTTAACCCTGTAAGGGTGTTGAATAATGAGGTTTTCCCGCTGTTAGGGTTGCCAACCAGTGCGATATGTAATTTTTTTCCTGCCAATGTTACCATGAAGTTGCGCAAAAGTAGCTGCAAAAGGAAGCAGGTATTTACGATATCGGGAAGAGAATCCCCGTCATCCTTACCGCCCATACAAAAGTAAACCTGTTGCTGTAATCGCGCAAATGGTTATCAACACCCGCGTTCAGTGGCCTGGAACAGGATAATATTTATCAAGGAACGGCTGATCGCCTGCCGGTCTGATGTACTTTTGCCTTGCAAAAAACCTGCAATGAAAAAAGCGCTGCTGATCATTTTACTGCTCCCCCTGTTATCTTATTCCCAGAGTAAAAGAAAAAAACGCCTGGTGGAAGAAAAAGCTGCTGCCGAACTGGTAACCGCACTCACCGGGCATGTACGCTATCTCTCAGATGATAAACTGGAAGGACGACGCAGCGGCACCAACGGGGAAAAACTGGCGATGGACTATATCACAGACCAGTACAAACAGATGGGCCTCGAACCCAAAGGAACGGATGGTTACATACAATCATTTGAGATAGATGAAGGAAAATATGTAACCCAGGGCTCATTCCTGAAGATCGGGGATCATTCACTCGCACTCACGGAAGAATATTTTCCGCTGGCCTTCAGCCGCACAGGCAGTGCCTCCGGTTCTGCAGCTCCCGCATTGAATGAATACGGGCAACCCTGGTTCAAAGACCTGAAAGACCTGCTGGAAGAAAACAAGAATAACCCGCATTTCGATATTGAAGACGCGATCCGCAAAATGGCCGATAAAGCCATTACCAAAGGCGCAACAGCATTGATCCTGTATAACAGTTCGGCACTGACAGATAATATCCGCTTCAATAAAAACGACCGGTCGGAAGCGGTAAAAATTCCTGTTCTCTACCTGACTGCGGCCGCAGCCAAAAAGTATTGTGCCGATCATGCGGCTACCGTAGCGGTTGAAATAAATACAGGGTTTGCAGAAAAGAAAAGGATTGCACACAATATCGTAGGCTATATCGATAACCATGCAGCAACAACCGTAGTACTGGGCGCGCATTATGATCACCTGGGATTCGGGGAAGACAAAAACGCGATCGATACTTTTCACCAGGTACATAACGGTGCCGACGATAATGCCAGCGGAACCGCCGCTCTGATAGAACTGACGCGGATGCTGAAGAAAAAGGCACCGGCCAGTAACAATTACCTCATCATTCATTTTTCAGGCGAAGAGCTTGGACTGCTGGGCAGCAAATACTGGGTAGAGCATCCTACACTGAAAACCAGTCTTAATTATATGATCAATATGGATATGGTTGGCCGCTACGATACTGCCCGGAAACTGACAATAGGCGGCTATGGCACTTCACCGGTATGGGGCGAAGTATTGAAAGCCGCCAACCCGCCACTGGCAATCCACTTCGACAGTACAGGCAGCGGCCCCAGCGATCATGCGAGTTTTTACAGGGCAAATGTTCCGGTGCTGTTCCTGTTCACCGGTAGTCATAAGGATTATCATAAAGTAACCGACGACTGGGATCGGATCAATTATACCGCGCAGAAAGACATCGTGCAGCTCGTTTATAATATAATCGGTATTACAGATGCAAAAGGCAAACTGCCATTTGCTAAAACCGCCGAGCCGGCTATGGGGAGGAGCACCAAACTTCAGGTAACATTAGGTGTAATGCCGGATTACGGGTTCACTGGTACTGGCATGCGTATTGATGGGGTAAGTCCGGGTAAAACAGGCGAAAAAGCAGGCTTGCAGGCGGGAGATATCCTTTTACAGCTGGGTGAGTATAAATTTGTGGATGTGATGAGTTACATGGAATCGCTCGGGAAATTCAAAAAAGGAGATAAAACAAAGCTGAAAATAAAAAGAGGAACGGAAGAGAAAATAATAGATATCGAATTCTGACCTTTATAAGCCTGATCAACCAGCATGAAACTGCGCCTGAACATAGAGGAATTGAACGACGACTTTTTTGAAGACACCCGTTTGCTCGGCATAACGGCGCCTTTGAAGAATTACCAGTTCTGCCTGCAGCTGAATAATCTGATGGGTTATAATTTCAGGCTGAACCCGGGTATAGAGATCCACCTGAGAAAAAAAGAAAGGAGTTATTATTTTACGGTATACGAATCGAAAGAACCCAACAGTTTTCTCACGCATTATCTCTATCATAACCAGTTCGACGGAGAATACCTGCTACCCGAATTCAGGCATATGGACTTTTTATGGCTGATGAAGGGCGACCTGGTAGACGACGAAAAATGTAACTGGATCAAACAGGCGGTGAAAAAAATAAGCGGCGTGCAGCTGGTAGCGGAACTCACCAATGAACAGATCAGGAACAAAGGCAATATGGTGTTTTAAGAACACTGATCAATCATAAACTCAAACCGGTCTTATGTGGGAAGAACAAAATAACGCGCTCTACCGCAAATTTGTTTTTGCAGATTTCTCTGAAGCATTTGCTTTTATGGTACGGGTTGCCTTTGAAGCGGAAAAGATGAACCATCATCCTAAATGGACCAATACCTGGAATACGGTTGAGATCTGGCTGAATACGCACGATTCCGGACACAAAGTGACCGAAAACGACCACAAGCTTGCTGCAAGGATAGATGCTGTCGCCTGATAATTGTTGGCGTTTTGTTAAAAGACCCACTCCACTTCTCCATGACGGAAGCTGCTGTGAACACTGTCCGATACCAGCAGCGCGCCGGAAGCATCAACACCTGAAACAGTACAGGTGAAAATGGTATTGTCTTTTTTCAACCTGGTCTGTTCTCCCTTCCTGAAAAGATGCGCATTATAATAAGCAAGGATTTCTTCTGCTCCGCCGTTTTCGAGTAATTGATACGTTTCCTGTAAATAAGTACACAGTTCTTTTGCAAGTTCTGCTGCAGAAAAGTTCCTGCCGGTGATCTGTTTCAGCGAAACGGCCCTTACAAGATGTGCGGGGAATACGGCCTGGTTCACATTTATGCCCATTCCGGCAATGGAATGCTGCCAATTACTGCCGCGAACCTGGTTTTCGATAAGGATGCCGCCTGCCTTTCTGTCACGCCAGTAAATATCATTAGGCCATTTGATACGGGTTTCATCGAGCGCATATTTAGCATAAAAGCGATGACAGGCAACAGCCACGGCGGCGCTGAGCAGAAACTGCTGTGTAATAAGGAGAAATGACGTGTCCAGCACCACGGTCATGGTAATATTTTCACCGGGTTCCACATGCCAGGTTTTGCCCCTTTGCCCTTTGCCTGCATACTGGTAATGAGCAAAATAGGCAGTTCCGTGAGCAGATTTACCTGCCTGCAGCTGCTCCATGGCATAAATGTTGGTACTATCCACTTCAGGCAATTCCACAAACGGTTCTCCTACGGGACTTTTGACTGCTGTTCGTGACAAAGAATTAGTATTTTTGACGAAGTTAATTCAGCAGAGAAAGTCTTTCAGCAGCGAACAATAAAAAATATATTGATACCGGGTGGCTGGGATGTGCTGTGCAGATATCATTAAATCATTAAACCTGATAGATTATTGGAACCGCTTTCTGTTTTAAAAACCCGCGAAAAAACTGCTTCGACCAAATTATCGCGTAATTCGAAGATCTTCAAAGCTATTATTAAAGCTATACAAGATAAAAAAGGAGAAAATATCCTGAGTCTCGATCTGAAAAAGATACCGGAAGCCTCTGCCGATTTTTTTATTGTATGCGATGCACCCAGCACCACACAGGTAAAAGCAATCAGTGATTATGTGGAAGATCAGGTGAAAATCACCTGCGGCGAAACGCCTTATAAACACGAAGGCAAACAGGCATTGCAATGGGTGTTGATCGATTATGTGAACATTGTAGTGCATGTGATGCACCCCGAAGCGCGTAAATTTTACCGCCTGGAGGAAATGTGGAGCGATGCATCGGCGATGATGCACGACCTGTAGTCTAAAATAAAACGGCCCGACAATCGTTTGCCATTAAGAAACATTATATTTATCAAGAGGAACCCCAGATATGTCACAGGAAAACAAGAATTTAAAGTCAAATATGGATAAGGGAGACGGCCAGCGAAAAGGCCCACGGTTCAATCTTTACTGGATCTATGCCATCATTGCAGTGATTCTGCTGGCAACTCAGTTCATGAAACTGCCGCCGGACGTTGCACGCACCAGCGAACAGGAATTCAGAACAAACATGCTGGCAAAAGGCGATGTGCAGAAGATGGTGCTCGTAAAAAACAAGGAAGTTGTACGTGTATACATCAAACCAGACAGTTTATACAAGGAGTTTTATGTAAAACAGTTTAAACAGCAGATCTCAAAAGAAAAAGCAAAGAACTCTCCTTTGTTTGAATTCCAGGTAACCGACTGGAAGAGCTTCAATGAATCGCTGAAAGATGTGTATGTAGCGAATAATATGAAGGAAGTGGATTCTTTCATAGAAAACGATCCGGACTGGATTGGTCCGATCTTCAACGGCGTACTTTCTATCCTGATCATTGTGGTAGCATGGGTACTGCTGATGCGTAAAATGGGCGGACCCGCCGGTGGTGGTGGTCCGGGCGGCATCTTCAATATCGGTAAATCAAAAGCAACCCTGTTTGAAAAGGGCACAAAAGTGAACATCACGTTTACAGATGTAGCCGGACTGGATGAAGCGAAAGTGGAAGTGATGGAAATCGTGGATTTCCTGAAAAATCCTAAAAAATATACAGCGCTCGGTGGTAAAATTCCAAAGGGAGCGTTGCTGGTAGGTCCTCCGGGAACCGGTAAGACCCTGCTGGCAAAAGCGATGGCCGGAGAAGCGCAGGTGCCTTTCTTCAGCCTGAGCGGAAGTGATTTCGTGGAAATGTTCGTGGGTGTGGGTGCAAGCCGTGTGCGTGACCTGTTCAAGCAGGCCCGTGAAAAAGCGCCTTGTATCATTTTCATCGACGAGATCGACGCGATCGGCCGTGCCCGCGGCAGAAATGCGATCATGAGCAACGATGAAAGGGAAAATACCCTGAACCAGCTCCTCGTGGAAATGGACGGTTTCGGCGGCGATACAGGAATCATCATCCTCGCTGCAACGAACAGGCCGGATGTACTCGACAGCGCCCTGCTCAGACCCGGACGTTTCGACCGCCAGATCTCGATAGACAGGCCGGATGTAAAAGGTCGCCAGGCGATCTTCAAGGTACACCTTGCCCCGATCAAAATATCAGAATCGCTGGATCTCTTCAAACTGGCCGAACAAACACCGGGTTTTGCGGGTGCGGATATCGCCAATGTATGTAATGAGGCAGCGCTGATCGCAGCACGTAAAGGAAAAGACGCAGTAGATATGAGCGATTTCCAGGATGCGATAGACCGTGTGATCGGAGGACTGGAGAAGAAGAACAAGATCATCGCACCGCATGAAAAAGCAGTGATCGCGTATCACGAAGCAGGTCACGCAATCTGTGGCTGGTTCCTGGAACACGCATACCCGCTGCTGAAAGTGACCATCGTACCACGCGGAACCGCGGCATTGGGTTATGCACAATACACGCCAACAGAACAATACCTGTACAATACAGACCAGCTGATGGACCAGATCTGTATGACACTGGGTGGCCGTGCGGCAGAAGAGATCTTCTTCGGTAAAATATCTACCGGAGCCTCCAATGACCTGCAGCAGATCACCAAGATCGCTTACAGCATGGTTACGGCTTATGGTATGAACAATAAAATCGGTAATGTGAGTTTCTACGATCCGTCGCAGGAAAACACATTCACCAAACCGTTCAGCGAAGAGACCGGCAAGATCATAGACGAAGAAGTACGCGGCATTATCGACAATGCTTACCAGCGTACATTGCAGCTCCTGACGGAGAAGCGCAATGAAGTGGAAATACTGGCGAAAGAGCTGCTGGATAAGGAAGTATTGCATAAGAGCGATGTGGAACAACTGATCGGCAAAAGACCTTTCGAGGAGAAAAAGATCCTGGAAGTAGATCCGAATGCTGCACCGGAAAATGAAGAGCATGGACTGGGCGGAGGCACTATTGCTCCACCTGAAACAACTGTTGTGGATTAATTATGGCAAATTCAGCAAGAGAGAACATCTTGAAGAAAATAAAACAGGCATTGGGTAAACCAGTGCCTGTTCCCTTTCCCGGTAATACGGATAAAACCAGCGTATACCAGCCCGGCCGCCAGGAACTTGAACTGGAGTTCGCTGAAAACTTTGTAAAGCTGCAGGGCCGCTTTTCCTTCTGTGCTAATGAAGCGGAACTTGCTGCACAATTGCAGGAGCTGACCCGAACCAGAAACTGGCAATCCCTCTACTGCCGTGAAACAGGGTTAAAAGAACAACTAGCAACAGCAGGTTATGCTACCGGCGCTACCGACCTGAGTACCTGTGATGCAGCCATTACCGGCTGCGAATACCTGGTTGCCAGAACAGGCAGTATTATGATGAGCAGCCGCCAGCCCAGCGGCCGCACGGTAAGCGTGTACGCACCCGTACATATCTGTATCGCATATACAGACCAGCTGGTATACGATATAGCGGATGGTTTTGCGGGATTCGGTGATGGAACAAAACTTCCATCCATGATCACGCTGGCAAGCGGACCGAGCCGTACGGCGGATATAGAAAAAACACTGGTTGTAGGCGTTCACGGACCTAAAGAAGTATTCTGCTTCCTGGTTGAACGATAATCATTAAAGTAATAAGAGGTGACCGCAGGTAAAAAAATATATTTTCTTTCAGACTTCCATCTCGGCGCGCCGGACGCAGCCAGCAGCCTGGTTCGGGAGAAAAAAGTAGTGGCTTTCCTGGAGAGCATCCGTCACGATGCAGAAGAGATCTTCATCGTGGGTGATATTTTCGATTTCTGGTATGAATACCGCAAAGTAGTGCCTAAAGGCTATGTGCGTTTACTGGGCAAACTGGCCGATCTTTCAGACAGCGGTATCCGTATACATGTATTCATCGGCAACCACGATATGTGGATGCGTGGTTATTTCGAAGAAGAAATGAATATTCCAGTCTATTACGAACCCAAAGAGTTTCAGTGGAACGGGAAACAGTTCCTTATCGGCCATGGCGACGGCCTGGGTCCCGGCGATCATGGTTATAAATTCCTGAAAAAGATTTTCCGTAATCCGCTTTGTCAATGGTTGTTCGGTCAGCTGCATCCAACCTGGGGCATCGGTCTGGCCAATTATTTCAGCAGGAAGAGCAGGGAAAAAACAGGTAACGCGGATGCTCATTTCCTGGGTGCGGAAAATGAATGGCTGATCGTTTATTCCAGAGAAGTGCTTGAAACAAAGCATTATGATTATTTTGTTTTCGGTCACCGGCACTACCCGATTGATTACAGGCTAAGCGATACCAGCAGGTATATCAACCTGGGCGACTGGATCCGCAACTTCACTTATGCCACATTCGATGGCAGTGATATGCAGCTGCATAAATGGGAGAAATAAGGGTTATTCGTAAATTGCGGTATGGATAAGATACTGCAGCAGCAATTCCTCGATAATACCCTTGAACTTTACCTGATGGTGGGTGCGACCATTCTTGTTGCACTTTTTTTCAAACGTATCATATCCAAATATCTTGCACGGCTGATTTATAACCTGGCGATTGCAAAAGCGAGCCGCAACATCGGCAGGGAATCCTTTCTGAACCTGGTGGTAGCGCCGCTGGATACATTCCTGGTGTTACTCATCGCATTCATCAGTCTCGATAAGCTTACGTTCCCGCATCAGCTGGAATTCCGTGTTTATAAGATCACATCCAAAGAGCTGGCAGATGCACTGGCAGCCGGAACCATTATCATAGTATTTATCTGGCTATGCCTCCGGATCATCGACTTCATTGCATTGGTGCTGGAAGAAAAAGTGAACCGCACCACAGATATGCGCGATAACCAGCTGATCGTATTCTTTAAAGATTTCTTCAAGGTTATCCTGATCATCATCGGCATAATGCTGATCCTGAAAACGGTGTTCAGGCAGGATGTCAGCAGCCTGCTCACAGGACTTAGCCTGGTGGGTGCAGCGATTGCGCTGGCTACCAAGGAAAGCATGGAAAACCTGATCGCATCGTTTATTATTTTCTTTGATAAACCATTTACAACCGGCGACCTGGTGCGGGTGAACGGGTTCACGGGAAATATTGAAAAGATCGGCCTGCGCAGTACAAGGATCCGTACGGCAGATAAAACTTATATCTCGGTGCCTAACAAGCAGATGGTAGATACCATTGTAGATAATATCAGCCTGCGAACCCAGCGGAAAGTGGAATTAAGGCTGGAGCTTTCCCTGGGGGCAACAGCACAACAACTGAAAACAGTGATACCTGCTATTAAAAAGTGCCTGGAAAAACCGGAGATCGAAGCAAAAGCAGTATTCCTGATGGATACAGGACGCACGGCACATATCATGGCAGTAGATTATTTTACTTCCATGGACCAGACCGTGGAAGCATTCAACAACTTGCGTGAGCAGGTAAACCTGGATATCATTGAAACGCTGGAAGTAAATCACATAGAGCCGGCAGCCGGAAGTACCAGTATTACGCTTTCACAGCCGCCACCGCCGAAACAGGCTTAGGATCCCTGAACAATATCGGCCAGCTCTTTTTCAATATTGCCGGTCTTACCATATTCAACCACGCGCCCGGTTTCTTTCCCGTTTTTGAGTACGATGAAAGTGGGTACGTTGGTAATATTGTATTTCACATGAAGATTATCCGGCGCAGTTTTGTTCCTGTCAACCACAACAAGCGTAATATTCTTTTCAGGAAAACCGCTTTTGTCGATCATGCGGTAAAATTTAGGCAGCAGGTTCTGTGAATCATGGCACCAGGTACCGCCGAAGATCATCAGCGAAATACCGCTGCTGGCTTTCTCTTTAAATATGGCAGCGGCTTCTTCATCAACCATGCCCAACTGCATATTGTTTTTGAACCAGGCAAATGCAGTATCATTTTCAATAACCTGCCTGCTGATAATACCCCTTAATACTTTTGTTTCACTGTCGCTTACAACTTCGTAATTCATGCCTGTTGTTCGTTTGGATGCTGCACATGAAGCCAGCACCAGGAATAAAATAAAGTATCCTGTAAGGGTTTTTATCGTCATAGTCAAAGCGTATATGCTAATCTAAGTTAGCCCGTAATTCCAATAAAAAAGACCTGAATTTTGTGAGGGATTGCACCAGCTGCGATTGTATATCGGCCTGTTGGCGGTTCTGGCGCAGGTAATTGCGCGCACCTTCAATCGAAAATTTACGCTGACGGAGAAGATAGTGGATCAGCTGCAGATTGCGGATATCTTCAACCCTGAAAAGCCGGTCGCCCTTCCTGGTCTTGCGTGGCTTGAGAATATCAAACTCATTTTCCCAGTAGCGGAGCAAAGACGTGTTCACATGGAACCAGCCTGCAACTTCGCTGATTGAATAATATAATTTCTGCTCCAGCACTTCATCCGAAGGAATGTCCACCAGCCCTGCCTCGTTATCGATTTCACGGAAAGATTTACGCCCCCGCTTGCCTGGAGTCTTCAAAACAGCAGCAACCGTTCCGGTTTGCGATATCACCAGTTGTTCTTTTTCCTCAGCGGCAGCTGGCTCTGTAGTAGCCACAGTTGGCTCCGGAACTAAAGAGGGCATCACAGGCTTGTCTGCTGTAGTTTCAGCGAAGGGAGAAAGCTTTGCAGGAGGCGTAGGTAGTGCGGGTTTGGATTTAATCTTCACCACGATCCTTGCATCTGCAAATACTACCGGATCTGCAGGTTTGGCTGGCTGTTCGGGCAATGGCACAGCTTCCGGCTCCGTTTTGGTAACGGGCGGTTCTTCGGAAAAACCGAACAGGTCCAGTTGCTGTGCACTCTTTCGCATGCCGTAAAAGTACGGCTTCCTGTAAAGTACATCCTGTTAATGATGCGGTAAGTGGAAAAGATGTAAGTATCTTGCAGTTATACCAACCACTGCATTATGATTGCTGTAAATACAATTTGCGTGTGCGGTGCAGGAACCATGGGCAGCGGCATTGCCCAGGTTGCGGCACAGGCCGGCTTTACCACCATCCAGTTCGACGTGAATGAACAGATGCTTGAAAAAAGCAGGAATACGATTACCGCAAATCTCAGCCTCTCTGTACAAAAAGGCCGGTTATCCGAAGCAGAAAAAATGCAGGTACTGGAGCGGCTCAGTTTTACGGCGCAGCGCAAAGATTGTGTAGCCGACCTCATCATCGAAGCCATTATTGAAAAGCCCGAAGCCAAGATCGCGCTGTTTACAGAGCTTGCCGGGTATAATAAACCAACAGTGGTTTTTGCTACCAATACATCTTCTATTCCCGTGCACGTGATTGCTGCAGGTTTACAGTACCCGGAACAACTCGCAGGCATGCACTTTTTCAACCCTGCGCCCCTGATGAAACTGGTGGAAGTGATCCGCAGCGAGCAAACCACAGATGAAGTAACGGAGCTGGTAGCCGCTATTGCAAAACGCATGGGCAAAACCCCCGTGATCTGTAAAGATGCCCCCGGCTTTATTGTAAACCGTGTGGCAAGACATTATTACCTGGAAGCCATGCGGATGGTAGAACAGGGTATTGCAACGATTGAAAATGTAGATGCGGTGATGGAAGCTTCCGGCTTTAAAATGGGTCCATTCAGACTGATGGACCTGATCGGGATGGACATCAACTACAGTGTGAGTAATATCGTATGGGAAGCACTCGGAAAGCCGGAACGGCTAACGCCATCGGTATTGCAGAAAAGCAAAGTGGATGCAAACGAACTCGGACGGAAAAGCGGGAAAGGCTTTTACAGTTACAAAAGCCAGTCATCAAAATAATATTCAAAAAACTGTTTACCTATCAACACCTCCCTATGAACAGCATGATGAAAAAGTTAGGAACGGCCGCAGTGGTTTTATTAACGGCAGCCTGCAACCTGAGCAATACCAACCCTACAGGAGCGGCCAATAGCGAACTGGCGGCTTTATTCGATACCTATTACGAAGACCGCCTGCAGCTTTTTCCCGTTGAAGCAACCCTGAACGGAGACGAGCGGTACAATAACCTGCTGTACATCGATTTCACAGACAGTTACCGGAAGAAGCTGAAAGAGTTTTACAGCACCAATCTCACTTATCTCACCCGTTTCAACCGGGATTATCTCAATGCAAACGACCAGCTGAGCTACGATATCTTCAAAAGAGAAATGCAGATCAATATCGAAGGACTAAGCTACCATGATAATTATATGCCCCTGAACCAGTTCCAGAGCATGCACCTCCTGTTTGCACAACTGGGCAGCGGTACAGTGATACAGCCCTTTAAAACAGTAAAGGATTATAACGACTGGCTGCAGCGGGCATCCGTTTTTCCGGCCTATGCAGACAGCGCGATCGTGTACTTCAGAAAGGGTATGAAAGAAGGAACGGTGCTGCCGAAGAAACTGGTAGAAAAAATGATCCCCCAGATGCGTGCAATGGATACAACCGTTACGGCAAGTGTGTTTTACGGACCCGTAACCAACCTGCCGGCATCGTTCAGCGCGGCAGATAAAGCATCGCTGACCACAGCCTATACAAAACTGATACAGGAACAACTGGCACCGGCCTACAGACGCCTGGCAGACTTTCTGCAAACAGAATACCTGCCCGCAGCAAGAACTACTACCGGCATCAGCGAAATCCCGGACGGTAAAAAATTCTACCGTTTCCTGATACGTCAGCAGACAACCACAGATAAAACCTCTGAAGAGATCTACAATACTGGACTTTCGGAAGTACAGCGTATCAAAGAAGAAATGGAACGTGTAAAAACAGAGACCGGTTTTACGGGAGATCTCGCTGCTTTTTTCAATTACATGAAAACGGACCATCGCTTTACGCCATATAAAACAGCCGGTGAAATACTGGCGGCGTTCGACAGCATCCACCAGACCATGAACCCCTACCTGAAAAAACTCTTCGGGCTGAAACCGAAAACACCGTTCGAGATCAGGCAAACGGAAGCATTCCGGGCGGCAAGTGCAAGTGCAGAGTACAACCAGGGCGGCGCAGACGGAACACGTCCGGGTATTTTCTATATTCCGATCCTCGATCCCACACAGTTCAATACCACCAGCGGTATGCAAAGTCTTTTCCTGCACGAAGCGATCCCGGGACATCATTACCAGATCAGCCTGCAACAGGAAAATAAACAGCTGCCCAGATTCAGGCGTTTCGGCGGTAATAATGCTTATGCGGAAGGCTGGGCACTGTATTGCGAAAGCCTCGGAAGTGAGCTGGGACTGTACAAAGATCCGTACCAGTATATGGGCGCCCTTGGCGATGAAATGCACCGTGCCATCAGGCTTGTGGTGGATGTGGCCATGCACACAAAAGGCATGACCCGTGAAGAAGCGATCGCTTACATGATGGCAAACGAACAGATCAGTGAAGAAGGTGCAACTGCAGAAATAGAAAGATATATGAGCATCCCGGCGCAGGCACTTGGTTATAAGATCGGTGCACTGAAGATCCGTGAGCTGAGGAGCCGGTACGAGAAAATGGGCGGCGAGAAATTCAAACTCTCTGCTTTCCACGATGCAATCCTGAAAGATGGCAATATGCCGCTGAATATCCTGGAAAAGAAAATGGACAAATGGGCCGCCAAATGGGATAATTAAGGCAACTTGGCTTATTGGCGGTACATTTGCGGATGCGGATAGCCGTTAACAGTGCAATACCAGGATCATCATTCCTGAATGAAAATGCTGAATATGCCAGGCAGCTTTTTGCCGGGCTGGTACTGCAGCACCCGGAACATGAATTTGTTTTTATTTTCCGGCACCCCGAACATGTTATGCCCATACAGGCGCCGAACGTGACCAGCCTTGTTGTTCCGCTCAGAAAGGAACATCCGCTTGCACTAAAATACTGGTACGATGTAAAAATACCGCTTGCGCTGAAAGCCTTCCGGCCGGATGTATGGATCCAGGCAGACGGAAACTGCAGCCTTAAAAGCCGGATACCGCAGGTGCTATTTGCAGACGGGCAGCAAACAGTACCGCTCTCCTGGCTGAAGAAAAGCTACCGGCGCTGGTTCCTGCCGCTGTTCATGCGTAAAGCGGCAACGATCATCGTGCCTGCAGAAAGTATCAAAGACCAGCTTGTACAGCAATATAAAATAGCAGATGCCGGATTCTCTGTGATCCACGCCGCGCCGTCGCCGGGCTGTGTGGTATTGAACTGGCAGGAAAAAGAAACCATAAAAGAACAATATGCATCCGGCATGGAATATTTTTTCTGTCCCGGCGGATCCTTACCGCAGAATAACCTGCTGAATATCCTCAAAGGCTTTTCCTTTTTTAAGAAATGGCAGCACAGCAGTATGAAACTGCTCATCGCCGGGGACCTGCACCAGGCACCTCACGATCTTCCCGAAAAACTGAAAAGCTACAAATACCGTGAAGACGTAGTGCTCCTCAGCCAGCTTTCCGGAGAAGAGCTGAGCGCTGTGATGGCGGGAGCCTATGCTTTTGTTGATGCAGGGTTGCCCGACACCAATGGCATCAACATGCTGAACGCCATGATGAGTGAAGTGCCGGTGATTGGCAGGGATCATGCATCGGCAAGGGAGATCGGCGCCGAAGCCGTGTTATATGCCGATCCCGCGAACGCGGAAATCATCGGTAAACATATGCTGGCCCTGTACAAGGATGAAGTACTGCGAAGCCGCTTTGTAAGGGCCGGTAAAGAACTGGCTGAAACGCATACCTGGCAGTCGGCAGCGGATCAGCTTGCGGTAATCCTTACACGGGTTGTCTCCGGTCAAAAATAGGCGTCCTGCCCGTTTCATCTTATTTTTGCCTTTTATAGCCGGAATATTAAAAAACAAATATGAACAACTCAACAATATCGATCAACGTAGAATTGGATGAAACCAAGGTACCACAGGCCATCAGCTGGTCGGCCTCCAACAGTACTGCAGATGCCATGCAGCCTGCAAAAGCCATGATGGTGTCTTTTTGGGATGCGGCAGACAAATCTGCATTAAGGATCGATCTGTGGACAAAAGAAATGATGGTGGATGAAATGGCCGATTTCTATTACCAGACCTTTATGGGCATGGCAGATTCCTATGGCAGATCAACCGGTCAGACAGAACTGGTGGATGATCTCAGGAATTTTGCCAAATCATTTTACCAGAAATTCCGTGATATCCAATTGAAAGAAAATAAATAAACACAGCATGAGTTTAGAAGAAAAAGTAATGGCAGGCATGAAAGATGCCATGAAAAACAAGGAAGAAGCATTGCTGCGTGGGCTGCGCGCGATCAAGGCCGAGATCATCAAAGCCAAGACCGAACCGGGTGCCAACGGACAGCTGCCGGAAGAAAATGAAGTGAAACTGTTGCAGAAACTGGTAAAACAGCGCCGCGACTCACTGGAGATCTACCAGCAGCAGAACCGCCCCGACCTGGCGCAGAAAGAAATGGAAGAGATCAGTGTAATAGAAAAGTTCCTTCCCGAACAATTGAGTGAAGAAGCCTTGAAGGAAGCCATTGCCGCTATCATCAGTACGGTAGGTGCTGCCGGTCCGCAGGATATGGGGAAAGTAATGGGCGTAGCAACCAAACAACTGGCAGGCAAAACAGATGGAAAAGCTATTTCAGCCGCAGTAAAAGAACTTTTAAGCAAATAAGCGCAGGATATTCATGCTGATCGATGCGATTTTTATTGTACTGATGGCCCTGGCGGTAATAAAAGGTTACCGGAACGGGCTGGTAGTGGCAGCATTTTCGCTGGTGGGCATTGTTATAGGACTGGCGGCGGCCATGAAATTATCTGCAGTGGTAGCCGGGAAACTGGGTGCAACGGGTAATGCATGGCTGCCGTTCCTGTCGTTTGCGCTGGTAATGCTGGTAGTGATCCTGCTGGTAAGGCTTGGTGCCAGGCTGGTAAAGGCAGGACTGCAGCTGGCTATGCTCGGCTGGGCAGACAGTTTATTCGGGATACTGCTGTATGCTTGCTTATATACCACGGTATTCAGCGTGGTACTTTTTTTTGCGGTAAACACGCATCTGGTGGGGCAGGAAACAATCGCAGGGTCTACATGTTATCCTTTTGTACAACCATGGGGGCCCAAAGCCATCGATGCATTCGGCGTGGTAATACCCGCATTCAAAGGGTTGTTTGAGCAGCTGACCCAATTCTTTGAACGCGTAGCGGACCATGTAAAGTAAACGGCCGGGTATAAACGGAATTTTTATGCCGTAAAATCAGTATTTTAGCATGCATCATTATGTATCCATGATGCTTTTTTGCAATTGGTTATTTATTGAACGGATTTCCTTTTATTTGTATCCAACCAATGCTGCTGCATAAGAAACAGATTACATGAATTACGAGATAAAACAACAAGATAAGTTCAGATTCATCGAAGAAGGAGAAGGAGAGCCTCTGGTATTGCTGCACGGGTTATTTGGCGCGCTGAGTAATTTCATGGACCTGATCGAACACTTTAAGAAAAATTATAAAGTGGTAGTGCCGATGCTGCCACTGTTCGACCTTGATATTTTTCACACTTCGGTGGGCGGACTGGAAAAATATGTCCAGAAGTTCATTGAGACCAGGGGGTATAAGAACATACATCTGCTGGGAAACTCGCTGGGCGGCCATGTGGCGCTGGTGCATATCCTCAAACATCCTGAAAAGATCAAATCACTGATCCTGACAGGCAGTTCCGGACTTTTTGAGAACGGTATGGGCGACAGCTACCCGAAGAGAGGTGATTATGAGTATATCAAGAAAAAGACCGAAGTCACTTTCTACGATCCGGCAAAAGCCACCAAAGAACTGGTAGACGAAGTATTCGAAATTACCAGCAACAGGATCAAAGTGATCAAGATCATTGCCTTAGCCAAAAGTGCCATCCGTAATAACCTGGGTGAAGAACTGAGCCAGATCAAACAGCCAACACTGCTGATCTGGGGAAATAACGATACCATCACCCCGCCGTTTGTCGGCCGTGAATTTAACCGGCTTATACCGAACAGTGAACTGCATTTCGTAGACAAATGCGGTCACGCTCCCATGATGGAGGTTCCTGACGAATTCAACAAGATCCTGGATGGCTTCCTTAACAAAATGAAGCAGCCTGCAGAATCTGTTGCCTAGTTTTTAACGTAACTGAAAAGAAACAGCACATGCTGGCATCACAATTGGCAAATACGGGTTTTCCGTCTGTCGGCCTGTTCGACAAGGTTTCGCTTGCCCTGCAGTTGATGGAGGACTACGACGTAATGCATTTGCCGGTGCTGGCAGAAGATAAATATGCCGGGCTGATAGAGAAGGGAGAGTTGCTGGATGCCGACGAACAAGGACCCATAGCAGCCATACAGCAATCATTGCTGAAAGCAGCAGTGAGGGCCGAAGAGCACTTCCTGGTGGCGCTTAAGATCGCTTCGGAGTACCAGTTATCGTTGGTGCCGGTGCTGAACGAGCAGGGCGGACTGGCAGGTGTGATCTCAGAACATGATCTGCTCCGTCATCTTTCGGCTTTTGTAGGCAATAACGACAAGGGCGGTGTGATTGTGCTGGAAACGGATAAAAGAAATTTTTCCTTTGGTGAGATCAGCAGGCTGGTGGAAACCAACGATGCCTATATCACGCAATTGAATACATATACCGAGCCAGAAACGGGCATGGTTATTATAACCATAAAGATCAACCGGATAGAAATATCCGATATCGTAGCAACTTTCCAGCGGTACGAATATGTTGTACGCTATTATTTCGGCGAAGAGCAATACGCCAACGAACTGAAAGAAAACTACAACCATCTTATTGCATACCTGAATATATAATACGTCTACATGTTCAGGTGACGCAGCATTTATTATGACCGAGGAAAAAAAGAAATACAGCAAATACACGCACAGGGTTATTTTCCTCTTCACATTCCTTCTCTTATCAGGCCTCGATGCTGCAGCGCAGGAAACAAAAGCGGCAGAAGCAGACAGTATCGCCGTACCCGCAAAACAGATCGTGATCAGGAAGATCAGCATGTCGGGAAACAAGCGTACCCGGGATTTTATCGTTATGCGCGAAGTTCCTTTCCGCGAAGGCGATACGCTTGGTACGGAACAATTGGGCAAACAACTGGAGCTTGCCAGACAGCAGATCATGAATACACTGCTGTTTGTGGATGTGAATGTTTATATTTCTGATCTGTACGGCAACATAGCCGACATAAAGATCGATCTGAAAGAACGCTGGTATTTTTTTCCTTTACCTTATTTCAAGCTGGTAGACCGCAATTTCAACCAATGGTGGGTAGACCAGCACCGAAGCCTGGAGCGTGTGAATTACGGGATCAAATTCATCCAGAACAATGTAACCGGGAGAAACGATAACCTGGATGTCTGGCTGATCACCGGTTATACACAGCAGGTAACGCTCCGCTACGATATGCCTTTCTTCGACCGCAAGCTGAAAAGCGGGTTCAATGTGGGTTTTATTTATGGCACACAGAAAGAAGTGAACTATGGCACGGGCAATAACAAACAGCTTTTTTATAAGCAGAATGATGTTGCAAGGCGAAATCTTCGTTTTGATTTCACCTATTCTTATCGCCCGGATGTAAAACAAAGGCATTATTTCAGGGTATCGTATAACAAACAGGAAGTGGCGGATACGGTACTTAAGATCAACCCGCTGTATTTCCCCGAAGGCAAATCCGCTTTCGAATACGTGGATTTCTCTTACCAGTATAAATATTATAAGATCGATTATATACCCTATCCGTCTAAAGGGTTTATGCTTGAAACCAATCTCTATAAACGCGGACTGACCAAAGCGACCGATCTCTGGCAGGCCAGTGCCCGTGCGGTATATGCGCATCCCATTACCAGGAACAGCTTCCTTCACCTGGAAGGAATGGCGATGGTAAAACTGCCGTTCAATCATTATTATTACAACGAACGCATGATCGGCTATGGCTTTTTCCAGATGCGTGGCCTGGAGTATAATGTAGTGGATGGTGTAGCCGGCGGCGTATTCAAAACAGCGGTCCATAAACAACTGCTGTATTTTGTGTTACGGAACCCTTTTCCCAGCAAAACACACGATAAAATCCCTTTCAGGATCTTCCTGAAGGTTTACGGAGACCTGGGTTATGGCTACAACAGCCGCCCGGATATATCCAATACGCTCAATAACAGGCTGTTACGAACAGGCGGGATCGGTATAGACGTAGTATCAATCTATGATTTTGTATTTAAAATAGAATACAGCTTTAACCAGCTGGGACGCAATGGCCTATATTTACAAAGCAGGAATGATTTCTGATGCAGGATAAAACAAGGCAGCTAAACAATTAAGAGGAATGAAAGTAGCTATCTATAGCCGCGGACTGGATACGGAACAGGAGAACCCGTTAGTGGTATTGCTGGGTGAACTGGCAAAGCATGATATTACTATTTACCTGTATAATCCGCTGTTCCAGCAGTTTGCCCTGCCGGAGCACCTGGTAACAAGCATCATTCCGTTCGAAAAACCGGCAGACCTGAACCAGCAGATCGACTGCCTGATCAGTTTAGGCGGCGACGGCACCATGCTCGATTCCATTACTCTTGTGCGGGATTATAATATTCCGATACTGGGGATCAATTTCGGTCGCCTCGGGTTCCTGGCAAGTATCAGTAAAGACGAGCTCGCCAGCGCGGTAGATGCATTGGTAAACCACACTTTTGTAGTAGACAGGCGGACATTGATCCATCTCGACTCGAACGATTCCCTTTTCGGCGATGCTCCCTTTGCGCTGAATGAATTTGCGATCCACAAACGGGATACTTCTCCCATGATCAAGATCCACACTTACCTGAACGGAGAATTCCTGAACAGTTACTGGGCCGACGGCATCATTGTGGCAACACCAACCGGTTCTACAGGTTATAATATGAGCTGTAACGGACCGATCCTTTTCCCGGAATCGGCCAGCTTCGTCATTACCCCGGTGGCACCGCATAACCTGAACGTGAGATCGATCATAGTACCCGATACCAGCATCATTTCCTTTGAAGTGGAAGGCCGTACCGACCAGTTTATCTGTGTGATGGATGCCCGGAAAGAGATCGTAAGCCGGACAATACAGCTTGCCGTAAAAAAAGAAAAATTCTGTGTGAGCCTTGTCAGGCTGAATGAAAACAGTTTCCTTTCTACGCTGAGAACCAAGCTGACCTGGGGACTGGATAAAAGAAATTAACTTTTATAGTATCAAATTAGGTGCTATTTTCACACACACTTTTACGCCTGGATCAACTATGCTTAAAAAGATCATTGTCTGTTCGTTATTATGTACTGTCTTAAACCGGCAAAAGGCTGATGCGCAGTTAATGGAAAGCTTCAGCCACCAGGGCGAGATAGGTGTATCCGTTGGTGTAGGCCATTATTTCGGGGATCTTAACCCGGATATGAACATCAACAGGCCTAAAATTGCGGCCGGTGTGTTTTTCAGAAAACAGCTTACCAATTATATCGGTCTCCGGATTTCCGGGGATTATGCCATGCTCGGTTATACCGATGCGCTCAGCAAAAACGATGTGCAGCGTACACGTAACCTGAGCTTCAACAGCAATGTGTGGGAGCTGAGCATAGCCGGTGATTTCAACTTTTTCAACTTCAACCCGGCATTTGAAGGGTATAATTATACGCCTTATGTGGGCCTGGGGGTTGGGGTATTTTCCTATGAACCTTATGCGTACCTGGCCGGGGAAAAATACCTGCTCCGTCCGCTCGGTACAGAAGGACAGGGCAGCGCGCTTTATCCCGATCTGAAACCCTACAATCCGATCGCGATCAGCATACCGTTTACCCTTGGGTTTAAATATGCCATTACCGCAAAGACCAATATCTATACCGAATTCACATACCGTTTTACCAATACGGATTATCTGGATGATGTAAGCGGTTTTTACGCACCGGATGCATTTTCACCGTTACCGGATGGTTCACCGTCGCCGGCACAGCTGTTGCAGGACAGAAGTTACGAAACCGGAACTTCTATCGGCATCAAGGGACGCCAGCGCGGAAACAGCCTCAAGAAAGATTCTTATGCTACATTTAAAGTAGGAATATCCTTCAATCTGCAGTCGTACAGGTGCCCGACAGCGGTTAAACGCTGATTTCATGAATCCCGCAGCTAATATATTTTCTACCGGATGCCACGCGCCAACCCATTGATTTTGTTAATTTCGCTGCCTAAATGAAGGGAAGACCATGTCAGAAGACCTCCTTGCCAGGATAAATAAAGCACAGCTGCCAAAACATATAGCCATCATTATGGATGGTAATGGCCGTTGGGCTGAGGAGAAGGGCCAGGACCGTTTATACGGTCACTTTCACGGTGTGGAAAGCGTTCGCAATATTGTGGAAGGTGCAGCAGAACTGGGCATCGGCTATTTAACGCTCTATGCATTCAGCACAGAAAACTGGGACCGGCCGGAGAACGAAGTGCAGGGTCTGATGGCACTCCTGGTAGATACCATCCGCAAGGAAGTTCCCGTACTGAATAAGAATAATATCCGTCTGCATGTGATCGGCGACCTGAACATGCTCCCGGATTACGCGAGGCAGGAACTGCAGGAAGCACTGGATATGACGGCAGCCAATACCGGTCTGAACCTGATCATGGCGCTCAGTTACAGCAGCCGGTGGGAGCTGGTGAATGCTGTAAAAAATATAGGCCTGGATGTGAAAGCCGGTAAGATCAACCCGGAATCGATCAGCCAGGAAACACTGCAGCAATACCTTTCCACCAGCCAGTTCCCCGATCCGGAACTGATGATCCGCACCAGCGGGGAGTACAGGATCAGCAATTTCCTGCTGTACCAGCTGGCTTATGCAGAACTTTATTTCACCGATACGCGCTGGCCCGATTTCAGGAAGGAAAACCTGTACGAAGCCATTGTGAATTACCAGTCGAGACAGCGCAGATTCGGCAAAACCGGTCACCAGATACAGGAGGAAACTGAACTGGCTTCATAATATTAAAATATTATAATATAAAATAGGTGGTTGTTTTAACAAAGACTTTTAATAATTCCCGTTAATTTGCCCCGCTTAAAATAACCGAACCCATTGCTGGAAGCTACTTGTGCTGTACTTTCAGCCAGCAATATCACAAACCGAAACGGATGCAGAAAGTGTACAAAATTTTAGTGTTGGCTTTAGTAACATCACTGGTGAGTTCCTCGGCCTGGTCACAACAAACAACATCAGAGCCCGATACCGTCATCACTTCAATAGATGCAGATCTGCTGAATATCTTCAATCAGAAAACACCGAAAAAATATAAAGTAGCAGCGGTTAAGGTAACCGGTAACCGTTTCTTCGATGAGAACCTGCTTATTTCAATCGCGAATATTAATGTAGGAGATGAACTGACTATTCCCGGCGGCGATAACTTTTCAAAAGCGATCACCAAGCTCTGGGGGCAGAATTATTTCTCTGATGTAGAGATTTACATCACAAAGCTCCAGGGTAAAGACATCGAAATCGAGATAGCGGTAACGGAACGTGCACGTCTTTCAACGTACCATTTTACAGGAGTGAAAAAAGGAGAGGCGGAAGACCTGCAGGGTAAGACCGGCCTGGTTCCGAACCGCGTGGTAACGGAGAATATGAAAATATCTGCGGTGGAGGCGATCAAGAAGTTCTATGCGGAAAAAGGTTTCCGCGATTCAAGGGTTACGGTGATCGAGAAACTGGATACCACACGCGATAACAATACCATCTCGCTGAACTTTATTGTAGAGAAAGGTTCAAAGGTAAAGATCAATAATATCAACTTTGGCGGTAATACAGTAGATGCGGGTAAACTGAAAAAACAACTGAAAGATACCAAGGAAAAATCCCGCTTCACGCTCCATCCTACATTCGATAAAGGCCAGATCGTTCCGGTAAAACGTTATACGTTCAATGAATACCTGAAAGAATATGGTTACCTGATCCCCGCTAAAACCAAAAAAATACTGGATCCTTATGTGAGGCTTAAACTTTCATCTGCGAAATTCGACGAGAAAAAATATGAGCAGGATAAAGAGAACCTGCTGGAATATTATAACTCGATGGGTTATCGTGATGCGATGATCGAGCAGGATACGGTGTATCATACCGAAAAAGGTGACCTGAACATCGATATCAAGATGAACGAAGGGAATAAATACTATTTCGGTAATATCACCTGGAGAGGGAATACCAAATATTCCGATTCGCAACTTACACTGATCCTCGGCATACGCAAGGGGGATATCTATAACCTGGAACTGCTCAATAAAAAACTGGGTAAATCCGCATCTCCGGATGGTGGCGATATCAGCGGACTTTACCAGGATGACGGTTACCTGTTCTTCCGTACAGACCCGGTTGAAACTGCGGTATACCGTGATACCATCGATTATGAGATCCGTATTATTGAAGGTCCGCAGGCGACCATCAAAAATATCCGCATCAGTGGTAATGACCGTACCAAGGAGCACGTGATCCGCAGGGAGATCCGTACTATCCCGGGTGATAAATTCAGCCGCCAGATGCTGGTTCGTTCACAGCGTGAGATCGCGCAGCTGAATTATTTCAACCAGGAAAAGATCGGTATCACACCCGTTCCCAATCCGGACGACGGAACTGTGGACATCAACTACAGCGTGGAAGAGAAATCGAGCGATCAGCTTGAACTGAGTGCAGGTTGGGGCGGAGCCATTGGTCTTACGGGAACACTGGGTGTAACCTTCAACAACTTCTCAATCCGTAATATCTGGAAGAAATCGGCCTGGGATCCGTTACCAATGGGAGACGGCCAGAAACTCAGCGTACGTGTACAGAGTAACGGTAAAGCATTCCGTTCCTATAACTTCTCGTTCACCGAACCATGGCTGGGCGGTAAGAAAAGGAATGCGCTTACTTTCAGCATCTTCAATACGAAGTATGGCCAGACTTATGATCCTACAACTGGAGCATATGATCCGGACGTAGCGAATACAAGATATATTTCCACTACCGGTGCAACACTGAGCCTGGCAAAACAGCTGAAATGGCCGGATGACTATTTCTCACTGTCGATGGGTATCAACTATACGAGGTATAAGCTGAGCAACTATGCCATTGACCCGACCAACCTGCCGGGCTTCGACAACGGCATTGTAAACAACCTGAACTTCAGGGTGGCATTGCAGCGTTCATCTGTGGATCAGCCGCTGTTCCCCCGTTCGGGTTCAACGTTCCTGCTGAGCCTGCAGGTAACACCGCCGTACTCGCTGATCGACAAGAACATCGGATCAAAAGAAAATCCGTATAACTGGATCGAATACCACAAATGGAGATTCAATGGTGAGTGGTATGTGCCGCTCGGCAAACCGCACGGGGAAGACCGCAACAAGCAGTTTGTACTGAAGACCTCCGCTAAATTCGGTTTCCTGGGCAGGTTCAACCCGGATCTGCAGATCTCTCCGTTTGAAAGATTCCAGGTGGGTGATGCGGGTCTGAGCAACCAGTTTGCGCTGCTGGGTTATGATATCATCGCCCACAGAGGTTACCCGGTATACGACAACTCGAATCCGAAAGTGAATCCTGACAAGCAGAACGCGAGCCAGTATTTTACAATATTCAATAAGTACAGCATGGAGCTGCGCTACCCGCTCAGCCTCAACCCGAGCAGTACCATTTTTGCCCTTGGCTTCTTTGAAGCGGCCAACGGCTGGTACAGCATGAAAGATTATAACCCGTTCCAGTTACGCCGTTCAGTGGGTCTTGGTATGAGGTTCTTCCTGCCGATGTTCGGTCTGCTTGGATTTGATTATGGCATAGGATTGGATAGGTTTACCCCCGGAAGCGCGTTAAAAGACGCAGCAAGATTTACATTTATGCTCGGTTTTGAACCGGAATAACCGAAAACCTAAACATCTGTTATGAAAAAAACACTGATCCTCCCGCTGGTGCTGATGCTGATGACAGTTGCCGCACAGGCGCAACAACGTTACGCTATTATCGATACCAAGTACATCCTGGAAAAAATACCTGAGTACAGGGATGCAGATAAAAAACTGCAGCAGATAGGGGAACAGTGGCAGAAAGAAATAGATGATAAGCAGGCACAACTGGACAAAATGTACAAGAATTACGAAGCAGAACAGTTTATGCTTACCGAAGACCTGAAAAAGAAACGGGAAGACGAACTGTTCATGAAGGAAAAGGAAATCCGCGATCTCCAGAAAAAACGCTTCGGTTATGAAGGGGATCTTTTCAAAGAAAGACAAAGACTTGTTAAACCTGTGCAGGACAGGGTTTACAATGCTGTTCAGAAACTGGCATTGGCAAGATCTTATGATTTTGTATTGGATAAAAGTGAAGGAATTACCGTTATATTTGCCGACCCCAAGCTGGATAAGAGCGACGAAGTGCTGAGGGAGCTGGGAATAAGATAAGTAAAACAAAAACAAACATAAACTCTCACAACAATGAAGAAAGTATTATTTGTGTGTGTGGCTTTTGCAGCAAGTTTCCTGATGGTTAACCAGGCAGAGGCACAGCAACTCAAAATAGGTTATTTTGATGAGCAGCAGCTGCTCGGCGCAATGCCAGGCATCCAGAAAATTGATACCCTGCTGAACAGCTACAGGATGGATTCTCTGAGAGGTGAATACGACTATACGCTGAGCGACTATCAGCATCGTGATAGTCTGTTCAAAAGAGATTCTGCTACCATGTCTCCTAAAGCAAGGGAAATGGCGATGAACGATATCAACAAGCTGAAATACAAACTGCTCAGGTGGCAGGATTACCAGGCAGAACTGGAAGAGAACAAAAAACAGGAACTGCTGGCTCCTTTCATGCAGAAGATCGTAACTGCACTGAATGAAGTAGTTGCAGAACAGAAATACACTTACGTACTGCGTCAGGATGCATTATCACCTTATGTGAACGCTCCCCTGCTGGATAACGTAACGGTAAGGGTTGCAATGAAACTGAAACTCCAGCTGCCTAAAGAACTGGAAGACGAGTGGAAACGTCAGTCAGGCGGTGGTGCTGCCAAACCAGCAACTTCTGCTCCTGCCGGCACAAAACCACGCGGATAATCTGATCCCGTCATAAAAGAATTGTTTACGGCCCTCATCATTAACGGTGAGGGCCGTAATTTTGATGGCTATGCAGGAAAAACAAAAGGCTCCGATCGGTGTGTTCGACAGCGGCTATGGCGGCCTGACTGTTCTGAAGGAAATCGTTAAGTCCTTGCCGGATTACGATTATATCTATCTCGGCGACAATGCCCGCGCACCTTATGGCCCAAGGTCTTTCGAAACGGTTTATCACTATACGCTTGAATGTGTACAGTGGTTTTTCAGGCAGGGCTGCGAACTGGTGATCCTTGCCTGTAATACGGCTTCTGCAAAAGCATTGCGTACGATTCAGCAGAATGATCTTCCAAAGATCGGTCCCGGTAAAAGAGTGCTTGGAGTGATCAGGCCTACTACGGAAGTAATAGGCAACTATTCGAAAACAGGCCATGTAGGCGTACTTGGTACTGCCGGAACCGTTCTGAGTGAAAGTTATCCCATAGAAATAGCCCGTTTTTTCCCCGGACTGAAGGTGTACCAGGAAGCCTGTCCCATGTGGGTGCCGCTGGTAGAGAATGACGAATACGACAAGCCGGGGGCAGATTATTTTATACAGCAGCACCTGCAGCAACTGCTCGCCAAATCAGCTTCGATCGATACCTTACTGCTGGCCTGCACACATTACCCGCTGCTGATCGATAAGATCCGGAAGTACAGTGCGCCGGGGACAACCATACTTTCCCAAGGTGAGATCGTGGCTGCAAGCCTGGCAGAATACCTGCAAAGACACCCGGAACTGGCTGAAAAATGTGGCCGGAACGCTGCTGTAAGGTACTACACGACGGATTCGGCCAGTGATTTCAACAGGCATGGCCGGATCTTTATGGGCCGGGAAATTGCAGCCAGCCAGGTTGATCTGACGGCCGGAAACGGGATAAAAGCCGTTTTGTAAGGCCATTATATAGAAATTTTCTAAATAACGGTCCCGCAGCACCTAAAAATCGCCTGTTTCTGATACGGATATTAATGGGATTCCCTTACCTTTGCCGTCCTTTCACAGGCAGCAGTATGGTGACTGCAGCATTGAAATGAAACAATTTTTTTGGGTTAGTTAAACAACGTAATTATGAAACGTACATTTCAACCGCATAAGCGCCGCCGTAAATCCGTTCACGGATTCCGCAAACGTATGGCAACAGCGAATGGCCGTAAAGTACTGGCAAGCCGCCGTGCGAAAGGTCGCAAGAAACTCACGGTTTCCAGCGAAAAAGGATTAAAATAAGCGATCGTTCCGTTAAAGGAACAGATCATGAAAAAATATAAGTCCCGTTCCGCTCCTGCGGATCGGGACTTTTTTAGTTTCGTAGCATAAATGGCATCTCAATTCTCCTATAACCGTAAAGAAAAGCTCAAGAGCCGCAAGCAGCTGGAAAGCCTGTTTGCGGGCGGGAAAAGCTTCCTGGTATTCCCGGTAAAGGTCTTTTACATGCAGCAGGAACATACCGGGGTCAATGCGGGTGTGGGCGTTAGCGCGCGGAACTTCAAAAAGGCAGTACAACGTAACCGGATCAAACGTTTGCTGCGTGAACATTACAGGCTCAACAAACAGGAACTGCATACATTTATGGAAACGCAGGCTTATGGTGTGGCTGTTTTTTTTCTGTACATCGGCAGGGAACTGCCTGAGAAAGACCTGCTCGGTCAGAAAATGCCGCAAGTGCTTAACAGGCTTATAAAAGAACTGGGCAATGAAAAGCATCCTTAAAATACTTGCATATCCTTTTATCCTGCTCATCAAGATCTACCAGCTGGTGATCTCGCCAATGATGGGGCCTAAGTGCCGCTTTACACCAACCTGCTCCCAATATGCCTCGGAAGCGCTGAAAAAACATGGTGTGTTCAGGGGAACCTGGCTCGCTGCAAAACGAATCAGCAGGTGCAGACCCGGAGGCGGCAGCGGGTATGACCCCGTACCATAAAAAAGCGCGGATACATTGCTGCATCCACGCTTCGGTATTTTAGAACAGAGTGTTTATTTTTTATCAGGAACGGTAAGCGCCTGTAACTTGGCGATATTTTCACGCATTTCCTTGATGCTGTAGAAGCGGTAAACTTCAGGATCCTTATCGCCGGTCTTTTCAATAGAGCGCATCTGGTGATAAGGGGTAACAACAATAGCATCCAGGTTATCGCTGATCCTCACAGCAGTGTTAGGAAGGATATAGAAATTCCTGTTGGCTGCACTTACATTCTTGTTTTCTATCAACTGGTTGAGAGAATCGATACGTTGCTTCAGCACATCCTGTGAGATCACATCCTGTGTTTGCTTTGGCGCATTGTAAGGTACATAACTGCCGATGATGGTATCGTTTTTCACGTTGATGATATAATAACCATTTTCCTTGAGCTCAACACTTGCATCACCCGCCGGCGACTGGAGTTTGAACACCACTTTGTCGCCGGAAACGGTCACGGTTTTTTCTTCATGTCCGCTGCCATCGGTGGCAACAATTGTTTTGGCGTCGGTATTTACATCCGCAGCGCCTTTACTCAGCACAGTTACTTTTTTCTGGTTACCGGCACAGGCAGATAACAGTACAACCAGGAACAGGCATGCAGTCAGCTGTTTCATTTCTTAAGGTTTGATGATGGTTAAGCAATTATAAAAAAAGCCCTGCGGTTAAGCAGGACTTCAAAGTAAAACTATTTTTCGGAGAGCTGGTTATTTTGCGGCAGCAAAACGTTCAGCCACTTTATTCCAGTTCACCACATTCCAGAATGCAGCCAGGTAATCAGCGCGGCGATTCTGGTATTTGAGGTAGTAAGCATGTTCCCAAACATCTGCGCCGAGGATAGGAGTACCTTTTACTTCAGCAACATCCATCAGCGGATTGTCTTGGTTAGGTGTTGAAGATACTTCGAGTTTGCCGTCTTTAACGATCAGCCATGCCCAGCCGCTTCCGAAGCGGGTCATACCTGCGTTAGCGAATTTTTCTTTGAATGCATCGAAAGAACCGAAAGCTGCATTGATTGCATCGGCCAGTGCACCTGAAGGAGTACCGCCTGCATTAGCCGCAAGGCTTTCCCAGAAAAAAGTATGGTTCCAGTGACCGCCGCCATTGTTACGTACAGCGGGACTGATGCTGCCTGCAGCTGCAACCAGTTCTTCGAGGGATTTTCCTTCGTTGGGAGTACCTGCCACAGCTTTATTCAGGTTATCTACATAAGCCTGGTGGTGCTTACCATGGTGGATCTGCATGGTAGTAGTGTCGATATGCGGTTCTAACGCTTCATATGCATAAGGTAAAGGTGCTAATGTAAAAGCCATAACGTAAGTTTTAAAAGGATGATTAAAGAATAGAGATGCGTACATCTTAACTGTACACAAATTTAATGCTTACCGTTAAGAATGCGTGTTATTAAATGAAATCTTCCGTGTCACGAAAGCCTGGGTTATCTTCTTTCCCGGAAGAAAGCGCGCATCAGTTCTGCACATTCGCCGGCCAGGATCCCTTTAACCAGTTCTGTTTTGGGATGGAAGGGCCAATTCTCCTGTGTAATGTGTTTATAGCCGTTCTTCTCATCATCGGCACCATAAACGATCTTTCCGATCTTCCCCCAGTACAGCGCGCCGCAGCACATAAGGCAGGGCTCAACGGTTACATACAATGTTGCTTCGGGAAGATATTTTGAACCGAGATAATTGTAGGCCGAAGTAAGGGCAATAATTTCCGCATGGGCAGTAGAATCGTTCAGCATTTCTACCTGGTTATGTCCGCGTGCAATAATGCGGTTGTTCATCACCACGATCGCGCCTACGGGAACTTCTCCCGCATCGTAGGCCTGCTGCGCTTCCTTAAGGGCCTGCTGCATATAATATGTATCGTCGTATTGCATGTAATGAGCGCCTGGTTATACGATGGTTACTTCAATGCCCATGCTCTTGAGCACGCCGGCAGTATGCGGGGAAATACCTTTATCTGTAATGATCTGCTGTACATCTTCGAGGCGGCAGATCTTTCCGTAACCGCGTTTGCCGAATTTGGATGAATCGGCCAGTACGATCGTCTTCTGTGCAATCTTGATCATCTTCCGGTTCAGTTGTGCTTCGGCGGCATTGGTAGTAGTGAGACCGAACTCAACATCGATCCCGTCTACACCGAGGAAGAACTTGCTGCAGGAAAAATCATCCAGGATTTTCTCTGCGTAAGAGCCGGTGGCAGAGAGCGAGCTTTTACGCAATACACCGCCCAACTGCAGTATTTCCGTTTCGGGATGATGAATGAGCGTAGCTGCTACGGGAAGCGCAGCTGTGATCACCGTAAGACTTCCCTGCGGTTGTATATGCCTGGCCAGTGCCTGCACGGTGGTTCCGGAACCGATCACAATACAGTCGTTCTGCTCTATCAGTGCGGCTGCTGCCTTGCCGATATTTTCCTTTTCGGAAGCATTGATCTTTTCCTTTTCATTTACGGAGCGATCTCCGGCATAAGGGTTTTTTAAAGTGCCGCCGCCATGGGTCCTGTAGAGGAGGTTCTTGTCTTCCAGCAGTTTCAGGTCCTTTCGGATGGTTACTGAAGAGACTTTCAGTTCTTCGCAGAGATCCAGCACTTCCACACTGCCTACTTTTTTAAGTTTCGCAAGAATGTGCTGGTGACGGGTCGTAAGATTACTCATAAGCGGCACTCGTTAACCCGTCAAACTTAGCTATATATTCCGAAAAAGGCGAATTGCGGGTAATAATTGTCTGTTAATTAATTGATTATCAATATGAAAACATACAATAATAGTCCTGGAAAATTCTTTTTGTCGTGCTTCGTAATATTATTTTTTTGTTTTTCTATTTGTTTTGAATAATTGTTTTTACTTTCATTCTACTTTTTATTTGTTTCGATTTGTGATTTATCGAAACGAAGTGAAATAAACGAAAGGTAATGACAAGATTGCTGCAGGGAGAAAGAATGATTCGTAAGGAATGCATCCCTGTACTGGAGAACACCGGTACAGAATGGGATATTATTGTGATCGGCGGTGGGGCTACCGGGCTGGGAGCTGCACTGGAAGCCGCTTCAAGAGGTTACAAGGTTTTATTGCTCGAACAGTCAGACTTTGCAAAATCCACTTCCAGCAAAAGCACCAAACTGGTACACGGTGGTGTGCGTTATCTTGCCCAGGGCGATATTGCACTGGTGCGTGAAGCAAGCGTAGAGCGCGGATTGCTGTATAAAAATGCACCGCACCTGGTTCGTAACCAGTCGTTCGTTATTCCTGTCTACAGTTTTTTCGACAAGATCAAGTACACCATCGGTCTTAAATTATACGATTGGATCTCGGGCAGGTTAAGCCTGGGTTCTTCCATATTCATTTCCCGCAAAGAAACCATTGAAAGACTTCCGAGCATCAAACAACAGGGTTTGGTAGGCGGGGTGCTTTATCACGACGGGCAATTTGATGACTCGCGACTGGCTATCAACCTTGCCCAGACCATTTTTGAAAAAGGGGGTTATGCCATTAATTATATAAAAGTAACCGGCCTGCTCAAAACCGGTGATAAGATCACAGGCGTTAAAGCGCAGGACACGGAAACAGGAAGATCTTTCGAGATCAAAGGCAAGGCTGTGATCAATGCCACAGGTGTTTTTGTAGATGATATATTAAAGATGGATAATCCCTCAGCTCCCAAAAGCATTTGTGTGAGCCAGGGTGTACATGTTGTGCTGGATAAAAAATTCCAGGATTCGTCTACCGCACTGATGATCCCTAAAACTGCAGATGGCCGTGTACTGTTTGTTGTGCCCTGGCATGATAAACTTGTGGTTGGTACAACAGATACCCCGATCGATGCGGCAAGTCTCGAGCCCGTTGCACTGGAACAGGAGATCCAGTTTATTCTCGATACTGCTGCAGGTTATCTCACCACACATCCGCAACGTTCGGATGTGCTGAGTGTGTTTGCAGGCCTTCGTCCGCTTGCCGCACCACAGGGTGACGGACAACGCACCAAAGAAATTTCTCGCAGCCATAAGATCATGGTTACCGGATCAGGATTGTTTACCATACTCGGAGGCAAGTGGACCACTTACCGCAAGATGGGCGAAGACATGATCAACAGGATCGAGAAGGAATTACACTGGAAACAAAGACAGACAGCAACAGAGCATTTGCATGTACATGGAGCTGCGGATAATATGGACTGGAATGATCCGCTGTATTTCTATGGAAGTGATGCAGGATTATTGCGTCAGCGTATGAATGGAAATGCGGACAACTGGATCAGCGAAAGCCTGCATATCCATGAAGTTCAGGTATTATGGGCTGTTGAGCATGAAATGGCACGGACGCTTGAGGACGTATTATCACGCAGAACGCGGGCGTTACTGCTGGATGCAAAAGAGAGTGTCCGCATTGCGGAACCGGTTGCCGCCATCATGGCAAAAGCACTTGGAAAAGACGAACAGTGGATAGAAGAACAGGTGCATGCATTTAAAGAGCTGGCAGAACACTATAAATTGAATTAAACCTGAATATGACGACCACATTAACATATTGTAAAGTGTTGTCGAAAGAGTTTTTAAAATGGGGTTCTATAATATCTTGCCGCCCCGAATAAAATAATAACAATGGCAGATATAAACCAATAACGAGCGCGCTATATGAAGATTCCTAGCTTCCTGCAACCGGCTGCCCATAAGCCTCTTCTTCCAAAAGAAGCAATAGATCCAACCTATAAAAAATTAAGGTTGCAGGTCTTTGCCGGTATATTTATCGGCTATGCAGGATACTACCTTGTCCGTAAGAACTTTTCAATGGCGATGCCCGATCTGGTAGAGCAGGGTTTTTCAAAAGGAGATCTTGGCTTTGCATTATCAGGCGTATCCATTGCCTATGGTCTGAGCAAATTCCTGATGGGAAATGTGTCTGACAGAAGTAATGCGCGTCGCTTCCTTCCGATCGGTCTTGTACTTTCTGCTTTGTGTATGATCATGATGGGTGTGTTCCCATTTGCAACAAGCTCTATTGCGATCATGTTCGGATTGCTTTTCATCAACGGCTGGTTCCAGGGAATGGGCTGGCCTCCTTCAGGACGTGTTGTGGTGCACTGGTTCTCGCTGAAAGAACGCGGACTGTGGATGTCGATCTGGAATGTGGCGCATAATATCGGCGGCGGTCTTGTTGGCCCGCTTTCCATTGCAGGTGTTGCAATTTTCGCTACCTGGCAGAGTAAATTTTATTTCCCTGGCATCATTGCTTTGGTCGTAGCGCTGATCGCGTTTATACTGATCAGGGATACACCTCAATCCTGCGGCCTTCCATCCATCGAAGAATATAAAAATGAAAAAGCACCTGATTATTCTGCAGAGCAGGAAAAGGAACTGAGCGCCAAAAGGATCTTTCTGGATTATGTACTGTTCAATAAAGTACTCTGGTATATAGCATTGGCAAACATTTTCGTGTACCTCGTTCGTTATGGTGTGCTCGACTGGGCACCCACTTACCTGAAGGAAGCGAAAGGGTTTTCTATGAAAGAATCCGGCTGGGCCTATTTCGCATATGAGTATGCCGGTATTCCGGGTACCATTCTCTGCGGCTGGCTGAGCGATAAAATTTTTAAGGGAAGGCGTGCACCTGCTACCATCATCTATATGTTACTGGTACTGGTAGCAGTGATCGTTTACTGGAAAAATCCTCCCGGAAATCCGCTGGTAGATAATATCGCACTGGTGGTGATCGGTTTTCTGATCTACGGACCGGTGATGCTGATCGGTGTGCAGGCGCTTGATCTTGTTCCCAAGAAAGCAGCCGGAACCGCAGCAGGCTTTACCGGTTTGTTCGGTTACCTCGGCGGTGCATTGTTTGCCAACATCGCCATGGGACATGTGGTAGATAAATGGGGCTGGGACGGAGGCTTTATTGTACTCGTTGCTGCCTGTGTATTATCGATTGTGTTCACAGCATTTACATGGAAAAAATAAAAATCAAAACCCGCTACAAAAACAAGAACTGTTATGAGTAAACAATCAACTGCTGAAGCAAAAAAAGGAATCGGGAGGCTTTGTCTTCTCTCCCTCCTGTCACTTCTGCTGTTTATGCCGGCAATGGCCCAGCAAAAAAAGCTGAGTGGTAAAGTGGTGAATGCCGCTAACAACCAGCCTGTTGTTAATGCGAGCATAAGCATCAAAGGAGCTACGGGACGTACAACCGTTACCGATGAGCTGGGTGGCTTTGCCATCACCATCAGCTCCGGCGAAACACTGGTGGTAAGCTCGGTGGGCTTTCAGACCAGGGAGGTAAAATACACGAACCAGGTTGTGCTGACCGTACAACTTTCTGAGAACGTTGAACAACTGCAGGATGTGGTTGTAACGGCCCTCGGCATCAAGCGTGAAGAGAAAGGCCTGGGTTATGCCGTTGGTAAAGTGAACAATGAACAACTTACAGATGCATTGTCTAACAACTGGTCAAATGCACTGCAGGGTAAAGTGGCAGGTATCAATATCCTGAAATCAGGTGGTGGTCCTGCGGGTTCTAACCGTATCGTACTCCGCGGTGAAACTTCATTATCCGGCGGAGGTGAAGCACTGATCGTAATCGACGGTGTGATCGTGAGCGGAAGCAGCGGAAAGCTGACCGGAAGTAAGGGAAGCGGATCTTATCTGGATTCGGATTCTCCAACCGACTTCGGTTCTTCTTTAAGCGATATCAACCCTGAAGATATTGAAAGCGTTACCGTGCTGAAAGGTCCTGGCGCTGCTGCATTGTATGGTTCAAGAGGTGCAAACGGTGCGATCATGATCACAACCAAATCGGGTCGCGGTGCACAGAAAGGGCTGGGTATTACTTTTAACTCCAACACAACACTGGAAACCATTTCCCGCTGGCCCGATTACCAGTATGAGTACGGCCAGGGTGCTGCAGGACAGGATACCTGGTATTCTTACAATGCAACTGCAGACGGAGCAAGCACACGCAGCACGAGTTCTGCATGGGGACCTAAATTCGACGGTCAGAAATATTTCCAGTACGATCCTGTAACAAGGACCACCGGCGCACAGCGTACGGACTGGGTTCCATATAAGAACAATCACAAAGACTTTTTCCAGACCGGTAAAACCTATACCAACAGCGTTACTGTTGAAGGTGGTAACAGCAACGGAACATCTGCGCGTTTTTCTTATACCAATCTGAAGAATACCTGGATCATTCCGAATACCGGTTACAGCCGTAATACGGTTGCGCTCTCTGTAAACCAGAAAGTATCGGACAAACTGCAGATCGCAACCAAGATCAACTATACCAACCGTTCAAGCGATAACCTGCCTTCAACCGGTTATAACAACCAGACCATTATGTATTTCATCAGGGGCCTTACGCCGAACATGGATATGAACTGGTTTAAAGATTACTGGGCTCCGGGACAGGTTGGTCTGGTGCAGACAAGGCCATTCAGCAGTCTGCTGGATAACCCTTACCTGCAGGCATATGAAATGCTGAACAAATCGAACAGGAACGGTGTGGTGGGAAATATTTCTGCTACCTATAACCTGAGCAAAGAGTTCAGCCTGATGGTACGCAGCTCGATCGATTTCTCTGCGGAAGCACGTTCACAGCAACGTCCGAAAAACACCAACAAGTTTGCGGACGGTATGTACCGTACGCAGAACATCTATGCACAGGAGATCACTACAGATTTCCTGGCACGTTACAACCGCAAGATCAACAGCGACTTTACCGTAAATGCATCTGTTGGCGGAAGCAGCCTCAAGAATAAATACATCAGGGATGAAGTAAGAGCCGACAAGCTCCTGTACCCGGGCATCTTCACTTTTGCAAACAGCAAAGTGGTGCCGGTATCATTGCCTTACCGTTCCCAGTATGCGGTGAACAGTTTATATGGCCTGGCACAGCTGAGCTATAAGAACCGTTACTTCATCGATTATACCGGGCGTAATGACTGGACCAGTGTACTGGCCACGCCAACATCGCCAGGTAACTCATCATTCTATTATCAGTCGGTGAACGCAAGTGCGATCCTGTCGGAAGCATTCAAACTGCCTGCATTTGTTTCTTACCTGAAACTCCGCGCATCTTATTCCTCTGTGGGTAGCGGTGGAACAGATCCATACCTGACTGCATATGTATATAACCCTACATTGTTCCCTTCAGGATTATCGAACCCGACTTCTATTGCCAATCCTGATCTGAAGCCGCTGCGTACGGTGAGTAAGGAGATTGGTACGGAAGCAAAACTGTTCGGCAGCAGGCTTACGCTTGATGTTGCAGTATATGAGAATAACACCAACGATCAGATCACTCCGATTCCTATCGACCGTGCTGCAGGTTATAACTCAACCGTGCTGAACATGGGAACAGTCCGCAACAGGGGGATCGAGGTACAGGTGAACGGAACTGTGATCAAAAGCAAAACCAAAAACGGTTTGAACTGGAGCCTTTACGGAACCTATTCTTCCAACAGGAGCAAGATCCTTTCACTGCCGGCCGACCTGGAAACCATGGTACTTTCTACCGGGCCAGCTAACCGCGGATCTATCGAAGCAAGGAACGGTGGCCGTATGGGAGATCTGTATGGTCTGGGTTACGAGCGTTCGCCTGACGGACAGATCGTTTACAATGCACAGGGTATTCCTGTTCTGGGACAAACGATCAAATACCTGGGTAATACCACACCTGACTGGAAAGGAAGTCTCGGATCAGAATTCAGGTACAAGCAGTTCCGCCTGAATCTCTTGTTCGATGCGCAGTTTGGTGCAGTAGGATATTCACTCACTACAGCGGTACTGTCTGAAGAAGGCAAACTGACCAAAACCCTGCCTGGCCGTTATAACGGAATTACCGGGGTAGGAGTGCAGATGAATCCTGACGGAACTTACAGGCCTAACGATGTAATGGCAACCAATATCCAGGCTTATTACAATGGTCACTTCAACCGCGATAACGTGGAAGCGAATACATTCAGCACAGACTTTATCAAATTCAGGGAAGCGCGTCTTGATTATACATTCAGCCCGGCATTGCTTAAAAAGCTTCGCCTGCAGAGAGCAACCATCGGTGTGTATGGCCGTGATCTGCTGATGTTTACCAACTGGCCGGCATTTGATCCGGAGTTCGGAACACTTGGATCGAATGCAAACGGCGATGGTGTGATCAATGCCGGATTCGAGATAGGTCAGTTCCCAAGCACAAGAAGCTTTGGTGTTAACCTTGTAGTTGGTTTTTAAATAATCAATAAAGCGATTTAAAATGAAAGCAATAAAATACTTCATCATAACAGGATTAGCCGCTGTGAGCATCAGCATGGTATCCTGTACCAAGAACTTCTCTGAGATCAACACCAATCCGAACGGATCATCACTGGCGGCACCTGAAGCTTTGCTTGCACCGGCCTTGTACGATGTGGTGACTAAAAACCAGACCCGTGCCCTGCGTCTTACAAATGAGCTGATGCAGGACCATGTAACCACCATCAACTCGGATGAGATCCACAGGTATGTGATCCGCCCCAGCGAATCAGATTATATGTGGAACAACTGGTACCTGCAGCTGACCAATTTCAAAGACATGTACAAAGGCGCTGCCATCCTGCAGCAGAAAAGCCTGATGGGCATGGCACTGATCATGGATGCATGGGTAACATCGCTCATCACCGATCTGTTCGGCGATGTGCCTTACAGTGAAGCCAATATGGGTAAGAATAATATCTATACGCCTAAGTTCGATTCACAGAAAGATATCTATACCAGCATTCTCGACAAGCTCGATACTGCCAACGTGTACCTCGCGGCCAACCAGGCGCTTACTGCCGATCAGAAGCCGCTCGATCCGTTATACGCAGGTGATATTGCAAAATGGAGAAAGTTCGGTAACAGCCTCCTGCTGCGTTTGCTGCTGCGCGTTTCCGGCAAACCTGAAATGAATGCAGGTGCAAGGATCAAGAAAATGGTAGAGACAAGTCCTGCTACTTATCCCATTTTCACTACCAACGATGAATCTGCCATCCTGCGGTTCACAACCACCGCTCCTTATGTATCGGCATTCAATACTTACAGGGATTATGATTTCAACGGAGATAATGGTCTGGCCGAATTCTTCATCAACAACCTGAAAGACTGGGGCGATCCGCGTATCGCGAAATGGGCGGCGCCGGTAGGTGGCCAGTACCTCGGTATCCCGAGCGGTTATGCAAGCGGTGCGGTTCCTGACCGTAAGTCTTATTATCCTGCTGCTTTGAAAGACGAGCCGTTACTGGGTAATATCATCAACTATTCAGAAGTACAGTTCATCCTGGCGGAAGCTGCGGTGCGCGGATACATCTCGGGTAACCCTAAAACCTACTATGATAATGGTATCACCAACGGTATCACATTATGGGGTTATACGGTGCCAGCGAATTACCTGAATGGAACGGACATTATGTGGAATGCCGGAGGATCAGATGGAAGCAAGCTGGAACAGATCCACCTGCAGAAATATTATGCGATGTTCTTTACCGACTTCCAGCAATGGAACGAGTACCGCCGTACTGGCCATCCTGTACTGCCGATCGGTCCTGGCGTACTGAACAATGGTAAAATGCCAGCGCGCTTCAAATACCCGGTTTCCGTACAATCGCTCAACAGGGCGAACTATGAAGCCGCTGTTGCAGCTATGGGCGGACCGGATGATCTGAATACCAAAATGTGGTGGAATAAATAATCATAACCCTGCACATTAAAAATTCAAAAATGAAAAAGATAAATATTTCCATAATGGCTGCCCTGCTGAGCTTATCGCTTACCGGCTGTCTGAAAGAAGATATGAACAATGCCCTGGGTACTGTAAACCCGGTAACCACGGCAGAACAGATCCGTTCACTTTATAAAGGCAATGATGTAACCATTGCCAGAGAAATGATCGGCGGCGCGCATAAATTGTCGGGCATCGTTATCTCCGATGCTGCCGCAAAGAATATCGCACCGGGTACTTTCGTGATCCAGAACTATGGCCGCGGTAATATCAGGGGTATCATTGTTGCGCTGGGCGAAACGGCAACGGTTCCGTTCGCAATGGGCGACTCTGTTGAAATAGAAGTACTTGGCGCTAAATTGTCGCGCACCAAAGGTTCTTTACAACTGAGCGGTATCGGCACAGACAAAATGAAAAAGCTGGCTTCCAATCTTACACCATCCGTAAAACAGCTCACTATTGCGGAACTGGCTACCAGTTTCCTGAATTATGAGAGCACACTGATCACCGTAAATGCTGATGTAAAACCAACACCGGTTTCCGGCGAAACCTACAGCGGTGAAAAGAACCTGAACGATGGTTCCAACGGCCTGGTAAAACTGCATACAGAAACCACTGCAACATTTGCAGCCAACCGTGTTCCGGCAAGCGCAGCTTTTACAGGTATTGCAACTTATAATACGGATACTGCTAACAAACAGGTATGGATGCGTAACCTGAATGATGTTAAAAATGCGAGCGGACCTTTATACCCTGGTTACCCTGAAGATTTTGAATCACCCGACGCTTCTCAGAAAGGAAGTTATGCTGCAGCCAACATCACATTGAAAACAGGACAATGGCGTCTAGACCAGGCGATCCTGGGTAATACATCGGGCCGCGACAGGTTTAACCCTGCAGGATTACAGTGTATCCGCATGCAGCAGGAATTAAGCGCAAGCGGCTACCTGCAGATGAACTACGATCTGCCGAATGGCGCAACCAAAGTAACCTTGTCTTACGGTGCGTATTATACAGATGCCAGCTCAACATGGCGCCTTGAATATTCCACCAACCAGGGTACAACCTGGCAGCAGATCGGTAACGATATCTCCGATGCCGGTTCAAACGGCGGGCTTGCCAAAGGCGCTACTTTCCTGATGAACATCAGCGGTCCGGTACGATTCCGCATCAATAAACTCGGCCTGGGTAAAAACTCGGCCACCGTACAGAACGGACGTTTATCCATCGATGATTTTGCCGTTTACCAGAATTAGTATGAATTTATTTAAATAACAATCCGAAATACCTGCCGCCTAATGGGCCAGGCAGGTATTTTTGTTTACCCTGCACCTGCATTACCAGCTATTTTTTGCGACCTCAACAAAAGAACAATATGCAAAGACGGATCTTTCTTAAGAATGTATTGATGTTTACAGGTGGCGGGTTACTGGCATCCTGCGCCAGGCCTTTTTCCGGCAGCAAAAGCCGTTCAGGCAATGCCATCACCGGCCGTATCACGAGTAACGGCAAACCACTCGCCAATGTAATTGTAAGTGACTGTTACAACGCAGTGGCTACCGATAAGAACGGTAATTACAGCATTGAGCCGCATGCCAATGCCACGTTCGTTTTCGTATCAACACCAGCCGGGTATCATTTCCCGAATGAGGCCAGCCTTGCAAGGCAATACAAAACCATTTCATCCCTGACAGATAAAAAAGCCGATTTCGAATTTCAGCCGATCGGTAAGGACGACAGCAACCACAAGTTCATTATCTGGGCCGATCCGCAGGTAAAGAACGATAAGGATGTAAAACTGATGATGAATGAATCCGTTCCCGATGTGCAGAAACTGGTAGGCGGCCTGGCAGCAGGTACGCTGATACACGGGATCTGTGTGGGAGATATTGTATGGGATAACCACGATCTCTTCCCCAGATACAATGAAGCGGTAAGTAAAATGGGCATCCCCTTCTTCCAGGCCATCGGTAATCATGATATGGATTACAGGCTCGGCGGCGACGAAACATCGGATGCTACATTCAAGAAACATTACGGCCCTACCAACTATTCCTTCAACCGCGGTAAGGCGCATTATGTAGTGCTGGATGATGTGTTGTATCTGGGAAAAGAAAGAGAGTATAAGGGGAGCATCACGCAGGCACAGCTCGACTGGCTGAAAAAAGACCTGGAATTTGTGCCGAAGGATAATCTGGTGATCATCTGCCTGCATATTCCTGTACACAATGCAGTAGATAATAACAAAGACCTGTACGCGATACTGGAGCCGTTTAAGAACTGTCATATCATGTCGGGCCACACGCACTATAACCGCAATGTGATCACCAACGGCATTTACGAGCATGTGCACGGAACCGTATGCGGTGCATGGTGGACGGGCCCCATCTGCGAAGACGGTACGCCCGATGGTTACGGTGTATATGAAGTGAAAGGGAACGAACTGAGCTGGTATTATAAAAGCACGGGTCAGCAGGCATCGCACCAGATCAGCCTTTTTGTGCAGAAGAACGAAGCCGGCCAGGACGAAATGATCGCGAATGTATTCAACTGGGATCCGCTGTGGAAAGTAGAGTGGTGGCTCGATGGCCAATCGAAAGGGGTGCTGGGCAATAAGCCGGGTTTTGATCCGCTCGCTGTTAAGCTGATGAAAGGTGATAAGCTCCCGGCATCGCGCTCATTTGCAGAGCCTAAAAAAACAGATCATATTTTCTCTGTTCCGTTACCCGCAGGTTATAAGAGCATAAAAGTACAGGCAACGGATCGCTTTGGTAATAAGTATGAAGCAACCGCCTGATAGCATTGTTGTTTCAATAATAAAATAATATCTCATGAAAAAAACAGCAGGTATTCTGTGTGCGGCAACTTTGCTGACAGCAGGCGTTCATGCACAAAAAACGCGAAAGATAGATTTCGAAGCACACCGCGGTGGCCGCGGGTTGATGCCGGAGAATACGATCCCGGCGATGAAACACGCGATCGACCTGGGAATTGTACAAACACTCGAAATGGACGTGGTGATCACGAAGGATAAAAAAGTAGTGGTATCGCACGATCCTTATTTCAACCCGGCTATCACTACTACGCCGCAGGGAACTTTTTTCGATCCTAAAGACGGGCCTAAAACCCTGTTATACACCATGACCTACGACAGTATCAGCAAATACGATGTAGGTATGAAGGGCCATCCTGACTTCCCCCATCAGCAAAAGCTGGCGGTGAAGAAACCATTGCTGGCAGACCTGATCGATGCAGTTGAGCAGTACGCAGGGAAAAGGAAAATGCTGTACAATATCGAGATCAAATCGAAAGAGAAAACCGATAATATCAATCACCCCGATCCGCAGGAATTTGTTACGCTGGTAGCAGCCGTGCTGAAAGAAAAAAAGATCATGGACAGGGTGGTGATACAAAGCTTTGACCCCAGGCCACTGAACCTGCTGCACAAAATGTACCCTGAATTGAAACTGTCTTTCCTCGTAGATAAAGATGCAGGTAAATTAGAGGAGCAGCTTGCAAAACTGGCATTCACGCCGGACACTTACAGTCCTGCATTTGCAACGGTGACAAAAGAAATGGTGGATGCATGCCATCAGAAAAATATCAAAGTATTACCCTGGACGGTGAACACGAAAGAAGAAATGGTAAAACAGATCGGCCTTGGCGTGGATGGTATTATTTCCGATTATCCGGATCTGTTTAAACAGTTAAATTAGTGTTATGAAAAAGAAAAGTACATTAATCAGACAACTGATCGCAGTATTAGGTTTTGTAAGCATACTGGCAGGAACCGCGCAGGCACAGCAGCCGGCAGCAACCTGGGACAGTACCTTCCGGCCCAACAACTGGGCGCTGCGGGCAGAGCAGTTCAGGAGTTACCCGCATAGCAGCAGTGATATTGTATTTCTCGGTAACAGTATTACTGCGGGAGTAGAATGGCGTGAATTGCTGGGGCTGGATAAAGCACGTAACCGCGGAATCTCGGGCGATATCAGTTACGGGGTACTGGAGCGGCTGGATGAAGTAGCGAACGGCAAACCGGCAAAAGTATTCGTCCTGATCGGCATCAACGATATTTCGCGCAATATCCCCGACAGCCAGATCCTGCGTAATTACCGCCGTATCATAGAAGGAATCAGGTCAAAGTCGCCTGCTACAAAGATTTACTTTCATACACTGCTGCCGGTAAACAATGAATTCACACAGTTCAAGAATCATTATAATAAAGATGAGCATATACTTGCAGTGAATGCAGGCCTGAAAAAGATAGCAGCAGAAACGGGTATTACTGTAATCGATCTGTATCCGCATTTCCTCGACGCGTCGGGTAAGCTCGATAAAAGATATACGATTGACGGACTCCACCTCACAGCACCCGGATATAAAGTATGGGCCGGCCTGTTGCAACAGGGCGGATACCTGAAATAAAACAGAAACGATTGCCTATATTTAAAAGCCTATAAAGGACCAGCCATATGTCTACATTTATCCTTGCCTTCGACCAGGGGACAACCAGTTCCAGGGCCATTGTATTCAATCACAAAAGCGAAGTGGTTGCAGTAGCCCAGAAAGAGTTCACGCAGCATTTTCCGCAGGCCGGCTGGGTAGAGCACGATGCGGCGGAGATCTGGTACACGCAGTTGTCTGTTGCTACGGAAGCCGTGATCAAGGCAGGGCTCACCTTACAGGATATTGCAGCCATCGGTATTACCAACCAGCGAGAAACAACGGTGGTGTGGAATAAAAAAACAGGCGAACCTGTATATCATGCAATTGTATGGCAGGATAAAAGAACCGCAGCTTATTGTGATGAACTTCGTGCGGCAGGAAAACATGTAATGATCCGGGAAAAGACCGGGCTGATCGCAGACGCCTATTTTTCCGCAACCAAACTGAAATGGATCCTTGACCAGGTTCCCGGAGCGAGGGCACAGGCAGAAGCCGGTGAACTGTGCTTTGGTACCATCGATACCTGGCTGATCTGGAAACTCACCAACGGCGAAGTACATGCTACGGATGTATCGAATGCATCACGTACTATGCTGTATAATATTCACCGGCTTGAATGGGATAAGGAATTACTGGAATTATTCAATATACCTGTTTCTGTTTTACCCGAAGTGCGGTCGAGCAGTGAAGTGTTCGGTTATACGCAGAACGTGCTTACCGGTGCAAAGATCCCGGTAGCAGGTGTAGCTGGTGATCAGCAATCTGCTCTTTTCGGACAGATGTGCCTGCAGCCCGGCATGGTGAAGAATACATACGGGACCGGCTGCTTTATGCTGATGCAGACCGGAACCAAACCCATCGCCTCGCGCAATAACCTTGTAACGACCATCGCCTGGAAGATCAACGGGGAAGTGCATTATGCGCTGGAAGGAAGTGTATTCATTGCAGGTGCCGTAGTACAATGGCTGAGAGATGGCCTCGGTATCATCCGCAACTCTTCCGATGTGGAACAGCTTGCAGAAACCGTAACAAATAACGGCGGCGTATACATGGTACCCGCATTTGCCGGGCTCGGTGCGCCTTACTGGAACCAGCATGCGCGCGGAACCATTGTAGGCATTACCCGCGGAACAACAGCAGGACATTTTGCAAAAGCCGCTGTTGAAAGTATCGCTTACCAGACCATGGATGTGCTTACCGCAATGGAAGCCGATGCCGGTGTAAAGATCAAAGAACTCCGTGTGGATGGCGGTGCAACAGTGAACGACAAATTGCTGCAGCTGCAGAGTGATATACTGGATACAACAGTGGTGCGCCCCGTGATCACAGAAACCACGGCACTTGGAGCGGCTTACCTGGCCGGCCTTGCCATCGGTTACTGGAAAGACCTCGATGAGATCAGCGCGTACTGGCAGGTAGACCGGAAATTTACCCCGCAGATGCCCGAGACTGAAGTGAAGAAGAAAACAGCCGGCTGGAAGAAAGCCATCGATGCGGCAGCAGCCTATGTTGCAGAAGATTAAAAAGCTCCTTTTATTTACCGGATAAACAACTTGCCATGTCTATTTTCCTGAACGAATTTATCGCAACCGCCATCCTGATCCTGCTCGGAAATGGTGTAGTAGCCAATGTGGTACTTAACAAAACAAAAGGCCAGAACAGTGGCTGGATCGTTATTACATTCGGCTGGGCCATTGCTGTTTTTGTAGCCGTATATATTGCCGCCAAAGGCGATAGCGGCGCGCACCTCAATCCTGCCATCACGATCGCGTTTGCGGCCATGAAGAAAATATCGTGGGATGTTGTACCCTATTATGTAGCCGGCCAGCTTCTCGGTGCTATGGCCGGTGCGCTGGTAGTATGGCTTTCCTATATGAAACATTTTGATGCAACACCGGATGGTGATGCCAAGCAGGCTGTGTTCTGTACAGCGCCAGCTATCAGGAGTAATACTGCCAACCTGCTTACGGAGATCATCGGCACGTTTGTACTTGTATTCGGTGCGCTTTATATTACAGGACCAACCAGCAGCCTCGGCTCACTCGATGCATTGCCTGTGGCTTTGCTTGTTTTGGGTATCGGTCTTTCACTGGGCGGACCTACAGGTTATGCCATCAATCCTGCACGTGATCTCGGACCAAGGATCATGCATGCGATCCTGCCCCTGAAACAAAAAGGCAGTAATGGCTGGGGATACAGCTGGGTACCGATTGCAGGGCCGGTTATCGGTGCACTGATAGCTGCGCTCGTGTTTGGTGCGGTGAACGGGTAAGTTTATTGCAACTCAAGCTGCTCTTTCTTTTCAGTCGTCATCCATTCAATAGTAGTAGCGATCCGTTTATTCTGTGTAGCTTCTGTTTTTGCTTCCGTGATCCAGGCGAGGTACTCTTTTTTATGTGAGTAGCTGAAAGATTCAAAGGTTTGCAGCGCTTTCTTATTCTTTTTGAATGCTTCTTTCAGCGGATCTGGCATTACCAGTTCCCTTCTTACGCTGTTCTTTTTCTTGGGCTGGAGTTTAATGCCTTCATCATTCAGTTTTTTGGCAGCTTTCAATAATGCAAGTAACGCTTTATCTGAAGGTAGATCTGCTGTTTTTTCAATCCGGCCCAGTGAACCAACGGAATCACTTCGGTGGGTAAGCACACCTTCCGGGTCGGGCAGCAAGGCTGTTTTCCAGAAACCAAAAGCACAATGACCCTTGAACGCAGCCATGCTGCAGAGCGGCCCTTTATGTTCAAAAGCAGGCATGCCCCACTTAATGGTCTCCTGTACTTCAGGACAGGCTTTATGTATCAGCTTACGCAAATGCTCAAGGACCGGCCTTGCAAAATCGGCCGATTTCTCAATATAAGCATCCACTCTGGAATCAGTCACTGGCATGTTTGGGGGTTATGATTAACAGTTCCGGCGCGGTAAATTACGAAATAGCTATAAAAATAAAAAACCATCATGTGCGGGAGACATGATGGTTCGTATTTATGTATGGTTTTAAATTATAATCTTTTGACCATGATGTTTTTAAACCAAACCTCATTTCCATGGTCCTGCAGGGCAAAATGGCCGCTGGGTACTTTTGCAAAAGCAGGCCTGGTTTTGAATTTACTGCCCGCTACCAGTGCATTCCAGCTGGCATCTCCATATGTAGTAGATACAACGGTAACGCCGTTCAGAATGAATTCCAGCTTGTTTTTGCTGCTGATGATCTCTGCATGATTCCATTCACCTACCGGTTTTACAACGCCTTCGGTGCTGGCAATCAGGTCGTAGAGATCTCCTGCCCTGTGCTTAACGATCTTGCCATCGGCATGACCATCATTGTCGATGATCTGCATTTCCGGACCAGTATGCCATACTTCTTTATATTTCGCCGTATCGTCCTGCACCCAGAAGATCAGGCCGCTGTTACCGTTTTTGGAGATCTTCCAGTCGTACTTGAAATGAAAATCGCCGAAAGTTTCGTCCGTAACAAGATCACCGCCGCCTTTGCTCTGGTAGCTGCTCTTGTTGGCAACAGCATCCAGGAAGAGCGTTCCGTCCGTTACTTTCCATGCTTCACCGGCTGCGGGTTTGCCGTAGCTATGCCAGCCTTTGGTGGTCTTTCCGTCGAACAGGGAGATCCAGCCGTCTGATGTCTGTGCTTTTTTCTGCGTGGAGCAGCCGAGCAGGGCTATTGCGCTGAGCAATACGCCGGTAAAGAGTGATCGCATGTGTTACTGGTTTTTTAAGAGTAAGATATATTTTACCATCTGTTTCGCATCGTCTTCACTGAGCTGCGGATGCGGGGTCATGGGAACGCCACCCCATACACCTGAGCCGCCTTTGATGATCTTGCCGGCCAGCATGGTGATGTTGGCGTCGGTGTTCTCATACTTCTGTGCCACATCTTTGTAAGCAGGGCCGATATTTTTATCTGTTGCCTTGTGACAGGTTAAGCAATCTGATTTGCCGATCAGTTCCAGGCCCTTTTGGTAATCCGGGTTTGATGAAATGTCTGTGGAAGATGAAGCTGCGGTTGTTGTTTTCGCTTCTTTGTTCTCTCCGCCGCCGCAGGCTGCCATCAGGGCAAGCAATGCGATACCTACATAATACTTTTTCATATTGTTCTTGCTGTTTCGTTCAGTTGTCAGATGGATAAAGTTATTGATCAATTCCTAAAATACGCCGGTTAAAATCTTCGTCGGAACCTGTTCCCGCAAAATCATCGAATGCTTTATCGGTTACACGGATAATATGCTTGCTGATAAATGGCGCACCTTCCGCTGCACCCGCTTCCGGATGCTTGATGGCGCATTCCCATTCCATTACGGCCCAGCCGCTGTAATCGTAGGCAGCGAGCTTGCTGAAGATAGCGCCGAAATTTACCTGGCCATCGCCCAGCGATCTGAAACGCCCGGCCCGGTTCAGCCAGCCCTGGTAGCCACCATACACGCCCTGCCTGCCTGTTGGGTTGAATTCCGCATCCTTCACATGGAACATTTTGATGCGCTCGTGATAATGATCGATATAAGTAAGGTAATCCATGCACTGCAGTAACAAATGCGAAGGATCGTATAAAAGACAGGCCCTTTTATGACCGTTCACTTTTTCCAGGAACATTTCATAACTCACGCCGTCGTGCAGGTCTTCTCCCGGATGGATCTCATAGCAGAGGTCTACACCGTTGGTCTCAAATTCATTCAGGATCGGCAGCCAGCGTTTTGCCAGTTCCGTAAAACCTGTTTCCACCAATCCTGCAGGACGTTGCGGCCAGGGATATACCGTGTGCCATAACAATGCCCCGCTGAATGTGGCATGTGCATCCAGGCCCAGGTTGCGCGATGCTTTGGCAGCGTACATCAGCTGCTGCGTGGCCCATTCGGTTCTTGCTTTTACATTATTGCGTACTTCCGCCGGCGCAAAGCCATCGAACTGTACATCATAGGCAGGGTGAGATGCCACAAGCTGTCCCTGCAGGTGTGTAGAGAGTTCCGTGATCTCCAGTCCTGCGGCCTGTATCATTCCGTTCAGCTCATCAGCATAGGTCCTGCTTTCGGCCGCGAGCTTAAGATTGATGCAGCGTGCATCCCAGGAAGGGATCTGTATTCCTTTATAACCCAATCCTGCTGCCCATTCGCAGATGGTCTGCAATGAGTTGAAGGGAGCAGTATCGCCCAGGAACTGGGCTAAAAAAATACCGGGTCCTTTTATCGTTTTCATGCATGTAATTTATTGGAAAATCCTGTTCAGGTTATACTTCAAAAGTGGTCCATTTCTGTTCGGATGCCGATGATCTCACAACATTATCAATGAAAGCCATACCACGAACGCCTTCTGCCGCACCTGGAAAATCTGCCGCTTCAGGTGCCGGAGTCTGCCCGTTCATTCTCGCCTGTAAAGTGAGTGCAAAATTCCGGTAGATATTGGCAAATGCCTCGAGATAACCTTCCGGGTGGCCACCTGGTGTTCTTAAATTATGTGTGGCGAAAGAAGACAATGGTTCTTTATAACCCACGCCGGCACGAAGCAGCTGTGTAGGTTGATCGAGCCATTTTACGATCAGTGTGTTCGGTTCCTGCTGCGCCCATTCCAGCCCCCCTTTCTCGCCATAAACACGGATGCGCAATGCATTCTCTTCGCCCGCCGCCACCTGCGATGCGAGCAGTACGCCCGATGCGCCATTATTGAAGCGCAGCAGAACAGCGCCATCATCATCTAACTGTCGGCCTTCCACAACGGTAGAAAGATCTGCACACAGGGAACTGATCTCTAAACCGCTGATATATTCTGCAAGATGTGCTGCATGTGTACCGATATCGCCCATACAACCACTCTTGCCCGATTGCCCGGGATCGGTACGCCACTGTGCCTGTTTGTTTCCATCCTTTTCAGACAGGTTGCTCAGCCAGCCCTGCGGGTATTCCACCCAGATCTTCCTGATCTTCCCGAAACGCTGTTCCCGCACCATTGCCCTTGCCTGCTTCACCATCGGGTAGCCGGCATAAGTATGGGTAAGGCATAATAACAGGTCTTTTTCCTTTGCCTTCTGCTGCAGCTGTTTCGCTTCGTCAAGCGTAAAGGTCATCGGTTTTTCAATCACCACATGAAACCCGTGTTCAAGTGCAAGCATGGCTGGCGCGAAGTGAGCTGAATTGGGCGTTACGATCACCACAAAATCCATTCTCCGGTCTGCGCCGAGCTGGCTCTCTTTAACGATCATGTCTGTGTAATCAGTGTAGATCCGGTCTTCGGGAAGAAACAATGCCCTGCCCGATTCGGCGGCTTTGGCAGGATTACTGCTGAGGGCGCCGCAAACAAAATCGATCAGTCCGTCCATATTGGCAGCAATCCGGTGAACGGCTCCGATAAAAGCATCCTTACCCCCGCCGATCATTCCCATCCTTAATTTTCGCATCATACAATCGTTGTTATCAGTTCCTGTAAAGCTGGTAAAAAAAATTGATGTATGTGTGCATTTTACATTATTGATCCAAAAAAATATTATATTTAACTACGCTTGTCACAAGAGCCCCAACGATGATGCCAAAACCATATCCTTATCAACTGCCGTGTGAGGCATCCTGCTGTACCAGCATTCATTTTTTTAATCATAAGCATACTGTATAAGATGGCCACACGTCATAGCAGGAGACAGATCCTCAGGAATCTTTTTACCGGTTCGGCAGCCATAGCGGTAGCGCCCCTGCGTTCATTCGCCGCCGGGGTTCCGGTTGAGAGCGCATTAAAAGGAAATGTGCGCCACTCCGTTTGCCGCTGGTGTTTCAATGATCTGCCGATTGATCAGCTCTGCAAAACAGCAAACGAGATCGGACTGGCGGGCATTGACCTGGTTGGGCCTAAGGACTGGCCGGTGCTGAAACAGCATAACCTTATTTCTACCATGTGCAATGGCGCGGAGATCAGTCTTGTAAAAGGCTGGAACGATCCGCAGTATCATTCCACGCTGATCAGAAATTATACGGAACATATTAACCTGGTTGCAGATGCCGGGTTTACCAACCTGATCTGTTTCAGCGGTAACCGTAATGGCATGGATGATGAGACCGGACTTAAAAACTGTGCCGAAGGATTGAAGCAGGTAATCGGCCTTGCCGAAAAAAGAGGGGTGGTATTGCATATGGAACTGCTCAACAGCAAGATCAATCACAAAGATTATATGTGCGACAGAACGCCATGGGGCGCGGCACTCTGTGAAAAGATCGGCTCACCCAATTTTAAATTACTCTACGATATCTATCACATGCAGATCGATGAAGGTGATGTGATCAACACCATCAGAGCATACAGCAAATACATCGGGCATTATCATACGGCAGGTGTTCCGGGCAGGCATGAGATAGACGATACGCAGGAATTATATTACCCGGCTATCATGCGGGCAATTGTTGCAACCGGTCACAAAGGCTTTGTAGCACAGGAATTCATGCCGGCAGCTGCGGATAAGATCGGGTCCCTGAAAAATGCAGTCAGGATCTGCGACGTATAAGATCATCATTCAATCATATTCTCATCATTACCAATAAACCAGTAAACAACAACCATGTCTGACCAAAATTATGATGCAATTGTTATCGGCTCCGGTATCAGCGGAGGCTGGGCTGCCAAAGAGCTTACAGAAAAAGGGCTCAAGGTACTGATGCTGGAACGCGGCCGTAATATTGAACATATCAAGGATTATGTAAACGCCAATAAAGAAGGCTGGGAATTCCCGCACCGCGGCCGCAAAACACAGCAGATGATCAAAGATTATCCTGTGCTCAACCGCGATTACCCGCTCAATGAAACCAATCTCGATATGTGGGTGAACGAAAAGGAAAGCCCTTATACCGAAGTAAAACGTTTCGACTGGTTCAGGGGTTATCATGTTGGCGGCCGTTCATTATTGTGGGGCAGACAGAGTTACCGCTGGAGCGATTTTGATTTTGAGGCGAATGCAAAAGACGGCATTGCAGTTGACTGGCCGGTACGTTACAACGAGATTGCGCCCTGGTACGATTACGTGGAAAAATTTGCAGGTATCAGTGGAAGTAAAGAAAATTTACCGCAATTACCCGATGGCCAGTTCCTCCCGCCGATGGAAATGAACTGCGTTGAAAAAGATGTGGCTGCACGCCTTAAAGCTTTCTATAAAGACAAAAGGACCATGATCATTGGCCGCACAGCCAACCTTACACAGGAACACGAAGGCAGAACCAACTGCCAGTACCGGAATAAATGCTGGCTGGGCTGCCCGTTTGGCGCTTATTTCAGTACACAGTCTTCTACTTTGCCTGCTGCAATGAAAACGGGTAATCTCACACTTCGTCCGTGGTCGATCGTAACAAAGATCCTTTACGATAAGGACAAGAAAAAAGCTACCGGAGTGGAAGTGCTGGATGCCGAAACCAATAAAACATACACTTACCAGGCAAAGATCGTTTTCCTCAATGCATCTACTTTAAACTCCGCCTGGATACTGATGAATTCAGCCACTGACGTATGGCCCGACGGACTTGGAAGCAGCAGCGGCGAGCTTGGACATAATCTTATGGATCATCACCTCGGCGTGGGTGCCAGCGGAATGGTGGAAGGTTATGAAGACAAATATTATTATGGCCGTCGTGCAAATGGTATTTACATACCCCGCTACCAGAATCTTTTCGGCGATAAACGTGATTACCTGCGTGGCTTCGGTTACCAGGGTAGTGCAGGCCGGCAGGGTTGGGGCAGGGATATCCCGGAACTGAGCATAGGCGCAGATCTGAAGGAAGCACTTACAGAACCAGGCAGCTGGACCATGAACATCGGCGGCTTCGGTGAGATCCTGCCTGATCACAGCAACAAGGTAACACTCGATAAAAGCCGCAAGGATAAATGGGGCTTGAATATTCTCTCTATCGACTGTGAGCTGAAAGAGAACGAGCTGAAAATGCGCAAGGACATGAAGAACGATGCAATGGAAATGCTGGTGAATGCAGGCGTAAAAGATGTAAAAGGCAGGGATGACAATGCGATTCCGGGAAGAGGGATCCACGAAATGGGAACGGCGCGTATGGGGAAAGATCCTAAAACCTCTGTTGTAAACAAATACAACCAGGTATGGGATGCGCCGAATGTTTACATCACGGATGGTTCATTTATGACATCGGGCGCCTGTGTAAACCCATCACTTACCTATATGGCATTTACAGCACGCGCAGTGGATCATGCAGTATCTGAACTGAAAAAACAGAATCTTTAATCAATCAACTATTCAATCTCATTAAATCATAACCATGAACAGACGCGAAGCCTTGTCAACAGTAACATTGCTGCTCGGAGGAACCATCCTTGGCGCAGAAGCATTTCTCTCGGGCTGTAAAACCAGCACGTCGGGCACTGTTGCATTTACAACAGACGATATCGCTTTTCTGGATGAAGTGGCAGAAACCATATTACCCGAAACCGGAACACCTGGCGCGAAAGCAGCTGCTGTAGGAAAGTTTATGACTGTGATCGTAAAAGATAACTATACCGAGAAGGATCAGCAGGTTTTCATGAAAGGCATGGACAAGCTGAACGATGCCAGCAAAGAAAAATACGGTTCCGTGTTTATGAAGATCACACCGCAGCAACGCCATGATCTGTTGGTATCACTCGATGCAGAACAGAAGGAATACCAGAAAAACAAGAAGAAAGAAGATCCTGCGCATTATTTCCGCATGATGAAGGAACTGACACTCTGGGGTTATTTCAGTTCGGAGATCGGTGCTACCAAAGCATTGCGTTATGTGGCAGTGCCGGGAAGATACGATGGCTGTATCCCGTATAAGAAAGGTGATAAGGCCTGGGCCTAAGATGTTTCATAACAACTATTCTATTCATTAAGATCAAACCAATATTATGTCAAGCAACCGCAGGGATTTTTTACGCAATACCGCATTCGCCACGTTGGGACTGACATTTGCCTCACGCCTTGGCGCCGCTCCGTTCAGTGCAATGAAAAAACTGCCGTCTTTCGGTCTGCAGCTCTGGACCGTTAAAGATGACATAACGAAAGATGCAAAAAGCACACTGAAGAAATTATCAGAATACGGATACAAACAGATCGAAAGCTTTGAAGGCAAATCCGGGATGTTCTGGGGAATGACCAACAAAGAGTTTAAGAAATACATGGATGATCTGGATATGAAGATTGTGTCCTCACACTGCAACAATACCGTTGACTTTGAACGGAAAGCCGCAGAGGCGGCGGAAATCGGCATGAAATACCTGATCTGTCCGTATAAAGGCAAACAGAAAAGCATAGACGATTTTAAACGCTTTGCAGACGAATTCAATAAATCGGGCGAGATCTGCAAAAAGAACGGGATCCGGTTTGCCTATCATAACCACGACTATTCATTCAAAGAGATCGATGGTAAAATACCACAGGTTGTGATGATGGATGGAACCGATAAAAACCTGGTAGACTTCCAGATGGATATTTACTGGGTTGTGGCTGCCGGGGAAGATCCTAAGAAATGGTTTGAAAGATACCCCGATCGTTTCCGTCTCTGTCATGTAAAAGACCTTGCCAAAACCGACAAGGGGCATGAGTCTGTACAGCTCGGTAAAGGCACGATCGATTTTCCATCCATTCTGAAATACGGACAGGATAAAGGCCTGAAATATTTTATAGTAGAACAGGAGGCTTTTACGGGCACAACACCATTACAAAGTGCAGATGCAGACGCGGCTTACATGAAAGCCTTCTCTATCTGACCGGAAATAAGACAAAAAGAAACGGCCGTCTCAATCTAAAAAATTGAGGCGGCTTCTTCTTTGGGGTTGTGAGGGTTGATGGTATTGTGATCAGGGTTGGGCATGCCCGCCCGCCACATTGCTGCTCACCGATTCTTCCAACTTAATGGTATTGGTTGATGTTTTAAACATCCAGCAAAGATGATTAAAACCTGTTGGTTAAAAATGGGTGTTTTAACGATGTTTTATTCTGTTTTAGATCGATAGTTTCACCGTCCCAAAATTAGACTATTGTGAAACTAACTAAACTTTTAATGAGACCGGCCATTTTATGGCTGCTGGCGATGACATTGCATGTGTCCTGCCGCAAATTGGAGATCACCCGAACAAATGATGATATTAGCAAGGAAAAATTCTTTGGTGCCCATCGCAGCGGCGATGCAGCTGAAACGGTGGTAGTAGCATACATCCAGCGAAAGAACCAAAGCCACCCTTTTATAGTACAGACCATTGAACGGATCGGTTATCCCCGGTGGGACAAGATGCTGAAAAAGGGCGCAAAAAAAACCAGGGTTGGAATGAACGGAAGTGGCTTGTCAGTTAGTTCAAACCAGAATGGAAATGAAAGTGATGTTTATTATGTGCCCTTTGCACGTGATTCCCAAAACCATGTAAATGCTGTAATGATTATAACAGCTTCAGCTAGCGATACCACGATCAGTTATGTCAATGACTGGCAGTATAAAAGGCTACTATATTTGGACGCTTCAAAACAAAAGGCTCAGCAGTTTGCTTTGTCTTTCATGATGTTCGATAAGATCGTATTTGGACATAAGAATTTCAGGATAACTGATCCATCCATTTTTTCCAGCCAAGATCATGCCGAAGCCAATTCTATATTTGTTGCCATCGGAAAAAAGGAGCATCAGCAAGCGGTTAAAAATGATATGCTGTATTATTCTGAAACTTGTGAGGACGTGACTATTTTTTTTACAAATTGTCCTTATATCAGAACAACGGGCAATTGCTTTGGGCCGGGCGGAATCTGCGACCGATGTCCAGAATGTCCTTCTGTTCAGATGGATCTAACTTTTTGCTATGGACAGTGGTTAGATGATGGCTTGGGCGGCGGATCAGGTGAAACTGGCGGTGGAAGTGGAGGAGGTGGAACCGGAGGCGGTGGTGGTTCGGGTCCTCCACCCACCCCATGCGACGGTGGTGGCAACATCCCAGATTCTAAAAATGTTGAGGTACAGACTAAAGTAAAACTTAGCGGCGTTGACCCGAATGATCCCTGTGCGCCAGGGTGGGAGCCGAGTGATCCAGAGCCCGACCCTGAGCCGCAAATGACTATTTCAGAAAAAGCAATCTTTGATCAAATAGATGCCGAAGACCTGGCCGATAATGTCATACTTGCGGGAGGTTGTAATGGCACTAATCGAACCGGCAATGTAAAATGGTCAGGAACTTTAGAGCACTGGCTCATTATGTATAACTATGTACTTGAAAACCCAATCGCGGGTGAGGTTGAATTTGGGGTTCCTGGAGCAAGTAGTACAGGAAGCGGCAGGCAGGGATATGCTGATATAGTAAACACAATTACTGGCGAAATATTTGAAGTAAAACCCAACAATCCACAGGGTTTATCGGATGGACGGACTGAAGTGGCCTCGTATGTAGCACTGGCGAATACGCATTGTCCGATGAAGCCTATTGCCATTGCCCCGGCATGGCAGAAGGGATTTACCTTTGCAACCAGGTATTACCAGGCAAAGAGACCGAATGAGTGGCTGGAAGCATCGCTGGCTGAAAGTGGTGTAATTCTGTACAGGTATGTGCCCAAAAGTTCTGTGCCCGCACCGATACCTGTGGCTATACCGCAAACCAATCTCGACAGGATTTCAAGATTAGCAAAGAAACTAATGAATAATCTGCAAAATTCCGATGCTGTTATTGCCGAATTTTTCCGCGATACTGCGAATTTACCTTTGCTAAACTATATTAAAGCAGCTGGTGTCACAGTTGGAGTAGGCATTATAGTTGGAACAATAGTTCAGGATATTTTGACCTGGGGAGGAGGATTGGCCGATGATTGGGCAAGTTTCATGCTGGCAGGAAGGATCATACGTTATGCTCGTGCTTTATAATACCTTAAATTTATCGTTATGAATAGACAAGTTTCGAACACTCTTTTTTCTTACCCGGATATATATATCGAGCAGTGTGAAAAACGATACGGTTTAAAATTTTCGCAAAAATTTGTTGATTGCGCCAATAGTCAGCTAACATCATTATTTGAAAATCGTGTCGGATTTAAAGTGAACAAAAAGGTTTTAATAGGGTGGGCTGGGGCATCAACACAGGAATTTTTTCTGCGAACCAAAGATTCAATAACAGAATTTTCATCTGAAATCTGGATAAATAACTACAATTTCCCGGTCACTATATCCTGGAAATCAAAGTCAGGCAGGGTTTACAAAACGGATGACAGCGATGTTGATTGTTCTGATATAGAATTCTGGTTTGAGGGATTGGATCCGCTGGCGTATCATAAGCAGATGTATCCAAACATTGGACAGCCTTTTAAAATAAAAGACCTGACTTATGAATTAATCGTTGAACGTCTGAACATAGACTGCAGCATCCAATTAGAACTCAGAGAAGGAGTAGCTGTGGATACTCCGAGTGTGTTTCAGCAAATAGACGATTTTATCGGTGACTTCAATGAACGTTCAGAGAAAAAGGATCGAGAATACGGCGTGGTGCATAACTGGAGATTTTCGCATGAAGGTGATCGTATCACCTATGATATCGATCTCGGTTCAGCAGGAATGGGTTTTCTTAAAAAACTGCTTGAGTTCTTTTCGAAGCTGGATCTATTCTCAATAGTAAAGGTCGAGTGATGGGATTAAAATATCAGTATAAAAGAGGAAGTCTCAACGTAAAATAAAAGCTCTGAGAATCGCATAAACGACACTTGCTCTCCATCAGGGATCCGAATAAAGAGAGGCTGTATCAAAAGTAAGATACAGCCTCTCTTTTTGATATCATCTCTTACACACCCAGGCTCCAGCCGTCGCGGTAAGTACGTTTTACGAACTGGTTGGCTTCGTCGAAGTTGGTGATGCGCATATTGGGTCCGTCCCACAGCAGTTTGATATTACGGCCGGGATAAGACACTTTTCCTTTATCATCTTTTTTCTGGATATCATAGCTGCGTATAGCCAGGTTACCCATCAGTACGCTTTCGGTAAGCGGTCCGGCAATATCGAAATGTGAGCTGAGGTTCTTTGCTTTTTCGCTGCCATAACCGGCAATGGCGGCTTCTACCCACGCGGCATAGTGGCCGGCATCGCCTTTGGGTACACGGGCAATGGTTTGTGGCGTATTGGTTTCTTTGGTGCGTGATGTTGGCAGCAGCTGCGGGTTGATACCATAAGTGCCGCACATCATCTTACCCTTGGTCCCGATAAATATCGCACCGTTGCCGCCATCGCCCATCATTTCATTGGGTCCGAGTTCTTCAGGCCTTTCCGGTTGTATGCCACCATCCATCCAGTGGAGTTTCACATCAGGTTTACCCTTTTCTCCTTTGAAGGTTAAGGTAATGGATGATGAAACAGGACCTGATTCCGGATGGTAGGCTTTTGTCCAGTTCTGGATATAGGGAGTTGCCACACTGCATTCTGCCGAAACGGGATAGCCGAGTCCGAGCACTGCAAAAGCCGGCGCCATGATATGGCAGGCCATGTCTCCGAGGGCTCCGGTTCCGAAATCCCACCAGCCACGCCAGTTGAATGGCAGCAGTCCGTCTACATACTCCCTGTAAGGTGCAGTACCCAGCCAGAGATTCCAGTCGAGCTCAGCCGGAATGGCATTGGTAGCGGAAGGCCAGCCGATACCCTGCGGCCATACGGGTCTGTCGGTATAACAATAGATCGTATGCACATCGCCCAGCAGGCCGGCATTGTACCATTCCATTAATTGCCGTACACCGTCTCCGGAAGATCCCTGGTTACCCATCTGTGTTACTACCTTATAGCGGTGTGCTGCCTGGGTAAGCATACGGGCTTCGTAAATATCGTGGGTTAAAGGTTTCTGAACGTATACATGCTTGTTGAGCTGCATGGCGGCCATGGCCTGTACAGCATGCATATGGTCTGGTGTGGATACGGATACGGCATCGATATGTTTCGCTTCCTTATCCAGCATTTCACGGTAATCCTTATACAGTTTGGCTTTTGGATAACGCTGACGGCTTTTCTTCGTCTGCCTCTCATCCACATCGCAGAGAAACGCAATATCGGCTTTGCCGCTCTGGAAGAAGTTCCAGAGATCGCTTTCGCCCTTACCGCCGGCACCGATACCGGCTATCTGCAGTTTGTCGCTCGGTGCTGTAAAGCCCGGTCCGCCCAGTACATGGCGGGGCAGGATGTAAAAACCTGCGAGCGCAGTGGCTCCGTTACGCAGAAAATTTCTTCTCGAACGCTGGTTATTCGCTTCTTCAACCGGCTTCTTTTTCATGGCAATTGTTGTTGGTTTTAGGATACGTTAAATAGGATCATGAATGTATTGCATTTTCAGGAAAAAAAGACCAATGTCCATATGGTAGTTTTATCAAATTTTACCAGCACTTTATCGTTTGATTATTTGAAACAAGCCGTGATCTTTCTAATTTGCGCTATCTAGACCGGTTACCCCTGCATGAGCATACATAATGAACAGATATTTCAGACCAGCAACCCGTCGCGCTGGCAACGGGTGAAATGGGGGAGTCGCATCCTGTTATTCCTGCTGGTTGTTTCCATTGCCGCATTCATCATCGCTTATATCACACTTGGCGTTCAGAAGCTGCCCTCCTTTGAAGACCAGGCACGGAAAAAAGTATTGCTTTCCGAAAAGACCAATGTGCCGCAGGCTAAACAATACCAGGGTATCCGCAAATTCATAGATGACCGCTGGCGCCGGGGCAAAGGCAGCGGTCAGCACGACAGCGTGCTGAATCTGTCCAACTCCCCTTATTTCAGCGACAGCCTGGGTATCCGCGCGGCTTTCTATGTAAACTGGGATCCGCAGTCGCTGATCTCTTTACGCAGGCATGTAAACAAGCTCAACCTGGTGATTCCCGAATGGTTTTTTCTCAATCCGTCGGGCGACAGTCTCGAAACAAGAATAGACCAGTCGGCATACGGCATCATGAAAAATGCAGGCGTGAAAATAATGCCCCTGCTTACCAATAACTATAATGCTGCCTGGCGGGGCGATGTAGTGCACCGCATACTGAATAATCCCGCCAAAAAAACAAAACTGATCAACGCCCTGCTCGATGTTTGTAAACGATATGGTTTTGCCGGTGTCAATATAGATTTTGAAGCGCTGATAGAAGAAAAGAATGAAGCGCTCACGGCATTCCAGAAAGAATTGTATGAACGCCTGCATGCAGCAGGATTGCTGGTATCGCAGGACGTAAGCCCCTTCAACACGGATTACGATCATGCCGCACTGGCAAAATACAACGACTATATTTTCCTGATGGCTTACGATGAGCATTCTTCAGGCAGTAAGCCCGGACCTGTCAGCAGCCAGCGCTGGGTGGAAAAAGCACTGGATCATGTAGCATCGAAAGTGCCGCCGGAAAAGATCGTGTTGTGTATGGCAGGATATGGTTACGACTGGGTGGCAGGCGGGCAAACCACCACGCTCAGTTACGATAAAGCATTAACCGTTGCAAGGGAAAGTGAAGGGCATGTACGGTTCAGTAACGAAACGTTCAATCTCAGTTACCAGTATTACGATGAAGTGAACGATCTGCACGAAGTACATTTTACAGATGCAGTCTCCAACTTCAATACAGTCCGTTATGCAACGGAATACGGACTGGCGGGAACATCTTTGTGGCGGCTAGGGAGCGAAGACCTGCGACTGTGGAAATTCTATAACCAGCCTATGACCAAAAAGGCATTGCGCAGTTTCGATTTTACACAGCTTACTAAAATAGACGGCAGTAATTCGATCGATTATATCGGCGAAGGCGAAGTGATGAATGTGGTGTCGCTGCCGAGGAAGGGACATATCACACCTGAGCTGGACACATCATCCATGCTGATCACGGAAGAACGTTATGATTCATTGCCATCCATGTTCCTGGTGAAGCAGATGGCCCCTCCCGAAGGAAAGAAAATGGTCCTGACGTTTGATGATGGGCCTGATCCGGAATACACCGGTAAAGTGCTGGATATACTGGCGAAGTACAAAGTGCCTGCGGTGTTCTTCCTGATCGGGATCGAAGCAGAGAAAAATATCCCGCTGGTAAAAAGGATCTACCGCGAAGGGCATGAACTGGGCAACCACACATTCACGCATCCCAACATCGCAAGGGTGAGTAACCAGCGCGCGAGTCTTGAGATCGACGCAACACGTTTGCTGCTGGAATGCATCACCGGACATGGTACCGTGCTTTTCCGCGCGCCATACAGCGATGCTGATAATACAAGACCGGGCGAAATGGAGGCACTGATGCCCATCAGCCTGCGGCGTACAGAAGACTATCTCACGATCGGAGAAAATATAGACCCCAAAGACTGGCAGATAGGAGAGGATCATCCCCTGAATGCGGATTCTATTTTCAACCGTGTGGTAAAGATGAAAGATTCGGGCAATATCATTCTGCTGCATGATGCGGGCGGAAACAGGTTGGCAACCATGGAAGCCTTGCCGCGCATCATTACATACCTGCAGAAAAACGGCTACAGGTTTACAAGTATTGCAGACCTGCTCGGTAAAAAGAAAGATGAGATCATGCCGCCGGTTCCGCAGAAAGATCTGATGCAGCTGAATTATCTTTTAATGGAAGGCGGTTACTACGGCAGCCGTATCCTTGCAGGTTTGTTTATCGTATTCCTGTTGCTCGGAACGATCAGGATGCTGATACTGCTGGTGCTCGCAACCCTGCAGCACCGCCGTGAGAAAAAACTGCGTTTCGAAACAGGAGAATATCCGCTGGTATCAATAATAGTACCTGCATATAATGAAGAAGTGAATGCGGTAAGCTCATTGCATAACCTGCTGAAATGCGATTATCCTGATTTCAATATCATATTTGTAGACGACGGAAGCAAAGACGCGACGTATGAAAAAGTATATGCTGCGTTTAAAGAACATCCGAAAGTGCGGGTACTGAGCAAGCCTAATGGCGGGAAAGCTTCTGCATTGAATTATGGTATAGCGCAAACGAATGCCGGATTTGTTGTCTGCATTGATGCCGACACGAAGCTGAAGCCGGATGCAGTAAGTAAAATGATGCGGCATTTCGCCGGCAATGCAGAAACGGGAGCGGTAGCCGGTAATGTGAAAGTGGGAAATGAGGTGAACCTGCTGACGCGCTGGCAGAACATAGAATATATTTCCAGCCAGGGCATAGACCGTAAAGCATTTGCCTGGTTCAATGCCATTACCGTAGTGCCCGGAGCCATCGGTGCATTCAGGAAAGAGGCCCTGTTAATGGCGGGCGGGTTTACTACCGATACGCTGGCGGAAGATTGTGACCTTACTATCCGCATCCTGCGTTGCGGTTACCGGGTTGTGAATGAAAATGATGCCGTGGCCCTCACAGAAGCACCGGAAACCCTCAAACAGTTCATGAAACAACGCTTTCGCTGGACATTCGGGGTGATGCAGACCTTCTGGAAAAACCGGGATGCATTGTTCAATGTAAAATACCCGCGGATCGGCTGGATCGTGCTGCCGGATATCCTGTTGTTCAAATACATCATTCCGCTGTTTGCGCCCTTTGCCGACCTGATGATGCTGATAGGCTTATTTACCGGTAATGCGGCCGAAATAGGGATCTATTACCTGCTGTTCATGCTGGTAGACATAGCTGTGGCCATACTGGCCTTCAGTTTTGAAAAGGAAAAAGCCGGGAAACTGGTCTGGCTTATCCCCCAGCGCATCGTTTACCGGTGGCTGCTGCTGGTAGTCCTGTTCCGGGCAATGCGGAAAGCCGTAAAAGGAGAATTGCAGCACTGGGGTGTTTTAAAAAGAACGGGGAATGTAAAAGAGGTTGTGGCCGGCAATTAAACCGTTTTCCTTTACTTTGCAGCACTTTCAACGCAAATTATAGACTGTTATGAAGCTAAAAGATATCCAGGTACTCAACGAAAAAGAAACCCGCGGCGGTTTTGGCGAAGGCATCCACGAGATCGGTAAGGAAAATGAAAATGTGGTGGTGCTCACTGCAGACCTCGCCGGATCGCTGAAACTGGGGCCTTTTATCAAGGATTTTCCTGAGCGTTTTGTACAGGTAGGTATCGCAGAAGCCAATATGATCGGTATTGCTGCGGGTATGACCATCGGCGGCAAAATCCCTTACACCACTACTTTCGCAAACTTCAGCACCGGCCGTGTGTACGACCAGATCCGTCAGAGCGTGGCTTACAGCGGAAAAAATGTAAAGATCTGTGCTTCGCACGCAGGACTTACCCTGGGCGAAGATGGTGCAACCCACCAGATCCTGGAAGATATAGGCCTGATGAAAATGCTGCCTGGTATGACTGTGATCGTACCCTGCGATTTCAACCAGACCAAAGCTGCCACCAAGGCAATTGCGGCTTATGAAGGCCCGGTATACCTGCGTTTCGGTCGCCCGAAATGGCCAAACTTCACCAAAGAAGACGGAAGCGATTTCGTGATCGGTAAAGCACAAAAACTGAGTGATGGTGCAGATGTGTCCATCTTCGCCTGCGGCCATATGGTATGGAAAGCCATCGAAGCGGGTTGCATCCTGGAAGAAAAAGGCATCAGCGTGGAACTGATCAATATCCACACGATCAAACCATTGGATACCGAAGCTGTGATCGCGTCTATCAAAAAGACCCGTTGCGCAGTAACTGTGGAAGAGCATAATGTGATCGGCGGCCTTGGCGATGCAATTGGCCAGGTAGCTGCAAAACACTGTCCTGTTCCTGTTGAATACATCGGCACAGACGATACATTCGGCGAAAGCGGTAAACCAACCGAACTGCTCACCAAATACGGCCTCGATACGCCGTTTATTGTTGCAGCCGCCGAAAAAGTAATGGCACGCAAATAAGATGCTCATAAATGAATCAAAGCCACAGCAACAGCTGTGGCTTTTTTATGTGTACTCGCCGATTTTAAGATTTCCTTCAGTAAAAGAAGTATGAGATTTGACCTGTTCCCTGCGATAAAGATTTTATTCAACTATTTTTAAATCTCAGGTATGAAAAACAGGGTTTCGTGGTTAAGGGCCGCCATGGTGTTACTGATAACAATAACAGTGGTTTCGGCAGATGCGCAGCGTGGCAGAGGGCCGCGGCATAATTACAACTGGAAATATTATCCCGCACGCGGACAGCGGTTTTACAGTGTACCTTCTGCCTCGATCAGGTTAACATTCGGTGGGCTGCCTTATTATTACTCGGGCGGCATTTATTACAGACCTTACGGGAATTATTATCGTGTGATCCCTCCGCCGATAGGCATCCATATCAGCACACTGCCCGCAGGTTACTGGCCGATGCGCTGGGGCGGCGGTGCTTATTTTTATTTCAACGGAATTTTTTACCGCCACCAGAATAATGGCTATGAAGTAGTGAGAGCCCCGGTTGGTGCCGACGTTCCCGAAATACCACGCGATGCGAATGTAGTAGTGATCGATGGCAACAAATACTATGAGTACAACGGTACTTATTTCCAGGAATTCACAAGGTCCGATGGCGAGATCTGGTACCATGTAACCGGGAAGAACGGCGTACTGAATACCGGAAAAGCGGATCATGCAATTGCACAGAATGATGAGCCCGTTTACCAGGAACTGCCCGAACCCGCAGACAATGCCAGGCCGGCCATCGGCGATGTGGTGAATACATTACCGGCAGACTGCAAAACCGTGATCATCAATAACAAAAAATTCTACGTATCTGCTGATCATGTTTACTATGAGGAATTCATCGAGAACAATACGCTTAAGTATAAAGTAGCAGGCAGGTAAAAATGGAGTGTATGTCCTCAAATGACAGTAGAATACTTTAACGATATTAAATATCATTAAAAAGACTCAAAATGTCTTTTGAGGACATTTTGCAAATATTGCCTGAAGGAATTTTGATAGGTGAAGAATTCAATCGGATACCGCATCAGGAAACTCAGGGAAAGCAGGGATTACAGCCAGGCCAATATGGCTATGGAGCTCGATATCACGCCCGGCGCCTATGCCAAGATAGAGCGAGATGAAACCGATCCTTCGGCATCGAGACTGCTCCGGATTGCAGAGATCCTGGAAGTGGATGTGATCGCTTTTTTCAGAGATGGTGCCGGTTTGCCGGGCGACACTGAATTGCTGCATAAAACCATCAACAGCCTCAGGGATGATATGGAATTGCTCAAGCTGAATATCCGCCAGTTATACAAGGAAACAGAGCAGCTTCGCCGCGATATCGCCGTTAAGAAGACATCCCGTAAATAAGCCCGTGTAAAAAAATACCCATTTGCTGTGGAATTGCCAGGTTAGGGCATCCTATTGAAAACAATAGTTATGGCAGAAATGGAAACCTCCGGCAATGTTGCTGCCCGTGGCGGCATCCGGTCAAAAAAACGGTCTACACGTGTAGATCTTACACCTATGGTAGACCTCGGCTTTTTACTCATTACGTTCTTCATTTTCACAACCACATTAAATGCGTCGACCGCTATGAAACTGATTATGCCGGACGAAAGCCAACCCGGCAAGCCTCCAACGCTGACAGCAGAGAGTAAAACCATCTCTTTCCTGCTGGGTCCGGATAACACGATCAGCTTTTACAATGGTTCCGCCGTTCAGGAAATGCAGCCAACCAACTATGCTGCTTCCGGTATCCGTTCGGTGATCATGCAGAAAATGGCAGGGGTAGAGAAGAAGTTCGGCAACCGGAATGAAACGGTTGTACTGATCAAGCCAACCAGCGAAGCCAGCTATCAGAATGTGGTAGCAGTGTTAGACGAAATGCTCATCAACCAGGTGAAAAAATACGTACTGATGGATACCACTCCGGAAGAATTGCAAAGGATTTTAAAAAAAGAATAGGCTTCCGTTAAACTTTTTAACAAATCCGGCATCATAATTGCACTCCTTATGCAGCGGAGCATAAGGGATTTGTGTCAAATATATATCCCCCCTGGCATATAATAGCATCCGTACATTTTTAAACGCTATAGGGCATGTATATTCAAAGTTTACAACCGAACCTGGTAGATACCAGCAGTTACCTGACCGTTCAGGCTGACCGTACCGGAAGGCTGATCCTCAAGGTGCTGGATGTGGAGGGGAGAATGGCCAAGACCGTGGTAACCAATATAAGCGAAGGCGTACAGCAATTGGTGGTGAACATGAGCGACCTGGTAAGCGGCCGTTATATCATGAACGCTTTCTCGGGGGATGTGTTCATCAAATCGATCAAATTCGAAAAACAATAATATTCGCCCGTAAGGGATCAGGATTTTTCAATTGGGGGTATGTATAAATACAGTCCCGCCATCACTGGCGGGATTTGTTATTTATACAGGTTCAGCTAAAATCCCGTTATTTTTGCATGTGAGGCTCCGGCCTTATTATTCACGTTTATAAAATCTACATGCTATGGCCATTCCAGTTGTTGATCTTTCCGATTTTTTGAGCGGCGATCCTGTCCGCAAAGACGCGTTTGTCCAGGCTTTGGGGAAAGCATATGAAGAGGTAGGCTTTGTGGCCGTAAAGAACCATGGCATCCCCGACGAGCTGATCGCCAATCAATATGAATATGTGCAGCAATTCTTTTCGCTGCCGCTAGAGAAAAAACTTGCGTATGAAATTCCCGGGCTGGCCGGTCAGCGTGGCTATACCAGCTTTGGCCGTGAACATGCAAAGGGCAGTGAAGCACCGGATCTGAAAGAATTCTTCCAGTATGGCCAGACCGTGGAAGACAATGACCCGATCAAAGAAGAATATCCTGATAACGTTAAGGTAAACGAGATCGCTCCGTTCAACAAGACCCTGTTCGATGCATACCGCAATTTTGAGAAAAGTGGCCGTTCACTGCTGCAGGCTATTGCTCTTTATCTCGGGCTGGACGAGCATTATTTCGATGCGCATATCAAAAACGGCAATTCTATTTTACGCTGTATCCATTATCCGCCTATTACCCAGGAGCCGAAAAGCGCTATCCGTGCCGAGCAGCATGAAGATATTAACCTCATCACATTGCTGGTGGGTGCATCTGCAGACGGCCTCCAGATCCTCACTAAACAGGGAGACTGGGTTGGTGTTACTTCGCTGCCGGAACAGATCGTGGTGAATGTGGGCGATATGCTGCAAAGGCTTACCAATAATAAACTGCGCAGTACTACCCACCGGGTGGTAAATCCATCGCGCGACCTCTGGCATACCAGCCGTTTTTCCATGCCGTTTTTCCTGCACCCTCGCAGTGAAATGAGCCTGGCCTGCCTGGAAAGCTGTATAGATGAATCACATCCCAAAGCCTACCCGGACGCTACTGCCGGTGAATACCTGGATGAACGCCTGCGCGAGATAGGCCTGAAAAAATAAATCATACCGGACGGGATAAAACTACACTATAAGAGCTGTTTTATCCCGTTCAGGACCGATTTCACCGGATTGCGATACTGAAAGCTGTTGAATTTATTTAACTTCCGGCTTCACTTCCATTACTTGATACTCTTACGCCATATCCCCTTTCTGCGTGCCGTATTGTGGCACAGCATTACCGCATTTGGTGGTCCGCAGGGGCATCTGGGTATGATGATGAAGACTTTTGTACAACAACGCAAAGACATCACCGAATCGGAGCTGATAGAATACAACGGATTCTGCCAGCTGTTGCCCGGGGCGTCATCCACACAGATCCTTACCCTCATCGGTTACAAACGCGGCGGTCTCTGGCTGGCCGTGCTTACACTGATGATCTGGATCCTGCCAGCCTGTACCATTATGGGAGGTCTTTCCTTCCTGCTCGATTATTTCGACGATAAAAGCCTGAGCCCGGATCTTTTCAGGTTCATTCAGCCTATGGCTATCGGCTTCATTGCTTATTCTACTTTCCGCATTTTTCATATCGCCATTCATAATACCATTACCCGGGTGATCATGCTGGTGGCAACGCTGGCTACGTTCCTGGCGTTTAAAACACCCTGGGTATTCCCCGTGCTGATCGTTGCGGCGGGTATTGCTACCAATTTCAGCGATAAAAGAATTCCGCAGAAAGGAACGCCGCCCAAAAAGATCAAATGGGGCAATATGCTGATCTTCCTGGCACTTTTCGGTATGGCGGGCTATCTCTCTGAAACGGCCAGCCGTAATAACTGGCGGCTGAAAAAAGAGTTCAACCTGTTCGAGAACGCATTCCGGAACGGCAGTTTTGTATTCGGTGGCGGAGATGTGCTCATGACCTATATGTACGAACAGTACGTGACCCGCCCTGAAACCCGACGTGTAAAGGAAAAGAGACCCGATGTGCTTAAAATGGGCAGGGAGGAATTTCTCACCGGTTCGGGTATTGTAAGAGCTATACCTGGTCCCGTATTTTCCATCAGCGCATTCACCGGCGGCATGGTGATGCGCAGTCTCGGTCCGGGCGACCAGCTGCTGGGTTGTATCATTGGGGCGGTAGCTATTTTTCTGCCGAGTGCCCTGCTCGTGTTATTCTTTTTTCCCGTGTGGCATAACCTGAAACGTTATGCGGTAATCTTCCGTTCCCTGGAGGGGATCAACGCCTCCGTGGTGGGGATCATGTGCGGTGCCACCTGTTACCTGCTCAAGGATACGGTGCTCATGGCCCTGTTCGAGGGGCGGTCGATATGGCTTTGGGACCTGCTCGTGATCGGCTGTACCTTCTTTGTTTTAAGCCGTAACCGGATCCCGGCACCCTATATTGTTATTGCCTGTCTTCTTATGGGCTGGTTGCTCTGATCAGCGTTGCCCTATTGGCATTATGCCAAAATAATGTATATTAGAGCATGGTCATATTAGCGCTATACAACCTTAAGGGCGGTGTTGGCAAAACGGCCGCTTCCGTTAACCTTGCCTATCTCGCGGCACGCGAAGGCTATCATACACTGGTTTGGGATATGGACCCGCAGGGCTCTTCCTCCTTTTACCTGGGAGCACAGGCCGGAGTAAAGAACACTTCCCGCAAGTTGCTGAACAGTGAAATGGACCTGGAAGAAGCGATACAGGCATCACCCTATGAAAACCTGTCCGTCATTCCCGCAGATATATCAGCAAGGCATGCGGATATCCTGCTGAATGAAATGAAGCAATCGAAGAAAAAACTCGCATCACTGCTTCAGCCACTGAAGAAAACATACGATGTGGTGATACTCGATTGTCCGCCCGGCATCTCATTGCTGCACGATGCCGTGTTTGCCGCAGCAGACTGGGTACTGATGCCGAATATTCCCACTACATTGTCTGTACGGTCCTTCGAAACAGTGCTGGATTATTTTAAAGAGCATAACCTCGACAGGGAAAAGCTCAAATGTTTCTTCAGCATGGTAGATCACCGTAAGAACCTGCATCATGAAGTGATGAATGCATTTTATAAAGACAGGCTGTTCTTTAAGAGTTATATACCCTACCTCAGCGACGTAGAAAAAATGGGTGTGAAGGAAGCGCCGCTGGAAACCTATGCCGCCGGCAGTTATGCAGCACAGTGTTACCGTGACCTCTGGAAAGAGATCCGGAAGAATTGTATTGAATAGGAAGAAGCAAACGCTCCTTCCTGTGAAAATGTTTATGTATGCAAAAAGAGACAACCAGCTGGCATAGCCCGGCACTAGATAAAACAATGCCTATTGCTTCTTACGGGCACTATGGTTTTGCATTGCTGCTGATACCCACGGCAGCGGCGGATTACCTGGAATATGAACGCTTTCAGCTGATCGAAGCACTGGCGCCTTATATCAAAGCGGGCAAGCTGCGTGTGTTCAGCATCGACAGTATCAATAACGAAAGCTGGATGAACAATGAAATGCGCCCTGAACATAAGGGCATCCGTCATAACCAGTTCAATGAATATGTGTTTGAGGAAGTAATCCCGTTCATCCGCAACGCCACCAGTAACGACACAATGATCTATACCTGCGGCGCATCGTTCGGAGCATTGCATGCGATGAATCTCTTCCTGAAACGGCCCGATATCATCAACGGGGCCATCAGCATGAGCGGCGTATATGATCTGACCGAATACAGCAAAGGGTTCTGGGATGAACAGGTTTACTACAACAGCCCGGTACATTACCTGCCCTCTTTAACAGACCAGTGGTACCTGGGAAAAATAAAAGCCAGTCAGCATATCCATATCTATACCGGCAGCGGGTCTTATGAAGATCCGGACGGCTCGCGGAGGCTGGCAGGCGTACTGCATGAAAAAGGGATTTCCTACGACCTCGATATCTGGGGCGATGATATCAACCACGACTGGCCTACCTGGCGTACAATGCTGCCGTATATCATCGATGTAAAATTTTAGCAACAATTTCAGCAATCTGCAAAATCAACGTTAATTCGGTAATGTAGTCTTGTTCTATGCTTTCGCTGTTTTAATATTACATCCTTATTAATTTATCCAGGATTTGAGAAAAAGGCTACCCGTTCTTCTTATTGTATTACTGACTGGCTGTTTTGGAATAGTGCAGGAAGCGCATGCCCAGTTCGTTACCATCAGCGGAACCGTATATGATGTGAGCGGACGCAGGCCTATCGAATCCGTAGCCGTACTGAGCAATTCGGGGCGCGGAACCATTACCGATTCGCTCGGGCGTTACCTCATTACCGTTAAAAACACAGACTCCATCTGGTTCTCACTCATCGGTAAGGCAACACAGAAATACGCGGTGGATACCATTTCCAATATGGACAAGTTCAATATCATGATCCATATACGCGCTGCCGAACTGCCGGAAGTGAAAGTGCGCAATAACTATTATAAATACGATTCCATACAGAACCGGAAAGATTATGCCAGGGTTTTCGATTTTAAGAAACCCTCATTAAGGCTGAGCGATAATCCCAATTACAACCCGGGCGGCCTTACCGTGGGCTTCGACCTGGATGAGATCATCAATCTTTTCCGCACCAAACGGAACCGGAGCCTGCTCAACCTGCAGAACAGGCTGCTGCAGCAGGAACATGATAAATACATCGACCGCCGTTTCAGCAAACAGTTTGTGCGCAAGCTCACCAATCTCCAGTCTCCCGAACTGGATACTTTCATGATACGTTTCAGACCAGCCTACGAGGAGGTCATATTGCTGAACGACCTGGAGCTGGGTTATTTCATCCAGAAGCAATATGAAATATACCGGTCTACCCGCTACAACTGGCGCGGATCTCTTCGCAGAAGGGATGAGTAACGCTGTTCAACCATTTATACATTGTTAAAACACTGGTTATAAAATACTGCTATCTTTAGTGGTCTTAAAACCAACCAGCCGTTGAAAAGAATTTCCATGCTGCCGTTAGCTATGCTCGTGCTACTGGCATGTAAAAGCAAGAAAGAACAACCTAAACAGGCAGCCGGCAACCAGCCGGTGGTCGTAGACGTGATCATAGCGTCTACCAGCAGCCTCAGCAATACGCTTGAAGTGAACGGAACGGTAGTGGCCAATGAAGCGGTAGAGCTCAGGCCCGAGATCAGCGGCCGGCTTGTGCAGCTGAACCTGCCCGAAGGCGCTTCTGTAAAGCAGGGAACTGTATTGGCAAAGATCAACGATGCCGATATCGCTGCAACACTGGAAAAAACAAAAGTTCAGCTCGACCTGGCGGAGAAAACCGAAGCCCGGCTGAAAAAACTGCTGGCAGTGAGCGGGATCAACCAATCAGATTATGATGTTGCGCTGAACCAGGTAAACAGCCTGAAAGCAGATATGGCGGTTACGCAGGCATTACTCGATAAAGCCGTTGTGCGTGCACCGTTCTCCGGTGTGCTGGGATTGCGGATGGTAAGCCCGGGCGCATATGTTACTTCTGCAACCGTGCTGGCAACCCTGCAACAGACCGACCAGGTAAAAATAGATTTTACCTTACCCGAAATGTACGCGTCACTGATCGAAAAAGGCCGCACGGTAACAGTGCAGACCAATGAGAATAATACATTGCGCAAAGCGCGCATCATTGCAACCGAACCCCAGATCAACGCAACAACCCGCAACCTGAAAGTAAGGGCCGTGCTGGAAGGCAAAGCCATTCATCCGGGAGCGTTCGTGAAAGTAAGACTGGAAACCGGCGGCAGATCCAGCAGCATACTGGTGCCAACCAATGCGATCATCCCCGACGCAAAAGCGAAAAAAGTGGTGGTGGTACGCCAGGGTAAAGGCGTATTTGTTGACATAGAAACCGGGTTACGTGAAGCTGGTGCAGCAGAAGTGGTGAAGGGCCTTGCGGTGGGAGACAGTGTGGTGGTTACCGGTGTTCTGTTCGTTCGCCCGAAATCGCCGGTAAAAGTGAGAAGCGTGAAAAAGCTTTCAGACTTCACCCAGTAATCAGCGCCGGTTATCATCATGGATCAATTGCGGCTCCATCATTAATACTACGAGTCTACAATGAATATATCAGAATTATCACTCAAAAGACCCATACTAGCCACGGTGATGAATATCCTCATCGTGCTGTTTGGTGTGGTGGGATATACTTTTCTTTCTGTACGTGAATACCCGGCTATCGATCCGCCCATCGTGAATGTGCGTACTTCATATGCCGGAGCCAACTCAGACATCATCGAAAGCCAGATCACCGAGCCGCTGGAAAAAGCCATCAACGGTATTCCCGGTATCCGGAGTATCAGCTCTTCGAGCAGCGTGGGCAGCAGTAACATTACAGTGGAGTTTAATATTGAAGAAGGACTGGAAACAGCAGCCAACGACGTAAGGGATAAAGTAAGCCAGGCTGTCCGCAACCTGCCGCAGGATATCGATGCGCCGCCGGTAGTGAGCAAGGCCGATGCCAACAGCGATTTCATTGTACTCATGGCGGTACAGAGCCGTACCAAGGGCTTGATGGAGCTGAGCGATTATGCGGAAAATGTATTGCAGGAAAGATTGCAGACCATCCCGGAAGTAAGTGGTGTGAATATATTAGGCCAGAAACGGCCATCCATGCGGATCTGGGTAGACCCCGATAAACTGAACGCCTATAACGTAACCTTTACGGATATCCGCAATGCGTTGAACAGGGAGAACGTAGAAATTCCTTCGGGAAAGATCTATGGTAACAATACAGAGTTAACCATCCGCGCGCTGGGAAGGCTTTCTACAGAGAAGGATTTCCGCGACCTGATCATTTATGAAGATTCGGCGGGAATCGTTCGTCTGAATGATGTAGCAAAAGTAGAGATCGGTCCGGAGCAGGAAGAGTTCAGCTGGCGATTGAACGGCGTAAACGCCGTGGGACTTGCCATTACACCACAGCCGGGCGCGAACTATATCAATATTGCCGACGAGTTTTATAAAAGGATCGCAGATATCCAGAAGAGCCAGAAAGGTGATTTTGAAATGACTACGCTGATCGACCAGACAAAAAACGTCCGCCGTTCGATCAAGGAAGTAGAAGAGACCTTATTGATCTCTTTCGGCCTGGTGGTATTGGTGATCTTCTTCTTCTTCCGGAACTGGCTGATCGCCATCAGGCCATTGATCGATATCCCGATCTCGCTGGTGGCAACGTTCTTCATCATGTACATTGCAGGCTTCTCTGTGAATGTATTGACGCTGCTGGGTATTGTACTGGCAACGGGGCTGGTGGTGGATGACGGTATTGTTGTGACGGAAAATATCTTCCGCAAACTGGAAGGCGGGTTGCCGATACGAAAGGCGGCACTGGAAGGAAGTAAGGAAATCTTTTTCGCGGTAGTGTCCACTTCGATCACACTTGCGGTAGTATTCCTGCCGGTGATCTTCCTGCAGGGTTTTGTGGGCAGCCTGTTCCGCGAATTCGGTATCGTGGTGGCGGCAGCGGTTTTGATCTCTGCATTTGTATCGCTTACCATTACGCCGGTACTGAACGTATACCTCAATAAAAAAGATGCCGGACATGGTAAATTCTATGAAAAGACCGAGCCATTCTTCCGTGGCATGGAAAACGGATACAAGCGTTTATTAAGCGCGTTCATCCGGGTGAGATGGGTTGCCTGGATCCTGATCCTGGCATGTTTAGGTTCGATCTACCTGATCGGAACCAATCTGCAAAGTGAACTGGCTCCCCTGGAAGACCGCAGCAGCGTTCGTTTCCAGCTGACCGGTCCGGAGGGTGCGAGTTATAGTTATATGGTGGAAACCGGTGATAAATTACTCAACTATCTGTCTGATTCCATCCCTGAAAAATCATTTGTGTTTGCGGCCATACCTGGTTTCGGCGGAAGCGGAAGCGTGAACAGCGGAACAGCGCGGATCGCATTTGTGGAGCCGGACGAAAGAACGCGCAGCCAGAGTGAGATTGCCAAAGCCATTGCCAAAAAACTTCCTGCTATCAATAATGCCAGGATCTTCCCGGTGGAAGAACAGACCATTTCCGTGGGTGGCGGCCGCGGATCGTTGCCGGTGCAGTTCATATTGCAGAACCTCAGCTTCGAAAAACTCAAGGACGTGATCCCCAAATTCCTTGAAGAAGCACGGAAAGACAAGACTTTCCAGAACGTGGATGTAAACCTGAAGTTCAATAAACCGGAGCTGCAGCTTACCATCGACAGGATTAAGGCCAAAGATCTGGGCTTGTCTATTTCGGATGTGGCCGATGTGGTATCAAGTGCATTCAGCGGAAGAAGGCTTGCTTATTTTATCATGAATGGAAAGCAGTACCAGGTAATATCACAGGTAATGCTGAACGATCGTAAAGAACCCGGCGACATCGAAAAACTCTATGTGCGTAACAACCGCGGCGAAAGCATACCGCTTACTGCAGTAGTGAAGCTGGAAGAGAATTCCAATCCGCCAACGCTCTACCATTATAACCGTTTCAAGGCAGCAACCATGTCGGCTTCGCTGGCAGAAGGTAAAACCATCGGAGACGGAGTGAAAGCGATGCAGGCAATAGCCAATAAATTACTGGATGAAAGTTTCCAGACAGCGCTGAGCGGCCCGTCGCGCGATTATGCGGACAGCTCTTCCAATACTTCATTCGCCTTTGGCCTGGCATTGGTACTGATCTACCTGGTACTGGCCGCACAGTTTGAGAGCTTTAAAGATCCGTTCACGATCATGATCACGGTACCGCTTGCGCTTGCGGGTGCGTTACTGAGTTTGTATATATTCAACCAGACACTGAATATCTTCTCGCAGATCGGTATGATCATGCTGATCGGGCTTGTAACAAAGAACGGGATCCTGATCGTGGAATTTGCGAATCAGAAAAGGGAAGGCGGCCTGCCGAAATTTGAAGCAGTGATCGAAGCCTCGGCACAGCGCCTGAGGCCGATCCTGATGACCAGCCTCGCCACAGCGCTCGGCGCATTGCCGATTGCCATGGGGCTCGGAGCTGCTGCTACCAGCCGTATGCCGCTGGGTATCGTGGTAGTGGGCGGTATTATGTTCTCATTACTGTTAACGCTGTTTGTGATCCCGGCGATCTATACTTTCATATCGGGAAAACATTCGCATGAAGCGAAAAAAATAGACCTGACCGATTAATTCAGAACGATAGCAAATTCTATTTATAAAGGAAGCGTGTAATGGCACGCTTCCTTCTTTTTATAACCACCTGTACTCGCGCAGCTGTTGTATCTTTGCAGTATAAACCTGCCCCGATGAGTAATACAATAGCCGATATCAGAACTGATTACAAGTTAAGATCACTGGGAGAAGAAGATGTGGCCGAAGATGCTATTGTGCAATTCGGGCGCTGGTGGGATGAAGCGATCGCAAGCAAGGTAGAAGAAGTGAATGCAATGACGCTGGCCACGGCCACATCCGAAGGCGAGCCGGATGCGCGGATCGTATTGCTGAAAGATTACAGTGAAGCAGGATTTGTATTTTTCACCAATTACAATAGCCAGAAGGGAGCTGAGTTGCACCAGAACCCGAAAGCAGCCATTGTGTTTTTCTGGCGTGAGCTGGAAAGACAGGTGCGGATTTCGGGTAATGTAGAGAAAGTGGCAGCAGCAGACAGCGATGCCTATTTTCACTCACGCCCTTTGCAGAGCCGGATCGGAGCCTGGGCATCGCCGCAGAGTACGGTTATTCCGGATCGCGCGGAACTGGAAAAAAGGTATGCGGGTTACGAACAGCAGTTTGCAGGAACTGAAGTGCCGCGCCCGCCGCATTGGGGCGGTTATATCTTAAAACCACAGAAAATAGAATTCTGGCAGGGCAGGAGCAACAGGCTCCACGACCGGATCATCTACAGGAAAACGGTAGCCGGTAACTGGAACCGGGAACGCCTGGCTCCTTAACGTTTCAGCACGAGTTTTTCTACCTGCACGGGGAAGTGCGCATGTTCAAGTGCATGGATCTTGGCGGCAAGTGATTCGGGCGTATCTGTTGCTTCGATATCGCAGGTGGCCTGGAAAATATGCTCACCCTCGTCGAAATGCTCATTTACATAATGAATGGTAATGCCGCTTTGCTTTTCACCGGCAGCGATCACAGCTTCGTGCACTTTCATGCCATACATGCCCTTACCCCCGTATTTGGGCAGGAGTGCAGGGTGGATGTTGATGATATGACCAGGATAGGCCTGGATCAGCGCTGCAGGAATTTTCCATAAGAAGCCGGCCAGCACAATAAACCCGATCCGGTGCTCGCGGAGTGCGGCCAGGTAGGCATCGCCGCGGAAGAACTGCTCTTTTTCGATCATCAGCACAGGAATATGATTCGATCCGGCTATGCCGATCACACCCGCACCAGGCTTATTACACACCACCAGCGCCACTTTAATATCCTTATGACCTTTTAAATGTTCGATGATCTTAGCCGCATTGGAGCCGGCACCCGATGCGAAAATGGCGATGCGGACAACCTTTTCCTCCGCCTGTGACTGCAATTGTTTCATGTCGATGGAATTATCAACCTTAAGGCGCATTTCGCGCACTTCATACGAATTGGAGCTTTTACCCGTGATGCGGCGGCCCATTTTGCGCAGGTAATTGCGGAAAAACAGGAATTGCCCGAGGGGAATGCTGATCAGTAAAACGCAGAAAGGCCAGAGAAAAGTGATGAGCACTATATATACGACCCAATACAGGAAACCGTCTTCCCGGCCCAGCGAAGTCAGTGACAGTAATTTCCGGCCGGCATAACCGCAAAGACTACCCCCGGTAGCGAACGTGCAGAAAATGAGGACGAACCTTGGCCAGCTGACCTGCCATTTTTCTTTTAAGCGTTGAAACATGCTTCAAAAATCATGATTAATCTCTGAATCTGAGGCAATAAGGGAATTTTTCTTCTGCCGCTCACCACATTATAACTGATTGCGAAAACGATCAGAAAAGCATGACAATTAGTTAAAGCGTTCTCTAATAATCCGCTGAAACACAAGCCTGGCAAGGCTAAATTTTTTTTAACAAGGTTGGTGTTTTGTCAGCATCCTGTCATATTTTTGCAGCCGTTCACGGATATTTTTCCACACCAAGAACCACCGTTTGTGAATATGATATCTTTTAGACGTATAGCCAAAGCCTCGTTCGTAAGTGCATTATTATTAATGGGTTCTGTCCTCCTGAATCCAGCATCGGCACAAGACGGAAAAACGCTGTTCAATACCAATTGTGCGAGTTGTCACAAGGTTCATGCAAAATCTACCGGCCCTGCACTGGCAGGTGTGGAAGACCGCTGGCCTGATAAGGCAAAACTGCATGCCTGGATCAAGAACAGCCAGGCCTTCCTGAAAACGGGAGACAAGTATGCCAACGACCTGTACAATGAGTACAATAAAGTGGCGATGAACAAATTCGAAGGTATCCTCGATGAGAAACAGATCGATGATATCCTTGCGTATATTAAAACAGTTCCTGCTGTAGACCCTAAAAAAGTAGATTCTCCAGATACAGGTGCAGCGGCCGAAGGTGACCATTCTTTATTGTTTGGTATCCTCACACTGATCCTCGCTGTAGTATCACTGATCCTGTTACAGGTGAACTCGAACCTGAAGAAACTGGCAGACGATCGTGAAGGTCAGCCTGCAGTTGAGCCGGTTGCGTTCTGGAAGAACAAGAGCTATATCGCCATGGTAACAGTAGTACTGTTCGTGATAGGTGGTTACCTTACTTCAAAAGGCGCTATGGCGCTGGGCCGCAGCAAAGACTACCAGCCTGAGCAGCCGATCTACTACTCACACAAAGTACACGCAGGGATCAACCAGATCAACTGTCAGTATTGCCATACCGGTGTTTACCAGGGCAAACAGGCAACCATTCCTTCTGTGAATGTTTGTATGAACTGTCACATGGGCATCAACGAATACAAAGGCGAGCCGATCGTAACAGAAGATGGCAAGGAGATCAACGGAACTGCAGAGATCCAGAAATTATACAAATACGCAGGATTCGAGCCGGGCAAACCATGGGATCCTTCCAAAGCCAAGCCTATCGAATGGGTACGTATCCACAACCTTCCCGATCACGTTTACTTCAACCACTCACAGCACGTAAAAGCAGGCCAGGTAGCATGTCAGACCTGTCACGGCGAAATACAGAAAATGGGTGAAGTGAAACAGTTCGCAGACCTCAGCATGGGCTGGTGTATCAACTGTCACCGCACTACACAGGTACAGTTCAAAGACAATGGTTTCTACAGTATTTACGAGAAATATCACCAGGATCTGAAGAGCGGAAAAATCGACAGCACCAAGGGAATCACCGTAGAGAAGATCGGTGGTACCGAGTGTCAGAAATGTCACTATTAAGATAGCCTGCAGACGGCAACTGCGGTTGTTCCGTTTGCTTTGAAAATAAATACACAAGAACAAAGCGTTAACCGCCGGGCCGTTAAAAAGACCGGTGTCAACTGATAAATTATGGAGCAAAAAAAGTACTGGCAAAGTTTTGGAGAGCTGAATCAGTCTGAGGCTTACAATAAAGATGTGAAAGATGAATTCAGGGAAGAGCTGCCTTTCGAAGCAGAAGAAGGCAAGAGTTTCCTGGATGCGAAAGCGCCAAGAAGAGACTTTTTAAAATATCTCGGTTTCAGCACTGCAGCTGCAGCTGTTGCGGCAAGTTGCGAAATGCCTGTAAAAAAGGCTATTCCGTTTGCCAATAAACCGGAAGATATTGTTCCAGGCGTAGCCAATTATTATGCTACTACTTATGTTCAGGACGGAGACGTGGTGAGTATCCTGGCCAAAGTACGCGACGGACGCCCGATCAAAATAGAAGGTAACGATTTAAGCCCGATCACACAGGGTGCAACAACTGCCCGTGTTCAGGCATCCGTGCTCGACCTCTACGATACATCACGCCTGCGCTTCCCGACCATCGATGGCAAGGAAGTAACTTTTGAAGCGGTTGACAAGGCAGCAGCTGCTTCGATCACCGGTCCGGTAGTAGTATTGACCAGCACGATCACTTCTCCATCTACCAAAGAGATCATCAACCAGTTCCTGTCTAAATATCCGGGCAGCCGCCACGTAACTTATGATGCTGTTTCCTACAGCGCCATGATCCAGGCGAACGAAGCCACTTACGGCAGGAAAGCCATTCCTTCTTATCATTTCGAGAACGCAAAAGTGATCGTAAGCCTGGGTGCCGATTTCCTCGGTACATGGCTCGGTGCTGCAGAGTTTTCCAAACAATATGCTGCAGGTAAAAAACTCAACGAGAAGAACCCAGAAATGAGCAAACATTTTCATTTTGAAAGTGTGGCATCCATGACCGGTTCCAATGCAGATGAAAAATATTTACACCGTCCTTCCGAAGCCGGAGCAGTAGCAGCAGCATTGCTGAGTGCTGTTAACGGTCAGGGTGTTGCAGGCATCAGCGATGCAAGGCTTAAAGCCGGTATCGAGAAAGCTGCCAAAGCACTGAACGAGAACAAAGGCGCAGGACTGGTAGTAAGCGGAAGCAACGACGTAAACGAGCAGATCATCGTCAACGCGATCAACGAAGCGATCGGAGCAGGCGGCAAGACCATCAACTGGGCTGCAACGCTGAATTATCGTCAGGGTGTTGATGCAGATTTTGTACAGCTTGTGAACGATATGAATGCCGGCACTGTAGGAACTCTCCTCATTTATGGCGCAAACCCGGCATACAGCTGGTTCGATGCAGAGAAATTCAAGGCCGGTCTGAAAAAAGTAAAAACAACCATCTCCTTCAACGGCAAAATGGATGAGACTTCCGAGCTCTGCAAGATCGTGGCGCCGGATCATCACTTCCTCGAAAGCTGGGGCGATGCAGAACCTAAAACAGGTTACTATTCACTGATACAACCAACCATCTATCCTTTATTCAAAACCCGCCAGTGGCAGGACAGCCTCCTGAAATGGAGCGGTGCTTCTACCGATTACCTGGCGTACCTGAAGAATTACTGGAGCGCTAAAAACGGCGGCGAAAGCGGCTGGGATAAAGCACTGCAGGATGGCGTGATCAACCCGGCTGCTGCACCTGCTGCAAGCGGAGCATCCTTCAACGGTGGTGCTGTTCCCGGTGCAGTTTCAGCTGTATCTGCTGCTAAGAAAGGTGGTAAGATCGAGCTGGTACTGTACGAAAAAGTTGGTATCGGTGCTGGTCAGGGTGCTTCTAACCCCTGGCTGCAGGAATTACCGGATCCGGTAACCCGCGCAACATGGGATAACTACGTAATCGTTTCTCCTGCTTTGGCAAGGACCCTGCTGAATATTGACCTGAACAATGGCGGCCAGGCGGATGCTTACGAAGTAAATCCTCCTAAAAAAGTAGTAAAAATCACTGCCGGTGACAAGAGCATCGAACTGCCGGCCCTGATCATACCGGGTACACATCCGGACACCATCGGTATCGCTGTAGGTTACGGCCGCAGTGAGAAAGTTGGTAAAGCTGCAGCGAACGTAGGTAAGAATGCCTTCATCCTCGCAGCACTGAGCGGCAGCAACGTTAAGTTCGGTAACAATGATGTAACCGTTACTGTAACCGGCGATAAATACCCTGTAGCCCTCACCCAGACACACAGCCGCTACGATACCACACAAGGTAACCGTACGGAAGTGATGAAGGAACTCACCCTGGCTCAGTACAAACACGATCCGGAAGAGATCCTGAACGAAAGGAAGAAAGAACTGGCTCCATGGGGCGGTCTCGAAAACTTCGAAAAAGACGGAACCATTTATCCTGTGTTCGATAAACCAGGTATCAAATGGGGAATGAGCGTAGACCTGAACAGCTGTAACGGTTGCGGCGCCTGCGTGGTAGCTTGTAACGCTGAGAATAATATCCCTGTTGTAGGTAAGCCGGAAGTACTGCGCGGACATGAAATGCACTGGCTGCGTATCGACCGCTACTACAGTGGCGACATGGACAACCCGAACGTGGTATTCCAGCCGATGATGTGTCAGCATTGCGATAACGCTCCTTGTGAGAACGTTTGTCCGGTAGCTGCTACCAACCACAGCACAGAAGGTCTCAACCAGATGACTTATAACCGTTGTATCGGTACAAGGTATTGTGCGAACAACTGTCCTTATAAAGTACGTCGCTTCAACTGGGCAGATTATACCGGCGCAGACAGCTTCCCGAACAACCAGGAAGGTGAAGTAAACGATGTGGTGATCAACATGAGCGATGACCTGACAAGGATGGTGCTCAACCCGGATGTAACTGTACGTTCACGCGGCGTGATCGAGAAATGTTCATTCTGTGTACAACGTTTACAGGAAGGTAAACTGGCTGCGAAGAAAGAAAGCCGTCCGCTGGAAGATAAAGATGTGAACGTAGCATGTGCGCAGGCTTGTGCAAGCGGTTGTATCACTTTCGGAAACGTAAACAATCCTGAGAGCGAGATCTCTAAGATCAGGAAGAACAACCCGAACCGCAGCTTCTATGTACTGGAGCAGCTGCACGTACTGCCGAATGTGAGCTACCTCGCCAAAGTGAGGAACTCAGACGAAGCGGTAGCCGCGCACGGCGCAGAGAAAAAAGCTGAAAAGCACGCGGAGAAAGAACACGCATAATCGACATGTAAAAAACGAAACCCAGTGTGTGATAATGGGTTTTGAAAACAGAAGTTGAACAATAACATTAAAACGATGGCTGCAGAACGTTTCTGCAGCTAACAAATAAAGACCAGATGCATTTAAAGTACGAATCACAGCTTAGGGAACCATTGGTAGATGGTGACAAGGATTACCACCAGGTTACAGAAGACATTGTTCGTCCTATTGAGGCGAAACCTACGCGGTTATGGTATATCGGTTTCTATATAGCCGCTGCTTTACTGCTGTTTGGTGTCTACAGCGTGTACCGGGAGGTAACTTATGGTATCGGCCAGTGGAACCTGAACAAGACAGTGGGATGGGGTTGGGATATCACCAACTTCGTATGGTGGGTAGGTATCGGTCACGCCGGTACACTGATCTCTGCGATCCTCCTGCTGTTCCGCCAGGGCTGGAGAACAGGTGTGAACCGTGCCGCTGAAGCGATGACCATCTTCGCCGTAATGTGTGCCGGTCAGTTCCCGATCTTCCACATGGGCCGTGTATGGATGGCGTTCTTCGTACTGCCTTACCCTAACACACGCGGACCTTTATGGGTGAACTTCAACTCTCCGCTGCTGTGGGACGTATTTGCGATCTCTACTTACTTCACTGTATCATTATTATTCTGGTATTCAGGTCTGCTGCCCGACTTTGCAACCGTACGTGACCGTGCTTTCACCAAGCTGCGGAAGAGACTGTATGGTATCGCATCTTTCGGCTGGACGGGTTCTACCAAACACTGGCAGCGTCATGAGAGTCTCTCACTGGTATTGGCCGGTCTGAGTACACCGCTGGTACTTTCGGTACACACGATCGTATCATTCGACTTCGCAACTTCGGTAATTCCTGGCTGGCATACTACCATCTTCCCGCCCTACTTCGTAGCGGGTGCGGTATTCTCAGGTTTCGCGATGGTACAAACGCTGATGATCATTGTGCGTAAAGTGTTCCAGATGGATGATTATATTACCCTGGGTCACATTGAAGCGATGAATAAGGTAATTGTACTCACAGGTTCTATTGTGGGTGTCGCCTATCTTACAGAATTATTCATGGGCTGGTACAGCCAGAACAAATACGAGGGCTACACCTTCTGGTACAGCCGTGCATACCTGTTCAGTCCTTATGGCTGGAGCTACTGGGGTATGATGGCATGTAACGTGATCAGCCCGCAGATCTTCTGGTTCCGCAAGATGAGAAGAAACCTGTTCGTAACCTTCTTCATGAGTATTATCGTGAACATCGGTATGTGGTTCGAACGTTTCGTGATCATCGTAACATCACTGTACAGGGATTATCTCCCGTCCAGCTGGTCTGTATACTACAGCCCGACCATCTGGGAGATCGGTTTCTATGCAGGAACATTCGGATTGTTCTTTGTATGCTTCTTCCTCTTCGCCAAATACTTCCCTGTAATTGCGATAGCGGAGATCAAGTACGTACTGAAAACATCCGGTGAGAACTATAAGAGCAAAGTGGGACATATCGAGGAACAACCGCTGGAAGCGTTCGTTCACGAGCATGCGCATCACCACTAAGCGCCGGGTTGAAAAAAGATTTTTAGCTGCGGTTCATGTAACCGCGGTGTTTGGATAAAAAGCTGGCAGCAAGCGCTGAAAGCCAAAAGCTAAAAAAACATGGCAAAAAAGAAATTCGTAGTAGGCTGTTTTAATGATGAGGCGGTCCTGTTCCCTGCGGTGAAGAAAGTACGCACATCGGGGTATAAAATACAGGATGTATACACGCCTTTCCCCGTGCACGGACTGGATCATGCACTCGGAATGCGTGAAACAAGCCTTCATACTGCAGGTTTTATTTATGGCATTACCGGAACCACAACAGCGTTGAGCTGTATCAGCTGGATCTTCACCAAAGACTGGCCGCTGAACATTGGTGGTAAACCGAATTTTGCCTTACCAGCCTGGATCCCGATCACATTCGAGCTGACCGTACTGTTCGCGGCAGTAGGCATGGTGCTTACATTCTGCTACCTGTGCCAGCTGGCTCCTTTCGTGAAAAAACACCATTTCCATGCAAGGGCAACAGATGACCTGTTTGTAATGGTGATCGAATGCACTGACAAGACCAATACGGAAGAACTCACCGCATTCCTTTCTGCAAACGGCGCTGTTGAAACAGACGTGCAGTTCGTGGAAGAAGGCTGGTGGATCGGCCGCTACGATAAAGACGAAATGCCTTTCGAAAACAAACAAATTGCAGCTGCATAATCAATAGAATAGAACGACGATGAATAAATTATCTATCATAGCTGTTTTGTCTTCCGCCGCAGTGATCGTGAGCTGCAGCGATATAAAACGTAAGCCAGGAAAGATCTATATGCCTGACATGGCTTATAGCCGTGCATACGAAACCTATGCGGACCACAGCAACCTGGCAGAGAAGATTATCCATTACACTGCAATGCCCGTAGCCGGAACCATTGCACGTGGCGAGGAAATGCCTTTCCATATTGCGAAAGACCAGCCGGGTGATACAACACAATATTATGCTTCACGCGCAGTAAAGAATCCTTATGATTCGCTCTCTGCAGATGAAACCAAGGAAGCTGTTCGTTTATACGATATCAACTGCGGTATCTGTCATGGTGCCAAACTGGACGGTAACGGACCGCTCTGGAAAGAAGGTAACGGACCTTATCCTGCAGCACCGAAGAACCTGATCGGCGATCCGATCGTTTCTGTAATGCCTGAAGGACAGATGTTCTATTCCGTAACCTACGGAAAGAACCTCATGGGTTCTTACGCATCGCAGCTGAACCGCAAGCAGCGCTGGATGGTGATAAAGTATATTAAGAACAAACAGATCGCAGCAAAAGCATCAGCCGCAGCACCAGCAGCAGCAGATGCAACAGCTAAAAAATAAATTTGATCCGTTCCGCCAAGAGAGGAACAGTACTAACTGATATAAAAGATTAATGATGGCATCTATCAAATTGCAATTTGAGATCCCCGCAAAAATGAAAACCTGGTCACTGGCCCTGATAGGCGTAGGTTTGGTTGCATTACTGACCGGGCTGTTTACGAAAGGCTTCAGCTCAGACGAGCACGAGCAGGTTCAGTTCTGGGGAACACTCATGTACAATACGATCTTCTGGACACTGGTTTGTAATGCCGCAATGTTCTTTATCTGTGTTACCACACTGGCAATGGGCGGCTGGCAGCAGTCGTTCCGCCGTATCCCGGAAGCCATATCAGCCATGGTACCTATTTTTGGTTCCATCACATTCATCGTGCTGGTTTATGTTGTAGTAAGCGATAAACACCATATCTACCACTGGCTCGATCATGATGCAGTAGCTGCTGACCCGATCCTGAAAGGAAAGGCCGGCTTCCTGAATGCAAAATTCTTCCTGATCTGGACAACACTGGCTATCGGTCTGTGGAGCCTGCTGGGCTGGAGAATGCGTCAGATCAGCCGCGAGGCGGATGAAGCACCGATGGATGCTGAAAAAGGCGCCAGCTTTATCTGGAGGAACACTGTACGCGCTTCCCTGTTCCTGGCCTGGTTCGGTCTTACAGTAGGATCAACCATCCCATGGCTCTGGATGATGAGTATCGATGCACACTGGTATTCTACCATGTACAGCTGGTACACATTTGCAAGCTCATTCGTATCAGGTATGTCACTGATCGCATTATGGGTAATATACATGAAAAATAAAGGTTACCTGGAGCTCACCGGCCAGGAACACCTGCACGATATCGGTAAGTTCATGTTTGCGTTCTCTATCTTCTGGACTTATCTCTGGTTCTCACAATACATGCTGATCTGGTATGCGAACATTCCTGAGGAAACCGTATACTTCAAACACCGTGTGCAGGGGCCATACAAGGGAATCTTCTTCCTGAACCTCATCATCAATTTCGTTTGCCCGATCCTGATCCTGATGAAACGCTCTGCGAAGAGGAACTATACCCTGGTAACATTCATGGCCGTACTGATCATTTTCGGTCACTGGATCGATTTCTACCAGATGGTGATGGGCAGCCTTTCCAAAGAGCATGTATCGCTCGGCTGGCTCGATTTCGGAATTCTCAGCTTATTTGTTGGTCTGATGATATACTTTACAGGACGCTCGCTCGCCAGCAAGCCACTGGTTCCAAAGTATCACCCATTCATGAAAGAAAGTATCATACACCAGGTATAACAAGTATAGAAGTATCATTTAGAATTAAGAAAATATTGATAGCGTTATGACAATGTTTTTAACCATAGCTGTGATCGTACTGATTTTTGTTGTGATCTTCCAGATCGCCAAAGCCAGTGAGTATGTATCCGTGCTGAAAGGCGAAGAAGTAAGCCGGAAACAGAACAACAAGATCAACGGGTTTTTAATGATCGTTTTCCTTGTTCTGGGATTGATCGGTGTATGGTACTGCAACAAACTGTACTATGGCAAAACACTTTTACCGCATGGCTCTGCCAGCGTGGAGGGTGAAAGGGTAGACTCTATGTTATGGGTTACATTGGCCGTAACCGGAATCGTATTTGTGCTCACCCAGATCATCCTTTTCTGGTTTGCGTATAAATACCAGGAGACTGAAAAAAGAAAAGTATTCTTCTTCCCGCATAGCAATACACTGGAACTGATCTGGACCATTATCCCTGCCGTAACACTTACTGTACTGGTAATCATCGGTTTACGTAACTGGTTCCTGTTCACCGGTGAACCACCGCAGAATGCTGCAGTAGTGGAAGTGACAGGGAAACAATTCGGCTGGATCTTCAGGTATCCTGGAAAAGACGGTGCTTTCGGTAAGAAATACTTCCGCAACATCGATCCTGCCAACAACGTACTTGGTCTGATCTGGGAAGATGAACTCAGTCACGACGATATCGTAACCGAACAAACGCTTTACCTGGTGAAAGGAAGGCCGGTAAAACTGATCATCGGTTCAAGGGATGTGATCCACGACGTAGGTCTGTCGCATTTCCGCCTGAAAATGGATGCGGTTCCGGGTATCCCTACAACCATGTGGTTTACGCCTAAATACACCACCAAAGAGATGAAGGAGATCACCGGTAATCCTAACTTTGTGTACGAGATCAGCTGCGACCAGATGTGCGGTAACGGTCACTACTCCATGAAAGGTGTGATTGAAGTGGTAGAACAGGCAGAATACGACCTGTACATGGCAAAGCAGAAACCTAACTACCTGGATGTATTCCCGGATAAGGACCCTGCAGCAGCCAAGGCAGACACCACAAAAACAGTAGCGGCAAAAACAGCCGATACCGCAGCAAAAGCAGCTGCCAAATTATAAATGAGCCAAGCCGTTTAATTACGGTACGATTTATCGAATAGAAATTAAAGAATATTGTATGAGTAACGAAGCAGTATTGCACGCACATTCAGACCTGGCACATGGAGCGCATGATGATCATCATCATGAGCACCACCATCATGAAACATTCATCTCGAAATATGTTTTCAGCCAGGACCACAAAATGATCGCGAAGCAATTCCTGATCACGGGTATGGTGTGGGCTATATTGGGAGGCCTGATGAGTGTGTTTTTCCGTTTACAGCTCGGCTATCCTGAGTCTACTTTCCCATGGCTGGAAGACATCCTGGGTAAATGGGCAAAAGGCGGCCGTATTTCCGATGAAGCATATTACGCCCTCGTTACCACACACGGTACCGTGCTGGTGTTCTTCGTACTTACAGCAGGTCTGAGCGGTACATTCGCCAACTTCCTCATTCCATTGCAGATCGGAGCAAGGGATATGGCCTCTCCGTTCATGAACATGCTCAGCTACTGGTTCTTCTTTGCAGCGAGCATTGTAATGCTTTCTTCCATGTTCGTTGAAACCGGGCCTTTCAGTGGCGGTTGGACGGCTTACCCGCCGCTCAGTGCGCTGGGAGACGCTTCCAAAGGTTCTAAAACAGGTATGGATCTCTGGCTCATCGCGATGGCGCTCTTCGTAGTGTCTTCACTGCTGGGTGGTCTGAACTATATCGCAACGATCCTGAACATGCGTACAAAAGGGATGAGTATGACAAGAATGCCGCTCACTATCTGGGCGCTGTTCTTCACTGCCGTACTGGGTGTACTGTCATTCCCTGTACTGTTCTCAGGTTTCATCCTGCTGATCTTCGACCGTAACTTCGGAACAAGCTTCTACCTGTCGGATATCTTTATTACCGGTGTGGGCGCATTGCCGAATGAAGGCGGTAGCGCAATCCTGTACCAGCACTTGTTCTGGTTCCTGGGTCACCCTGAGGTATATATCATCCTGCTGCCGGCCATGGGTATGGCATCAGAGATCCTGTCTGTGAATTCACGTAAGCCGATCTTCGGTTACATGGCCATGGTAGGATCATTATTCGCGATCGCGATCCTGGCGTTCCTTGTATGGGCACACCACATGTTCGTAACGGGTCTGAATCCTTTCCTCGGATCGATCTTCGTATTACTTACGCTACTGATCGCGGTACCATCTGCTATCAAGGTATTCAACTGGTTAACGACATTATGGAGAGGTAATATCCGCTTTACACCGGGTATGCTGTTCGCCATCGGTTTCGTGAGCCTGTTCATCTCCGGGGGTCTTACCGGTATCTGGCTGGGTAACTCAGCACTGGATATCCACCTCCATGATACATATTTCGTAATTGCGCACTTCCACATTGTGATGGGCGTGGCTTCCATGTTCGGAATGTTCGCCGGCGTGTACCACTGGTTCCCTAAAATGTACGGCCGTTACCTCAACAACTCGCTGGCGTATATCCATTTCTGGGTAACCCTGGCGGGAGCTTACCTGATCTTCTGGCCAATGCACTACGAAGGTCTGGCAGGTATGCCGCGTCGTTATTACGATTACTCCAACTGGGAAAGCTTCAAGCAGTTCCTGGAGCTCAACAGGTTTATCAGCACCGTTGCGATCATCGTATTCGCAGTACAGCTGCTGTTCCTGTTCAACTTCTTCTACTCTATTTTCAAGGGCAGAAAAGTGACTACGCAGAATCCGTGGCAATCAAATACACTCGAGTGGACTACACCAATCAATCCTGGCCACGGTAACTGGCCCGGAGAGATTCCTGAAGTACACCGCTGGGCATATGATTACGGTAAGGACGGGCATGATTTCATCCCGCAGACAACACCGGTAGGGGCCGACGAAAGTCATCATTAAACTACAACCGGTATGGCTGCGCAGTAACGCTGCTATACCGGTCAATGATACTATAAATGCCCTGAGAAGATCAGGGCATTGTTTTTAAGATTGTTGTTTGTGTCAACAAATGAATGAAATGACGAAAACCGCGGACACATCAGATTCTGTTTCATTCTCGCTTGCCGCGAAAATGAGAGATTATTTTCAGCTGATCAAGTTCACGCTGAGTTTTACTGTGGTTTTCTCCTGTGTGATCTGCTACCTGCTGGCACCTAAAGTAGTGGTGTACGACTGGGGTATGATCGTAGTTCTTTTTATTGCGGGCATGCTGGTTACCGGGAGCGCTAATGCGATCAACCAGGCAGTGGAGAAAGATACGGATGCCATGATGAAACGTACCGGAAAACGACCGGTGGCGAATGGAAGGATGAGTCAGCAGGAAGCTTATGTGTTTGCCTTACTGGCCGGCATCATGGGTGTACTGATGATGTGGTACTTTTTTAACCTGTCGGCTGCATTGCTTTCAGCGTTCAGTCTTTTTCTTTATGCGTACATCTATACGCCGCTGAAAAAGATCAATTCGATCGCAGTACTGGTGGGTGCGTTTCCCGGAGCATTACCCTGCCTGATCGGCTGGGTGGCCGGGAATGACGATTTCAGTGCCGGTGGCTGGATCTTATTCGGGATACAGTTCCTGTGGCAGTTCCCCCATTTCTGGGCAATTGCCTGGGTTGCGCATACGGATTACAGTAAAGCAGGGTTCAAACTGCTGCCGGCGGATAAGGGACCGACCAAATTCACGGCACTGCAGGCTGTTATGTACTCTGTGCTGATGATACCGGTAGGTGTACTGCCGTATTATTTCGGACTTACAGGACAGACAAGCATGTGGATCCTGCTGGCATGTAACCTGTTCATGGTAGTACAAAGCCTGAGATTGTATAAAGAGATGGACGTAAAAGCGGCGAGAAGAGTGATGTTCAGCAGCTATATCTACCTGCCGATCGTATTACTGGCGATGCTGGCGGATAAGATAGGACAGATGGGATGATCGCAGCCGCGAAGTGAAAATGAATTTGAACGATTAAATTTTAAAGTATGATGACTGCATTACATACAAAACAACCACAACGCATACATCCGCATAAGTTTACCTTATGGGTGGCCATGGGTAGCATTGTGATGATGTTTGCAGGCTTAACGAGCGCCTATATTGTAAAAAAGAACCAGAGCAACTGGCTGGCATTCGAATTGCCGAAGATCTTCTGGGTGTCAACCATTGTGATCCTGCTGAGCAGTCTTACGATGCACCTGGCAACCAAAGCATTCAAAGCAAGGGAAATGAGCCGTTACAGAACACTGATTACCGCAACTGCGGCATTGGGTGTGACGTTCCTGGTGATGCAGTATTTCGGGTTTATGGACCTGGAAGGACATGGCATAGCACTGATAGGACCGAAAAGCAACTCATCGGCATCATTCCTGTTCGTGATCACGGCATTGCACATGCTGCACGTACTGGGTGGAGTGGTAGCGTTACTGGTGATCTTTGCACGTGCATTCCGTACGCAGGTGAAGAGCTATAACAGCGTGCCGGTTGAGATTGCGGGCATATACTGGCATTTTGTAGATGTACTGTGGATATACCTTTTTATTTTTTATAGCTGGATAGGATAGGTCCTGAAAAAAGTTGCGCCTGCCGCACCTTTTTTAAACACTAGCCAATATTTTTGTAACGAAATTTTGAGTGTAATCATGTCAAGCACAACAACTGCAACAACAACCAAATTGTGGGGTGGCGGCAAAAGCCCTTTCAATGTAGAGTACGGCAAACTGATGATGTGGTACTTCCTGATGAGTGATGCCTTCACATTTGGTGCATTCCTGATCTCTTACGGTACCATCCGTTTTTCAACCAATGGCTGGCCTGACCCGAACGAGGTGTTCAGAAGTTTCCCTTTTGCTCCGGAAGGTGTGCATGCGCCACTCGTTTTCGTGAGTATCATGACCTTTATCCTGATCATCAGCTCCGTTACCATGGTGCTTGCTGTGAAAGCCGGTCATGAGATGAACAAAAGAGGTGTTGTGATCAACCTGGTGCTGACCATCATCGGTGGTCTGGCGTTCCTGGGTTGCCAGGCATGGGAGTGGAACCACCTGTTCCACGAAGGTGCATGGTGGGGCAGCAATCCTTTCCCGAATGCTGACGGAACGGCATCATCTACCAACTTTACCAACTACTTCTTTACCATCACCGGTTTCCACGGCTTCCACGTATTGTCTGGTGTAGTGATCAATATCGTAATGCTGATCATGACCCTGAGTGATACTTTCGAAAAACGTGGTCATTACCTGATGATAGAAAAAGCCGGTCTGTACTGGCACTTTGTAGATCTCGTATGGGTATTCGTATTCACCTGTTTCTACCTGATCTAAACAACCTGCATCAACACATTACAAACCAACGACAAGATATTATATGGAACATACAGTAGCACACGAAGAACACGGCGGTGGCGGAAAAAAAGAGATCATCCGGGTAACGATCATCCTTTCCGTGTTAACCATCGTTGAGCTGATCATCGGTTTCTGGATGATCGGCATGGAAAGCGAAGGACTGAGACATTTTTGTAAAGGCGCGATCATCATCCTGATGATGGCAAAAGCATTTTACATTGTTGCATACTTCATGCACCTGAAGCATGAACTGAAGAATATGATCATGACCATTGTTGTGCCCCTGGCATTATTCATCTGGTTCATCATTGCATTCCTCTATGATGGTAACTCTTTCAGACACCTGCGTAACACGTACGATCCGCATTTTAAAGAACAGAGCACGATCAAGGTAGAAAAGAAAGAAGCGGCTCACCACGGTGAAGAAGCAAAGCCGGCAGAAAAGAAAGCCGAAGAGAAAGGTAGTCATCATTGATCTTAACAGATCTGTAACTATATTTTGATCAACCACCGGCTGTTAAGGCGGTGGTTTTTTTATACCTGTGAATTATGAACAAGAAAGCACTATTAGGATTGGCCGTGGCGGTATTGATACCGGTGTTCTGTTATCTTGTTTTGAAATACAAGAGCGATGGCGCCGTCGACATGCCGCGTAAATACCTGCTGGATACGGTGGTATCACGCGTGGAAAACGGTAAAATGGTTACAGACAGCATCTGGCATAAAACAAAAGATATCAGGCTGGTGAACCAGCTCGGAGATACGGTAAGCCTTTATAATAACCCCGGCAAGATCATCGTTGCTGATTTCTTCTTTACGAGTTGCCGCAGTATCTGCCCGCAGCTGACGAGGAATATGTCCAGGCTGCAGCAATCCTTTATCAAAGGTGGTAATGTCCGAAACCGGATCGATACGTCTATTGTACAGTTCCTCTCTTTTTCGATAGATCCTGAGCGTGATTCGGTGAGTGTGCTGAAAGATTATGCCGACCGTTTTGGTGTGAACCACGACAACTGGTGGATGCTTACCGGCAACAGGGATTCGATCTATCGTTTTGCGTTTGAGGAGATGAAGGTTGACAAGTTCAGCGAAGAGCCGATCAGTCCTGACTTTGTACATACCAGCAGGTTTGTGCTGATGGACCGCGACCGCATAGTGCGCGGTTATTACAATGGCCTTGATTCAGCATCGGTAGGAAAGCTTGCGAAAGATATCGGGCTGCTGATGCTGGAGAAAGACGAGCACAAGAAAAGCGGCGTTTTCCGCGAGATCATAGACCTGAGCTGGCTCTGGCTGATCATCGTGCTCATGGTCACTTTCTTTGTATTGTATATGCGCAGAAGACGCAAGATCAACGGGTAAACAACTTAAGAACAGACAAACAATTGATATGTTACAGGCATCGATAAAGAAGAATGACAAGCAGGCAAGATTACTGATAGGAGTGGTATCCTTCGTGGTTTTTGCAGCTGTGGTAGCATTGGGTAAAATAAAAGTAGAAGTAGCACCGGGTTTCAATGTGCATATTTTTGCCACGATCAATGCAGTGATCAACAGCATTATTGCAGTATTGCTGGTAGCAGCGCTGGTTACCGTGAAGAATGGCAATTACCTGCTGCATAAGAAAATAATGATCGTGGCGCTGGTCCTGTCGGTGTTGTTCCTCGTTTCTTATATAGCCCACCATTTACTAGCCGGCGAAGCAAAATTCGGCGATGCAGACCACAATGGTATTGTAGACGATGCAGAAAAAGCTGCAGCCGGCAGCATGCGGATAGTGTATTTTATTATCCTGATCACCCATATATTCCTGGCAGCCATCATCCTGCCTTTTATCCTGTTCACAGCCTACCGCGGTTTAACGGCCGAGTTTCCGCAACATAGGAAGCTGGCACGCATTACCTGGCCATTATGGCTTTATGTGGCTGTTACCGGGCCGGTTGTTTACCTGATGATCAGTCCTTACTACACTTAGGATCATTATTCTGTCGTCACCACAACATTCCGGTCAAGGCTTTCTTCGAGCGAAATGAAGGTCTCGGTACGTTCTATGCCTTTGATCTTCTGCAGTTCATCGTGCAGCACAAAACGCAGTTGCTGTATGTCTTTACATACGATTTCGGCGAACATGCTGTAATTGCCGGTAGTATAGTTCAGCCTGACGATCTGGGGGATCTTGCGCAGTTCCTTGGCCACACTGTCGTACAGCGAGCTTTTTTCCAGGTAGATGCCGATAAATGCAATTACATCGTAACCGAGGGCTTTCAGGTCTACGGATAATCTTTTACCTTTAACTACCTTCAGTTCTTCGAGTTTTTTAATGCGCACATGGATGGTACCTCCGGAAACGAATAATTTTTTACCGAGGTCGGCATAAGAGATATCTGCATTCTCCATCATTTCCTGGATGATCTGCAGATCAAGTTTGTCAAGATTCAATTTGGCAGACATTTTTAGCTATGATTTTAGATAAAAATTAATCAATAAGCTAAAATATTAAACAATTTCTATACTTTCAAAATAATTGTTGAAATATTTGCAATGAATCAACAACATTGACTAATATTGTATTGTCAAAGCGGTTAAAGCGGTGGCAAACAGTTCTTATTACATTGTGGGGTGATGAAATTTTTGGCAGACATGCCCTCTTGTCTCGGGGGTGGGGATCACAGGATAAACGTAGTGTAGAGCCTTTATCCGCTGTAAGGCGGGCAAAGACCAGGGTCGACCACTGAACTTTGCGCTATAGCTAACTGCCCCGTGGAGGTTCGATCCCTCCCCCTACAGCTTAACAGCAATCGTAAGAGGCCTCGTAAGTGTAAAAACCTATGGGGCTTTTTTGTTTGCGGTACACCGTTGTTGGTAGCTAACAATGGCAAGCGCTCAAAGCCATATCTAATTGCAAATCAATTCGATATTCGTTTTATTACTAACATGTAACAGGCTAATTGACCGTAAGACTATCTATTGATTTCTTAACACACTTTAAGGAATGGTTTTTGCGTTTTATAGGATGAGCGGCTTGTAATTCTGTTATTTTATGATATCTTTGCACTGCTCATCTTTCCGTTTGGAAGAAGGAGATTGGAAAACGCCAAACCATGAAGTTTGGCGTTTTCTGCTTTATACAAGTTCTGGCAACCGTCTTTTATATTTGCTTTCGATCTTTTTAATGTTTCGCCCCTCTAAGTAATAAGCAGTAAGCAAATAATATTCTTGCCTGTTCCTGTATGGAGCTAGAATGATTACATATTTTTCTTTCACATCAACAATATATGTGCGAATTCCGTCAGTGTCTTCAACGCTAAAGGTCATTATTTCATCCTTTTTTACCTCGTCTGTATGAAATTTTATCCAATGCAATCTAATACTCCTCTGGATCTCAAATTCCCTACTTCGAGTTGCTTGATCCACAATAACTGTTGTTAAATGCCTAAAAAGGGTTTGCATGGGTATATCTTCGCCTTTAATAGGATTTATTCGTTTCCCTCGAAATGTAAATGCAGTATTATCTTCAATATCCCTCTTAAAAATGGAATATAAAGATGCATTTCTATCTCCGGAATTCATATGTGCGATTTCAAGGTGTTGATTATAAACCTTCATTTGATTAAATGGCATAGCTAACGTCTTTACTGCAATTCAATAAAAAATAAGTTTAATTTATCCTCATTCTTTGGGGTAGACCTATCTATCTGATGTTGTGAATGCTTTTGTATTCGATTAATTAAATTGGTTTTCGCTAATACTCTTTTATTTCCTCTTAAATGATACCCGATAGCCCCCATTATAAGATCTGTAATTTGAAGGAATACACTTTCGTTAGAATGTATATTTTGAAGATTTCTAATAACACCAAATTTTGTATGCAAAATCGATCTTAAATGATTGATTTTGCCCGTGCTTAGCGTGTCCTTTATATCGAGATATATATTATAATGACTAAGAGTGTCAAGCTTATGATTTAGAAGCTGATAATACATTTTGTAATAAAACGTATTATAATCTTGGTTGAAATTACTGTTGTTAATTTTTTCTTTTTTAATAACTATAGCTCGAAAAAAGAGATCTGTGGCAAAAAAATAATCAATGAGATCGTTATAAAACCTATGTTGTGAATTAGATACCTTACTCCATTTAATTTCACCATAAAAATGGTGCTGTTCTTTTAACTGTTTAATACGTTCATTATGTTGCCTCATTTGATTATATGGCACACAAACATACCCCAGTAACATATAAGGCATATTGTCATTTTCTAAATGACAACTTTCATCGCAATAGAGATTGTAAGTAGGCATTCAAATTTAAATTTCCATGAAAGTATAAAAAAATTTTACAATATAGCGTGCCGTAATAGAGGTAGGCAAATTGAAATATCAAATTATAAAATTTAATCATTCCAGTTGTTCGGAAGAACTTTCAATTCTCCAAACGGCTTTAAATTCATTGCTTCCGGTCGGTCAGGCCGCTGGGCCTCTTCTTTACGCCAGCGCTTCTTTGGCCTCTATCAAAATGAGCTTCGCATTATTTCCATTACCTTGCTTTTGCCCAACACCGAACTAAGAGTGCAGATGTACTAAACAATCTCCAAAATCGGTAAATAATAGCTTTGCTTTAAGATTTACGGCTTAGATTAACGATATTATTAGAGAAATGATATTTAAGCATGTCAATCAAAACTGATAAGAGTTGATTTATGAAAGAGACACGAACAACCCAAAGAATTTCCTTAAAAAAAGCTGTTATCACGCATTGCAATAACTGTAATCGAGATACAAAGCATCGTGGAGTTTTTATCTATCGAGTAACCCATAAAATGGAATCTGCTGACTTTCTTGCTGATTATATGATTCTTGAATGTGGCGGCTGCGAAACGGTTTCGCTATGCAAGAGAGAGTATCTATATGATGCATTGGAGGACGAACCAGAATACATTGATTATAATTCATTGACTTCTGAAGGATTCGAAGTCGAAGACTTTACTTTTTTACGTGCAGATGATCAAGAAATGCTTCCGAATAAAATTTATGAACTATATGAAGAAATTAGAACGCAGTTCATTACTAATTCAGCATTGATGGCGGGCGTTGGTTTACGTATGATCATTGAAGCTGTTTGTCTTCAGCAAAAGATACCAGGTAGAAACCTTCAACAAAAGATAAATCAGCTTAATGAGCAAGGACTAATTTCTAAACAGGAATTGCCTATTCTTGATAAGCTACGTGTAATTGGTAATGATTCGGCACATAAAATAAAATCTATGTCAATTGATAAATTAGCATATGCGCTAGATATTATTAATCACATCCTCAAGAGTATATATGTATTGCCAAAAATAAATAAGAAGCTTAAAATTTAAAATCATAAAGCAATGCCACACTGTTGGTGATGAGGCCACCACAGGTGTTCGGAAGAATTTAATACATCTACCAGTCTTTGCAGAGGTGCCTCTTTGGGTTCGGTGCCCAGCGAAGCGTAGGTAATCGAAATGATGCGCAGCACATTTCGATAGAGGCCAAAGAAGCGACGGCGCAAAGGCGAGGCCCAGCGGCCTGAGCGACAAATGCCCGGCACCTGCCTGAAAGTTGGAGTTGATAAGCATCTTTAAGAATGGTAAGTCCGTGCTGCGCTGAGTCCCCTGCGGGAGACATCAGCGGAGAAGAAATATTGGATTATTTTCTTCTAATTCGCAAGTCATTAGTTTTTTTGCTCAATATAATAAGCTCATGCTATGAATGCTCTATTTTAGACGCCTCATCGGAAACTCCTGCCTCCTTTCCTTCCCATTCATCGCTCCCGAAATCTCCGCTACCAACTCATTCTGACTAATCTTTGTATAACTGATCCTTTGCGGAAAATCATGCTGCAGATTTTCAAAAACCATTTTTGTATCGGACAACTCCTTTAATGCAAAACGAACCGGTAACCCGGCATTCTGGTTTTTAACGGTCGGGATATAAAATAACTTGCCACTTTCTTCTGTCAGCCGGATATTCTCGAAAACAGCAGTATCCTTTCCCCTGATCGCGTAACTTTTTCCCGCAAGCTCATGGTCATTGATCCTGCTCCAGTTTTCGTATATGCTGCCCTTGGGCGTTTTGTTTTCCCAGGTTCCGGTGAGCCAGCTTATTTTGGTCATATTGTTTTGATCTGCTGCTGTCCAGCTGCAAAGAATCATTAATACAATTACTGTAAAAAGAATGCGTGGTTTCATATTTAGCTTTTGAACAAAATTGCTGATGCCTGGTTTTCTGAAATTGTAAGAATGCGACACTTTATTGTTCCCTGTAAAACAGCCTCGACATTTCAAGGTGCTTTCCAAAGAACTTCCCGGGCGTTAGACCTGTGAACTCTTTGAAATCTTTTATAAAATGTGCCTGGTCGTAATATTCACCTTCATAAGCCAGCTCTGTAAGACTGGTGCATCTTCCGCGCAGCAGCATGTGAAGCACATATTGCAGCCGGATGGTTTTCGATAATTGTTTCGGACTTAACCCGATAGCGGCTGCAAACTTCCGTTCCAGCTGACGGCGGTTGATATTTGTCTGCTCAGACAGATCGTTTATATTCAGTTGTCCTTTTGCAGCAAATATTGTTTCAACCGTCGATTTTACAACCTGGTCAATAATGTCTGCATGCATGAACCTGTTCAGGAGAAATGCTTCAACCGTTTTTATTCTTTCTTCAGTGGTTACTGCCGTTAAGATTTTTTGTTCAAGTTCAAGGCCGGCTTGGCCGAACAGTTTTTCAAGCGGAACCGCTTTGTTTTCCATTTCTTTCAGCGGAATAGTTGCAAAAGGCGTGAAACCGTTGGGTTGAAAGCGGACTGCAAAAATGCCCGTGTTGCCTGTGGGTTCTATTTCAAGCGGAGCTGTCAGCTGGCCGAAAACAAAAGCGGCTGGCTGAATAATACTGCTGCCATCTTCCACGTATTGCCGGTACAGATCGCCATGGTGAAAGATCATTTCCATGCAACCATCGGGAACAATGGTTTGCTTCTGAGGTGTTTCTTTGGATGCGTATTCGAGTGTCCAGTAACATTTGATCACAGCGCTTAAATCGGGAGCCGGATCAAATGTGTTGTACTGCATGGTGTATTATTGAATGAAGGATTCTGCTTATCAAGTTAAATAAATTCATGCAGAGAATAAAAAAGCCGCCCGTTTAAGGCGGCTTCGCTCAGATAATCTGCGCTATTTATAATAAACAATCACCGGCATCTCGCGCTGTGCTTTTTCAAGTACCAGCCCCAATGCGTCTATCGATTTACGTATACCTTCCGTGGTGCGGAGTTCCACACTTGTTTTGATGTCGTAATAACCTGTCAGGCCTGTTTCATCAAGTACCGGAAGTTCCATTTCATTCGAAAGATAATTACCTGCGAAATCGGCAAGGCGCTGCTTCGTTCCCTCAAACCCGCGGCCGCTGAAACCATAGGATGAATTTTCTGCGGTGGATGCTGTAAAGCCAATGGTTGCCCCCGGCTTCTGCTTCAGCACATATACATCCAGCATGCGTTTTTCCTGCCTTACTTTCACGGGTAAGAACTGGTTCAGGTATTGCTGCAGTATGGGATAGAACTGCTCTTTCTGTGATGAATCCACCAGCAGATCCACGCAGTAGAATGCGTTTTTGTTGTTCATGTCGTGACCGTTCACTTCCTCCTTTTTCACAGATGCATCGTAAAACTCCTGCTTACCATAAGTCTTGATGCCATAGGCCGCACGGTACAGGTTACCTATACCAACATTGAACCAACTGGCCCGCCTGTCTTTGAACCATGGAATGTCGAAATATACTCTTCCCATTGGTCGCTGTCCAACCTGGTACCCCCTGATGCTGAAACTATGCTTCGTTAATGAGTCTACGCCAAAAGGATCGCCGGCCGCCTGTATTTTCGGTTCATTGGTCTTCGCATTGCTCGCAACGGTTTCACCTTTTAACAGCTTGTCGATCAGCCGCTGGTTAATGGAATCCGTACGTACCACAGCTACAATCATTTTATCCGGACTGATAATGGCGCTATGCCCCACGCTGGCCAGGTTCAGCATTTTGTACAGCTGGTAGGTGGTGTCTGTAGCAAGCCAAAGCCCGGATGGTTTACTGGCCAGGTATTTTGCCTTCCTGCCTGCATCGTCATCGGAAATAGCTACCACGCGGATCCTGTTGTTCTTCACCTGCAGTTTTGCCAGTGCATCCATTTCAGGAATACAGGGGCTGCACCAGGTTCCCCAGAAATTGAGGATATAGAATTTGTTGTCTTTTTCCCCGTTCAGGAACAATGACTTTACAGGAGCATTGCTGATCTGTGTGATCATCACATCGGGAAAGCGGCTGCCGGCAGCAAGCATGGTCTGCTGTGCGGGAACTTTCAGCACCGCGTATGTAAGCAGCAGAAGGAAGCATATCTTTTTCATAATCTTGATTTTGATACGAAGTTTGATCATCTGCATCATTCCGGGTGTTAAGTGCGGTTACACTTTGTTATCGTTTGTTAACGGCCTGTAAACTCCGGTCCCTGGTTTTTATCTTTATACCATGACAAAAAACCTCCGTGTTTTACTGGCCATCTGTCTGATCGCAATTGCGGGTGTAATTGTATTGCAGTATGCATGGATCCGGAGTTATTATAAAACCACCCGGTTCAACTTTGAAAGAGAAGTGAACATGGTATTCGAAGATGCTGTTAAAAAAGAATTCCAGCTTCGCTGCGATACCATTGAACGGCTGCTTGTGCTACAATTGATGGACACTTCCGCTTTCCGCATTCACAGTAAATACAACGCTTCCCTGAAAACGATGGTGCAGGTTATTACCAATGCAAAAAACAATAAAGACCAGACTTCATTCAGTACATCCGAACTGCCGGATTCTTTGCGTGCGGAGGATACGGCCTACAGGAGAAAAATAGCATTACGTTATGCGAAAAATCTCCGGAGCGAAGACCTAGAAAAACATATAGTGTACTACAGAACCCAGAACCTTGGCGAGTTCCTGAATGAAAAAGTGAGGCGTTACGGGTTTGATACTTCAAGATTACGAACCGTGCTCAGTCAATACCTGCTCCAGCATCATATCCGTAGCAGTTTTCATTTTTACACCAGCAAAAATGACAGCACCGTACATTATGCTTCATTGCCGGATTCCCTGTCGGGGAAAGGTGTTGTGATTACACGCTCTTCGCCAACGTACAAATGGTGGTCGCCGGAGGAGCAATATGTACGCGCTGTTTTTCCTAACCCGGTTGGTTATGTTCTGTCGCAGATGAAATGGATACTGGGCGGGGCGCTCCTGCTGATCCTGCTGGTGGCCTGGTGTATCGGCATGCTGATCATTGCGCTGCTGCGCGAAAAAAGACTGTCGCTGATCAAGAACGATTTCATCAGCAATATCACCCATGAGCTGAAAACGCCTGTGGCTACCATTTCAGCGGCGATAGAATCTTTGCAGGGCAATAACCTTGAAAAAGAAAAATCGGATCGTTATTTATCACATGCCAGGAACGGAACGGAGAAGTTGTCAATGCTCATTGATCATATTCTCGATATTTCCTTCTATGAAAAGAACAGCATTGCCGTTCACCCGGAAAAAATAATGATCAGCAACGCGATACAAACGATTGCAGACGATTTTATCACCACGTCAGGAAAGCCGGTCAGCTATAAATATTCCGGCGATCCGGACAATGATGCGCTGATAGCAGACAGGCAGCTTTTTATGCAGGCTGTCTGCAATGTGATAGACAATGCCATTAAATATTCCGGCGATACTGCGGATCTGTGGGTCCGGTGTTATAAGGATGATCAGTACATCCATATCGCCTTCACAGATAAAGGAATGGGCATTGATGCGCAATCATTACCGCATGTATTCGAAAAGTTTTACCGCGAGCCGCGAAAAGAACATGCTGTAAAAGGGTATGGACTTGGCCTCAATTATGTACAGGCCATCCTGAAAGCGCATAACGGAAAAGTTGCCGTCATCAGCACTAAAGGGAAAGGTACTACCGTAACTTTATCATGGCCGCTGCAATAATGGGAAAAATACTTTTCATAGAAGATGAAGCCGCACTTGCGGAAATTGTAAAGGAGAACCTTGACGCAAGCGGCTTTGAAGTATATCATGCCGCCACGCTTTCAAAAGCAGCAATATTGTTGCGGCAGCATCAACCGGATATCATTATTGCCGATGTAATGCTTCCCGATGGCGATGGGTTTGAATGGATTGCCGCACTCCGTAAAACGGATCAGAGCACCCCGGTGATTTTTCTTACCGCGCGTTCGCAAACGGCAGACGTATTAAAAGGATTTGACACCGGCGGAAACGATTATCTTAAAAAACCATTCAGCATTGCCGAACTGATCGTAAGGGTAAATGAATTACTGAAAAGAGAAAATAAAAGCCGGCCGGCGCAGACAGAAATTTTCACGTGGGCAATAGGCCAATATTCATTCCTGTATCCTGCCGGAGAACTGCAGTCGGGCAACGAAAAACTATTATTGACTTCACGCGAAGCAGACCTGCTTCAGCTGTTATTGCTGCATCGGAACCAGCAGGTGAGCCGTAACGATATCCTGAACAGGCTCTGGGATAACACGGATTATTTTTCCGGCCGCAGCCTCGATGTATTCATTTCCAAACTGAGACGATACCTTGAGAAAGACAGCTCCGTGAAGATCATTAATATCCGGGGTGTGGGGTATAAGCTTGTTTATTAATGGCGGATAAAGGCATGCTGGTCAGGCGACCAGCATGGGCAAAATACTCACCAAACAAACCGCCCCCGGTTTGTACCCTCACTTCGCCCTCACCCCTATATTAAGTTCTGTTAACCTTGTCACCCTATTAAGATCCTGTTTCCTGATGATCAGAGAATGGGGTTACGCCTATCCAATAACTGCCATCATCAACATAATCTGCACTTCGCCAGTTTTCACTTTTATAATAAGCATCTCCCAGCCCCGGCGCATATTTTGGGATAAGAACAGACCGGTCGAAAATAGCTTCAAAAACAGTTTGTGGCGCCTCGTCTGCGTAGCCTGTTGTTAAACCGCGCAAGGGCTGCCTGTATACTTCGAATGGAACGAAACGATAGTCACTGTATTCTTTTTCTATAGCATCTGTCAGTTGCTGAAATGCTGTTGCATATTCATGTACAGGTGAAATAATCATGCAGGTCGTGCTGCGAAAATGCTGTTGATCCACAACAAGTGCACTATTATCCTTGCCAATAACGGTATAGAACTTTCCTGCGATGCTGATGAAAAAATGCAGTTCTTTTGTACGTGTGAAATTGCCGCTTACCTGTTTTTCAAGTGTAATAAACGCACTGAAGCTGGGTGCTTGTCCGTAAGTTGTGCCTTGCAGCGGCAAGCCTGTAATCTCTGCAACCTGGTCTGTAAAGTTATTCCAGCGGGTAAAGAATATTCCGTTGTCGTAAAATTGTTCAGCAATCAGCGTTGAAAGCGTTTGCGACGCGGGACAATGATCGGAGTCCGTTGTTTCTTTTTCGGCATCGGCAGGATAGCACATTTGGATGGCATTCTGTATTTCGCCGAAATCGAATTTCTTCAGCTGAAACATATATTTCGTTTCCTGCAAAATACAAAAGTTAATACGGTATGCAACCGTTATGGTATGCTGATCGCAACATATTTATCTCTGGTCACACCTTCTGTAACCTGGTGATCCAGGATGAGCGTTTCCGCAGACAGCTCACTCACTTTTACTGTTTCCGTAACGGTCTGACAACCTGAAACGATATCGACCCGGCCGCCAGGGAAGGACTGGTAGGTTCCTGTACAATTGCTGATAATGCCCGGGCCGGCCATACGTTTGTCGTATTTGCCGCTGGCAGTAAATTCAAGCGTATGCGTATAACTTTCCGGAACATCGTGCCATTGAAAATCACCGCCCATCAGGTAGCCGTTAAAAGTGGCAATCAGCTTCCACTTTTTATGGAGTGATATATTCTGATTCTGTTCTTTGCTGCAGGAAAATTGCAGCAAAGCCAGGCAGCCGGGTATTAAAATTCGGATAAAGCTTTTCATGTCAGCAGGTTTGCAGTACGCCCAACTGACACGAGCCCTGTTATTATCGTTGCATAAATGTTATTTCACTGCTTTATCCACCAGTTGCTTTAATTGTTTGTAACGTTGATTACGGCCATCATTTTTGATATAATAGGTCATCAGAAAACCAGCGTAGCCTCGTTCATTATCGATCCAGGGGAAGCTGCCGAATAAGCCGGGACTTGTGACCGCATTTGACGGACTTATATTATCCATCACCCATTCACCGAAACCATAACCGAAATTTCCGGCTTCTGCGGGCGCGTAGGCGACCTTAACATCGCCTGTGATCCTGTTCACCTGCATGTCTGCAACTGCTTTTTCAGAAAGTATGCGTTTGCCGCGGAACATGCCTTTGTGAAGGATCATTTCGAGAAAACGGATATAATCATTTGGGGTACTGATCGCGCCGCCTGCGGGTAAGGCAACAGGGCCTTTTCCGAAATCGGTACCGGTCATGCCCAGCGGAACGGCAATACGTTCTGTGAATAACTGTTCAAAACTTTTACCGCTGATCTTTTCAATCACGGCACCCGCAAGCTGAAGGCCGGTATTGCTGTAGTGAAATACTTTTCCGGGCGTGCCTTCCATCGGTAACATTGCAATTCTGCGAACTGCATCATCCATACTGGTCATGCCGCGCATATCCTGTAATTCATCCTTGAGCTCGGCAGCTTTGATGCCGGTCATATGGGATAAACACTGGCTGATAGTGATATTGCCTTTGCCATTCTGGGTCAGTACAGGCAGGAATCTGCCAACAGTATCGGACAGGCTGAGTTTGCCTTCGTCTATAAAAGTCATCACAAGTGCCGCGCTGAGCCATTTGCTGCAGCTGGCGATGGGCTGACGCGTATCGGGTGTATAATCCTCAGTGTTGGCTTCTTTTCCCTGTCGCCTCGCAATAGCGCGGTTGATCAGTTTCTGGCCGGCACGCATATCGTTCACGGCTTTGGTGTAGATCAGTTTCCCGTCTTTATACACCACCAGCAGGCTCCGTCCGCCCATATTACCGGTCTGGGCGCTGAGCCAGCGGTCAACATCGGAAAAATTGTTCTGAGCAGCGGCTGCGCAGGCAAAACCGGCCAGGATTACAAAGAGGAATAAACGGCTGAGTTTCATGGGTTGCATTTGCTTTTATTTACAGACGGTTAAATATAACAAATAGGATACCAAAACCCGCTGAAGCGCATCCGTCAATTCTGTATTAACTTTGCCGGTTCATGGGACAGAAAAAACTCATCCGCTTCGAAGCGATACGATCATTTAAGAATGTGCTGGAATACCCGCAGGAGATGCAGGGCAAATGGAAGGAATTCTTCGGCAACGAAAATCCCCTTACGCTGGAGCTTGCCTGTGGCAAAGGCGAATATGCCGTAGGATTGGGGAGATTATACCCGCAGCGTAATTTCATCGGGATCGATATCAAAGGCAACAGGATCTGGCGCGGTGCCAAAACCGCACTGGATGAGGGACTGGATAACGTGGCGTTTGTAAGATCGCATATCGATAAGATCACGGATTATTTCAAGCCAGGTGAAGTGTCCGAGATCTGGATCACATTTCCCGATCCGCAACTGCGCGAATCAAGGGCAAAGAAAAGACTGACACATCCAAAGTTTTTACGCTTATATCAGCGTATTCTGAAACCGGGCGGGCTGGTACATCTTAAAACAGACAGCCCCGATCTTTACCGCTTCACCCGGCTGGTGATCAGCATTTTCGGACTGGAAGTGGAAGCAGCCTCAGACAATATCCATGCAGATGGCGACAACATGAAGCCTGAACTGAAGATCAAAACACATTACGAAGGACTTGATATTGCGCAAAGCAACCGGATTCATTACCTGTCATTCCGCACCGATAAAGAACTTCCGGCAGAAAAGGACGAAGTGCTAAAACAAATGCTCAGTGGCACAATTGACTGAAGGCGTTGATTTTTATTACGAGAACGGCTTTATGGTACTCACCGAAAAGTTTCATCTCGATAAAGGCTATTGCTGCGGGAATGGCTGCAGGCATTGCCCATTTAATTATGAAGCCGTGCCCGAACCCAGGCGCAGCAACCTGATTGCGCAACGCAAAGAACAGCAGGCGCAGGACAGCGATGAAGAACGTTAAACGTCTGATTGCGTAAATTGCCGGATAAATCTTTTCCGGTGGCAACAAAAAAAATCACAGAGAAGCCGCGTGTTGTGATGCCCGACGGCAGCAGGGAGATTTCCTTCTTCGATCAGGTATACGATGTGGTAAGGCAGATTCCCAAAGGACGTGTTACATCATATGGTGCCATTGCCCGTTTTCTCGGCAGTGGTAAAAGCGCCAGAATGGTGGGCTGGGCCCTGAACGGCGCTTCTGCCATTAAACCGAAAGTTCCGGCCCATCGTGTTGTGAACAGTGCCGGTCTGCTGAGCGGGAAAGCCCATTTCGCTACGCCAACCTTAATGGAAGAACTGCTTGCCAAAGAGAAAATCAAGGTGCTGAACGAAAAGATCGTCGATTTCGATAAAAAGTTCTGGGATCCGGCTGCAGAACTGGCTTTGTAATCTGCTGTTCATTCTTCCGTCATCAGTTTCCCGCCCTTCTTTCTTCATCGCTGATCTTTCTTTCCGTACGCTTATAATTGCTTTTGCCGAAACGATAGGCAACGGTAAATACCATTCTGCGTGTGGCATTAAAATGATTCAGGCGGTTATTGATGATCTCTGTTTCCCGGAATATAAGCCGTGCTGTATTGGTATAAAAAAGATCATAGGCATTCAGTACGGTATTCAGGCTGCCGTTGAACCATGCTTTCTGTATTCCCGCATCAAGCGAGCCGTTGGACCTGATATAGTATAAACTATTACCACTGTTCGATCTGTAGCGATAAGTAAGATCGGCCGTAATGCCTGCCGGGAGACTGAAGACCTGGCTGCCATTCAGTGTAAAATCGGCAACAGCTATTGCATAGGTTTTGCCGAGGTAAGGCATCTGCTGTTTCTGGTAGTTCATAGCAGCAGTCTGGCTTATTTTCCACCACTTGGCTACGGAGAAAGAATAACGGGCTTCCAACGTGGCAAAGTCGCTGTAAGGCAGGTTGGTTCCGAGATACAGGAGTTCGTTGGTAATGCGGTTGTATTCCGGATAACGTGTCATCAGGTCTTTTTCACGACCAGCGGTAACACTTGCACTGAAAGCTTTGTTGGTATATAACAGCTGCGCAGAAGCAGTAACCGAGGGCCGCAGATAAGGATTGCCCACCCAGTAATTCAGCGGACTGAAATAAAAGCGGAAAGGATTCAACTGATCAAAGCCAGGACGTGTAATGCGTTGCGAAAATGCAAGACTGATCCGCTGACCGTTATTGATACGATACCCACCGCTGATGGCCGGAAGCCAGTTCAGGTAATTCCGTTCAAACAGATCATGTTGTGCAGAAGAACCTGCATGGGTTTTGGTATGTTCCGCCCGCAGGCCAACCCGCAGATCGAAACGGTTTTGCTGGTATGTGTAAGCGGCGTAAACAGCGCTGATATATTCCCTGTAATTGAAATCATTGGTACGAAAGGCATCGTGTACAAATACCTGCTGGTTGTTCAGCGTATCGTACTGAAGATCGTTGATGGTTCGTATATACGCAAACCTGGCACCGGTTTCCAGGTGCCCGTTACCCAGTTGCAAGGTATGATCCGCCTGTATGCTACGTGTATGTGCATCATTTTTTAACGCGGTTTTCCAGTAACTGTTCTGCTGCATGGTTTCCGCGTTGCGGATGATGATGTCTTCATTGCGCCGGTTACCGGTATGACTCACGGTAGCCAGTATGCTGAATCTTTGTTTTTCCGATAAGCGGAACTGGTAATAAATATTCAGCGCTTCATTGGCCTGTACAGGATCGTATAAATTGGATGTTTGCTGCCGCCCGGTAATATTGATATGTCCAGGATCATAAAAAGTAAGCGTGTTGCGGCTGTCGGCCCGGCGGTTGGCCCGGTATCTTCTGAAAGTTACCGACAGATCCTGTTTTGATGAGATCGCAAAGTCCGCACCTGCTTCCAGCGAAAGATTGTTGTTGTTTGTCCGGGTCAGCGTATGTGTTGCCATGAAATTGGTATTGGCAAGTTGTTGCAGAGCAGTGTAGAGATAATAATCATCACCTTTTACATATCCTGTTCTGAAGTGATAGGCAGTTTTTGATGTTTTATAGGATAACTGCAGGCTATTATCTGCCGAATAGTAAAAATGCCTGCGTAACGAGCTGCTTACAGAACCTTTCCAGCCGAGCGACTGATCGCGCCTTAACCGGATATCGATAATGGCTTTGAACTGACCATCGTACTGCGCCGGCGGATTGGAAATGATCTCTATCTTTTCGATCATTTCCGGTAACAGACCGTTCAGGTACGCCAGCGATTCTTCCGGGCTCATGGGAACATGCCTGCCGTTGATGAACAACGCCGGAACATTCCTGTTACTGACCAGCAGGGCGCCATCCGGACCGATACTGATGCCGGGCGCTTTCCGGAGAATGTCCATCACATTCACAGAGGTTTTGAAAAGATTATTACCGTTGATCTGCAAGATGGTGGCTAGTGCTGTCTGACGGATAGCGGCTCTCTCCGCGCGAACAGTTACTTCATTCAGATTCTTTTCTTCCTCTCTGAGCCGGATCATTCCCGCATCGGTTATAGGATTTCCTGCGTAGACGGAAAGAGTAGAACTGTGAGGATGAAATCCCAGCATGGAAACTTTCAGGAGATAAACGCCGGCCTTCATATCGCTGAACTCAAACCGGCCGCTTGTATCTGCACGGGTTGTTTTCAGAAGCGCCGAATCACCGCCGGTATGGATCGATACCTGTGCAAAGGAGGCAGGTTCGCCGTTACTCCCGGTTACAGTTCCGCGAATGAGGGTTTGTGCCTGAAGCAGGATGGAATGACATAAAAAGAAAAGAATGCAGAAAACAGATTTGTTCATAAAGCAGAATTTGAGCGTTTGCGTATCAGTGCTCAAAACTGCTTTCTTCCAGGGCCGGGTAAGTCCTGATCTCTTTTTCCGGGCGTACGGATTTAGAAATCCGGACTATGATAAATTATTAACTGATTGATAATGAATGATCTTTTTCTGACAGCATATTTTCCTTATACAGATTCGGTGTAGTGCCTGTGATCTTTTTGAACGCGGTATAGAAGGTCGATTTTGAATTAAACCCAACTTCATAACCGATGGATTCCAGCGAATAGGGATGCCCTTCTGTGATCATATCGCAGGCTTTGCCGATCCGGAAACCGTTCACATAGGAAGTGAAGTTTTTGTTCAGGCCTTCATTCAGTAATTGTGAGAGCTGATGTGAAGGAATGTTCATATGCCTGGCCAGTTCGCTTACCGTGAGATTGGCATTTTTGTATAATTCTTTTTGCTGCATCAGCTGCCCGAGCGATTGCAGCATGGCTTCCATATTGGCGCCAGGCATTTTTTTGGGTGTCGTTTTAGCAGGCAGGAGGTAAAAATCACCCGCGGCCTGGTTGAAATAAAGGCGGATAAAGATCATGCTGTACAATACAATGGAAAAAATAACCGCGCCGCCATAATAGGTTTCACAGATATCCCGGAACAAAAGTGCAATTACAAATGAGAAACAGATCAGCACATTGGAACCGTAAATACCCAGCAGCCATTTTTCAGCAGAACGAAGCGGGTTGGAAGTGCTACGCAAACGCCCGAACAAAGACCGCAGCATCACACCGGCAGCCACCACATAAATGATCCAGACAGCATAGATAAACCTGATGATATAAAGGCCCCACAATGCACGATGCGTGGCGTAAGGAAAGACCAGACCGAACAGAACAGCTGCCCCAAGCCATAACGACAACTGCCATCTGGCACGCTTCGAATGCTGTGGTGCAGGTTTTACAGATGACTCTGCAAAAAAGAAAAGCGCAGGCCCGATCATCAGGCAGGCGGAAAGGCCAACCTGGAGATAAATGACCGGCAGATTGGAATTGAAATAGACCAGCACTGCTTTGCCGATCCGCAGGCTCAGCGCTGCAAGCAGAATGCCGAGATAGAATCCCGGGATCGTTTTTCTTTTTGAAAGGAACAGAAAATACACGGCAAGCACCAGCCCGTTAAAAGCACCAATGGCACCGATAAAGAAAAGAAGGTATTTGCCGTCCATGAATAACTTGTAGTTGTGATCTGTAAATATAATTGCTGTCCTTTTTCAGCAACGATTTAAAAATACCTTTTTAGCTGTTAGCGGCCTGTTATTTTGGTTGGACGGTTTCCGCAAATAAAAACTCCCATCCTGGAAAGGACGGGAGTATGAATGTACATGAGAAAAAAAGAGTTGAATTAACCGCCTGCGCTGAATGAACGGATCACAACGTTTGGCCTTGATGAAGCCGCCTTGTTCAGCCTGTAGGTAAAGCCAAGCAGGAAATAGCGTTGCAATACATTATAGCGGGTGTCTTCGATATAGTTCTGGTTAGCGCTGCGGTTGATGCCCTGGTTCTTGTTCAGCAGGTCAAATACGCTCAGCTTCACTTCTGCACGTTTGCCTTTCAGAAAACCTTTTGCCAGCGATGCATTCCAGAAAGGGACCTGGATGTTGAAACCATCTGCACGGCCACTGTTCACTGTATAGTTGAACGTGTTGTTCAGAATAAAACCGAAAGGCAGGTAAGCCGTTGCATCCATGTTATAGGTCTGCTGCAAATAATTGGTACCGAACTGTGGCTGCAGCGAGTATTTCGCCTTGCTGATGTTCAGACGGGCAGAAGCCTGCAGGTCCAGCACGTTCTCTTTTGAAAAACTCCAGGTGAAAGACGGGCTGATGCTTGTGTTTTCAATATTGTTCTGCTGGCCGTTCAGGAAACTGATGGTTTTTGTGTAGTTGGTCCCCATACCCAGCTCAAACCTGGATCTCAGTTTTTTTACGGCAAAACCATAACTCGCATTTCCGAAAATGAACATCTGACCATTTGCGTTCACCGGCATACTGGTACGGATACCATTGATCACCTGGTCTGAGTTTACAATGGCATTGTTTGTTTTTGCCACATTGATGAAGGCAAAGAAATTGCGCTGTGTATAAGTATTGGCTGAAAAATAATTCAGCGATACAGATTGCATGTAACTGCGTTTCAGGTTAGGGTTACCCGTATAAGTGTTAAGCGGATCGCTGATGTCTTTGATCGGCTGTAACTGCGAAGTAGATGGCTGGGTTACGGAAGTGTTCATATTCAGCGACAGCGAACGCGATGTGGCAAAACGATACTGGAAACTTGCATTCGGTAATACATCCGTAAATGATTGCCTGATGGTATTGTTATTGGTATTGTTGATGCTTTCCAGCCTTGTTGCTTGCATGGTAGCACCACCGCTGAAAGTGAATTTAGGCTGGTTAGACCTGAGGTTCAGGCTGCCGCCGCCATAGTTGTAACGGTTGCTGAAATCATTCGTGAGCAGGAGGTTTTCCTGGTCGTACTTGCCGGAACCACTGTTGTAATCGTAGGTTCTCCGGTCGCTCTCGCCCGTGTTGGTATTGTAGAATGCAGTTGCTTCAAGCAATGATCTTTTACCAATAGGTTCGGTATAAGCAACATTCAATCCGAAGTTGCGGGTAACGGCATTACGTGTATTCTTCTGGTTGATGATCGAATCCTTCAGGAATACGCCGGCGTTATAGTATGTGTTTTTTGTGTTCAGATCTCCGTTCTGTTTGCTGTCGTTATAGTTGGCCGTCAGCGTTGCAGAAATGGTCCGGCCTTTTTTATTGGTACGCTGACGATATAATACTGTTCCGCCCATATTCAATGCTTCGGAATGCGTGCGGCTGTCGGTAAAACCTTCGTTCAGTTTTACGTTGTTGTTATCTGTAGACAGGAAGCTGTTATGCGTACGGCTGTCGTTCTGCTGCGCTGTGATCAGCGGTGTGAATTTGATCGCAGCAAAACTGTCAATTTTCTGATCGATGGCGGCATTCCAGCGTTGTTGTTTGCTGTTGCGTGTGGTATTGCTGTTGGATTGGTAATTGAATCCGCCGTTACCAGCCAGGTTCTGGCGGTTGGTAGAACGATCTGTATTGAGACTGATATCGCTCATCATACCGCTGGTGTTCAGATCTGTTTTCTGATTCCAGTTATTGTTGTAGTTAACACCGCCTGCAAAAGTACGTGCAACACCCTGCTGGTTTTGTCCCAGGCCGGTTACAGGAAGACCGTTATCTTCCCCGCCAACATTCCGGATGGTGATACCTCCGCCACCGGAGCGCAGACCGCGAGAAAGATCGCCGGAAAAATTCAGCACGTCAGACAATGTAAAGCCCTGCCTGTTGGTATTGTTGGCCATACCCAGGAACGACAACTGCTGATCGCCGTTGAACTTGTTGATATTGGTCTGGCCATCGTATCGCTCTTTCGTGCCGGCACCTGCGGTAACACGGCCGAACAATGCATTGTTGCGATCTTTCTTCAGTTTCAGGTTCAGGGTTTTCTCACTCTGTCCATCGTCTACACCAGTGAATTGTGCACGATCGCTTTTCTTGTCGAAGAGTTGCACTTTATCGATCGCATCTGCATCCAGGTTCCTGGTAGCAAGCTTCGGATCGCCGGTAAAGAATTCTTTTCCGTTCACAAGCACGCGGTTGATGCGCTGGCCATTCACACGAACGGTACCGTCAGGATCAACGGTCATGCCCGGCATTTTCTTCAGCATATCTTCCACCACTGCATTCGGTGCGGTTTTGAAGTTTTCGGCATTGAATTCAACCGTATCGTTATTGATGGTAACCGGCGGACGTCTTGCCGTTACGGTTACATCACCGGCATGTGTCAGGTCGGTCATGATCATCCGGCCCATATCCAGGTGTCCGCCTTCCGGCATTTCAATCTCTTTCCAGAGCGGAACATAACCTACATAAGAAGCGGAAAGCAGGTATTTACCTTTTGAAAGTGAAGGAATCTTAAAGTTACCGGAAGAATCAGCCCTTACAAAGCTGATCAGGGTAGAATCTTTGGCGTTTACAATGGAAACCGTAGCATAAGCCATACCGCGGTTAACGGCTGTATCATATACAGAGCCTTTGATGGCCGGTATTCTTTCCTGTGCGGAAAGTGTTGCTGTAAATGACAACAGTAAAAATAAGGTCAGGGTAAGGAGGCGATACATAACCATTTAGTTTTAGAGTAACCAAAAGTAAATGGGGTGTTCTGCACCGGCGGTTAATCAACTTTGGCTTAAGGTTAAAGAAGGTTAAAGATGTATCAGATAAAAACAAAGGGTTGAAGCACATCGCTTCAACCCTTTGTAACTGTAACTGGAAATTATATTAATCGCCTTTCTCGATGCTGATCAGCTCAACTTCAAAGACCAGTGTGGAGCCCGGTGCGATCACAGCGCCTGCAGCCCTGTCGCCGTAAGCCAGGTCAGAAGGAATATAGAGTTTCCATTTGCTGCCAACGGTCATCAGCTGCAGCGCTTCCTGCCAGCCCCTGATCACGCCGCCAAGCTGGAAAGTGATCGGTTCGCCTCTTTCAACAGAACTGTCGAAAACAGTGCCGTCTGTAAGGGTGCCGTGGTAATGACAGGTAACCCTGTCGTTCAGTGTTGGTTTGCTGGTATCGGTACCTGCCTTGATCACTTCATACTGTAAACCGCTGGGGAGCGTTACCACCCCGCTTCTTTTGCCATTGGCGGCAAGGAAAGCCTGTCCGGCCTTTTTGGCAACAGCCGCTTTTTCACCGGATGCTTTCTGCTGGTATTCGCCGATGCATTTATCGAGCACAGCATCGTCGAGCATCAGTTTTTTGCCCTGGAGCACATCGGCCATGGCTTTCTGCAGCACATTCATGTTCACGCCTTCAAAGCCCTGACCTTTCAGGTTCTGTGCGATACGTACACCGAGTGCATAGCTTGCGCTGTCCTTATTATTCTTATATGAGGTAACTGCTGCGGTTGCGGCTGGTTTTGCTGCGGTGGTTTTTGCGGCAGCAGCAGGCTTTTTCACCTGGGCAAACATTGTTCCGATGCTGCACACACCGGCCATTAACAGGATCGTTCTTTTCATTTTACTTGTATTTGAAGTGGCCAAAACAACAATTTTTATCTGATTGTGCCAAGAATCGTTTATGCGCCGCCTGAAGCGAGCAGCTGATCAATGGCCTGGTTTACTTTTTCAAAGCCGAAATCCTGAACCGTATTTTTCATCATGCTGCCGATCTGTTCGTTGCAGAGGTTGCCGATGCTGCCTTCGTGCACATGTGCCAGGCTGGTATCATAAGTGAATTTTCCTTCTTCGATAGCCATTCCCACCTGTTTGTATGCATCACGGAACGGAATACCCCGGAGCACCAGTTTATTCACTTCTTCCACGCTGAATGCATAACGGTATTTTTCTTCCTCCATAATACCAGTGCGGATGCTGATGTTCCCGAGCATCAGGGTTGCCATGCGGATACAGTCTTTCAGCGTGGTGAATGCCGGGAAAAGATGTTCTTTCAGCAACTGCAGATCACGGTGATAACCGGAGGGCAGGTTGGTGGTCATGAGCATGATCTCATTCGGCAATGCCTTGATGCGGTTACAGTGAGAACGGATCAGTTCAAACACATCAGGATTCTTTTTATGCGGCATGATGCTGGAACCTGTAGTGAGTTCCGCCGGGAAACTGATGAAGTCGAAATTCTGGTTCAGGTAAAGGCAGGCGTCCATACTCATTTTCGCAAGGGTATCGGCTACATTTGCCAAAGCCATTGCGGTAATACGTTCTGCTTTACCGCGACCCATCTGCGCATACACCACGTTGTAATTCAATTCGGCAAAACCCAGGAGTTTTGTGGTGAGTGTTCTGTTGATAGGGAAGGAGGAACCATAACCTGCTGCAGAACCCAATGGGTTTTTATTAACCACTTTATAGGCAGACTGCAGCGTCAGCATATCGTCTGTAAGGCTTTCCGCATAAGCGCCGAACCAGAGCCCGAAAGAAGAGGGCATTGCCAGTTGCAGGTGTGTGTAACCAGGCAGTAAATGGTCTTTATACTTTTCACTCTGGCTGATCAGCAGTTCGAAAAAAGGCTGTATTTCCTTAACCAGCAATGCGATCTCATTGCGGAGAAAAAGTTTGATATCTACCAGCACCTGGTCGTTCCGGCTTCGCGCGCTGTGAATTTTCTTGCCTGCATCGCCCAGTCTTTCCGTGAGCAGCATTTCTACCTGCGAGTGTACATCTTCCACGCCCGGCTGAATGCTGAAACTGCCATCGGTCGTTTGCTGATAGATGTTGCCGAGTGCTGTTAATATTTGTTTTACTTCTTCTTTATTGAGCAGCCCCACTTCTGCAAGCATAGTTACATGGGCCATAGATCCCAGCACATCAAACGGCGCCAGCTGCAGGTCAAATTCGGGATCCCTGCCTACTGTGAATGTTTCAACAGCGGTTGATACATCAGTGTTTTTTTGCCATAGTTTCATAATCGGATGCTTTAAGCGGCTGCCGGACTAGCCCAGCCAATATACTGTTACAAAATCTGGTTGAGCAGGCTGATATAAAGGCCAATGCCTTCCTCTATTTCAGCCGTATAAATATATTCATCTGCTGTATGACTCCGCGCTGAATCGCCCGGACCCATTTTCAGCGTTGTAAATGGCATCAGCGCCTTGTCTGAAGTGGTAGGCGAACCATAACCGGTTCTTCCCAATGCAGCTCCTGCTTTTACCAGCGGATGATCTGTGCCGATGGATGTAGAACGCATGCGCAGGCTTCTCGGTTGCACATCTGCATTTACCTGTTCCCGGATAGTCTGCAACACTTCTTCAAACGTATAACATTCGTTTACACGCACATCTACCACGAATTTGCAGACCGGCGGCACCACGTTATGAGCTTTGTTCTCTGTTTCAATTACCGTAACGGTCATCTTTACCGGGCCGAGCAAGGGCGACACTTTTTCAAACTTATAATTCCTGAACCAGTCTATTGCATCCATTGCTTTATACAGCGCATTCTCACCTTCTTCTCTTGCAGCATGACCGGCTTTGCCATGTATGGTTACATCCAGTACAAGCAGCCCGCGTTCGGCAAGTGCCATCTGCATGAGCGTAGGTTCGCCCACGATGCCGCAACTGATGGGTGGAAGTTCGGGTACGAGTAATTCTATCCCCTGTCTTCCGGAGATCTCTTCTTCTGCCGTAGCGGCAAATACCAGATTATAGGCCAGGTCAGTACGTTCATAGTAATACAGGAAAACAGCAAGCAGCGATACGAGCGATCCGCCGGCATCATTACTGCCCAGACCGTATAAACGTCCGTTCTCTTCCAGGGGTGTAAACGGATCAAGCGTGTATGCTTTGTTCGGTTTTACGGTATCATGATGTGAATTGAGCAGCAGCGAAGGTTTTTGGGCATCGAAGTGTTTGTTCACCGCCCATACATTGTTCATCAGCCTGCGAACGGGAACGTTTCTTTGTTCGAGGAACCGTTCCAGCAGCAAAGCGGTCTGGTCTTCCTCGCGGCTGAAAGAAGGTGTGGCGATGAGTTGTTTCAGTAAACCGATCGCATCTGCTGCGTATGTAGAAATATCAGGGTGCTGCATATATTATTCCTCTTGAATGGTGGTGCCGGTTTCGCCGCTGATCAGTTGCGGCAGTTGCTCGGCTTTGCCGATGATCACTTTGCGGACACCGCTGCGCAGGGCAGAAAAAGCGTTGTCCAGTTTAGGGATCATCCCTGCAAAAATCAGCTTTTCTGCTTTCAGACGCTCATATTCAGCAGGATTGATGGTTTTGATCACCGTAGTATCATCTTCTGCATCCAGCAGCACTCCCGGTTTCTCAAAGGAATAAACCAGCGTTACCTCGTAAGCATTGCTGAGTGCCCGCGCAATTTCCTGGGCAATGGTATCTGCATTGGTGTTAAGCAGCTGCCCCTGGCCATTATGTGTGATGGGTGCGGCCACAATAGTGATGTTCTGAGAAAGCAGGTTGCTGAAAAGTGTTGTATTCACTGAGTCCACATCCCCTACAAAACCGTAATCGACCTGCTGGCCTGTACGTTTATGTGCGAGGATAGCGTTACCGTCGGCGCCGGAGAGACCGATGGCGTTACAACCTGCCAATTGCAGCTGCGCCACAATATTCTTGTTGATATAACCGGCGTACACCATGGTTACGATCTTCAGTGTTTCGGCGTCGGTAATGCGGCGCCCGTCTACCATTTGCTGTTCCACACCCAATGTGGCTGCCAGTTTGGTTGCGAGTTTACCGCCGCCGTGTACCAGTACTTTATGGCCTTCCACGGCAGCAAAAGATTGCAGGAAACCGGCTAGCCTGTTCTCATCGTCGATGATGTTGCCACCTATTTTTATAACTATTAACTTGGCCACAGCAGAATGTTTTAGGTAAGATAGATTATTGATGCTGAAGTATGGAGGCGAGTACCGCCTGTGCTGCCCAAACCCTGTTACCGGCCTGTTTGGTTACGAGGCTGTGTGTGCTGTCGAGGATCTCGTCGCTCAGCTCCACATTTCTTCTTACAGGTAAACAGTGCATTACTTTAGCCTGGTTGCTTACAGCGAGCTTTTCTTCGGTCAGCATCCAGTTGGGGTCGTTCTCGTAGATCTTGCCGTAATCGTTGAAGGTGCTCCAGTTCTTCACATATACATAATCTGCATCCCTGAGCGCTTCGTCCTGGTTATGGGTGATGACGGCGCCTTTTGTGAATTGTTCAGACAACTCATAATCCTGCGGGTGTGTGATCACGAAATCGGCTTCGCCCCATGCATTCACCCACTGGGCGAAACTGTTGGCCACACATTGCGGCAACGGTTTTACGTGAGGTGCCCAGGTGAGTACGATTTTTGGTTTCCTGGCCAGCTGGCGCAGCGGCAGATCTTCCTGTATGGTAATGATATCTGTAAGTGATTGTAACGGGTGCAGCGTGGCGCTTTCAAGGCTTACCACCGGCACACCGGCGTACCTGATGAACTGGTGGATGAACATCTCACTGTAATCGTCTTCCCTGTTTTTCAGCGAAGGAAAAGTACGGATGCAGAGGATATCGAAATACTGGCCGAGTACCGGTGCGGCATCCTTGATATGTTCAACGGTACTGCCACTCATGATGGCGCCTTCTTCAAATTCTAGGGCCCAGCCTTCTTTGTCTACATTGAAAACAATAGCTTCCATGCCCAGGTTACGTGCAGCCACCTGTGTGCTCAGCCTTGTGCGCAGGCTGGGGTTGAGAAACAGCAGCCCGATGCGTTTGTCGGCTCCGAGATGCCTGTCGGCAAAAGGATCGGCTTTATAGGCCAGTGCTTTTTTTACCAGCTGGTTGATGTCTGTTACGTCCTGAACCGAAATGAATTGTTTCATACTCCGCGCCTCTTTATTGGTGATGTTGGTTGTTGGATTAATTTGTTTTTGCCTGTATTCCTGCAATGGCTGTTTTAAGCGCATTGAGAAAATCCGTTGCCAGTTCCCTGGTCAGCGCCAGTGATGGCAGCAGGCGGATCACGTTTGGTTTTGCTTCTCCGGTGAAGATCCTGTGTTCATGCAGCAGTACTTTCCGGAGGTCTTTTAAAGAATCCGGTACTTCAAAACCGATCATCAGGCCTTCGCCACGTACATTTTGGATACCGTGAATCTGTCTCAGTTCCTGCATCAGGAAGTTTCCTGTTTCGGATGCGTTCTTCATCAGTGCTTCCTGTTCCATTACTTCCAGTACGGCCAGTGATGCCGCACATGCCAGCTGGTTACCGCCGAATGTGGTCCCGAGCATACCGTGTTTAGGTTGTATGTGCGGAGCGATCAGGATGCCGCCCACCGGGAAACCATTGCCCATTCCTTTGGCCATCGTATAGATATCTGCATTTACACCGGCACGGTCGTGAGAAAAGAATCTACCGCTTCTGCCGTAACCACATTGTACGCTGTCTGCGATATACAGCGCGCCATGATCATCACAAAGCTGGCGGATCCGCTGCAGGAATTCTGCTGTGGCAATATTGATACCACCTACGCCCTGCATACCTTCAATGATCACAGAGGAAATTTCATTTCCGTGTGCTGCAAAGCAGGCTTCAAGTGCTGAAGTATCGTTGAATGGAAGAAAGATCACATTGTCTGTTTCGTTCACTGGCGCAACAATGGCAGGGTTATCCGTAGCCGCTACAGCAAGTGAGGTTCTGCCATGAAACGCTTTACGGAAAGCAACGATCTTTTTCCTGCCGTTATGAAAGGAAGCCAGCTTCAGCGCATTCTCATTGGCTTCAGCGCCGCTGTTGCAGAGAAAGAGCTGGTAATCTTCCTTGCCGCTGAGATCACCCAGTTTTGCTGCCAGTTGCTGCTGCAACGGTATGATCACTGAATTGGAATAAAATGCAATCTGTTCCAGCTGCGTTTCTATTCGTTTTACCCAATGCGGATGCGTATGACCAATGCTGATCACGGCATGCCCGCCATACATATCAAGGTACTGAACGCCCTTGTCGTCCCATACATAAGAACCCTGTGCTCTGACAATGGAAATATTATTGAGTGGATAAACGTCGAATAGCTTCATCTTGCTTGCTGTATTTGATACCTGTTAAAAATAATTTGCTTTCAGTTTCAGTCCGGTTGTTTCATCGAGACCGAAAAGAATGTTCATGTTCTGTACTGCCTGTCCGCTTGCGCCTTTTAAAAGATTGTCGATAGCGCTGTGAACTGCAATTTTGTTGCCCTGTTTTTCAACATGCAGCAGGCATTTATTGGTGTTCACCACCTGCTTCAGGTCTATCATGTTATTGCTTACATGTGTAAACGCATGCTGCTCATAATACTGAACATAGAGTTCGCGGATGGCTTCCAGCGGAAGGCCGCAGTCTATGATCGAAGTCACATAGATCCCTCTTGTAAAATCACCGCGCCATGGAACAAAATGTACATGCATGCCATCGTTGCCCTGTAACTGCTGCAGGCTCTGGTGTATCTCGTTGATATGCTGGTGCTGCAGTGTCTTGTAAGCCTGGATATTATTGGCACGCCAGCTGAAATGCGAGGTGGCGCTGAGTCCCTGGCCTGCGCCGGTAGAGCCTGTGATGCCTGTGGTATACACATCGCCGAGCACGCCAGCCTGTGCCAGTGGCAGCAGGCCAAGTTGTATGGCAGTAGCAAAACAACCCGGATTGGCGATATCTGATGCAGACTTAATGCTTTCACGGTTCAGTTCCGGAAGACCGTAAACGAATGTGCGGCCTGCGGCTATGGCATTGGCACTGAGCCTGAAATCCTGAGAGAGATCGATCACTTTTACATGCGGAGCGATTTCATTCGCAGCAAGGAATTTGGCCGCATCACCATGCCCCACGCATAAGAACAGCACATCCACGTCATTACTGAATGTATCTGTAAAACGAATTTCGGTCTCACCAAGCAGGTCGGCATGCACTTTACTCACCGGATTGCCTGCATTACTTGTGCTGTGTACAAAAGCGATCTGCACTGCCGGGTGATTGATCAGCAGGCGGATCATTTCCCCGCCCGTATAACCGGCTCCGCCTATTATGCCTGCTTTAAGCTGTTTCATGGTCATAGATTTATTCTGTCGCCTTTTGTGGAAGGCTGGGATGAGAGAATGAATTCCAGCGGCTGGTTCGTTTCATTCAGAATGCGATGCAGCAGGCCTGCCTGTATGTGCAGTCCCTGCTGTTCGTTTACCTGTATGCGTTCGCCGCTGATCTCGAATGTGGCTGTTCCGCTGAGAATATAAAAAAACTGCTGTGCCTGTTGATGATAATGCAATGCTTCGGCTGTTCCGGCCGGCATGCGTTCCCGTTTTACAGAGAGTGAGGGCTCTTCAACCAGTGTCCAGCCATCACAGCCATCGCCCCAGTTATAATGGAGTAATGGTTCCTGTATGGAAACAGGCTTTATCACTTTGCACTATCCTTTACACTGTGGTAGATCGCGGTCTGGTTGCCAAAGATCTTGGAGAAGCCTCTTACATCATCGCCGCTCCAGCCGTTATTCATTTCACCGTATTTACCAAACTTGCTGCTCATGAGATCGTATGCAGATTCAATACCGATCACCTGGAAACGGTAAGGCATCAGTTGTATGAATACGTCGCCGGTTACATTAGCCTGTGAGCTTTCAAAATAAGCTTCTATATCGCGCATTACCGGGTCCATGATCTGTCCTTCATGCAGCCAGTTACCGTAGAACTGTGCCAGCTGGTCTTTCCAGCCGAGCTGCCATTTGGTAAGTACGTGTTTTTCGAGTGCGTGGTGTGCTTTCAGGATGAGCATCGGCGCTGCGGCTTCAAAGCCAACACGGCCTTTGATACCGATGATGGTATCGCCCACGTGAATATCTCTTCCGATACCGAACGGACCGGCAATGGACTGAAGGTGACGAATGGCATCGGACGGATGATCAAACTGCTGATCGTTGATGGCAGTGAGCTGTCCTTTTTCGAAATGCAGTTTTATTTCTTCCGCATCATTCCTGGTGACCTGCGTCGGCCACGCTTCTTCGGGCAGGATGCCTTTGGAATTCAGTGTTTCCTTACCGCCAACGCTGGTACCCCATAAACCTTTATTGATGGAGTATGCGGCTTTCTCAAAGTTCATGTCCACACCTTTCGATTTCAGGTAGGCGATCTCTTCTTCGCGGCTCAGTTTCAGGTCCCTGATCGGAGTGATGATCTCCACGCCCGGGATCATGATATGGAAGATCATATCGAAACGAACCTGGTCGTTACCCGCGCCGGTACTGCCGTGTACAACTGCGGCGGCATTGAGTGCTTTGGCGTGTTCGGCAATATGTAATGCCTGGCTGAGCCTTTCTGCACTTACGCTCAGGGGATAGGTATTGTTCTTTAATACATTCCCGAATACAAGGTATTTGAGAATGCTGTCGTAATAACTTTTTACAGCATCAACCGTAGTGTGCGTTTTTACACCCAGGCGGTAAGCATGCTGCTCGATCTGCTGCAGCTCTTCCTGGCTGAATCCGCCGGTATTTACAATAACACTATGCACTTCATACCCTTTCTCCTCGGTCAGGTATTTTACACAGTAGGAAGTGTCCAGTCCGCCGCTGAAGCCAAGTACCACTTTGGAACCTGCGGGGAGATTGTTGTTTGTCTGGTTGCTGCTCATCTTCTTAAGGTTATGCTTGTTTGAAAAATCTTACGGTTATATATGGAAAAAATGATGGAATAAAGACCTGGGCTTACCGCCGTTGCCGCCGTTCCCTTCGCGTTTCCTGAAAAGGCGCAAGAGCTTGCTCTGCTTGATCTTCATGAAACGTTCGTATAATTTGGAGTTCTTTTTAAAATCGTTTGAAGTTTCTTCCGGTTCATAATGATCTGCAGGATCGTACAGCATTGCGGTACACATGCAGTTCTTGCGGTTCTTGCTCATGAGGATATCATAGTTCACGCAGCTTTTACAGCCGGCCCAGAACTCCTCATCATCTGTGAGTTCGCTGTAGGTAACAGGCTCATAACCCAGGTCGCTGTTGATCTTCATCACGGCAAGGCCGGTAGTTAACCCGAATATTTTCGCCTGCGGGTATTTCACCCTGGAAAGATTGAAAATGGTCTGCTTGATCTGTTTGGCAACGCCGCTTTTCCTGAATTCAGGTGCAACGATCAGGCCGCTGTTGGCAACAAATTCATCATGGCCCCAGGCTTCAATGTAGCAGAAGCCTACCCAGGTACCGTCTTCAAGCAACGCGATAACAGCTTTGCCCTCGTTCATTTTCATGGCAACATAATCGGGACTGCGTTTGGCAATACCGGTACCACGTGCTTTGGCCGAGGCTTCCATCTCATCAGTGATGGTTTGAGCATAATGTGCGTCGCCACTATTGGCTATACGAACAATGATCTTTTGTTCCAACTTGAAAAATTAATAACGTGAAAAGAAAACACTTTCAGTGTCGAAAGGAGATTCCGGGGGATTTTCCACTGATAGGGGCAAGTGCCAGTTGCTCGTCCTATCAGCAACCACGTCGGGATTGCGGGAGACGGTTATACACAGGTACCGGCATCGGTTGCGGACCGCTGAATAAAACTGTCATGATATGTTTGAACAAGTGCTTCACTTAATAAATAGCTTGTACAATTTTTGAGGGCGTAAAAGTATAACAGTTTCCAATAAATACGGGATTTTATTTATGAAAATTTGGTTAACACTATGCTTACGGGTGTTAGCCTGCAAAAAAAAGAGCCGTTTCAATTGAAACGGCTCCGGAAGGGGATATATAAGCGTTATACGATTATTCGAAACCACCACGGCCGCCACCGTTGCCGCCCATACGCATCTGGCCGCCGCCCTGGCCACCCATACGCATCATGTTAGGCATACGCTGCTGGTCTCCGCCGCGTTGCTGCTGACCCTGTGCACCGAACCTGCGCAGGTTGTAGGTGAACGTTACCATGAAGTAACGGCTCAGCACTTTGTTCTGCACGTTGCTGAATGAGTTGGCGCTTGCAGTAGTAGTGATGCTTTTGTTCTGTTTCAGCAGATCGAACACAGAGAATTTGATCTCTCCGGCCTTGTTTTTCAGGATCTGTTTAGACAGGCTTGCATTCCACAGGAAGATATTCAGGTCATATCCTTCACCACGTCCGGTGTTGATCGTGTAATCAAAATCGGTAGCTAACACCCAGCCGCTATGTGTGTAATAGGTAGCGTCTGTAGAGATCAGGTGCGAAGCATAGTTGGTATTCTGCTTAGGATTGAGTGTATACCTCGCCATGTTAAAGCTTGGCGCATACGTGAAGTTCATATCGAAATTGTCCTTCAGGTTGGTAGTCCAGGCTACTTCACCACCCAGGCTTGTATTGCGGGTGTAGTTGCTCCTGTTATCCACCAGGCCCTGGCTCTGGCTCAACGCAGCTACAGCTCTCAGGTTCAGGTTGCTCTTAGGGCTTTTGATCGGGAAACCGTAGTTCACGAAACCGTTGATATTGTAGGTTCCGCCCAGGTTTACCGGTTTGGTCAGCTGACCACCGTTGGGCAGGCTGAATGTAGCATTCTGGATATCATCCTGAACGAAGCTTGCATTCACGCTTGCGAAAATCAGGCGCTGGGTGAACATATCGAATGAGTTGAACAACAGGCGGATGCTGTGTGTGAACTGCTGTTTCAGATCGGGGTTACCCATTTTTACATTCAGCTCATTGCTGTTGTCGGTTACAGGCTGTAACTGATCGATGCTTGGCTGACCAGGACGACCGTTATAGAAAATCCTCAGCGTCTTGGTTTTAGTGAAAGAGTAGTTCAGGTTAGCAGTAGGGAAGAAGTTCACATAATGCTGGGTAAGCACGCTGTCTTTGGTCAGGTTATGGCTCTTCCTGTCGCCCACCTGGATACCCGAACCCACGCTGAAGTTCACTTTGGCGTTCTGGATACGGTAGCTGACAGTTGCCCTGTTGGAAGTGAAGTCATTTTCGAACAGGTTACTCAGGTTGCCTACCGGGAGGTCGTATTTGCCGGTGGCTTTATTATAGGCATAAGTCTGTTTACCGGAAGTATTGTTATTATAAGAGTAGTTATAATTCAGCTCGATCATCTGGTTTTTTCCGATTGGCTCGGTATAGGAAGCCGTCACCGACAAATTCTTGGTCTCCGGGTTACTGGAATAGATCTGGTTGGTTGTATCCTTTGTGTTGAGACTGTAATTATTGGTGATCGTCAGGTTCTCGCCCGTACCATCGTTCGTGTTGTGTCCGCCGTTCAGGTTCAGAGAGAAAGTTCTACCCTTTTTCAGGAAACGGTGACGGAAAGTTGCGTCGATGCTTGCGTTATAACCAGAGTTCTCACGAGTGTTACGCATGTTCACATCACTCAGTTTGGTTGTAACACCTTTATTGAGGATAGAAACTTCGCTCATCTGTTCTGTGATGGAATAAGTTTTCTGGAAGCTGATATTTGGTCTGATAATCAGCGTGTTATTTGAATCGAACTGGTGTTCGATGTTCATGTTGATCCTGTGGTTCTGGTTATGCGTCATAGACGATTGTACAGAATTGCTCAGGCGTGAAGAATCAGGATTATTGGTAATGTACTGGTCAAAACGTTTCTGATCCCTGTAAGTGCGCTGGTCGTTGTAGAAATAGCTTCCGTAGAACTGGGTTTTGGTACCCCAGTTATCGCGGTAGTTCAGACCACCGGCCCAGGTATTCACGATACCGCCGCCGCTTCCGCTTCCGGAGAGGCCGCTGACCATCGTCATGCCGCCACCTCCGCCACCGCCACGGCCACCGCCGCCGCCGAAGTTGCCGCCGCCACCGCCGAAGTTACCACCGCCGAGTGAGCCAAGCATATCCTGAACAGAGAAGTTCTGTTTGTTTACGTTGTTACCCTGGCCGATAAGGGTGATCTGCTGATCGCCATTGAAACGGCTGAAATTGAAGCTGTTATCGTACAGGCCCTCGTCGTCTTTCGCACCGAATCCAACGGCAGCTTTACCGAAATAGCCTTTACGTTTGTCTTTACGGGTAGTAATGTTGATTGTTTTGATACGGTTACCATCGTCGAAGCCGGTAAATGCGCTCTGGTCGCTCAGGGCGTCGAAAACCTGGATTTTGTCGATCACATCCGGAGGCAGGTTACGGGTAGCCATTTTAGGGTCATTACCGAAAAACTGCTTTCCGTCTACGAGGATACGCTGTACCTGCTCGCCCTGGGCTTTGATATTACCGTCTTTATCTACCTGGATGCCAGGTACTTTTTTAAGCAGATCTTCTGCTACAGCATTAGGTTTTGTCTTGAATGCAGATGCATTGAATTCCACGGTATCTTTCTTCATCTGGATGGGAGACTGGGTTACAGTAACCATACCCAGATCGTTATCCTGTGTTTTCATGTACACGGATCCGAGATCGATAGTGGTATTGGATTTTGAAAAGTTAAGCTTACGCCAAACTGTTTCATACCCCTGGAATTTTACCTGAAGTATCATTTCTTCGAGGTCAATATTCGTTACTGAGAAGCTGCCGTCCGCTTTGGAGAGGCCGAATACTTCCAGTGTGGAGTCTTTTCCGTTGAGGATGGTGATTGTTGCATCTTTCAGGGATTGTTTTCCTACGGTGTCTACCAGTTTACCTTTGACGGTACCGGTATTCTGGCCCCAGGAAGCAATAGAGAATAGAATGCATGCCAGGAATGGTAAAAATTTGCTCATAAGTGATCAGTATGATTGAAAAACGAATGTAAATTCCTTTTTCAAGTTTATGGGTTCATTAAATTTCAGCGGAAAACTACTGTGATAGTTGGGAATGCCATTCAAATAATCGGTGAAACCATAGCTTAAAAAGGCAGCTATCGTTTTAACATTTCTTTAAACGATGAATCAAAGAAAAAAAGCGGTAAAACAATCGCCTGAAATGCATTACAGAGAACTGTTTCGGGCTGTTGCTATTGATAATACAGTGGTTATGTATTAACGACACTTTATTGTATGAATAACCGGCAACGGATAATGATTACTTTTACTGAAATCTAACACTGCATTTTTTATGAAAAGAAAATCACTGGTAACACTGCGTTTCGTTCTGACCTTTTTTGCTGCAGGCTTATTGCTTGCATCCTGTGGCAATGGTGCTACGGCAGAGAATACACCAAAAGATACTACTGCCAAAGACATCATGGCACCTGAACATCGTTTTACGGCGGATGTGGTGGATAACAAAAAAGACCCGGCCTGCGGAATGCCTGTTACTGCGGGAATTACAGATACCGCTCAATATAAAAGCAAAGTGCTAGGTTTCTGTTCGAAGGAATGTAAAACCGAGTTTGAAAAGAACCCTGAGCAGTATATCGCTGCTGCGCAGATTAAATAGTTTTCAATGACGACGATGCGTTACTAGTCAGGCGACACCAGATGTTCGGAAAAATTTAATAAATCTACCAGTCTTTGCAGAGGCGCCTCTATGGCTTCGGTACCCAGCGAAGCGCAGGTAATCGGAATGAAGCGAAGCTCATTTCGATAGAGGCTAAAGAAGCGCTGGCGCAAAGACGAGGCCCAGCGGCCTGAGCGACAAATGCCGGCACCCGTCTGAAAGTCGGAATTGATGAGCATCTTTAAAATAGCAAGTGCGTGCTGCGCTGAGTCCCCTTCGGAAGGCATCAGCGAGAGAAGATGTGTTCCGAACAGGGTCAGGCGACCAACATCGGTAAGTACAAATTAACTGAACAGGTATTCCACATCCTCTTTCGTAAGACTCTTGACAAAGCCTTCATCATCCGTGATCAGGTCTTTGGCAAGGCTTTTTTTACGTTCCTGAAGTTTCAGTATTTTGTCTTCCACGGTATCTGTACAGATCATGCGGTAAGCGAAAATATTTTTTGTCTGGCCGATACGGTGAGTCCGGTCGATCGCCTGTTGTTCCACGGCAGGATTCCACCATGGATCAACAATATATACATAGTCTGCAGCTGTGAGGTTCAGACCTACGCCACCGGCTTTAAGTGAAATAAGGAAAACACGGCAATTGTCATCGTTCTGGAATCTTTCGATTGCTCTTTCACGTTCAGCTACGGTACTGCTGCCATCGAAATACTCATAATCAACACCGAGTTCTTTCATTTTCTCCTTGATCAGCGCCAGCATGCCCAGGAATTGGGAGAAGATCAGGGCTTTGTGGTTGCTGATGTTCTCTGTTATCTCACGGCCAATCTCTTCCAGTTTCACAGATACGTTCGGGTATCTTTCTTCCTCTTTTACGATTGCCGGGCTATCGCAGATCTGCCTGAGTTTCATCAGGCCCTGTAAAATGGTAAGTTGTGATTTCTGTATGCCCTGGTTTTCTACCACGCCAAGGATCTTGTCGCGGAAATCGTTCCGGTAGGCATCGTAGATCTTGCGTTGTTCTTCGCCCATTTCGCAGAACAGGACCATTTCCTGTTTTTCGGGAAGGTCTTTGGCTACCTGCTCTTTTGTTCTGCGGAGTATAAAGGGATATAATAATTTTCTTAAATGATCTTTCTGCTCCTTTTCTCCGAATTTGTCGATCGGTATGGAGAATTCCTGTTTAAAGAACTCCACACTGCCGAGCATGCCCGGGTTGAGGAAGTTCATCTGTGCGTAAATGTCGAAAGTGTTATTCTGCAATGGCGTACCACTCAGGCAGAGGCGGTTCTTTGCGTTTAACAGGCCGGCCGCTTTTGTTACTTTACTGGAAGGGTTTTTAATAGCCTGACTTTCATCAAGCACAACATAGTCGAATGTTACTTCCACAAACTGGCGGATATCACTTCTGAGGGTTCCGTAAGTGGTGATGATCACGTTGGCAGGATGTTTCAGGAAACTGTCGCGCATGCGGCTGCCGCCGTGGTGAACATAAAAACTGATACCCGGTGTGAATTTTTTGATCTCGTTCTGCCAGTTATACATCAGCGTGGTAGGACAAACCACCAGTGCCTTTAATCCATGGTTTACCTCTTTCAGGTAATGAAGGAAGCTGAGCGTTTGCAGGGTTTTACCAAGACCCATATCATCGGCGAGGATACCGCCCCAATGTACTTCACGGAGGTAATTAAGCCATTGGAAACCGCTTTCCTGGTAAGGCCGCAGGATCGATTTCAGATGAGCCGGTGCAGCAATTTCCTTGATGGAATGGTTTTCCTTCAGTTTCTCGTATTTTTCTTCCAGCTGGAAGAAAAGCTCTTCTTCATCGCGCTGCAGATAGAGTTCCTCGATTACACTGAAATGATATTTGCTCAGTTTCATGGAGCCGGATTTCCCGTCGCCCACGCGGAACAGCAATGCGTATTTCCTGATCCATTCTTCCGGCAGAATTCCTAATGTGCCGTCTTCCAGTTGAACGAACTGTTGTTTATTGGCCAGTGCCTTCTTCACTTCGTCCACAGTTACTTTCTGGCCGCCGAAATCTATTTCCACTTTAGCATCGAACCAGTCGGTATTGCTGCTGATAAAAATACGTGTAGATGGTTTTGCCGTATTGAAACGGAATTTCTTCAGCGCTTCAAAACCATAGACAGGTATGTTCATTTCTTTAGCCGCATCCACAAAGAGGAAGAACCAGTTATTGCGTAATACCTCGCTTCCTTTCAATGCGAGTGTTCCACCTTCAGCAGGACGGATAAAATGAGAGTGCAGCGATTCTATTTTTTCGATGAAAGCCTGTTCCGCATCTGTATTGCGTTGAATGATGAGCAGCTTATCAGCCATGGGAAGAATGATCCTTTCTTTATCGGTGCTGCGCACATCATAGCCACGGTAATTGAATACAGGCTGGAACAGAAGGTAATCACCTTTTTCTTTCAGCATCACTTTCACTTCCGGTTTTACATCTTTCAGTTCTTCACGCTGTACATTGCTGAAGTGGACATTGTATTCTTTCGAAAGCGGCAGGATAAACTGCTGTAACTGGAAAGCCCAGTCTTCTGCGGCGATAGTGATCTTTCCTGAAGGCAGGAATTTTTCGATCACCTGGATATCTTCCGGTTTTTGCCAGGTGTAGAACTGGTTATGGTATTGAAACAGGAGAGGCGTTTCACTTTCATTATCTGCAATACTAAGATCCGCAAGCGGTAATTTCACCCGACAACTAATCTCGTATTGTCCGTTGGCGTAGCCGACTTCAAATTCCGGGCTGATAAACTGTGCCGAAAGCTCTGCCTGCTGCAGGTTGGCCGTTGTATAAGCTTTACCCGGTGGCAGGTAGAACACAAATGGACTACCGGTCAGTTCAGTAAATATTTTCCTGATCTTGGGGTGGAGGTATTCGTTGATCAGATGCCTGGTCTCATCCGGCAGCTCATCATCATGTTGCTGTACAATATTCTCCCAGATTCCGCTGAAAGGCGAGTTGCGGTTCAGGTAACGGCTGATTTCATTGGGCAACAGCTTGCGAAGCTGCTGCAGCAGCATTTTATCTTCTTCGTTGAAGTTCTCGGTGTTTACAAATTTCACGAGGTCTATCCTTGCAACTTTTGAAGTGTATTTTGTATTGTCCTCGTCAGGTTCACCTTGTACGGCATCCAGCTGCAGGTAGGGGTATTGTAGTTCGTTGGCCGCGATCACAATGCCAAGCCTGAGTAATGTTTTGTTTTCCTGTTCTTCCTCAGTTTCGGGTAATTCCGTTTTATCTTCAATGGGTTTCGGACGTGTTTCTGCCTGCTGCGTTGCCGAGACACGTTTGATGGATGAATCGAGTACACGCAGAAATGGTTTGCCTTCTGTATAAGTGAACTCAAATTTTCCCTTCAGGTCATCGTCGAGGGAATAACCGTATAAAGCAAGCAGTTTATTTTTTTCTTTATCCCAGTTACGGATCGTGTCGAAATAATTCGGTCCGTAATTATGCAGCAGCTGCAATAACAGTATCACCTTATGAACGCAGAGCGGGTGCGTTGTATCGCTGTTACAGGTACAGCTCGTATCGAAATTACGTTCTTCGTTTTTCTGTATAAGCAGCTTGTATGTTTCACCCTCATATTCCAGTGTGGCCTGTACTCTTTCTTCTTTGGCCTCTAGTATATTGGATCTGCTGCTGCGGAGGTAATCTTCCGCAGCGGCAAAACTTTCCTGCGAGGTCAGCATCCGGATCAATTTCAGATCAAGCTGTTTCATTTTTACAACGGTATGCCGTTGTTCATATGCCACATCTTTATCACCAAGCAGGTTTTTATCCAGCATATCCTGGAGATGGAAAAGTGCTCCTGCCTTGTGCCTGCAGATTTCCGAAAGGTTGTAAGGGCAGCTGCATCGCAGCGATAAGGTTTTAGGGTCTTTGAACTGGTTGATATGGACTTTATAAAAAGTGGCATAACCATCGTCTTTCACCCTGAATACAACATTACCCATGAGTTCGTCATACTCCATCAGTTCCACGTTCCCGAGGGCATGGATCTTCTTGCCTCTCCGGATCACTTCTTCAGTGCCGGTATTGTAAATATGTTTGATCAGGTAGGGTAGTGCCATAGCTTATACTTCTGTTGCCGCCCGGCATACCAGGAAAAATTCTCATAGCTCCATCACATAGCGATCACGTATAATTCCTGGTTTGCCAGTAGAAAAAGGGCAATTTGCAAAAGTAACAAAAAGCAAGGCAGTTCCCATGCTGTTTGAAAATATTGTGGATGAAATGTTTGTTAATATCAGATCATCCGGGAAGCACTCCCATTGATTCCGAAGCGGCTAAGGCTGCCTGGGTCAGCTTACAGGGCATGTTCTGTATTCTGTATGAGGTAACGGATCTCTGAAAATACGGTAGAGCTGCTATAGCGTATCAGCTGGTGCAAATTTTATTTTTATATTACCCAGGCTTACGGACGTTTGTTAACGGTTATGTGCCACCAGGTCTCCATTCCTGTAAATAGGTAATATGTTGGCAACATCGGCAGTTACACAGTATTCGAGGTCTGCTTCAAGTCCGTAAGAAGCCAGCCGGTGCCAGTGCGTAGTATTACGGATAAAGCTGTAGATATCATCTTTGTGCAGGTTGTAGATGTCTTCTGCCATCAGGCTGCTGTCGCAGTGAATGGTGAAATATTTTTTAATATTATGTATCACCGCGCCGGCAAAAAGCGTGTCTTCCAGGTTAAACCTGTCCTTCCAGGCTGAGCAACCCAGGATCACATTCTTTCCGGCAGAAAGCAGGTGCTCGCAGACGGCAGAAAGATTGGGAAAGGAGCCGGTTACAATTTCGGAAGCCCCGTTATTCAATGCCATATGAAGCAGTTTAGTACCATTGGTTGTTGTGAGTACCAGTGTTTTCCCTTCTATGAAAGAGCGTGGATATTCAGCCGGAGAGTTGCCATGGGCAAGTCCTTCTATCACTTTGCCATCGCGCTCTCCTGCAGTAATACCTCCGGTCAGTTTGCCGAGTTCAATGCATTTGTTCACACTATCAACTGGGATAATTCTTCCTGCACCATTATATAAAGCCGTGGCGATAGTTGAAGTAGCACGAAATACATCAATGATAACGACAATACTATTGGGCATATCGTAAATATCAAGTAACCTGGGTGATAATACGGTATGCAATGTTGGTTTGCTGCTCATAAGGCCGCAAAGATAAAGTATCGAAAAGTAAAAATTGGGCCTGCCTTAAAAAGCCGGCCCGGCATGCAGGGTTATACGAAATGGTAAACTGTGATGCCTGCTTTGCGCCGGTTACCCGTCGACTCACCACATCTGCCAGACCGTAGTGTCAGTGCCGCAATTCTGCCTGTCGGCAAACGCACAAACAGCAGGCATTATACAAGCACAGAAACCCGCACGACCAAACACAAAAGAACACCCTCTCTACTAACCGATTTCTATGAACGGAAGCCGCCAGTTATGATTTTTTCTGCTATTATGTTTTTTTGCTGAGTATAAGCAGTTCTGTTGCCTGTACTTCTGTTGTATGGTGCTTGACTCCGTTCTTGTCAACAAAACTTTTGCTGAGCAGCCTGCCTTCAATGGCTATTTCTGTCCCTTTCTGAAGATGTTTCTCGGCAATCTCTGCCAGCTTGCCCCAGGCTATGATATTATGCCATTGGGTATCCGTCTTTTTCTCACCATCTGCATCTTTAAATGTTTCGTTGATCGCGATACGGATAATGGCCATTTTCCTGCCTTCTCCGAAGAGCCGTATGTCAGGCGGCTGGCCGAGATTTCCGATTAACTGTACTTTGTTTTTGATCGCATTCATATTTGCTTTTTTATGAATCAGCACAGGTTATTTCCTGCAATGACAAGGCAAATATGAATGACTGACGGATCCTCAAACGAATATTAAACGCGTACTTCCGTAAGTAAACGCATAAAGAAAATGACGGGTAAATAATGTAACCGGAAGCATGTCTGGTACGTATCCGGTCATTCTTAATTATAGCAATAGATGTTATTCTATGCAAGAATACCGAAGAAATAAGAATATTTTAATGCGTATTTATACGTTATTAATAAATGGCGTACAAATACGCATTTGATTGCAGTGCCTTGACAGCTTACTTTACACAGATTCTTATAAAAACATTATTATGACAACCGAAAACAAAACATGCGCCGTATGCGGAAAACCTGTGAAAGGGCGGACTGATAAACGTTTTTGCGACAGTTACTGCAGAAGCTCATTCAATAACCAGCAAAACGGGGCCGGAAATAAATACATACGCAGTATCAACCATACCTTATATCGCAACCGGCGTATATTAAAGGAACTTTTGCCTGCAACTGCCGATGCCGTTAAAACCCCGGTACAGGATCTTTATACGAAGGGCTTTCTTTTCAATTACTTCACACATACCCATACCAGTAAGAAAGGAATGACTTATTATTTCTGTTATGATCATGGCTATCTGCCGCTTGAGGGAGACCGCATGCTGATTGTCCGTAAAATGCTTACCGGTTAAACATTGCGGAGCACAGGGAACAAAACAAAACGGCCGGTAACAAGTACCGGCCGCAAACTATTGAAATATATAAGTTATGCAAACGGCAGTTTAACCACTTTGGCTTTAACCGGCGTATTCCTGATGTCGATAAAGATCTCACTATCAGCAGCTGCGTGTTCAATGCTTACGTAACCCAGGCCGATCGCTTTACCTAAAGATGGCGCCTGTGTTCCGCTGGTAACCTTTCCGATAACATTACCACTGGCATCTTTGATCAGGTAATCATGGCGGGGTATGCCTCTTTCGATCATTTCAAAACCAACCAGGCGGCGTTTTACACCTTCTGCTTTCTGTGCCTGCAGGATATCTTTAGCTGTAAAGTCTTTTGTGAACTTGGTGATCCAACCCAGCCCTCCTTCAAGCGGCGAAGTAGTATCATCAATATCATTACCGTACAGGCAATAGCCCATTTCGAGCCTTAATGTATCCCTGGCGCCCAGCCCGATCGGTTTAAGCCCCTGCGGGCCACCGGCTTCGAAGATGGCGTCCCAGATCTGTGCTGCCGCCCCGTCCTTGTCTTCAAAATAAATCTCTACGCCACCGGCTCCGGTATAACCGGTTGCACTGATCAGCACATTATCAACACCTGCAAATTTACCCTTGGTAAAAGTGTAATATTTCAGGTTCATGATATCAGTGTCGGCAAGCGGCTGCAATATTTTTGTAGCGTTGGGGCCCTGTATCGCGAGCAGGCAGGTCTTATCGCTGATATTGTGCATTTCAGCGCCGTTGGTATTCCTGTCACTGATCCATTTCCAGTCTTTTTCAATATTGGATGCATTCACCACCAGCATATAGGTCTTGCCCGGCTCGATACAATAAACGATCAGATCGTCCACTATGCCGCCCTGTTCGTTGGGCAGACAACTGTACTGAGCCTGACCTGCTACAAGTTTGGATGCATCGTTTGATGTAACACGCTGGATCAGCTCAAGTGCATGTTCTCCTTTTACCATGAACTCTCCCATATGACTTACATCAAAAACACCGGCATTCTTACGTACGGTCGCATGCTCATCGTTGATACCGCTGTAGCTGATAGGCATATTATATCCGGCAAACTCAGCCATTTTGGCACCGAGCGCAATGTGCTTGTCTGTAAAAGGGGTGTTTTTCATATCAATCGTAGGTTTTGTTCGGCGCAAAAATAAGAGAAAGCTGACTGTTAAAAACAAAGGCGGCAGAATTGTTCCTGCCACCTTGTTAAACCAACTGCGCCAAAAGAATGTAAGAGAAGGGAAGAACCCCGTTCTGGGAACAGGACCGGGTTCTTGTTTTCCCAACTTCAACCGAGTTTAAGATGCCAGTTCCATCATGGTCAGTCGCATCAGTTCCAGCGGCATATCAGCACTTTCCGGCTCTATATCGTGAGCACCTCCTGGTGCTGCTGTTTTGAGTTGTTTGGAAGCATCTTCATAAGAAACTGCTTTCTGGTAACGGTAACGTGTTGTATCCAGTGGCTTCGAGAGCTCTTTTTTCAGTTCTTCAGCTTCTTTCTGCTTTTTATCGAGCTCTTTCTGCATGTCTTCACGGCTTTTCTTGTAGTTCTCCAGTGCTTCACTTTCTACCTCTTTCCTGTCGTCCCTGTCTTCTTCTACTTTTTTATCTTTCTTCACCCTCTCCAGTCCTCCGGGAGTCATGATATATTCTACGTTAGAGCTCCAGTCTTCATAGTTGTTGCTCCAATCGTCCTCTTCCCAATCCCATTCGTTTCTTCCGGTATGGATGCGGAACCAGTTCAGCCTGCGGGATACACTTTTGTCGATCTCGATCCTTTTGCCCACAGGAACCTGGATGGTTACCTGTACGCCCTGGTTACGGAATTTGGTGCCGCGTTTCAGAGAGAAGCCTCTGTCGAGCCATACGGTGCTATCCTGCTGGTTAATACCGTAATTGATCTCTTTGATATTACGCAGTGCAATGCCTTCATCGCTGCCGTTGCTGTATTTGAAAGCAGAAATATGATAGGCTGAATCGGTACTTTTTACAATATGCAGTCTCACGTTGTTGAGGAAGAGGCTGTCGTTATTCATGCTCATGATGCCATCCATCCTGAACCAGCGGCCGTATACCTTCACTTTTGTATCCGGTACTTTTACGATCAGCTTTCCGGTGGATGGTTGTGCTACCGTGTAATCCTGTTTTTCTCTTGCTCTCGCATCAAAGTTGCGTGTGATGGAGACTGCGAGGAGGATACCGCAGATAAGCCCGATGAACCAGAGTCCGCTGAAAGTGAAACCGATATACCTGTTGCCCGACCTGATACCCATGATGCGGCGGATGCACCATACAACCAGTGCTATTACCGGCACACCCAGGAAGAGCAGTAATGTTGCCCATGCAAGTGCATTCTGCCAGAATCCTTCGAGGAAGAAATCTTTCAGCGGGAACACACCCACACCCGCTCCTGTCAGCGCGATCAGCGCGATCAACAGTACAAAAGCCAGGATACCCGCGAGGAAAAGAAAGAAGGCTTTGAGTAAGATACCCAGTGCATTCAGCAACCTGTTACCGCTTTTCTTGGCTACATAACCGGCTTCAGCGCCGAACTGTGCGCCTTTCTGGCCAACAGTGTGTCCGAACTCCTTTCCGAAATGCTGCGCTTTTTCCTTGAATTCACCCCCCCATTTCTCCGCGCGGTTCTTGAATCCTTCCAGGTCTTCCTGGATCGTATTCTTAATTGTATTCAGATCTATTTTCTCACCGCGCATTTCCAGTTTTTCCGATGCACTTTTTGCTTCCGGGATCACTGCCCACAGAATAGCATAAGTGATAAAGAGCGTTCCGCCGAAGGAACCGAAGATGATGCCGGGGAACGGATCAAAATCGAACCAGAATGCGTTGCGGAAAATAGAAGTAATGATACCTACCACCAGCGGGAAAACAAAGATGAGTCTTGGGATCCATACCGCGATATCAAAATACGCCGCAATGCCGCTTGCCACACCGGCTACCACTTTTTCTTCAGGATTACGGTACATCCTTTTAGAAGTAAGGTTGCTTGCCAGTGGTTTGGATGGCAATATGATCCAGAGCAGGATATAAATCAGTATACCTGTTCCCGCACCAAAGCTGCTCAGCGCAAACACGAGACGTACAATGGTAGGATCTATTTTAAGATAATGAGCCAGCCCGCTACACACACCACCCAGGATCTTTTCATTATCATTACGATATAAGCGGCCACGACCTTCCTGAACAGGTTCGAAAGCTGCGGCGCTTCCTGTATAGCTTTCCTTTTTCTCTTCGCCACCCAGCTGTGAGTGCACTTTGTTCTCTTCCTCATCAAAATCTTCAGGTCTGCCCATACTGGCGATGATGTTATTTACATCTTCTTCAGTAATACAGGTACTGCCTTTTTTCAGGCTATCGCCAAACAGCTCAGCTATTCGTCCTTCAATATCATTAATGATCTCGTCTCGTCCCTCCTCGTTGGCAAAAAATTTACGCAAACTTTCCACGTACTGCTTCAGCAGGTCGTAGGCAGCTTCTTCAATGGGGATCACCCTGCCCTGGAAGTTTATATTGATTACCTTTTTCATTGTCTGTTCTAGTTTTGTTGGTTAAGGTTGGGATTGGATTTCTTCGGACGATTGATTCTGTGGTTGTGTCAGCGCATGAACGGCGTCTGCCAGTTCCTGCCAGGTACGTTCGAGTTCTTTGTAAAACTCCAGACCTGTATCAGTCATCACGAAATATTTACGCGGCGGTCCGCTGTTACTTTCCACCCAGCGGTAAGTTAAAAGACCCGCATTTTTCAGTCGCGTCAGCAGCGGGTAGAGTGTTCCTTCAAGAATGTGCAGGTTGGCAGCTTTCATTCGGTCCACGATATCACTCGGGTAAACTTCACCCTGGCGTATGATGGATAAAATGCAAAACTCCAATACGCCTTTCCGCATCTGGCTCTGTGTATTCTGTATATCCATAACCTGGAGTTTTTAATGACCTTATCCTGATGGATACCGGTCGTTTTTATTGGAATTGTTTTCTTGGGTACTTTTTATGCTGTCAGGTGCCTTCTGCTGATCCTGATTCTGCGGCTGCGCTGGAAGTTCCAGTAGTCTACCGCTCCGAAGATCGCTTTATGCTGTACGCCGTTATTAACAGCAACGGTTTCTTTTACTTCTTTCACCAGGGTCTCTGTATGAGCCCGGCTGATCTGCTGAAAGAAATTGGTGTTTTGTGTTTTCATGATCTTTTTATTTGAATTCGTTATTGATCTACTTTGATAACACAAAGATGGAACATTATTTGGTACTATGCAACACATAGTACCAAGTTTTTTTTAGTAATAGGTACGGGAAGATATTGTATATATCATAAATCATTGATTTACATGGAAATATAAAAAACCGGTAAAATTACGTTTCTACCAGTGGTTATAAGAAAGGATGAATGGTGATTAATTCTGTTCGCCGCCCTTGCCGAGAATTCCTTCTATCAGCGCCGCCACAATGGATACCACAAAACTGAAAAGGAGGGCCGGGAACCAACCATCTACCGTAAATCCCGGAACAAGACTTGCAGCCCATTTCACGATCAGTACATTGATCACCAGCAGGAACAGTCCGAGGGTAAAGATGGTAATGGGAATAGTAAGAACGATCAGTATGGGTTTGATAAAACTGTTGAGCAGCCCCAGTACTACCGCAACAATCAGTGCGGTTACAGTTGTATCTACATGTACGCCTTTCAGAATATAAGCAGCGAATAATACTGCCAGTGCTGTTGCAATTGTTTTTGTGAAAAAGCGTCCCATGTATAGCCGGTTTAAATTATTCCCGGAGCCGGTATTACCAGCCCCGGTTGATCTGGTTAAACCACCGATAACTCGTAAAAAGCTTCGTCCTGCAGGTATTTGTTTGCCATTTCCTGCAGTTCTGCTGCTGTTATTTTTCTGATGATACCGATGGTGTTATAAAAATAACTTTCATCGAGATCATTCAGGATATAATTTTTCCACCGCGCTATGATCTGGAACGGTCCGTCAAGATCTCCGAGCAGCGAACCCATCATATAATTACGTACCAGGTCAAGCTCTTCTTCCGGCACCGGTTCATTGCGCAGCAGCGCCATTTCTTTATAAACCTCTGCTATAGTTGCGGCACTCACATCCCTTCCTGCTTCCGTGCTGATCATCCAGGCACTGTTGTGAATATGATTCTGCAGGTAACTGTGGATGCCATAAGTATAACCTTTGTCTTCACGGATATTACTCATCAGCCTTGAACCGAAAAATCCGCCGAAGATATTGTTGAGTACCTGCGCTCCCGCGAAATCCGGATGTTTCCTGTTCGGGAAATCCCGCGCCATGCGGATGGCACACTGTACTCCATCAGGATCATTGATGATATTATATTTCTTTTCTGCTGCCGGCGCTGCATTAAATGTAACCGCCGGTATTTCGGCCTGGTTAAGCGGAAGCGATCCGAAAATGCTGTTGAGCAGTTGCTGCATATTTGCAGGTAATTTCCCTGCAGTGAACACAAGGCATTTACCATATGTATAATATTGCCGGTAAAACGCTTTCAATTCTTCCTGCTCCAGGCGATCGTAATCGAGTGTGGATGTATAACGGCCATAAGGATGATGGAAGCCGTATATATATTCATCTATCAGCCTGTTGGCTACAAAATCACATTTCTTAAGATTCACTTCCAGCCTTTGCTTCTGGTTCTGGCGATAAATATCCAGCTCCTCCTGCGGAAAAATGCTCTCTGTCAGCAGTTCGGCCACCATGGGCAGCACATGTTCCAGGTGTTTGGCCAGGCAATGCAGGGTGATCGTTGCCGTTTCATTATAACACTGGCGGTTCAGGTACGCTCCGTAAAACTCGAAATGCTCATTGATCGCAAAAGCTTTATGTTTCTTCGTTCCGTTTTTCAGCATGAAGTTGGTAGTGGCTGCTACAATATTGTTCTGCTCATACCAGTTACCTGCGTAGAATACCCATTCTACCATGATCACTTCTTCTGCACCTGCATCCACTGCGTAAACAGGCACGCCATTGTCCAGCTTATACCTGTCGCAGGGTTTGAGTACCAGGTTCAAATCAACCGCATCCACGATCGGCGGCGCCACTTTTCTATTTTGCATGGTAATAAAGCGTATTGCTGTTGTTCTCGTCAAAAATGATATTGCTGCTCTCTAGTATATCTGCCGTGGTTACCAACTGGTATTTCTCCAGTTCGGTATTCATTAGCTGCGCATCTCCCAGGAGTTCATAAAGTGCAAGGCTGCCGGCGCGGCTCATTACACTCATGTCTTCAAATGCAATGATGCTCTCGGTCTTGTTCTTTACTTTCTGGAGTTCTGTTTCGGTTACGCCGGACTGCCTGATCTTCACGATCTCTTCATCCAGTGCCTGCGCCGCCTCTTCCATACTTACTCCTTTCACCAGTTTTCCGTCTATAGCTACCAGTCCCGGATCGATAGTGCCGAAATGATAACAGTCGAGGTTGGAGAATAATTTCTTTTCCTTTACGAGCGACTGGAACAAACGTGATGAACCACCGCCGCCCAGTATTTCGGTGATCAGATCGGCCGGGTAATAACCTTTATCCAGCCTGCCGGGCATATGCCAGGTCCTGATCAATGCATCCAGGGGCACATCTGCGTAAGTTTCCGCGAAACGGGGTGCTGTCTGCACAGGTTCTGCCGGAAGATTACGCTCGTAACGTGTTCCCGGAGGAATATCGCCGAACCATTTTTCCGCCAGTTTTCTGATCTCGTCGGTCTTCACATGACCCGCTACCACGAGAATAGCATTCACGGGACGATAATGTTTAAAAAAGAAGTCTTTCACATCTTCGATGCGTGCATTTTCAACATGACTGAGTTCTTTACCGATCGTCATCCAGCGGTAAGGGTGCGTGGTGTAAGCGAGTTCACGCATTTTATGCCACACATCGCCGTAAGGCTTATTGATATAATGTTCCTTGAATTCTTCGCAGACCACTTTTCGCTGAACAGCCAGGCTTTTTTCGCTGAAGGCAAGGCTCAGCATCCGGTCGCTTTCGAGCCAGAATGCGGTTTCGATATTTTCTGCAGGTAACTGGCAGTAATAATTGGTGAGATCATTGGTAGTGTAGGCATTATTCTCGCCGCCGGCCCTCTGCAAAGGTTCGTCGTAATCAGGAATATTAATGCTGCCGCCGAACATCAGGTGTTCGAATAAATGCGCAAAACCGGTCTGCTGCGGATTTTCGTCCCTCGCACCGGCATCGTACATGATATTTACAACGGCCATTGGTGTAGAGTGATCTTCATGTACCAGCACACGTAACCCATTCTCCAAAACAAAACGATTGAACTGAATCATAGTCTGTATCCTTAAAACCTCCAAAATTAAGGTTTTCCCCCGCACTTCGCCCAGACACTCTTGACTTCGCCCCCCTCACTTCGCCCTCACCCGGATTTTAACATACCCACTATAACAAAACAGCTTCCATCATGCTTATTTCCGGATATCCTTCACATCAATCGTAAGCGAAACCGGTGCATCGTTCCTGAAAACGATTACCCGCATCCTCCCCGTGGCATTCTGGAAAAGATTCTTATAGGTCTGTATGTTTTTGGAAAAATTGCTTTCGATGGAGAATATAACATCTCCCGGAAGAAACCCTGCTTTTTCTCCCGGCGAACCTTTGATGACATCGATGACCCTTACCTCGCCATCCTGCAGGTAGATCCCCAGGCCGGTATAGGAATAATCAAACGGATCGCCGAAATGGTTATTGGGTTTGATGTAAATGCTTCTTTCAGGATAGTTCAGTATCACATTGAAGCGGCGCATGATATCGTTGCCGATCAGCCCCGACTGCAATGGATAAGAGGTAACATTGAACTCGTCCTCGAAAATATGAACGGGCACTTTTTTAAATTTATACGGTCCTACTTTCACTTCTTTGATCACGGTAAGTTCCATCAGCTTTTTACCGCCCAGACCTTCAGCCTGCGTCGGGTATAATTTCTTGCCCTTTTTAAGCAGGGAACTGTCTTCCACGAAATCCTTCGACAGCAGGAAATTCAATCCTGCACCCGTATCAAAAATGAAACGGCTGAAAATAGATTTTTCATCACTAACGCCTGCCATCTGCAGCGGCAGGGTTGAAAAATCGGGTCTTAGCATGTAGCCTCCGCGCGGGTATTTGAATATGCCCGGGGTGAATACTTCAATCCAGTGTTCATCATTATCGATCCGTACGATATACCTGCGGAGGAAGCTGAATCCAACGATACCGTCTATTTTAACACCATAAACACTGGTAAGAAGATCATAATCATTGATATGGAAATCAAGGTTCTCTACTGTGAGTCCGGGAAACTTAAGTGAGTGATTATAAGCGAATTCTACAGTTTTAAGGCCGGCAATGCCCCTGATGGTCTTATTTGACATGGTGAGGGGAAGGTTCATGGCATGTGCAGTAGCCGAATCGAGTGAGATACCACCGCTGCCGGTATCCAGTACAAAGTTGAGCGAATCGGCAAACTGGTCGAACTGGGCACGGACGATAATAATGCCGCCACTCAGCTGCGTAAAAGGAAAACGTGTGATGAAACGGGATTGCGGCGGAACAAATTCTTCCTGCGCGGCAGTGCGCATGCTGATACAAAGCAGTAAGGCAATAATCGGTAGTAGTCGTTTCATGCAGCATCAATATACAAAAAAGGCCCGAGTAAACGTGACGCATTGCGCCCGAATGCGTTTAACCTGTTTTGAACGGTAAAAAGCCGGGAACGGACCACTTCAATAAGCCATTACAATCCATTTTATCATCCTACCTTTGCAGTTCATTTAATTCTTACGAGCGTGGATATGCAAACAGCAGATTTATACCGGAAGGCACTGAATATGGAATTCCTTTCCATCGAAGAAGGAATGTTCCTTTTTGAGCATGCACCCCTTGCAGAGCTTATGTATGTGGCGGATGAAATGCGTAAAAAGCAGGTGCCGCACGGGAAAGTAACCTGGCAGATAGACCGGAATGTGAATACGACCAATGTATGTATCGCCAATTGTAAGTTCTGTAATTTCTACCGTATCCCGGGACATGCAGATGCCTACATAACGGATATGGATACCTACAGGAAAAAAATATCCGAAACGCTGAAATACGGCGGCGACCAGTTACTGTTGCAGGGCGGGCATCACCCCGGCCTCGGGCTGGATTTTTATACAAAGACCTTCCGCCAGCTGAAACAGGAATTCCCGACCATTAAACTCCATGCACTCGGACCACCCGAAGTGGCGCATATCTGCAAACTGGAGAAAATGAGTCACCACGATGTACTGAAAGCCTTGCAGGAAGCCGGTCTTGATTCATTGCCGGGCGCGGGCGCAGAGATCCTGATAGACAGGGTAAGAAGGCTGATCTCGAAAGGAAAATGCGGGGCCGACGAGTGGCTGGAGATTATGCACCAGGCGCATAAATTAAACATCACGACCAGTGCAACCATGATGTTCGGACATGTGGAAACGCTGGAAGAGCGGTTCATCCACCTCGAACGCATCCGCGAAGTACAGAGCCGTAAACCGGCCGATGCGAAAGGTTTCCTGGCATTCATACCGTGGACATTCCAGGATGTGGACACTTTGCTGACGCGTATACGCGGCGTGCATAACCTAACAACACCCGATGAATATATCAGGATGATTGCCATCAGCCGGATCATGCTGCCAAATGTGAAGAATATCCAGGCGAGCTGGCTTACCGTGGGCAAACAGACCGCACAGATCTGCCTGCATGCCGGTGCCAATGATTTCGGAAGCATCATGATCGAAGAGAACGTGGTAAGTGCGGCAGGCGCACCGCACCGCTTTACATACAGGACTATGCAGGATGCCATCCGCGAAGCGGGTTTTGAGCCGCAGCTGCGAAATCAGCAGTATGAGTGGCGCGAGATCCCGGCAAGTATACAGGAGCAGGTAATCGATTATTAATGAACGTGTTTTAACTTTTCTGTAAAGCAGCCGCTGATGCAACGCCGCTATCTTCGCCGGTGTCAAAAGCTCGCTGCATGAGACAAAAACCAATCCGCATATTCCTTCTCCTGGCCTGTACCACCCTTTTTTCCTGCCGTTTATTCAATGGCGGGCGATTTCCGGCAGCCTGTATAGAGCATGGGAGAGAGAAACAGGTGGAAAACATTAATGAGATTTATTATATATCGATGGACCGGCTGACGGCCTGGTCTCCGAAATAAAAACAGGATCCCGCAGTTTTTTGACCGCGGGATTTTTTTTCTTTGCAGTTGTAACAAAAACTTCCGCCAGACGTATAATTAACAAGACGGGCATCCCAAAGCGGTAAATCCTGCTTCGTCAGACAAGACAACAACAGATCAAGGCTGTTTATGACCGAGAAAGAATACAATCAATGCGTGACTCTTTATGCCGATAATGTTTTTCGCTTTATCGTCAAGAATCTTCGTCATGAAGAGGATGCGCGGGATATTGTACAGACAGCTTTTGAAAAATTGTGGCGGAACAGGGAAAACGTTGAGTCTGATAAATCAAAATCCTATCTTTTTACCGTTGCCTATAACCAGATGATCGATCATATCCGGAAAGCAAAAAGAATTGAGCTGAAGGAAGATTTCCAGGAAGATGGCAGATCGCAGCAACAGCAGCAGAGCGGACGAATGAAGAAAATACTGATGGATGCCCTTAACAGGCTGAACGAAACGCAGAAAAGCCTGGTGATGCTGAAAGATTATGAAGGCTACAGTTATGAAGAGATCGGCGAGATCATGGATCTGAACCCGAGCCAGGTAAAGGTCTATCTTCACCGGGCAAGGCTTACGCTGAGAAATTATCTTGTAAGTCCTGAAAACGTGATATAAAATAAATGACAACGATCAACAGACATAATTATGAAACGTTTTTCCTGCTCTATGTAGACGGTGAGCTGTCTGCTGCGGAAAAGCGTGCTGTTGAACAGTTTGTGGCCGACAATCCTGATCTGCATGCAGAACTCCAGATGCTGGAAGAAACAATGCTTCCGGTAGAGGAAGACCTTGTATTCATGAACAAGGAAAGCCTGATGCGCAGTGCAGAACCTGTATCAATTGCCGATCATGAAGAAGATCTTTTATTATATCTCGATAATGAACTGAATCAGGAAGGGCGCATCCGCGTAGAAAAGCTTTTACAAACACCGGCCGCAGAAGCGCAGTTTGCGCTGCTGAAACAGGCAAAGCTGGAGCCGGAAACAATGGTTTGTCCTGATAAGGCATCACTTTATCGCAGTGAAACCAAGGAGCGCCCGGTGATCATGATGCGCTGGTGGAAGATCGCCGCCGCCGCTGTTGTGATCGGATTGCTGGTTACTGCTTCACTGTTCTACAATAACAGCAGATCCGGCGAAAAAGAAGCTCCGCTCGCGGCAGCAGCTGGTCAGAAGAAGGATACGCCAGGTGCAGCAGGTTCCGGAAGTACTGAAGCAACTCCGGAAGAAACGATAACAACAGGTACAGACAATGAGAATACGATCGCCGCTGTAAATGCAGCCACCGTTGATGCGCGCGTGCCTGAAATGCAAAAGCCTGCAAGCGTTCCGGTTCCTGATGCAGTTATTACTGCCAAACGTCCTGCAACAGTAACAGCCGATGAAACGCCGGTTCTCCTGGCCAGAAATGAAACCGTTGTTCCTGTAACCGAAAGAGGCACTACTGTTAGTGAAACCGTTGAACCGGCAATGACCAACACCAATGCCCGGCTTGCAGTTGCAGCAGATGCCGACAACTATACACTTAAAGTGCTGGATACAGATACCGATGATAAACCGAACCGCCGCTTCACATCAACAATGGCAACGCCGGCTGTTTACAGGGAACTGGATACAGATGACGACAGCAAAAGTCTTTTGCTGGGTTCGATAGAGATCAATAAAGATAAACTCCGTGGTATTTTCCGTAAAGCCTCTAGTCTCTTCCGGGGCAAAGCCAAACAGGAAGAAACCAAAACAGAAGAACGTAATACCAGAATTTTAAAATAACCAAGAAAACAGGACCGTATTATGAAAAGAGCATTAGGTTTAATGGCAGCCATGCTGGTTGCAGGTGCAGGATTTGCCCAGACAGATACCACAACCGGCAAGAGCGACACCATGCGTGTGGGAAATTTCATTATCATCAAGAAGAACAAGGATAACAACACCGACAAGAAGAAAGACAAGGGGGAAGATAACAGTGTATGGAAAGACTGGGACAGGGATTTCAGCGTAAGGATACAGCGAAAGCCCTATAAGCGTACCAACATCAGCACCAACTGGTTCATATTCGACCTGGGCTTTGCTAACTTCAGGGATAATACAGATTATGCGGCAGCACAGGCCGGCGGATATTTTAAAGTGCTCCGCACGGTTGATGGTCCTGTAGATAAAAACAGTTTCCGCCTTAATACCGGCAAATCCAGTAACGTAAATATCTGGCTGTTCATGCAGAAGCTCAATGTGATCAAACACGTGGTGAACCTGAAGTACGGACTTGGACTGGAAATGTACAATTTCCGTTACGACAGCCGCCTGAGTTACCGCAGGGATCCGGTTCCATATGTATACAATGACTCGATCAGTTTTTCAAAGAACAAGCTTTATGTGGGCTACCTCACTGTACCGTTAATGGTTAATATCAACGCAAGCCCCAATAAAAGGAACGGCTTCAGCATCAGCGGCGGAATAAGCGCAGGTTACCTGCTGAGCAGCCGCAACAAGCAGATCAGTGCCGAGCGCGGCAAACAAAAGAACAATGGCAATTTCGATCTGGAGCCATGGAGACTGGCTACAGTGGCGGAAGTGGGCCTGGGACCGGTTCGCTTATATGGCTCATACAGCCTCAACAGGTTACACAAAGAATCAACTCACCTGGAGCAATATCCTTATACCGTAGGTATCAGGTTCAGCAACTGGTAATCTGATTATAAATAACTGCTGACGGTTATAGACACGCATGTCAGCATTTTTCTCATGTTGTCTTCGCGCCGCCTTTTCAGGCGGCGCTTTTGTTTTTTGTTAAGCTAATGTTTTGCTAATTAACCACTCTTCAACAATTGTGATCATTAGTTTAGGTGCATAAACCCGTGTACCAATGAAACCCATGTGGCAGTACTGCATGCTGTTAACCTTATGCATTCCGTGTACCTCTTTCCGCAAAGCGAGAAATATGGATGCGCGTTATTTTTCAAAAGACACTTATAGTATCCTGGTGATCAAAAGCAAATACCAGCTTACGCTTTTTGATTCAACAGGTGAATGGATCGCCAACTATCCCGTTGTTTTCGGCAATAAGGATATGGGCGATAAACTGATGCAGGGCGACAGGCGAACGCCGGAAGGTGTATTTCATATCGTAAGCAAAAGACGCCATGAAAAATGGAACCGGTTCATGATGCTGGATTATCCCACTGCGGAAAGTGTAAAAAGATTCAAAGAAAGAAAAGCGAAAGGACTTATTCCTGCCAATGCAGAGATCGGCGGCGGCATTGGTATACATGGGACGTGGCCGCATGAGGAATATGCAATAGACCGTTATGACAACTGGACCGAAGGCTGCATCAGTACAAAGAATACTTACGTGGAAGAATTATTCAGCATCCTGCCTGTAGGTACGAAAGTAGAGATCAGGCGCTGATCTATTTTTCAAGTGCTGCCAGCCGCTGGAACTCCAGGCCGTTGAGCGGATTATCGAGCGCCAGTACAATATCTCTTTTCTCAGCCGCCGTAAGGTGAAAGCTGAGACTTGCCGGCGCTTCCTTTTTTGAAGGCACATATTGGAAGCAGATCCTGTGAAACTGCGGACCATATGCTTCCGACAAATATTTCAATTCATCATGCTGGTAATAATCCTGCAGTTTGTACCAGTTGTTTTGCAGGAGCAGGAACGGCTTGGTAAGAAAATCGAGCATAGAGTTTTCTTCCATGGGGCGGTCCCAGTCGGCAAGGCTCCTGTCGCGCAGCTGTAATAACACCACTTTGCTGGTATTTGCTTTCAGCCAGTCTTCAAAAGTTTCTATAAAACGAAGTGCGGTTTCCTGGCCGAAATTATCACGCAGCCCTGCATCCATTACATCGATCACCGGTTCTGTAGGCAACCATACATTCGGTAATACATATGGAAATGTTGCATTCATGCGGAGGGCAGAGAGAATACCGATATTGGCAGCATCTTCATTTTTGAAAAAGGAATTGAAGTCAACTGCATCCGGATCGAAAGGAAGGATATTGTTGATGTTGGTAACCGGCCGCATCAGGAACCGTGCAGGATGTGTGGCGATGATCATTTTCCTTCCGTCGCGGTTAATTACGGAATTGAAGAACATAACCGGGATCTCTGCATTGGCTTCGGCCTGTATATAATCTTTCAGTTTCTTATCGAGGATGCCATTTGTATTTGCATTCAGTTTTTGTTCGAATGCATAACCGCGGTCTTTGGAATACTGGTAACCGTTCTTCTCAAATTTCTGTACCGGCCCCATGATATCCCTGGTAACGAAAGATGAAAACAGCGGGCTGAGCAGGTCTTTGCCGATATTGTCGATATGTTGCTTGCTGCCCATATCCACAGGAATGCCTTTTTTCTTTTCGTAATAAAGTTCCCTGAAATAAGCTGCGCCAAGCATTCCGCCTGAAGCCCCATTGATCAGGAATGTGCGGTCCATCAGTTTACCGCCGAATAAACTGTCGAGCCGCTGAAGGGCATTCATGGTAAACACTGCACTGCGTGTGCCGCCGCCGCTGGTGTTGATGATATAGAATATGGGTTTGTCGGTTTCCTGTTTGGCCTTCCATTTATTGAGAATATCGATATAATATGCTTTGTCAATAGTCATGTTACTGTCGCTCGCGAGTTCCATGATGTTTTCACGATTATAAACAGGCCGCGGAGCTGTGCCATTGTAGTTTAGCCCGTAAGCTTTATTCCTGGGATCGATGAATTTATGCTGGTAGAGGTAATTGACGCCTAAATAGAGTAATACAACAATGGGAATGCTCCAGCTGTGCAGGAATAATGAAATGGCACCCGATACAGCGATCAGGATAGCGAAAAAGATGGTGATGCTTGCTGCGGCAGGCAGCTGAAAGAGCCGGGCATCGGAAGTATAGCCAACCAGGATCAGGAAAACAAATGCCAGCACAATGGCGATCACTGCAGAGAAATGGTGCCGTTTAAAAACAGAATCGAGGAAATCCTGGCTGTAATGTCTTACATCGCGTGGCTTGCGTAAATGAAGTCTTGCGCTGAGGAACCAGTCGACCCTCAGTTCCGGTCTTTCCTTCGGTAAAATATTTTTTTCTGCGGCGAGGGCATATTCTTTGTTGGCCGAAGTAATTACGGAAGCCATGCTGCGATAGATGGTTTTGTCGGCACCGAAAAAATAAATAAAAGAGATCAGTACGGAAAGCATGATGCCACAGGCAAAGCCGGCTACCATCAGCAGGATTTCCTGCGTACCGAATAATTCCTGGTAGCGTGCATAGTTCACCGCTTTGGTAAAATAAAAAGCCAGGAAGATCAGCGGCAGTAGTGCATTGTTAATACAGTATTTGAGAAAAGGCTGCGCAGTTGTGACAAGGAATTTGATATGCCTGCTGTGCAATATGAACGTGGTAATATTCCAGCTCATGATAAAAATACCGATCGTGAAGCCTACGATAGCGGTGCTCAGCATATTGATCTCGCCAAAATATTCGGGTGCAAGAAAAAGAGAGTTGGCGCCAAACGTATGCATGAAGCCGCCTGCTACGGTCGAGAACAGGATATACCAGAATAACAGGAATACCTGGTACCTGCGGAAGTGAAGCAGGAAAAGCTGCAAAGGCAAAGAGAACCACAGGCCGATGAAGTATTTCTTCATAATAGCAAGACCGTTTTTAAGCAAGAGCTGCTGCTTTCCGGAAGAATACAGCCGATTATTTACGCCCTCTTACAATAAATAACATCCATGTCAGTGATAAAAGCAGCAGCATGCCTGTTAACTGGTGCAGCTGTGCCAGCCATTCAAATGTACCCCATTTGCCCGGAATAATACCGGTACTGGTTAGCACACTGAATATGCCCAGTAATACCTGCAGCAGGGTAACGGCCAGCGGAACCCATCTCGTTTTCCTGAATAAGGCAGTGCCTGCTGTTTTAAACAATAGCACAGACCAGTAAATGATGATGATCAGCAGCAGGTAAGCCAGGCCGCGGTGTATGAAATGAATAAGGATCGTGTTATCGATAAAATTGAGGAGAAGCGGCTGGTGATGGAACAACCGTTCCGGTATCCATTGCCCGTTGATATCAGGCCAGGTTGGTGCGGCTGTTGCAGCTTTGTGCCCCGCCATCAGTGCACCATAGATCAGTTGTATTACCAGCAGTACCAATAATGCAACGTTCCATTTGTGAATGCGGCGGTCTTTGAAAATATTCGCTGAAGGAACAAGCAGCTGCAATGCAAACCAGAAAGTATAACAAAGCAGTCCCAGTGCAAAAATAAAATGCAGGGCAAGCCTTGTGGGTTTAACGTAGATCGCATCACCGGTGAGTCCGCTTGCTACCATGATCCAGCCAACAAGACCCTGCAATGCGCCCAGCAGGAAGAGAATGATCAGCGGATTGATCATGTCTTTTTTGAAATGTTTCTTCACGATGAACCAGATAAAGCCTGCGGCAAATACCAGCCCGATGAGCCTGGCCCATAACCGGTGGAACCATTCCCAGAAAAATATGAATTTGAAATCGGAAAGTGTAAAATCGAAATTCAGCAGGTGAAATTGCGGGGTCTGCCTGTATTTGTTGAATTCGGCAAGCCATTGCTGTTCATTTAAAGGCGGAAGCGAGCCTGTGATCACATCCCACTCTGTAATAGACAGGCCACTGCCTGTTAAACGGGTAATACCACCCAGTGCAATCTGTATCACCGTCATGCCCACGCCCAGTAAAAGCCAGGAAGCGACGAGCCGGGAAGACCTTTCAGTTGTATTCATATGCCGTTCAGAATTGAGCACAAAGGTACTGGTATAACAGGCACGGCTGGCTTTTAACAAAGTGAATTTGGCAGATCAGGCCGGTATCTGGAAATTTGCCCATGCTTCCGGCTTTTTATCAGACAGAATTTACGGAAGCCGGCTGCGATGAAGCCGGCCGGGGCTGTTATGCAGGCCCTGTTTTTGCGGCTGCCGTGATCCTGCCCAGGGATTTCAGGCATCCTTTGCTGAACGACAGTAAACAACTGAAAGCAGAACAACGCAATGAACTCCGGCTCGTGATAGAAGCAAGTGCCATTGCATGGGCGGTAGCCAGCGTTGATAATGATGAGATAGACCGGATCAATATCCTGAAAGCATCTTATAAGGCAATGCACCTCAGCCTCGACCAGCTGCAGGTGCAACCGGAGCTGTTACTGATCGACGGCAATCGCTTTTCGGCCTATAAAAAAATCCCACATCACTGCATTGTAAAAGGCGATGGAAAATTTGCAAGCATCGCCGCCGCCAGCATCCTTGCGAAAACACACCGCGATGAATACATGCAGGGATTGCATATATCATTTCCGCACTATTCCTGGGATAAGAATAAAGGATACGGTACCAAAGCTCACCGTGATGCAATAGAAATACACGGCCTGTGCAGGTACCATCGCAAAAGCTTTAATATACAGGCGATGCAGCTGGACCTTTATGATGATGGAAACGAAAGCTGATAATTTTATTCATCCGACCATTCTCCGGCACCCTCGCGGATCACTTCATAAGGTTCTTTGGTACAATCGATCACTGTAGAAGGGATCATGCCGCCATTGCCGCCATCTACAACAATATCCACCAGGTTTTTAAAATTTTCATACATCACTTCAGGATCGGTATATTCTTCCACCATATCACCCGGGAGTGAAGCAGAGAGGATGGGGTGTTCCAGTTCCTGCACAATGCTGCGTGCAATATTATTATCCGGAACACGCAGGCCGATGGTATTCTTTTTACTCTGCAGGATCTTCGGTACTTCCTTGCTGGCCGGCAGGATAAAAGTATAGGGTCCGGGTAACCTGTTCTTGAGTATCCGGTATAAGGGAGTAGAAATGCTTTTTGTGTATTTACTCAGATCACTCAGGTCATAACATACAAAGCTGAGCTGGGCCTTGGCCGGGTCAACCTGTTTGATCCTTGCAATACGCTCGATGGCTTTGTGCTGAAAAATATCGCAGCCAAGACCATAAATGGTATCGGTAGGATAAATGATCACACCACCGGAAAGCAGGCAATCCCTGATGGTTTTCAGGTGCCTGGGATTGGGATTGTCAGGATGTACATGCAACAACATAGTTTAAATATAGCAGCAAAAAGCAGACCAGCAAAGAGATGACAAACAACGGACAACGTGTTTGACGTATATCTATTCATACATTTCGTATTTTTGCACTCAAATTCCCTATATGCAATTACAGGCAATTGACGTTGTTGATTCCATCAGCGGGCAGGATTTTCAGAAGAACTACTACCAGCCCAAACGACCCCTTATCATTAAAGACCTTGCCAAAAACTGGCCCGCTTACAGCAAGTGGAACTGGGCTCATTTCAAAGAACTGGTGGGAGATCAGCATGTAGGCCTGTACAATAACGTGAAGAGCGATGCCTATACGCCGATCAATACGGCGGATGATTACAAAACATTCGGCGACTATATCGACATGATCAGCCAGGGGCCGGCCGGCTGGCGAATTTTCCTTTTTAATATTTTCGATCACGCACCGCAGCTTACGCAGGATTTCACCTGGCCGGAAGAACTGATGAAAGGTTTTGTAAAACGCTATCCCATGTTATTCGTGGGCGGCGCCAGCAGTATTACGCATATGCATTTCGATATAGATCTCAGTCATATCCTGCATACGCAGTTCGCAGGCCGCAAACGCGTACTGCTATTCCCTTACGAGGAAGGACATAAACTTTACCGCAAACCATTTGAAGTGCTCAGTCTTGCCGACTTCAGCAATTACCATCTCAATAACGGCAAGCCCGATTACGAAGCTTTCCCTGCATTGAAGCTGGCCAAAGGATATGAAGTAATACTGGAACATGGCGATACTTTATTCATGCCTGCAGGATACTGGCATCACATGGAATACCTCGACAGCGGTTTTGCAATGAGCCTTCGGGCCATGCAATCGTCACTGAACGGGAAGCTCCATGGTGTATGGAATCTCTTTGGTATGCGCGGCATAGATACACTGATGAAGAAAACAATGCCGCATCCCTGGTACAACTGGAAGAAGAAGAAAATATTCAGACTCGCAGAAAAAGAACTGGAAAGAACAAAATAATAAAAGGCAGCGCTAGGCTGCCTCTTATCTGTTTTTGTAACCCCCAAGAAAACTGCTTATGAGAAAATCAACCTGTTGGATTGATCTCGCATAACAGTGTAAAATTAGGTGAGTCCATCATACTAAACAACGTGGAAAACACCCTATTTATTAGGGTGTTTTTCCCGGTATAAATTCCGTGAAAACAACGTAGTATTTCTCCTACAGATGTCAGAGATTTGTAGTGTAGGAATCCATATCTAAACCCTGGCTTATAGGAAGTAAGCAGTATGGATCTTGCTGTTAATCCATTTCTTATGACCAAAATAGCCCTGGTTGACGACCATGTATTGCTGCGCAGCGGACTTGTATCGCTCATAAATTCTTTTTCTGATTATACCATTCTCTTTGAAGCCAACAATGGAAAGCAGTTCATCGAAATGCTTGATCCTGATAACCTGCCGGCCGTTGTAATGCTTGATATTACCATGCCTGAAATGAACGGGTATGAGACTGCATTATGGTTAACGACTTATTATCCACAGATCAAAATACTGGCGCTGACCATGCTTAACGATGAGCGTGCGATCATACGCATGTTCAAGAACGGGGCCAAGGGCTTCCTGCTTAAAGACAGCAGGCCGCAGGAGCTGAAAGCTGCGCTGGACGGGGTTGTACATAAAGGCGTTTATCTTAACAAAGCCATCTGCGATAATATCATTCATTCTTTTAAACAACATCCGGAGCAGGATGAGTTCGATAAGATCAGCGCACTGAACCAGGATGAGCGTGAGTTTCTTGCATGGTGCTGCTCGGAGAAATCTTACCGTGAGATCGCGGAAGTAATGGAAAAACCATTGCGCATCATCAATGAATTCCGCGACCTGCTTTATCAGAAGCTGAGCATCTCTTCACGCGTTGGCCTTGCATTGTTTGCCATCCGTAATGATATTGCCAAGCCTTAATGTATTATAATTGTGTTGACGGATGATCAGCCTGCGATCTCCCATACTTCACGGCCGCGAAGCAGTTTGTCGAGATCACCCTTGCCTTTCAGCGCAATGGCTTCTTCAAGCTGCATAGCCATCACATCTTCATAACATGGTCTGTCTGTTTCGAAGAATACACCGAACGGACGGGGATAATGCAGGCCCGCTTTATTCGGATCGTCGAACAGGCGAACCAGCATCTGGCCTTTGAAGAAATCCCGTTCATCATGGATCCACAGATCGTCTGCCGTATAGTTTTCGCCAAGCTCAACCACCACAGGCTTCAGACCATCGAGCCTGATCCCTTTATTCTGTGAAGCGCCGAAAACCAGGGGCTTGCCATGTTCCAGGAATAAAGTTTCTTCAGGTTTAGTAGATTTTTCCGTGAATATTTCAAAAGCGCCATCGTTAAAGATGTTACAGTTCTGGTAGATCTCCAGGAAAGATGAACCTTTATGCTGATGAGACCTGGTAAGCATGTATTGCAGGTGTTTCGGATCCCGGTCCATGCTGCGGCCCACAAAGCTCGCATCCGCACCCATGGCCAGCGCCAGCGGGTTGAACGGATGATCGATACTGCCGAAAGGCGTACTCTTCGTAACCTTATTCTCTTCCGAAGTGGGTGAGTACTGACCTTTGGTAAGTCCGTAGATCTGGTTGTTGAACATGAGTATGTTCACATCGAAGTTGCGGCGCAGCAGGTGAATGGTATGATTACCTCCGATGCTCAGGCTGTCGCCGTCGCCGGTTACGATCCATACACTGAGTTCCGGTCGTGTTGCTTTCAGTCCGCTTGCAATAGCGGTAGCGCGGCCGTGGATCGAGTGCATGCCGTAAGTGTTCATATAATAAGGGAAACGGCTGCTGCAGCCGATACCGCTGATGATTACAATATTTTCTTTGGGAACACCAATGCCGGGCATGATCTTCTGAACCTGTGCAAGAATGGAATAATCGCCGCAGCCCGGACACCAGCGTACTTCCTGGTCGGTTGCGAAATCCTTTGCAGTTAATGTGGGTAATGGTGTTTGTATGGTTGTTGACATGTGTTCTCCCGTTAAAAGTTGTTGATCTAAGTCTTCCCCAGGCTTATTTGCTTGTTTCCAGTTCTTCCCAGTATTCTGCCGCACGGCGGGTATGCGGGATCACGATGGTGCCGCCTACTATATTCGCTACGGCAAAGATCTCGTACATCTCATCTGTGTTCACACCCAGCTCATGCGCTTTACCCAGGTGGTACTTGATGCAATCATCGCAACGCAGCACCATGCTTGCCACCAGACCCAGCATTTCCTTGGTCTTCTTATCCAGCGCGCCGTCCTCATAAGTGTTGGTATCCAGGTTCCAGAGTCGCTTCATCACAAGATTATTCTTGCTCAGAATCACTTCATTCATCTTTTCCCTGTAGTCGTTGAACTCTTTTACCAGCTCGCTCATAATTTCCTGTTTAGCGTGCAAAAGTACAAAAGGGGAACAAGGTTTCCTGTCATTTATTTGTATTTTAACGCTTCAACAAGCACACATGAGATATTTATCAGTTTTGTTACTCTGCGCCTGCTTCACAACAGCTATTGCCCAGAAAAAAGAACCTGTTAAAGTAACCGATATGCTCCGGATCAGGCAGGCCGGATCTGTCAGCTTCAGCAGCGATGCCCGGCAGGTGGTATTTATGGCCACCTCCATTGAACCTGATGGCGACAACCGCTGGGAATATAAGTACAGTAACCAACTCTTCATAGCACCGGCCGATGGCAGTTCTGCACCGCGCCAGCTCACTTTCAGGGACAATGCCATGCAGCCCGCCTGGAGTCCCGACGGCCGTCAACTGGCTTTTGTAAGACCGGTAGACGGCAAAACACAGGTATTCCTGCTCCCGCTCGATGGCGGTGAACCGGCTCAACTTACTTTTTTCCGCTATGGTGCCAGTGCGCCGAAATGGAGTCCTGATGGCAAAAAAATCCTCTTTGCCGCCTCGGTCCCTTTAAAGGAACTGCTGAAAGATTCGGCCCTTAACCCTGCTCGTGCTGTTCCCGCCTGGCCGTTCGAAAAACCGGGTTTTGCACAGAATGAGCAGCTCAGGTCTAATGCCGCCCGTCCCGATCCGGATGGAAACATGGATGAGATCAGGGCCTATCTCGATAACAACGTGGCCGACCGCAAAGCAAAAGTGATCACTAAACTGAACTTCCAGGAAGAAGCGACCACTTCAGGAGATCTGTCATTCACCCATTTTTTTACCATCAATACAAGCCCGGGCTCGCAACCCGTACCGGTGACAAAAGGATTTTACCGGTTTACAGGAGCGGAGTTCACGCCAGATGGCCGGCAGCTGCTGATCAGCGGAAATATGGACCCGCTCAGGCATCCGGACAGGGTGCTTGAAAGTGAATTATACCTCGCCGATGCCGATGGGAGTAATATCCGCAAACTACTTGGCGAAGCCGGGAAAACATTCAATTCTGCACGGATCTCGCCTTCCGGGAAATGGATCGCATTCCAATACGGAAGTGTAGGTTTTGTAGATGTTCCCGCTTTGGGGATCATCCCGGTAAATGGAAGTGCCAAAGACATTGTTACCATTCCGTTCGACCGCTCCAAGGGTGGGCTCAGCTGGAGCGAAGATGAGAAGTATCTCTATTTTACAGCACAGAGCAACGGTGGCGCACCGGTTTACCGCGCCGACATAAAAAGCAGGCAGGTAGATGCTTTGTCCGGCACCAATGCAGGTATCAGCAGCTTCGATTACCGCAACGGGAAACTGGTCTTTGTTAAAACCGAAGTAGCCAATCCTTTTGAAGTATACACTTCCGATGCGGCGATGAAAAACCCTGTTCGTATCAGCAATCTTAACACAGGCTGGCTGGAAGGAAAAACACTGAGCATGCCGGAGAAAGGGAGTTTTGTAAACAATAAAGGACAAACCATCGAATACTGGGTGATGAAGCCCGCCAATTACCAGCCAGGTAAAAAGTACCCGGCTATCGTTAATATCCACGGCGGACCAACCGCGATGTGGGGGCCGGGAGAAAGTTCCATGTGGCATGAATTCCAGTATTATACTGCACGGGGTTTTGCCGTGGTGTACTGTAACCCGCGCGGTTCGGGTGGTTACGGGGCATCGTTTTTACAGGCGAATTTGGGCGACTGGGGAGCAGGCCCTGCATCGGATGTGCTGACGGCGCTCGACCGTGCAACTGCAGGCGGATTCATCGATACTTCGCGACTGGCAGTGACCGGCGGTTCCTATGCGGGTTATCTTGTGGCGTGGATCATTGCGCACGACCAGCGTTTCAAAGCAGCCTGTTCTCAGCGGGGAGTATATGATCTGGCTACTTTTTTCGGGGAAGGAAATGCATGGCGGCTTGTGCCGAATTATTTCGGCGGCTATCCCTGGGAAGAAAAAACAAGAGAGCTGATCAAACGCGAGTCACCGATCAATTATGTAGAGCAGATCCACACACCATACCTGATTTTTCATGGCGAAAATGACCTGCGCACCGGTGTGATACAAAGCGAAATGTTATACCGTAGTCTGAAAGTACTGGGCCGTACCGTTGAATATGTAAGACATCCGGGCGGCACGCATGAGCTGACCCGCAGTGGTAACAACCGGCAGCGTATAGACCAGATGTTGCGGACGATTGAATTCTTCGAAAGATTCATATCCACCAAATAAAAAGAACCGGCAATCTGCCGGCTCTTTTCAAATATGTATGTAAGGCCTATTTTAATTGGGTAAGCCAGTTGTTGATACCGAGATATATTTTCTTTGCTACGTCGGCGTGGAACTTCGGACTCATGATCTTCTTTTCGTCCTGCACATTACTGAGGAAGGCAATTTCCACCAGGCAGTTCGGGAAATCGGTAGGAGCGTTGAACATGAAGTTAAAGCTGCCCACATTGCCAAACTCGGCCAGATCCAGGGTTAGCATCTGTTTTAAGATCGCTGCTGTAAGCGGTTTGAAACCGATATGCTTATAATAAGTACTTACGCCTTTCACATCTTTATTGCCGCTGGAATTCAGGTGCAGGCTGATCAGCAGATCCGGCATTTCCTGCTGCATGAATACAACGCGGTCTTTATTGTCGAACGTAGTATCTATAGTACGTGTCATTACAATTTTTTTCACACCCCTGCTCTTCAGGTACTTCTGAAGCTGTTTTGCAAAAAGAAGGGTATAGTCTTTTTCAAGACCATTGGCCGTAACACCCGAGGCACCCATATTGGTACCGCCATGTCCGGCGTCGATCGCGATTTTGAGGTTCCTGATATCCAGGCTTTTGGGCTGCCTTCTCACTTTAACCTGCAGCGATTTTCCTTTGTAGCCGATGCTGTAACCCCAGTGCTGTTTATGCTGCAACTGAATGGTCACACGTACCACATCATCTTCCACCTGTTCGTAATAAACATCTTTTACTTCCTTCAGCGTGCGCAGCTGCGTGATCCAGTTGGTGTTGCTCTGCACACCGTAGATATCAACCATGATGCGGGACGGGTTGATTTCCATCCAGCTTTTATAAGGCAGCTTTTCTTCCATACCAATGCTCACCACATCGTAAGTAGTATCGCCCTTGGCACTAAAGGACCCCGTGAGATAGAAAGGTTTAACAGGAATACTGTTATCGATCTTCAGAAACTGTTTTTCTATGAAGGCAGTATGATATTTGGACAACTGCACATTGTAAAGGTCGGTGGTGGAGTCTATGATCCGGAACACAACGTTCGTATCGATATAACCCATCTTCGCGCCTCCGAGCCTGTCGGCACCCTGGCCGTAAGCGATCGCGGGTAATTTTCCTTTAGACCTGGCAAGCAGGTAGTGCGGGGTAATCGTCTGCGCTTCCATTTTGAGGGCAAATAAAAGAAGGCAGGCAAAGCGTAGTCTTTTCATGCGTTGAAGTTAATGTTTTTACGATACCGGCAAAAACATGCAAAAATTAATCAGTTTTTGCAATTAAACGTGCGTTTTTATGAGAGATCAGGCAGGAGTAAAAAGTAAAAAGCCTCATCACTTTTAAGCGATGAGGCTTTTTGAGCAAGCAACCGTAAAACAGGTATCAAATATGATAAAAAAATGTGAAAAAAAGAATATTTAGGTTAATTTTTTTATCAGAGATGGTAGCCATTGTCTGCCAGCAACCTGTCGCAGATCCGGCGACGGGCATCTTTGGCGTTAAAAGGATCTACTTTGGTAAAGCGTTTCAGACCGATATGCATCATGCGAAGTTCGTCACCTTCAGCAAAACTGTTCAGTGCGTCTTTGCCGGCCTTATTGATACGGTCAGCCGCATCATATAAATAAGTCTGCATAATATCTGTCTGCAATGCAGCATCACCTTTCTCTGCAAGTTTCATGGTACGCAGCAGCGCGCTTTCCGCGTTGAAAGTTTCGATGGCCATGTCGGCAATGTTCATCAGCACTTCCTGTTCCTTATCCAGCTGCATCATCAGTTTCTGAACGGCAGCACCTGCCACTACCAGGATGGCTTTTTTAAAGTTGGCGATGTATTTACGCTCTTTCGCAAACGGCGCATCATCTTCCGATCCGAAATCAGGAATGCTCATCAGCTCTTTCTGCACGGCCATAGCAGGACCCATCAGATCGAGCTTGCCTTTCATGGCACGTTTCAGCACCATATCCACGCTGAGCAAACGGTTGATTTCGTTTGTACCCTCGTAAATGCGATTGATACGGCTGTCGCGGTAAGCCTTCGAAATAATATATTCATCGCTGAAGCCGTTACCCCCGTGTATCTGCACACCTTCATCCACTACATAATCCAGCACTTCACTTCCGTATACTTTCAGCATCGCACATTCGATGGCGTACTCTTCGGCAGCGCCTAACAGGGCTTCTGCAAATGATTTTCCATCGGCTGCCAGTTCCTGTTCTTTATGATCGATCCAGTTGGATGTACGGTAAAGCGCACTTTCTGCCACCCACATGCGGATGGCCATCTCCGCCAGCTTATGACGGATAGCACCGAACTTGGCAATCGGCAATTTAAACTGTTCTCTTGTTTTCGCGTACTGAACCGAAATGGTTGCAGCTCGTTTTGAACCTCCGAGCGCAGCTGCACAGAGTTTCAGCCTGCCGATGTTGAGGATGTTGAATGCAATGATATGTCCCCTGCCGATCTCGCCCAGCACATTTTCCACCGGCACTTTACAATCCTGGAAATACAGCTGTACGGTGGAGGAACCTTTGATACCCATTTTATGCTCTTCCGGACCCTGCGTAAAACCTTCAAACCCGCGTTCCACGATAAAACCGGTGAACTTATCGCCGTCGATCTTAGCGAATACGGTGTACACATCAGCAAAACCACCATTGGTGATCCAGCATTTCTGGCCGTTCAGTATATAATATTTTCCGTCATCGCTCAGCTTTGCGGTGGTCTTGGCTCCCAGCGCATCACTGCCGCTGTTGGGCTCTGTAAGACCGTAAGCTCCTTTCCATTCGCCGCTGGCGAGTTTGGGGATGTATTTCTGTTTCTGCTCCTCGGTTCCGAAATACAGGATCGGTAAAGAACCGATACCGGTATGCGCCGCAACGGCAACGGAAAATGAATGTCCGCCGCCTAATCCTTCATTCACAATGGTTGATGTGATAAAGTCTTTGCCCAGTCCGCCATATTGCTCCGGGAAAGAGGTAGAGAGCAGGCCCTGTTCGCCGGCTTTTTCCAGCAGGGAAGGCATGAGGCCGGTTTCCATTTTATCGATACGGTCAATCACAGGCAGGATATCTGCATCGAGGAACTGTGCGCACATGTCCATTACCATCCTTTGTTCCTCGTTAAAATCCTCGGCGATGAAAGTGTCTGCGGGATTGCTCTCCCTGATCAGCCATTCGCCGCCGTGAATTGCAGTTTTGTTAGTCGTTTCCATGGAAGAATTGTTTTATGGTTATTCGTTTATTGGTTTCAGGTCAGGTTATCGTACACGCGCTGAAAAACGGATTTCACGGTTTCGATCTCGTCTTTGTTCACCCCCGTCAGCGCTTCACTCATGGTCTGGTTGGCCAGGTCGATGGTAACATCCTGCAATGCACGTGCGGCATCTGTAAGACAAACCATGTTGATACGCCTGTCTTCCTTGGATGCCACCCGTTTTACCAGTTTCTGTTTTTCAAGGTTATCGATCAGCCTGGTAATGCTCGGTTTGTCGCGGAATGTGCGGTTGCACAATTCCTGCTGGCTCTGGCAATCCTGCTTCCATAAGTGATAAAGAACGCTCCATTGCTCGATGGTGATCTCGAGCCCCGCATTACGGAAATTCTTCTGCAGGCGCCTCGCAACGGCAGTTGATGCCATCCCGTTGATGACACTGTATAATTCGCCCCGCCTGAATTGGTTGTTTGACATATAGTTAGTTATGCAACTAATTTCAAAGTAAATCCGTTTCTTTGACATCTCCAAGAATAAACTCTTAAATTTCCGGTTGTGGCGGGAAATCTATGGCTTACATATCGGCGCTCGGTGATCCATTATCACCGTTTCGGCAACGGGCCGGAATGGCTGTTCTGTTTTCATGGCTATGGAGAAGACGGCTGTACATTCAGTGTGTTGGAATCATTACTGGGTGAAAAGTATACGCTGATCGCGTTTGATATGCCTTTCCACGGGCAGACACGCTGGGAAGAAGGAAAGGAATTTATGCCGGATCAGCTGGTTGAACTGATGGAGATGCTGGTGCCTGCCAACGTTCCGGTGAGTCTCTGCGGGTTCAGTATGGGTGGCAGGGTTTCCCTGCAGTTATTGCAGCAGATCCCTGACAGGATCAGGCGGGTTGTACTGGCTGCACCTGACGGACTGCATAAAAACCCCTGGCAGCGCTTTGCCACACAGAACAGGCTGGGCAACCGTTTGTTCGGGTATGTGATGCGTCAGCCGGGCTGGTTCTTTAAAGTGATCGACCTGGCAGGGTGGCTGAAACTTTATCATAAGAGTCTTGTCAAATTTGTTCATTATTACCTGGATGATGCTGAGCAGCGCAAACTGCTGTATCAGCGCTGGACAGCCATGCGGTATTTCAACCCCGATCCGCAACTGGTTAAAAAAAATGCAGAAATCCGCCGGATCCCGGTATGGTTGTTTTTCGGGTTGTTCGATAAAGTGATCGTTGCCAGTCACGGCCACCGTTTTGCCGAAGGAGCCGAAAGCCTGATCCATGTGAAAGAACTTACGGCGGGTCATCAGTTGCTGCGGGAAAAATATGCTTCTGTAATTGCTGCGCCTTTGTTGAACGATTAACGCGGCACAACCATTTATCTTTGTTCCATGTATATCGCTGCAATTATTGTTACCACTTTTCTACTGGCTGTATACAGTTTCCTGATCCTGCAATACAGGAAATGGTTCCTGCGACTGAAGCCGTTCAGCACTGCTGTAATGCCTGAGCCAAAGACAAAGTTCAGCGTGATCATACCGGCACGTAATGAAGGCAATGGCATAGCGGCCTGCCTGCACAGCATCCTGCAGCAGCAATATCCTGCAGATCTGTTTGAAGTGATTGTGATCAATGATCACTCTACCGACAATACGGAAGCCGTTATCCGGAAACTGCAGGCGGAATATCCTAACCTGCGTCTTATCAACTTACAGGAACGCCTGGCAAATAAACAGCTGAATGCGTATAAGAAAATGGCGATTGAAATGGCGATAGCGGAAAGCATGGGCGACTGGATCGTTACAACCGATGCCGACTGTTACGCTCCCCCAAACTGGTTATCTACACTGAATGCATGCATTTCCGGCAATTCGCCTGTATTCATTGCAGCGCCGGTGATGTTCACACATAACGGTTCATTCCTTTCCGCGTTTCAGTTGCTGGATTTTATTAGTCTGCAGGGTATTACAGCTGCGGCGGTATCGGCCGGGTATCACAGCATGTGTAATGGCGCTAACCTGGCTTACCGGAAAGATGTGTTTTATGAGGCGGGAAAATTCAGCGGCATCGATCATGTGGCGAGTGGCGATGATATGCTGCTGATGCATAAGATCAAAGCCTTGTATCCGGACCGGATGGCCTATCTTTTTTCTCCCGGTATGATCGTTACCACAGAACCGATGCATACCTGGAAAGATTTTTTTAACCAGCGGATCCGCTGGGCGAGTAAAGCAGATCAATATGATGATAAAGGAATCTTCTGGACGCTTGCGCTTGTGTATGCGCTGAATGCAGCGTTGCTGTTACTGTTCCCGTTCAGTTTTTTTGTGGAAGGCGGCCTGGTTAACTGGCTGCTTTTCGTGGCGGTAAAAACAGGAGTAGAACTGAGTTTCATGATACCTGTTGCCCGTTTTTACAACCAGCTGGGAGCCTTATACCTGTTCCCGGTGATGCAGCCTTTTCATATTACCTATACGGTTATAGCCGGCTGGCTGGGTAAATTCGGATCTTATCAGTGGAAGGGAAGATCGGTTCGGTGATGATTTTATTCCGCATGTCCTGCCTTGCTGCCGCTTTCAGGCCACCATGCATAGATCATCAGGGAAACCAGGGCGAAGAGGGAAAGCACAAATGTTACTACGTTTTTCATAGAAGTGTTTTTATCTCATGGATACGGACTGCAATAAATAGACCAGCGCCGGACGCAAAAGTTTAATTGAGTTTTCCTTTTAGCGAGAATGCTGATCTTTTCTTAATTTCCCCCCGTGGCAACCCGTAACTCATCACTGTTTACCAGGAGACTATTCAAGAATAAAGGTGCAATCTTTGGTATGATACTGATCCTGATCAGTTCGCTGCTTGCCGTATTCTGCTATTTCATTGTACCCGATCCATCACCCAATGCCAACCGCATGATCCCGGAGATCGGCAGTAAAAAACCGGGCTTCAGCGTAAACCTGATGCAGGTAAAGCGTGATAAAACCATTGCAGTTCCGGGTATAATGGCCAGGATGATCGGCGGGCGGGAAGACAAATGGCAATATATTCCCGTTACTGATTATACCATCCGGGCAGACAGCCTGATCTACCAGAAATATGTAGACGAAGGCATTACCGAAAGAAAATCCATCCCGTTCAGTGAAGTGAACCCCGAACAACCCGTTTCACGCGTTACTTATTACCTGGGTACGGATAAGTTTGGCCGCGATATCCTCAGCCGCCTTCTGATCGGAGTGCGTGTAAGCCTCGGTGTAGGTTTGATCGCAGTTCTGATCTCGCTTACCATCGGTATCCTGTTGGGTGCACTGGCTGGTTATTTCCGTGGCCGTACGGACGATGTGATCATGTGGTTCATCAACGTCATCTGGAGCATACCCACGCTGCTGCTGGTATTTGCCATTACACTCGTGCTGGGTAAAGGTTTCTGGCAGGTGTTCATTGCCGTAGGGCTTACCATGTGGGTGAACGTTGCCAGGCTGGTGCGCGGCCAGGTGCTTGCCATCCGGGAGCTGGAATATATCGAGGCAACACGCGCACTCGGCTATTCTCACCTGCGTGCTATTTTCAGGCATATCCTTCCCAATATATTAGGCCCGGTGATGGTGATCGCTGCGAGCAACTTCGCATCGGCTATCGTAATAGAAGCAGGTCTGAGTTTCCTGGGTGTTGGTGTACAGCCGCCGCAACCGAGCTGGGGATTGATGATCAAGGAGAATTACAATTTCATCATCACACATAATCCCATGCTGGCCCTTGTACCGGGCTTTGCGATCATGCTGCTTGTACTGGCCTTTAACCTACTGGGCAATGGCCTGCGTGATGCATTGAATGTAAGGGGTAAATAAACGATCTGAATATTCATAAAATAAAAGCCCCGGAATCCCGGGGCTTTTGCTAAACCGATATACTACAAAGGGATCAACCACCGATCCTGAAAGTACCAGCTCCCACAGGCAACTGGTTGCTGATCATTTCCAGCCTCAGTTTATTGAATTCAGCTGCGGTGATCACTTTACCTTTTTTCGGTTCTTTCAGGTCTTTGGCATCTGCTGTTTTTTTAACTTCCGTTGCGGTGTAAACAGTTGCGCCATTATCCATGTTCAGTTCAAGTATTACACCGGGTAATAATCCGTAACTGTCAGGTCCTGCCGGGCTTACCAGGCTTTCAGCGTACCAGGCCACGATCTCTATTTCCCTTGGTTTGGCCTGTGCGGCAGTAGTGTCTACCTGCGGTGCACCGCCGCCGCTGGTAAAGCTCATTCTTCTTACACCTGCTGTCTGCATGGTCAATTTCCGGGTCGCTTTGATACAGGTATAACCGAGGATCTGCCTGGTTTCGGTACCGATCTTCCACGGTTGCTGTTTGATACTGTCGGTGATGAGATATGCTTTGCCGCCCATTTCCTGGCTGGAAACCGACTGCGCTGTTTTGAAATTCTTATACAGATCGCCGCCATCGCTGCCCGACATCCGCATGATCACACGTGTTCCGCCGCTACCCGCAAATGGATCCGGCGCTTCATCTTCAGGCAGCATTTTAAAGAGAGAAACGCTGTCGCTGAAGATCAGCTGGTGCCTGGAAGTTCTGAATTCCGGAAGCATGGCTTTCATCTGCTCATCTGAAATGGCTCTGTGCTGATTGATCTTACGCTCATACACAATGGTTCCTTCCTTGATCTGAGCCTTTATGCAGGAAAAAGAGGCTGTAGTGATAAGCAGTAAAAATGCTTTTTTCATGTAAGTGGTTTTAGTCCTTTGATGATAAAATATCCCCGGCCTTTTACGGTGCCGGAACAGGATCAAAGCTAAATCCGGCCTGTGTTAAGCATTCTTGTATAAAGGTTAATTTAGGTTAATGAAAAGAACAGCGAAGCGGGCAGGCTTTTTACATTTGCAGACGAACAGACCGAATTATGAATAAACTACAACTTTCCCGCATATTGATGGTTGCTACCATTATCCTGCTGGCTGCATTTGAATGCTACTGGCTTGTGAAGTTGTATAAGGATGAATATAAAACCTTTTCAAGCGCTTCGGATGTTGCGTTCAGAAGTGCCATCAGCAAACTGCAGCGCCAGCGTTTCGAGAAGGACACTGCATTGTCTGCGCATAGTGGCCCTACCATGATCACGGCAAACAGTGTGCCCTTTGAACGGGTCGATTCTGTCAAAAATATCCATAAGTTCCCGCTTCAAACATTATCACCGAAGGCTGCTGATCAATTGAGGAATATTGATCCTGAAAAGATAAAGTCAATCACCATTTATTCGGGAGATGCTGCAACGCAAAGACCCGAACTGCCGGTTGAGCTGCTGGAAACCATGGCCAAACAGAAGATCAGGATCAATACTGCCGCCGATTCAGTCCGCCGCCGTTTCTTCCTGCGGTATGATTCTGCGAGCAACAGGGTGGTGGCGATGGATAGAGAGGGCGAAGCAACAACTACCATTGCGGTACGAATGAAGGATTCCGATAGTATGAAACTGCATCAGTTTACGGATTCAGCTTCATTTGCGTTCAGAACAAGGCTGAATCTGCGTCTGGATAGTTTAAAACGTCGTCACGGAAGGGATAGTGTCAAACGTGGCATTACGGCGATCAGCGTTCATGAAAAACCTGGTGCCGCAAGTATTCATGGCACCGTAAAGGCAGATCAGGGAACGGAAGTCGTAAACGTGATCGGCTATGGTGTGCGTGGAAAAAATACGGATTCTTTCAGGTCGGGAAAATCACAGCCGGAATTTAATGTGAAGGGAATGGTGGTTGATATGCCTATGGTTAAACGCGATCTTTCCCCTATGATCCGTTTCCTGATCGAGAACAAAACAGTAAACGATTCCATTCCTGTTAAAACGATCGATTCAGCTTATAAGACAGAGTTGTCGAAGACCATGACCAGGTACCCTTCCTACCGGATCGTATTCAGGCAATATGCAAAGGATTCATTACGAAAAAAAGATACACTTGCTATCGACAGCTCAAGGCAGGTGATCACTTCAAAGGTATATGCAGGTTACAATACGCCTTATTCTTACCAGGCATCTTTCGGCGATGTGCGTATGTACCTGCTGCAGCAGATGAAGCTGCAGATCGGCGGGTCTGTGCTGTTGCTTGTACTGGTGCTTGGTTCGTTCATTATCATGTACCGCAACCTGCTGGCACAACAAAAGCTCGCCGGGATCAAAAACGATTTCATCAGCAATATCACACATGAGCTGAAAACGCCTATCGCTACTGTAACCGTGGCGATAGAAGCACTGCGTAACTTCAATGCGATACAAAGCCCGGAAAGAACCAGGGAATACCTGGATATTTCTGCTTCGGAACTTCAGCGGCTGAGCCTGCTGGTTGACAAAGTGCTGAAACTGTCCATGTTCGAAAACAAAAAAGTAGAACTGAAAAAAGAAACTTTCGATCTGAAGGAACTGGTTGAAGAGACCATGCTTACCATGAGGCTGCAGTTCGAGAAACAGAAAGCGGAAGTATCATTCACTACTGAAGGCGGGCCATTTACCATTGTAGCCGATAAATTACACATAACAAGTGTTATATTTAACCTGCTGGACAATGCGTTGAAATACAGTCAGACCAAAGCCGTGATCGCTGTGGCGCTGGCTGTGGATGAGAACGGAATGCTTGAACTGAAGGTAAGTGATAACGGCATCGGCATTGCACACCAGTACCAGGGAAAAGTGTTTGATAAGTTTTTCAGGGTACCGATGGGCGATAAACATAACATCAAAGGATATGGGTTAGGTTTAAGTTATGTAGCCGAGATTGTGAAGAAGCACGAAGGCTCCATTCATGTGGAAAGCGTGCTGGGCAAGGGAAGTGCGTTCATTGTGAAATTACCGGCCAACAATCATTCAGAACCTACCACAAACTGATAATAAAGGCAGCCATGAATATTAAAGTGCTTTATGTAGAAGACGAATTGTTTTTGGGAAAGATCGTAAAGGAAACGCTTGAAACAAGAGGATTTGAAGTGATCATGGAATCGGACGGTGCCGATGTGGTACGCAGTTTTGAAGATGAGCAACCTGATATCTGCATACTCGATGTAATGCTCCCTAACAGGAGCGGATTTGAACTGGCAGAAGATATCCGCAAGCAGAACGATGATGTGCCGATCATTTTTCTTACCGCCAAAACACAAACAGATGACGTGGTGCATGGCTTCAGGCTCGGCGCCAATGATTATATCCGGAAACCCTTCAGCATGGAAGAACTGATTGTGCGTATTGAGAATGCATTGAAGGTAAAAAAAGAAGAAGTAACTCCTATTTCCGGTGATGCAATCACAATCGGAAAATACCAGTTCCACCTGAACAAACAGGTACTGGGCAATGGCAAAGAAGAGCGCCGTTTGTCTTACCGCGAAAGTGAACTGCTGAAATACCTATACCAGAACCGTAATATGGTCATCGACCGCCGCGAACTGCTGAATCATATCTGGGGTAACGACTCCTTTTTCAACAGCAGGAACCTCGATGTATATGTGACCAAAATCCGCGGTTATCTCAGGGAAGATCCTGCCATCGAGATCATTACCATTAAAGGGGTTGGATACCGGTTTGTGGTGTAACTGCTTTTAAGGCATTTATGATCAGGGCTTTGGGTTTTGCAGGGATACAAATAATGGAATCTTCCTGCCATCGGCCCCATTGACAGGTTAAACTGCAAATCCTGCATTATTAAGCCCTTTGTGTTAACTTCGCGCGGCTAAAGCTTCCATTATGAATGAAAAATTTGTAAGCCGCATCAAGGCAGAACTGACCGAAATTGAAACCGCAGGTCTGTTCAAAAAAGAACGCATCATTACCAGCGAACAGGGACCGGAAATAGTAGTGAACGGTAAGACCGTACTGAATTTCTGCGCCAACAACTACCTCGGACTTTCATCACATCCCAAAGTGATCGAAGCGGCCCATAAAGCCATCGATACACATGGTTATGGCATGAGCAGCGTACGTTTTATCTGTGGAACACAGGATATTCATAAGGAGCTGGAGCAGAAAATAGCTGCATTCCTCGGCACGGAAGATACCATTCTGTATGCCGCAGCTTTTGATGCGAACGGTGGTGTGTTTGAGCCGCTCTTCAATGAGGAAGACGCCATCATCAGCGACGCGCTGAACCATGCATCCATCATTGATGGCGTAAGATTATGCAAGGCGCAGCGCTTCCGTTATGAGCACAATAACATGGAAGATCTGGAAGCCAAATTAAAAGAAAGCGCCGGTTGCAGAAGCCGCATTATCGTAACCGATGGTTCCTTCAGCATGGATGGTACCATTGCACAGCTGGATAAGATCTGTGATCTTGCAGATCAATACGATGCCATCGTAATGATCGACGAATGTCATTCTTCCGGCTTCCTGGGCAAAACAGGCCGTGGTACACATGAATACAGGAATGTGATGGGCAGGATCGATATCATCACGGGAACATTAGGCAAAGCCCTTGGTGGTGCGAGCGGCGGATTCACTTCAGGAAGAAAAGAGATCATCGAAATGCTGCGCCAGCGAAGCAGGCCTTATCTCTTCTCGAATACAGTTGCACCATCCATTGTAGGCGCATCCATTGCCGTGCTCGATATGCTTACAGAAACAACAGAGTTGCGCGATAAACTGGAATACAATACCCGTTATTTCAGAACGAAAATGACAGAAGCAGGTTTCGATATCAAACCAGGCGATCACCCGATCGTTCCCATTATGCTCTATGACGCAGTGGTAGCCCAGAATTTTGCGGCCAAACTGCTGGAAGAAGGCGTATATGTGATCGGGTTCTTCTACCCGGTAGTGGCAAAAGGTCTGGCGCGTATCCGTGTTCAGCTCAGTGCCGCGCATGAACAACACCACCTCGATAAAGCAATTGAAGCGTTTACCAAAACCGGCCGTGAACTGGGCGTGCTGAAAAACTAAAGGAGAGAGATGAAAAATATGTTTGATACAAGAAGTAAAATATCCGGCAGCATGTTCATTTGCATTATGCTGGTGTTCACTGCGTGCAGTCCGAATAATGTTACGATCGACAACAGTCTGGGTAAGTATTTCGATTCAGCAGGCGTTCGAGGCACATTCGGTATTTCGGATAACGGAACAGGACAGTTTACGATCTATAACCTGCAGCGGTTTAAAGATTCATCCTATTTGCCTGCATCTACGTTCAAGATCGTGAATTCACTGATCGGTATCGAGACCGGAAGGATCTCAGGCGAAAAAATGGAGATCAAATGGGATGGAAAAGTGCGGACATTCCCTAACGGCGATACCGCTTTCAACTGGAACAAGGATCTTACCATGGCCGAAGCGTTTAAAGTATCTGCAGTACCCTATTACCAGGAAGTGGCAAGAAGGATCGGGAAAGATACCATGCAGTTATGGCTCGACAGCCTTAAATACGGGAATCACCTGATTTCCGGACCCATCGATATGTTCTGGCTGAACAATTCCCTGAAGGTAACGGCTGATGAGCAATTGGGACTGGTTAAAAGGTTGTATTTCAGTCAGCTTCCATTCCAGAAACGCACACAGGACATCGTGAAAAAAGTGATGTTGCAGGAGGATAATGCCAATTACAAGCTCAGCTATAAAACCGGTGCCGGTTATGCGGAAAACGGTAATGCGATCGGCTGGGTAGTAGGCTGGATCGAGGAAAACAGGCATCCTTACTTCTTTGCACTGAATTTAGAAGGACCACATAATCTCAATACCAGTACCGTCAGGATGAATATCCTGAAAGGAATTCTCAAACAACAGGGATTCTTCGAAGGCAAAAGATAATACCAGCACTGTTAAATCTTTGAACCGGGGCGGCATTGTTCCGGTTTTCTTTTGCCCTCATCTGGGGCTGAACCGTTAATTTTGCAGCTACATTCACGCGCTATGCAATTGTATTGTAATTCATTAACACAGTATAAAAGGTTAAAGACAAAAGAGGTAAAGGTAGGAGATCTGCTGCTGGGCAATGGCCACCCGATCCGCCTGCAAACGATGACCACCACAGACACCATGGATACCATGGCAACTGTGGAACAGAGCATCCGTTGCATAGAAGCCGGCGCTGAACTGGTACGCATTACCGCACCCAGTAAAAAAGAAGCCGAGAACCTGCTCGCGATCAAAAATGAACTATTGAAAAGAGGGTATCGTACACCACTCATCGCCGATATTCATTTCACCCCGAATGCCGCGGAAATTGCAGCAAGGATCATAGAAAAAGTAAGGGTGAATCCGGGCAATTATGTAGACAAGAAAAAGTTTGAGCTGCTCGAATATACCGATCCGGAATACCTCGAAGAGATAGATCGTATCCGGGAGCGGTTTACCCCGCTCGTTAAGATCTGTAAAGAATACGGAACAGCCATGCGGATCGGTACCAACCATGGCTCACTCAGCGACCGCATCATGAGCCGTTACGGCGATACGCCGATGGGTATGGTGGAAAGTGCAATGGAATTTTTAAGGATCGCGCGAGGCGAAAGCTATCACAATATTGTGCTCAGCATGAAATCCAGTAACCCGCAGGTGATGGTGCAGGCCTACCGTTTACTGATCCAGACCATGGATGCGGAATTCGGCGAATGCTATCCGCTGCATCTCGGTGTAACGGAAGCCGGCGATGGCGAAGACGGGCGTGTGAAAAGCGCTGCAGGTATCGGCACCTTGCTGGAAGATGGCATCGGCGATACGATCCGCGTGAGTCTGACCGAAGACCCCGAATTTGAAATTCCCGTTTGCCGCGATCTTGTAAAAAGATACACTAACGCAGCTGCCGCACCGCAGCACGTGCCTCCTGTAAATAAAGTTCCTTACGATCCCTTCAACTACCAGCGCCGACAGACTTTTGAGGTAAGCAATATGGGAGGCAAACAGGTGCCGGTTGTGATTGCAGACCTGAGCAAGGTCAGCGAGATTACTTATGATAAACTCGCAGGTGTCGGGTACAGGTACGATGAAGCACTCGATAAATGGAATATCAGTGATACCGCCGCGGATTATATTTTTACCGGGCATCAGCTGCCGGCCTTTGCGTTACCCGGAACGCTGAAAGTGATCAGCTATCCTGCAACCGCAGCACAGGCGGCAGATCATCAGAAATGTTTTCCCATTTATGATGCGGCAGGATATTTACAGGCAAAAGCTGAAAAAACGGCGAATGCGATACTCAATTTTGTGATGATCGACTGTTTCAGCGACGAAACCACGATCAATGATTTCACCTGGCTCGATGAACTTGCAAACGACCCCCTGGCCGTGCTTTGCCTGAGCAGCACCAACCGCAACGCGATGCCTTCTGTAAGGCGCATGTTCATGGAACTGCTGGAAAGAAAAATACAAAACCCGGTTATCCTCGTCACAGACAGCAACGGCATAGCCGCAGATGAACACCTGATCCATTATGCCACAGAAGCCGGAGCGCTGCTGCTGGACGGTTTTGGCGATGGGGTCTGCTTTGGTATGAGTGCCGATGCTTACCAGTTGCAGGATGCAGGTTCAAAAGAAACCAGCGGGCGTAATTATGGCAACAACAATTCCGTTGAACAGTTCATCAATGCAACGGCATTCAGCATATTGCAGGCTACCAGGACGAGGATCTCCAAAACGGAATATATTTCCTGTCCCAGTTGCGGCCGCACTTTATTCGACCTGCAGGAAACGACCGCCAAGATCCGTGCAGTGACCAATCATCTCAAAGGTGTGAAAATTGCGATCATGGGTTGCATCGTGAACGGACCGGGAGAAATGGCTGATGCAGACTTCGGCTACGTAGGCAGTGGTGTTGGCAAGATCACCCTGTATAAAGGAAAAGAAGTAGTGAAGCGGAATGTGAACAGTGAGATAGCGGTGGATGAACTGATCAGCCTGCTGAAAGAGAATGATGCATGGGTAGAACCGCTGCCATCATAACCTTAGAATAAAATTTCAAAAAGAGTCAATAGCATGGAGACAGATTTTTTAGTAATCGGATCGGGGATAGCAGGATTGACGTATGCGCTGAAAACAGCGAAACAGCATCCGGATATGAGCGTAATGGTCATCACCAAAACGCAGGCCGACGAAACGAATACCAAATATGCACAGGGCGGAGTTGCCGGTGTATGGGATGAAGAGAAAGACAGCTATGACAAACATATTGAAGATACGCTGATTGCAGGTGATGGTCTCTGCAACAGGGAGATCGTGGAGATCGTAGTAAAGGAAGGACCGGAACGCATCCGCGAGATCATCGGGTACGGAGCACAGTTCGATAAGAATGAACAGGGTGAATACAGCCTTGGAAAAGAAGGCGGCCATAGCGAGAACAGGATCCTTCATCATAAAGATGTTACAGGTAAAGAGATTGAAAGGGCACTGCTGGAAGAACTCAAAACGATCCCCAATATCAGGCTGGTGAACCATTGCTTTGTAGTGGATATCATCACCCAGCACCATATGGGTTATCTCGTAACCAAATCAACCACTGATATTACCTGTTATGGCGTATATGTGCTGAACCGGCAGACCAACCAGATAGAAAAAGTACTGGCAAAGATCACACTGCTGGCAACGGGAGGCTGTGGCCAGGCTTATCGTACTACAACCAACCCGCGTATAGCTACCGGTGATGGCGTAGCGATGGTGTATCGCGCCAAAGGCCGTATCGAGAATATGGAATTTATCCAGTTCCATCCAACCGCATTGTTCGAGCCGGGTGTATCACCTTCGTTTCTGATCACGGAAGCTGTGCGTGGCGATGGTGGTATATTGCGCAACAAGGATGGCGAGGCTTTCATGGAACGATACGATCCGCGTAAAGATCTGGCTCCGCGGGATATTGTGGCAAGGGCCATCGATAATGAAATGAAGCGTACAGGTACAGAATATGTTTACCTGGACTGCAGGCATATGGACAAGGAAAAGTTCATCCATCATTTTCCCAATATCTACAACAAATGTCTTTCTATCGGTATCGATGTAATGCAGCAGATGATACCGGTTGCGCCGGCTGCGCACTACAGCTGCGGCGGAATCAAAACCGATGAATGGGGACGTACATCGATACAGCATTTATATGCCTGCGGCGAATGTGCGAGCACGGGATTGCACGGCGCCAACCGGCTCGCGAGCAACAGCCTGCTGGAAGCGATGGTATTCGGCCACCGCTGTTACCTGGATGCGATTGGTAAAATAGCAAAGATCAGTTTTGAAAAAAATATCCCGGACTGGATAGCGCTCAGCACGATGGAGCCGCGCGAAATGATCCTGATCACGCAGAGTCAGAAAGAGCTGCAGCAGATCATGAGCGATTATGTAGGGATTGTAAGAACGGATGTGCGCCTGGAGCGGGCCATGAAAAGACTCGATCTGCTTTTTACAGAAACGGAAGAGTTATATCGTTCGGCAAAAGTATCGCCGCAGTTATGCGAACTGCGTAACCTCATCTCTGTAGGTTATCTCATTGTAAAAGGAGCGCAGTTCCGCAAGGAAAGCCGTGGGTTGCATTACAATACGGATCATACAGAGAAAAGTCCGCTGCTGCAAAATATCATTCTTTAAACAGGATCACATGTATTATATCGTTTACGGTTTTCTTTACCTGCTTTCATTATTGCCCTGGTGGGTTATTTACCTGCTCAGCGATCTTGTTTATGTGATTGTTTATCATATTGCCGGTTACCGCAAGAAAGTGGTATTCGGAAATCTGCGTATCGCATTCCCCGAAAAAACGGATGCCGAAAGGGAACAGATCGCTAAAAGGTTCTACCGTAATCTGATGGATACATTCCTTGAAATGATCAAGCTCATTTCCATCAGCAAAAAGGAAATGCAGAAAAGATTTACGACCAATATTGAAGTGCTGAACGATCTCTATGCAACAGGACAGAATGTGGAAGTGGTAACAGGACATTTTTTCAACTGGGAAATGGCAAACCTGGCCGTAGGAATGAACTCTGCATATCCCTTCGTTGTGGTGTATATGCCATTATCAAGTAAGGTGATGGACAGGATCATCTATAAAATGCGAGCCCGTTTCGGTACGCTGCTTGTGCCGGCAACCGAATTCAAAAATAATTTTCACAAACACATCACTGGTAATTATGCGCTGATCCTTGTTGCGGACCAGAATCCGGGCGGGCCAGAGAAAGCTTACTGGGTAGATTTTTTCAGCAAGCCGGCACCATTTGTGCGAGGTCCTGAAACGGGTGCCAAGAAGAATAATGCAGCGATTCTCTATGCGGACTTTTATAAAGTGAAACGCGGTTATTATCGCGCAGAACTGGAACTGGTAACAACGGATCCGAAAAGTTATGAAGACGGGAAGCTGACCCATTTGCTGGTTAAGAAAGTGGAAGCATCTGTAAGAAAACGTCCCGACAATTATTTATGGAGCCACCGCCGCTGGAAGTTTGAGTACGACCAGGAGAAATTCGGACATCTGAAAATTGATTAAACATAAATAAAAACGGAGACCTCGGTCTCCGTTTTTATTTATGTTATGTTGAACAGCTTGATCAGTTCAATACTTCTGCATCTTTCTCGATCTTGAATTTATCTGTCAGTGTTTTAATACTGTTCCAGCCACCGAGCACATTGCGGAGATTATGAATACCCTGTCTTTTGATCATGGAAGCAGCGATCACACTACGGTAACCGCCGGCACAATGGATATAAAGATTGTGGTTATCGTCGAAATTGGCCATGCTTCCCGGATCTGTAAGATCATCGAGCGGGATGTTGAGTGCTTCGCGGATATGGCCATTGGCATATTCGGTTGGTTTTCTCACATCAACGATCACGAGGTTCTGATCGAACGGCAGGTCCATCGCCAGCTCATCGGCTTCCACATCGATCACCATATCCGTTCTTTCGCCCGCAGCAACCCATGCATCGTACCCGCCGGCTAAATGACCGGCAAATTTATCGAAGCCAACGCGTGCAAGACGAACAATACTTTCTTTTTCCTTACCGGGTTCGGTGACCAGCAGGAGCTGTTTGTCGAACGGCAACAGGCTGCCGGCCCATTCAGCGAAGCGGCCTTCGAGCCCGATAAAAATGGAACCGGGAACGAAGCCTTGTGTAAACACATCCGCCTGGCGGGTATCCAGCAGGATCACATCTTCTTCCTGGCTTTTCGCTTTGAAATCAGCCGGAGCGAGGGCCTGTAATCCTTTTTCGAGAACAGAATCCAGGCTTTCATATCCTTCGCGGTTAATGCGCGCGTTGATCGGGAAATACTGTGGCGGTTCATTGAGTCCGTCTGTAACGGCCTTTACAAAATCTTCCCGCGACTGGGCCTGCAATGCATAATTGGAGGCTTTCTGATCGCCGATGGTGCTATGGGTTTCAGGGCCGAGGTTTTTACCGCAGCTGCTGCCGGCGCCATGAGCAGGGTAAACGATCACATCGTCTGCCAGAGGAACTATTTTGGATTGCAGGCTGTTGTACAGCATGCCTGCAAGATCATCCATTGTTATTTCATTGCCTTTCTGGGCAAGATCGGGGCGGCCTACGTCGCCAACGAACAGGGTGTCGCCGGTAAACACGGCATGGTCTTTACCAGCTTCATCTTTCAGCAGGTAACAGCTGCTTTCAAGGGTATGACCCGGTGTATGCAGTACGGTAACGGAAAGCTTGCCTATTGTAAAGCTTTCATTATCCGCTGCCACATGCACAGGGAAACCGGTAACGGTGCCCGGACCATAAACGATAGTTGCGCCGGTAGAGGCAGCCAGATCTAAGTGGCCGCTCACGAAATCAGCGTGAAAATGAGTTTCAAATATATATTTGATAACTGCCTTGCGTTCATTCGCCAGCTGCAGGTATGCTTCGATATCCCGCAGCGGATCGATAACCGCGGCCTCACCATCACTTTCAATATAATAAGCTGCCTCGCTCAGGCAGCCGGTATATAATTGTTTTATGAACATACTCATCTGAGTTTTGGGTACGCAAAGATAATGCAAGCAACAGGCCAAACTGAAACTTAACACCCAAACTTAGCTTAAGGCTGCCATACCGGCACATCTTATCCTACCAACGACTCTACAAAGCCAACTACTTCTGCCAGCCTGGTGTAATTCACTGAATAGAAGATAAACTTCCCGTCACGGGTAGTGGAAACAATACCTGCCCTTCTGAGAATGGCCAGGTGTTGCGACGCCACCGACTGCTCCAAACGGAGTTTTACATAGATCTCGGTAACCGTCATTTTCTGGTGTTCATCCAGCAGTTTGATGATCTGCTGCCGGAGTTTGTGATTGATGGAACGTAGAATTAAAGCAGCTTTCTTAGCGTGCAGGAAATCAACTTTAATCTGGGTTTTGCCGTTGGCTAATACCACGGCCTGTAAAGATTGACTCATGACAATAAAAGTTGTTAGGGGGGGTTAAAAAACTAAAATTGCACCTGTGAAGGTACGGATAATGTTTAATTGTAATAGTATAAATTTTGTGAATACAATACCCCCCGGCTTCTATCGTGCCGCCGGATCGAAGAACTCCTTGATATAGAAGGGCTCACTGTAGGCGAGATCTGCAAATTGCTGTAATCCGAACCTATTACCCGCTATCAGGGCAAGGTTGCGCACGGAATGGGTAATATCCGTGAAAATGGCATTTGAACTGCCTGAGATCTCTTTGAACTTGAAATGACCGTCGCCGCTGAAAAGAACCTGTTTTTCAGCCAGCAGACTGCTGAAAGATTCGTTATTGAGTATAAAAGCCGCGGGCGGAACAACTTCTTCAAGCAAATGGTTGTAAACGGCTGCAAACACTTCCATACGCCTGGCATCGATCATGGGGCAATACAGTAACTGCTCCTCTCTCCCGGCTGCCTCGGGTGAGTGCATGGCTGCGGCAGCAATGATCTGCAGTGTATTTACCGGGATCAGTGGTTTTCCTGCAGCATAACAGATGCCTTTGGCGGATGCGAGTCCTACACGTAAGCCTGTATAACTGCCTGGTCCTGCAGCCACGGAAACAGCGTCCAGATCCTGCATTACAATACCCGTTTCCTGCAGCATCTGTTCAATGGCAGGTTGCAGAAAGGCCGCATGGTTCTTTTGCTCTGCACTTTCGCGGATTGCAATCACATCCTGGTCCCTGCTGATGCAAACGCCGGCATAAGAAGTTGCTGTATCGATATGTAAGAGCAGGGCCATAAGTATTTTTATTGTTGTGGTGCTGAAATTAGTTGCTTTGCTTCCTGCTCCAGTACCGGGGCGGGAAGGTATCGTGCGTCTGAGGCGGATAATTGTTTCAGTAAGCCGTACACATGTTCAATCCCGATCTTTCCGGCCCATTCAAAAGGACCATAAGGATAGTTGGTGCCCAGTTTCATGGCAGTGTCGATATCTGCACGGCTGCTGATCTCATCGCCGATAGCGAAGTAGGCTTCATTGATGATCATGGCAACAATCCTTGCAGAGATCATTCCCGGTTCATCGGCTACCCAGCGGTAAGACCAGCCCATTGCGGCCAGTACTCCTTCCGCCGCCTGGCGCTGATCCGCTGCTGCAGCGAGTTCCAGTGTATTTCTTTCGAGAAAGCTGTTCCAGCCATTGAAGCGGATATGGTTATCGGGAAAAGAGGCACAGGTTGCTGTAACTGCATTCACAAACACCGGGCGGTTGCGGATGCCGGTAAAACGATGGTCTGTATAAGCGAGATCAAAATAAACATCAGCTTCAGGTATTTCCATACCATCCTGGTACCAGGTAACAGAATGGTTGCCGGTAAAACCTTTTGCAAGCAATATTTGCTGCTGCGCCTGATCTGCATTCACAACAATGTGCATGACATGTGGGTATTAAAGGGCAAATTTAGGTTGGCTTGTTGATAGAAATGCATCAATTTGCCGCTGATTTAAAATAACTCTTATGGCAAAACAAATCATTCAGACAGAAAACGCGCCTTCTCCTATCGGCCCGTACAGCCAGGCAGTAAAAGCAGGCGGATTGGTATTCATCAGCGGGCAGGTGGCTATGGACCCCCATACCGGTGAGCTGCAAACCTCCGATATCAAAGCAGAAACAACGCAGGTTATGAAAAATATCCAGGCTGTTTTGAATGAAGCACACATCACATTCGGACATATCATCAAAACAACTATTTTCCTCAGCGATATGAGCCTGTTCTCCCAGGTGAACGAAGTGTACGGCTCTTTCTTCAACGGCGATTACCCTGCCCGCGAAACAGTTGCTGTAAAAGGACTTCCACGTGGCGTAAACGTTGAGATCAGCGTTACCGCAGTGGCCGAACTGTAAAAAATAAAACGACCGGTTATACAGCCGTAAACAAGTGGTTACCAACTACCTGTTTACGGCTTTTTTATTCCCCGCTTTTTTCATCGGGTTGACCCACACACAAAATCTCCGCCAATTAAAAAACTAACAGTCGTTAACAATTGCATGTAATCATTTAAATTTGCGGTTCAGTTTAAACAATAGATATGCCCTATACACCGCAACATAAGATCAGGATCGTAACCGCAGCAAGTCTGTTCGATGGCCATGACGCAGCCATTAATATCATGCGGCGTATACTCCAGGCAAAAGGAGCCGAGATCATCCACCTCGGACATAACCGCAGCGTGCATGAAATTGTGGAATGCGCTATCGAGGAAGATGCACAGGGAATTGCCATTACCAGCTACCAGGGCGGTCACGTGGAGTTCTTCAAATACATGAAAGACCTGCTCGACCAGAATGGTTGCGGCCATATCAGGATCTTCGGCGGTGGCGGCGGTACCATCCTGCCGGAAGAGATCAGGGAACTGCAGCAGTATGGCGTTACAAGAATATACAGCCCTGATGACGGTCGCCAGATGGGCCTGGAAGGTATGATCGAGGATGTGATCAGACAATGCGATTTCAACCTGAACGGCAATGGCGTTTACCCTGAAGCAATGACCCTTGGCGAAGTGAAAGATGTACGCCAGGTAGCACGCGCCATTACCAATGTAGAGAACGGGATCAATATCGATATTGCTGCAGCCGAAACACTGGTTCCCGTATTAGGTATTACCGGTACCGGCGGCGCAGGAAAGAGCAGTGTTACGGATGAGATCGTACGCCGGTTCCTGCATACGTTTGAAGAGAAGACCATTGCGGTGATCTCCGTAGATCCTTCCAAAAAGAAAACAGGCGGCGCATTGCTGGGCGACAGGATCCGGATGAACTCCATCTCGCATCCACGGGCCTATATGCGCAGTCTTGCCACAAGAGATGACAACACCGCGCTGAGCGTTCACGTGCAGGATGCGATCAATATATGCAGGTCTGCAGGGTTTGATTTTATCATTCTCGAATCTGCAGGTGTGGGTCAGAGTGATGCATCGATCCTTGATTACTGCGATGTAAGCCTTTATGTAATGACGCCTGAATACGGCGCAGCATCTCAGCTTGAAAAGATCAATATGCTGGATTATGCAGATGTGGTCTGCATCAACAAGTTCGATAAAGCCGGCGCACTGGATGCCTTGCACGACGTGCGCAAACAGTATAAGCGCAACCACGGATTATGGGATGCCAAAGACGCGCAATTGCCGATCGTTGGTACAATCGCAGCGCAGTTCAATGATCCGGGCGTCAATGAACTGTTCGAGAAACTCATGATAGCCATAAAAGATAAAACGGGCAAGACCTTTGGTGATGTGGAGATACATGCACATACGCATGACACATCAACCAAATCGCAGATCATCCCGCCGAAAAGAGTTCGTTACCTGGCAGAGATAGCTGAGAATAACAGGTCTTACGATGCCTGGGTAAAAGAACAAAGCGCGATCGCATCGAAATTATACCAGCTGAATGGCGTACTCGAAAATGTAACGGGCGATGTGAAAGCTGCACTTGAAAAATTAAAAGAAGAAACCGCCGAACAATTACATGCAGATGCGAAAAAACTGCTGAATATATGGCCGGCGCTGACAGAGAAATACAAAGCGGATTTTTTTGAATACAAAGTGCGCGATAAAGTGATCAGGCAATCGCTTACCACTACTTCACTTAGCGGAACAAGGATTCCGAAACTCGTACTGCCAAAGTATAAAGACTGGGGCGATATATTGCACTGGCAGCTGCAGGAAAATGTGCCGGGAGAGTTCCCTTATACTGCAGGTGTGTTTGAACTGAAGCGCCAGGGCGAAGACCCGACAAGGATGTTTGCCGGTGAAGGCGGACCGGAAAGAACCAACAAGCGATTCCATTATGTGTCTCTTGGCCAGCCTGCCATCAGGCTTTCCACTGCGTTCGACAGTGTTACCCTCTATGGCGAAGATCCTGCATCAAGACCCGATATCTACGGAAAAGTGGGGAACAGCGGTGTTAGCATTGCAACGGTGGATGATGCCAAAAAATTATACAGCGGCTTCGATCTCTGCGATCCGAAAACTTCGGTAAGTATGACCATCAATGGCCCCGCGCCGATCCTGCTGGCTTTTTTCATGAATGCGGCAATAGATCAGTTGTGTGAAAAATGGATCGGAGAAAATAACCAGTGGGCGCATGTGGAGAAAGTGATGGAAGAGAAGTACCGCCATATGCCGAAGCCTCATTATTATAATCCCGCTTCACCGGAAAGATTACCTGAAGGAAACAACGGGCTCGGATTGCGTTTGCTCGGTCTCAGCGGCGATGAAGTACTGCCGGCAGATGTATATGAAAAGATCAAGGCAGAAGCATTGTCGCAGGTACGCGGTACGGTACAGGCAGATATTCTCAAGGAAGACCAGGCACAGAATACCTGCATTTTCTCAACCGAGTTCGCATTGAAACTGATGGGCGATGTGCAGGCTTATTTCATCGATCGTAAAATGCGTAATTTCTATAGTGTGAGCATCAGTGGTTATCATATTGCAGAAGCAGGTGCCAACCCGATCACACAGCTTGCATTTACACTTTCGAATGGCTTCACTTATGTTGAATATTACCTGAGCCGCGGGATGAATATCGATGATTTTGCGCCGAACCTTTCCTTCTTCTTCAGCAACGGAATGGATCCTGAATACAGCGTGATCGGTCGTGTGGCAAGACGTATCTGGGCCAAAGCCATGAAGAACAAGTACAAGGGCAATGAACGTTCGCAGAAACTGAAATACCATATCCAGACAAGTGGCCGCAGTCTTCACGCACAGGAGATCGATTTTAACGATATCCGCACAACCCTCCAGGCATTGTATGCGATCTATGATAACTGTAACAGTCTTCATACCAATGCATACGATGAGGCCATCACTACGCCAACAGAAGAAAGCGTGCGCCGTGCCATGGCTATCCAGCTGATCATCAACAGGGAACTGGGCAGTGCCAATACCGAGAACTTCATACAGGGAAGTTTTGCAGTAGAAGAGCTGACGGATTTAGTGGAAGAAGCCGTACTCGCAGAATTCGACCGCATCACGGAACGCGGTGGTGTACTGGGTGCCATGGAAAGAATGTACCAGCGTAATAAGATCCAGGAAGAAAGCCTGCATTATGAAACACTGAAACACACGGGCGAACTGCCGCTGATCGGCGTCAATACTTTCCTGAACAAGAAAGGAAGCCCTACCGTATTACCTGGTGAAGTGATCCGTTCTACTACCGAAGAAAAAGAACAACAGATCCAGAACCTGAAAGCTTTCTGGAAACGCAACGAAGCTGTATCAGTGCAGAAACTGAATGAACTTAAAAAAGTAGCCATCAGTAACGGGAACCTCTTTGAAACCCTGATGGATACAGTGAAATACTGTTCGCTGGGCCAGATCACACATACCCTTTACGAAGTAGGAGGACAGTACAGGAGAAATATGTAAGATCTGAATGATATCGACAGGGACAGGTCTGCCTGTTCCCATTGGAAATAAAGTTTTATCTTACCAGCTGATCAATCATTTACCGATGCGTATAAAAAGCATTTTATTGTTGACCACCTTTCTTTTTTGCGGGGTTTTGACAATGCAGGCACAGAACAAAAAAGTAGACACTACCATGAAAATCGGTAAGTCGGGCTATAAGGTATACAGCAATAACAGGTATGCCGAAAAGAATGATGTATCCGTTTCACCGATCGGTTTTGAAAGCGAAGCCCGCGGTGAATTCAGTTTCGAAATAAAAGGCCGCCTGAAAAGCGGTGAAGTAGACGATCTCAACAACGACGGATTTCCTGATCTTGTACTCTATGTTCACAATGGCGATTCACTGAATAAGATCAATGTGGTTGGTATCAGTTCCGAGAAGAACCAGAGCGTAGTGCCGATTGTTTTTCCGGATATCGTGGATGACATGAAATTAAAAGAAGGCTATAACGGCCAGGACGAATTTTTCCTCATGGAAGGTTCGCTGGTAAGGCGTTTCCCGATATATACACCAGACAGCACAAGCGGCAGGCTTGTTCCCTCAGGAAAGATCAGGCAGGTGCAGTACAGGGTTGTTCCCGGCGACAGAGGCATGCTGAAATTCAAAGTAGTACGTTCTTACGATTACGTAAAGCAATAAATTATCTGCCGGAAGTAATAGCGATTTTACCTGCAATTCTTTCATTGCCGCTGTCATCGCGCACGAGTACCAGATATATACCGCTGGCAACCTTCTCACCTTTGTAATTACGTCCGTTCCAGGTGGCCTGTCCGCCAAGTGATCTTACCTGGTAAACAAGTTTCCCGTTCAGTTCGGTGATCTTGACAAGGGCATCTGTTACGAGTCCCCTGATCGCAATCGTTCCGTTATAACCCGGAGGAACAGGATTCGGAAAAACAAGCAGGTCTCTATTATCAGCCGCACCCTCTGTTGCAGTACTCCGGAAGCTGCAAAGCCCATTATTGGTGGCCATAAAAACTTCGCCGGTTACGGGATCAACAGCAATACGTTTCACATCATTGCCAAGCAGCGGACTGTTGCTTTCATCAAAACGGTAAATAATACGAAGCCCATCAGGCGATAATAACCATACGCCATTTTTGGTGCCTACCCATTTACGGTCGGCACCATCTGCGGCCATACATTGTACCGTTTCATTGCGGAAAAGCAAGCCGGCAAAACGGTCCTGCTGCACAACGGGAAGAATGGCATCGCAACCCTGCGCATCAAATACTGCGGATGCGCAGCGGATGATGCCGATTCCCTGGTCTGTGCCCACCCAGATAAAACCATTTTTGTCTTTCAGCAGGCACAACGCATTATTGCCCGGCAGATTACCCATACCGGCTCCCTGTAAATATTGTTTCCACCTGTCGTCGGCGGTATTGCTGATATCGCTACCGGGATTATAACAGATCAGCCCATTCCCGCCGGGTGCAACGATCCATAATTGCCCGGCTTCATCTGCAACAACCTGTCCTAGCCTGCTGCCTGCAGCAAGTACCGGTACAGAGAACGATTGCCAGGAACTGTCGGCCTTGCGTACATGAAGTCCTCTAACAGCATTGCTGTTACTGACCCACAGATTCCGCTGCTGGTCGAAGGCCAATCCGCCAATCCTGAAATCTCCGGTGGTATTGAATGCGGGGAGCAATGAGCTGTTATAGTTTTTATAAACATATACCTGGCCGTCGAGATAGCGGAGCAGACCACCGCCATAGCTGCCGGCCCAGAGTGTTCCGTTAAGCGGATCTGCTGCAAGTGTATGGAGATCGGCAAGTGAGTCGGGCATGGATTTATTGAAGAACTGGTTGCTGAGCCATTCATTATCGCGGAAGGCAAACACTCCGTTTTTATTACCGGAAGCTGTAAACGCCGCAGAAACAGTTCCGGCAGCGGCATAGATTGTATGGGTGGCAGCAAGCAGATCGCCCAGCACAAAAGCGCCGGGGCCATCGGGTACATAGCTTTCAAAAGCAGTATTGTATTTCAAAAGACCGGAAGTGCTGTCTGCAATCCATACCGAAGTATTATCAGTAATGGCAGCGCGCGGCATCAGCGTAAAGGTTTGCTGCGGAACGGTTTTGTCGGTACTGCCATCTGAACGTAATACGAGTACGCGGCCGTTGCCTGCATTATTACGCTGACAGATCACGATACGATTTTCGGAAGCATTGATGGACACAACAGACCATGCAGCATCATAATAAAAAAGCACGGGTGTGTTATTGTTCAGAACAAGCAGCGAATCATTTTTCTGAACGATGATACGGTTGTCAGTGGTAATAACATTCTGCACCGGGTTCTGCAGGATACCGCTGAAGGAGATCCAGTTACGGTAATCGGCAGGAGATACTGTTTTGGGAACACGCTTCAATCCTTCGTCAGTGGCTGCATAGAAATTTGACCCGTCTTCGGTAATATTACTGATGCCGGTACTGTTACCGTTGTTGCCAATGATCCAGGTGTCTTTTATTTCATAGCGGGAAAGGTCTGCTGTAACGATGCCCAACCCGGTAGCGAGGTAAGCGGTACCGTTGCTGCAGAAGATATTCCGGATTGTTTTATTACCAGCGATCGTGCTGCGCCGGATATCGCCGATATTACTGATGTGTTTACCTGCGATGATATCGAGATTGCTGTTTGCATAAGCTACAACCAGCTGGCGGGTGTTATTGTCCCACGCGATCTTCTGCACGTTCACATCATTCAGTCCGGAGGTTTTGCTGAAGAAAGTAACGTTCAATGCGGAATCGATTGCAAAAAGCCCGGCTCCCGCTGCACAGAAAATGCTGTTGCCGCCTTTAACTACCTGTGCAGCCTGTTGATAGGGCAGATGCGTTCTCCATTGGCCGATCGGAGGTTGGGCCTGTAATGAAAAGAAATGCAGCAGGGCAGTGAGCAGGGATATTGCTTTATACCCAGGCATCGTTTTCTTCCAAAGCCTGTTGCGGTAAATCATAACAAGATGCGCCATACCCATAGATTAAAGTTAAACGGAAACCTGCATTGGTAAACGGGTATTTTCCGAAAGAATTTCAGGTACTTTTCTAAGGCCCCTTGTCCCGAACTCCATCTAATTTGGTCCGATCAATTAATCAGTATGGGAAGAAAATTCGTGGATAAGATCAAACGTATCGATTACCTGATAGCCCGGAAAGCAACCGGCTCACCAACAAGCCTGGCAAGGCGGATGGAATTATCCCAGACCACACTTTTTGAATACCTGGCTTTATTGAAAGACATGGGCGCCCCGATCGCGTATGATAAAGTGCGGCAATCCTATTGCTATGAGGAATATGGCCGGTTTGTGATCGCATTCGTGCGGCAGGAGGAGAACGCACTGGAAAGCATGTGCGAAGAACCGGAAGGCGATAGTTCGTAACCGGATGTTAAAAAGGCAGACTTCTGAGTTCCGTGAAATAAAGGCAGACGATCTGGGTTTGCGAAACTGAAGAAAATTATACCTGGTTATTTCAATCCCGGTACTTTTTTCAAGTACACGGCATCGATTACAGCACCGAACAGAGGAAATGCTGCATCTAAAATTCTATATTTCGATGATGCCGTGCTTGATGGCAAAAATCGCTAAACCTACACGCGTTTTTATGTCCAGCTTTTTAAAGAGATTGTCGCGGTAGGTATCGATGGTCCGCGGACTGATACACATTTCTTCCGCTATTTCCTTGTATGTTTTATCTGAACAGATCAGCTGCAGGAACTGGATCTCGTTTTCATTCAATGCACCGGCAGGGGATGTTTTATTCAGGAATGAATCTTCATTGCTGATATAATGCATCAGTTTATCGCTGATCAGGTCATTTACAAAATAACCGGTATCCCGGATATTGTCGAGTGCCTGTTTGAAGGTTTTGGGTTTGCTGTCTTTTAAGAGATAACCTCTTGCACCGCTTTTCAGCATCCGGATAATGGCAATGTCGTTTTCAAGCATGCTTAATACCAGCACTCTTGTACCTGAGAGATTGTTTTTGATCCATTCTGCTGTTTCAAAACCATCCATCAGCGGCATAGTGATATCCAGGAGCACAATATCCGGCTGTTTTACATTCTTCAGGTTATCAATAAACTCTTTTCCGTTCCCTGCCTGCATAATAACCTTATACCCATCAAAAGAATTGATAATGGCAGCTAATCCCGTACGTAAAAGTTCATGGTCATCCACTAATGCTACTGAGGTCATATAGCAAATTATTTGGGTTTGATATGCAAGATAATGGCTGTTCCCATACCGGGCGCACTTTTTATATCAACACTTGCGTGAATCATCTTGGCACGGCTGAAAATATTCTGTAATCCGATACCCATTCCTGCATTTTTTAACTTTTCTGTGTCAAAGCCCGAGCCGTTATCCGAGACCCTGACAACAGCATCGTGCTGGTCGCCGCTGATCTCCATATCGATAGAGCTGGCGCCGGCATGTTTAAGGATATTATTCACAATTTCCTGGATCATCCTGAAAAGGATCAGGTCTGTGTCCTTATCTATACCCGTAAACGTATCTGCAATTTTCAGGCTGGTCTTGTAACGACCGGTCTTTTCCAGGGTGATCATGAGCTGACGGATCGACTCGATGATCCCGATATCATGTATCCGGTTGGTCTGGAGGCTGTGACTCAGGTCACGCAGATCTTTGATGGCTTTACCCAGCAACTGGTCTGTATGTTCGAATTTATCTTCAGGGGTGGCAGGACTGAAAGTACTGAGGTTCAGCCTCACCAGGCTCAGGATCTGTCCGATATTATCGTGGATCTCACGGCTGATATGGGTAAAGGTCTGCTCCTGGATCTCCAGTTGGGTTTTCAGAATGGTCTGATCAAATTTATTCTTCATTTCATCCTTTTCTTGCTGGAATTTTCGCTGCCGTCTCAGAAACACGAACACGGTGAGGAGAAGGAAAAATCCGATCAGTACAAGGAAAACGGATGCTATGACGATTGTGATGAGTATGTCTTCCTGTTGCTTCGGCATAGAAAAAAGGCGATACTGAATGAGGTGTATAAAATTACGTTTAAACTATGGTTTATTATACCATAAATTTTAATCCCCTCTCTTTGAAGACCGCTTCCGCGCAAATATTCGAAAAGCGCATTGATAATCACCGAACCGAGGTAAAAAATAAGGAGGCCTGTGCAAACCCAGAAAAAAGGTTGCCTGGACAACTTACTGTTGATGTGCTCCGGAAGGATCGATTCATAAAAGAAGAAACAGCAGAAGAATACAATAAAGAATGAACCCAGTAAAAACGTATATGTATGAAAATAGTTGGTTCCCTGTATGAACAGCAGGTTAATGGTCACTGCCAGAATATAAAACGGAATGAACCAGAGTGCGATCCGTTTGAATACTTTAGTATGGAAATGGAAATAAAAAAGGAAAGAATAAAAGAGGAATTCCGAAGTGGTAAATACGTTGTACATCCAGTAGTTCCGGATTCCCAGACGGGTAAAAAGGGTACCTACAACCTCTATCGCTACCGTTAAAAAAAGAAAAGGGATAAAATATGATAGAATTTTATCCCTTTTTCCTACAAATATGATAGCGCAGATTAAGCTGAATACCTGGAAATATAAGTAAATAGCCAATGACTGCATAAGACGCTTATGGGTAAATGCCGCCGTGATTCAGGTAGTTGGAAGAAGTATCTTCACTATCATCCACAGCCTGCGTTCTGATATTACCTGTTTTAGTGTTTTTGTTTTTGCCCATGAAGAAAACAGTCAGCTTACCTTCGTTTGCTTTTGAAGTAGCAGTTTTCTTGTTGTACACGCCAAAGTTCACATAAATACTGTCTGATTTGTATTTTTTTGTGAGGATTGCGAGATAGTTAGCAAGATCTTTCGTAGAAAAAGCTACGTATTGAGTTGAGTTTTTGCCATATTTCTTCAGGAACTCATCACGCATTTCGTCTGCTGCATCGCTGGAAATCAATCCTGCAACATCGTTTGCATTTACTGCAACACCGTTAACAATTTCGTTGGAAGAAGCCGTCTCTGTCTCTTTCGTAAGGCCATTCTGCTCTTTCTGGCAGGCTACAAACAGCGTAGCAACTGCAGCAAGCATCACAAAGCCGCTTAGTAAATGAATCTTTTTCATCAATGTAATGTTTAAAAAGTTTTGATTTTCAAGGGTTTGGTTCAATATATGAATCCTCAGGTGCTATATATAGAAACCGAATAATATCTGATTGCTTACAAAAGCCTGCAATTGCGGGTTTTCCTCGCAACTTCAACGTTTGTACATGCAAAGATGAACATTATTTTCCAAATGGAAGTAAAGAAACTCTTTATCACCCCCGGTTTTTTCACCGAGTTTCGCCCGGTGTTTTCCTCGTTTTTATACCCCATTTTTCGTGGAAATCACGTTTTTGCGTTGAAATGTTCCTAACTCACGCTAATATACTTTTTGATCGTTACCCTGTTTACCACCCAAATCAGGCCTAATAAAAGCATGCCAGCCACTGCAGTCTGCCAGGAAATATATTTTCCTATATGTATATTTCTGGAAATAAGGTAGTGATGAAGCAAATATTGTAATATTGAGATTAATACTAATGTAATGCCTATGATGACTATATTAATGGGGAAAAATCGCCGCATTAAGAATTTATACAATTGACCCGGGGATGCGCCAAGCGTTATAAGCAGCTCTATTTCCCGGCGACAGGAGGAAATGGTCAGCTGAATAAATAAGGTAAAGATCAACATTGCAAAAACCAGCATGATTACACCGGTTATCCAGGAAATGCTGACCACCATATCCACTACCTGGCGGTAACGGCTGAACCTGGTTTTGTCTGCATCGGTGGTTAATCCTTTACTTCTCAGGTAACTGACCAGTTCAGGATTGCCCGGATCGTTGGTTCTGATGATCACCCGAGATGGTTTTGCCTGGTTTTCGCCACTGAACTTCCGGTTTGCCCAATCCATAAAACCCTGCGGCACGAGCAGGGAAGAGATCCGGTCGCTGAAACCTACCACACGGCCATTGAAAGTCTGTATTCCCGTACTTGTATAAATATTGATCCGGAATACGATCATCTTAACCACCTGTTGCGTCAGCTGCGGCAGGTTCTGTGAAAAGGAAAACTGGAAATTGTAAAAATCAAGGAACATATTGGGTACGATCACAGGGACCATATTTTGCTGTTCATCCCATTTCCAGTCTTTGCTTGTTACATCGATAAATTCATCCGGTACACTTTCGAAAGCGATATCGGTATAAAAAGGAAACATTTCGCTGTTGCTTTGAATGGATGCTTTGAACCGGCTCGGACTCAGCAGGCCCACAGATTCCGTAAAGGGCTGTTTCCGTAGTTCGGCCACTTCGCTTTCGGTTAATGCCGTGGCGCCGAGATTCTGATCATTCAGCTGTTTGTTAACCACAAGAAAATTCGCAATGCTGTCCTGGTTGCTTTTGCTGTTGAGGAGTTCGTTGTAATTGGTCTGCAGTTGTACCGCCATCAATATCAGCAGCAATGCAACGGATAAGCCCGTAACTGCCATGATAAAACGGGTACGGCCTGTTGCGGTGCGGATGAGTTTCTGTAATATTTTATCCAGCATGTACCAGGGTTTAAAGGTTAAACTGGTGTGAGTAGGCGAAATGCTGGTCATCTTCCAGGTCGGTGATCAGCAGACCGGCATTTCTTTTTTTACACTCTTCTTCAATCAGTGCTGCTGCTTTTGTTGCATTATGATTATCGAGGTGACTGAACGGTTCGTCCATAATCAGCCATTGAAAGGGCTGTATCAGCGCCCTGATAATGGCTATCCGCTGCTGCTCCCCGTAACTGCAAAGCCCTGCCTGCTGGTTAAGTACATGTTGTACGCCGAGTGCTGCGGCCATCGCATCTATTTTATCCGATTCATAAAAGGGTATTTGTAACACACGTTTCAGCTCAATATTCTCTCTTGCGGTAAGGTTCGGAAAAAGGCGGAGATCCTGGAGGATCACAGAGAGCTGCTGCTGACGTAAGGTGGCAAGTGCATCGCCATCGGTTTTTTCCAGCAAAGCGCCATCAAACTTTACATTTCCCTCAAAATCTGTACGCAGTTTGTATAAGATATGGATGAATGTGGTTTTGCCTGTGCCGCTCGGCGCCTTGATCTTAATGTATGAACCTTGCTTCCAGGTTACCCGGCGATTCCAGATATCCGATTGCCGGGCAAGTATTTTATCCTTCAGCGGAACAGGTATGATATGATCCAGTTCGATATCCATAACCATGTATGATTTATGTAAGGATAGTTCCTAACGAAGATGAGCCCTGCCTGGTTTTTGCGGGGCTCATCCTGTTGGTTATTAAGATGGACAATATTAATTGGTGCGGATAATAGCCGGCACGCCTGCAGGGAAGATCTTGTCTTCCATTTCACGTTGCCTTCTGGCCTGCTCACGCATATCAGTTGCCACATCGGTTACAAGACTCATCAGTGTAACCAGGCTGTTCTGCTTTTCATCCTGCATGCGCAGTTCAAATTCTCCTTTCAGCGTTTTGCCGTCGAAATTATTACCGGTAGCAATCGCATCTTTAAAAGTATTCCTAGCAGTACGCATCGATTTGTCGAAACCTGTTTTTCCTGCACCTGCAATGAATCCATCGATAGTGCGCGCAATATCAAAGTAAGCAACCATCGATTTGTCTTTGAACTGCTTCATGATATCGTTGCTGAGCACAGCTTTCTCTGTATTGGCTACGTATTTCGCATAGGTGAGTGAATCACTTGCCAGAATAAAGTTCTTGTCATCTGCCTGAAGGTAGAAGCCAAGCATCGTTAAGAGTGCTCCGCCTTTGTAAGTAGTTCCGTTTTTAGTAACAAAACCCTGTTCTGCTGCTTTATCCATCAGCTTCGCAAATGCGGCTTTGTCGCCGATATTTGCATTGAAGATCATTTTACCTATTGGCTTTTTACGCGTCATGGTTACTTCGTCCTGTCCGGCCTGTGGTTCTGGCTGCGCAATGCTCAGATCCGATACGATGAATGCAAGATCTCCTTTCAGTGCCTTGTAAATATCCTGCATGGTCAGCCCGCTTTTCTGCAAAGCAGCATTCGCAAGACCTTCCACTTCCAGCTGCTTCAGTAAGCCGCCGATAATTTCAGGGTTGAAAGATGCCATCATCACGCCATTGATGCTTTGCGACGGATAATGCTCGAGCATACTCATATTAACTGTAGCGCCGCCATATTGCTTCAGAAGGCTGCCCGCAAGCTTGTTGGGATAAGAGGTCGTTTTTGCTATGATCCGGCCGTTCTCGAAACTGAGGGTAGACGTGCTGTAATTGTCTTTCAGCAGTTCTTCCAGTTTGGGCAACTGCATCGGTAACATGGTCAATGCCGCCAGTGCGCTGTTGCTGTTGGTGAACATATACCCGTCCGCCTTTTCTTTGAACATATCATTGAATATGTCATTATCGGCAAGCGACTCACTTTCTTTCTGCGTGAAATAAGCGTTTACTTCCGTTTTAAGAGCAGCTGTTACATCCACTTCCTCAGGTGCTTTGAAAGTCATGGTAGTGGTATCATACACCGGTTTGCCGCCCGTTGACGTGTAGAGGGTGGTCAGTACGTTTTTGTCGCTCCAGGAAATCATTACGCTTTTCTCCGGCATCACATAACTATAAGTGCCTTCTTTCTTAAACTCTTTGCCCGCCATATCCGGCTGTTTTTTGAGGAACGCTTCAAATTTGGCAGGATCGGTCAGTTCTGTTAAAAAAGAAACGGCTGTTTCCGGAGCTGAGCCAACGATCTTCTGTGTGGTGAACACGAATATGCGGCTGTTCCAGTTGATACCGGCGTTATTGTTCAGGTCGTTGAACAGCTCCCTGTCTTTCTGATCTGTGGAATCGTTCTGGAATACCTTCTTCAGCAACGCGTCCACGCTGATGCCTCCCTTCTGGAGTTTATCCTGCATGGATTTCGCGTCCATCACAAATACAAAACTTGCATTTTTAGGGATCAGCCTGGCTTCTTTAGGCGCTTTGTTCTTACAGGAAGCGAACAACGCTCCCAGCAGCACAACCGTCAGAACCGAACGTAGGAGTTTTTTCATAGTCATGTTTTATATAATAAAGTTAGAACATGCCGGGCATTATTTAATGATCGACTGATAAATAGCTTCCTGTATGTTCGGCCTCATGCCCAACTGACCGAATTTGGTGTTATTCCGGGTCGGATTCACGCGGTTTGACAGGAAGATATACACCAGGTTGTATTTGGGATCTACCCACACACAAGTACCGGTAAAGCCGGTATGACCAAAAGTCTGCGGCGAAACACTGGCAGAAGGGTAGGGTTCCTTACGGGTAGCATTGTCCTTTTCAGGTTTGTCGAACCCAATCCCGCGGCGGCTGATATCGCTGCTGTATGCGGTAAATTTATCAACGGTCGATTTCTGCAGGATCCTCACACCGTTCAGCTCACCGCCGTTCAGCAGCATCTGGTAAAGCTGGGCAAGGTCGTAAGCATTGCTGAACAGGCCAGCATGTCCGGCCACGCCGCCAAACATGGCAGCACCTTCATCGTGTACATCGCCATGGATCAGCTGGAGGCGGAAATGGGTACTTTCATTTTCTGTAGGTACAATGTTCTGCAGCGGCATGATCTCACGTGGTTTGAACGTTGTGCTGGTCATGTGCAAGGGCTGGTAGAATACATCATGCACATACTGATTCAGCGGCTTGCCACTCACGGCTTCCACGATTTTGCCGAGGAAAATGAAATCATTGTCACTGTATACATATTTGCCGGCACCTGTCACTTTGCTGCGCAGGATACGCTGATAAATGCTGTCCTGCCAGTCGTTACGCAGGTAAAGGCCTTCTGCTACCCGGTACTGGTGACCAGCGTCCTTTGTCTGTGTAAAATAAGCAGGCAGTGCTTTGCCGGTAGCCGTATCGATCACTTCCCTGTAAAAAGGAATGAATGGCGTGAGGCCGGCCTGGTGCAATAATATTTCGATCAGTTTAATAGGGGCTTTGTCGGTTCCTCTCGTCCATGGCAGGTAATCGCCGATGGTCTTGTTGAGGTCTACGCGGTTTTCTTCGTACAGTTTCATGATCGCAACGGTGGTTGCGGAGATCTTGGTAACTGAAGCCAGGTCAAAGACCATATCGGTTGTCATTGGCACCTGCTTGTCGGTGCTGGTATAGCCAAATGCTTTGTTGTAAACGAGTTTGCCGTCTTTGGCAACCAGTACAACGCAGCCTGGCGCACCGCCTTTCTCTATACCGTCTGCAGCAATGACATCGATCTTGTTCAGCAGGGTGCTGTTTAAACCTACGGTTTCGGGCTTCACCAGCGGGAAATAGCTGTTGTACATAATGCCGCTACCGAAAGGAAACTGTTCGCTTACGGTAACAGGCAGTTTTCCTTTAGGTTCTGTTTTGCCCTGTAACAGGTCTGCTGCTGCTTCCTGCGTAATATCATCATCTTCATAACATGCCACCAGGTTGGTCGGCTGGTTAATATATTTGATGGCATAAGGGTTTCCGAATACAAAAGTGATATTGTTCTGCTGCTGCAGTTTGTTCAGGATAGCACGTGTTTTTTCATTCAGACCATATGTGTTGGCTGGCCTTCTGCTGAAATTATGCAGTCCTGTTACGATCATATCATATGCAGATAATTTGCGCAGCAGGTCTTCGCCTGTTGTGCTGCTGTCTACCAGGAACACATCGGCGCCGAAATCTTTCTGTACCCTTGCTGCGAAAGCATTGGTTTTATTGATGCCGATACCAACGAAAGCTACTTTCTTCGCTTTCAGTGGCAGTGCATTGCTGTTTGATCTTGCCAGCAGGGTCATGGCGTTTGCTGCTACCAGGCGCCTGATTTTGTCTGTCTGCGCGTTGAGATCAGCAGTGATATTGGCGGTATCGATAGTCTGCACTTTGTTGAGGCCGAGGTGATATTTCGCCAGCAATACTTTTTTTACCCTTGCATTGATATCATCCCATGATAATTTACCTGCCTTGATGGCTTCCCTTACTTTGGTAATGCTTCCGGGAATATCGCCGGGCAGGCAAAGCATATCGTTACCCGCGATGAGCGACATTACAGACGCATCGCCTTTCGGAAAGAATTTCGCAACACCCTGCATTTCGAGCGCATCGGTAAATGAAATGCCTTTATAGCCAAGTTCGTTGCGCAGGAGCTCCGTTACGTTTTTATAGGAAAGTGAAGTTGCGAGGTTGGTGGTGGTATCGATCGCGGGAATGTATAGGTGCGCGATCATCATGCTGCCCACACCGGCTTTGATCAGCTCACGGAATGGATAGAGCTCCAGTTCGTTCAGCTGGGCCATGCTCTTGTTGATCACCGGCAGGTCTTTATGCGAATCCACTGCCACATCTCCGTGACCGGGGAAGTGTTTTGCAGTTGCCATCACACCTACATCCTGCATACCGCGCATATATTCAACACCATATAATGCTACTTTGTATTTGTCTTCACCAAAACTCCTGTCGTTGATCACAGGGTTCATCGGGTTATTGTTGATGTCTACATCCGGTGCATAGTTCACCTGGATACCAATGCGTTTGCACTGCTCGCCCACTGCTTTACCGAACTGGTAGATCAGCTGTGCATCCGGTACAGCGCCCATCATGAGCTGGCGGGGGAAGTTGATCACACTGTCGAGACGCATACCCAGTCCCCATTCTCCGTCGATAGCGATCATCAGCGGAGTTTTAGCGATAGACTGGTAATAATTGGTCAGAACGGCTTGACGCACAGGTCCGCCCTGGAAAAAACACAGGCCACCTACATTGTATTTTTTGATCAGCTCCGTTACTTCTTTCACATGTGCTTCGCCCAGATTACTGTGCGCCCTGATGATCATCAGCTGGGCGATACGCTGGTCTTTGGACAGTTTCCTGAACTTTTTGTTTACCCAGCGTTCAGCATCTTTCGTTTTGGCATAAAAGTCTGTCTGGGCGGAGAGGGCGGTCACGCAACAGGACAGCAAAAGGAGGCTTAGAAGTTTTTTCATATGTAAGTATTCTGGGCCACAAGTTAAGGATTCCCGCTTATCAAGATGCGGCTTTTTGCGCTTTTGGGCTGGGTTTTGTGCGGATATTTGGAGTTTAACAAGTTCGAAAACGGTACAATTCATGTATGGGCATGAAAAAGCCCCGCATGCATGCGGGGCTTTGATTATATTATCCTGTAATATCAGGCGTTTTCTTCTGCTTCTTCCTCGGCTTCCGAGATCTTCAGTTCTACCTTATTGGCATCCAGGATGCTGAACCATTTAACCATTTTCTTCATATCACTGCTGTAAACGCGGGCAAAATCCATGTCCGGGTATACTTTCTGGAAATAAGCTTTCACGGCTGCAGCGTCTTTGTCTGAAGGAAGAGCTTCCTTGCTGTTGCTCATCGCCTGGAAAACTTCCACGAGGTTAACGTTCTCACGAACCGTGTATACTTCGATGCTTTCGAGGTGCGAGAAATTATGAATGCGGCTGCTTACAAATTTGGTGCTTTTATCGTCGAGTGAACGAACGATCGCGCCATCTGTTTTGCTGCCTACCAGTTCAAACAGACCGCCCATGCCGGTAACAGAGATCAGTTTACTATACTCCATATAATTCTGAATTAAGAGGTGCAAAGTAAAGGGAAAATGAAGTACGAAGCGTGCGGCTTACTGTATCCCCCTATTTTTTAACGATTACAGGCCCGGCAGCTATTAAATTAATTACGGGTAAAAACGATTTCCATCGTCTTGAATTCTTTCCCGTTGGCGCCCGGAGCATACATGGTCATTACCTGTGTTTTATCATCCTTAACAACAAAGGTCTCATGTGCATCTACTTCCTTGCCGGTTCCCGGATCAACCATTTTTCCTCTCATATCCATGGTTTTGGCAGCTGCATCCCAGGTTCCTTCCAGTTTCATCACACCGGTTCCCATATTGTCGAGCCAGGTGCTGATAAAGGTTTTCTTCGCGTTATCATAAGCGAGCGTTCCCATGCCTTCAAACGGCATACCGTTGAAATTACCTTTAAAAGAGGATACCTGGTAGCGGCCTCCGAGTGCCATACTGTTCACAGCGGTGCCGGTACTTTTGGTGGGCGGTGCATCTTCTGCCATCCAGCTGGTTACATCGGCTGTCCATTTTCCATTCCAGGAAGCCATCATTTTATGCATTTCACCGGGCGTCATATAGGCTTCCCAGTTTTTCATCATGGTAGCGGAATCGGGGGCAGGGGTGGCTGCGGACTGCGATGTGGTATCTTTTTTAGCCGCAGTATCCGCTTCTTTTTTGGATTCATTGTTGCAGGCTGCTGCAAGCATAAATAAGCCTGCCAGCAAAAGGTGGTTTTTTTTCATAGCGAAGCATTTTTGTTAACTATGAAAATAACCAATCTGCCCCGCTGGTGCAAGTTTTCTGCGCGGTTTTAATATTATTGCTGCTGAGCTTGTTCGGCGAGGACGGCCTGCAGTCTTGCCTGCAGTGTATCGTAATCTGTATAACCGCGTGCGAGAAGATGGAATTTGTGATCGCTCACCTGCAGCAGTACGGTAGGGTAGCCGGTTACCTGCAATTGCTTTACCAGTGAAAACTCATAGTGCGCCTGGTCTTTATACTGATCGCTTTTCAGCTTGCTGTAGAAATCATCAGCATCGATACCATATTTTTCCAGGATATGACGATAAGCTTCATCGTCTGTAAGATCGCGGCCTTCATAATGCAATGCATACTGAAGATCGGAAGCAAAATCCAGCTGTTTTCCGGGGAACAATTCTTTAAAAATGCAGAGCGCTATGGCTGGTTTTTCCGAATTGGGGTACCAGTCGCTGAGATCCGGATGTTCGATATGCCAGAGATAATCTTCCCCGAACTGAATACCGGTATATTCTTCCACCGTTTTGTATGCTTTGCGGATATAACCTGCGGTAGCGCCAATATGTACCGGTTTTTCGGGAAGGATCATGCCGCCCGACAATACCTCTATCTGCAGGGCGGGATTTGTTTCCTGTATTTTCCTGATCACGGTGCTGAACCCGTAACACCAGCCGCAGTATGCATCGTAACAGTAATATAACCGCATCTTGGGAGATTTACTGTAAAAATACGAAGAACCGGTGAATGGCCGGAGGCTTCCCTGCCTGGAATCACGATGAACGGCATGTGCATTTAAACTGAACTTGTTATTTTTGCCTGCAATTTTATCAATACTTAATACGATCATATATGCCAGGCTTTGAATTTTTTGGTGCAGAAGAGAGAAAAGAAGTAAACGATGTACTCGAAACGGGTATTATCATGCGTTATGGATTCGATGGCCCGCGTAAAGGGGTCTGGAAAGCCAAAGAACTGGAAAAAGCCATCACTGAAGTGTTTGGCAGTAAATATGCACAACTTACTTCCAGCGGAACCTCTGCCCTTACCACTGCGTTTGCAGCACTGGGCATCGGCTTCGGCGACGAAGTGATCATGCCTGCATTCACATTCGTAGCGAGCTTCGAAGCAGTACTGCGTGTTGGCGCGATACCTGTGCTGGTGGATATCGATGAAACCCTTACTTTAAATCCCGCTGCAGTGCGCGCTGCCATCACCCCGCGCACACGCTGCATCATGCCGGTACACATGTGCGGCAGTATGGCCGATATAGATGCATTAAAGCAGATCTGCGACGAACATAAACTGATCTTCCTGGAAGATGCCTGCCAGAGTATCGGCGCTACTTATAAAGGCCGCCATGTTGGTACCATCGGCGATGCAGGAACATTCTCATTCGATTTTGTAAAGATCATTACCTGCGGTGAAGGCGGTGTGGTATTAACGAACGATGAATCTGTGTATACCAAATGTGATGGTTATACAGACCATGGTCATGATCACCTGAATCTCGACCGCGGTGCAGACCAGCATCCTTTCCTGGGCTACAATTACAGGATCAGCGAACTGCATGCAGCAGTGGGCCTGGCGCAGATCAGGAAGCTGGATAAATTCCTGGAAATACAACGTAAAAACCATTCACTGCTGCGTTCTATGCTGGCGGAAGTTCCGGAAGTGAGCTTCAGGCAGATCCCTGATCCGGCGGGAGATACCTGCACGCATCTGAGCTGGTTCCTGCCAACGGAAGCACATACAAAAGCATTTGTTGCAGAAATGAAAGCACAGGGAGTCCTCCCGGGTAATTTTTACTGGTACGCCAACAACTGGCATTATATCAAACAATGGGATCACCTGAAAACTGCAACAACACTGCATGCTGTTTCAGATGAACAGAAAGCAGCATTGCTCAAACTGAGTACCACCAGCTTTCCTGCAAGTGACGCGATCATGAGTCGATGCATCTCTACTGCGATCAGCCTGTTGTGGACAGAAGATCAGATCAGGGAGAAAGGAGAGAAGATGGTAGCAGCTATCAGGAAAGCATTGCAGGCGTAAGATCAGTTCTTACGTTTGCCTTCCAGGCGATCTACATAATCTGTGCTGCCCAGGCGTATTTTTATTGAAACCTTTGTGAGCTTTTCCAGCTGCAGTTCTTTTTTACAGAAAAATGCAAGCCGGCTGGAATAATAATTTCCGGGAATTAGTTGTAGAGGCTTTTTCCTGAGGCTGTCCGTCTGTGCCTGGCCGGATGTTCCGGGTAGTCTGAATTGCTGCCCATACGTTGTAAGGGCCGTTATTAGGAATAAATTCACAAACAAACAAATTGCTTTCACATGCACTATGCTTTCATTTGTATGTAAATTTACGCCGATTCCCGTTTGGAAAGCGCGTTGAGAAAAATCAGGCATGGTTTTGTGAGTGAGTTTCAGAAAGGTAAACAGCATTTAAAAAAATGTCGTTAAGTCAGTCATTACAACAAAAATTATTACAGAAGCTTTCGCCTCAGCAGATTCAACTGATGAAACTGCTGCAGGTGCCTACTGCCAACCTGGAAGAGCGGATCAAGGAAGAGCTGGAAGAGAACCCGGCGCTGGAAATGGATGAAGAGGGACATGAAGATGAATTCGGGGATGATCTGAAAGACGAATTCGATAACAGCAGCGATGATGATATGGATCCTGATGGAAGCGCCGACGATTACGACAGCGTGGACATCAGCGATTATGTAATGGATGATGACGGCGAGATCGCTGATTATAAACTCAAAGACGATAACTATCCCGAGATGGACGATCAGAAAGTGATGCCCATCAAAGTGGAATCGAGTTTTCATGATATGCTGCGCGATCAGCTGGGTATGCTGGAAATGGACGAACGGCGTTTCAAAATTGCAGAGCAGATCGTGGGTAGCCTGGATGATGATGGTTATCTCCGACGCGAATTATCATCCATTGCGGATGATCTTGCTTTCAGGCAGGGCTTAACGGTAGATGAAAAAGAAATTGAATCGATCATTCAGCAGATACAGCAGTTCGATCCGCCCGGCATCTGCGCCCGCAACCTGCAGGAATGCCTGCTGATACAACTGAAACGTAAGCTGGCGGAAGGAAAAAGCGTTGAACTGGCTATCCAGATCCTTAGTAAATATTTCGACGAGTTCACCAAGAAGCATTACGAAAAGATCCGGCGGAGCCTGAACCTTAGCGATGAGCAGATCCGCGATGTGATCAGCCAGATCATCAAACTCAATCCGAAACCCGGAGGTAATATCGGTGAGATCAACAAAGCGGAGAGTTATATCGTTCCCGATTTTTTTGTGATCAATAATAATGGCAAACTGGAACTCACACTGAATGCCAAGAATGCTCCCGATCTGCGCATCAGCGAAGGTTACCGCGATATGCTGAAAGATTACGATAAGGGCAGCAAGAAAGACAAACGCCAGAAAGAAGCAGTGCTGTTCATCAAGCAGAAAATAGATGCGGCCAAATGGTTCATCGATATGATCAAACAGCGCCAGGATACGCTGATCAGTACGATGAGTGCCATCATGAAACACCAGCGCGAATTTTTCCTTACGGGCGATGAGACCACTATGAAACCCATGATCCTTAAAGATGTGGCTGAAATAACCGGGCTCGATATCTCTACGGTGAGCCGTGTTGCCAACAGCAAATTCGTACAGACAGAATTCGGAACATACCGCCTTAAATTCTTTTTCAGCGAATCGCTGAGTACGGAGAGCGGGGAAGAAGTAAGTACGAGGGAAGTGAAAAAGATCCTGAATGATATCATCGATGCAGAAGACAAGCGCAAACCGCTCAGCGATGAAGTGCTCACTGATATGCTGCAGGAAAAAGGATACAATATTGCACGCAGAACCGTTGCCAAATACAGGGAGCAGCTGAATATCCCGGTAGCGAGGTTGCGGAAAGAATTATAAAATGAATAACATGCAGGAAAATAACAGTATTCGGTACCCCGCAGCGCTTACATGGCCGGCTAAGTTTATTTCTTACCTGTTCCACCCGTTGTTCATACCTACTTATGTTTTCCTCCTGCTGGTTTTCCAGTTCCCTTATGAATTTGCGGGCATCACTGTATGGCAGCTGAAAATGCGCTTTTTCAGTGTATTCTGGCTCACCGCATTTTTCCCTGCCTTTGCGGTTTTCCTGTTATGGCGCCTGAAATTCAGTGAAAGTATTTTTCTCCGCACGCAGAAAGAACGGATCGTTCCTTATGTGATCACTATGTTCTTTTACTGGTGGATGTATTACCTGAGCCGTAATTTTACAGACCAGCCTGCAGTACTGAAGTTTTTCTATATGGGCATTTTTGCTGCAACCGTATTCGGACTGATCATTAACAATTACATGAAGATCAGTATGCACGGAATGGGTGTAGGAGGCGCTGTTGCTGCAGTTATATTGTTTGCGTTCCATTACCAGGCGCCGATGGGATTTTCCATCAGCATTGCTATTTTACTCACCGGACTTGTCTGCACCAGCCGTTTGCTCGTAAGCGATCATTCTGAAAAAGAAGTATACGCCGGTTTGCTGGTTGGAATTATCTGCCAGGTGGCTGCTTATTTCTTTATCATGTAAGTGCGGTTAAAATTTAACGCATCTTACTTTATCAAGTGTTGAATTCCTGATCTTTAAGAAATCACGGTAGGTAGCGGTCAGTTCAAGTCCGCCGCGCCAGTTGGATACTACTTTCAGTTTGGAGATATTGATATCGTAGCTCACACCAACACTGAAATGTTCAAACTCCATTTTGACGGTTGGGATCAGTGCATCATCCCAGCGCATGAAACTTCCGATATACAGGATGTCGGGCTGGGACCCATAATCGTACTGCTGCAGATTCATGCCATACATGATGCCACCCAGCAACTGCTTGTGTTCACCCTGTTTGAAATAATCTGCAAAAGCAATGAAATGCCCGTTGTCGCCCGATGGCGCGTTGATGCCCACATTGAGTGAAAGCCTTGGTGCGAGTACATCATTCGTGCTGCTGCCTGTTACGGATTTGATCACCGGTTTGGTTACATGCGCAAGTGCCGCGCCCACATAGAAGTTGGTCTTATCGCCGAGCGTGCTGCTGAAACTTACGCCTGCAGTGAGATCCCAGTAAGAATAACCGGTAGACCTGATCGGTTGTGCAGTTGTGCCCGAGAGAGAACCACCCTGGTACTGATCACCCATTTTCAGTTGTGTGGCATCGAACTGGCTGTTTACAGGCCCGCCCATAAATGCAAAGGATAAATAAGTGTCTTTGTCATCACTCAGCGATTTATGAAAATTGATCGCAGGCTGGATCATTGTTCTTTTGAGCCGCAGATCACCTGCGCCGTCGAGACTCATCTGAGAACCGATGGTCAGTACGTCATTTCCTGAACCCACAGGTATTTTGTGTTCGATACTAAGCGATGTGGTACGGAAAGGAACGGTTACACTCCCCCACTGATCGCGGTAAGCCATCGACACGCGGAGATCGCCTGTAAAAATACCGGCCAGCGCGGGGTTGCGCAGCAATGGTTGTTCATAGAACTGCGAGAAACTGAAATCCTGTGCGTTGGTCACTGCAGCGGGCAGCAGGATCAGTGCAGTAAAAAGCAGGTTGCGGGTAAAGTTCTTTATCATTTCAAAATAGTTACGTTTCCTTTAAAAATGGAAGGCAGACCTTTTTCACAGATCACCTCACATACATATACAAATACATCGGCGTTAGCCGGACGGCCCATGATCTTTCCATCCCAGGCACTGGCCGCATCGCCCGGTAAGAAATTACTCTTTTCAAAAACGACTTGTCCCCAACGGTTGAAAATCCTGAAGCTCCTGATCATCTTGATACCTTTACCCTGAACGATCAGCAGGTCATTGATACCATCGCCGTCCGGAGAGAAGGCATTGGGAACAAAGAGTTCTGTGGCAGGACAGAATGTTTTGATACAAACGGTATCCGTACTTGCGCAGCCATATATGTTGATAGCGGTACAGGTAATACATGCATCTTCTGAAACGCGGATCTGCGGTTCGGGGCAGGTAGGGCAAGTGATGGCCGGGGAACCGCTCCAGCGCCATTTCACGATATCCTTTGCGCCGGACAGGATCTTCAGCTGGTAATTATTTCCGGCTGTAACGATTGTGTCCTTACCAAGGCTGAACGGTGTAGGCCTGCCAACCACGATCTTCACTTCGGCTGTATCGGTGAAGCAGTTGTAATTGTCTTTTCCGATAACCTTATAAGTGGTGGTTTCGAGCGGCTGTGCAACCGGCGTAGCAATGGTGGTATTGCTGAGACCTGTTTCCGGATACCATTTGTAATTGGATGCGCCTGTTGCGGAAAGACGCCGGCTCTGTCCAACACAGATCGTATCGCCCTGAATTGCATTCATACGGAAAGGCTGTATCACACGAACGCTGGTCGTTTTTACTTCACTGCAGCCGAACTGGTTATATCCAACCACTTTGTATTGCCCGCTGAGTGCTGGTTTAATAGATGTTTCGCTGCAACCGTTACATACGACATTGTTGTTCTGATCCATCCAGATATAATTAACAGCACCGCTTGCCGTTAAACGAACGGTATCGCCCTTACAGATCTGCTGGTCTTTGCTGATGGTAATGGATGGCGTAGGGTGAATATTGATGCTTTTGTAAGCTGAATCGAAACAATTGTTAATGGTTGAAACGATCAGTCTTACCGTGTAACTTCCTTCACTTGTGTATTGGGCATTCACCACCATGTCGTTCGCATTTACACCGTTGCCCAGCTTCCACAGCATATAGGCGATCGAATCTTTTGAATTAACAGAAGGCGTTAACTGCAGCAGCTGATCCTTACATGCATCGCCGATCATATTGATATCTACTTTAGGGAATTCATAGATGTCCACTTTAAAGTCGGCCTTGATGGTATTGCTGCAGCCGTTGATGCTGGTTGTTGTAAGGCTTACAGAATGATCGCCTGGCTGTGTAAAGGAAACGTTGTGATTCTTTGTAGTAACGGTATCACCCGGAGTGAGCGACCATTTCCAGGATGCGATACGTGATACGGTTTGCGTGGTATCGGCAAAGTTAAATGTTGTTTTTCCGCAATCGAAAATGCTGGTGAGTTTGAAGCCGGCACGGATGGTATCCACCGTGATCTTTACAGTATCAACGGATGCGACACAGCTGCCGTTGCTGATGGTCCATGCAAACTGGTAAGTGCCTGCCCTGAGGCCGTTAACAGTTGTTGCAGACAGGTTCCTGTTTACAATAAAGGCATTCGCAGGACCGGAGATCATTGACCATCTTCCGTTTCCGTCCGCAGGGATATTGGCTATCAGCTGCGCAGTCTGTGTGCCATTACAAAACAGCTGATCAGCACCTGCATTTGCCTGTGTAGGAACCTGGGAAACAGTAATGGTAACAGGATTTGAATAAGCCGCAGCACATACGCCATTCTGAACAAGGGCTCTGAATACGGATGTCACAGAAAGATCTGAATAAGCATAAACATTACTCTGAAGATTCAGCACACGCCAGGTTGCGCCATTGTTTTCAGAAACTTCCCAGTGCATCACAGCGCCGGTATTACCTGAGAGTGTGATGTTGCCATTGTTTTTGCCGGCACAAACAGCAGCGTCTCCTTTAAGCGTACCGCTTACTGTTGCTGCATCCGTTGCAATGGTAACAGGATTTGAATAAGCAGGTGCACAAACTCCATTCTGAACCTGTACGCGGTATTGCGTTGTATTGGTCAGATTATTGAACTGGTATTCAGAAACTGTATGCTGAATCGCAGACCAGGAATTGCCATTATCCGTTGAAGATTCCCAGTGGCTGATGATTCCGTTATAACCAGAGAGCTGCAGCTTACCCTGGTTGCCGGTTACACATACTGTATTGCCGGCAGCCAGAGTGCCGGCGTCAGGTTTGCTGTTTACAGTAATGGCAGCGATTCCTGAATAAGCGATGTTACAGCTGCCGTTTTGCACAATGGCCCTGAACTGTGTTGTTGTTGTGATGTTGGTGTAAGTAAATACGGATGTATTGTTTGAAATGGTATTCCATGTCTGTCCCAGATCGGTTGATGTTTGCCATGCAGTAACATTGCCCGTATAGCCAGAGAGAGAAACTGAACCTGAAGCACCTTCACAAACGGTAGTGCTTCCTGCAACGGTCCCGCCCACAGTTGCCGCATCAATGGTGATGACTGTGCTGCTGATAGAAGAAGGGCAAACGCCATTTGAAACGATCCAGGCCAGCTGGTATTGACCAGGGATCAGTCCGGATACTGTTGCATTCGCAAGTGTATTATTATTGAATGAAACAGCAGACGGACCTAACAGTGATATCCACGTGCCGGTTCCTGAAGCTGGTTGGTTGGCGGCGAGCATAACAGAAGAAGAGCCACAGATAACCTGTGCCGGGCCCGCATTGGCAGTTGTAACGGGTTGCGCAACGTTGATCATTACAATGTTTGTATAAACAGATGCACAGGTTCCGTTTACGATCAAAGCCCTGTAAAGTGTTGTTGTGGAAAGATTCTGGTAAGTAAGTGATAGGCCGGTGTTGGCAATGATGTTCCAGCTGCTGCCGTTATTGGTTGAATATTCCCAATGTGATACATTGCCACTGCTGGCCGACAGGCTGATGCTGCCCGAGTTTGTTCCGGCACAGATCGTATTATCGCCGGTTAAGGTTCCGGGGATAACAGGCTGGTCAACTGTGATGGTTACGATATTGGAAGCAGCTTCTGCACAAACGCCGCTTTTCACAAAGGCCCTGAACTGGGTAGTTGTGTTCAGGTTATTGTAAGTGTGAGCTGCAGTTGTGTTTGCGATAGTATTCCAGGTGTTGCCATTGTCGGTTGAAGATTCCCATCTTACGATTGTGCCTGTATAACCTGAAAGATTAATAGTTCCATTGTTTGAAGTTGCACAAACGGTGTTGTTAGAAGAGAGTGTTCCCGGTACAGTAGCCGGATCGATGCTCACCGTAACCACATCGTTTGAACTGGCACAAGGACTGTTGCTGATGGTCCACCTGAACTGATAAGTTCCGGAAGACAGTCCTGTAACAGTTGTATTGTATTGAGCAGCATTGTTGAAGGAAGCAGTAGTTGGTCCAGACACCTGCGTCCATGCACCTGTACCCACAACTGGATTA